>JAIQFC010000003.1 GCA_020073465.1 Terriglobia bacterium
TCGAGCACGACGCCCGCGGCCCGTTCACCGCGCACCAGCACCTGCGCGACCTGGGCTTCGGTGCGGATGCGGGCGCCGAATGAGCGCGCCGCAGAAGCAATGGCTTCGCTCACCGAGCTGTTGCCGCCTTTGGCGAATCCCCAGGCGCGGAACACGCCGTCGATCTCGCCCATGTAATGGTGCAGCAGCACGTAGGCGGTTCCGGGCGAGCGCGGACCGGCGAGCGTGCCGATGATGCCGCTCGCCGACTTGGTCGCCTTGAGTGCTTCGGTCTCGAACCAGGTGTCGAGGTAGTCGGCCGAGCTCATGGTGAGCAGCCGGTCCAACTCGTGCAACGATTCCGGTCCCAGAGCGCGAAAGTGGCCGGCGAGCCGCGCAAGGCTCAGCAGCTCGGACGGGTCGAAGGAGGCCGGGTCGGGAGGCGCCATGGCGAGCAGCGGCTTCACGGCCCTGGCCATGAGATGCATGAGGCGGCCGAATTCCTCGTAGGCCTCGGCATCCCGGAGCGAGTGGCGCGCGAGCTCGCGCCGGTTCTGGTCGTGATCGCTCCACTGCGCGAGATAGTCGCCCGGTTTTCCTCCGGGCGCGAGCGGGGTGAGCGTGCTCTCGAGCGGCAGGATGTGCAGCCCGTGGCGCGGCAGGTCGAGGTCCCGGATGATCTCGGGCCGCAGCAGGCTGACCACGTACGAGAACACCGAAAAGGTGAAACCCGGCAGGACCTCTTCGCTTAACGCCGCCCCGCCCACGCGCTCGCGGCGCTCGAGCACCAGTACGCGCTTCCCGGCGCGAGCCAGATACGCCGCGGCCACCAGGCCGTTGTGGCCGGCGCCGATGACCACGGCATCGTAGCGGTTCGCCATGCAGCAAATGTACCGGTTCTGCCGGCGTGCGTGCGTTTTCACTATGTGGACATAGCGCGAGCCCGTCCCGGTTGTTTGATCTGCGTCAATGCCGGGCGCGGGCAGGACAGCCTTAATGGCGGATCGGCGCACGGCGCCGGGGTCCCTGTGTCCTCTGTGTCCTCCGTTGTTAAGGGTGTTCCGGGTGTCGCCGACCTCGGCTCCGGCGCCGGATTCCCCGGCCTCCCCATCAAACTCTGGGCCCCACAGATCTCCCTTACTCTCATCGAATCCAACCACAAGAAGTCCGCCTTCCTCCGCGAAGTCACCCGCGCCCTTACATTGACGGACGTCAATATACGAACCACCCGCGCCGAAGACCTCCCCCCTACCGACGTGTTCGACGTAGTCACCCTCCGCGCCGTCGAGCGCTTCGAAAACATCCTCCCCATTGCCGCCGCCCTCGTAGCCCCCGCCGGCCGCCTCGCCCTCCTGATCGGCGCCAGCCAGGTCACCCAGGCCCGAGCCGTCCAACCCTCCGTCAGTTGGCAGCCTCCCCTGCCAGTCCCTCTCTCCCGCTCTCGTGTGCTCCTGATCGGGGCCAACCCTCCAAGCCCCCCTCCATTGAGGAACCAGAATGGTTAGCAGTGGTCCAATCGTGGCAAAAAATTGCTAATAACTATCATACAAGTGGACAATAATGCCACTTTATGCCTAGAAAGTGGTAAAGATCATCAATCCTTCGCCACGAAGCACCCCAAGTAGAGTCAAGTCTCGCAAAACGTTCCAACCGGAACACATCTCCGGAACATTCCCCGGTCGCCCCCTTGCTACCCCAAGTGTTCCAACCGGAACATTTCTCCGGAACGTTCCTCTTGGTCCTCCAGCCCGGGTACTGCGCTTCCTGTGTTCCACCCGGACCGGGACGATCATCGAAAATCAAACGCAACGCAACGCACTTGGGAACGTTGTGTTCCGCTGGGAACAGTTGTGCAGATCGTGCCCAGCTCTTCTGCATTGGGGATCGCGCCGAGTGTTCCTTTCGGAACATTCGACGCGTTTTGCACACAAATTCACTTCATGCACAACAATTCGTGATTGCTTTTGAAATGCGAATCGCATTATGCTGCCCGGTAGCTCTGGTTCTCCTTACAATTCAATGGGACGCGTTATCGCCGTTGCCAATCAGAAGGGCGGCGTGGGTAAGACCACGACTGCCATCAACCTGGCCGCATCCTTTGCGGCTGCCGAAGTGAACACGCTGCTCATCGACTGCGACCCGCAGTCAAATGCCACCAGCGGCCTGGGCTTCGTGAAGGATCCGGATCGCATCAGCTCCTATCACCTGCTTATGGGCGCGGCCTCGGCCGAGGAGGCTCTCCAGACCACCGAACTGGAGCAGCTGTGGCTGATTCCATCGCACAAGAACCTGATCGGGGCCAACCTCGAGCTGGTGGAGGTGGAGGGGCGCGAGTACCGGCTGCGGGATGCGCTGGCGTCGCTGCGCGACCGGTTCCAGTTCGTGGTGCTGGACTGTCCGCCGGCGCTCGACCTGCTGACACTCAACGCGCTGGTTGCGGCCGACACGGTGCTGATCCCGATGCAGGGGGAGTACTTTGCCCTAGAAGGCATCAGCGAGCTGCTGGACACGATCGAGCGGATCCGCGTGGGGTTGAATCCGGAGCTGGCGATCGAGGGCGTGGTGCTGACGATGTTTGACGACCGCACCAACCTGGCGCAGCAGGTGAAGAATGAGCTGAAGAATTTTTTCGGCGAGAAGCTGTGCGAGACGACGGTGCCGCGGAACATCCGGCTGGCGGAGGCCCCAAGCCACGGGAAGGCGGCGCTGGTGTACGACCCGCGCTCGAAGGGAGCCGAGAGCTATATCCGGCTGGCGAAGGAGATTATTGAGCGGCAGGCTCCGGCTTTCAGCCATCAGCCGTCAGCGGAAACCTTAACCACAGAGGGCACAGAGGAGCACGGGGGAGAAGCTGCTCCTGTTGCGGTCGCGGTGCAGGGCGGCGAGGCGGGGGCGACGGTGGAGGAGATTCCGGCGCCGGCGGGGGAGATGGACAAGACGGCTTGAAGGGCGTGGACCTCAGGCGTCGGACCTCGGACTTGGGGTAGCAGGAGCGCGGAAGATATATCGATCATCATCGATATACTAGATCGATAATGATCGATGTAGTATCGGCGCGCGCGGAGCGCGCAGGAGCTTCCGGCAGGCTGTTGGACTTTAGAGACGCAGGTGCGGAGGGTAGGGATCCTTCGACTCCGCTCAGGATGACAGTTTCAATCTAGAGGGGAAAGGAATCATGACGACGACTTCGGCGGCGGGGAATCTGGCGGCGGAAAAAGAGAAGGTGGAGAAGCGGCGGGCTTTGGGGAGAGGGCTGGAGTCGTTGCTGCCGGGGCCGAGGGTGGTTGTGCCCCGACCCGTTCCTCCTCCAACAGCGTCGAGCCACACTGGCACGCCTGCTCAAGACAGTGGCGCGGCGGGCGGACAGCAGATTCCTCCCCTTCGCGTTGCGCAGGGTCGGAATGACAACGTTTCAAGTGAAAATGACAACCGTCAACCAACAGCAGTGGCGGACATTCAGGCGGTAGGGGAGACGGAAGCAGTTTCGCGGGCGGGGGCCCCTTCGGCTTTCGCTCAGGGCGGGTCCGCGCCACATTCAGATGTCGAGCTGCGCTCGACCGGGCCGTTCGACCTAGCTCAGGGCAGGCAGCCGGGGGCGGCTGTCCCCACACGAACCTCTACCGCCACACAGGACTTGCCACACGAAGCGATCTCGATCCAGGCGGTGGCGGAGGGGCGGACGCCGTCGAACCTGGTGGTCAACATTCCGCTGGATGACATTGACAAGAATCCTTATCAGACGCGGTATGACTTCAATAACGACACGCTGCGGGAGCTGGCGGACTCGATTCAGGCGAATGGGGTAGTGCAGCCGGTGGTGGTGCGTCCGGGGGAGGACGGGCGCTACGTCCTGATTCTGGGCGAGCGCCGTTGCCGGGCGTCGAAGATAGCGGGCAAGACGACGGTGCCGGCGATCGTCAAGCGGGTCTCGACGCAGCAGGCGGCAGAGATGACGATCGTCGAGAACCTGCAGCGCCAGGACCTGAACTGCCTGGAGCAGGCGGAAGCGTTCCGGATGCTGAGCAAGGAATTCAATCTGACGCAGCAGCAGATTGGCGAGCGGGTCGGGATGTCGCGGGAGTCGGTGTCGAACTACATGCGGTTGCTGAAGCTGACCCAGCCGGTGATGGAACATGTGCTGGCGGGGCGGATCCGGTTCAGCGAGGCGCGGGAGTTGCTGAAGCTCGAAGATCCGGTAAAAATCGAGCTGGCGGCGGAGCGCGTGGTGAAAGAAGAAATGAAGTGGGAGCAGGTCGAGACCATGGTGGCGCGGATGACGGGCTGGCTCGATCCGGTGCCGGGGCTGCCGGGGCAGGAGAGAAAGAAGAGCGGGGCGCGGTGGGTGGATCCGAACGTGCGCGCGGCGCAGCTGGAGCTGGAGCGGTTGCTGCAGGTGCGGGTGCGGATCAAGGATCGGAAGGGCAAGGGGAAAATCATCATCGAGTATTCGACGGTGGATGATTATGAGCGGGTGGTGGAGGCGTTGAAGGGGAAGAAGTAGTTCCAGTACCCAGTTGCCAGTACCCAGTGGGCGGCCTTTGGCCGCCTTTTTGTTTGTCTTGTAGGGGGAATCAAGGTAGTGAATGGTGGGAGTGGCCCGTCTCGAATTGGGTGGCTCGGGTTGGGTTTGGATTCATTTGGCGGTTAGGGTGGGGTCAAGTGGGATGAACAGCGGTTTGTCGCGGGTGTTACTGGTGTGGTTCCGGCGCGTCCCGTTTCTGTTTTATCTCTTGCTAGATCCGGTCGGGGATCTGGATTCGTCTTTGGCGAGGCCTGCTTCGAGGTATTTCGCACACAAGTCTTGGAGGTCGATGTCCTTCTCGAGCGCCTTCATTTTGAGCCTCTTCTTGAGCTCCTTCGGAAACCTCTGAAGGCTGAGCACGCACAATTGGTGGGAATCATCGGCCATAGTTAGCTGTCTCTCGTCATAACATCATGCACTTCATGTCTTTATAGCACATAATGTGCATTATTTAACTTATGTTCTATAAGTTATATAATGTACATATTGTGAACGATCTAAGCTATTGACAATATGAATCCACCGTGTATTATCTGCAATAAGCAGATGTTGTGTGCTCTTAGTGGAGCATACATGATGTTGGGTATCCCTATGATTCTGAGGGCCCTAAAGAGTCGAATCTTTGGTGATGGAACTGTTTTGGTTGCCGATGTAAGATTCGTCGTTTTGATTTTCCGAGCATCCCCCGCTCGGCCGTAAGAAGGTGGCTCTCGATGGCTACAGCAACAGCGCCCCGAAACGACCTCTATCTTTCCGTCCTTGCTGGAAGGGCCGTCACGGCTCTAGCCGATTTGGCAGGCAACCCTACGACCTGGAATGACCGGATTGAGAAGGATCTACGAGGTGGAATAGTCTACTGCCAAGCTGTCCGCGCGCAGGGAGGTCGAGTGCTGGGGAAGACCTCCTCGGGGTGGAATGCTCTGAAACGCTCGGTGGGGAACGCTTCCGAGGCTGCTGCTTCTTCGACCGATATTTCCGCCGAGGCAGAGAGGGTCGAGCGTTACTTGTCTGATCTCGTGTCGAATGGGGACCGCGCGCCCAAAATGGCTGACCTCGTTGCTGCAATCGAGTTTCTCGGGAAAACGGCCACAGATCGTTAGGCATTTCCCTTAATGTCAGTCACTCCCGAAGTCCGTCCAGTCAACGCTTTGGAGCGCCGAAGGTTCTTGTACGTTCTGAGCGAGGCCCTCGAGAAGTTTTCCCGTTTGCGGCAGATTCTAAGGCGCCAGCAGGTTTTCATCAGGGCCGAGCACGCAGAGGGAAGATCTGCAACCGCCGTCGACAAGCTCATCCACTATCTAGAGGAGCATTGCCAGATGTTCCTCGGTAATTCAGGCCGAGTCGCACGATTGCTTCGCGACGAACCGCTAAATGAAGCCGAGGAGAGGGCGGTTACCCATGGCCTCAGGATATTGATAGTTCATACCCTTCAGATACATGAACTACTGTTGCTGCTGCCCCGCGAGGCAGCCAAACCACAGGCCTCGTTTCTGTTGCAGGATTGTTTTGGTCGCAAGGACTTGCAGGCATCAATTGTGCTGACGAATCTGTTCAGCGCCTACGAGTATCGATTCGAAGACATCCTGGAAAAGGTCAACGTGGAGCAGGAGGAGCGCATGGCTCTGACTCAAGGGGGGAATGTGCTCTGCCAGGCGTTTGGGGACAAGGACAACCCTTTGGCCTGGGCGGTATTGGCGCACGAGTACGGGCACGTGCTAGACGATCACGATGCGATTTCTAAGAAGATTCTGCAAAAGGAAGCTACCCCAGGGCAGGTCGATGACGTTACACGGAAGGTGGAACCAGACTTTGGGGCCGCTGTGATTGCTGAGACCGTTGCGGATTTTATCGCAGCTCACGTGCTCGGGCCAGCTTCACTGATGCCTATTCTTTTTGTTGAAATGATGCAACCAAAACTGAGGGGGGTCAGGAGAATATCGGCCGGCCACCCGCCAACTCCCGTGCGAGTGCAATTGGTATGCGAGTACCTGAAGCAGCTGGGTGTGACTATATCCGATTTTGAGCCGGTGTTCGAGGCCTACAAGCTTGACTACCAACGGAAGCTTAAGGACATGGACAAAGACCAACGAGACGGACTTGAGGCGATGGAGAAGGAAGCCGAGCGGCTGCTTTCTCCGCTAGCCAAAGAGATCGCTAGAAAGGTAAGTTCGCTTGGCTTGCGACGCTTCGAGGAGCGAGACCTTAGGAGTGCGCGGACTCTGCAACAAACCCTAGCCTCGAAGCAGCCCATCTCGAGTCGAAGGTCCCGTTCACAGGAGGATATCTCTGCGGGACTGAGTTCGCTCAAGGGCGGCGAGGTGACACCCGAGCAGGTATATGCGGTGCTAGCGGGACTGGATGAAGTGCCCGTTCCAGGATCGGAAATTCTTAGTGCAGGTTGGCTGTACAGGTTGTCCAGTTTCGAGGATGTACTGATGAAAACCTTCCCCGGGGAGACTGGGCAAAATGTGGACCTCGACGCTTACGGCAAGTACGTGGAAAAGACAGACGGTTTGCTCTTGAAGTCACTGGAGTTGGCCGACGTTCACGCCGAGGTTCTCCGTCGGCTTAGCCCGGCATAACGCATATGCTGCTTTCTGACATCGACATCGCCAAGCGGCTGGTGGATCCGGACCCTCACAAAAGGCTGGTGGTCACGCCGATAATCAGCGCGAAGGAGCAGTTTGGGCCTTCTTCATTGGATGTGCGCCTGAGCACCGACTTCCAGCGACTAGAAAACATGAACCGCTCGCACATCGATCTTAACGAACGGCCCGCCGCCGACGAGAAGGTCTACAGGGAAGGAAAGAGAATAATTCTAGCCGCTAACGAGAGTTTCTTCCTTCATCCAGACGAGTTCGTCCTAGCCTCAACACTGGAGTTTTTCAGGCTGCCCGGTGACCTCGCGGGTCGAATAGAGGGTAGGAGCTCTTGGGGAAGACAAGGGCTTCTTGTACACGCTACCGCCGGGTTCGTGGATCCAGGATTCGCGGGCGTTCTCACCTTTGAACTTAGCAACGCCGGACGGCTGCCAATTAAACTCACTCCCGGCTTGCGCATCGGGCAGGTTTGCTTTTTCCAGATGTTGACCCGAAGTCTCGTCCCTTATTACGCCAAGCACGGGGCTAAGTACTTTGAAGCGACTACTGTTGAGACCAGCAAGGCCGCCTATGATCCTGAAATAACTAAGGGCTCACATCAAGACCAAAACAACCCATAATACACTACAAATACGTTGACATTGCGTATTTTTGGTGTATATTTTAGGCATATACCACAGGTGGAGATCGAACATGCCCAAATTGACGGTTGAGTTTAATGACAAGATGAACGAAATATTGGAGCAGCTTGCGGAGGAAAAAGGCACAACCAAGGTTGACGTCTTGAGGCGAGCAGTTGCTCTCTACAAGTACCTCGACGGTGAGCAGAAGGACGGCAAGGTCTCGATTACACGGGGCAACGACATCGTCAAGGATATTGTGCTGCCATGACTGAGCGGGAGCAAGTCCAGCCGGGTAAAATTCTGCAAGAAGCACTGGGTACCCGCGTTCGGCAGTTGGAACCGCTGCAACGGGTCGGCCTTTGGCTGGCCCTTGCGTTTTTTGGATACATCATCCTAGCGTCGGGAACAATTTTCTTTGTGTCTTTCCGTTGTATCCAACTTCCGCCCCTTCCGACGCCCCCGACGAATTCGGCAGATCCAGCGCAATACAAGATTCTCGCCGATGCTTACAAGCAGTCTGCCGAAGTTTATCAACAGATGGCGAAAGTCCAGGTCGAACGTGCGACACAACTCTTCCAATTGGTTGTAGCTTCCACGATACTGCCGGTCTTCAGCGCCATACTTGGGTATATTTTCGGCTCGAGGAAATCCGGCGAATAGCCTACGCCGCGCGATCCCGCGCGGCTTCGTTCAGGATGACAATGAAGAAAAGGAGGGAAGATCGCGTTCTTTGTCCCTCCGGGGCTCTATGACTTTTCAACACTAACCCACGGCTTACGCCTTGGGTTGGATTCTTGCGCCGCTCCGCG
The DNA here is from genome assembly GCA_020073465.1 of Terriglobia bacterium. GTDB lineage: Bacteria > Acidobacteriota > Terriglobia > Terriglobales > Acidobacteriaceae > Sulfotelmatobacter. The sequence goes on from JAIQFC010000003.1 coordinate 8,534, forward strand.
GTTTTAGCAGGGCCGAGGAGAACTCGCTCCGCGGGCCGAACGTTGCCTCTGCGGCTGAAGCCGGGCTTGATTTTGCGGCTTACGGCGCGGCTCGAAGCCGCGCCCTTTCAAGACAGGGTCGGGAGGCGAGTCTTTCCGCAGGCTGCTTAGCGACCAATGCTGGACCTTCTATAGAGACCCTGAACGGTCACTGCTTCGCCAGGGGGGAGGGAGAAATTGGAGGGTTGGGGAATGGGCCCTCGTTCTTCACCAGGGTTAACTCCTCGAACAGCAGGGAGGGGACAACCGAAGACACGACGGGCACATTCGAGGAGGCGGCAATGCCGAGCGAGAAGAGGGATCCGACGCGGGGGATGAACTCGTCGGTGAAGACGACGGGGGTATCGCCGACGGCGACGATGTCTTTGAAGGCGGCGGGGGTCATCTCGGCGATTTCGGCGCCTTGAATGAGTTCCTCGCGACCGTCGGGATAGAGTTTGTAGACCTCGGCCAGCGAATCTCCGCCCTGGCCGCCCTGCTGGGCCATGCGCATGGCCATTCTCATGAATGAAGCGGCGGTGCCGCCTCCCACACGGCGGACTACGATGGCGTAGTCAAGGCCACGATCCTTGGCGCGGCGCAGCAGTTCCTTGCGGAGTTCGTCGCTGCTGGAAGACTTTTCGGAGGTAACAATCAGGTTGGTGGGCGCTGGTCCCCAGCCACGGCGGTTGCCGGTGCTGTGAGGGACGGCGCGCACGGGCACGCGAGTTGCCAGCAAGGTCTTGAGCACGCCGTGGTCGACGAGCTTGGTTTCGCGGGTCTTGACGGCATCGTCGTCGATCGTGGTTGTGCCCAGCAGCCTGGCACCTTTGTAGTCAGGCATCAGGGGGTTGTCGGAGAGGCTAAGGAATTCGGGGAGGACGCGGCCTCCGATCTTGTCGACGAAAGAGCCTCCCCCCAATTGCGACATCATCTGGTTGAAAAACATCTCGAAGCGCGAATCATCGCTCAAGGGGGTGCGGACAGCCATCAATCCGGTGGCGAATTGCTGGGTAAAGATCTCGGACGCGGCCTGGTCTTCAAACAGGACGGGGCCGTTGTAGCGTTCGAGCGAGGGCGCGGAACGCAGTTTCAGAATACGGTCGGCCATGGCGCGGGTGCGCGAGAGCAGCACGTCTTTGGGTGGAAGGTCGGTGAGGGTGCGCCCGAACAGCACGATGGAGTCGGAGATGGGGAGGCCGCCGGTGGCCTGGCTTCGCGCATTGATCTGCAGCTTGAAAACCGGCTGGGCACGGGTGAAAACGGAGCCCTCGCTGTTGACATAGCGGGTGTAGTAGTTGCGGAACTCGAGATCGACGGAGGAGGTATAGATGTCGGGAGTACCGCGGAAGACGGCAGAGATCTCACGGGCAAGGGATTTCAGTTCGTCGAAGGTGACCTGGACCCTGGCGGGGGGCTCGGTTTCGGTGACGGGCGTTTCCCTGGTGAAATCGGGGATGTCGTCGGTCCGCTTGCGCATTTCAAGGGCGGCACGCTTGGCGGAGAGATCCTCGAGGGCCTTTTTGTACTGGGTGTCGGTGGCGATCCAGAAACTGCGGCGGATTTGCTGATAGTTGTCGTCGAGAGGGGCCTGGCTGATGCTGCTAAACATGCCGGCCATGCCGCCCGATCCGAAATTGCGCAGGGAAACGTAGTTGCTGTTGTCGAGGGCGTAGTCGCCGACGCGAACCTCGACTCCGATCAGACGCATGTGGGACGGCTGCTCCTGCGTGAGGCTGCCGAGCATGGCGGAGACGGCGCTCTGGTTGATGTCGTCCATGCGGTAGGCGAGGAAGTAGGGTTTGTCCAACTTCTGGAGTTGGAGCTGGGCGAGTGAACGGGAGAGCTCGTCCTTCATGGCCTGCATGGGGATGTCGTCCTGGGCGAGGGCCAGGGTTGCGAGGAGGGCGAGCAACAGTGGGGCGATTAGTTTAGAACGCATATGCTTCCTTGTGTGCAATCCGCGTTAGTAAGTCCAGCAGCTATTCTTTCGCCCCTTCGGGGCTGAATCCTGTTCCACTTCCACCCACGGCTTACGCCGTGGGCTGCATTCTTGCGCCGCTCCGCGGCTAAAAGGGGCTGCGAAAATGAGCGATGAACCTCGGGAGCTAAAGCCCGCGATGACAGCACAACGCTTATCGCAGCGCTGAAAGCGCTGCGCCACCCAAAATCAGAGTCTTCCCCCAGCCAGCCGAATCGTCGATCATGCTCGAAAGCAATTTCCTCTTTCATTTCGTCTGTGTGGCGGGGGGAGGCGGGAGAATGGGGGCGCGCTCCTGCGATTTTTCTTTGCGTTGGACTTCGATCTGCGAAACCAGTAAGCCGGGAGAAGAGGCGGAGACTGGAACCCATCCAGACTCGGCGCCGCAAACTCCGTTGAAGACAGCGACCTGGTCATCGGCGGCAACGATCTTGCTGAAGGCGATCAGCGGCGTGCCGATCAGGTCGACGCCTCGGACCAGCTCCTCTTTGCCGTCAGGATAGACGCGATAGACCACGGTCGGTCGCACGTTGAAGGCGTTGGGCAAGATGCGCTGGGTGAAGGTGAAGCCGCCCTCGATATCGTCGAACAAGAGGCCGTAGGGCTTGTTGGCAGCCTTGATCTGTTCAATCAGGAGTTTCTTCAACTCGGGGCGGGACACCTGTTTGGAGGACTCGACCACGAGGTTGGATTGGCGGGCAACGACTTTGTATCCCTGCTGGCGGCGGCCGTGTCCGTTGGAGCGATCGAACCCTTCGATGGGGGCGCGGGACATGAGGAAGTTTTTCAGAATGCCTTTCTCGACCACGGTGACGCGGCGCGCTTTTACTCCCTCATCATCGTAGGGGTAATAGCCCACGAGTTCGGTGGCGGCATAGGACTTCAGACTGGGATCGGAATAGACGTTGAGGAAGTCGGGGAGGACGGACTGATTCACCTTCTTCTTGAAAGTCTGCGCTTCGTCTTCGTTTTTCTGGCGCTGGCCTTCGATGCGATGCCCGAAGATCTCGTGGAAGAACACGGCGCTGGAGCGTCCAGAGAGAATGGCAGGGCCGGTGTAGGGTTCGGCGAGGGGGGCTTTCACCAGCTGGAGAAGGACGTCCACCATGTGATTGACGTCGTTCAGGACGGCGGCTTCCGCGGGTAATCCGTCGGGCCGGAACGACATGTAGGTCTGATGCAGGGGGAGCTCCATGCCGTCGTCGGCCTTGGCGGTGGCCGAGATGATGATGCGAAAGAAGGGCGAGGAAATCTGAATGCGGCTGCCGTCGCTGTTGACGTAGCGGCGGGTTTCGACTTCCGCAATGACAGTGGCGCTGTTCTCGATGATCTCTTTGTGCTGGGCAAAAGGCGCGGTGAACTTGCGCATCTTCTGCTCCCAGGAGGCGGTGTCGAAAGAAAAGGGCGCGGGAGGCTCGAAGTAGGTCTCGGGACCCTCGTGGGAAAAGTCGCCGGAGCGGTCTTCGGCCTCGACTTTCACCTGCACATTGGCTTTCACCTGCTGGAACTTCTGCACGGCGTTGCGATACTTGCGCTCGGTTTCCTGCCAGAGGGCGACGCGCAGAGCGTCGGGATCATTCTCGAGGGGAATCTTCTGGCGCTCGAGCTGATCGGAGAAATCCATACTGGGACCGGAGTCGCGCAGGGGATGAGTGTTGTCGAGCGAATAGTCTCCGACGCGCAGGTCGAGATCGAGCAGACGGGTGTTGTGATCGGTGCTGCCAGTGAGCGCGCCGAAGGAGGATGAAATCTGGATGGCGCGGTTGTCGGTGAGCTGGTAAGAAAGAAAGTAGGGCGGAAGCGGAGCCTTTTTCAGATTCTGGAGCGAACGGTTTAACTCCTGCTGCATCGCGGCGAGTACGGGATCGGTGGAGGCTTGCTGGGCGTACAGTCCGGAGGGCAGGAAGGATAGGAGGGCTAGACTGCAAAACGGGCGCAACCAATTCACGGGAACCTCACTTGCGGAACCAAATGCCTGGAGTCGAGGGCAGCATGCCGCCAGACGGCCAGATTGACTCAAGACTGTAACTGTTCGCGGGGGTAAAGGAAAGTACTTTTCAGTGCTTTCCGCGGAGGCGCGAGGGAGAAAAGTGCCGATGGACGGAGCACGCGGGCGGGGGCGCCCGCGCCACACTTGCTGGGCCACACTTGCTTCAAGGGATGGTTCGTCTGGCGGGTTTGCCGGCGGCGGGCTTGTAGTTGGCAGGGTAGACGACGACGCAGCGGCGCATGCCTTCTCCGTCGCTCTCAGTGCGGAGGTCGGTCTGGTCGCGGAGGGCGAGGTGGACGATGCGGCGCTCGCGCGACGACATGGGGGCAAACTCGTAGGGGGTTCCGGTCTTGCGCACTTTGTCGGCGGCGACGGAGGCGGCGGTGCGGAGTTCTTCGAGGCGCATGGAGCGGTGATTCTGGCAGTCGAAGGAAATCTTTTCGTGCTCGCCGGAGGGGAGGCGAAGGATTTCGAGAGCGAGGAGCTCGAGGGCGCGGAGAAGTTCTCCACCACGGTCGAGGAGTAATGCGGAGTCGGGACCGGCGAGGTCGACGAGAATTTCAGGGCGCTCCCAGTCACGGTTCTCGGGCAGGGGCGGGTCGACGGTGATGCGGTACTTGAGGCGAAGGCCTCCGTGAGTGACGACAGTCTGGAGGAATTCGTTGATCTTCTTGGCGGCGGCGAGTTTGTCGGGGATGGGCATAGGAACCAACTCTCAGCTATCAGCCGTCAGCTATCAGCTTTGGCCGATGCATATTTGCGTAAGGACTAACCCTCTCACTGTGTGCGGCCGAGCTTTCGCCCTTTCGGCAGATCTGCGTTCGCTCAGGGCAGGCTCTAACCGGACAGCCGAGGCGGCTGTCGCTACATGGTCCGCCTCTTCATCGAACTTCGTATCGTTCGTCGCCCTAGCTGAAGGCTGATAGCTGACGGCTGACAGCTACTTGTCCTTCTTGCGGGCGCGTTTTTCCATCATTTCGCGCATCTCGCGGCCTAGCTTGGTGCGGTTCATGATGGCTTGCTGCACGATCGAAATCAAGTTGCTTTCGGCGTAATACAGGTTCAGGCCGGCGGCCAGGTTGAAGAAGATGAAGCCCATCATCAGGGGCATCATCACGGTCATCATCTTCTGCTGGGCCGGGTCCATGCCAGCTTGCGGGGTCATCTTCTGCGTGACCAGCATGCTGACCACCATGAAAATGGGCAGCAGAAAAATCGGATCGCGGGCCGACAGATCGTGAATCCAGAGCCAGTGGGCATGGCGCAGGTCGAGTGCGACGCCGAGCATGCGGTAGTAGGCGATCAGAAATGGAAACTGGATGAGCATGGGCAAGCATCCGCCGGCGGGGTTGACACCTTCTTTCTTATAGAGGGTGCTGATCTCCTCGTTCATGGGCGCCTTGCGCGGATCTTTTAGGCTGTACTTTTTGTATTTCTCCTGAATCGCCTTGATCTGGGGAGCGATGCGCTGCATCTTGAGCATCGACTTCATTTGCGTGATGCGCAGCGGTAACAGAGCGACGCTAATGATGAGCGTTTGCAGAACGATGGCCCATCCCCAGTTGGGCACGATGTGGTTGTAAGTCCACTTCAGCCAGAGGAACAGGGGCTTGGCGATGATGCCCCACCAACCGAAGTCGACGAGGCCGCGGATATCGCGCTTGTCATTCTTGATGGTAGGAACCGGCACCGCTTCGAGGACGGCCAATTCTTTCGGACCGACATACATGCGCTCGACGGTCGGTCCGTGGAGACTGCCGACAGCAGTACCGACGACTTCGACGTTGGAGGTTTCTTTGGAGTCGGGTTTGTCGGGATCGCGGGGAACCTGGAGGGAATTCCGCAGGGTGACGGCCGCGGCGCCCGCCGGATCGTCAGGAATGAAGACCGCGGCGAAATATTGATCGGCGGTAGCGGCCCACTCGAACGGTCCTCGAATCGTGTTCCCGCCACTGATGCTTTTGATGGCGAGACGCGAAATATAGTCAGGGAAGAAGATATAACCGGTGCGTTCGGTGGAAGCATCGTTGTGGTAGTCGATGCGGCCGGCAGCGTAAGAAGCCGCAGTGACCTGGTCGCCGAATCCGGAGGGCCACGCAGGAAAAGCGGTAACCTCGCCACCTTTGTAAGTAACGGCGGTTTCGACGTTCACCAAGTAGCTGTGGTCGAAACGGAAAGACTTGCGGACGGAGAGATCCGGATCGGAATACTCGAAGGTGATGGAGGCAGGGGCTTTCAGTGTCTGCCCCGCGAGTCCAACCTTGTCCGGGACTACGGTCACGGTGGTGCCGCGGACTTCGTTCATCCCCGTTTGGGGGTTGGTGCTGGGCACATAGAGCGCGGAGTTGATTCGGTTGCGCAGAGTTTCGTCGTAGGTCCAGAGGGAGAGCGGGTATCCGTACTTTTGTGAGGCAGCCGGATTGACGAGATCGAGCAGGCCGTTCTGAGCTTCGTTGTCGAATTTCTTGAGGATCCAGGATTTGACCTGAGCGCCGCGGTTGGTGAAGGTGATGCGGTAGAGATCGTTCTCGATGACAGTTTCGGTTTCAGCGGCAGCTTGCATGGTGGTTCCGGTGGGAACGGGAGGAGCGGGGACGACCACAGCAGAAGGCGGTGGCGCTGGAGCGGGTTGCTTCTGCTCCGGCTGGTTTTGGGATTGCGGCGCCGAAGGTTGCGGGCCGAATTTCTTGAGTAATGGTTGGAAAGCGAGGATGACGACGAACGTGAGGACAAAGACGAGGAGCAGGCGGCGTTCGTTGCCGGGTTCCTGGTGAGGATTTTGAAAGTCTGGCAAAGTTTAGGTTACCGCTCCATCCCGGGATCCAGCGCTTTGCCCGTGGGCGCAGCGCCTGAAGGCGCGATCATATCGCGCGTTAATTTCGGCACGCCTGAAAGGCGTGCCCTGATACGAATCACAATCTTCGTGCTTGACCACTGGATCGTAGCCGCCGCGCACGAAGGGGTGGCAGCGCAGGAGGCGGGCGATTGCCATTGCGCCTCCACGCAGAACGCCGTAGCGATCAATCGCTTCCAGCGCATATTCGGAGCAAGTGGGAACGTAACGACAGGCGGGCGGGAACAGCGGCGAAATCGCCCACTTATAGGCTTGCAGCAAGTGCAGGGTGACGAGTTTGGCGTAATTGCGCATGTTAGAAAAACACAAGATCTAGCTCAAAGCAGTGGGCGAGACCTCGTGCCGTCCCTACGAGACTCTCTCCTTCTTCCTCCGCTACCCAGGGCTTACGCCCTGGGCTAACATCCGCCCCTGCCGGGGCTAGGATTCGACAGCTCAATCCGCCTCTTTAACCCAAAGTCCTTTTACCCGAAGTTCAGCTCTGCGACGCCTGCTGCTTCCGTGGCAGCTTCTGTTCTATGACTACGAAGGCGCGGGTGACTTCGTTCAGCACGGCCGAGAAGTCTGTCGTGAGTAGCAACTTCTTCGGATTGATCACCACGTCCACGTCCGATGCTGCGGCCGGACGACAGAGGCGAACGGCCTCGCGCAAACGGCGCTTCATGCGATTGCGCTGGACTGCGCCGCCCAGGGCGCGACCGACCGTAAAACCAATGCGCAGGCCCGACGCTGAATTCGTCCCGGCTCCCGGTGCTTCCTGGCGCGGTAAATAGAACACTGTCATGGACGTGGAAAAATGGCGGCGGCCTTGTTTGTACACTCGCTCAAAGTCAGCGTGGCGCAGGAGGCGTGCGGAGCGCGGGAAGCGGCGCTTCTTGCCTCGCGGCCCAACACTGGCGTTTGAATCTCCCTTGGGGGCTACGGCGCTCACGGCCTGTTTCTTTCCGAATCGCTGGTGCTGGGCGCGGGAACGCGGGCGAGGCCCCTTCGGCTTCGCTCAGGGCAGGTCCGCGCCACACAACTGCTATTCCCGGAATCCTGGCTTAACGGAGACCCGCTTGCGCCCCTTGGCGCGACGGCGGGAAAGAACCTTCTGGCCGCCCTGGGTCTTCATGCGCGTGCGAAATCCGTGCTTCTTGGATCGCTTGCGCCGGTTGGGTTGGAATGTACGCTTGGGCATGAAAAGTGAGTGCTCCTGATTCGGTCCACGGTGTTAAGGCAAACTATGAGTATAAATGAGGGAGACGCGTAGTACCAAGTGGCGGGCCCTCGGACAAATGGTGCACCGTGCTTTTCTTGAGTGTGGGGAGATGCTCGCAAGATCCCTTCGGCTGCGCTCAGGATGACGCCGGTCTCACCCGGGGCTGGTAGGATCCCATTGACTTCGCTCAGCGTGACAATATGGGCTCACGCTACTATGCGTTCGCGAGCGCGGTATCTCTCACACCAAGTAAACGCGGTGGAATCGTTTCGCGGGCGGGGGCGTCCGCGCCACACAGTAGCACCACACTGCACAGTGCACGCGGCAGTTACATGCACGGTACTTGACAGGGCGGTGAATTCGGGTTCTGAATAGGCGTTCGCGGAAGAATTCCAGCCGAAGATTTCCACACGACAAAAAAATTTGTGCTAGTATGCCGGACGTTCCAGCTTTCAAAATTCTTTTTCATTTTGTGGCAACCGCGCACGGCAAAACGGGCGCATTCCGCGTACACTTAGGTATTCAATCCGCTGCTAGGTGAACAGCAGTTTTAAGAACAGGCGCTCTCCAACCAGCCACTGGAGCGCCAGGGCGAGCATTTCATATATGTCAGTTCCGACTACGACGTTGTCCCCCAATCCGTGGCTGCGCATTCTGGATGCGCTGGAAAAAAAGATCAACCGCCACTCGTACGATACCTGGCTGAAGCCGACGCGTTATAGCCACTCGAGCGGAGGCGTGCTGTTCGTGCGCGTGCCCACGGTCGAGTTCCGTCACGCCGGTGACAAATATGCGGACTTGATTCAGGAAGCGATCGACAACCTGGGTCTGGAATTCAATGACGTGAAGTTCGTCACGCCGGAAGACGATCCGGCGGCAACGACGGTGCGGCATGATGGGGGGCTTTCGGCACCGGCGGCGACGACGGTCCCACCTTCGCAGTCGCGGTTCGATTGGGACGGCGCGGCGCAGCTGAATCCGCGGTACACCTTTGACGCCTTTGTCATCGGTTCCGGCAACCAGTTTGCGCATGCAGCTTGCCAGGCGGTGGCGGAGCGCCCATCGAAGGCCTACAACCCGCTGTTCCTGTATGGCGGCGTGGGTATGGGCAAGACGCACCTGATGCAGGCGATCGGGCATGAGATCAAGCGGCGGCAGCCGCAGGCGGCGATCTGCTACGTATCGAGCGAGAAGTTCACCAACGACATGATCAACTCGCTGCGCTACGACAAGATGACCAGCTTCCGGGACAAGTTCCGGGGCGTGGATGTGCTGCTCATCGACGACATCCAGTTCCTGGCGCAGAAGGAACGGACGCAGGAAGAGTTTTTCCATACGTTCAATGCGCTGCACGAGTCGATGAAGCAGATCGTGATCGCCAGCGACCGCTCTCCGAAGGAGTTGGCGGAGATCGAAGACCGGTTACGCAGCCGGTTTGAGTGGGGACTGATCGCCGACATTCAGCCGCCGGACCTGGAGACGAAGGTAGCCATCCTGCAGAAGAAGGCGGAGCAGGAGAAAGTAACGCTGCCGACCGACGTGGCCCTGTATGTGGCGCAGAATATCCGGTCGAACGTGCGGGAGTTGGAAGGGGCGCTGATCCGGTTGGTAGCGCACTCGTCGCTGATTGGGGCGGAGATTACGCTGCCTTATGCACAGCAGGTGCTGAAGAACTTCATCGACTCGCAGGCGCGGAAGGTGACGATTGAGTCGATCCAGAAGACCGTGGCGGAACAGTTTGGGCTGCGACTGGTGGAGATCAAGGCGAAGAACAATTCGCGGGCGATCGTGTATCCGCGGCAGATTGCGATGTACCTGGCCAAGCATATGACCGAGGCTTCCCTGCCGGAGATTGGGCGGCAGTTTGGGGGCAAGCATCACACAACCGTGCTGCACTCCGTCGAGAAGATTGAAGAGGTACGCAAGAACGACAAGGATTTGAACAGGTTGCTCAATAAATTGACTGAACAATTGGGTGGATAAATCGCGGGGATTCGACGTTTTCCACGCAGCAGTCCAATCTTCCTTCCCATGGGCTGTGAACTTGATGTGGAAGTTGTGAATGGAATGGACGGAATCGGAAACCGGGGCAGGTTGTTGTAGGGAGTCCGCAGAATTCGGGACCGATTTCTAACATTAAGGTGCAGGCAGAAAGGCGATCAGAACAGAGGAGTTGGCAAGGATTTCCACTTCTTCGCAGGGCCTACTGTTACTGCTGGTTTTATAGGTTTTGCATTTGATATAAGGAAGTAACAGAAGTAGCACGGCAACAGGGGAGACGTACTTTATGCCGGTCGAAGCCGCGGTTGCAGCGGGGACGATGGAGATTACAGTCAGCAAGGCTGAGTTGCTGCGCGAGTTGACTGCCACGCAGGGCGTGGTCGAGCGCAAGACCACGATTCCAATTCTTTCCAATTATTTGTTTGAGGCAGGTGGAGACCGGTTGTCGCTGACGGCGACCGACCTGGACCTGAGCCTGCGTACTTCCTGCAACGCCAAGGTAAAGAAGGAAGGGTCGTGCACGATTCCGGCGCGCAAGTTGCATGACTACGTGAAGCTGCTGCCGGATGCGGATATCACGATCAAGCTGCTGGAGAATCATTGGGTCAGCATCCGGTGTGGGCGGTCGAATACGAAGATGGTGGGGATGGCGAAGTCGAACTTCCCGAGTCTGCCGGCGTTTCCGACGGCGGGAGTGGTGAAGATTCCGGCGCAAGTGTTGCGGGGGCTGATTGCACGAACAGGGTTTGCCATTTCGAACGAAGAGTCGCGCTACACACTGAATGGGGCGCTGATGCTGCTGAAGCCGGAGTCGATCACGATGGTGGCAACGGATGGGCATCGGTTGGCGCACTGCGAGCGGGCGGGAGAGAAGTTTGATGGCGTCTCCGGCGAGATGAAGACACTGGTGCCGAAGAAGGCGATGGATGAGCTGAAGTCCCTGCTGGATTCTACTGACGCGGAGACGATTGAGTTTGCGAAGGATGAGTCGACACTGTTCTTCCGCATTGGGTCGCGGTTGCTGACTTCGCGGCAGTTGACGGGACAATTCCCGAACTTCGAGGCGGTGCTGCCCAAGGACAACAGCAAGATTGTTCCGCTGAATGCGGATGAATTGAATGCGGCGATTCTGCGGGTGGCGCAGTTTGCAGATGAGCGCTCGCGGGCAGTGCGCATGAAGCTGGAAAAGGGCGAGTTGAAGATTTCGGCTTCGTCGACGGAGTCGGGTGAGTCGGAGGATTCGATTGAGGCTCCGTACACTGGAGATGCGCTGACCATTGGATTCAATGCGGCGTACCTGGTGGACTTCCTGAAGGCCGCGGGATCGAGTGAGGTGCGGCTGGAGTTGAAGGATCCGCAGTCGGCGGGGCAGTTGCGGCCGGCTGAAGGGGATGATTATAAGTACCGGTATATTGTGATGCCGATGAGAATCTGAGGGCGGGCCGTCCGGGCTAGTGCGCTTCGCGCACAGAGTCTTCTCCACCAATTGATTGGTATGAGCCTTTGTCCGGAGGGGCGGAAGTCGTGCCGTCCCTACGGGACTCGCTCGAGGCGCCACTTTACCCGGCACTTCCGTGCCGGGCTATTGGATGCCGCCCTTGCAGGGCTGGTGTTTGCTGGTTCCGTTCTACCTCTTCGCCCAAAGTTCAGTTCTCCCACACGCCAAAGTTCAGTTCTCACATACTCTCTGAAGCTCTGATTCATTTTCCAAAACCATCTACGCATGCCCTTCGGCAAGCTCAGGGCCAGGCCGCGAAGGGCCGATCCGCCGCGGCGCAGAATTGGTTCGTGAGTTTTGCCTCAGCCTGTGAAAGCGTAACCTGAACAAGGCTCCTGGGCTTGACCTGCCGGGTTTCGTGGCTTACAGTGGCGGCCATCTTAGGCTTTGGAAAGGGGCGTGTATGTTAAGCGGATTCAAGAAATTCATTCTGCGCGGAAATGTTGTGGATATGGCGGTGGGCGTGGTGATTGGCGCTGCGTTTGGTGGCGTGGTGACGGCGCTGACCACGGACCTATTGACGCCGCTGATCGCGGCGATTGTGGGCAAGCCGGATTTCTCGGCCCTGCAGTTCACTGTTCACGGGTCGCTGTTTCCCCTGGGACATTTCATCAATGCGGTCGTTTCATTCTTGCTGATTGCGACGGCGGTCTATTTCTTTGTGGTGACGCCGGTGAATGCGCTGGTGGCGCGGATGCGGAAGGATCCGGCGCCGGCGGATCCGACGACGAAGAAGTGTCCGGAATGCCTGAGCGAGATTCCGGTGGACGCGCGGCGGTGTGCGCACTGCACGCATCCGGTGATGGGGAAAGCAGCGTGAGAAGTACGCGTCGACATGCGTGGGCGCTGATCGTCCTGCTGATGCTTGTTCCGGTTAGCAGGCTTCCGGGACAGGTGTCTACGCCCCAGAGAGTGCGAGTCTCCCAGGGTGTTGCCGTAGGCCTGCTTGTGAAGAAGGTAGACCCAGAGTATCCGAAGGAGTTGAAGAAGAAACGAATTCAAGGAATGGTGACTCTGAAGATCCTGATCAGTAAAGAAGGAGATGTCAGCAAGGTAGAGCCCGTTTCGGGCCATCCGGAACTTGCACCCCTCGCGATTGATGCAGTCAAGCAGTGGAAGTACAAGCCGTATCTACTGCAGGGGGAACCGGTAATGGCTGAGACCACGGTTCAGGTCAACTTTACCCTCGCTAACGACTAGGCGCCAGAATCTCCCCTTCTCGCAGCGTGCGCGAGAGGGGGGACCCCTGGCTCTGGGACTGTCGCGTAAGATTAGGGTATGTGTCTCCGCTGTTTTCGGGTCTCCTTCGTGTTTCTTGTGACTGTAATTACAACGGTCGCGCTCCAGGCGCAGACACAGCCTTCGTCATCCTCATCCAAATCCCACCCTGCGCAAACTGCGCGAAGGATGGCGCAACCAGATTCTCTCCTTGACGCCGGTGTGGTGAGTGACGGCGTGTACCGGAATAAGACCTTGGGGCTCTCCTGCAAGATTCCTGTGGGGTGGGTGCTGCGGACCGAGGAGATGAATGCGCGGGAGGACGAGGGAGACTCCGAGAGAGCGAATCCAGAGGCGGGCACGCAGAGTGGGCCTACGAGCGGGAAAGAGTCAGAACCACCAAGGACACGAAGGGACACGAAGGACAACCAGGGCTCCACTCCACCAAGTGGGCGCGTGCTGCTGGCGGCGTTTTCACGGCCGCCGGAGGCTACCGGCGAGGACGTGAATTCGTCGATTCTGATTGCGGCGGAGAGTGTGAGCGCGTATCCGGGGCTGAAGGAGGCGGCGCAGTATTTCGGGCCGGTGAGCGAAGTGGCGAAGGCACAGGGGTTCAAGGTGGTCGAGGAGCCGTACGAATTTCCGCTAGGGACGAAGAAGCTGGTGCGAGGTGACTTTCAGAAGGATGTGGGGACACGCGTGATGCGCCAGTCGACTCTCGTGATGCTCGTACACGGTTACGCGATCTCAGTCACGTTCATTGGGGGGACGGAAGAGGAAGTGGAGGGGTTGATTGGGGGGCTGAGCTTTGGGGCGGGCGAGGGATCGAGGAAGTAATGGAGCTACCCTTTAAAGCCGGTGGTTGTGTACGCGGGCACGGGGTCCTTCGACTGCGAAATGCTTCGCGCTCTCCGCGCGAAACATTTCTTCGCTCAGGATGACAGGTGGTTGGGATTGTGATCAGTCGAGGGGGTCGGGGTGGAGGCTTAGATCTTTTTCGCCAGCGGCTTTTTTGGCAGCGTATTTCTTCATCCAGGCTTCCCAGCTTTTGCCGGCGGCGGTGTCGCGTCCGGTGAAGGCTAGGGCGGCGATGTCGGCGTAGGAGATCGCAACTTTTTCGTTCGAGTCTTTGGGGTAGAGGCGGACCACGGAGTCTTTTAACGTAGCGGCGGTGCGGCGGTCGAAGAGGTAGCCTTCGATCTTGGATCCGTCTTTGCGGGTGATGGTGATGTCGCCGCGGTAGTCGAAGGCTTTTTCCAGGGCGGCGCGGATTTCGTCGTCGGTGGCGAGTTGTGGGATCCAGCCTTCCAGTTGTTCGCGGGCGGTGCCGGGGACGACCTCGAGAGCGTCGGGATTCGGGGCGTTGGCGTGGGGAGGCGTCGCGCTTGCAGAGGCGTGGTCGATGTGGCCGGCTTCTTTGCCTGTCATGTTTTCTTACTCCGAAGGACTAGCCACAGAGGGCAGAGTCTTCCTATTTCTTCTTTTGTTTAGCCTCAGCATCGATGCGCTTATGTTCATCTTTGAGTCCGGTTAGAAAGGCCGTCTTCAACGTGTCGACCGACGCGCAGATCTTATCTTTTGTTTCGCCTTTTGATGTCGAGCTAAGGCTTACCTTCTTAGCGACGAAATCAAAGCGCAAATTACTCACGAGACAAATCGGTGAGCTGTCCACCGCAATCATCTCTTTGTCGTCCCAGCGGAGAACGTCAAAACTATCGAGGCTTACCCACGCCTGTGCACCCATAGAGTAGGCCCTGGCGACCTCGCAGAAACCGAAACTTTTGTAGCAGTGGATTTGGGTCGAGTTAGTCCCCACATCCTTGCCAGCATCCGACCATTTGCCTAGTGCGAAAGCGTAACGAGTCTCCAGCCTTTGTGAACCAACCACCACGTCACTCACGTCAAGAATTTCTGGCTCCTGAGCTGCGGCCGGAACTGCTGCTAGTAACATCATGAAGGTTAGCATTGCTGGTGTGGTCTTCATCGCGCCTCCGGTATGGAAGGTATGAAAGTTTCTTGGGTTCGGAACTAGGCCCGGGTTTCTTGCAGAGATTCTGACGTTGCTGCGATTTGCACTAGAGGGTGCACTGGGGCTGTGGGCTCGTCCAGCAGACGGAGCGCTTCTTCGTCGCGATAACTTGTGAACAGCGTGGCTTTCACTGTGGCCAGGAATCCGCCGAGCGAATTGAATGTCGCGTGCACGGCGGAGGCTTCGTACCCGCTGTGGACCATGCAATTGGCGCAGGCGGGGTTGCCGGATTCGGTGCCGTAGTTCTGCCACTCCGTCGTCGTCAGCAACTCGTTGAAAGTCTCAGCGTAACCGTCCTGCAATAAGTAGCAGGGCTTTTGCCATCCGAAAACGTTGTAGGTGGGCATGCCCCAGGGCGTACAGGGGTACGTGCGTTTGCCCATCAGGAATTCTAAAAAGAGCGGCGACAGATTGAACTGCCAGTTCTTCTTGCGGTTCGACAGGATCGCGCGAAACATGCGGCGCGTGCGGGCGCGGCCGAGGAAATGTTTCTGGTCCGGCGCCTTGTCGTAGGAGTAGCCGGGCGAGAGCATCATGCCTTCGACGCCCAGGTCCATCATTTCGTCGAAGAAAGCGCGGACGGATTTTGGATTGGCGCCATCGAACAGCGTGGTGTTGGTGGTGACGCGGAAGCCGCGTTTGAGGGCCTCTTTCACGGCATCGACGGCGATGTCGTATCCGCCTTCACGGCAGACGGCGAGGTCGTGCTCTTCACGCTGTCCGTCGAGGTGCACGCTGAAAGTCAGGTACTTGCTGGGCTTGAAGAGGTGAATCTTTTCCTTCAGCAGCAGGGCGTTGGTGCAGAGATAGATGTATTTCTTGCGGGCGACCAGGCCTTCGATGATTTCGCCGATCTGCGGGTGCATGAGCGGCTCACCGCCGGGGATCGAGACCATGGGGGCGCCGCATTCGTCGACGGCGCGGAAACAGTCCTCGGGGCTGAGGTCCTTCTTCAGGATGTGGGCGGGGTACTGGATCTTGCCGCATCCGGCGCAGGCCAGGTTGCAGCGGAACAGGGGCTCGAGCATGAGCACGAGCGGGTACTGCTTGCGTCCGGCCATCTTCTGGCGGAGGACGTAAGACGTGACCGTCCACATTTGAGATACGGGTACTGGCATGTCTGGGCGGAACCCCGGTACTTGCTATTTTAGCAGGGCACAGGCCGGGGTGCTTACTGGAGGAACTCGGCTAGTACCCCGAGGGCATGAAGGTATGGGCTGGAGGAGTTCTTGAGGGGGGCGAGAGCCGCAGTCGGAATTTGCTGCTTGCTGTCCTTTCTGGAGAACCTGAGAAACCTTGAGACTTCGAAGTACCACTCTGCGGGCTTGTCCCACTGCAGGGAGCTCTCGGCAAAGGTATTCATCCAGGTTGCGACAACTCGATCATACAAAGGGCTCGGCGGAAGGTACTCCAGGATTTCGTAGAGCAACATGCATCGCTGGTGGTAGTAGTCTGCAGGCTCAGATTCGTCGGTCGGTCGCCAATCGTCCAGGTCGTTCAGCAAGTGACGTACCCGGTCTTGCCATTCCGGGGTCTTGCGATTGGCGTCAGTGTAGCGTCCCCAGCGGTCGTCGAAATTGAGGTGCTTCGCGTCCACGAGCAGTTCTTCCGTCTGCGGGGTCACCCAGAACTCCCCTTCTTCGGGGTGAGGTTCGAGTGGGGGAGCAGAAGTTGGTATGTTGAGAGCTTCGATTCCCTGATCCAACGCAGCTGAACTGCGATTGAAAGATTCGTAGAGGATTACCAGCTGCTTGAGATCCTTTGGTCCATTGCCGACGCAATGAGGTCCATTCAAACTGCGGTCGAGGTAGTCGTGGAAGGCATGTGTTAGTGCGTTCGAAGAGACTCCTTTCTTACTCGCTAACTGCAGCAGTTGCACCTTCGCCTTGACCGCCGGATAGTCTCCATCGGAGTAGAAGGAATTATTGTCAACTGGGAAATTTTCCACTGCTGAAGCCACGGTGCTCAGAAGCGATGACAGATCGGTTGTCGAGAGATCTGCGTCTTCGAGAATTTTGGCCAGAGGAGGCAATTGCACGGGGGAAATCGTCGCGCCCGCAACCTCCTGCAATTGCAGGAATACGAGAGCCTCGGTATCGTTGCGCGACTTCTGCGCCTTCAGGAGGGGCGTAATTTTTCGCAAGGCATCGTAGTAGATGGAAACATCGGACACAAACGCATTCGCACAACTCACCGCAGGGGGATGTGGAGGCGTCATGCGCTGGAAGAGTTGAATCGCCTTCCCGGCATCAAGCGGCACCATGCCCAGAACGGCTCGGGATTGCAATGACAGGCGGTCCATCTGCAAGGAAAATGCGTTTGCCATGTAATTGGTACGGCTGTCCGTGAGAGTTCCAATTCGTAATGCACGTTTGTATGCGGTTGCTGGCTCAACGCTTTCAGCCTGGTCAAAGGCGCGCTGCAATAAATCTTTGGCTAGAGTCGGGCATGGCGACGCAACTTTGGCTGCGATGCGAATCATCGCGTCGGCGGCGAGTGGAGGCTGCAACATGTAAGTGGCGTCCACAACATCCCGCAGACGATGCGCGGAGATGCCGGGCAACGCACAGGGTTTGCGCACAGCAGGAGTATTCTGCGACTTGATTTGCACGGGGACGGGACCGCTGGACGGGGATTGGGTCGCAATCCCCTGAGCGCCGATTCTTGTAGCACCTACAAGTACCACGAGGGCCAAGAACTCGGCTGGATGAGAGCGGATCAAGGCATTCCTCCCCCAGTATTTGTCGGATTGTACATGCGTGAGCCCACTGTCCCATAGCAAGTTTGCCGACCAAAGATCCGTGCTGGGAAGTGCTGCAAATGCGAGGTTTACCGGGCCGATTCTGGCCGTTTCAATGGGTCTCAAGAATCATGCTTTTGTGGTATACTTTTCATAGTCGCCAAGTGACCCTAAGTATTAGGAATTTCAACAACTTGAAGTCTAATTTGTGGCGGACTTCGAGGGGCTTGGGCAAGGCGATTTTTTGGTCCACTTCCAGGGCGTACACAGAACAAAGTTTCAGAAGAGAATCTGGCATTTTCGCGGAGCGGAATGGCCACTAAAGAGATCAACACTCCCATCGTAGAAACCAAAACAAAAGACGGAAAAGTGACTCCGATTAACGCGAGCAACGGAGGCAACGGCGACTACACGGCCGACTCCATCAAAGTGCTCGGCGGCATGGAGGCGGTGCGCAAGCGTCCGGCGATGTATATCGGGTCGACGGGCGAGATGGGGCTGCATCATCTCGTGTACGAAGTCGTCGACAACTCGGTGGACGAGGCGCTGGCCGGGTTTGCGACCAAGATTGAAGTCACGATTCACATCGACAACTCGATCACGGTCGTCGACGACGGGCGCGGCATTCCCGTGGACGACATGGAGATCGATGGCGAGAAAGTTTCCGCGGCGCAGGTGGTGATGACCAAGCTGCACGCCGGCGGAAAATTTGATTCGTCTTCGTACAAGGTTTCTGGCGGATTGCACGGAGTGGGCGTTTCCTGCGTGAACGCGCTGAGCGAAGAGCTGGAACTGGAAATCTGGCGCGATGGGGCGACCTGGCAACAGACTTATTCGAAGGGTGAACCCACCAGCAAGCTGAAGAAAACCGGCGTCGCCAAGGTAAAGAGGGGAACCAAGGTTCACTTCGTTCCGGACAAAAGCATTTTCACGGCGACGGAATACAACTACGACACGCTGGCGCAGCGTCTGCGCGAGCTGGCGTTCCTGAACAAGGGTTTGTTGATCACGCTGACCGATGAGCGGGCCACGGATTCCAAGACCGGCGAGCCGAAGCAGACAGAATTCAAGTACAACGGCGGGATTGCGGAGTTCATCAAGCATCTCAACCGAGGCAAGCAGCTGCTGCACGACAAGCCGATCTATATGGAAGCGGAGCGCAGCGGCGTAGTGATGGAAATCGGGCTGCAGTACAACGACGGGTATTCGGAGTCGGTGTTCAGCTTCGCCAACAACATCAACACCGTTGATGGCGGCACGCATCTCTCCGGCTTCCGCATGGCGCTGACCCGCACCATCAATTACGCCGGGCAGCAGATGGGGCTGTTCAAGGACGTCAAAGAGAACCTGACGGGCGACGACGTGCGCGAAGGATTAGTCGCGGTGATCAGCGTGAAGCTGCCGCAGCCGCAGTTTGAGGGACAGACCAAGGGCAAACTGAATTCGGATATTGCGGGCGTGGTGCAGGCGTTCATCAACGAGCGGCTGGGCGCGTTCTTTGAGCAGAACTCGACGGTCGCACGGAAGATCATCAACAAGGCGATTGATGCGGCGCGGGCGCGTGAGGCCGCGCGCAAGGCTCGCGATCTGACGCGGCGCAAAGGTGCACTCGATTCGGGCGGGCTGCCGGGAAAGCTGGCGGATTGCTCGGAGCGCGATCCGAACCGCTGCGAGCTGTTCCTGGTTGAGGGTGAGTCCGCCGGCGGCACGGCGAAGCAGGGGCGCGACCGCCGTTTCCAGGCGATTCTGCCACTCAAAGGAAAGATACTCAACGTCGAGAAGGCGCGCTACGACAAGATGCTGGCGCACGAGGAAATTCGCGCCATGATCACGGCGCTGGGCACGGGGATTGCCAAGGATGATTTCGATCCCACGAAAGTGCGGTACGGGAAGATCATCCTGATGACCGACGCGGACGTCGACGGTTCGCACATTCGCACGCTGCTGCTGACATTCTTTTTCCGGCACATGCAGGAATTGATCAAGCGCGGGAACGTGTTTATCGCGCAGCCGCCGCTGTATTCGATCAAGAAGGGGAAGTCGCTCCAGTACATCAAGAATGACGACGAGTTCGACAAGGTCATGCTGAAGCGGGCTTCGGAAGGGCTGGTCGTGCGTTACGGTGAGGGCGCGGCCAAGGTCGAGGGGGCAGCGCTGTCGCGGTTCATGACCGTGCTGAAGGAATATCTGAGCTTCTTTGACAAGGTGGACAAGCGGCTGCGGGACGAGAAGGTCACGGAGCTGCTGCCCAAGATCGATCTGTCGAAGCATGCGGACTTTGAAGGGGACAAGAAGAATCCACCGAAGAAGGTCGAACGGCTGGAACGAGAATTGAAAAAGCTGCAGAAAGAGCGCAACTTCAAGAGCGTGGAGTCGCGCTTTGACGAGGAGCACAACCTGTGGGAGTTGAGATATGTCAGCTCGCAGGGGGCGGAGCACCTGATCAACTGGGAACTGGCATCGATGCCGGAGTGCCGGCAGATGATCTCAAAGTTCAAGCAGATCGAGGCTTACATGGAGCCGCCGTTTGTGGTGGAGACGGTGGCCAAGGCTGTTGCGTCGAATGGCAACGAAGGCGCAGAGGACGAGTCCGCGGAAAAGGCGGACGAGAAGGCGGAGAAGAAAAGCGCCAAGGCTGCTCCCAAGCGCAAGGTTGAAGTCGAGGTGGTCGAGAAGTCGAACGCGCGCGACCTGTTCGACTATGTGAAGAAGGAAGGCAGCCGCGGGTACGATGTGCAGCGCTACAAGGGTCTGGGCGAAATGACGGCGCCGCAGCTGTGGGAAACGACCATGGATCCGGAGCGGCGGACTTTGCTCTCGGTGAAGCTCGAGGACATTGCGGAGTGCGAGACGATCTTCACTACCCTGATGGGCGAGGACGTGGAGGCGCGGCGGAAGTTTATTGAAGACAACGCGCTGGATGTGAAGAACCTGGATATCTAGAACACCTTTGCCACGGATCTTCGCGGATCACACGGGTAAACCTCTTTGACTTTGAGTGCGGCCTTGCGGCCGCCTTTCTTATCTGGCGCAAACCCATTTTGTCATCCTGAGCATAGCGAAGGAACCGTGCAACTTGCGTGCGGTGAGGCGCTGCCGGCGAAGTTGCAGAGGTCCTTCGGCCCGCAAAGGAAGCGGACCTCAGGATGACAATGGAGGTTAGAGAGAGAAATTGGGGGCCGAGACTGCGAGTAGAATGGCGGGCACCATGATTCGATCTTTACTCTTGGCGCATGCATCACTCGTCCTCTTCCTTGCCACATTCGCTGCGGGCGCTGATTCTTCTGCCCCCACGCCTCCCATGGGTTGGAACAGCTGGGATTCTTACGGCACGACCGTCCGCGAGGAACAGGTCAAGGCAAATGCGGACTGGATGGCGCTGCATCTGGCGAAGTACGGGTGGACGTACATCGTGGTAGACATTCAGTGGTACGAGCCGAATGCGCAGGGTCACGACTATAAGCCAGGGGTTCCGCTGACCATGGACGAATACGGACGGCTTCTGCCGGCGGTCAACCGGTTCCCTTCTGCGGCCAACGGCGTGGGGTTCAAGGCGTTGGCGGACTATGTCCACAGCAAGGGGCTGAAGTTTGGGATCCATATCATGCGGGGGATTCCGCGACAGGCAGCGGAGAAGAATCTTTCAATCAAGGGGACGAATTACCACGCGGCCGACATCGCCGAGAAAGACAATGCATGCCGGTGGAATCCCGACATGTGGGGCGTGGATACGACGAAGCCAGGGGCTCAGGCTTACTACGATTCGATTGCCGAGTTGTATGCGTCGTGGGGCGTGGACTTCATCAAAGCGGACGACATGGGGAGTCATTTGTATCAGCCGGCCGAGATGAGGGCGCTGAGCCTGGCGATTCGGAAGACGGGCCGGGCGATGGTGCTGAGCATCTCGCCGGGGCCGGCGCCGGTTTCTGAGGCGGAGTTCTTTGAGAAGTATACGCACATGTGGCGCATCTCGGAGGATTTCTGGGACGACTGGAAGCTGCTCCGGCAGCAGTTCGATTTCACCCGTGACTGGGCCGAGTATGTGGGCAAGAACGGAACGTGGCCGGACGCGGACATGCTGCCGCTGGGCAAATTAAGGGTGACGGATAAGGAAGGCAAGGGGTCGCCGACAAGATTCACTGCGGATGAACAGCAGACGCTGATGACGTTGTGGTGCATCTTTCGGTCACCGCTGATTTTTGGGGGCGATCTGCCGAGTAATGATGCGGCGACGACTGCGCTCATCACGAACGAAGAAGTTCTTGCAGTGAACCAGCACAGCAGGGGTGGGCACCAGGTGCTGGAGCGGGGAAGCATCCGGGCGTGGGTAGCGGAGGGAGCTAAGACCGGCGAGAAGTTGGTTGCGGTCTTCAACCTGGGGGAGGCGGCCGAGGACATCAGTCTGAACTGGCGCGATGTGGGAATTGAGGGGCAGACTGCCGAAGTCCGCGATCTATGGCTGCGACGGTCGCTTGGCCATGCGGACGGAATTCATACCCGCCTGCCGCCACACGCCAGCGTTTTGTACCGCGTAGATTGAGCCTCAGCCCAACTACCGGGCTGTGCCCGGCTGGACAGCCGGGGGCGGCTGTCCCCACACAAGTCATTGGAGGTGCCTGAGCCGCAGATTGCGCTGGGGGCCGCAGATTTGCGCAGATTTACTTCTTCAATGCAGTCTGCTGGCTGGAGACGCACTGCCATTTTCCATCGGGCATCTTGACCCAGGCGTCGGTCCAGCGCTCATGGCGGTCGACTTTGGTGCCGTCGCCATCCACTCCTTTTCCAACCCAGGCTCCGGTGGCAATGGCGGTATCGCCATAGACGGTGACTTTCACGTCACTGATTTCGTTGTGCTCCCACTTACCGCCCTTCAGGTTCGACAGTAATTGAGCCTTGCCCGACACGCTGCCATCGACATCAGTGTTGACGAAGGTGTCTGCCAGCATGGGAGCGATTTTGGCGGCGTCCCCGGCTTTCTGAGCAGCGGCCCATTCGTACTCTAGGCGGGTGATGCTAGCCGCGACATCGGTTTGCGCTAACAGCGAGAGCGGAGCGATGGTGCAGATCAGTGCGAACAACGCCAGCGTGGTGGTTCTTTTCATGGAGCACCCTTCCCTTGGGTTGAAGTTGGCAGCACTCTAAGATGCGAATCCGAGAACGCATTCGTGCGATCTCACTTGAGTCCTTCGACCAGGTACAAATCGGCGAGCATGCGGTGATAGCCGAACACGCAAGTCTTGGCGTCGGGGGTCATGTAGATGGGACCGATATTCTCGACACCGGCAGGATCGGAGGGCATGAGTTCCTTCCAGAGAGTTCGTTGCCCGGTCTGCACGTCGAGGCGATACACGCGGGCAGGCAGCTCGCCGGGCTGGTAGATGTAGAGCGAACGGCCGTCGCCGCTCCATGTAATCGGTTGCTCTCCCTGATTGAAACCGGAAATGGGGCGCGGGTCGCCCCCGGCGACGGGATACAGATATCCCTTCTGGTCGGGACCGATGGCGGCAATCTGCTGCGAGTCTGGAGAGATGGCGAACGCGGTGCCGTTCACGCCCTCGTGGGAGATGACCTGGCTCTTGCTGGTTGCGAGGTCGTAGACATAAAAGCGGACACCCTTGCCGGGCTCATCGGCGGAAAACAGAATGCGCTTGCCATCGGGGAACCAGTGGGCCCAACTGTGGTTGATGTTGTCGTTGGTGAGATCTCTGGGCTCGCCGGAACGGGTGGGCAAGAGTCTGAACTGGGACGGTGACTCCTGGGTCTGGGCAATCGCCCATTTCCCGTCCGGCGACAAGGCCACGGCGCCGCCTTCGCCGAGCAGGACAGCGGGCGAGCCATCCGTCTTGCGAATGTAGACGGCGTAGGTTAAGCCACCGGTCTTGGAGTACGCCAGGGCGCCGCCGCCTCCTTCTTCATCAAACAGCAAAGTCTTGCCGTCGGCTGAGAGGTCGGAGGGATAGGTGTAGTCGAGCCAGGAAAGTTCATGCTGCCTGGGATCGTTGGCAAAGACCCCGAGCAACTCACGTCGCCAGGTCGCGCGGACCAGCAGCACGCGTCCGTCCTTGGCGATGTCCAGCAGCATGAGAGCGCCGGGCAGACGGGCCACGATGCGCTGCTTGCCATCAAGCGACGTGGCGTACAGAGTACGATCCGTGCCCGACTTGCTGGCGGTAAACCAGATCTCTTTACCATCCGGAGCCCAGGCCAGACCCTGAATGGTGAACCACTGGCTGGAGAGCATCTTCTTATTGCCGGCGAGATCGACAATCGCGAGCGAACCGCTGTCGTCCCCCTGGAGCGGATGATCGGCAAAGGCGATGTAGTCTCCCTTCGGCGAGACGCGAGGATGGCCAATCCATCCGCCAGTCTGGTACAGCGGCTTTCCGACGGGAAGCTCCAGGCGGTTGCGGCCATCCATATCGCGGACCACGGCCAGGTTGCTGCCATCGGGAGCCCAGTCGGCCCACTGCACCTGCTCCAGCATTTCGCGCGGTGCCCCGCCGGAAAGGGGCGCGCGCGCCAGAGTTCCCATACTTACCCATGCCCCGATGGCCTTGCTGTTGAGAAGGACTGCCATCTCGGAGCTGGGAGAAATCGACATCAACTGAGTGCGGCTGAGGCCCATGGAGCGGGACTCGGGGGCTTCAGGACGCGCGGTAAAAACGTCGACGGGATTTCCCTGCCAGGCCGCGCTGTAG
The DNA here is from genome assembly GCA_020073465.1 of Terriglobia bacterium. GTDB lineage: Bacteria > Acidobacteriota > Terriglobia > Terriglobales > Acidobacteriaceae > Sulfotelmatobacter. The sequence goes on from JAIQFC010000003.1 coordinate 32,762, forward strand.
AGGATGGTTTGTCCGTCAGGAGCAAAGCGTGCGGAGCGGATGCTGCCGCGGCGGAAGGTGAGCTGGCGGTAGAGCGGAGGCTCCGCGGGCGGGGGCGTGAAGAACAGTTTGCCGGCCAACATGCCGACGCCCGCTGCCAGGAGCAAGCCCAATGCGACAAAGAGCGCGGCAGGAGACTTCTTGCGCGGCGCCGGTGCGGGTGTAGGAGCGGCTACGGTTGGTGATGACGCGGACGGCGCGGCTTCCGCGACGACAGACGTGCGGGAAGAATCGATCGAGCGTTTCAGGCGCTTCAGATCGGCGCGCATTTCCGCGGCAGTCTGGCAGCGCATGTCGCGATCTTTGTCGAGCGCCTTGGTGATGATTTCTTCCAGCTTGGCGGGGATTTCCGGGGCCAGGCGGGTGGCCGCGGTGGGCTGGCGATTGAGTATGGCTTCGGTGATAACCGCGGAAGTCTCTCCGCGAAAGGGAAGAACGCCGGTGGCCATCTCGTAGAGCACGACGCCGAAGGAGAAAAGATCGGTGCGTCCGTCGAGCTCTTTGCCGCGCAATTGCTCAGGGGACATGTAGGCGACCGTACCGACGGCGGTGCCGGGACTGGTGAGGTCGAGGCTGGTGGCGTCAGCCATGGTTTGCGAGTCGCCGCTGGTTGGCCGGGCAGCGCGAGAAATCTTGGCCAAGCCGAAGTCGAGAATCTTGGCGTGGCCGCGGTCGGTGATGAAGATGTTCGCGGGCTTGATGTCGCGGTGGACGATTCCCTTGCTGTGGGCGGCGTCGAGCGCGTCGGCAACTTCGATCGACAAAGTGAGCAGGCGATCGAGCTCCATCGGGCTGCCCTGAATCAGGTGCTTTAGAGTCTGGCCGCTCAGGCACTCCATCACGATGAACAGATGCCCTTCGTGCTGGCCGATTTCGTGGATGGTGCAGATGTTGGGATGGTTCAGCGACGAGGCCGCGCGGGCTTCGCGGCGGAAGCGCTCGAGAGCCTGCGGGTCCTGGGAAGAATCGTCAGGAAGAAATTTGAGCGCGACGAAGCGGCCGAGCAGCGTGTCTTCCGCCTTGTAAACGACACCCATGCCACCGCCGCCGAGCATTTCCGTGATGCGGTAGTGAGAGACGGTTTGGCCGATCATGGTTGGACGATCATCGACGAGTGCGCGCTGGCCCACGGTCAAAGGGGGGAACCGGGAGCCGAGTAATCTTAGGGGGAATTGCGGGGGGAGTCAATTACGGGGCGTTGGGGGATATTCCGGAAACAAGGCTGATCATGACGTGGCTTCTTGAGTTCTTGACAACACGATCTTTTCCTGTTAATGTTCCCACTATGGGATCAGTTAACATTATACATCCATGGGATCGCTGTATGATGTGCGCTTTGTCGAAAGTCATAAATGCGCCTAGTCGGAAAACAACAACTCGATGACTTCGGGCGGCGTCATGCCGAGGTCCGCGCTCCCCTCGATGCATGGGCTCTCGAAGTTGAGGAGGCCGAGTGGAATGGGTCTGCTGACATCAAGGCACGATTCCCGAGCGCCAGTTTCTTAAGCGAGAACCGTGTCATTTTCAACATCAAGGGGAACAAGTACAGGCTAGAAGTGAAAGTCAGCTACGAGGTGAAAGTTGTCTTGGTCATGTGGGTTGGAACGCACGCCGAGTACTCAAAAAGGAAGTTCTGAGGAGAGTCAATGATCACCGCAATCAATTCGGAGCTCGACTACAAGGCTGCTCTCTCCGAGATTGAAAAGCTGATTGACCTACCTGCGCGTGCTGGTACCGCGGAGGGAGACCGTCTAAATCTACTGACGTTGCTTGTAGAAGATTACGAGCAGCGACATGTTGAACCGAGAACTCCCGATCCAATCGAGTCCATTAAGTTCCGTATGGAACAGATGAACCTTACGCCACGAGACCTAGTGCCGCTGTTCGGCAGCCGAAGCAGAGTGTCTGAAGTCTTGTCGGGCAAGCGGCTTCTTTCTCTCCCCATGATTCGAGCATTGCACAAGGGATTAGGAATTCCAGCGAAGGCGCTGTTGCAGGAACAGTTTCTCCCAGGAGTCGGCGAGGAAGAAATCGACTGGGAACGATTTCCCATTCGCGAAATGATTGCGCGCGGCTGGCTGAAACATAAGGTTCAGGACACACGACACTATGCGCGCGCCATCATGAAACAGTTCCTTGCCCCTCTTGGGGATAATTGGACACCGGTAGCACTCTACAAGCAGTCCCATTACGTGAGGTCCGCACGACAAATGGACCCGTATGCCATTGCCGCCTGGAAGGCCCGGGTTTGCCTGCGAGCGCTTGAGACCAAAATGTCGGTGGAGTTCAGACCAGAGACTATCACTTTGCAATTCATGCACGAGCTAGCTCATTTGAGCGTCTTGAGTGACGGTCCGCGTCACGTGGGCGAGTATCTCAGGAATCTAGGCATCTGTTTCGTTGTAGAACCGCAGTTACCGGAGACGTATTTGGATGGTGCGGCAGTTCTGGTTAAGGAAAGCTTCCCAGTAGTCGCGGTGACCCTAAGGCATGACCGTGTGGACAATTTCTGGTTCGTTCTGATGCATGAACTAGCCCATGTTTGGCGACACCTGAATTCCGGCACTTCCGCCTTCTATGACGATCTTGACGTTGAAGACTCAGGTAGCTCTCAGGAACAGGAAGCGGATCAAATAGCGGGCGAGGCGCTAATTCCAGAAGAGGAATGGATGCGCAGTCCGGCGCGAAATTTGCGTACTCCCGAGGCTGTCAATCACTTGGCAAATCGACTTCGAATTCACCCCGCAATAGTTGCGGGTCGGATCAGACACCACTACAAATCTTACCGTGTCTTAAATCGACTGGTTGGACATGGACAGGTTCGTTCTGCGTTTGCAGAGTTTGTTGAGCATTCAGGAAGGTGACGTATGTTTGGTGCTAACCACTATGTGCCAATTCTTCGCTGGAAACCAGCCGAACGGGGAGCACTCAAGGAACTTCGCGACGAGGATCGTGGGCGAATTACTCCGCTGATTGAGATCCCGCGGAAGCTGTTTGAAGCACCACAGAACAAAGACACAGAGGGCCAAACGCCAGTTGTAGATCAGATTCCCTTTGAAGAAACCGAAGGGCAGAGGCCTGATCCTGGCCAAGTTCTCTTTAAGGTAGCCAAGGGTCTCCTAGATGCCTGGCGGTACGATCCGTTTTTCGTTGACCTTTGCCACGTCGACGGCCAGATACCGCAGATCCGCGGCACCAAACACACTCTCATACACATCGCTCAGGAAGCCCGAAGGCTTAAGCTCAAACTGATCCCAGTGACTGGCTTGAGCAGAAAGCGTAAATACCAAATCGCAGTTTCTCATGTGGCTGCTGCGGATGGTCGAGGAGCCTGCGTTCGTGTGTTCCCAGATGACGTACTTCGGCCAACGTTTGCCCACGACCTCACGAGTCTATTGAGAAATTTATCTCTAAAAGTGGCAGACGTAGACCTGCTCCTGGACTGTCAGGATTTTGATTCCGAGAAACCGAGTTATGAGACCTTATTGAATCGCATTCCTAGGCTTGAGGAGTGGCGCACGTTCACGCTCGCTAGCGGTGCTTTTCCACAAGATCTGCAGAGGTTTGAAAGAGGTATCCACAAGATTGAAAGACATGATTGGCTCACCTGGCAGCGATTGGCCCTTGGCGAAGTGGGTTTGAGGAAGCCGAGTTTCTCCGACTACACGGTGCAGTATGGACGCTATGTGGAACCGCCAGATTTCTGCAACCCGAGCGCGAGCATCCGCTACACACTCGCCGAACACTGGCTCATCATGCGGGGTGAAGGAATACTCAACGAGGGCGGGCCTGGCTGTGCTCAATATCCTGCCAGTGCAACTCTTTGGTGCGAGAGCAATGATTTCTACGGACCCGACTTCAGCTATGGTGACAGGTACATCTCAAGAATGAGCGATGGCGCAGACACCGATGGCAATCCGGCGACTTGGATTCGAGCCGGGATCAATCACCACATGACAGTCGTGTCCCGTCAGATCGCCAGTCTACCCTCTTCTTTAGGGATCGACGCACCGCGTCGCGCAAATAGCCGCTACTTGCATTCGCAACCAATTCGGCATAGATCCAAGCGCGGGGCTTAGAGCATGGGATTCTCGTCTTCTTGATTTGGGTGAGCAGCCCAAGTGCTTCCTCCCGCCAAAGGAGCATCACGACTGACATTGGGTCGGGGGAGGGATTTGCTGTGGGCAATCTGAGATCGCGAAACAATATGCTGTCATACCTCATCCGAGCTATCCGAATACCCCACCAATCGGGAATAACTTCGATAGCATGGAGTAGATGACGTTCCCCCACCACTAGCGTCACCAGGTCGAACACAGCTGTATACGCAATGATTTGTTCAGGAAGCCGCTTCAGAGTGTCACGATCACTCTTGAGTTCGTATCCGTGCATAGTACCGTTTACGACGGCGATGTCGGCTCGACACGCACCGTGAAGCAGTCCCAGTTCTTCAAGGATTACAGTGTCATGATCGGCCGCGTGGACCGCTGTTAGCTCTCGCTTCAGTAACGTACGAATCTGAGAATCGCCTATGCGCAGGATCGGCTCCTTGCGAGATTCTAGCCGGGTTCCAAGAAACTGTGAGTTACTGAATTAGTGTCCCCCCGTTACCGCCATTCGGTTCTTCATCGGGGACGATGACGACGGCAGCGGCTACGCGGTCGCCGGGCTCCAGGTGCAGGAGGCGGACGCCCTGGGCATTGCGGCCGGATTCGCGGATGGTCTTTGAATCCATGCGGATGATTTTGCCGTAGTGGCTGATCAGCATGACCTCAGAAGTTTCGTCGACCTGCGCGATGCCGACTACTTTGCCGTTGCGCTCGGTGGTCTTCAGGTTGATGACGCCTTTGCCGGCGCGGTTGGTGAGGCGGTATTCGTCGGCGGGGGTACGCTTGCCGAATCCGTTTTCGGTGACGGAGAGGATCAGGGAGCCTTTGACCGTCACGTCGATGACTTCGGGCTCGGCTTCGCCTTCCTTCGCGGGCGCTGAAGCGCCCTCGACAGCCGAGGCGGCTGTCGCTACGCGTTCTGTGCCGGGTTTGGGCGTCGTGGCCATGCCGACTACGTAGTCGTTCTTGTCGAGGTCGATGCCCCAGACACCGTAGGCGGCGCGGCCCATGGGGCGAACGTGGCTCTCGTCGAAACGGACAGCCATCCCCTCATGCGAAGCCAGGAAGATGATCTGGTTGCCGTTGGTGATGCGGGCAGCGACCAGTTCGTCGCCTTGCTCGATGCCGATGGCGTTGATGCCGATGGAGCGCACGTGCATGAATTCGCGCAGTTCGGATTTCTTCACCAGGCCGTTGCGGGTGGCGAAGAAGATGTATTTGTTTTCTTGTTCGAGATTGCGGACGGCGAGCATGGTCTTGACGGTCTCGCCGGGCTGCAGCGACACCAGACTGCCGATGTGTTTGCCTTTGCCGGCGGCGCTGACGTCGGGAATCTCGTAGACCTTGAGCCAGTAGACGCGGCCCTTGTTGGTGAACATCATGATGTAGGCGTGAGTTGAGGCGATGAAGAGATGCTCGACGAAATCCTCGTCGCGCGTCTTCATGCCCGTGCGGCCCGTGCCTCCGCGGCGCTGCATGCGGTAGGTGGAGATTGGCGTGCGCTTCATGTAGCCGGAGTGGCTAACGGTGACGGCAGTCTGCTCGTCGGCGATCAGGTCTTCGAGGACGATTTCGGCGGCTTCGTCTTCGATGCGCGTGCGGCGCTCGTCTCCGTAGAGCTTCTTCACTTCCTCGAGCTCTTTGATGATGACGGCGCGCAGCTTCTTCTCGGAGCCGAGAATGGATTCGTATTCGGCGATGTTGTCACGGACCTGCTTCAGCTCGTTGGCAATTTCATCGATCGAAAGCTTCGTCAGACGGTGCAACTGCAGTTCGAGGATGGCGTCGGCCTGCTTGGTGGTGAAGGGCTTTTCGGGGCTGAGCCTGGGAGCGCGGCCCGTGGTGTTGATGTCGATCTTCTTGCCACCGAAGTACAGGACCAAATTTTCGCGGGCATCCGCGCGGTTGGCGCTGCCGCGGATGATGGCGATCACGTTGTCGAGATGGTCGAGGGCGGTGAGATAGCCTTCGAGAATGTGTTCGCGATCTTGCGCCTTCGCCAGCAGGTAGGCAGTGCGGCGGCGGACTACGTCGACACGGTGCTCGATGAAGTACTTAATGGTCGCGATCAGTCCCAGTTCGCGGGGCTGGCCATTGCATACGGCGAGCAGGATCATGGAGAAGCTCTCCTGCATCTGCGTGTGCTTGAAGAGCTTGTTGAGGACGATTTGCGGTTCTGCCGTGCGCTTGAGTTCGACGACGATGCGCATGCCGTCGCGGTCGCTTTCGTCGCGAATGTCAGAGATGTCTTCGATGTCTTTGTCGTTGACGAGCTGGGCGATCCGCTCGACCAGGCGGGCCTTGTTCACCTGATAGGGAATTTCGGTGACGATGATGGCCTGGCGGTCTTTGCTGATGTTCTCGATGGCAGCTTTGGCGCGCATCATGAAGCGGCCACGTCCGGTGCGGTAGGCTTCGAAGATTCCGGCGCGTCCGTGGATGACGCCGGCGGTGGGGAAATCGGGGCCCTGAACGTACTTCAGAATCTCGGCAAGCTGCGCGTTCGGATTGTTGACCAGCGTGATCGTCGCGTCGACAATCTCCGTTAGATTGTGCGGCGGAATCTTGGTGGCCATGCCGACGGCGATTCCGTCGGATCCGTTGATCAGCAGATTCGGAATGCGCGTGGGAAGAACGTCGGGCTCGACTTCGCTGCCGTCGTAATTGGGATGGAAGTCGACCGTATCTTTGTCGAGATCTTCGAGCAGCGCGGTGGAAACCTGCGCAAGTTTGGCTTCGGTGTAACGATCAGCCGCGGGAGGATCGCCGTCGACGGAACCGAAGTTTCCCTGACCGAAGATCAGCGGGTAGCGCATGCTCCAGGGCTGCGCGAGGCGAACGAGCGCGTCGTACACGGCAAGGTTGCCGTGCGGATGGTACTTGCCCATCACGTCGCCGACGATGCGGGCGCACTTGCGCGTGGCCTTGTTCGGCTGCAGCCCCATCTGGGCCATCGTAAAAAGTATGCGGCGATGCACGGGCTTGAGTCCGTCTTTGACGTCGGGCAGGGCGCGGCCGATGATCACCGACATCGCATAGTCGAGATACGAGTGCCGCATCTCCTCTTCGATGTTGACGGGCTGAATATTCAAGGCGCCGGGACTGCCGTCACCGCCGGGAGGAGGAGTCAATGGGAGTTCGGGATTCTGATCGTCGGGCATGGTTGGCTCTTAGCCTTTAGCTGTTGGCTCTTTGCTTTCTCATGGCCTGTCATCAGCTCGAAACCAGGCTGTGGGATGCGCTACCTGGAATCTTGTAACTAATTGTATTTATAGGATGTTACGGGCCCTGAGAACTAGATTGATTATAGCATGTTTGAAGGCTCTTTGTGGCATGCTGGAGGTCCCGCGGATGACCATTCTGGTGCCCTGCTTGGTACTTTTCTTTCGCCCCTTTCGGGGCTTTGTTTCGTGACCTGCCTAACCCACAGCTTACGCTGTGGGCTGCATTCTTTCGCCGGTCCGCGGCTGGGCTGCTCTCCGGCGGCCACCTCGGCGACTGGAATGTCGGAATTCACAGACTCACTGCTGGCGTCCTCGAAACTGATTCTCGAATTGAAGCGAGGAATGCGGAAGGCTAGGGGCGCGTTACTACTTCATTGGGCGCGTTGGGCAGGACGAAATGGACTCCGCGGGCCTGGTTGGACTTCAGCGTCTCGGGCAGATTCAGAGTGGTGAGTTCGATTTTCTTGTTCCAGTAACCGTCGGTGTAGTAGTCGCCGCGGGCGTACATCACGCCACCGACGATGGAGTAGTCACGGACTTCTTCGCTATGGCCGTCGCGGAAGATGAGCACTGCGGGAGGGAGTTCGTGGGCAGTTAGCGGATCGGCAGCAGCGCTCATTGCTGAATGAGTTCTTGCGGGACTGGCGGACGCGATGACTCTGACGGTTTCGCGATCGTCGCGCTGGTTCTCAGACACCTCTGCGCTGCTCAGGCGGACGTAACGGTTTCCGCGGAGCTCGATCAACAGAGGTTGCGAGGGGGGTGGAGGCGGTTGCTCGGGAGTCCTGTTGAGCGCAGAGAGGGCTTCTATCAGGGTGAGCGCCGAGGGTGCCGCGGTGGAAGAGTCCGAGGGAGAAGTATTGTCAGGAAACAGAGAATCAGAGAACAGTCCGAACGGAAGAAGCGGCAGATGATGCGGACTGCGGCCCTGGAATGTTTTCGCAAGTGCCGTGAAGTCCCCGCCGGGAGGGAGGCTACGCACTCCGGCGGGCATGGAAGGCTGCGGGCCGGGCTTAGCGGGAGAAGGAGAATGTGCTGAGACCGGACGCTGCGCAAATGCCAAGGTTGCGAAGGCTGCGAACAGAGCGATCTGAAGCAGCCTGCGCATAGTCAGTTCGCTTGAGCGGTGGGAGGCAACTGAAAGCTGACGCCGCGTTCGTCGTTCTTCTTCTGCGTAGCATCGAGATCGAGATCGGCAATCGCGATCCTGCGAGAGTGTCCGGGGGTCAAATCAAAAAGCGTCTGGCCCACAATGGCATAGTTTCCAACTTCGATCTGGTGACCGTCCTTGAAGACGAGAAGGGTTGGCTCCTGAGGCGGTTCGGGAGGCGCAGGAGTAAAGTCAACGCGCTCTCCAGCGTGAGCAGGGAGCGCATCCTTTACCGGAGGAACATAGGTCTCTTCACCGCGGCCGCGACGATCGAAGATGGTTGGACCACCCTGGTATTCAGACTCATCGTCGGCGTACTGCTCTGTTTCCGGTTGGTCTTGCTGGTAGGGTACAGGAACGTACACCGGGTACAGAGCCGAGCCGTATACGGGAAAGAAATTCTCCGTGCGATGATGACGATGGTGGTCACGATCGACACCGCTGTCGTGTCTTGGGACGTTGGTGAAAAACTGAACGCCCGCAGTCGGATTGGGAGTGAAACCGCGGGGACCGAGCGAGGTCACGCTGGGGGGCGTGCCATTGATCGCGCGGCCACCGAATCCAGGGGAAGTTACAGAAGCGGGCACACCATTAATCTGGCCGAAGCTGCTGGGAACAAGAGATGCCAGCAGAAAAAGCAGCCCAAACACCGCGACCGTAGGCGCAATCCGTCGCCGCACAGAATCATGATACTCCACGAAGCAAGCCATGGCGCACCTCGAAAGTGGACTTGGCTCTTCCATCTATTGGATTAGACGGACGAGCCGGCAGATGCCCGATTCGAAACGCGGGCGGAAGTAATGCCGGCGTTTGCCGGCCGCTGTAAGTTACTGGCGAAGAGCGAGTTACAGTGGGAGCAGTGATACGGGCTATAATTTCAGCGCATTGTCAATTTTTGTCTGATCTGGGTAGTGGTGCAACTTGATAAGGAAGCGAGCCAAACGCGCGATTTTCGCGTCGCAAAGAACGCGACCCTTCGACGCGCTGCGCTTGCTCAGGGCAGGCAGCTTCGCGCGACTCGCCCAGATTCCTCGCGGCGCATAGAACGCTTGCTCGGAATGACAATTAGAACTGCACCGATCGGGGCATTTTTCCGGTTCCTCTTATGAAGTCTTTCGTCCGCTTCGCATTTTTGGCGTTGGTGCTGGTGATGGTGGCGCTGGTCTCAGCGCTTACGGCGATGCGATTTGCCATTCACGGGCAGGAGGTCGGAGTGCCAGCGCTGGTGGGGATGTCTCCGGCGGAGGCGGAACGCGCGGTGGCTGGGCTGGGACTGCAGATCGAGATCGAGCGGCAGTACTACAGCCCGCAGATTGCCGAGGGCAGGATCATGTCGCAACTGCCGCTGCCGGGGACCAAGGTGAGGCGAGGCTGGCAGGTGCGCGTGGCCCAGAGCCTGGGGCCGATCCGGGTGGCGATTCCTGATGTGACCGGGCAGAGCAGGCGGGCTGCGGAATTGAACGTCAAACGGCGCGGACTGGAGTTGACTTCGACCGCCGAGGTGCAGATGGTGGGCATCGATTCAAGCTGGGGAATGTGAGCGTGGCCTCTCCGCCGGAGCCCAGTTCCGCAGGGGTGCCAGGGGAGGCAACTGCTCCGGTCGCGCCCAGCGTACCGCCACCGCAGCCGACGCCGGCGAGCATGATCGTGTCGCAGAACCCGGCGGCAGGGCAGAAGGTTGAGGCGGGGGCGGCGGTGAGTTTCGAGGTGCGGTAGTAAAGCGCTGAACCACAGAGGGCACAGAGGGTCACAGAGAAGACCCTACGATCTTTCGAGAATCGCGGCGAAGAAGCCGTCACAGGGATGAACGCCGGGGAGCGTGCGCAGGTACGGGCCGCGTGTGAGCGAGAGCGGATCGGAACAGATCAAATCACCTTCTTCTTTGAGACGAGCTAGTTCAGTGCGGCAGTCGAGCAAGTGGAAAGATGCGGTTCCCGTCAGCGCTTGATCGACTACGTTTTCGTTTTCCTCTTTTTCCAGCGAACACGTGGAGTAGATGAGGCGTCCGCCAGGAGCCACATGAGTCAGTGCGGAGCGGAGAATGGCGAGCTGACGCAGTTGCAGCTGCAAGAGATCGTCGGGCTTGAGACGCCACTTGATTTCGGGATTACGCGCGAGAGTGCCGGTGCCGGAGCAGGGGACGTCGGCGAGGACGCGATCGAAAGCAGAGTTAGACGGAAGAGCGGCCGCGTCGGCGACGAGGACGCCTATATTTCGCGAACGCTCCCGATCCAGAGCGTCTTTCTTTGAGCGCAACATGGTTTGCAGCAGACGGGCACGGTGCGCGTGTAGCTCGACCGCAGTAATGCTCGCGTCGGGATTGCGGTCTGCGATGGCGAGTGTCTTCCCACCGGGAGCGGCGCAACAATCAAGGATGAGGGATCCGCGGCCGACGAGAGCGGCGATCAGCTGAGAAGCTTCGTCCTGAATGACAAGGCGGCCGGCGCGGAATGCCTGGGTCTTCGTGATATCACCGGCATGGACGCGGCGCGCAGAAGTGAGGAGTGCGCCGGGAGCGAGCTGGATTCCCTCCGCGCCGAGTTCAGCTTCAACTGCAGGATCACGAAGGCGGATTGTTGTCGTCGGAATGGACTGGTCGTAGTGGCAGATTCGTCCGGTGGCCGAAAGTCCGTACTGCTTAGCCCAGCGTTCAGCCAGCCACAGGGGGTGTGCACAGGCGTGTGCGAGGGCTTCGGGAGAGGCTGCGGGCTCGTCCATCTGGGGCGCTTCGCGACTTGGCCGGGCTTTGGCAGCGAGTTTGCGCAGAACTGCATTCGTGAATGGGGCGGCGGAACGCTTGCGGGCACGCTTCACCAGTTCGACGCTCTCGTGAATTGCGGCGCGGGACGGAATGCGGTCGAGCCGGCGAAGCTGATAGAGAGCGAGGCGCAGAGCAATGAGGATCTCGAGATCGAGTTTGGAAAGCGGCTGCGATGAGGTTCCTGCAATTTCGTCATCGAGCTGGGAGCGCCAGCGTAGAACGCCCATCACGAGTTCGGTGGCGAGAGCGTGGTCCGCAGTTGAGAGCTGTTCGTACTTGGCAGAGTGCAGGAGCTCGGAGGTGTAGGCGGAATCTCGCTCGACGCGAAGAAGGATGTCGAAGGCGGCGGCGCGAGCGGGAGAAACGGGCATGAATTTCAGATTGTAGGCCTTTGAAGGGAGACGGGAAGATCTTAACCACAGAGGGCACTGGGACACGGAGTTTCCTACATCCTCCGCATGTCCGCTAGGATGCGCCGAGTTTCTCGCCGGGCTTGGGGCGGTACCCGTGGACGAAGTCGCGGGCGGACATGCGCTTCTTGCCTTCCAATTGAATTTCGAGAAGTTCCAGAGAGCTGTTGTGGCCGCAGCCAACGAGCAGGCGAGTTTCTCGGAGATGCAGCTCGGCCCGCGGCAACGAGTCGTTGAGAGCAGTGGCTTTCGAGATCTGAAGGTTCTTGCCGCGGAACCTGGTGAAGGCTCCGGGCCAAGGTTGAAATCCACGAATGCGGTTGAAGATTTGCGTGGCCGGGAGCGAGAAATCGATCAGGCCATCTTCTTTCTTCAGGATGGGGGCTAGCGTGGCTTTGGAATGGTCTTGCGGGGTGGGATGGACATTGCCAGCTTGCAGGCCACCGAGGGTTTCAACCATCAGGTCGGCGCCAACTGCGGCCAGGTGTGGCGCGAGGGTTTCGGCGGTGTCGTCGGGCGCGATTGGCAACTCACTTTGAAGGAGGATGTCGCCGGTGTCGAGTCCGGCGTCGATGCGCATGGTGGTCACGCCGGTGACGGTTTCGCCTTGCGCAATCGCCCACTGGATGGGGGCTGCGCCGCGATATTTGGGAAGAAGCGAGCCGTGCAGGTTGATATTACCGAGGGGTGGAAGGTCGAGCATCCATTGCGGAATGAGGCGGCCGTAGCCGACGACGATGATGGCTTCGGGTTGGAGTGCGGTGAGTTGGGTGCGGAATTCGTCGTTGTTCTTGATCTTGTCGGGTTGTATTACTGGCAGCGCGAGTCGAATCGCGGATTGCTTGACGGGTGAGGGGATGAGTTCGAGTCCGCGGCCTTTGGGACGGTCGGGCTGAGTCACGACAAGGGAGACGCAGAATCCGGCGTCGACTAGCTTCTCGAGCGTGGGGACGGCGAATTGGGGCGTGCCACAGAAGACGAGATTGAGGCGTGGAGGCATTGTGGAGACTGACTCAGCGAGTCACTTAGGCGACAGAACCTCAGGGGCTAAAGAGTGTGCGTGAGAACTCGTGCCGTCCCTGACGGGACTCGCTCTTTGTCCCACCGCACCCAGGGCTTACGCCCTGGGCTAATGAATGCCGCCCCTGCGGGGCTGGAATTTGCTGATCCCGTTCTACCTCTTCACCCGGAATTCAGTTCTCACGCATACTCTAAAGCCCGAATTCCTTGGCGGAACTGTTGCCGCAGCGCTGGAAGCGCTGCGCCACCCAAAAAACTCACTGCTCAATGAGTCATTCTCTCACTTCCTCACCATTCTCCCGCTTTCACCAGTTTGCGGATTTTGCGTTTGATCAGGTCGCGCTTCAGAGCGCTGAGATGGCTGATGTAGAGTTTGCCATTCAGATGGTCGGTCTCGTGGAGGAAGGCGCGGGCTAAGAGCTCTTCTCCTGTCTTTTCGTACAGTTTTCCGTGCACATCCTGGGCACGAACGGTCACCTTGTTGGGCCGGGTTACGTTCTCGCGAAAGTCGGGAATGCTGAGGCAGCCTTCATTCTGGGTGTGTTTGCCTTCGGTATGAATGATTTCCGGATTGATGAGAACGAGCTTGGCTTTGGGATCCTCTTTGAAGGTCACGTCGATTACAGCAATACGGCGCGAGATGCCGATCTGGGGGGCCGCCAGACCGACACCGTGAGCTGCGTACATCGACTCAAACATGTCGTCGATGAGTTTCTTCAGTTCCTCGTCGAAGACTATGACCTTCTCAGCGGGCTTGTCGAGGACCGGATTGCCGAACTTTACGATGGGATAAATCATCAGTAGTTTTTCAATTGCTGGCAGTAGCCTTGGAAATTGCGCAGAGTTTCGGTCATGGAGTCACCGCCAAATTTTTCGAGAGAGCAACGGGCCAGAGTGAGGGCGACCATGGCCTCGGCTGCGACTCCGGCGGCGGGAACGACGCAGACGTCGGACCGCTCGTAGGCGGCCTTCACGGGCTCACGCGTGGCGAAGTCGACGGACTGCAACGGGCGGCGGAGCGTGGAAATCGGCTTCAAGTAGCCGCGCACGCGGAGTTCTTCTCCATTCGAGACGCCGCCTTCGATGCCGCCGGCATTGTTGCGGGCGCGAGAGAAGGCCGTGTAGCCCGAAGTGCCCGTATAACCAATTTCATCGTGAACGGCGGAACCGGTGGAAAAGGCAGCGGCGACGCCGGAACCAATCTCGACCGCTTTGACGGCTTGCAGGGACATGACGGCCGCGGCAAGGAGGGCGTCGAGGCGTTCATCCCATTGGGCGTAGGTTCCGAGGCCGGGCGGGACCTGGTGGGCGACGACTTCGAAGACACCGCCGAGCGAGTCGCCGGTCTTGAGAACCTTGTCGACTTCTTCTTTCATGCGCTGCTCGGCTTCCGCATCGGCACAGTTCAGGAGAACCTCTTCGCGATGGTAGAGAGCACGAATCTGCTCCCAGGACACTTCTGCCTGGACCGTGATGCTGCCGGTGGTGATGACGTGGCTGAGCACTTCAATCCCGAGTTCGCGCAGGAAGAGCTTCGCCAGCGCTCCGATGGCAACGCGTGCGGCGGACTCACGGGCGGAGGCGCGCTCCAAAACATAACGGGCCTCCGAGAAGTTGTATTTCAGAGCGCCGGCGAGGTCGGCGTGGCCGGGCCGGGGAGAGGCGACACGCTTGTGTTTGGCGGGATCGCCTTCGCCGACGGGGAGCGATTCCTGCCAATTCTTCCAGTCCTTGTTTTCGAGTTGGACGGCGATGGGTGATCCGATCGTTTTGCCGTGATGCACACCGGAGAGGATGTGAGCGGTGTCGCGCTCAATCTTCATGCGGCCGCCGCGGCCGTAGCCCTGCTGGCGGCGCCAGAGCTCACGATCGACGAAGGCCTGATCCACTTTCAACCCGGCGGGCAAGCCGGAAAGGAAAGCGACCAAGGCTTCGCCGTGAGACTCACCGGCGGTGAAGTAACGGAGCATAAATTTTCGATTGTACCTGATGGCTCCAAGAACGAGTACGGCGGACGCGATTAGGCAGAGGTGAGCTGCTGCCGGAGTGCATTAACGATTCACGCAAGATCCCTGCGGCTTCGCTCAGGGCAGGCTCTTCGCTCCGCCTGAAAGGCGGCTGCGCTCAGGATGACGCCGGACGTTATTTTGTCGAGAAATGGAAGATTCCCGCGTTTCACTGTGCATTCAGGCGCGGAGAAGCGCTACAATGACGCAAAGCCGCTGGTTCGCCAGTTGCCGTTTACCGTTCACCGTCGCTTCGCAAATTTCTGGCCCAATGAGGAGAAGGCGTGTCCCCCAACACACCGATCCAACGCGAAGGTCCGTTTCCCGGCAAGAAAATTCGCTGCGTTCTCGTGCATGACCACGTGCTGCTCCGGCAAGGATTGCAGCGTCTTTTGGAGGATGAGCCCGACCTGGAAGTCGTCGCGGAAGCCCGGAATGCGGCCGAGGCGCTACAGAGGGTGCTTGAACACCGTCCGGATGTCGTCATCGTGGATGCGCAGACTCTGGGCCTGTCTGCCCTGGATGCCGAGAAATTGATCTTGCAAGAATCTCCCCACAGCAAGGTGCTGTTCTTAAGCATGCACGAGGAAGACGAATCCGCGGTGCACGCGGCCGCCGACCGCAAGATCGGGTACGCGGTGCGCGAAACGTCTGCCGAAGAATTGGTGCAGATGGTGAGAGCGAGCCACTACAACGGCTGGGCCGGCGTGCGGGAAATGCCGCAGCAGGGTAGTGGGGAGTGGAACTCCACGGAGGCGTTGTTGCCCCGAAAGCGAGTGTTGACGGCCCGTGAACGTGAAGTATTGAAACTTCTGGCCGAAGGCCAGACCGTGCGTTCGGCGGCCAGCATTCTGGGCCTGAGCATCAAGACAGTGGACGCGCACAAGTTCAATCTCATGCGGAAGCTGGGAATTCACAACAAGGCCGAGCTTGTGATGTGGGCGATCCGGAAGAGAGTGGTGAAGATTCCGGCGAATTTCTAAAGCGCGTATTCATAAACGCGCTGATGGTCTTGTTGATCTGCCTCAGGGGCTGAAGCCCTGATTTGGGGGCTCCTCCGGCATGGCTGGAAGCCGTGCCCTTTCAAATCCATTCGCGTAAATGCTCCAGCAAGAGCCTTCCCGGGGACAGATGCCGCAGAGTGCTTTGAGAATCTCGCCTCAACTCCTTTCCTTCTACAACCACAACTCAGGTTTGTTTGGCGGCTTCGGCTAACTCGGCCAGGCTGGTGACTTCCAGGTCGGGCGTAGCTTCGGCGGCTTTGACGGCGCCCACTCCTGCTCTGGCAGATGGACGATTCACCCAAACCGTTGCTAGGCCGAGAGACTGGGCGGGAATCACGTCGTGGTAGATGCTCTGACCGATGTGGAGCACACGGTGAGCCGGAGCGTTGACGCGACGCAGGGCCAGCTCAAACATCTTCAGCGAGGGCTTGTAGGCCTTTGCCTGCTGCGCAGTGATGACCTCATCGAATTCAACCTGCAACTGGGGACGGGTGGCGGCGAAGAGATCGTCATCCACATTGGAGAGAATCGCCAGGCGAAAGCGCGTCTTGAGCTGACGAAGGGCGTCAACTGTGTCGGGCCAGGGTTTCCAGCCGGCGAGCGAATCCGGGAGTGAGCGGGCTTCCTCTTCGGTGGGAGAGAATCCGAGTTGCGCACCGAAACGCCGGACGACGGACTGCAAGACTTCGCGATAGGGATGGAATGGGCCCTGCTCGGAGAGTTGCTCGAAATCGCCGTAGAGCTTCAAGAGCGCGGCATCTTCGAGCTTCTGGCCGTGGGCAGCAAGAATGCGGTGAAGCGCCGAGAGAATGCCGGCTTCCCAGTCGATCAGCGTGCCGTAACAATCGAAGGTAAGAATTTCGAAGCGGTTGAAGTCGAGCATGGGCCCTTGTTCGCCCCTCCGGCATGGGACATCTCAGACAAAGATTGGAGACCAGCCCGCGGGGCACGTCGGGTTTGGTCGTTCTGATTTTCGGCTGCGTTCTACCTGAGCTCAAACGGCTGCGAGAGCTGGAAGCTGACTGCAGACTCGGCCGGGAGAACGATGTCCTTGTTTCCGGTCAACGCGGAGCCTCCGGCCCCGGCGCCTCCGCCAGCCAGTGCTCCGATGGCGGCGCCTTTGCCTCCGCCAGCCAGGCCGCCGATGATTCCACCCAGAGCGGCGCCACCTCCAGTAATGACCGCGGTGCGTTTGCCTTTGCCCTTGGCGGTGAAAGTTTTCAGAGCAGTTTGAACCGGCATGTCTGTCCCATTCAAGGTTACGGAGTCGAGACGGACCTGCAGCACGGCGCCACCGGCGAATTTGCCCAGGGGCTTGGCGTCGGTCACAGTGCCGCCAACAGTTGCGCCTTGCGGGATCGCTACGGCGTTCCCGACCAGAACGTCCTTGGCCACGGAACCCGTGAAGGTCTGACCGGACTGGCTCAGCTTCGAGCCCAGCGCGGAGCCCAGGCTGACCGTAATCGTGGTGCCGGCAGGCACAACGATGGGCTGCTTCTTAGCCTCCTTGTGTTCCTTGCTGCCCTTTTCGGAGCCGCCTGTGGAGGTGTCGGTGGTCTTGCCTGTGTCGCTGGTGTTGTCGTCCGGAGAAGGCTTGCTGGTACAGCCGAGCAGAGCCAGCGTGAGATAGAAACTCAGGGTGAACAGGACCAAACGTGAGCGCATAGGAACCTCCGTCGTTGCCAATGTACCGGAAGTAGGTTCAAGGGAGCAATGGAAAGGTGGGCAGGCCGGGAATCGAGAGTGTATCGTCCGGATTCGCTTACGTCTCGCGCGTCTAGCTAGGTAGTGCCGAAGGTCCAGCGAGTTGCGGTCTTTGGGAAATCTTTCTCGGTCCATGCCAGGACGGTCCGGGGATGAACGGAATACACCACGCTTTCTCGAGGGATGATCATCAGAGGCATCTTGTATTTTGCGCGCGAGGCCGCGTCGAGCTTCTTGAAAGTCGGCGAATCGTTGAGATCGACCTCGACCGCATTTCCTTCCAAGATTACGACATCATCTCCCGACTCCAGGTGGATAGAAACTGCAGGGTTGCGCGCAAGATTGCGCGCCTTGCGGGTCGAGCGCGCGGTGCCGAAGTAGATGGCACGGTCGATCCAAAATCCCCACACCGGAATGGAATGGGGCCTGCCATCGGGACGTGCAGTACACGCCCAATAATTCTTCGAGTCCGTCAGGCGCTTTTCAGCGTGACTGAATGGGAGGTACTGTTTTCGAGGCTTGAGTCCGTATAGGGGCGGGATATCGGGCAAGCCCGCGGGAACGACAGATTTTTCGGAGGCTCCGGGTTTCGACATGGCAGCTCCAGGGACCCGCGAATGCTTGGTCCAGAAGATTACCTCTGCGGATCGAGGCCGGGCAAGGTGGGAGTCTGGTCGTGATTGTTGCGGTCGCCAGAGGGCGTGGCTTCATTTCCAGCTTCTCGTTTGGGTGAGAGGTCAGGGCTCTGCGCCGCAGGCGTCTTCCTGGGAGCCAGGAACTTTTCGGTGTTCAACAGTGGCCGGCCGAGCGAGGGATTGTAGCTGGTCCAGGGGCTCTCCAGATCGGCCTCACGTTCGAAGTGGGCACGCATGGCTTCCATCTTGGAATCGAGGTCGTCGAGGTAGTGAAGCATGAGAGCTTCGGGGAACATGGGCAGCTTGGGTGAGCCGAATTCGTACTGGCCGTGGTGGCTGATGATCAGGTGCTCGAGCAGAGTCTTGAGTTCCGCGGGGAATTCGGGAACAAGAGCAATCTTGGCGTGCAGCATCTCGAGCTCGATGACCATGTGGCCCAACAGTTGGCCCTTGGTGGTATAGGAAAACGAGCGGTTGTAGGTGAGTTCGTGGATCTTTCCGATGTCGTGAAGAAAGACGCCGGTGAGGAGAAGGTCCCGATTGATCTGCGGATAGTTTTGACCGATCAACTCGACGGAGCGGAATAAGGAGACGACGTGGTCAAGCAGGCCGCCAATGTAGGCGTGGTGCAGGGTCTTGGCGGCGGGAGCGTTGCGATAAGCGGAGGCGATTTCCGGATCGGCCATGAAGGCCTGCAACAAAGAGCGCAAATAAGGATTCTGGAAGGAGACGACGTAGGCTGCCAGCGTCTGCCAGAGTTCGTCGATATTCTTCGTGGTCTTGGGAAGGTAGTCGTCGAATTCGATCTCTGAGTCGCCAAGCTTGCGCAGCTTGTGGATGGTGAGCTGGAAGCGGTTCTTGTACTTGTTGATGAGGCCTTTGATTTTTAGAAAATCATCCTGCTCGAACGCTTCGAGGACCTCTTCGACGTTGTCCCACATTTTGGCTTCGAGCTGGCCGGTACGGTCGGCGAGCGTGAGAGCGATGTAGGGCTCGCCGGTCTTCTTGGGTTTAATCTGCTTGGCGACGACGACGAAGGTCGAGGTGATGACCTTGTTTTCGTGGCGGACGCAGTCGGCGATGTAGAAATCCTTCATGGAGTGTGCTCCATGAGTATAAGCGAGGGGAGTGCTCAGTGAGCGCGTTTAAAAGCGCGCGGATGGAGTGCAATCACTGCACGCGAGATCCTTCGACCCGGCTGAAGAACGCCGGGTCTCAGGATGACGCCCTCTAAAGGAAAGCACAGTCCGCAAACGAAATCAGAAACCGGACTTGCTCGTCAGCCGGTTTCCAGGCTGGCTTGCAATCCATGCCGCGCTGGGCCGACGGGCTTCGCCCTGTTTGGACAGCCGAGGCGGCTGTCGCTACACGAGTCGTTATAGAACGCCGAGCTTCTTTTTCTTCTTATTGAGCTTTTTGGCGTCGGCTTCCTTGGCGGTTGTGGTTTCGACCGGCTTGGTCTGATTCGGGCTGGCTCCGCTGTCGATGAAGCCCGCCTTGACATCGATGTAGGCTTCTTCGCGCAGCCTGGTGAGATAGGCACGCAGAGCAGGCTGCAGCTTCTGGTAGTAGAGAGCGTCCTGAATCTTGGGCTCAACGTCCTTCATCTCAGGAATGCCGGCCTTCTGGTGATCGATCACCTTCAGGATCACGAACCCCTGCTTGGTGCGGGTCACGTCGGAGACGTCCCCAGCCTTCATGGCGAAGGTCTTGTCCTCGAGTTCCTTAGCCAGCACGCCACGCTTGAAGACGCCGAGATCGCCGCCCTGAGCCGCTGATGGGCCATCGGAGTACTTCTTCGCGATATCGTCGAAGCTGGCACCCTTGCGAATCTGATCGAGCAGGTCGTTGGCTTTCGCCTCAGCGGCGGAAAGGGCTGCTTCTTCCGCAGCCTGCCTTGCAGCCTGGTCGGCAGCTTTCTGATCGGGGGAGACTTCGGGACTGGGGGTGCTGCCATCGGCGCCCGCGGGCTTGGGTGTTGCAGAAGCATCTGCCGGGACCTTCGGAGCTATGAGGATCTCGCTGAGCCGGATGGCCTCGGGCTGCTCCATGTCATTCTTATGCTCGTCGTAGAATTTCTGCTCCTCTTCCTTGGTCATGCCGAGGTGTGAACCCACCTCTTCGCCAATCACCTTCTGAGTGATGATCTGGTTGCGCATGTTCTGCTTGAAATCCTCGTAAGAGATGCCCTGGGCGGTGGCCGCCTTCTCGAGCTCTTCCATGGACCCGAGTTTCATGTCCTTGCGCATCTGATCGAGGCGCTTGATCAGGTCAGTGTCACCTGTGATGCCAAGGTCTTTGCCCTTTTCGAGGAGGAGTTGCTGGTCAATAAGATCGCGGAGAATGTCTTTTTCGCGTTCGGCGTAGAGCTTGTCGGCGTTATTGGCGTCCTGCTGCTTGACCTCTTCCTTGAGCTGGTCTTTGCTGCGGGCGAATTCCGAGCGGGTAACGATCTGATTGTTGACCCGGGCGATGATCTCTTCGACAACCTGTGCGGCGGTGAGCGCAGGCAGGCACGCGAGAGCGACGAACACTAGGCACAGTTTCTTCATAGGCATTGATGGCCGCCACGCTGCCTGGGCTTGCGGGCGCAAGTGGGTTTGGGCCGTTGGCCCATTTTACCCTCTTTCGGGAGACTCGTGGCCAGCACTCATGGATTGGACGCGGGGTAGGGCGTCGGGGGTTGGACGGAGGCTAGTCAGGCCGTGCGCACGAAGGCGAGCGCGGTCTGGTCGTCATGAACTGGCGTGTACTGACACTCGCCGATCGCATTCAGAATGGAAGTGCAAAGAGCTTGAGGGTCAGAGAGAGGATCGTCCTGGAAAAGCTCTTTCACATGGCCCAAGCCGAACTCGGGATCTCGTTTACGCTTGTCCTTGCCTTCGACTACGCCCCTGGAGACCAGCAAGAGAGCGGCGCCCGGCTCCAGCCCGACAGTGGGGGAGTCGGAAGTGGCATGCGAAAAAAGCCCCAGGGGCAGACCGGTGGATGTGAGTTCGACGATTCCGCTGTGGTCGCGCAGCAGGCCAGGAGTATGTCCGGCATTGTTGTAGCAGAGGGTCCCCAATTGTTCGTTGTAGCAGCCCAGAAACCCGGGACAAGGTCGAACCCCGCCAGCCGCTTCGAGAATTCGGCGATTCAGCAGGTGGCACAGTTCGGTCATGGCGTTGGATTCGTTGACGTCGGGCTCAGAGAAGAGGGTGCGCCCCATATCGCGGAAGATGTTCTGTGTGGCGATCAGGATTCCACGGGTGTCTTCGCGGCGTCCGGCGACGTCCAGCAAGCCGAAAAGAACGCGGTGGGAGTTGGCGCGGAGGGCATCATAGAAGTCTCCAGCGACGCGTTGGCCGGAGAACACCGCAGCCATGCTGGCGCCCTCGATCATGGGGAACACGGTGCGGACCGGTTCCACAGTGGGGGGAAGTTCTGGAACGCGAGCCTGGAACAAGGAGCGCATCTGGAGGTGCCTGAAAAGCGAAACTAGCACAGGAAAGCGCGGCGGGCAATGCGAGCAGAGGCACGAAAGGACGGTCCCTTGGCTGCCATTGACACGAATCGGCCAGAATCAGGGAGCAGAGACCGGCGATGCGCCGAGCCTCTAATCGCCGTATTTATCGGCAAGGTATTTCGCGAGATCGGATTCCAGCTGGCCGTAGTCAGAGTGGACCGTGGCTCGCAGCGCGGCTTCGGTGGAGGTGCCCTGGCTGAGCAGCTGCAGAATGCGCTGGATGTCGCTCATCCCGTAGGAATCATTGATGTAGGAAACGGCGGCCAGCGACTCAGCGTAGGCGACATAGGCTTCGACCCCGGAGAAGCGCATGAAACTGCCTTCGAGAACATTCAGCGGGATGTTGCGTTGTAACTTGAACAGTTGAGCGAGGGCGTGCCCGTCGCTGCCCAGGTTTTTCCCTTCGAGGAGTTGGGCGATACCTTCGTGCAGCCAGGGAGGACAACGCCCCGCCGAGAGCTGATTAATAAAGGAGTGGGCCAGTTCGTGCTTCAAAACGCGGGCAAGCTCAGAAGTCATGGAACTCAGGCCACTGACCGGAATGCGAAGCTTACCGTCGTTGACGGCTCCCGACCAGGAGGGCGCACGGGTGACGTCAAAGAAAGCCTGCTCAGTGTAGAGCGTCACGAGAATATTGTCGCGGGGTGGAGTGCCGAGTTCGCGGACCAGATCGTCGTAGTCGGATTCGAGTGCGGCCAGGATTTGGCCGCGCAGGGATTCGGAAGTCTGCTTGCCTTCAAAGTGCAGGACGAAATGACTGCTTTCGCGCTGGGCGAAGTCGCTCTCGGCGTTCTCCTCCCGTTGCGCTTTTGCTAGGAACTGCTGGACGGTGGCATCGGGGCGCAGGTCGAGGGAATGCTTCCAGGAGGCGATGGCGTCTTTGGTGCGGTCGGAGGCGAACTGGGCATACCCCAGCATCGTGTAGGCATCTGGTGAATTGGGCGCCGCACGGGCAGCACGCTGGGCGTAGGGCAGCGCCTGGGCGGCATTGCCGGTGCGGACCAGCAGCGCGGCGTAATAGATCAGGATGGTGGAATTCTCCGCCTGGAAACGGAGCGCACTCTCGAAGTAGCGGCGGGCTTCGTTGACATTGCCGTGTTCGAATTCGAACTTTCCGGCGATGAAGTTGGCGGTCGCGCTCAACTCGGGGTTCCCTTTGCCCTCCAGGCTGGAGAGGGCGTCGGGGTCGACCTTACCTTCCTTGATAATCTTGCCGACAAGATCACCCTCGTTGGCCAGGCTGTTCGCAGGCGTGAAGGTGGGAAGGTCGGCAACATTCTTGGCGCCACCCAGGGACGCAACGCCGGCGGGCATACCCCCGGCATCTACATGATCCACAAGGGATTTGGGTATGGCGTAGGAATCGTCGCCAATGTCGTATTCGTAGTGATTCCCGTTTTCGCGGACGTGGTCAGCCTGGATTTTGCGGCCATTTTTCAGGTGAATCGTATCAGCCCAGGCACCAACTACAGCGAAAGCCGTCCATATAATGAAGATGGTGACGCGTGCGCGCATTCAGGCGCATTCTAGCAACGGGAGAGGGTCGAACCTACGTGACGAAAGTACCGGCACTACACAAGGGACAAGCCTGGACCGCTGCGGTTCTGGTCGGAGTGGTTTTGTGTGCGCTGCTCTCATCCCGGGCGGTGGCTGGCACGGGACAAGCTCCCTCCTCGGGCCCGGCGGAATCACTGTACTTGCAGCTTGGGCGCGTGGGGCTGGATCCGACGCGGGTGTATCGAGTGCGAGGTGCGGCGATCGATCGGTCCGCCATTCACATGACTCTCGAGGACGGTACGATCGCTTTCACGCAGGACGTGATGGGACGGATCACAGGAGCGTTTTTCGAAGGCGACGGGGAGATCCTGCTGGCGCCCCACGATGAAGTAGAACGAAGGTCGATAAGCCTGTTTACGGGGATGGCGATTCTGGAGGAACGTTTCGCGAGCGCGTACTTCCGCTTCAACGACGAGACTGCAGCCGAATTGAGACCCGATCTGCGAGCGGCCGACGATGGCGCGGAGTTCGTAGCCAAATGGGACGAAACGGCCCGGAATCTGGCGCCGCTGGACGCGATGAGGATCCTGGTTACGTTCAGCCGATTGCTTCCGGTCGCAGGTAGCGAGGAGGTTGGGGAAGGTCTCAATTCAGTTGTTGGGGACCGCATCCTGCACGCCCGGCTGCAGGGAACGAAACAGGGAGTCTTTGACGTCTACTTTGATTCCACGGCGGGAGAGCAGGTGCAGGCGGGACAGGCGCGAACTGCCGAGAATGGGACTACTTACTACGACGTGTGGACTTCCTTTTCGCCGGGAAAGCCGCGGAGCCGGGTTGAGCGAAGCGTATCGAAAACGCAGGACAACGAAACGGGCCGCGGGGATTGGGTTGTGGTGCCCCGCTACGTCATCACGACCGAGGTTCAGCCTCCGAAGAGGATTCATGCGGACGCTCGCCTGCAACTGGAGGTAAATCAGGGCGGAGCACGGATGCTGGTGTTTGAATTGTCGCGGTTTCTGCAGATAGAGAGCGTTGAGATGGACGGCAAAGCTGTCGAGTTCATCCACAACCCAGCGATCGAAGGAACGCAGCTTTCACGTCAAGGCAACGACTTTGTGGCGGTGGTTTTGCCGGGGCCGGCACGGGCCGGACAAAAGATTGAGCTGCGGTTCGTGTACGGGGGAGAGGTTCTCGCGGAAGCGGGGAGTGGGTTGCTCTACGTGGGGGCTCGGGGAACCTGGTATCCGAATCGCGGGATGTCGATGGCGGATTTCGATCTTGAGTTTCACTATCCGCCAGGCTGGACGCTGGTCGCCACCGGGAAGCCGGAACCGGTGGGCGCGACTTCGAGCGCAAGCGCGAACAGCCCGGGCGAGCAAGCGATGCGCTGGGTTTCGGAGCGGCCCATTCCTTTGGCAGGATTCAACCTGGGCAAATACAAGATCGCCACGGCGAAGGCCGGAGACGTTACGGTCGAGACTTATGCCACCTCCGGAGTGGAGCGAAATTTCCCGAGTGCACCGGTGCAGATCGTCGAGCCGAGCCCGGGGGATCCGGCTCCGCCGCACGCAGGGATTCAGGTGATCGCACCGAGCGTACCGTCGCCGGCGCGCAACGCGCTGCCGTTGGCAGAACGGGCGGCGCGAGCGGTCGAATATTACGCAGAACGCTTCGGACCATATCCGTACAGCCGGTTGGCGTTGACGCAGATGCCGGGGCGAGACAGTCAGGGCTGGCCGGGACTGGTCTTCCTGTCTTCTTACGCGTTTCTCAATGAAGAAGAGCGTTCCCAACTGCATTTTGAAGCGTTCCGGAAGGTGCTTCAGGAGCAAATCCCCGCTCACGAGGCGGCTCACCAGTGGTGGGGGGACCTGATCACGTGGAGTAGCTATCGAGATCAATGGCTGTCCGAGGGGTTGGCGAACTACTGCGCGCTGATGATGCTGCAGGAAAAGAATCCGGCCGGGTTTCGGGAAATCATGGAGAGGTACCAGCGGGACTTGGTGGAGAAGAACAAGGATGGAGCCCTTCCCAAGGACGCTGGGCCGGTCACATTGGGTGCGCGACTGTTGTCATCACACTTTCCGGAAGGATACGAAGCAATCAGCTACGGCCGTGGCACCTGGCTGTTTCACATGTTGCGCAGCATGTTGCAGGATGCTGCGTTGCAGGACGCGCGACTGAAAGGCCGGAAGCTCAGTGGCCGCGATGAGCCGTTCGTACTCTCAATGCGGAAGGTGCGCGAACGCTACCAGGGAAAATCGATCAGCACCCGGGAACTACTGGACGTGTTTGCCGAGGACTTGCCGCCAGTACTGCGGTACGAGGGGAAGAACTCGCTGGACTGGTTTCTGGATGGTTGGATCAACGGCACGGACTTACCGAAGCTGGGGTTGAAGGCGGTGAGGCTCACGACGAAGGGTACGAGCACGATGGTTAGCGGAACCATCCTGCAAAAGGATGCCTCCAGTGACCTGGTAACTTCCGTTCCGGTGTATGCAGTTACGTCAGGCAAGACACCCGTGTTCGTGGGCCGGGTGTTTGCCGACGGAGAAGAAACGAATTTTCATTTGGTTGCGCCCGCGGGTACGCGCAAGCTTGTGCTGGACCCGAATGACACGATCCTGACGAGTCCGAAATAGAACGGACGCATCGCTGGATTTTTTTCGGCCAAGATCTTTTTCGAACGACGGGGCCGGTCAGGCGTGCTTTCGGTAGCGTGTAGCTCGCAGGATTTGTTGCGGAATCTTAGAAAGCGGCACGACGTGCTGCAAGATGCCCATCTCGGCGCAAGCGCGGGGCATGCCATAGACCACACAGCTCGGCTCGTCCTGTCCGACGGTAATGCCGCCGTGGCGGTGAATGGATTTCATCCCTAACGCTCCATCACAACCCATTCCAGTCATGATGATACCCATGGCCAGGCTGCCGAAGGTTTCCGCGACGGAGTTCATCATGATGTCCACAGAAGGGACGTGAAGGTGGTTCGCCGGCTCGGGAGTGAGGGCGATGACGGGCCGCGAGTCGGGAGGGTGCTCCACCACCATGTGAATGCCCGCGGGGGCAATGTAGACCACACCTGGGCGGATGGGTTCCTGGTGCGTTGCCTCGCGAACGGCAATCGAGCACAATCCCGCCAGTCTTTGAGCAAACGGAGCGGTGAACCCGGGAGGCATGTGCTGCACGATCAAGATGGGAACGGGGAGATCGGGAGGGAGAAGGGGAAGCATATCCTGGAGAGCTTTTGGTCCACCGGTGGAAATCCCAATGGCGACGACTGCGGGCAGGAAGGGGAGAGTGCCGAGTTCGCTGGATCCGGCACCTTGGGGAGGCTTCCGGATGCCCACTGCAGCATGAGGCCGGCGCAGCTGCGCGGCTGCCTTGATCTTGGCGATCAGATCGTCGCGGATGTGAAGTATCTCAAGCGATCCCGAGGAGAGTTGCTTGGGGACATAGTCAAAGGCACCGACCCCGAGTGCGCGGAAGGTGATTTCTGCGTCCCTTTCGGTGGCGGAACTGACCATGATCACGGGGCGCGGGGATTGCGCCATGATGCAGCGCAGCGTTTCCAATCCATTGAGCCCGGGCATTTCCACATCGAGCGTGACAACATCCGGATTGAGGGCCGCGATTTTTTCCAGCGCCTCCGATCCATCCCGGGCTGACCCTACCACTTGAATATCAGGCTCGGAGCCGATCATGCGGGAGAGGGCCGTACGCATGAAGGCGCTGTCGTCCACGATAAGGACACTGATCTGGCCGCGAGTTTCCGTGTTCTGCTTCACGTTCGGTAAATGGCCCGTACGAGGGAATGCACTTCATCCATGTAAGAATCCAATTCAAAAGTGAGGCGAGCCCAGTCAAAGGTGCCCAAGGACGGACAGTACCGCGACAGGACAGCGAAGCCGGTTTCTTCCAGCAGGTTGACTTGACGCGCTTCGAAGAAGCCGTAATTCAAGCCGCTCATGCGGCAGAGCAGATCGCTGAGTGCGACCAGGGCGACGATACCGGAATGATCGCCTGCCGCTTGCGGGGAGTGGTGAAGGGCGACCACGTCGGCTAATTCGGGAGAGAGATCCCAACGCTCGGCCAGTAACTTGCCACTTTCGCAGTGGGTGAATCCAAGCACCCTCTCTTCGGCTTCGTGGAGCGGGATTGCTTCGGCTTTGGCCAGTTCGAAGGCAGCCTGAAACTCCTTGGGCAAGACCCAGAGGTTCACGATGATTCCGAGATCGTGGAGCAAGCCGGCGAGATATGCTTTGCCGGGATCGCCGAAAGAGATCTTGCGAGCGAAATGGCGGCACACGAGCGCACATCCCAGGGAATGCTCCCAGAAAGCCACAGGATCCATGCCGCCTTCCCTTGGCATCATGTTCAGCACACCGCACGACATGGCGATATCGCTGACTCGCTGAAATCCAAGAGAGACCACCGCGCCACGAAGAGACTCAACTTTTTGCCAGCGTCCGAAAAGAGGGCTGTTCGCCATTTGCAGACACTGCACCGCCAGGGACTTATCCTGGGCGATCATGTCCGTGACTTTGTGGACGTTGAGCTGCTCGACGGGCTGCTGCAGATAACGCAGGAGGGGAGCCAGGACGGCCGGAATCGTGGGGATCTGATGAAGTTCCTCCAACTTCCTGATCAAGGTTTGTTTGGTTGCGGCGGTGCTTTTCATTTCGGTTCCCTTCCCACCTGTGTGCGTGCGGCTTTTACGTAAGCGGTGGCTGCCGGCAAGTGAACCAGGCGAAAGTCCTCACTCACTCCGTACAGGGACTCGGAATGGCCCAGGAACAGGTATCCGTGGGGCAAAAGGCTGTTGTAGAAGTGCTGGATGACGCGCCGCTTGGAAGCCAGGTCAAAATAAATGAGGACGTTGCAGCAGAAGATAATGTCGATGTCTTTCATGAATGTCATGTGGGCGTCGTCGGAAAGATTCAGGCGACTGAAGCTAACATGGGCCCGCGCCTGAGCTTGGAGCTGCAGCTGATCTCCGGCGGGAGCGAAGTATTTCAGACGGTAGTGAGGAGTCAGGTTGCGGGTGCTGTAGCTGCCGTAAACTGCGGTCTTGGCATCGGCCAGCGAGTGCTCGTTCAGATCAGAGGCAAGAACCTGTACCGCCCAACCCTTGAGGCGTCCACTCGCTTCCTCCTGCAAAAGCATGCTGAGGGTGTAGGGTTCTTCCCCGGTCGAACATCCGGCGCTCCAGATGCGCAGACACCGAAGGGGAGTCTCGCCCTTGGCTTCGATAATCTTGGGAAGGACAATCTGACGGAGTGCGTCGAGTTGCGGCTGGTTGC
Organism: Terriglobia bacterium; assembly: GCA_020073465.1. GTDB lineage: Bacteria > Acidobacteriota > Terriglobia > Terriglobales > Acidobacteriaceae > Sulfotelmatobacter. The sequence goes on from JAIQFC010000003.1 coordinate 61,129, forward strand.
GAAAGAAACAGGTCTCACCAATGGTGATTTCGTTGAGCAGGGAGACGAGCTCTCCGCGACGGGAAGCCTGGTGAGTCAGGCACTCCAGATATTCGCGAAGAGTGTTGGTCTGCACTTCCTTCATCCGCCGACTGCAACGGTCAAGCAGCAACCGTAGTTTGTTGTCGGGGTGGAAAATTCCTGCGGCTTCGTAAATCAGATCGCGGATACGCACCAGATCAGGATCTGGAGGGCCGTCGAGAGCCTGGAGAGCTGGTTGGAGGGATGCGGTGGTCATGCGGTAGCCTTTCGAGTCAACGGTGCGGTGCTCTGCGCGAGGAGACCTGCGGGGTCAAGCACGAGCCGGACACGTCCGTCGCCGCTGATCGTGGCGCCTGCCAGGCTGGGGCAGTGGCGCAGGTAGTTACCCAGGGGCTTGATGACGGTTGATTCCTGTCCCAGCAGGCGGTCGACGAGAAGGGCGACGCGTTTCTCGCCGATGCCGAGGATGACCACCTTGGGGGCGGGAGGATCGAGAGCGGGCTGGGTCCCACTCGGGAGGAGGCAAGAACCCGCGGTTTCCTTGAAGATATCCGCGAGGCGGAGAAGCGGCACAGTCGCGCCGCGCAGGCAGAGGATTTCAGAACCCTCCACGCGATGCACGTGCTGCAAGTTAACCTGGGCGGTCTCGATTACCGAGCGTAGTGGCAATGCGTAGATCTCTTCTCTCACCTGCACAAGCAGCACGGGGAGGATGACGAGGGTGAGTGGCAGGCGCAGAAGAACGGTGGTGCCCCTGCCAGGATGACTGTCGACTTCGATGGAGCCATTCAGTTTTTTCAGGTTTGAGCGGACCACATCCAAGCCAACGCCGCGCCCGGAGAGATCGCCGGCTCGTTCCGCGGTGCTGAAGCCGGGAAGAAAAATGAAGTCAATGATCTCGCGTGGGCTGAGTGTGGGCAGGCGTTCCTGCGAGATGAGACCTTTCTCAACTGCCTTGCGGCCGACGCGATCGGGATTGATCCCGCCGCCGTCATCGGAGAGACCGATCACGATCTGATCACCTTCCTGGCGGGCCTCAAGGCGAATCGTGCCCTGGCGGGGCTTTCCGGCCTGGACTCTCACGTCAGGCGTTTCGATTCCGTGGTCGAGCGAATTACGAATGAGATGAACCAGGGGATCACTGATCAGCTCGGCCATGGTCTTGTCGAGTTCCGTTTCTTCGCCACTCATTAGGATCTGAGCATCCTTGTTGAGATTTCGGGCAACATCTCGGACCATGCGGGGGAATTTGCGGAACACGGCCTGGATCGGCATCATGCGGGTTCTGAGCCCGGCCACCTGCAGTTCTTCGGTGATGAAACTCAGCCGGCCGGTGGATTGTGCGAGAAACTCGTCGAGGTCGCCGAGGGCGAACCGTCCGCCCGAGAGACCGCGGCTCAGCTGGACCAGACGATTGCGCTCCAGAACGAGTTCGCCTATGAGGTTGATGAGTTCATCCAGCTTGCGCGCATCGACACGCATAGTCTGCGAGGAAGTGGGATTACCGACCTCCGGCGGGCGGGGAGGAATGACCGCCGCGGGGGCCGCAGCCTCCAATGAATTCGCAGCGACAGGTCGCTCAGGATTCCCGGGTAAGGCAGAGGCAGGTTCTTCTGAAGGCAGGATGTTCAATTTGGCGGGCTGAGGGGGGTGACTCTCAGCCGATGCATCGTTGGTCCGCACCACGGACTCATGATGTTTCTGAGCGGCGCGCAGCTGTTCCAACATGGCGTCGAGTGAATACTGTTTCAAGCCGCCCTCATGGATATCCCGCAGCATGGCACCGAGCTGGTCACGAGCGGCGAGCAAGGTGTCCATCGCAGGGCGCCGGAGTGTGATTTCAGCGCGGCGGGCGGAATTCAAGACGTCTTCGACGGAGTGGCACAAACGCAGGATGGGGTCGAACCCGAAGAAGCCGGAGGTGCCCTTGATGGTGTGTACGGCGCGAAAGACTCGATTGAGCAGCTCGGCGTCGCCTGGGGCCGACTCCAGGGCAACCATGTCCTGATCGACGCGCTGCAAGAGTTCCTCGGACTCGACGAGAAAATCGTGGATCAACGAAGGGTCTTGAGCGAGTTCGTCGTTCACGGTCTCATACTCCTCTACCTAGGCCAGTGCAGCGGACGACTTCTCCTCGGTGTTGCTCATGAGACGATCCAGGTCGAGCAGAATCAGCAGGCGATCGTCGAGTTTGCCAACCCCCAGGACGTATTCCCGTTCGATCTTGCTCAGCCGGGGCGGCGGCTCGATAGTGTCGACCGGGATCCGAACGACTTCGGAGACCGAGTCCACGATGAGTCCCAGGACTGCGCCCTTGATTTCGACCACGACGATTCGCGTCTGTTTGCCCGGCGGCGCCGGATCGAGTCCGAAGCGCTTGCGCAGCGCAACGACGGGGATGATCCTTCCACGCAGATTCAGGACGCCGTCAATGAAGTCCGGTGACTCGGGAACGCGGGTGAGTTGCTGGAGACGGATAATTTCCTGCACACACAAAATGTCGAGAGCAAATTCTTCTCCTCCCACGTGGAAGCCAACCAGCTGGAGGAGTTCGCCGTGGGACTGGCCAGGTTGCTGGAGGGAGGGCACGCCCTGAAGGTCGCGGCTTTTGTTGGTCTTTGGTTCCACGGGTTTGTTGTCCGCTCCGGCAGTGATGAGTGAAGTCTTACCCGCGAAGCCATATCTTCTGTTGATGGGCGCCGACACAGATTCGCGTAAAGACGTCACGCAAGGTTTTCATCGGCATTGAGAGCGGGGAACTTTACGCCGGGTCTTGCACGAGAGTGGCTATTGGCTTTTCAGAATGACCAGGTCCACTCTGCGATTCAGCGCGCGGCCCTGGTCGGTATCGTTGGTGGCAATGGGGTGATATTCGGCGTATCCCGCAGCCGCGAGCCGGTCGGGCGCAAAGTGATAGCGCACGATCAGAAGGCGGACCAATTCGGTGGCCCGTGCGGTGGACAGCTCCCAGTTTGAGGCCATGTGCACGGTGTGAATGGGAACGTTGTCGGTGTGCCCTTCGATGCGCAGCTGGCAGCTGCGGGTAGCGAGCACGGAAGCAATCCGATCCAGGGCGGGGAGGGCGGTCGATTTCATGGTGGCGGAACCACTATCGAAGAAGCCGAACTCCCGCAGGCTGAGGACTAAGCCTTCGGTCTCGCGGTGGAGAGCGACTTCGTGCTGCGCGATCTCGCCTTGCAGAGTCTGCTCCAGCTCGCTGCGCACAGTGGACAGATCCGCTTCCTCCTGGGCCGCAGTGCCGGGAGGGTCCTTGGTGGAGGGAGAGACACGGCCGAATTCGGTATTGTGCTTCGCGTTCTGAATCACCTGAACCGTGCTGAACGGCATCGGCTCATTGGGGTCGATGGGAATCTGTGTGCTGGAGACGGGAAAGACCCCAAGTTCCTGGAACGCAACCTGGATGGCAAGCGCCAGCTTGCCAACCTTGCGCTGGTCGACCTGCGCCGACGCGTAGAGGACGACAAAGAATGCGAACAAGAGAGTAATGAAGTCAGCGTAGGAGACCAACCATCGTTCGTGGTTCGCATGCCCCCGGGGCCGCTTGCGCCGACGGCTCATTCGCCGGCTCCCGCCGCTTTGGCGCGCACTTCACCCGCTTCGACCAGGAAGCCCAACAGCTTTGTTTCCAGCATACGGGGATTCATGCCCTCAAGAATTGAGGCAACGCCTTCGAGAGTCATCTCGCGCGCGATTTGCTCGTCGCGGATGCGGAGCTTCATCTTTCCCGCGATCGGCAGGTACAGGAGGTTGGCCGAGCCGACACCATAGATGGTGGCCACGAAGGCTACGGCAATGCCGCGGCCGACCTCGTCGATCTTGTCGAGGTGCTGCATGACCTGGATCAATCCCAGCACGGCCCCAATGATGCCGATGGTGGGGGCGAAGCCGCCCGCCGACTCAAACACCTGCGGCACCTGCTCTTCGTACTCGGCCTGGTTGTCGAGTTCGAGCTCCATGATTTTGCGGAGCTCTTGCGGCTCGGTGCCATCGACGGCCAGCATGAGGGATTTCTTAAGGAAGGGATCTTCGATCTGTCCGAGTTCCGCGTCGAGAGACACGATACCGTCGCGACGCGCTTTCTGGGCATACTGCACGAGGCGCTGAATGGTGGCTTGGGGGGCCTGCTTGGAAGCGACGAAGACCGAGCCCAGGCGGCGAAAGGCGTGCAGGACGACAGGAAGGGGGAACTGCAGCATTACGGCACCGAGCGTGCCTCCGAACACGATCATGGCCGCGGTGGGCTGCAGGATCTGGCGGAAGTTGCCGCCCTCGAGGAGCAGGCCAGCGACGATTCCTCCCAAAGCGAGGAAGATCCCGCTGAGGCTGGACTTGTCCACGCTCACCTCTCTGGCTCACACTCACCCGTTCCAGAGTCCTCGGGAGCGGGGGTGTGCGAAGAAGATGCGTCCCAGGTGAGGGAAAGACCCTGCAGGACGGAACGGCGGAAAGCAACGATTCGCGCGAGAACTTCCTCTGCGCTTTCGCGCACCACGATTTTTTCTCCCGTGATCAGGGTGACGAGCGTGTCCGGAGACTGCTCGATGAACTTGATCAGGTCGGAGTTCACGGCGAGGGGTTTGTTGTTCAAGCGTGTGAGTTGAATCATCGCGATTCCTAGTTTTTCCTTAGCCAGTCTTTCCCTGGCCATGATCCCAAGGAGCAGACACTGCCCCTACGGGGAACATCGACGAGGAGCGGTGGAGGATTAAAGAGAGCGCGGCCTGGTGCGGTTACTTGGGGTTACGAATGGTCCGGGGCGCTCGTGCAGCAGCACTCAAGGAGCAAGGGAAACTGCCGATGGACAGAAAAGAATTCGGGTTCCGCGAGCAAGGGAGAGCACAAGAGCTTCGCAGAACATCCTGAGTTTGCTCAGGAGAACCGAAACCAAACTCAACATAAGGAGCGACTCAAAATGCCGATTGGAATCCTGAATAACATCTCATCCCTGGCCGCGGAGAACCAGCTGGCGATTACAAACAGCAGCCTGCAAAGCGTGCTGTTCCAGCTGTCTTCAGGCTCACGCATCAACACCGGAGCCGACGACGCCGCCGGCCTGGCGATTGCGAACGGATTGGGCGCCAACATTAGCGCGCTCACACAATCCGCCCGTAACGCCAATGACGGTGTGGGATCTCTGCAGGTTGCCGATGGCGCCCTGGCTCAGGTCACCACGCTGCTGAACCGCGCCATCACGCTGGCCACCGAGTCCGCCACCGGCACGGTATCGAACCCGCAGCGCACCGCGCTGAATGCCGAGTATACGGCCATCCAGGCGGAAATCGACCGCATCGGATCGAACACCAATTACAACGGAGGCCAGGTGTTCACCGGGAACGCAACCTCCATTTACATCAGCGACAGTTCCGGGACCACGACTCAGGCCAGCAACTTCATCAGTGTCACCACCGGTACGCTGACGTCATCTGGACTGCTGGGAGGAGCCGCGACGGCAACTTTAGCCCTCAACGGCCTGCCGGCAGCGGCCGACGCAGTGACCATCGCCGGCAAAACCTACACCTTCGTGGCCGCACTCACGCAGGCGACGCCAAACCAGGTCCTGATCGATACTTCCGGTGCTACGACTGCCGACAAACTCGCGAACACCTTGGCAAACCTAGCCGCCGCAGTCAACGGTGGACAGGGATCGGGCACGGTCTACTCGAACAGCACGGTTGCGAATGCCAACACGGCAGCGTCCGTTAGCGGCAACTCCGTCAACTTCACGGCGACTGCAGCCGGCCTGGCAGTGATCGCTGGTGGTGGAACCCTGGCTTCCTCGGTCGGCACGGGAACCGCAGAGGCGTTTCTGAACGGCGCCACGTTCTTGGGCGGCTCGGCGTCGAACCTGTCGACGGCAACGGCTGCGCAGGCGGCACTGGCCAGCATCAACGCTGCCATTCAGTCGATTGCGGGACTTCGCGGCACGATTGGTGCGAGCATCAACCGTCTGCAAAGCGCAAGCACTGTCATTAGCAACCAGGTCCAAAACCTGACGGCTGCGCAGAACGGCATCATTGCAGCCGACATTCCATTGGCGGTGGCGACCCTGACGAAGTACTCGATCCTGGAACAGACAGGCATCTCCTCTCTGGCCCAGGCGAACCAGCAGCAGCAGCTTGTTCTTAAACTGCTGCAATAATCGTACAGGCAAAGGAGGCGGGCAACCGCCTCCTTTGTGCTCTCCGGAGTAAACAGCCATGGGCATCGATCGTGTCCAAGGTTTTGATCCCGCAAGCGGGATGCAGGCCGCGGCCGAGAGGCCACGCCCGGGGCAGTCCCATGCCGGCCGGCAGGCAGAAGGACGTACCGAAGCCAAAGTGGGAACTCCCTCAAAGCAAGAAAATCCTGTCCCAAGAAACGCGCCAGCGGCGCGCGAATTGCCTGAAGATGAAGTCCAAGTGCAGCGCGATCCTCAGATTGGCAACATGATCATCATCAAGTACGTGGATGGTTCGTCGGGACAGTTGATCTTGCAGGTGCCGAGCGAACAAGTGGTCAATGTGGCGCGCGGGATCTATGAGGACCTTCAGCAGCAAACCAGATCCCAGAGTGCAAAGTCGGCCAACCGAGTCAATGAAGGAGGAGAATCTCATGGGCATTAGTTTGAGTCCATCCGCTCTGCTCGACGGACAGGGGATCAATGTCACGAATCTGGTGAATCAGATTCTCAGCCAGAGTACCGGCCAGTTGACGGGATGGCAAAACGAGCAGGCCACTCTGCAAAGCCAAGCCAGTGCGTTGACGGCGATCAACAATGACCTGACGAACCTCGCGTCGGTAGTCACTGCCCTATCGGACCCACTGGGCGCTCTCACGGCACAGGCCGCAACGTCCTCGAATACAGGGGTGCTCACTGCTACGGCCGACACCTCGGCCACGGCCGGCACGCATCAGATCGTGGTGACGAACCTGGCCACGGCCGGCACGGCATATACCAATGGGGTATCGGATGCCAACGCGTCCTTTTTGCCCTCAGGTGCGACCACGGGCGACATCAGCCTGCAGATCGGCGGTAGCACGGGTGTCACGCATGACATCGCCATCACCCAAGGGAGCAATGACACCCTTACCACCCTGGCAAGCTATATCAACAGCCAGGGCTGGGGCGTCACGGCCAATGTAATTACGGACGCGACGGGCTCCCGGCTGGCGCTTTTCAGCCAAGCCACTGGTACGCCTGGTGCGCTGGCCATCACCAGCAACACCACAAGTCTGACCTTCAACGCACCCACTGGCGGCACGAACGCATCGTTGACCATCGATGGAATCCCTTATTCCAGCACCACGAATAGGATCACGGGAGCCATTCCGGGCGTGACCTTGAATCTGGTCAGCGGCGCGAGCGGGAATCCCGTGCAACTTACGGTTGGGCCCGACGTGCAACAGACCACACAGGCGATCAACAACTTTGTTTCGGCCTACAACCAGATCGTTAGCGACATCAACCAGCAGTACACGGTCAATGCGGCCACCAACTCCGAGGGCCCGTTGGGTGCGGACGCCTCGCTGCGTCAGCTGCAGTCGAGCCTGATGGCCGATGTCACCTATTCGGTGTCGGGTAATAGCGGCTATGTCAACCTGGCCTCGCTCGGCATCAACATGAACAACGACGGCACGCTGACTGTGGATTCGACCGCGCTCAACAGCGCGCTCGCCTCCAATCCGACCGCCGTTCTGGGCTTCTTCCAAAACAGCGGGCTCACCGGGTTTGCCAACAACTTCCATACCAACCTCATGCAGCTGACCGATTCAACCCAGGGCCTGTTGAACGTGGATCTGGCGCAGAACAAGGCCCAACAGCAGAGCCTGTCGGACAGCATCAACAACTTCGAGGTCCAACTCGCAGCCCAGCAGAAGCAACTGATGAACCAGTTCAGCCGCGTGAACGCCTCGCTGCAGGCATATCCGCTGCTGCTGCAACAAGTCACCGAAACGCTGGCCGCCCTGGATTCGGGCTCCATAACGGGGAGTTCACACCCAATCCTCACTTCGGGCCTCTGAGGCATGGACGCACGACTCTCTTACCGAGAAGCCGCGGTGCGAGGCGCAAGCCCGGTAGGGCTCGTAGTACTGCTCTATGACCAGGTGCTGGAAGATCTCCGGCGCGCGGTTGCCGCGTGCGGGCAGGGTGCCATCGAAATTCGTACCCGCGAGATCAATCACGCCATTCTGGTTTTGGGGCAACTGCAAGGCTCGCTGGATATGGAACGCGGTGGAGCGGCAGCCCGGAATCTAGACCAGTTCTACACCATGATGCGGCAATCCCTGGTCCAGGCTCAATGCCAGCAGTCCGTGGAGGAACTGGAGCAACAGATCACCCATCTCATGCTGCTTCGCGAAGCCTGGGTCGAGGTGGATCAGGCCACGGCCGCGGCAACGGCAGCAGCCTCCACGGATGCCGCACTTCCCCCAGAAGACACTCCCCCCGGTGTTTTGCGGAACTGGAGCGCCTGATGCTCTCTACTACCTCGGATCTTCTCGCCCAGGATTTGCACGAGACGAACGCACGCCTGCATTTCTGGCTCGACAGCCTCGTCCCTGAGCCCACGCATCCCCTGGTGGCCACGCCTGAACAAATAACCGGACTGCTGTCCGAGCTTCTGCGAGCCGGGCAATGGCTGCGGGCTGGACTGCCTCAGGCCAGAGATCGAGAGCTCCAGGCTGAGATCGACGAGTATCGCCGGAACGTGGAGCGGCTGCGCGATCTGTTGCCTTCCATCCATGATCAACTCCTGCGGGAGCGGGCACGCCTGGAGGCGGAACGGGCGCGGGTTGCTTCGGCCGCGCAATGGGCAGAGGGCTCTAGGCAATCACTCTGACGTTGCCTCGATCAGAAAATCATTTCACGAAATCAAACAGATTGGTCTGAGTGGTGCGGGCAATCGCTTCGAGAGTTGCCTGGCGAGAGGTCTGCGCGTTCACCAGATTACTGATGACCGCCGAGAGATCGGTACCGCCCAGGTCGTTCTGCTGCTTGGCCAGCTGCAAGGTTTCCGTGTGCAAGAACGTCTCTTGTGAGTTGAGTTGGTTGATGGCATTGCCGTAAAAAACCCGTTGCGCATTGACGTGGTCGAAAGCACTGCGGACTTCACCCAAAGCAGCATCGATGCCGGTACCGGCTTGCAGGCTGGTGTTGAGATCGTTCACCGCCTGGAACATGTCGCTGCCAGGAGCGGAGAATAGTACTGAACCGGGAAGGTTGGTCTGCAGAGTGAAGTGGCTGCCGAAGGTAACGTTGTTGGAGCCCGCGTTTCCCACGTAGATCACGCCCGAGCTGGACGCGGGATCGAGGACATAAGGTGCGGTTTGCGTGGCCGTTCCGGCAAATACGAAAGTGCCCTGATAGGAAAGGTTGGCCAGGCTGACGAGTTGAGCCTGGATGCCCTGCACTTCGGTGGCGATTGCGGCACGATCCGCGTCGCTGAGTGTGCCGTTGGCGCCTTGTACGCCCAGACTGATCGCGCGCTGCAGCGTGGTAGAGACCGAGTTCAGGGTGGAGTCTGCATTCTGCATCTCGCCCAGAGTGCTTCCAATACTGCGCAGAAACTGATCGGCTTCGGATGTCTGGGAGGCGTTGCGTACCAGCATCGCGGCATTCGCAGGGTTATCGGCCGGGACGTTGATGCTTTGTCCCGAAGCGATCTGCTGCAAGTCGTTGTTGATCAACTGCTGATTCTGCTGAAGTGCGGCGATGAGGTCAGCTGTCGGATTGGGATTCACGCGCATAGGATTAGGAGTTCTTCATGTTGATCACGGTTTGCATCATGGAGTTGATGGTAGAGATGATTTGCGCCGACGCGCCGTAGGCTTGCTGGTAGCGGACCATGTTCGCGGCTTCCTCGTCGAGCGATACTCCTGAGACGGCTGCACGCTGGTTGTTGAGTTGCTGTAACACCAGCGTGGACGCGCTCTGATCTGCCGAGGCATTGGCAGTCACGTTGCCAACATCGAAAACGATTCCGGAGTAGTAGTCCGTCGGAGTCTGGCCACTGACAATGTTCTGGTTGCGGAGGGCATACATCAATTCCGCGTTGCCGTTGCTTCCTGCCGTGCCGTCGGAGCTGGCGGCGATGAGCAGAGGATCGGTGAGGGCGACGGCGAAGCTGGCGGCCGCCCCCACGCCGGAAGCCGGCGGCGGAGTAAACAGGTTCACTCCGGTGGAGAGATTGCCGTTCAGATCGTATCCGCTGGTTTGCACCGTGTTGATGGCGGTGGCCAGGTCAGACGCCAACGTATCCAGGCGGCTTTGCATAACGGGTATCTGCTGATCGCGGGTTTGAAGGACTCCGCCCAGCTGTCCGGAGACGAGAGTGCTGGTGATGTCGGCGCCCTGCGCGAAGACATGCTGATACCCGGATGCATCCCGCTGGGCGATAAGCTGGAAACTTTGCTGGCCGGCAACCAGTGCAGTGCCGTTCGCCGTGGTCAGCGTAAGCATGTTGCCACTCTGAATCACGGAGACATCCACCAGATTGGAAAGCCGGTTGATCAGGGTCGTGCGCTGATCGACAAAAGCGCCCGCAGTCTCGCCCACGTTCTGGAGACTGGCGATCTGCACGTTGAGCTGTGCGATCTGACCGGAAAGCTGGTTGATCTGCCCCACGGTTTGAACCACACTGAGATCCAGATTGCCGCGCTGGGCGGTGAGATTGTTGGAGACAACGTTGAATGAGGTCGCTAGATTCTGCGCCGTTGTGAGCACGCCCTGGCGAAGAGACAGGTCCGATGGTTTCACCGACAGCTCGTTGATGCTGTTGAAGAAATTGGAGATGGAAGTGCCAATGTCCCGGCTGCTGGTGGTGAAGTTTACCTGCGTCTGCTGCAGGGCGGATACCAGGGCAGCGAGCTGGCCCTGGGTTTGCGTCTCCTGCTGGATGCGCGATTCCAGCATCGGATCGCGAACGCTCTCCAGGGTTTTCAGTGTGACGCCGGTACCCAAGGTCAGCGGGTCGACTACGACGGGCACGCTCTCCACCAGGAGGGGAACCTGGCGGGAGTAGCCGGGTGTGTTCGCGTTGGCAACGTTGTTGCTCGTGGCTTGCAGAGCGCCCTGTTCGGCGCTGAGTGCGCTCAATGCGGTGAACAGGCTGGCATTCAGTCCCGACATAGGGAGTGGTCACCTCGTTTCAAGATGTCGGCGGCAGTGTCGCGCGCAGGAGGACGCGGGGCGCGTAGCTGTCCCCCGGCTCGGCCACCAAGTTCGACAAAACCACGAGAAAGCGGCGGGCGCGATCGATCAACGCCGCCTGGATCCGGGTCAACTCCAGCACACGCCGCGCAGCCGCCAGCACCTTCACCCTTAAATCGGGGGAGCACTCGAGCCATGCTGGCTGCGGCTGTTCGTATGCGACGAACTGGCGCGCAGGCGGCAGAAAGATTCCCAGAGCACGGCTCAGGCGAATCTGCTCCTCGCTACAACGCTCGATCGCAGCAACGTTCAGCGCCAGCAGCGCTTGCTGGCCGGCTCTCAAGCTCAGTTCCAGTTCCGCAAGAAGGGCGAAGGCTGCCGATGCCGGCTCCTCAATCCGCGCGGAGAAGGGGAATCGCCCGGAGGCTGCTTCGTGCTCACGCGCTGGAATCGGTTCTGTCATGACTCATGCCAGGCTGTCGATCTGATGTTGCTCATCCCCGGGCTCGGCTTCCGTGTGCTCCTCCGCCTCCGAGGCGGGGCGACGCCGGTTCCTGGTCTCAGCATCCTTCCGCGACGTGCCGGTCACGACCTCGCGCGCCGCCGATGCCGGATGCAGACGGTCGGGAGTCAGGCGCGTGGATAGATCGCTGCTCTCCATACGGTTGCGTGCACTCTACGCGGCCGGGCCGGCGATCATGTGAGATAGCACTGCTCCCGCGACTTCTTCCGCGCTGCGGTGGTAGCTGCCGTTGATGAGCGCCTGCCGCAGGGCTTGCACCCGTTCGGAGCGAACTTCCGGAAGCTGCGCGGCCTGTGCCGCCAGCGCCTGTACCTGAGCGTGGGCGCCCGAAAACTGCGCCTGGTCCTGGCCGAGCGCCGCCGCTGCCGACGAACTGCCCGCGGCAGTCGCTGCCTGGGGGCTCGTGGTTCCGCTGCGGCTGCTTTCGGGAAGCTGCTGCGCTCCGTGATCGAGATTGATTCTCATGGGGTGTTCCTCTCGCCTTGAATCTTGCCTGCAATTCAAGTATCGGCAGCGCGTTAAGAAACTTTAATCCTTTCCAGCAATTTTTCTGGAGATCGTCACTTCGAGCCTTCATCTCCTTGGATCGGCAGGACTTGCAGAAAACTTTAGCCAATCAGGGGACAGCGGACCCTCCCTAAAGTAAGTTTTCAGCCCTTACCTTCGTGCTCCCCCAAGTGCCGGGTAATCAGCGCAGCGATGCCGAAGCCTCCAGCGGCCGCGAGAGCCGAGCCCAGAGCCTGAGCGCCGAGGTAGTTGTAGTCATCGGCACCGGGAGTTGTGCTCTCCCCGGGAGCGCTGGCAAAAGTCTTTTCGAGCGACTCCAGCAGTGAGCCCAGCAGGTGAGCTTCAAAATCCTGCGCTGCCCGGGCGCCACGATCCAGGCGAGGCAGCGGTGTGGCCAGCTCCGCCGCGGGAGTCACGAGCGTGGGCGAGATTGCGGTCGTCATCAGATGACCTCCAGGTCTGCTTCCAGCGCGCCTGCCGCCTTGATGGCTTGCAGGATGGAGACCACATCGCGCGCGGTGGCGCCGATGGCCTGCAGACGGCTTACCAGCTCCTCCACGCTCGCACCTTCCTCGATGGCCACGTTGCGCGCGGGAGCCTCGGTCGTGCTTACCCGGCTCTGCGGCACAACCTCGGTCTGGCCGCTGGCGAGCGGGTTGGGCTGCGAGACGGCGTAGGCCGTCGTGACCTCGATCGAGAAGTTGCCATGGAGAATCGAGACCGCAGCCAGGCGGACGTCCTGGCCCAGCACAACCGTTCCCGTACGCTCGTTGACCACCACCTTGGCGCGGCGGCGTACGCGGACTTCCAGATTCTCGACCCGCGCCAGCAGCGCCGGAATGAGCCGGGGATCGTCCGGCGCCTGAATCTCAACCCGGCGGCTATCCACCACGCGGGCCGAAGTGGACGCCAGCTCGCGATTGATCGCGCAGGACACTTCTTCGGCAGTCGAGAAGTTCGCTTCATCGAGCAGCAGGCTCAGTTGCTGCAGTTTGCCGAGGTCGACCGAGCTGTCCCGTTCGATCAGCGCCCCGCCGGGAACGCGGCCCACGGTGGGATGATTCACCTGCTTCGAGTTCGTCGCCGATCCCACGCTGTAGCCTCCAACCACGAGGGGTCCCTGCGCGGCTGCGTAGACCTGGCCGTCGGCGGCGTAGAGTGGCGTGAGCAGGAGCAGTCCCCCTTCAAGACTGCGGGCGTCGCCGCTGGAGGAAACCATCACATCGAGGTGCATGCCCGGCCGCGCGAATGGAGGCAGATTGGCGGTCACGAACACGGCAGCGACGTTGTTGACCCGCACCGAAGCGCTCGGAATCTGCACTCCCATGCGCGCCAGAATGCTGGCCAGCGTCTGCACCGTGAAGAAAGTCTGCTGGCGGTCTCCGGTACCCTTGAGCCCGACCACCAGGCCGTAGCCGATGAGCGAATTGTCGCGCACGCCTTCGACGGTGGCCACATCGCGGATGAGGACTTTGTGGCTCTGGCGGTCCGTACCCGCGTACCCGAGGATGGAAGCCGCTGCGATCAGTCCGAGGAGCGGGAGCTGCAGGCAAAATCGACGCATAGTGTTTTCCTAGAAACCTACGATCCGCAGAATCCATTTCACGATCGGGTTCGGGGGCCGAGTGCCCTCGCTGATGACGCCTTTGCCCTTCACTTCGATCTCAAGATCGCCGACGTTGTTCGAGGCAACAATGTTGGCGGCGTCGAGATCACCGGGGCGGACCAGCCCGCGGAGGATCACTGTCTCGTGCTGGTTGTTCATCGTGATCTGCCGTTCGGCTTCGACCACCAGCGTTCCCGTGGGCAGGACCGCGGCCACGCGTCCGGTCAGAGTTGTGCTCAGCGAAGTTTGCGACGTGGCCTGGGCCTTGCCCGAGAGTACCTGCGTGGAACTCGGAGAGAACAAATTCTGTACGCCGCTGGTCTTGATGTGACCGCCGAGTGCGCTGATGCCGGAATTCGCCGAGAAACTGCGATTCGAGGAAACATTGCCGGCACTGGTCGCGGAAAGGTTCTGGGCCACGCTGATGGTGACGAGGTCGCCGACGCGGGAGGCCTTGTAGTCGGTCACCATGTTGGCCAGGCGTCCGGTATCACTCCAGAGGCTCCCGGGGGTGGCCGCCGCCATGGCCGGAGCTTTGCCCGATACCCGCAGGAGATAGTTCGCCAGCCCGTCGTTCTTGGTGGGCTGGTTTTTGGCCCGCCCGTGCATGAACGATGCCAGCAGGACAAAGCACAGGATTGCCAGGGTGATCGTTCGCGCCCGGCCCTGCTCCACGGTTCCAGTCAATCTGGGTATTGTTTTCATAGGCTCGCTCGCAGTACTCCTGCACTCTCGACTTCTGCACGCAGCACGCGGCTTCCGTTCCTGACCCGGACCCGCACCGAATCTCCGCGACTCCCGCGGTCGAGACAGATCACGGGCAGTACAACGCGAATGCCGTCCCGCTCCCACAGAAGCCTTGCCATCTGCCCCGGCCGAACCAGCAGTGGTGTGCTTGGCCGGCTGGGGACGATTCCCGGCACGCGTGAAGTTGGCAGCCGGGTTGACGACCCGCGGGATCGGGATACCGTGCTTAGAACCGCAGCCTGCTCCCCGGAAACTTTTTCGTGAACCAGAAAGGGCACGCAATCGTGACGGTCGCGGCACCGCACGGAAAATTCCAGGCTGCGGGAAGCCGGATCCTGGAAGCGCCTGTCGAGTTCAAGCACAGCGGCTGCGGGCACGCGATCCGCCACACCGCAGTCGAAGTTGCCGGGTGAGAGAAACTCGCTGCCTGGCCCTTCCGAGCCGCCGGAATCAGTTCCCGCACCGGGCAGCTGGCCGCGAAGCATCGCCACGATCTGGCGCGCGATATCCGCGCAGGACATGCGCGCATCCCTGCGCCGCAGCCGGATGCGGTCGGGAACTCGAAATTCGGCCGGCGCTGCGGCCCGTCCCATGCTCGAGGAGATCCCTGCAAGAAGATGGCGCACGCCATCACCGGTCAGAAGGCGCGCGCTGCCTGGCAAAGGCGCTCTTCCCAACGGCACCTGAGAAGCAGCCGCCCGGATTGCGGGGCAGCTCTCAGGTGGCAGAAGGTCCGCCAGGGACAGCAACCCATCCGGCACCTGAAGGTTGGGGCTCAGGACGATTTTCGAACAGCTTTGCTGGCCCGCGGAAGGCAGCGACAGCGTGGCGGAGAGAGTCATCAGACCGACAATTTGTAGAAACCGCTTCATGGGCTGCGATCCTCAGCGCGCTGGCTAGCGTCCCAGACTGTTAATGCCTTGCAGCATCTGGTCGGCGGCGCTCACCACGCGCGAGTTAGCCTCGTAGGAGCGCTGGGCCACGATCATCTGCACGAATTCATCGACCACGCTGACGTTGGACTGCTCGAGCATCCCCTGCACAATCGAGCCCAGACCTTCGCTGCCGCCCGGCGTGCCGATGATGGGATCCCCTGACGCGGTCGTCGCCAGAAAGAGATTGCTGCCGGTACTGTTGAGTCCCCCGGGATTATTGAACAGGGCCAGCTGCAGCGAGCCGACCTGCTGCGCCGCCGTCTGTCCCGGCAAGGTCACGCTGATGGTTCCATCGAGCGCAACCGTTACGGAGGTGGCGCCCGGAGGAATCGTGATCGCCGGCTGCACCGGATCGCCCTGCTGGGTGACCACATTGCCTTGCGCGTCGAGATGGAAACTTCCAGCCCGCGTGTAAGCCGTCTGGCCGTCCGGCAGAAGCACCTGGAAGAAGCCCTGCCCCTGAATCGTCATGTCGAGCGGGTTGCCGGTCTGGCTGAAGTCGCCCTGGAGCTGAATCACTTCCGAAGCAGCCGAGCGGGTGCCCAGTCCGACTTGCAGCCCCGCGACCATGGTGGTCTGCTGGGACGCGGCCGCTCCCGGCATGATCAGATTCTGGTAGACCAGATCTTCGAACTGCAGCCGGCGCCGGCGGAATCCGGAGGTGCTGGAGTTCGCCAGGTTGTTGGCAACGTTGTCGAGATTGAGTTCCTGCGCCATCATTCCGCTGGCGGCGGTGTAGAGTGCACGAATCATGAGATTCCTCCACTGGGTTTACGCCGTTCAGACGCGCGGCAGGTCCTGCACCGCAGTCTGGTTGAATTGACTGTCGAAGATGGTGAGCGCGCGCTGCAGCATTTCCGCATTGCGCTGCATCGTGATTAACTCGACAACGCTCAACACCGGGCTGACATTTGAGCTTTCGAGCATTCCCTGGCGAACCGAAGAGCCTGCGGCCGGCAGCGCGGTACCGGCCGGTGCGCGGTACAACGTGTTTCCCACGGCGGCGAGGGGCGTGTCTGGAGAAAACTCCGCCAGCCGAAGCCGGGTGACAACCGCCGCATCCACCGAGATGGTTCCATCAGCGCTGACCGTAACCGTGCCGCCCGGCAGGATCACTGGCCCCTGTTCACCCAGCACAGTCTCACCTTCACTGCTTACCAGCTGACCGGTGGGCGTGACGTGGAAGTTTCCGTTGCGCGTATAGAGAACACCGCGCGAGGACTGCACGGTGAAGAAGCCTGAGCCGGCAATGCCAAGGTCGAGCGGGTTCCCGGTTGCGCCCAGACTCCCGGGAGTAGGATCGAGGCGGCTGCCACCAAGTACGCCGTAATCGTTCACAGCCGCATTAAGAGGATTCAAAGAGACCGCATTTCGGCCCGCCAGCAGCGAACGAAATGTTGCTTGCTGACCGCGATATCCGCTGGTCCCAAGGTTGGCCAGATTATGCGCGACTAATTCGAGAGCTTGCGTTTGCGCCGCAAGTCCTGCGCATGCTGCGTAGTAGCCACTGTCCATGGTTGCACTCCGTGCTCTGTGGCAAGAGCACGTCGGCCTCCAACTGGAAGGACCGCGATACGCCGGAGAAGACAGCTAAGTGCTTGCGATGAAACCTAGAACAGCGATGAAGAATTCCTAGGAGAATCTAACGCTGTCGCGCACGCAGAAGATCTTGCCGGGTCCCGATGAAGCTCCCGGCAAAATCTTCCGACCTGTGCGGCAGACCGGGAGGGATCCGCGTTAGCGATACACCTGCAACGAAAAGACGACTGGCGCTCCTTCAAAGAGCAGTGTGGTCTGAAAAGAGCCGGCCTCCGCCACCAGATGGAGAGAATAATCTGCTCCGGTAATTACGGCTGGGACGGAGAGCAGGCAACCGTCGCCCAATCCGGCGACCTTGTTTTTGAAGTTGCCGGCGACCATATTGCAGATTTCACCGACGGCGTCCCACATCTGGCAAGCTGCCTTCTCGACGTCGACCCCGAGCATCTTGGAAGCCATGAGTCCTGCCGACTGGTCACTGCAGCGGACCGTCATGGTCCCGTACAACTCACCGGTCAAGCTCACCATGGACGTAACGTTGAGTCCGGCTGGGTCAGGCTGCTTCGCAGCAAGGGTGAGGTGGGAGTCCAACATGAGCTCGAAGACCTCCTGCGCAGCAGACTCGAGCAGCGGAATCCAGCACGGGCGGCCTTGTTCCGAGGGCAAAGCCTGGTCGACCGCATTCATAGTTTGCCCGTCAGCACTGGAACAACATGCTCCTTTACCTGATCGGGCGTGAAAGGCTTGCGAATATAGCCGCGGGCTCCTGCCGAAAGCGCCTGCACAACGTGGGCTTCGCTGCCTTCGGTGGTAATCATCACGACTGGCGTGTCCTTGGCAATGTCCAGGAGTGACAATTGCTTTACGAACTCCAGACCATCCATGACCGGCATGTTGATGTCACAGAGAACGAGATCGACTGTATGTTCCTTGAGAGCCCCGAGGGCCTCGGCGCCGTTGGCAGCTTCGAAAACTTGGGAGATGCCGATGCCAGCCTGGCGCAGGGATCGCTCCACGATCTTTCGCATGACCGAGGAATCGTCAACGATGAGGGCGCGTATGTTATCCATCTTTCCAGCCAGTCCTCGTCGGGACAGTCTTGGCCGGGATCGTCAAGATGCCCACCGGTGGACTATCGGCAGAAACGGCAGAGGACTTTACGAGGCGGGGAGGGCAGAGGCGGAGGGCGGAGAAACGGAAAAGCGCTCCACGTCCTCGGGGACGATACGGAAGATCAGGTTCAATGCCGTTGGCGCCGTACGTTCTAACCTGACCCAAATGCAGGAGCCGCAAAGCGCGATACGGATTTCAGAAGCCGCCACTTTGGTGGCGTAGCTGCGAATGATGCGGGCAAATTCGAGCGCGTCGGCTACTCGATCGAATACGATCTCGGTCCGCCGGCGCTGTTCGCTGATTGCGGCCAGGCTGCTGCGGAGGACGTCCTGGCTGCACAGGCAGGCTTGGGTATGGCAGTCGAGCATGCGCTCAATGGCGTAGAGGACCGAATAATCGATGCCTTCGCCAAACGCGATGTGAAGGGTCGAAGTCGCTTCCACGAAGTCGACGGGGATCATGCGGAAGGAGTCGAGCAACGGTGTGGGAATGTCCGGAACACGGCTCGAGACGAGGGGGGCAGGGTGGATTCGCAGCACGGGACAGGACCACTGCCGGGCGAGCGCAGCCACAACCTGTTGCTCGGTGGCGAATCCGAGGCTCTGCAGCCATTCTCCAATCCTGCCGTGCCCCGCAGACTTTTGTGCGTCCAGCGCAATGCGTAGTTGAGCCGCCGTGAGCTGCTGCCGCGAAAGCAATAGCAGACCCAGCGGGATGCGATGCTGAGTTGCTTTGGGCCGGAAGGCGGGCTGCAGTTGTGCGAGCGTTTCCCTTAGCGCGCGTTCGAGACACTCCGCCATGCAATACCACGAGCCATGCATCCGGATTCCTGCGGTCCGGCCGCGCACTCGCCGCCAGGCACTCTGGGAAGCGCAGTCGCGGTAGCCACAGCGCGGCGCAAGCCTCCGCCAGAAGTGGCCCCATACCAGACTCCACGAAGCGGGATGGAAAACAGCAGCTCCCATAGTGTCCAACTACACAGATCCCGGAGGCGCAACTTCGGTTACGCGCAATCCGTAATTGCCGTCCATGACGACAACCTCTCCCCTGGCCAGGAGCCTGCCGTCAAGCAGCACGTCGACCGGTTCGTGTACCTGGCGGTCGAGTTCGATGACTGCTCCCGGACAAAGCTCCAGAACGTCGCGCAGCAGAAGGTTGCGGCCACCAAAGCGAAGAGTAAGCGCCAGCTCAACATCCATGAGCAACTCGAGCTTGGCTTCATTGTCCTGGGGCCCGGATGCAATGGCGGGGGTGGTGGCCTCCTGGGATTCCGCCGCCTCGGCTCGGACAGCGCGCAGTGCGGCCACCAGGGCAGCACTCAGGTGGAGTTCGAGGAGCATGGTGGCAGGTACGTCGCCTCCGGAACGCACCCAGGAGGTCGAGGAAGGCGGCCACGAAGGGGGACCGGAGGCTGCATCCAGCCGCAGTTGAACTTCGCCCCACGCATCTTTCAGGGACGTGGCTACAATCCCGGCAACCTGGCGCAAGCACTCGAGAATGGCTTCGCGATGCTGGGGCGTGAGTTCCGCATCGGGGGCGGCGGGCTCACTCATGAAGGTCTGAGCCGCGCGCAGGGCCGAGACAGGATCGAGGCGCAGACTCATTTCCCCGCGCAGCCCGCCTGCGCAGGTACAGAGAATCCAAAAATCGCGCTCGCTCACGGGCGTCGCCTCAGCCGGCGCTTCGGTAAGCAGGGCACAGGGAACCACAAAGCCTGCGATCTGCCCCAGCACTTGCGAGAAGCTGTCAACCCAGTTCTGAATCAATGAGACGACCGCTTCCGGTCGAACCACCGCCGCTGCAGCTTCACTCATAGTGTCGGGTTCTCCTTGATTTGCGCTTCTGCCGATTCCAGGCGCGATTCGAGCACCTTCGCGGCGCGCAGGTTGCGGCACCGTGCGGGGATGGCGCGGAAGATTTCGAGACCCGCGACCAGCAGGGACGCGGGTTTGGCGGAACTGCGCGAAAACGAGAGCAACTTCCCGGGCGCGAGGTCGGTCAGCTTTCCAATTGCGCTGTTCAGGCCTGTGGCTCCCAGTTCCACGCGGAAGGGGCAGTCCAGCAACCGGCGCACGAGGCGCTGCCGGGAGTCGGCCTGACCGCGCGGACGGCGGTAACTCCAGTCCGCGGAGATTTTCCGCAGCAGGGCATTCGACACCGCGGCCGGCACGGCCAGATTCAATCCCCCCCGCACGTCCGACATGTTGATCTCGAAGCTCAGGCAGAAACTCTTCTCCTCGGGAGGCATCAGGCGATTCGCCGCTCCCTCCTCCAGACGCTCATCGAAGGAAACCACCAGGGACAGAGCCTGCCAGGCCGCGCCCAGTTCGCGGAAGACGATGCGCGCCACACTCTCGAGAATCTGCTCCTCGATCTGAGTGATTTGCCGGGCCGCGATGGTGCCCTTGCCTTCGCCGCCCAGCAGCACATCGACGACGGGAAACGCCACTTTGAGATCGAGCTGCAGCAGGCCACTCATGCCCATGGGCTCCAGCCGGCAGGAAGCAAGATAGGTGGTCTCGGGAACGCGTTGCAGAAATTCGCGGTAGGTAAGGTTCTCGGCCGACACCAGCGTGGCGGCAAAGGCCACGCGCAGGTACGCACCGAGGGCGTGCGTGAGGTTACGGGCAAAAGCTTCGTGCAGCACGGTGATGGCATGCAATTGCTCGCGCCCGATCACGCCGGCACGGCGCGCATCCCAGGTCTCGATCCGGGGCTGGTCGGCGGGAGGCAGATCGAGCCGCCCCCCGGCGCGGGCCGCCTTCACCAGAGCATCAATCTCTTCCTGATTCAGCAGTCGCTGCATCGCGTGTGTCCTTTACTCCGCACCCTGCGCAGCGGCACGGGCCAGGCCGCTGCCTCCGGCACCCGTCAGTTCCTCAAGACGCGCCCGCAAGCGCACCACCGCGAGCGAATGGATCTGCGAGACCCGCGACTCGCCGATCCCGAGAACCGCCCCCACTTCCTTCATGGTGAGCTCCTCGAAGTAGTACAGCGCCAGCACCTGCTGCTCCTTCTCGGGCAGTTCGGCGATGACGCGGGCAAGAAGCTCCTTCATCTCCGAGCGCAGGCAGCGGAAGAACGGCGTGTCTTCCGGCGCGCTGGGGAGATAGTCGCAGAGATCTTCCTCCTTGCCGTCCCAGGGCGACTCGATGCGCAAGCTGCCGATTTCGAGGCTGTCGAGCTCGCCCAGCAGCAGCTGAAACTCCTTCAGCCCAAGACCCAGTTCCGCCGCCACTTCGTTCTCGGTGGGGGCGCGGCTGAGCTCCAGACTGAGCTTGCGATGCGCCTCCTCCACCTTGCGCGCCTTGCGCCGCAGCTCGCGCGGGCCCCAGTCCATCTCGCGGAGGCTGTCGAGAATCGCGCCCCGGATGCGGAACTTGGCGTAGGAACCGAACTGCACATGCTTGGAGCGATCAAACTTGTTGAGCGCGTCAATCAAGCCGATCACGCCGGCATGCACCAGGTCTTCGAGCGGCACATGGCGGGGCAGCCGTTCGTGAATGCGCCGGGCAAGATAGCGCACCTGGGGGAGTTGCTCGAGCAGGATGCGGTCCCGCTCCCCGTTGTCCTGCCACGCGGTATAGGCTTGCGCTGTATTACGGCTCATGGCTGGCTTTCTCACTTCCGTCTTCCGTGTTCTGGTGCGGCTTCTCATCCATTGGTTCTCTTCAGTCGTGCCGTGGTTAAGGCTGTTCTCATCGCAGGACTCCCAGGGACTGCACTTCGATCACCGGAGGCACTTCCAGCGGAGAGAGCACCACCAGCTTGGGCAAGAACGGCTCAAGCAGCCGCTTCAGGTGATATCGCGCCGGGGTGGCGCACAGCAGCACGGGACTGGCCACCGCCACTTGCTCGCCGGCCAGGTGCCGCAAGCCGTCGAGAATCCGGCGGGCAAACGGCGGCTGCAGGCCCGGCGTGCCCGCGGGCGGAGGCTGCGCGCCGAAGGAGCGTCCCAGTTCCTCTTCGAGGACATGATCGAGTGTGACCACGCGCAGGCCGCCGCTGTCGCTGAGCAGCGGCCGGACCAGGGCGCGTCCGAGAGCCTGCCGAGCAGCCTCGACCAGCAGCACCGGGTTCCTGGTGGCCGGGGTGGTGTCAATCAGGGTCTCGAGAATCGCCGGCAGATCGCGAATCGACACCTGCTCCCGCAAAAGCTGCTGCAGAACCTTCTGCACTTCTCCAAGACTGAGAATTTTCGGCACCAGCTCTTCGACCAGCTTGGGATGACTCTCCGCCAATCGGTCGAGCAGCCGCTTGACCTCCTGGCGGCTGAGCAACTCGTGAGCATGCTGTTTCACGACCTCGGCCAGATGCGTAGCCAACACCGAGGTCTGATCGACCACGGCATAGCCGGAAGCCAGCGCCTGATTCTGCAGGCCCGCGGGAATCCAGAGCGCGGACACGCCGAACGCAGGTTCCTTCGTGGGCGTGCCGGGGAGCGGCCGCGGGGCGCCCTCGGAGCTGATGGCCATCAGCTGGTCCTGGAACATCTCCCAACGCGCGACCTCCACGCCGCGCAGGGCGATGACATACTCGCGTGGTTTGAGGCGCACGTTGTCGGTGATGTGCACGGGCGGCACAATAAATCCCAGCTGCTGGGCCAGGTTCTGACGCAGCGCCCGCACCCGGGCCAGAAGCTGCCCCCCCTGGTTCTGATCGACCAGAGGGACAAGGCTGTAGCCCACCTCCAGGCTGAGTTCATCGAGCTTCAGCAAGTCCTCAACACTTTCCTTGGCGGGTTTCTTTTCCGCAGCGGGCGCCGTCGCCTCGGCCGCGAGTTTCGGAGCGCGCCAGCCTAGAAACGCAGTTCCCGCAGCCAGCAGGAAGAACGAGAACTTGGGCAGACCGGGAATGGCGGCGAGCGAGAGCATGACCCCGGCCGCGATCCACAGCGTCCGGCGCCGCGACAGCACCTGGCGGCCGACATCGACGGAGAGCGAAGCGTCGGAGGTAGCGCGGGTCACGACCATGCCTCCCGCCATCGAAACCAGAAGCGAAGGAATCATGGTGACCAGTCCGTCGCCGACGGTCAGCACCGTGTAGGTCTTCAGTGCCTCGCGGAAGGGGATATCGAGCTGGAAGACTCCGATGAGGAATCCGGCGATGATATTGATGGCAGTAATAAGGATGGTGGCGATGGCGTCACGCTGGTTGAAGCGGGCCGCACCGTCCATCGCGCCGTAAAATTCGGCGTCATGCGCGATCTGTTCCCGCCGGGTCCGGGCCTGGACCTCATTGATCAGCCCGGCATTCAGGTCGGCATCGATTGCCATCTGCTTGCCGGGCATGGCGTCGAGGGTGAAGCGCGCGGTGACTTCCGCGGTACGCACGGCGCCGTGCGCGACCACGATGTACTGGATGGCAATCAGGGCCACGAAGATCACGAAACCGACCACGTAGTTGCCGCCCACCACAAACTGGCCGAAGGCTTCGATTACGCGTCCGGCGGCGGATACGCCTTCATTGCCATGCAAAAGAATCCGCCGGCTCGAAGCCAGGTTCAGCGACAGCCGGAACAAGGTCAGCAGCAGCAGCAAGCTGGGAAAAACCGAGAACTGGGCCGGGCGGAGGATCTGGATGGCGGACAGCAGCACCAGGATCGAAGCCGTGATGCTCATCGCCAGCAGCACGTCGAGCAGGATGCTGGGCAGGGGAACCAGCATCACAAAGATCAGGCCAACAGCGGCCAGGGGCATCATCCATTCCGTGACTGTGCCCTTGGGGCGGGTTGCAGAGCTGGAGGTGTCGGCAAGGGTCGCGGCCATCGCCTAGATTCTCCCTTCGGCCGGCGAGGGCGCCGCCTGGGCTTGCGAGGCGCGCGCCTCGGCCCGCCAGATGGCGGCTAGGATCTCCGCCACCACGGCGTACAGTTTGGGCGGAATGGACTGCCCGATTTCGACGGCCCGGTAGAGGGCGTGCGCCAGCGGCGGATTCTCGACCACGGGAATCTCATGCCAGCGCGCAACTTCCTTGATCTGGGCCGCGAGCAGGTTCCGGCCCTTGGCCACGACCACCGGCGCATCCATGTCGATGCGATACTCGAGGGCAACGGCAAACTCGGTGGGGTTGGTGATGACGACCGCGGCTCGCTCGACATCCTTCAGCATGCGACGGCGCCGCGCCTGGCGCTGCAGTCGCCGGATGCGCCCTTTGACCGCCGGGTTCCCTTCCGTCTCCTTGAACTCGTCGCGCAAGTCCTGACGGCTCATCTTCAGTTCGTTCTCGTGTTTCCAGCGCTCCAGCAGGTAGTCGCCCGCCGACCACGCCAGCAGCGCCAGCGAGGCCTTCCAGGCCACTTCAAAGACGTGACCGGCGGCGAATGCTACGAGCCCGCTGCGGCCGAGGTGCAGCAATGCCGGCAAGCGAGTCCAGTCGCGCATCAGCATGGCGATGGCCAGTCCGACGATCGCGGCGGCGGGGAGCAGAGACTTCAGCATGCGGCTCACGGCATTCAGGGAGAACAGCTGTTCCATCCGCGATGCCGGGCTGAGACGGTTCAGGTTGGGTGTGAGACCGGCCGGCGAGAAGACCAGTCCTCCCTGCGCGATGCCGCTCAGCACGGCAGCGAGCCAACTCAAGCCGGCCGCCAGTGCGACCCCGCGAAACACCACCATGTCATTTCGCCAGGCGGGCAATAGCTGCTCCGGATGGCTGGCGGAGTTTTCGATCTCGTGC
The DNA here is from genome assembly GCA_020073465.1 of Terriglobia bacterium. Lineage (GTDB taxonomy): Bacteria > Acidobacteriota > Terriglobia > Terriglobales > Acidobacteriaceae > Sulfotelmatobacter. Next base: position 85,947 of record JAIQFC010000003.1, read on the forward strand.
CGGAACAATCCCCGCCACTCGGCGGCGAAGACCGGCAACTGCCAGGCCAGCAGCATCACCGCCGCCATCGCGCCTACGCCGGCAACCAGGTCACGGCTGCGTGCGACCTGTCCCTGCTCCCGCGCTTTCTGCCGGCGGCGCGGTGTGGCTTTTTCGGTCTTGTTCTGATCCGACATTCGCTACTTTTCTGCCGATCCTCTCCCGTGACTGTTCCCCTCGATCAATGCGCCAGATGCAGCAGGCGTTCTCCAAGCGACACCGCTTCCGAAAAACGCTGCGCAAAACTCTGTGGCCAATACGCCACCACCGCGATCAGCACCGCCAGCCCCAGCAGGTTCTTCACCGCCAGGCCAATGAACAGGACGGGCAACTGCGGAGAAGCTTTGCCCAGAAACCCGAGCGCCGCGTCGGCCACCAGGGTGGCAACCAGCGAGGGTGCGGCAATCTGCACGCCCGCCAGAAAGATTCCAGCGCCGGCGTGCAGCAGGCCGCTGGTGGCAGGAAACGTCAGGGTCGCTGCTCCTGCGGGCAGGTAGCTGAAGCTCCTCACCAGGGCGCGCATCAGCCAGTGATGCACATCCAGATTCAAGAAAATCAGCAGCGCCGCCAGCCGGTGAAACTCGGACAGCACCGGGGTATCCGCCTGCGTCTGCGGATCGAACAGGGAGGCCAGAGAGTAGCCCATCTGCACTCCGAGGATCTGTCCCGCCATCAGGGGCGCTTCCATCAGAAAGTTGGCGGCCAGGCCCAGCAACAACCCGATGGCAACTTCACTGAGTGCGATCCCGCCCCACTGCCACGGTGTCAGGGCGAGCTGCAGCGGACCGTGAAGCGGGTGGAGCACCATCGTCAGCAGCAGGGTCAACGCCGCCTTCACCGGCATCGGAATCGCGCTGCTTCCGAGAAACGGGCAAAACACCATCAGCCCGGAAACGCGCGCTCCGGTAAAGACCGCCGCGGCCAGCAACTGCTCGAGGTGTAGTCCGTCCATAAACCCTGCCGTCTTACGTGACGGCTCCTTCACTGCACAAACGGCCGGAAATCAGAAAATAGCTGCAGCGTGAACATGCCCAGGCGGCGGGCCATCCACGGCATCAGCAACAGCGCCGCCGCCGCCACGGCAAACAAGCGAGGCACCGTCGAGACCGTCGTTTCCTGCAGCGAGGTGAGCACCTGCACAATGTTGATCAACAGGCTGACCAGAGTCGCGACGATCAACAGCGGCGCGCCCATCCAGAGCGCGGTCTCGAGCGTGTGGCGCATGATGGCAACAACGTGTTCCGATCCCATCCCGTTTCTCCTCAGGCGAAGCTCTTCATCAGCGATCCCACCAGCAGGTGCCAGCCGTCGACCATCACAAACAGCAGGATCTTCAGCGGCGTCGAGATCACAACCGGCGGCAGTTGCAGCATGCCGATGGAGGTCGTCACCGCCGCCACCACCAGATCAATCACCAGAAAAGGCAGGAACAAGGCCGCCCCGATCTGAAATCCGGTCTTGAGTTCTGACAGAATGTAGGCTGGCACCACCACGCGCATGGGCAGATCCTCGGGCCGCGGCGGGGTCGGGGTCTGGGCCAGTTCGAGGAAGAGCGCGAGATCCTTTTCGCGGGCGTACTTGAGCATGAAGTGCCGCAAGGGCGGAGCTCCCCGCTCGACCGCGCTCAGCGCATCCACCCGACCCTGCTCGAAGGGCACGACCGCCGCCTGATAAATGGATGCCCCCACCGGCTGCATCAGGAAGTAGGTCAGGACCAGCGAGAGCCCGATCAATGTCTGGTTGCTGGGCGCGGTCTGCGTGCCGAGTGCCTGGCGCAGGAAGTGGAAGACGATCAGCAACCGCGTGAAGGGAGTCAACGCCACCAGCAGCGCGGGCAACAGCGTCAGCAGCGTCAGCAGGACAACAATGTTCCAGGGTACCGAGCCGCTGGCTCCCCCCGGCGCGTTCCAGTTTAATCCGGAAGCTTGATGCGGCCGGGCCACTCCGGCCCAGCCCACAGATGTAGCGCAGGCAAGCACCAGGCTGGTCATCACCATCCATCGCCGTGCGTGAGACCAGATCAAGCCTGTCCTCCTGCTACTCTGGTCGCCTCTTCCCGCTTCGCCTCGGGGCCGTCCGCGCTCCCAAGGCTCGCCAGCAGCACCAGCGAAGAAGAAGTTCCGCCCACAAGAAATCGCGCCTTCTCAAACTCGACAATCGCAACGAAGCGTCGTTCGCCGAGGGGCACAGTTTCGGAAACGCGCAAGCGCCGTGGCGCACGCTGTCCCAGACTCGCCAATCGCGTCCACAGCGAGCGCGCCCGTCCCCACATCGCACCTCGCGCGGGAATGACAGCCTCCTCGGTGATCATGAGTTGCATCTCCTCGGTCCGCGTGGTTCCCTCACGCCAGTTCGGTTACCCTCACCGCCAGCCGGTTTCCAACCACCTCAAACTCGCTCCAGCCAATCAAGGTTCCGTTGATGCGAAGCGGCACATCCCGGGAAGCGTGCCAGTGGGTTCCAATCACCGATCCCACGCGCAGCTGCAGCAGGTCAGAAACCCTGAAGTTCGGCATCGGAAGATCCACCGTGAGCTGGCAGGGCAGGCCGAGCACGGGCCTCCACCGGGCTTCGGCAAGATCCGCCTCGGGCGCACTCTTCGAAGGGAGGCTCGAGGCTGCGTTCACGGCCGCTCTCGCATTCGGTGACGATTGCTCGGTGCTGGCTGCGACTGACATACGCCCATTCCCGGCCCTCAGCGTTGAATCAGAAATTCGGTGAAGTAGACTTCCTCGACTCCCAGACCGGGCAGGCGTTCCTGCAGGGCATGCAGCAGATCCTCTTTGAGCTTGTTCTTTCCCTTGGCGGTCAACAGATCATCGACGCGTGCCAGGGCCAGCACGCCCAGGATGGTGTCCCGCACCTGCGCGACAGGCGGGCCACCCTCGCTCTTTCCCATTTCCTTGCTCAATCCCAGATCGATGCCTACGCGCAAGTAGGACCTTTGGTCAGGGTCAGCGAGGTTAAGCACGAAGGTATCGAGATGAAGCGTCGCCTGCACGCGGGGAGCATCTGTGGACTGTGTCTCGGGAACATTCCCCCGGCTGCTCCAAAGCCAGCCTCCTATAGCGACAACGATGAGAAGAGTGGCGGGAACGACAGTGAGCATTACCCGGTTGCGGCGAACCAGAGCCTCAGGGGCAGTTGTTGTTTCCTCGGGCATACGTCCGGGAAAAGCAATTCGCATGCCGCCGAATGAAACGAAAGGGAGGAACAGGAATGCGTCATGGGAATTGACTGATCGCCTGCAGAATCAGCAGATGCGTGGCTGGCAGGGGCGCAAGCGAAACGGGCGCGCACAGAACGCAGGCGGCGCGACTCACAGTTTCTTAGGAAATGCTCATGAGAACCTTCACAGGATCACCCGTTTCCGGCGACAGACAAATCCGCCGGAAACGGTGTGACCCTGTCTTCCTCCTCTACTGCTTCAGGTTGATGGTCGCCTGCGTGATCTGGTCAAACGTCGATACGGCCTTGGCGTCAGCTTCGAATCCGCGTTGCGCCACGATCAGGTTTGCAAACTCGGTGGCGATGTCGACGTTGGACAGTTCCAGCGCTCCGCCCGACAGGGTTCCACGGCCACCCGTTCCCGGCGCTCCGGCGACCGCCTGGCCCGAAGCCAACGTGGGGCTGTAGTCGGTATTGCCCTCAAGTTGCAGACCGTCGTTGCTGGCGAAGGTTGCCAGCGCCAGTTGTCCCAGGGCTTGTGTCTTGCCGTTGCTGAACGAACCGGTGATGGTTCCATCCCCTCCGATCGAGAATTTCACTAGGGAGCCGCTGCCCGATCCAGTCTGGTTCGTCGACGACGTGCTGCTGGGAGCCGCGACCTGGGTGAGCAGGCCTGTGCCGTTGTTGTAAAGCTGCCAAGTGAATCCCAAGTTGGAAGCGCCATCGGCGAGGCCGCTCACGGTGATTCCGGCAACGTTGGCCGCAGGCGTCGTGAGGTTGCCATTGCTGTCGAAGGCGAGAGTTCCGTTGGTAACGACTGTGGGATTGCCGGTGGCGCCCACATCCGCTGCTGGAATTGTGACCGAGTAGTTCCAGGCCGCCGGACCCGTGTTCGTAAAAGTGAACGTCAGCACATGACTCGCACCGAGAGAATCGTAGACCGTGATAGGGGTCGAGAACGTATCCCCGACGTTAGCGGCGGCATTCAAGTTGGTGGTCAGCTGAACATTAGTGGTCGGAGTGGGCGGGCTGATGGTACCTGTGCCCAATTGCAGGGGAACGATTCCAGCTCCGGTGTTCACGACGCCGTTGACGGCGGGATAACCGAGAACCTGCTGCCCCTGGCTGGTCACCAGGAAGCTGTTCGCGTCGAGGAAGAAATCGCCGGCACGGGTGTAGTTGATGACCCCGCTTGCATTCTGCACGGCGAAAAATCCCGCGCCCTGAATGGCGACGTCCGTGGCCACGCCGGTAGCCTGCACGCTGCCTTGCGTAAACAGTGAGGGTATGGAGCTCACTTGCGTGCCGGCACCCAACTGGATTGGATTTCCCGACCCCGTTGTCCCAAGACTCTGATAGAAAAGATCGCTGAACAGCACGGCCTTGTCCTTATAGCCGGTGGTGTTCTGGTTGGAGAGGTTGTTGGCGATGGTCGACAGCGCCGTGGACTCGGCGGTGAGCCCGGAAAGTGGAATCGAGAAATTTGGCATTAGAATCCTCCTTGGAACTGGTTGAAATCTGCAGACTGGATCGGATGCATGGCTTCGTGATTCGAGGCAGGGGCAGGCGAGTTCGAAGTGGCTGCCGCAGGGATCGCCGCGCTCGTTCCTGCCGGGATCGAGGTGCGACGGCCGGAAGGAGAACCATTAGAACCAGAACCCGATGTGGAACTGGAACTCGAGCTCCCTGATCCTGAACCGGTCGAACCGCTTCCGACGGTCTGCTGCAAGAGCTGGTAAATCGAGGTGACTGTGCTGAGTTCGCTGAACTGGGCCAGTTGTCCCACGAACTGCGCGGGGTCCATCGGATTCAGCGGACTCTGGTTCTTGAGCTGGGCCACCAGAAGTTGTAGAAACATGTTGTTCAAGCCCGCCGGATCAGTGGCTGATGGTGGGCTCGACGTCGTGGAATCCATGGCGTGCGGGGCGGCTGAAAGTATCGGGGCAGTACTCATGGCGAATGTTCTCCTTCATGCCAGAATGCTGAGGCCAGCGTGCCGGCGAGTTGTACTCGCCGGAGCTGGTGGCTCGGTAGATTCGTTGTTGCTGACATCGACAGCCAGGTGTTGGTCTCCTGCGGGCGTGGGAACAAAGCGGTGCTGCTGCTGCGAGTTGCCGCCCGATGAAGAGTTGTGATCAAACGCAAGCCCGTTCTGAAAGTTCACTTGATTGAGTTGCAGGTTTTGCTGCTGCAAGGTATGCGTGATTCCCGGGAGATCGGGTGCCAGCAAGGAATGCAGATCCCCCTTCTCGCTGCCAATCACAAGTCCGACATCGTTCGCGTGAACTGTCGTGTGCACTTCTACGTTGCCGAACGCGGAAGTGTTCAGCCCGATCCGCATCTCGGAGTGAGCTGCCTTGCTGAGCATTTGGGCGACTTGTACCGGGCCCACGCTGGGTGCAGTTAGTGCCGGGGCGGGCGATGGCGGTAAACCTGTGGCTCGTGCGGGGGAATCGCCAGGAGTTTGTTGGGACGGAGTTTGCTGAAGAGGCATTGCTTCAGCGGGAATTGCCTGTGCCAGTGGGACAGTGGACACCACCACCGCTGTTTCCGTCGCTGCCGGCTGGCCAGCCCCGATCTGCGGGCCATGCGAAGTCGAGATCTTCTGACCCGGTTGCTGTTCCGAGTCCGAAGCGGCGGCGGAAGGAGACTCTTTTGCGGATGAGCGATTCTGTGGCGTGAGGCCGGTGGGTGAAGGGTCTTGTCCGCCGCTCTCCGCATGCTTGTGGTTCCCTGAGATCGAGTTCACAAATGGAGCAGGAGCGGTGGTCGCTGTTGGGACCAGATTCCCTGAAGAAAATGTCGCGGCCGGGCTGCCCCTGGAGGGAGGAGGATCGTGCGGGATCGCCGGGACTGATGCCATCGAACTCCTAGCCAACTCGGCCATTCGCGGCGGTACCTGCGCCGTAAGCACGTCTGACCCGGCTGAAGTGGGCCAGGATACAGCGAGACCTGTCTTGCTTCCGCTCGGCGCAATGCTGGGTGAGACCTCCGATGTTTCACTCGTTGAGTTGACGGGCGGCGCAGGGTCTGCAGTTACGGTTTCCCTCCCCGGGTTTGCCGGGTAGGCGTCGTCCACAACCTGAGGCCGGAGAGTGACTGCGGGAGCGTCCAACGCTGGCCTCTGCCCCTGGCTTGCAGAAGGTTGTCTGGCAGAAGCAGATTCCGCGGGGATGATGGGGCCTGCTACTTCACGGGTTGCGGCGTTGCTCGGCAGTACTGAGGGGATCACGAAGGTGCCCACCGCAGGTTCTGGTTGGGCTGACGGGATCGCTGGGTCTGTAGCGTTCGTCGTGTCGTATGTGGTGCCCGCGGGCTGCCCCTGGTTTCCGTCCGCGGCTCGCACGCTGTCCGGCAATCTTCGATCTTCAGGAATGGGGTTGGCTCGCAGTGCTTGTGGCGCGCTGTCCGGCACCGCAGCTTGGCCCGTTTCTTCTCCGGCATGGTTTGCCGAATCTGGTCGTTGCTGCGTAGGCGACGAGGAGTCTTGCGCAGTCGCGCCGCTGGTAGGTACGGTACTGAGAAAGCCGGCAAACTTGGTTCCTGGCATCTCGCTTGATCCACGGACCGCACTTCCGTTCCCAGCCACAGCCGGGACGTCCGCTCCCACCTGCAATCCCTGCGCGCTCGCTGGCAGGCTGGGGGAGTCGCCCGCGTCCACGGGTGAGACCAGAGGAGCGATCTCTGTAAACAGCTGCACGGGCATTGGGATCATGGCCGCGACGGCCGCCCCAGGTGCGGCCTCCGGCTTGTCCTTCTGAGCCTCTCGCTCTTTGCCGGGCTTTCCGAGAACGGCAGGCAGGCACGGGGCCGGCGTTGGATTAGCGATATTCGGCGTTTCAGGGTTGGGCGATGACGGCGGCGAATCCGAGGCAAGAGCCATGTTATACAGCGAAGCGAAAGCTCCCGCGCTGGATGGAGCGACATTCAGGAGATCTGGCAAACTACTGGCCCGGTTCGCATCGATGTTGTTCGAAATGGCAATTCCAGCCATGGTCGGCGGCGCAGCACTCCTGATTTGCATGATTTGGGATGCATCTGACGGGCCAAGATCCAGACCATCGCCGACGAAAAAGATGAGAGAGGAAAAGCTGTTGAATCAAGGAATTCCAGATCTTGTCGATAGAATTACCGAAGAGCGTGAGTGTCGATCGTGGGCAAGGTCTGCCCATCTGCCCGGCAAGGTCTAGCCGCGCCGAAGATAGGCGCCACGCAAAAGGAACAGGTCATCGAGAGACCTCTGTTCCCGCCGGGCAGCTTCCCGCGTATATTCGCGAAGCTGCCGGTCACGAATGCTTTCCAGGGTCTGCCGTTTTCGGCGCTCCTGCTGAAAGATCGCTTGCTGCTGGTCCCGTAGATGTTGCAGACGCTGCAGAATGCCTTCCAGATCGCAGCGCTGAAGGGTAAGGGCTTCAGCCCAGCTCAACTCGAAGCGCAGCTCGGCTGCAGTCGTGCCCGCACCCAGTTGCTGCGACTGCAGAGCTCGAGCCTGCTGAAGTTGTATTTCAATCTGCTCGATCAAGTGGCGTGCCCGCAACACCTGCTGGTTGGCAGCACGTAAACGCAGTTCCTGCTGATGCTCGACGCTCTGACGGAAATGAAGCAAGGCCTGCAGTGGGAAGCGGAACGGCATGTTCTTAGCCTGGCAGCGCCATGAGTTTTGCGATGGCATCGGTGAGAGGAGCGGCTTCGTCCGGCCTTTGCATGAGGAAGCGGTGCAATTCCGGAATCAGGTTCAGTGCCTTGTCCAGTGTCGGGTCACCTCCCTTTTGGTAGGCTCCAATGCGGATCAGGTCTTCCGACGCGGTGTAGGCCGCGAGCAGCCGTCGCAGGGTTTGCGCCTTCTCCAGATGCGAGGCGGAAGCCACCGCGGGCATCAGACGGCTGACGCTGTCGAGCACCGCAATAGGAGGATAGTGGCTGCGAACCGCCAGTTTCCGGTCCAGCATCACATGCCCGTCCAGCAGGGCGCGAACTCCATCGACCAGGGGGTCCTGCTCATCGTCACCCTCCATCAGGACGGTATAAAAGGCGGTGATGCTGCCCTCGCCGAATTTGCCGGCGCGCTCGATCAGGCGTGCCAGCATGGCAAAGCAGGAAGGCGTGTAGCCTTTGGCGGTGGGAGGTTCTCCGGCGGCCAGGCCGATTTCGCGCTGCGCCATAGCCAGACGGGTCAGTGAGTCTACGACCAGCAACACATTCTTGCCCTGGCCGCAAAAGTATTCGGCAACGGTAGTGGCAGCCAGCGCGGCGCGGATACGCAGGAGTGGAGACTGGTCGGAGGTGGAAACGACTACGACGGCCCGCTTCCGTCCCTCCTCGCCGAGTGCATGCTCGAGAAATTCGCGAACCTCACGTCCGCGTTCGCCCACCAGCCCCAGAACCGTGAGATCGGCGTTGGTGTTGCGCGCCATCATGCCGATCAGCGTGCTCTTGCCCACGCCGCTGCCTCCAAAGATTCCGACCCGCTGGCCGCGGCCGCAGGTGAGGAAAGCATCGACCGCGCGAATCCCGCACCCAATGGGCTCCGTGATCGGAACGCGTTCAAGAGGCAGCGGAGCCGCTGAATCCAGAGGTCGGTACTCCCGGCCGCGGTAAGGCCCAAGAAAATCCAAGTCCTGGCCACTGCCGTTGATCACGCGCCCCAGCATGTCGTCACTGACGCGCAGCGTGGCCCGCTCTCCCCAGGTCACCACGCGATCGCCATAGCGCACACCGCGAGGTGGTTCGAGGGGCATCGAGAGTACGGTCGTCCCACGAAAGCCTACGATCTCACCCGCCAGCACCCGTCCATTCGCATCGATGACCCGACAAATCTCACCCACCGAGGAAAAGGGCCCAGCCGACTCAATGAGGGAGCCAGCCACCTGCGTGACTCGTCCCTGCCAGCGCAGGGCGGAGCAGGTTTCCAGACGGGCCAGGTAGGGGGACAACGACGGTTCGTTGCTCACAGGGTTTCCCGCGGACGCGCCGCCAGCAAGTCCGTCAGACCCTGCTCGATTTCCTTCAGTTGCACTTCGATTCCAAGCTCGGCCGTTCCCATCGACGTCTTCAGGACACAGCGCTCCGGCTCGAGGGCGGGATCCTCGACAATCTCAGGAAGATCGCCGGGTTCCAGGTGCAACGCAAGGTAGCGGCGCCAGTCGGAAGCCTGCTGGGGATGCACCAGCAGCACCACGCCGGTGGCCCCCTCGATTTTTTCGAGGGCCACGCGCGCGATTCCTGCCAGCAACAGCGGATCGACCTGAGCCTCGCGGTGCAGGATCTTGCGGGCAATGCTCAACGCCAGCTGGACGACCTCGGCTTCCACCTTCTGGTAATAGGCAGCGCGATCGCGGGTAAAGTGCGCCAGCGCCTCCGCCAGGTTGGCGCGTTCCCGCACCAGTTGCTCCTCGAACCTGCTGTGCGCCTCGGCCACTCCTTCCTGGCGTCCCAACTCGCGGGCGCGCGCTTCCTGCGCCACCACATCTTCTTCGGCGGCAGCGTCATCGTAGAGATTTCCCGACACCGCGGAACTTCGAGAGCCGGCTCCCGGGGCTACTTCTTTGTAGGGAAACGCTGAAACCTCGGACGAGGTTGCAGCCGCCGGAGCGGCAACCAGCTGCTCCGGAAGTGGGGAGCGGCTAGGCGACGTACTCATCTTCTCCCTCCGGCGTCAGCGACAGCTTGCCTTCCGCTTCCAGTTTGCGCGCGACAGCCACTGCTTCCAGTTGCGCCTTGTTGATCTCCCGCGACTTCACCGGGCCCAGAACCTCCATGTCTTCCTTCAGCATCTCGACCGCGCGCGAAGACATGGACTTGAAGATGTAGTTCTTCAACTCTTCCGAAGCGCCGCGCAAGGCGGTGGCCAGGGTTTTTTTGTCCATCTGTCCCAGCAGATCGCGAATCCCGGACTCGGGCACCGTCAGTAGGTCTTCGAAGGTGAACATCAGGTTGCGAATCGAGAGGGCCAGCTTGGGATCCTCTTTCTCAATTGCCTCGAGGATGGTCTTACCGGTGGCCACATCGAGCCGGTTCATCAGGTCGGCCACACCGCGCAGGCCGGAATAGGCGCGGCGGCTCTGCTCTCCGAGGGCCTCAAGCCGCTTGTGGAGCACTTCCGCGACCCGTTGCGCCATCTCGGGCGAGAACTGGCGCAGCTGCGCCAGCCGCTTGATGGCTTCGCCGCGCAATTCCTCGGGCAGTTTCATCAGCAGCGCCGAGGCCTGCTTGGAATCCAGGTGAGCCAGGATCAGCGCGATGGTCTGGGGATGCTCTCCCTCAATGAACTTCGCCAGCTGCTGCGGGTCGGCCTTCTGCAGAAGGCCCAGCTGGCTGGCTCCGGTTTCGGCCGAGCGGGACACCTGGCGGAGCAACTCTTGCGCGCCATCCTCGCCAAACGCCTTCACCAGCAGCTTGAGCGCATAGTCTTTTCCGCCCTGGGCCAGGTAGTCGCCGGTCAGCACCATGCGGTCAAACTCTTCGAGCACGGCCAACACGATCTCGGGCTCAACATACTTCAGTCCTGCGATTTCCTGCGTGATGCGTTCGACCTGCTCCTGCGGGAGGTGGCGGTAAATCTGGCTGGCCGGATCCTCTCCAAGAATCACCATCAGGATGGCGGCCTTGCGAAGACCCTGGGATTGAGGCGTGGCCGAGACGGTCACTTGGATTTCTCCTCGCTCACCCAGGCCTGGATCAGCCGGCTAGCCGAAGCGGGCTCAGCCTTCACCTTTTCGGCCAGCGTCCGCTTCAACTGGCTGGCACGCTTCCCTTCCTCGTCGAGTCCTCCCGTCACTTGCGGAGCGCCCAGCCCGCCGGAGGCTGCGACGGCTTGCGGCATCAAGCGGGCCGACACCTTCCCCGGCAACTCTCGGAAGGCCGCGACTGCCTGCCGCTTCACCGGACGCAGAACCAGCCAGTAGACGACCAGGAACAAAGCGCCCAGACCTGCATAGCGCAGCGCCCACGCCCACGGTTCGATCATCCTGCGCCAGTGATCGGTCTTGCTGGGAGGAGGAAGAGTCTCCCCGGGAAGCTCCTGGAACGACAGATTCTCGACGGCCAGAACGTCACCCCGCTGGGTATCGACGCCGAGGGCGGCGCTGGCCAGCCGCTCGATCTCCTTCATCTCGTCGGCAGTCCGCTTGCGGCGGGTGGTGGTGCGCTTGCCGGCCTGTTCGGTGACTTCCACGGCATCGTCGACCAGCACCGCCGCCGCGATCCGACGCAGCCGGCCCGGAGGCTGGACGCTGCGATGGAGACTCTTGCTCACGGCATACGTGGTCGAGTCCGAGCGCGAACTGGATTGCTCGGCGCCAGGCGGAGCAGCGGCAGGCGGGGTCGCCGACGGCACGTTGCTGGCGGTGCCGGGGACGCCCGCAGCGGCGCCGCCTGTGGAGCTTTCTTCCGAATGCTCTTGCGTGAGCGTTGCAGTGGTCTTGGGATCGTAGGTTTCCTGCGTATCTTCGCTGGTGCCAAGGTCATACTCGACATGCACGCTGGCCCGGACGTGGTCTGGCCCAACGACCGGCTCCAGAGTATGAACCACAGTCTTGGCCAGTTCCTCGTCCAAGCCAAAGGCGGCGCGTCCCCCGGCTCCATCGTGATTGCGCAGCAGCGGGGTGTTGCTGTCGGCGTCGACGACGGTAACATTTTCCGGACGCAGGCGGTCGACGGCGCTCGCGACCAGCTGCGGGATCGCCTGCTGCGCCGGTTCGGAGAGGCGTCCGCTGCGGGTTTTGAGGATGACCGCGGCCTTGGCCTCGTGCTGCTGCTCGGTGAACAGCGAATCCTGCGGCATCACCAGATGCACGCGCACGCCTTCCACTTCACTGAGCGTGGCCAGGGTGCGTTCCAACTCGCCTTCCAGCGCACGCTGGTAATTCACTTTTTCCGTGAAGTCCGACCCGGCCCAGTTGGGCGTGTCAAACAGTTCAAAGCCGAGGCGGGCACTGCGCGGCAGCCCGGCGGCGGCGGTTTCCAGACGGCTGGCATCCAGTTTGTCCTCTGGTACCAGCAGGGTCGTGCCATCGGGGGAGAGCTGGTGGGGAATATTCTTTGCCGCCAGGCGGCTGGCCAGAGACTGGGCCTCCTCGGAACGAAGTCCCGAGTACAGCGTTACATACTTCGGTTGTCCCAGCAGAACGACGAATACCCACAGGGTGGCAGCGACCAGCAGGGCGCCTCCGGCCAGCAGAAGACGCTGGTTGAGGCTCAGTCCGGCAAAGAACTGGCCCAGGCGGTGGAGAACGTCGTCGGCGGATTGGGTACCCTCAGCCATGGCATTCGCTTTACCGGCGGAGCCTCACGCTTTCATCGTCGGGGAAAAGGGGGACGCTCAGAACTGCATCCGCGAAACCTCCTCGTACGCCGAGACAATCTTGTTGCGCACCTGCATCATCAGCTGGAAGCTGAGGTCGGCCTTTTCCACCGCGATCATGGCGCTGTGCACGTCCGCGCCGGTGCCCTCGATCACTCCGGCCACCTTGGCTTCCGCCTGCCCCTGCAGGTGCTGCATGTCATCCATGGCGCTGTGCAGGACATCGAGAAATCCCGATCCCTGTTCTCCGGACGGGCGGAGTACGCCCGCGTCAACTTCTGCCGGGAGGATGCGTAACGAGGAAATGGCTCCGCTCATGGGGTTGTGTGCTCGCTTTCAGCCAAGATCGGCTCAACTCAGAATCTGCAAGGACTGCTGGATCATGCTCTTGGCCGCCTGTACGGCCGCCGCGTTCAGCTGGTAGGCCCGCACCGCACTCAACAGGTCCGTCATCTCCATGACCGGGTTCACGTTGGGATAGGTCACATAGCCTGCGCGGTCGGCGTCGGGATGCCCGGGTTCATAGCGTCGCGGCAGCGGCGACGGATCGGCGACAACGCGATCGACACGCACTCCTTCCGCCGGCATCGTGCGCATGCCGGCAAGAAGCAGCGGAAAGCGCGGCGTCGGCCGGCCGCGAAATACCACCAGTTGCCGGCGGTAGGCGCCGCCTTGCGGCGTGCGTGTGGTTTCGGCGTTGGCCATGTTCGCCGAAACTACTTCTGCCCGCCAACGCTCGGCTGCCAGGGCCGAGCCGCTCACCTCCATCATTCCGAACAGGTTCATGACGTTGTGCCTCCCGAATTGATTGCCAGCGAGATGGTATGAAACTGGCCTTTCAACAGCTGGACTCCCAGGTTGAAGCGCAGTTGGGTTTCGGCCAGCAGCAGGCTTTCCCGCTCGACGCTTACATTGTTGCCGTCGGGCCGCTCGATGAGTCCGCGGACGGTTCGCACCACGGGCGTGAATGACGCGTAGTGCAGGCTTCCCGGCTCCGTTCCTGCCAATTCCGCACCGGCCGCCTCGGTGCTGGCGCGCCTCAGCTCCGCGCGGAAATCCATATCGCGGGTCCGATATCCCGGCGTATCGATATTCGCCAGGTTGACCGTAATCAGCTTGTGGCGGGCCACATCCACATCGAGGAAATGGCTCAAGGCTTTCATCATCGAAGTTTCAGTCATGGACATAACTGCTCCAGCTTGGCAGCCCGTAGCTGCGAATCTTGTTGCGCACGGTACGCAGGCTGACCCCGAGCATTTCCGCGGCGTGCGAACGGTTGCCGCGAGTCGCTTCCAGGGTCATGGCGAACAACCTGCGCTCCATCTCTCCCAGAGAAACTCCAGGGCGCAGCCCGTCGGGGGAAGTCCCGGAGGTCATGGCCGCGATTGCGCTCCATTCCGCGCCTTCCAGAGCGGTGACATCGATCTCAGGGCCGGTTGCGAGGGCGACCGCGCGGCGCATGCAGTTCGCCAGTTCGCGGACATTGCCCGGCCAGCTGTGAGTTTCCAGGCGTTCCACAAGTGCGGGCGTGAGATGCAACAGCCTGCCCGGAGGAGAGTACAGGCTGACGAAATGCTCTGCCAGTTCCCGGACATCCTCGAGGCGCGCACGCAGGGGAGGAAGGCTCAAGGGGATCACGTTCAGCCGGTAATAGAGGTCAGCACGGAACCTGCCCTCGCCCACCATCCTGGCCAGCTCGCAGTTGGTCGTGGCAATGACGCGCAGGTCGACGCGCACGCTGCGCGTGTCGCCCAGCCGGTCAAACTCCCGCTCCTGCAGCGCGCGTAAAAGCTTCGGTTGCAGGCCGAGCGGCATCTCGCCGACTTCATCGAGCAGAAGCGTTCCTCCATGGGCCAGTTCGAACTTGCCCGGCTTGGCCATGTGCGCGCCGGTAAACGCTCCTTTGGCGTGGCCAAACAGTTCGCTTTCCAGCAACGCTTCGGGGAAGGCAGAGCAGTTCACCGCAATGAAGGGATGGTCGCGGCGAGGGCTCAGCCGGTGAATCAGCCGCGCCACCAGCTCCTTGCCGGTTCCGCTTTCGGCCTCGATAAGGATGTCGGCGCTGCTGGCCGCCGCGTGCCGCGCGCGCTCCAGGGATTGGAGCCAGGCCGGAGCGTGTCCGCAGAGCCCGTTCATGGCATCGGCCTGGGCGCGTGCCCGCGCCAGAATACGTTCCGCCGCCTGCTCCAGCTGCTCAAACGAAACCGGCTTGACCAGGTAGTCGGAGGCTCCATCCTTCATCGCGGCCACCGCATCCGGAACGCTGGCAAACGCAGTCAGCAGGATCACGGCCGTATGCGGCGCCAGCAGGCGGGCTTCGCGCATGACGGCAAAGCCGTCGTCTCCGGGCATGCGGATGTCGGTCACGATCAGGGGATGCATTCCCCGGCGGAATTTGTTCAGAGCTTCCCGGGCGCTGGCTGCAGTCTCGACCGGCCATCCGCGCCGCAGGAAGCGCGCCTCCAGAGCCGCCCGCATGCCGTGGTCGTCATCGACGATCAGTACGCGATTCATGCGGTGGCCTCCCCATGGCTCCGACCGAGAGGCAGCTGCAAGGTGAAAACCGCGCCCGCTCCCGGGCGGCTGGCAGCGTGAATCGTTCCTCCATGTTGCTCGACAATCTTGCGGCATACCGCGAGCCCCAGTCCCGGACCGCCTGTGCGCGTCGTGAATCCCGGCTCGAAGACGCTGTCCAGATGTTCGGGCGCAATCCCGGGCCCGGTGTCGGCAACGACGATGGAGGCAACCTTATTCTCTTCATTCTCTTCCAGCCGCCCCGCCAGCCTGATCCACCCTCCGCCCGGCATCGCGCGCAGTGCATTGAGCACCAGGTTGAGCAGCACCTGCTCCAGACGATGACGGTCGGCCGGCCGGCAAACCCCGGCGAGGTGGTTCTGCAGGACCATCTCGACGCGGGCCCGGCGCGCCAGCGGAACAAAGAAGTTCCGCGCCCACTCCAGCAGTTCGCCCAGGTCGATGGGTGAGAGTTCCGGCTGCGGCGGGCTGTGAAAGTGCAGAACATTGTTCACGGTGGCCGCCAGCGTGCGCAGGCCGGATTGCATGTGCTCTACCCACTGCCGGCATTCGGCGCTGAGGTCGGAATCCGCCAGCAACCCCGCAAACAGCTCCAGGCTTCCCAGAGGATTGCGGATTTCATGCGCCAGCACCGCGCTCATTTCCGCCAACGCCTGCTCGCGGCGAAGCTTTTCCCGGGCCTCCTCGAGGCGCTTGCCATCACTCACATCCCGCAGAATGAAGACCGAAGCGCCGGAGCCCACATCCGGGACGGTGGCGTGCCGCGCTGCCACCCACCTCGCCGGAGCGCCATCGGCCGAAATCCTGCGTTCGTGCTCCCCGCCACGGTCGCGAGCGCAGTCGAGGAGATGGCGCAATTCGCCGCGGAGCGAGTCGACGGACCCCAGATCGCTGGACGGATGAGCCAGGTTCTCCGTCGTCAGCAGACGCCGGGCCTCCGGGTTGGCTCGCAGGATCTGTCCGCTGCCCTCCACGACCAGGACCCCGCAGGGCAGGGCCTCGAGGATGCGGTCGAGGTGCTCCCGCATGCGGCGGTTTTGCTCAAGACTCCGCTCGAGGCCGGAATTGCTTTCCTCGAGTTCGTGATGGAGACGAGTTACTTCCACGCGCAGCTGGCTGTAGGAACGCTCGAGCGAACTCGCAGCTTCGGTGAACGAACTGAAAGCCTTCAGAAGAAACTGCTCGTCATCATCGCGATGGGCGGCCATCTCACCCGGAGGCAGCGTGAGAAGCGTCTCAGACAGGCAGGACGGCATGGGCAAGGAAGTCATGGCAACAGGCAAGATTTGCACGGCTCTTGCCACGGGGACGCAGAGCTCTCTAAGAATTTACTCAAGCTTCGGCTCCCGTCTGGCGGAGGCTCGCGCTGAAATCCGGGAAATACAAGTGCTCGGCTAAAACCGTTTTTCCGCCTTCCACCAGGATCGAGGCCCGCTCCATCACATGCTGCAGTTCGCGCACGTTGCCTTTCCAGGAATGGTTTTCCAGGATGTGGACCGCGGCTGCATGCAGCCGCGGACAGGGTGCGCTCATGGCTGCCGCCATGCACGCCAGGAAATGGTCGGCCAGAGGAACGATGTCCGCCCGTCTCTCCCGCAGCGCGGGCAGGGTGACGGGAAAGGCGGAGAGGCGGTAGAACAGATCCTCGCGAAACTGGCCGCGCCCGATCCGGCTGGCCAGATCGACGTTGCTGGCGGCCAGAACGCGCACGTCGACCCGTGTCACCTCGCAAGTGCCCAGCCGCTGCACCTCTTTTTGCTCGATGAAGCGCAGCAGCTTCGCCTGCATGCCGAGCGGCACCTCGCTCACTTCATCGAGGAAGAGGGTTCCTCCATGAGCGGCGGGAATCCGGCCAAGCTGGGACTGCACGGCGCCAGTGAATGCTCCCCGGGCATAGCCAAACAGCTCCGATTCGAGCAAGGCTTCGGGAATGGCGGCGCAGTTCACCACGACGAAAGGCTTTGCCGCGCGCGGGCTGAGTTCATGCAGTGCCCGCGCCACCAGTTCTTTGCCGCTCCCGGTTGGACCTGCCACGAGCACGGTGGTGGTGCGCGGCGCCACCAGCCGGGCCATGCGATAAACCTGCTGCATGGCGTCGCTGGTTCCGATCATTCCCGGCAACGGTTCCACCTGGCCGGGCTTTGGAAGTTCTGGCGGCTCGCGCAGCGCGGGAACGGGATGAGCGGCACCAGTGTTCTCGACGCTCCCCTCAGCCTCCGCCGGCTGCTGGCTGTCGGAATCGAGCAGCACCACCTGGATTCCCGGGAAACGCCGCTTGATGATTGTGATCAACTCCTCAGCATCCAGATCGGGAAGCTGCCGATCAAGATACAGGACCTGCCAGGTCCCTCTTTCCAGTTCAGCCAGCGCCTCGGCGCCGCCGAAGGCCTGCTGCACGGGACGGCAGCGTCCATTCAACCGATGGACGACGTGTTCGCGAAGAGCGGTGCTGGGACTGGCGATCAGCACGCCACCGGGATGAAGGAAGGGTATGTTCATCGTCAGAGCAGTCATTCCCGGTCCTCCGAGAACTGCGTTCTACAAAGCGTTCGAAAATGAAGCCAGCGGCAGCCGGATCGAGACGGTGTGCAGCCCCTCCGTGCCTTCGCTGGTCCAATCCGCGCCGACACGTCTCCAACCCGCTGACGCGATTAACAATCCCAGCTCCGGGCGCGAGAAAGGGGAGTACTGCGGCAACCGCTTTCCTTCATCCCAGCTGACCGCGACGCGACCATCTTCTTGCCGACGCTCCATGGCAATGCGAAGAACACTCCCTTCCTCGGCCAGGCTCAATGCGGATTCGAGGAAGCGGAAGATCAGGGTCGGCAGCATCTGCCGCCCGGCACGAACCGGCAGGGGAGCATTGCCCGAAAGCGCAATTTCGACCCGCTTTGCCTCCGCGACCGGGCGCAGATCCCCGGCCGTCTCGCGGACGAGACCGTCCAGCGAGAGGATCTCCATTGCTTCCGTTTCCGGTTGCTCACCCTCGGCCAGTTCGCGGATCGCCTCCACCAGAATGCGCATCCTTGCCGTCAATTCCAGTCCGTCACGCATAGTGTGGGTGTACTGCTCAGACGTGCGGGGACCGGCGACGGCCAACTCCAGCGAACACTGCAGCCCGGTCAGTGGCTGGTTGAGCGCATGCAGCAAATGAGCCAGGGGAGTCCGGCCCCTGGGAACAGCACTTTTGTTCTCGCGCGTTGCCTGGCTGCCGGTAGCACTCATAGGCGAACACCCGCAGCCGCGCTTAGTTCGTATCCCACTCCGCGGACGGTATGGATGAGCTTGTTGGGATGTCCGTCATCGATTTTGCGGCGAAGATAGTTGATGTACACGTCGACCACGTTGGTGGTCGTATCAAACGTAAGATTCCAGACATGCTCGATGATCATGGCACGGGTGACGCGGCGGCCGGTGTTCCGCATGAGGTATTCGAGCAGGGCAAATTCCTTGGTAGTCAGCTCGATTCTGCGCCCGGCGCGTTCGACGCGGCGTTCCACGCGATCGAGTTTCAGGTCATCGATCACCAGCACGGACTCCGAAGGCAAATGGCTGCGACGAAACAATGCGCGAATGCGAGCCGAGAGCTCGCTGTAGGAGAATGGCTTTGCCAGATAGTCATCCGCGCCGGTATCGAGGCACTGTACCCGGTCTTCCACCCGCGTGCGCTGGGTCAGGACCAGCACGGGCACGGTGGGCTTCTTCAGACGCAACTGCCGCAGGATGCTGACTCCATCGAGCTTCGGCAGGTTCAGATCCAGAATCACCAGGTCATAGTCGAGTTCATTGGCGGCAGACTGGGCCTGCTCACCATCGGAATAGACATCTACCTCGTAGTGCTCGGATTCCAGACCTTGGCTTACAAACTTCGCTAGAGCCGCATCATCTTCTGCTATGAGGATTCGCATAAGCTGTCCTTAATCGACAGCCTGATTCTAGTTAGAAAGCCCTGAACTGCAGCCGAAACTGAAGGGGCACGGAGGTCTCTGCTTCCTGGAATGACGCCGGATTTCAAAAAGGGAGACGGCAGCACCCGTTGGTTTTCTGTATTCACCTGCCGGAACCCGAGCGGTCAATTCCTTCGCGCTCGTGCGGAAGAGATAATTTCTGAGCGATCTTTATACCTTGGAGCGCCTTGCGCGTGCATGTGTGGAGCAAAACGGCCTTGAAGTCTCTGCTGCCCGGCGGCATCTTGCTGCTCGCGGTCGTGGTGCTGGTAGAGACCGGGTGGCTTACACTCGCGCTGCCAACGCTCATCCTTTTGTATTACGCGTCACTCACAATCGGCTTGTTGCTGGCGTGGCGGTTTCACTCGAGCAGAGTATTCTTTGCATTGATTGTCCTCTTCCTGGCTCAGCAGGCGATTGCCGGGTTGTCACCGGGGCGAGCTCTGCACGGTGGGCTCGGCCAGGCTGCCTTCTCAGCGGTGGCCGTGCTTCTGCCTCTGAACTTCGTTCTGCTTTCGCTCGAACGCGAACGCGGCTTCACCATGTCCGGCGTAGCCACCCGAAGCCTCTTTCTGTTCGCGCAGTCGGTTGTGGTCGCGGTGCTTGGTCACGTGGACAGTGCTTCTATTACTGTCCACAGCGGGCATCATCTGGCAACATCAGTTCCATTGCCGGGATATGTCTGGTTTGCATTTGGAGCGGCAGTTATCATCCTCATGTCGCGTTTCTTGCTGTTCCGCAAACCTGTGGAAAGCGCTCTGTTTTGGTCTTTGGGCGGATTCTTTCTCGCGATTCATTTTGGGGGTACCGGCCGGATCGCGACAGCTTATTCTGCTGCCTCGGCATTTATCCTCGCAGTTTCCATTATTGAGACTTCTTACGTACTCGCCTATCACGATGAGCTGACGACCCTGCCGTCTCGCCGTGCATTCAATGATGCGTTGTTGCGACTGCAGGCACCGTACTCGATTGCCATCGTCGACATCGATCACTTCAAGAAGTTCAACGACAACTACGGCCACGATACCGGAGATGAGGTTCTGCGTCTGGTCGCATCCAAGCTGGCGCGAGTCACGGGAGGCGGTGAGGCGTATCGCTGCGGGGGAGAAGAATTCGCGATCCTGTTCTGCGGCAAGACGACTTCCGAGGTCGCCGACCATCTCGAGCAATTGCGAGCCACGATTGAAGGCTCTTCGTTCAGGATGAGGGGAGATGATCGCCGCCAGACGCCGCGGGGTGCCGACCGCCGCAACCAACGAACGCGCGGACGCACGTCACCCGGGCACGCGATTCGCAGGCTCACGCAGGCGCCGGCGAACCATCGCTCTGTTCTGTCTGTTACCGTCAGCATCGGCGTGGCCACGTCGGCAAAGGAAAATGCGGATGCAGAGCAGGTGATCCGCGCCGCCGATAAGGCTTTGTACCGGGCCAAGGCTGCCGGACGCAACCGGGTCGAAACCGCGGCTTTCCCACGCCGCCGCACACGCGTCAAGGCTGCCGGGATTGCCTGACAGTTCGTCGGAGCGGCAAGTAAACGAGAATCAGAGCAGTAAATAGATTGGCAGACCGGAGCAACGTCCTGCCCGGACCGTCACTTCAGGGCGGGAAGTGTGACGGTTCGGGCTGGTACGTTTTCGCAAGCACCGCAGGCCGTGCGGTCAGCCCGCAGTGGCGGGTGGGATCGAGCGTTTCCGTCCAGTACCCGCGCAGACGGTACATTTCAAGCGGATAAACGCGACGCCTTCCGACTTACCGTTCAAGTCTACCGGCTTCGCGACGTATCCTGTACCGCCACAGTTCGGGCAGTCGTCCGGGCTCACTCCTGATCCCCCCTCAGGTTGATCAGATTTTCCGCGAGGAAGGGGAAAGATGAGCGGCAAACTTTTTCTCGTTACGAATCGCGAACAAAGATTCGAGGCGGGAGGCTACACCGACCGCGATGCCGTGAGCTGCTCACGTTCCCGAGAATCAGGCTCAGGGCGAGACGGAGCGAAAGTCACGACCACAGCCTTCGACGTCGGAGTATTGCTTTTCAAGGCAACGCTCCCGATCGGCACCAGCACATTCGCCTCCGGGAAGTAGGTTGCCACGCAGCGGCGGGGAATGTCGTAGGGCACGGCGAGAAATTGAGCAGCAGTCCGCAGCTCTTCTTCTCCTTCACCATTCCGGAAGTGACTCGTTACATCCAGGCGATCACCCTGCTTCCAGCCCCATTCCCGCATGTCATCCGGATTCATGAGCACAACCCGCCGGCCGTGGAAGATTCCCCGGTACCGATCGTCAAGGCCGTAGATAGTCGTGTTGTACTGGTCGTGAGTGCGCAAAGTGGTCATTAGAAATTGACCCGGACCAAGATGAACCGGCTCCAATGTCGAAACCGTGAAGTGCGCTCTACCGGTCAGCGTCTTATACACATCGTCCCGCGCCGCATTCGGCAAATAGAAACCACCCTTGCTTCGAACCTTGCGATTCATGTCGTTGCAACCCGGCACAACCTTCGATATCAGATCACGAATGCGATCGTAGTTCTCGACAAGATGCAGCCAGTTCAATTTCGATCGGGCTCCCAAGGTTGCCCCGGCAAGCCGCGCCACAATCTCCGGTTCACTCAGCAACTGCTCGGATGGCGGTTCCAAGCTTCCCCGTGAGGTGTGCACGATACCCATGGAGTTCTCAACACTCACGAACTGAGGCCCGGTAGCCTGTGAATCCCGGTCGGTGCGGGCGAGGCAAGGCAGGATCAATGCTTGTCGACCCGTAATCACGTGCGCCCGATTCAACTTGGTCGAAACGTGGACTGTCAGGCTGCACCGAGACAGAGCTTCCGCGGTGAATTCGGTATCGGGCGTCGCGGAAAGAAAATTTCCACCCATGGCGAAGAACACCCTGGCTTTTCCACAATGCATGGCTTTAATTGCGTCCACGACGTCCCACCCATGCTTGCGTGGCGGTTCAAACCCGAACGTGTCCCGGAGCTTGTCGAGGAAAGCGTCCGGCATCTTCTCCGAGATCCCCATTGTGCGGTCGCCTTGGACATTGGAATGCCCGCGCACCGGGCAAACGCCCGCTCCGGGCCTCCCCAGGTGCCCTCCCAGCAGCATGAGGTTCACGATTTCCTGGACGGTCGCGACTGCATGCCGCTGCTGGGTCAACCCCATGGCCCAGCAAGCGATCATTGCTTTCGAGCACATGACGACTTCGGCAATCTCGCGAATCTGGGCGCGCGAGATCCCACTCTGCTCGACGATCTCCTCCCACGACACGGCCGAGATGGCGCGGCAAAACTCCTCAAACCCATGCGTCTTCGCGTCGATGAAGGCTCGGTTGATTGCTTGTCCGGGCCGGAGCGCGTCCGTTTCCAGAATTTGCTTGCACAATCCCTTGAGAAAGGCGAGGTCACCGCTCAGACGAACCTGCACGAAGTGCTTGGCGATCTTCGTACCGGGACCGAAGAGTTGCAGGACGTCTTTGGGATGCTTGAAGCGGGTCAATCCTACTTCCGCCAAAGGATTGACACTGACAATCGTCGCCCCGCGCCGCGCAGCTTTCTGCAGGGTGGCCAGCATCCGTGGATGGTTGGTGCCCGGATTCTGCCCAATAATAAGGATGGTATCGGCCAGGTCGAAGTCTTCCAGTCTGACCGTGCCTTTGCCGACGCCAATGACCTCCTTAAGCGCGGTACCCGAAGATTCATGGCACAGGTTGGAGCAGTCAGGGAGATTATTCGTGCCGAACTGACGCACGAAAAGCTGATAAAGAAACGCAGCCTCATTGCTGGTACGGCCGGAGGTGTAGAAGATGACCTGGTCGGGATGATCGAGCCCGTTGAGTTCGTGCGCGATCATGCTGAACGCGTCGTTCCAGGAGATCTCCTCGTAGTGCTCGCTCCCGGCGCGCAAGACCATGGGATACGTCAATCGTCCCTGATGACCGAGCCAATAGTCCGACTGCTGCGACAGCTGGGCAACACTCCAGTTGCGGAAAAACTCAGGGCCGACCCTCTTCGAAGTAGCCTCTTCGGCGATCGCCTTGACACCGTTCTCACAGTACTCGTTCAGCGAACGCTGCTCGTCTGGATCGGGCCAGGCGCATCCTGGGCAATCCGTGCCGTCAAATTGGTTGAGACGATAGAGCGCGGCGACTCCTCGAGCGAGTCCTGGTTCTTTCAGCGTGACTTCCGCTGCCTTCAGAACCGACTTCAACCCGGCCGCAACCCTCGCAGGCTTGTCGACAGAAATCGAATCAGTATCAAGCGGCGGCTGCGCTTGGGGACTCCCAGGGCCACGGCGGTCGTGGCTATTTAGGCTAGAAGAGATCTTCAAGTCCCCAGTCTCATTCCCACCGCTTTTGGGAGCGGCCAAAGGCGTCTTCACGGAACATAAGTTTACGACAAACTCTGGGCGCTGCAGAGTCCTAAGCCGTGGTCCCCTTGTTACTAAAGCCCAATTTTGGCCGACCCATGGTGGACTCTCGTATCCGTAACAACAGGGTTCACGGTAGCCGCTCGACGGGACCTGAATGCAGACGCTAACCAGTTGTTTGGGGGTCCGGCTACTCAGTAGGCTGGGTTCGTGGCAGCACGACTCTTGCCCGGCAGCCTCTCTTGTCACTCGCGTTCAGGAGCTCGATGGAGCCGCCGTGGGCCTCGGCGATCTGCCGGGAGAGAACCAGGCCAATGCCACTTCCCGCGGGCTTGGTGGTGTAGAAAGGAACAAACGCATTACTGGGATTAAGGAATCCGGGCCCGTTGTCGTCGATGGTGAGAACCAGCTCCTTCTCGGTGAGGTCCCAATGCATCGTGACCTGAGGGTCCAAACGCGGAGAGGGCGCGTTCGCAGCCTCCTGCGCTCCGTTTGGCGGGTGCCGTGGTTCCAGGGCCGCCTCAACTGCGTTTCGCACCAGGTTAATGAGCATCTGCTCGCACTGATCCGGATCAAGCATCAACTGCACATCAGGGCCGGGAACCACCTGCACTCGCAGTCTGGTCTCGAGTCCAGCAACTCGTTCGACAACGGGGGGCAGCGCAGTCTTCCTGAAAACGGGTGGGGGCATCTGGGCGAGTTGACGGTACGCCTGCAAGAAACGGTTAAGGGAATCGGCGCGCGTTCCAATAATGGCCAGCCCGCGTTGAAAATCCTGCCGCACCTCCGCATCGAGTACCGTCTGGGAAACCTGTGCATTCAGACTGCCGGCAATCGATTTGATGGGCGTGAGCGAATTATTGAGTTCGTGGCCGAGCACGCGGATCAGGCGCTGCCAGGCGCCGCGTTCTTCTTCGCGCAGAGCGCGACTCACGTCCGACAGAACGACCAGAGTGTGCGGCACGCCCTTTTGCCGGAATGAACTCCGGCGCACCAGCCAGCGCGCGTTCGGTCCCTGGAAGTGCAGCGGCACCAGGGTGCCGCTCTCCACCGACAAGCAGCTGTCCAGCCCGATCTCTTTCGCGGTTCGCCCCAGCAGCCTCACGGAGGGCTGCTGCAGCAGCCGCTCTCCGGCTGAGTTCACCAGCCGGAGAGTCTGATCCGGGTCAAAGGTGAACAACGGCACTTCGATCTCTTCGACCACGCGACGCAGCAGGGCCGTCGCTTCGATGGCTCGAATACGCTGCTCGGCAAGCAGGTCGGCCAGGGCATTTACCTCAAGCGACAACTCGCCTAGCGCATCATCCGTGGCTGCGCCGCGGGCGCGAAAGGAGTAATCCTCTTCCCGCAGGGCGGCAATCACATTGGCCAGAGTCTGCAATGGACGCGTGGTCTGCTCCTGTAACGCCATTGCCAGCAGCCACCAGACGAACAATTCGACGAACGTCAGCGCGATCCTGGACTCGAGAGACCAATGCTGCAGCCAGATGAATATGCCGCTGAACAGCATGCCAGGCAGGGCGACAAATAGAGAGAAGAGGCTGATCCGCCGTTCATACAGGAGGCGAACCCGCTTGCGTGGAGGTTTCCGGAATGTGGGATTCAGGTTCCCCAGCGGGCTAGAGCCCATACTTTTCCATCCGCCGATAAAGAGCTCCGCGACTGAGCCCCAACACCTCGGCGGCCTGGCTTATATTACCCTGAGAACGCTGCAGCGCTTTGCGGATCAAAATGGCTTCCACGGACTCAAGGCTGAGTTCCTCCAGGTTCTGGCCCTGCTGGCGGAGTGAGTCCAATCCCAAGTCGGCGCGCTGGACCTCAGTCCCACGGCACATCAAGACCGCACGCTCCAGGGTATGCTCCAGTTCGCGGACATTCCCCGGCCAGGAGTATTGCATGAGCAGCTGCAAAGCGGCAGCCTCGAATCCCTGGACTGGCCGCCGGTAACGCGACGAGTAGCGCGAGAGAAAGTGTACCGCCAAGGCAGGGATATCTTCGCGGCGTTCTCGCAATGCGGGCACGTGGATCTCAACCGTGTTCAGACGGAACAGCAAGTCTTCGCGAAACTGTCCGGAAGCACAGGCGGCTCGAAGGTCGGTGTTGGTGGCAGAAATGACGCGCACGTCGATACGGCGGGGACGCGACGATCCAACCCGCTCAACTTCACCCGCCTCGAGCACGCGTAACAGCTTTGCCTGCTGATGCAACGGCACGTTGCCGATCTCGTCCAGGAAGATGGTTCCGCCGTCGGCCAGCTCGAAGCGGCCGATGCGATCGGAACGCGCATCGGTGAACGCGCCTTTCACGTGCCCGAAAAGTTCACTTTCAAATAGTCCTTCCGGGACAGCGCCGGTGTTTACGGCGATCATGGGACGAGACGCCCGGGCAGACAGCGCGTGAAGCGTCTGCGCGACCACTTCCTTGCCAGTGCCATGCTCGCCCGTGATGAGAACATTCGCATCCGAGGGGCCGACACGAGTAATGGCATCAAGTACCGGCTGCATCGCGGATGCGGTCGCAATGAACTGAGGCCGGCCTTCAGTCTGCAGCAGTCGATTCTGGGCCGCCAGGCGCTCCGCCTGGCGGAGGGCGCGATGAAGTTCGACCTGCGTTCTCAGGATCGCGAGCAGCCGCTCGTTTTCCCAGGGCTTCTGAATGAAGTCCCGCGCTCCGCGGCGCATGGCTTCCACCGCCAGATCAATGTTGGCCCAGGCCGTCATCACGATGACAGGAGTCGTACTGTCCTGGGCAACGATCTCAGACAGAAGGTCGAGGCCTTCCCGGCCAGACGTAGTGTCCCGCGTGTAGTTCAGGTCAATCAGGAGGGAATCGTAGGAGCCGGTGGCCAGAGCGTCGCGAACCAACGCCGGAGACTTCGCGGTCTCTACCTCGTATCCCTGCGGACGCAGGAGCAGTTCGATCGCCTCGAGGACATGCTGCTGGTCGTCAGCAGCCAAAATGCGGGGACGGTCGTGGTTGCGCTTCGGCGTTGTGACGGCGGGAAGCTCTTCCGGCTTGGCAACGGGCTGCATACTCAATTATGGACTCACAGTGCTGATTGTACCGTTCACTGCGTCCTGGACCTGGATGCCATTATGTTCCAAAGTCGTCCCGGTAGCGCGATCCAGTTCGACTTTAGCTTTCTCATGGATAGTCATCGCGCTGAGGAGATCCAACTCAGCCAGAGAAAGATCGCGCTGGGCAGTGAGGGTCTGATAACTCGATCCCGCCCCCAATTCCTGTTCCTTACGTGTGATCTCGAACGTGCGCTGCGCCAGGTCCCGTGCCTTGCGGGCGGCCTCCACTCTCGCACCGGTTTGTTCGAGTGCGTATTGCGCATTACGCACTTCGATGCGGACTTGCTTCTTCAGTTGCTCCCTGCGCAGTTCGGCCTGGCGATACTCAAGCTCGGAACGATATTGATCGGCCTTGGCGACACGATTCCGGATGGGGATGTTCAGGTTTAGGCCAATAAAGTAATCAGGGGAAGAATTGTTGAAAGTGTTTCCCAACGCTCCCGCGAAATCGACGGGCACGTTTGAAGTGCAGTTCTGACAGAGCGGATTCAGTGGACCCGCGAGCCCTGAGCCTCCGTAGAATCCTACCAGCGAGAGTGATGGCAGCAAGGCATTGCGCGCCGCTTTACGGCTGATCTGGCGGTTCACCAGATCCACATCGGACTCGGCCAGTTCCGGACGATGGAGCAGGGCTTGGGCAATCAAATCCTGAATCGGGGAAGTGGTCTGGGTTTGTTCCGATTGCATGCGGTCTGTCGGAATGACCGGCATTGCTTCCAGAACCGGATCGGACAAGTTCTTGGTGACTGCATTTTTCATCAGAGTTTCTTGCAGTTGGAGACTCGTGCGCGCGACTGTCAAGTCCTGGTCGCGCTTTGAAACTTCGGCTTCGGCGCGCATCACGTCCATCTCGGGAATGCTCTCCAGCTGCAACTGTTTCCTGGCATTCTCGAGGGTCTGTCGAGCGAATGAGGTAGCCTGCTCGTTGACCTGTGTCTGCTCGTAGGCGCTGACCAGATCCCAATAGATGTTTTCGATCTGGGTGACCGTGGCGATGACCTGGTCTTTGAAGGCGATGTCGGAAATCTTCTTGTTGTTGCGCGCGATGCGCAGATAACGCAGATTAGGCCCGAAGCCGAATCCCGCCAGCAATTCCTGCTGAATCGAAAAACGAAACATCGAGCTTGTGGCCGGAGACAGGAAAAGAAACGGGCTGTTCGTCGACTGGCGGTTGTTGTTGAACTGGAAAGAGATGCTGGTGCCCGTCGGAAACGCTTGCACGTACCCAAATGTAGCCTGGCCGATATTCAACTGGAGCGAAGGCACACCGTAAATCTGCAGGTTGGCGAGTGGAGTGGTTTGGTGTTCAGCTCCGACGGAAGCGGTGATTGCCGGATCATACGACGACACGGCAGTCCCGGTTCCGAGGGTGGACTGAACCAATCCTGAAGCGCCTGCACCTGCGCCGCCGGCGCCGCTCGATGTCCCGCCGGCGCCCGCCCCCGGAGCCCCCGTGCCAAAGCCTCCTACGCCCCCACCCGGAGTTCCCTGGACAACTCCGGTGTTCACGCCGCGGAAGAATCCGCCAGCCTGGGTGCGCAGGATGTCGGTGTCGGCAATGGGAAGGTTGTAGCGAGCAATGGCCAAGTCGAGATTATTCTCCAGAGCAAGGTCGATCGCATCTTTCAGTGAGAGATAGAGCTTGCCGTCGCGGATGAGTTGCGCAATTCGAGTCGAGTTCGCAAGTTCGGGCTCCGGAACCGAATCGGGCGAGTAGGCCTTGATCGGGTTGTGAGATTTTGGCATCTCGAACCGAAGAGGAGAAGCGCTCTGCGGCGACGTGGTTGAGCCCTTCGTCTGGGACGGCGACGAAGGTGCTGCATCCTGCGCCCACAGGCTGCTGGCCAACATCCCGTACACACACATGATGGCAATTCCCCGTTGCAAGAAAGCCGGACCCTGGAACCTCACGATGCGCTAACCTCCGTCGGCTGAGTAAGTGCCGGATTGGCGGTGTCGCCCACCAGCCATCCGTCCCGCAGTTGAATGGTGCGGCTTCCGTAAGCCGCGTTCGCTTCCGAGTGTGTGACTTGCACGATGGTTGTGCCTTGCTGGTTCAGATCACGGAAGAGTTCCATGATCTCCTTGGCCTGTCCGGAATGCAGATTGCCGGTTGGTTCATCGGCGAGCAGAAGCGGCGGCTTATGAATGACGGCGCGTGCGATTCCCACCAGTTGCTGCTGGCCACCGGAAAGCTGGCTGGGATACAGCCCCTTCTTGGCCACGATCTGAAAGCGGTCCAGAGCATCGGCGACCAGGCTCTGCCGCTGGTGACGTGGGATGTCCTTATACGAAAGCGGGAGATCGATGTTTTCCTCGACCGTGAGATCGTCGAGCAGGTGGTAGCTCTGGAAGACCATACCGATATTCCGCTTGGCCAGTTCACTTCGTTGCTTGCGCTTCAGGTCGTGGACGGTTTGCTCGCGGAACCAGTACTCGCCCTTCCATTGGTCGTCGAGCAGGGCCAGCACGTTCAGAAGAGAAGATTTTCCCGCTCCGGAGGGCCCCATCACGGTGATGAATTCCCCCTGCTGAATGTCGAGGTTTACGCGGCGCAACACCCAGGTGAATCCGGCGCCGGTCTTGTAGTTGCGTTCGATGTTTTTCAGTTGGATCATAGAGTTGTCGATTCAATCTCCAAAGCTTCTAGAGGTAACGCAGGGCCACCATGGGATCGACCTTCGCCGCGCGCCGCGCGGGGATATAGCTCGCGGCCACTCCAACCAGCACGAACAGTATTGGAATACCAACAAAGGTGACCGGGTCGGTGGCACTGACCTGGAATAGCAAGTCTTTCAACACGCGAGTCAGGGCGAATGCACCGCAGATCCCAAGTGAGACGCCGGCCAGCGCAAGGCCGACGACCTGCCCTGCCACTAGCACAAGAATGTCGCTTCTTTGCGCGCCCAAGGCCCGACGAATTCCTATTTCCTTCGTCCGTTGTACGACTGAATAGGAGATGACACCGTAAAGTCCAACTACGGAGAGGAGTGCAGCGGCCCCGGCAAACATTCCCAGCAGCGTCATCATGAGTCGAAGCTGCCCCTCGGAGGCTTCCACTAATTCGTCCATGGAAGCGACCGCCGAAACTGGCTGGTCGCGATCAATCGCCAGTACCTGGCCGCGAACCGCGTTGGCAAACGACAGCGGATTGCCGTCCGTTCGCACGGCCAGCATTGCAGACAGGGGGGGCCTTTGGGAGCAGGGAAAGTACACTTCCGGCTTCGGATTATCGTCTCTGCCCGATTGACGCACGTTCGGCGCTATACCGACGATCTCTATCGATTGAGGATCAGTACCGACAAGGACGTGCTGCCCGATGGGGCCGGGCCCCTCCGGGTACTGCGGCCAAAACAGCCGCACCAGGTTTTCATTGACGATCGCAACCGGAACGGACTGCGCGTTATCGTGCGCGGTGAACTCCCTGCCTCGCTTCAGCCCGATAGCCAGCGTGCGGAAATATCCTGGCGAGATGTTCTGGAGCATCCCGATGGCCCGCTCGTTCAGCTTTACGGGCGGTGTCCCCGCCAACTGCACAGGAGATCCTACCCAGGCATCGGTCATCGGAAGGTTCAGCGTGACCGCCGCGCTACGGACGCCGGGCAACGACTCTGCGTGCTCTACCAGTTCCTCATAAAACATTGCCTTCTTCTTGTCCGTGTCATAGCGCGTGGGAGACAAGGCAATGTTCATGGTCAGAAGGTGGGAGGTCTGGAATCCTGGATCGACCCGGTACACACGAGCCAGGCTCTCGATCAGGAGTGTGGCGCCAATCAGAAGGACGATCGAAAGTGCGACCTGCCCGACCACCAACGGCCCTCGCGGGCCAAAACGCAGCCGTGGTGTTGAGCCAGCCGCCTCTCCGCTTCCCCTCAGCGCGGCGGCGAGATCCGGTCTGGAGGCAACCAGCGAAGGAACCAGCCCGAACAGGACGCCCGTGACGAGCGAGAGCGCCACGGCGAATCCGAGGACCATGCCGTCCATCTGGATTTCTCCAGCCCGCGGCAAATCGACGAAAGTCATCCTTCTTATGGCGCTCAAACTCCATGCAGCCAGCCCTATGCCCAACCCGCCGCCGACCGTGGCCAGCAAGACGCTCTCGGCGAGTAGCTGCGAGATAATCCGTCCGCGCCCGGCCCCAATCGCCGCGCGCACAGCAAACTCTCGGGAACGGGAAGTCGCGCGCGCCAGCAGCAGGCTGGCCAGGTTTGCGCACACAATCAGCAGCACAAACCCGACGGCGCCGAACAACATCCACAATTCTGAACGCACGTCAGAAACCAGCTGGTCTTTGAAGGGCCGCACAGCTTCGGGTGAGTCTGGCTTGGCGTCCAGCATGCCCGGATGAGCGGCGGCGTATTGACGATTCAGCACGGCCAGCTCGGCCGTTGCTTGGTGAAGCTGCAGACCGGGTTTCAATCGGCCAAACACGCTCAAGATTGGACTGAGAGGCCTGCCTTGAGGTGGGACCGCCGACCACTCCGACGGCCTCGTGACCCACACTTCCGACCCTGCCAGCGGGAATTGGAATCCCGCCGGCAGCACGCCAACGATTCCGTATGGCATCCCTGCCAGCGTTACCGTCTTGCCGACGATTGAACGATCTGCGCCGAACCGGCGCTGCCACAATTCCGCACTGATCATCGCCACTGCCGGCGCCCCGGGCTTGTCTTCCTCCGGGAGGAAACTGCGTCCCAGCAATGGACTGACGGCTAGGATATGGAGAAAATTGGCTGACACGCGCGCGCCCTTCAACATTTCCGGCTCCGTTACACCGGAGAGCGTCATGTTCTCAAAGCCGACAGCGAAATCCCCAAGCTCCGTATAGGACCGGCTGGCCGCCATCAACTCCTCGAACCGCACCGGCGTAGCCCCCTCGGTGACCAACACCACGCGGTCGGGTTCGCGGTATCCGAGCGGCTTGAGCAAGACTGCGTGGACGACGGAGAAGATCGCGGTATTGGCGCCGATGCCCAAGGTGAGCGTGAGCAAGGCAACCGTGGTGAATCCTGGGTTCTTGCGCAACTGCCGCAGAGCGTAGCGAAGGTCTTGGATCAGTTTGTCCATATTGTTCTCTTACTCGTACCGCAGTGCCACTATGGGATCGACCTTGGCCGCACGGCGGCCTGGAAAATAGCTGGCCAGCAATGCCACCATGGCAAGGATTGCCGGCACGGCCACGAAAGTTAGCGGATCAGTGGGTTGGACGTCGAACAGCAACAGGAGCCGGGCCTCGAACGGCAAGCGGGACACGAAATGTGCCATGCCCCATGCGCCTGCCAGGCCGATTGCTACGCCTACCGTCGCCAGAACCAGGCCCTGTTTCACTACCAGATTCACGACAGTTCGACGGTCCGCGCCCAGAGCCATGCGGATGCCGAGTTCGTGGGTTCGCTGGGTCACGGCATATGAGATCACGCTGTAGATTCCGACCGCAGCCAACACCAGCGCCAGTGTGGCGAATGACCCCAGCAGCCACATGACCGTCTGCCCCTGACGCACGGGGCCTGCGACAATCTCCTTCATCGTGCTGACGTCCGAAACTGGCACGTCTTCGTCTAAAGCCGCGACTTC
This sequence comes from Terriglobia bacterium, assembly GCA_020073465.1. GTDB lineage: Bacteria > Acidobacteriota > Terriglobia > Terriglobales > Acidobacteriaceae > Sulfotelmatobacter. The sequence continues at coordinate 117,949 of JAIQFC010000003.1, forward strand.
ACGGCGGATGGTGGGGACGATTGCAGTGGGACTGGACGCGGTGCGCACCATGATGTGGCGGGGCCATAGAAGCCACGGACCCTGCGTATAGGGAACGTACAGCTCCGGAACAAACGGAGCATATTGACCTTCGCTCCGAACGTTTCCTGCCACGCCGACGACCGAGAGCCAAGGTAGTCCCTTGTCGTTTGCATCAGAACTGACCTTGAGCCGCTTCCCAATCGGATCCTGTCCGGGCCAGTGCTTGCGCGCCAGCGACTCACTAACGATAACTACCGGCTCGGTAGTGGGTGTATCGTGGTCAGAAAAGGGGCGGCCGAGGCGCAACGGAATTCCCATGGTGCGGAAGTAATGGGGTCCAATCACCACGTAGTTTGCATCGGGGACCTCGCCGGCCGGAGGGTTGGGATGGTCGGCGGTCACAAAGTTCCAGCCCGCCCAGCCATACATCGGCACTCCTCGAGACACACTCGCGGACTCGACTCCGGGCAGGGCCTCGATGCGGGCCAGCAATTGCTGAAAGAACTCAGCCTGGCGGCGTTGATCCTCATACTGCGGGCCTTCAAGCGGTACCTTCAGGGTGAGAACGTTATCGGGACTAAGACCGATGTCGACTCGGTGAAGATGCAGCAGAGTCTTAACCATCAAGCCGGCTCCGACCAGGAGAGCTAGAGCCAACCCGAATTCGGAGATGACGAGCGCATCCCGCAGCCGACGTCCTTTAGCACTCGTGCTCGAACTCCTGCCACTCTCTTTCAACGATTCGTTCACATTTGGTCTGGACGCACCAAGAGCGGGTGCCAATCCGAAGACTATTCCCGTACCCAACGCCACCACGACCGTGAAAAGAAGCACGTAGCCATCGATGGCAGCGCCTTCAAGTCTCGGAGTCTCTGGAGGAGACAGCCTCACCAGAATTTCCGATCCCCAGCCTGCAATCACGAGACCCAGTGCGGCACCGATCATCGAAAGCAGCGTGCTCTCGACCAGGAACTGCCGGATAATCTGGCCGCGACTTGCGCCCAGTGCGGCGCGAATCGCAGTTTCCTTTTCGCGTCCCGTTGCCCGGACCAGCATCAGGTTTGCGACATTGGCACACGCAATCAACAACACCAGGGCCACCGCTCCGAGCAAGACCAGAAGAGCCGGACGCGTGTACTTCACAACCTGGTCATGCAGTCCCACCAGGGCCACGCCCCAACCTTTGGACTCGGGATACTGTTGCTCGATCCGGCTTGCGATCGTGTCCATTTCGGTCTGCGCCTGGACCAGAGTCACATCCGGTTTGAGCCGCGCGATGGCGTGGTAGTCATGCCATTCGCGACCTTCGGGCTGAAGATTCAGTCCCGCTATCCAGACTCGTGAGTGCGGGGCAAATGAGGCCGAATAATCGTCGGTGAAGCTTGCAGGCAGGATACCCACCACCGTGTGAGCTTCTCCGTTGAGTGAAATCGGTTTCCCGACGAGTGCAGGATCGCCTCCGTAGTGCTCCTGCCAAAGCCCATAGCTTACAATGGCTACGGCACTGCCCCGCTTCTCCTCTTCCGGAAGAAACAATCGGCCGCGCACAGGTTGCACCCCCAGAACTGAAAAGAGGTTGCTGGTCACGCGTTCACCGGCAATCTCTTCGGGCTTGCTGCCTCCACTCAGGTTGAAGAAGTTCGACTCGAATGCCGCCATGTCGGCGAATACATGGTTCTGCTTCTTCCAGTCGAGAAAGTTCTCGGCCGAGACAATGTTTTCAAACCAGCCACGATGGGGGTTCTGCTCCCACACCATCACCAGTCGGTCAGCCTCTTCATACGGCAGCGGCCTCAGCAGAACCGCATTGACCATGCTGAAAATGGCCGTGTTGGCCCCGATCCCCAAGGCCAGCATCAACACGGCAACCACCGTGAAGCCCGGGCTCTTGCGCAACTGGCGCAGCGCGTAGCGAACGTCCTGAAACAGTCCATTCATTAACAAGCTCCTACTCGTAGCGCAACGCCACCATGGGATCGACACGGGTGGCGCGAAACGCTGGAATGTATGCCGCCAAGAGCCCTGCCAGTGCCACTGCGATACAGACCTGAATCAGCACCGCCGGGTTCCGCGATCCGGTGCCATACAGCATGCTTTCAAGCACCGAGCTGGAAGCCAGCGCCGCGGAGGTGCCAAGCGCAATCCCGATTGCGAGCAGGGTCGCGGCATCCCGCAATACCATTTTCAGCACCGCGCTGCGTTGCGCCCCCAATGCCATCCGGACGCCGATTTCACGCGTACGCCGCGAAACCGAGTACGTCATCACGCCGTACAAGCCAACAATCGTTAGAACGATGGCAAGTCCGGCGAAGGTACTCAGCAGGACTGTGGCAAACCGCGGCTGTGAAAGCCCGCTGAACATCAGCTCGCTCATGGTGCGAACCTGGGTGACGGGAATATCTTTGTCCATCGCCGAGACGATCTGTTGGACGCTCGCTTCGAGACTCGGCGGGGCGAGCGATGTTCGGACCACCGAATACAGGCAGCACCAGCCCGGCAGTTGGCCGGCGGGCAGATACATGGCGGGGCGCATTTCGCGCTGTGTCGCCCCAAGCCTGATGTCACCGACCACTCCTACGATTTCACGCCACGGCGGCCCGCCCTGGGCCCCACCGCCAGCACCCGGCTTCAGCTTTTTGCCCAGCACCTCCTCACCAGGAAAGAACTTCTGCGCAAATGCCTGATTGACGATCATTACTTGCAGAGACTTCATGTCGTCCCGCTCAGAAAAGTCGCGCCCTTCGAGCAACGGAACCTGCATGGCCCTGAAATACTGCGGAGTGATTGGGCTCAAGTCCGCGCTGGGCTGCTGTCCCTCGGGAACAGGGTGCTCCGGATCTTCGAAGCTGATCACGGCGGCGTCGCTCGTCATGGGCAGAATCATGACGCCGCCGGCCGATTGCACACCCGGCAGGGTGCGGAGCTTGTCGAAATACTCACGGTAGAACTGGGGGCGGCTGTCTTTGTAGTGCGCGTCCGGCATTTCGAAGTACAGCGTCGTGAGGTGGTCCGGACTGAATCCTTCATGGGTATGCAACAGGTTCGCAAAGCTGGTGATGAGCAGGCCGGCTCCCACAGTGAGCACCAGGCCGAGCGCCACCTGCCCCACAACCAACGAAGCACGTAGCCAGTCGCGCCCAACGATCTCGCTTCGCCCACCCTCCTTCAGAGTAGAGACAAGGTCGGTTCGTGAAGCCGCAATTGCAGGAACGATCCCAAAGAAAATTCCCGCAGCAAACGACACCCCAATTGCGAACGACAGCACCCGGAGATCTACGCCTGCATTCGTTGCCCGCGGAACACTGTCGCCGATGAGGGAGAGAATCGCCGGCGTGCACACGTAGGCCAGGCCGCATCCGGCCAGCCCTCCCAATGCACTCAGGGCAAGGCTCTCCGCCAGCAACTGGCGTACGATGCGCTTCCTACCCGCACCCAGGGCCGACCTCACCGCGATCTCACGCTGCCGCTCGCGCATGCGGGCCAGCAACAAGTTTGCGATGTTGCCGCAGGCAATCAGCAGCACCAGTGCTACTGCGCCCAGTACCACCAGGAGCGCGGTTCGCGTATCACCGATCAACGCCGCGATTTCTGTTTCTACTCTGGCCGAGTCATGGCTCGTGTTCGTGGTCGGGTACTGTTTTGCCAGATTGACGGCTATGGTGCGCAAGTCCTGGTCCGCCTGTGAAACCGTAACGCCCGGCCTCAACCGTCCAAAGGCATTCAGGAAATGGGAACCGCGGTTGCTGGTGTTCGGCTTGGGATCGGCCGGATCATCGTCAACGGCGAGCGTGGTCCAAACACTGTTCCGGGAACTGGTCACCGGGAAACGGAAAGAAGACGGCATGACGCCGACCACGGTGTAGAGATCTCCACTCAGGCGAATGGCACGGCCGACGATTGCCGGGTCCGCACCGAATTGGGTCGTCCATAGGGCGTGGCTGATCAAGATGACGCGGGTGCCCACTTTTTCCTCGTCGGGAGTGAAGCCTCGGCCGAGTTCCGGGCGGATGCCGAGTGCCGGCAGCAGGTCCCAGGAGACGACCTCGGCATCCAGCTGCACCGGCCGTTCCAAGCCAGTCAGAGTGAACAACGTGTCGTGATACGAAACCAGGTGTTCGAGCGTGTGATTTTGTGAGCGCCAGTCAAAGAAGTCGGGATAGCAAATCGCACTTGGCTGCGGATTGTGAGTGTTGACCGACTGCGCTTCAATCAGCCGCTCCGGCTGATAGTAGGGCAACGGACGCAGCATCACTGCATCGACCACGCTGAACACCGCTGTGTTGGCGCCGATCCCCAGCGCCAGCGTCAGCGCGGCAACAGTCGTAAAGCCAGGGCTCTTACGGAGCTGGCGCAAAGCGTAGCGAAAATCCTGCAGCAAGCCGTTCATCGGTTCATACCCTCCTCATTCGTAACGCAACGCGACCATGGGATCGACCTTGGTCGCGCGATACGCGGGAACGTAGCTGGCCAGCAGTACTGCGATCATGAGCACCAGACACACTCCTGCAAACGTGGCCGCGTCGGTCGGTGCTACGCCGAACAGCAGGCTGGCGATCACACGCCCGGCTGCCATGGCTCCGCCAATGCCCAACACGGCGCCGATCAGTGCGAGCTTCACGCCGTTGTTGAGAATGAGGTGGAGAACGTCTTTCTGCTGCGCGCCCAGCGCCATCCGGAGCCCGAGTTCACGGGTGCGTTGCGCCACCGAATACGCCAGCAGGGCGTAAAGGCCCAGGACCGCCAGCAGCAGCGCCAGACCCGCAAACGCACCCAGCAGGTACGCAGGATACGCGCGCAACAGAATCGTGGGAGATTCCGAAATGATCTGGGCCATGCTGGCAATGGCGTAGACCGGCACTTCCGAGTCAAGCTCCCGGACGGCGCGGGTTACGGCGCTGGCCACGGACGCCGGATCTTGCTGAGTCCGAACCACCAGGCTGAAATAGGACGGCGGATCCTGCTCGAAGCTTTCATAGATCACTGGACTGGGATCCCGATCCAGCCAGCCGACATTTTCATTGCCCACGACACCTACGATTTGCCAGATGTTCGGATCGTTGGTGTACGTGAAGTTGATCTGTTTTCCCACCGGGTTTTGATTAGGGAACACGGCATCGGCCAGAGCCTGGTTGATTACGATGACATGCGTCGACTTGTCTCTGTCTTCCGCATTCAGAAAACGCCCAGCCCGCAACGGAATTCCCATCACAGAGAAGTAATTCGTGGTGACGCTGCGAGTGTTGGCCTCATACTCCTCGCCACCCCCGGCCTTGGGATGGCCCACCAGATCAAACCGCGAAGTGTTGCCCGCGCCTGACAACGGGATAATGGTCACGGCCGCGGCTTCTTTCACTCCGGGGAGGCTGTTGGTTCGTTGCAGCAGTTGGTGCTGGAAACCCAGCTGGCGCGGCCCGTCGGAATACGCTTTGTCGGGCAGTGAGAGTGCCAGCGTCAGAAGGTTCTCGGTATTGAATCCGGGATCGTTGTTCAACACCCGGCGCAGACTCTTAAGCATCAGGCCGGCGCTTACCAGCAGCACGACTGCCAGGGCCACTTCTGAGACCACAAGAACGCCCCGCAAGCGATGATGAAATGCACCCGTCGCACTGCGGCCAGCCTCCTGCAGCGCCTGGCGAAGATCAAGTTTGAAAGTCTGCAGAACCGGCGCCAAGCCAAACAGAATCCCGGTCAAGAGCGAGAGTGCGAGCGAGAACCACAGGACCTCCCCCTGCACCTTCAGTCCCTGCAGGGCGGGCATCGCAAGAAGGTCGGTCTCAGGAATCGCGGCAAGGATCGCCGGAACAGCCCAGTAGGCGGCCAGCAAGCCGGCAGCTCCCCCCGCAACCGACAGCAAAGTGCTTTCCGTCAGGAGTTGGCGAACGATTCGGGCGCGCCCTGCGCCCAGCGCGCTGCGAATTGAGATCTCCTTCTGACGGGGCACCGACCGCGCCAGCAGCAAGCCGGCAATGTTGGCGCACGTGATCAGGAGTACGAACCCCACCGTCGCCATCAGTACAATGACGACCAGCCGCACCGAGCCCAGGAGTTCCTCGCGCAATGAGAAGAGGCGCACTGCCACTCCTGCATTCGAATCAGGATATTGACTCTCCAGCCGGCTGGTCACACTCAACAAAGCTGATTGAGCTTGCTGTAGCGAAACCCCCGCTCTGAGCCGGCCAATGGGATACAGCCAATGCGCATTCCTGCGGAGCCGCCACCCCGAAATCTGCAGCGATTGCCAGAAGTCGGCGGAGTTGGTGGGCCCAAACTGAAAGTTCCTGGGAAGTACCCCGACGATGGTGGACGCCACTCCATCCAGCACGAGAGTCTTCCCGACGGCGGCAGGATCACCGCCAAAGCGCCGCTGCCATCCCCCATACGAGAGGAGAACCGACGCAGTCTTTTGTTCCGTCTCTTCGGAGGGAACAAAAGTCCGCCCCAGGACCGGCCGCACACCCAGCGTCTCGAAGAATCCGGTACTCGCCAGGCCAACCGTCACCTGCACCGCGCCGCTCGGCTGCGAGAGCGTCATCGTGGTCCGCGAATAGCCGCCCAGCTGCGCGAACACCTGGCTATTCCGCATATCCACAAAGTCCGGGTAAGACGCTTCCATCTGCTGAAAGGCGCCGGAGGTGCGGGTCTCCCACACCTGCACCAGTTCCTCCGGCTTCTCGAAGGGCAGCGGTCGCAGCAAGGCTGCGTTGAGCACCGTGAACACGGCTGTATTGGCGCCGATGCCCAGCGCCAGCATCAGCACAATTACCACGGCAAACCCCGGGTTCTTGCGCAACATACGCCATCCATAACGGACATCCTGATATATCGTTTCCATTCGGTTCCTCACTCGTACCGCAACGCCACCATGGGATCGACTTTCGTCGCCCGGTACGCCGGAATGATGCTGGCCAACAAGGCGATCGCAGCCAGCAGCGCCGCCACCGCCAGGAAAGTAATGGGATCGGTCGGCGTCACGCCGTAGATGAGGCTCGACAACACGCGCCCCAGAGCCAGCGCACCAGCCGCACCGATGGCGACGCCGATCAGGGTTGGCTTCATGCCTTCGACGACGACCATGCGCAGCACATCGGCAAGCCGGGCCCCAAGAGCCAGGCGGATTCCGATTTCCCGCACACTCCGTTTCACGCTGTACGACAGCACGCTGTAGATGCCCACCGCGGCCAGGAGCAAGGCGAGCCCGGCAAACGCGCCCAGCAGCAGCATGTTGAACCGTTGCGTGGACAGAGAGTTCGTGACCAGCTCGTCCATGGTGAAAATGTCGCGCAGCGGCATGTGCCGATCGATGTCGTGCACGGCATTCGATACGGCAGAGGCCATTCCTGCGGCACTGGAAGCGCGCACCACCAGCGTCATCGGAAAGGAACTCCACCCTCCCGTCGACGGTACCGAAACCTGGTCCAGCGGGAAGTAGAGGGTCGCGCTCGGACGAGTCTCATCCAGACTGTCGAGTTTTACGTCGCCCACAACTCCGACCACTTCGCGGACCGCATCCGGCAAGAAGGTCAACGTAAGACGCTTGCCCAGCGCGTCTTCCCCCGGCCAGAACTGTCGGGCCATGGATTCGCTGATCAGGACTACCGCCGGCCTCCCCGCGACATCGGTGTCACTGAGGTCACGGCCGCGCACGATCGGGATGTGCAACGCTCCCATATAACCCGGGCTGATGAGTCGAACGTCAACTTCCGGTTGCTCCGACATCGGTAGGGTGGGCCGGCCTTCGATCGCAACCGGCTGATGCGAACCTTGATTATTGAGAGGGATGTCATCAATCACGCCCGCAGATTCCACACCAGGCAACGTCCGCACCCGCTGCAGTACTCGCTCGCAGAAGGCGATCTGCTGTGCCGGTTGGGGAAACTTCGTGCGGGAGATAGCTGCGGTCATCGTCAGAACCCCATGCGAATCAAACCCCGGATTCACACTCTGGAGCCTCTGGAAACTGCGAATCATCAGCCCCGCACCGATCAGCAGGACGAGTGAAAGAGCGACCTCCGAAACAACCAGAATGCTGCGCGTGCGGTGCCCGCCCGAATCCGCATCGGTTCGACCCAATCCTTGTTTGAGCGCCTGGTTCAATTCGCCCCGGGCCAGGCGGACAGCCGGCAGCACTCCCGCGGCAATGCCCGCGACGATGGAGATGGCGGCGGTGAAGACAAGGACCTGCGAGTCCAGCCCGACCTCAACCGAGCGCGGCAGTTTGTCCGCCAGAAATGCCACGATCAGGCGAACCCCAAGATTGGCGTACGCCAAACCGAGTGCTCCTCCCGCGAGTGCGAGGAGCACGGTCTCGGTAAGGATCTGGCGGAGCACGCGGGCCGAAGTCGCGCCCAGCGCAGTCCGAATCGCGATCTCTTTCTGGCGACTGAAGGTTTTCGCCAGTGCCAGGTTGGCCACGTTGGCGCAGGCAATCAGGAGAACGAAAGCCACGGCTCCCAGCAGAACCAGCAGGGCGGGGCGAACATCGCGCACCAGATCGTCACGCAGGGGCAGGACCGCTGCACCCCATCCCTTGTCGTCATCGGGATACAGTTGTTCCAGCCGGCCAGAGATCGTGTTCATCTCCGCCTGTGCCTGCTTCAATGCAACGCCAGGTTTAAGCCGCGCGACGACCATATAGTGGTGCTCGCCCCGCACCGCGCGTTCTTTGTCAGTCCACGCCATCGGGGTCCACATCTGCGCGAAGTCAGGAAACCGGAAGCTCGCCGGCATGACTCCGGCCACCAGGTAGCCTTCGCCGTCCAGGTTGATACTGCGGCCCACAATGTCAGGGTTTGCGCCGAAGTGCTCTTGCCAAAGGCGGTGGCTGAGAACCACAACGTGGGAGCGGCCCGGCTGATCCTCGTCCGGAGAAAACACGCGACCCAGCACTGGCGGTACACCTAAAGTCGAGAAGAAACCGGAGGACACCGCGCTGGCATCCACTTGTTCCGGGTTGTCGCCACCCATCAGGTTGAAACCGTGGTAGGAATAGATCGTCATCTGATCGAACACCTGGTTCTGGCTTTCCCAGTCCAGGTAGTTCGCTGCAGAGACGGAGAACAGAGGCATTCCGGGGAAACTCTTCGCGGGTGGAACATGCCAGACCCGGACCAGCCGGTCGGCATCCTTGAATCCCAGCGGCCGCAGCAGCACGCCGTTTACCACACTGAAAATCGCCGTGTTGGCGCCTATCCCCAGCGCCAGGGTGATCACCGCAACCGCGGTGAAGCCGGGACTCTTGCGGAGCTGGCGTACGGCGTAGCGAATGTCCTGGAGCAGTCCACTCATCTTGACCTCCTACTCGTACCTCAGTGCGACTACCGGATCGACCTTGGTTGCACGCCGGGCCGGGACATAACACGCGGCGAGCGCGACCATGGTCAGCAGCACGGCAACTCCCGCAAAAGTAAGTGGATCGGTCGCCCCGACTCCGTAGAGCAAACTGGTCATCAGTCGCGTGAGTCCCAAAGCCGCAGCCAGTCCAACTGCAACTCCGAGCCCGGCAAGCTTTCCTCCCCGGCCCAGAATCAGACGCAAGATGTCCTGGCGCTGCGCTCCAAGAGCGATGCGGATGCCAATCTCATGCGCGCGTTGGCCAACGACATAAGAAATGACGCCGTAAATTCCCACGCTGGCGAGCAGGAGCGCCAGCACCGCGAAGACGACAAGCAGGATCATGGAGAATCGCTTTGAGGCCATGGAGTCAGAGATAAGAGAGTCCACGGTTTGTGCGCCGAAGATGACCTGCTGGTTGCTCATCTGCGCGCTGACCTGCCGGATGGAATCGAGCAGGCCTGCAGAGGCGTCCGTGGCCCGCACAACCACAGCCGATCCAGACGGAGTCATGGCAACAAATTCGTTCGGCATCTGCATGCACGGGATATAAAGGTCAGACCGAAGCGACTGCTGGTCGTCGGTGTCCAGACCCCACTGCTTGACGTGCCCGACCACGCCGACGATCTCCGCCAGCTGAGTGAACCGGTTCACGTGGATGCGCTTGCCGATGGGGTTCTGATCAGGGAAATATTTCTGGGCAAAGAGTTCATCGACTACGACGACGAGCGGGGAGTGTTCATTGTCCTGAGGAGTAAAGAACCGGCCCCGCCGCAGCGGAATGCCCATTGCGTTCAGATAGTCGGGTTCGACGATGTAGTCGATGGCCCAGTTCATATCGTTCTCGTTTGTGGGCTTGGGCTGCCCCTCAAGCCAGAAGAGTTGTTCGTCGTCGCCGCTCAAGGGGACCGCGCCCCAGGTCTGGGAAACCGCCTGAACCCCGGGGATGGAGGCCAGCTTGGCGTCGAACTCGCGAAAGGCAGCGCGGATCGCATCCGGTTTGGCATTCATCATCGACGGTGGAAGCGAAAGGCCAAACGTGAGCACATGGTGCGGACTGAACCTCGGATCGACGCTCCACAGCTTCGCCAGACTGCGGATGGTCAGTCCCGCACCGATCAGCAACACGAGCGCGAGGGCCATCTCGACCACGACGAATACGCCTTGTGTACGATGGCGGGTTCCGCTTGCTCCCCGGCCACCCTGCTTCAGCGTTTCATGGAGGTCCGGCTGGGATGTTTTGAGCGCGGGCGTGAGGCCAAAGACAACTCCCGCCAGCAGGGAGATGCCGGCAGTGAAGATCAGCACGTGGGCGTCAAGTCCAACTTGCTCGGCACGAGGCAGAGCCGCGGGCAAGATTCCAAGGGCCGCCCGTGTTCCCCACGCAGCCAGCAGCAATCCCAACCCCCCACCGGCCAAAGCTAGCAAGATGCTCTCCGTGAGGAGTTGGCGAAGCACTCGTCCCCGGGTCGCTCCGAGGGCTGCACGAACGGCAAACTCGCGCGTCCGGCTGGTCGACCGAGCCAGTAACAGGTTCGCGACGTTCACGCACGCAATCAGAAGTACAAAGCCAACTGCGGCAAGAAGCACGAACAGGAGAGGCCGGACATCACCCACCATCTGCTCCTTGAGCGGAGTCACTTTGGCACTGATGCCTTTGTCCGCATCGGGGAAGGCGTTCGCGAGATTGCGGGTGACTGCATCCATGTCAGCCCGCGCTTGTTCGATCGTTACTCCGGGCTTGAGCCGGCCGATGCCATGGATTCCCAACCCGGCGCCACGCTGAAGCAGCAGTGGATTGCTCCACCGACCGATGGGCACGTACACCTTGGAGTCGCGGAAACCGGGAATGACCAGGTGAAATTTCGCAGGAATCACTCCGACGATGGTGTAGTCCTTTGCGTCCAGCGTGATGTTCTTTCCCAGAATGTCAGACGCAGAACTGAACTTGCGCTGCCATAACCCTTCACTGATGAGCGCAACGGGGCCGGCACCAACCTGCTCCTCATCCTGAGCAAAGGTGCGGCCGATTACCGGCTTCACGCCCAGCACCGGGAAGAAATCTGAGGAGACAAACTCTCCGTTCACCTGTTCGGCTTCACCGATGCCGGTCAGGCTAAAGGCGTAACTGCGGGCAATGGCAAGAGAAGAAAATGTGTGGTTATCCTTCTGCCAGTCACGGAAATTCGGGTAGGAGACGGACCCACCTTCAAAGTTCGGCTTATTCTCATGCAGCGTCACCAGTTCATCGGGTTGAGGAAAAGGAAGTGGGCTTAACAATACTCCGTTGATCACAGAGAACAGCGCGGTGTTGGCTCCGATGCCGAGTGCCAGTGTCAGCACAGCCATTGCCGTGAAGGCGGGATTCTTCGCCAGCATGCGGAAGCCAAAGCGCAGATCCTGAAGTAGAGTTTCCATATTCGCCTTCGAACCCTTCATTCGTACCGGAGCGCCACCATGGGATCGACCTTCATCGCCCAGCGCGCGGGCAGGTAGGCCGCCATGGCCGCAACCGTCGCCAACAGGAACGTCAGCAGGGCAAACGTCGTGACGTCGGTCTGGACCACTCCAAAAAGTGCGCTGGACAGCGCTCGCGTCAACAGCGCGGCCAGCACCAGTCCAATCCCCAGTCCGACCGCAGCCATCTTCATCGCAAATCCCACTACGAGCCGGAGCACGTCAATGTGCCGTGCTCCCAGTGCGATGCGCACTCCGATCTCGTGCGTTCGTTGGGTGACCGAGTAGGCCATAACGGCGAAGATTCCCGCTGCCGCCAGCGTGAGCGCACTAAACCCGAACACCAGCATCAAGCGAGCCGTCTGCTCAATGCCGCTGAGGTTGTCCGAAAGGACCTGCTCCAGGCTGCGCACGTCATAGGCCGGTTGGTCCGGGTCGACGCTGCGCATCTGCCCGCTGATGGAGGCCGCCAGTGCGAGCGGATCTCCCGACGTCCGCACCACAAACGCCGAGGCCAATTCAGGCCGTTGCGCGACTGGCACGTACACGGTGGGGGCGGGACTGTGATCAAGAGGACTCGGCCGCACGTCTCCGACGATTCCCACAATCGTGCGCCAAGGTTCGGCACTTCCCGCCCGTCCCATCCGGATGTGCTTGCCCAGTGGGTCCTGCTCAGGCCAATTCTGGTGCGCCATCTCCTCACTCACGATTGCGACCGCAGGCCCATCGCGTCCGTCTTGCTCCGAAACGAGCCGCCCTCGCCGCAGCGGAACGCGCAAAGCGGAAAAGAAACCAGGAGTCACCACTTGCGAAATCGCAGATGGAGTCTCGCCCGGAGCCGCCGGCGGCTTTCCTTCCGCTGCATACTCCACCCAATTCCAGTTCCACCCGGAAGGCAGGCTAGTCACACAAGCGGCAGACTCCACACCGGGCAGCGCTCCAATGTCCCGCAGAACCCGGTCGTAATATGCGCGGACACGGTCTTTGTCGCGATACTTCGCCTCCGGCAAGGCGACATGGAATGTGAGCACATGGCTGCGATCAAAGCCCATATCACTCGCCACCATGGCCTGGAAGCCCTTCACCATGGTCCCTGCCCCCACCAGCAGGACCAGAGACAGGGCAACTTCCGAGATCACGAGCAACCTGCGGAGTCGGTTCCGGCCAACACTGAGACTGCTGCTACGTCCGCCTTCCTTCAGCGCGTCATTGACGTTGGGACGGGAAAGATGCCATGCCGGAACCAGGCCCGTGATAATGCCTGTAGCGATGGCTGCAGCCAGCGTGAACAGGAAGACCCGCGAATCCACCTGCAAATGCTTCAAGCCGGCAATGTGCTCCACAATGAAAGGGGGGATGCTGCGACTCATGAGGGCGAGTCCCCAACGAGAAAGCAAAAGTGCGCCGCCACTTCCGAGCAGAGCGAGCAAGACGCTTTCCACCAACAACTGCCGTCCGATATGCCATCGTGTCGCTCCCAGTGCGGTGCGCAGCGCGATTTCCTTCTGGCGTGCGAAGGCGCGCGCCAGCTGCAGGTTGGCGACATTGGCGCAGCAGAGCAATAGAACGAAAGCAGCCGCTCCCATCAGGACAAAAATGAACTGCCGCGAGCCGTACATAAGATCATCGACGGTGTTCTTCACGCTGACGTCGTGGCCTGCGTTTGTAGTCGGATGCTGTTCTCGCAGCCGGGCTGCGATCGCCTGCAGGTTCGCCTGTGCCTGAGCAATGGAAACGTCATCCGCGAGCCGCCCGAACACGGTCAAGGAATGGTTTTCCCGGTCAGCTTTCTGCGCGTCGTTCAGATTGAGAGGGGTCCAAACCTTGGCCCCGGGTGGAAAATCAAAGTCTGGCACGGTAATTCCAGCCACAGTGAATTTTTCGCCGTTCAACAGCAGTTGCTTGCCGACGATCCCGGGATCAGAACCCAGATGCTGCTGCCAGAATCCGTGCGCCACGACCACAACCGGGACAGCTCCTTGCTGAAGGTCTGCGCTGCCGATGCTGCGGCCAAGTTGCATTGGCATGCGTAGGAGGGAAAAGAAACCGGATGTGACCCGGGCACCTTCCACGTGCTGGGCGACATTGCCGCCGGTCAGATTGGCGTCCCAACTCTGAACTGCCGCCAGCTGCTCGAATCCCTTTCCCTGTTCATCCCAGTCTCTGAAATTCGCTGGAGCCACGCTCATGTGGTAGGCGTTCTGCTTGGGAACGGTTTCCCAGACGGTGACAATCCGATCCAGACGAGGGAACGGAAACGGCCGGAGCAACATTGCGTTCACCGTGCTGAACGTGGTTGTGTTCGCGCCGATGCCCAGCGCCAGCGTAATCACCGCCACGGCGGTGAAGCCGGGACTCTTGCGCAGTTGGCGCACGGCATAGCGCACGTCGTGAAATAGTCCGGTCATCACAGCCTCCTACTCGTACCGCAACGCCACCATGGGATCGATCTTTGCCGCACGCCGCGCGGGAATATAACAAGTTGCCAGCGCCACAAATGTTAGGAGCAGCGATACCCCGGCGAACGTGGAAGCATCTGTTGCCGTTACGCCTACCAAAAGACTGCCTACCAACCGTGCCATCCCCACCGAAGCCAGAATTCCGAGGAGAAGACCCGGCACGACGATCACCACGCCTCCCCGCAAGATCATTTTCAAAACCGCTCCACGCGGCGCCCCCAAGGCCATGCGAATCCCAATCTCGTGAGTCCGCTGGGCCGAGACATAAGAGAGGACGCCATATACGCCAATGATGGCCAGCACCAGTCCGAGACCACCAAGACATGCGACCAGTGCCGCCCCCAATTGAAAGACGAGAATCCCATTGAGCGTGCCCAGGGCGGCGGTCATGCTTTGCACGTCGAAGACTGGCAAAGCAGGCGCAAGGGAATGGATTGTGGCGACAACGTTGGCAGCCATATTCTCGGGTGGAACCGTGGTCCGGACTTGAAGCGTCTCCGTCGACATGTAGTTCTGCGCCATCGGCGCATAGATGTAGTCGCCGATGGGTCCAGCCAAGTCGCCGGTCTTGCTGTTCTTGGCCACGCCCACGACCTGCACCACATTACTGCGGTTATCTCTCTGGATCGTGATTTGCTTCCCGAGCGGCTCTTCGTTCGGCCAGTAGTGTTTAACCATCGCCTCGTTCACGATGACGACCCGCAGATTGCCGTCCTGGTCGGAATCGCGGAAGGAACGACCCGCCACAACAGGAATCCTCATCGTCTCGAAGTATCCCGGCGAAACAGCATTGAATCCGGCAGACTGGCCTGGAGCGGGCTTGTAACCCGGGATCTCCACGTCGGCGGTGAGGCTGTAGTAACCAAAAGGCACCGACCCCGCGAGGCTTGCCGATTGCACACTGGGCAGGCTGCGTACCCGCTCGAGCAGTTCGCGATAGAAGGCGCGACCCTGCTTGTCGTCGAGTCCTGACTGGTGAGGATCAAGTGTGATATTCAGAACATGGCTAGGGTCGAACCCGAGATCAGAGCGTTGTACGTTGTACAGACTCCGCACAAACAGCGCAGTAATAATGAGCAGCGTGAGCGAGCCGGCCACCTGTGTCGCCACCAGAACGCTGCGCAGCCGCTGCCGCCCGCTGGATGTAGTACGTGAGCTTTCTCTGAGAGTCTCATTGAGGTTAAGACCAGATGCCCGCAGTGCAGGGACAAGGCCCACAACCAGCGTGCAGAAGATCGCCGCCGCGAACGCGTAGGAGAACACGCGCCAGTCGAATGCGAAATCGAACGCGATAGGAAGCTTGGTGCCGATAGGAAGTGAAGCCAAGGTGTGGCTTGCGGCGATCCCCATCATGATTCCAAAAACGCATCCCAGCACGGTAAGCGCAAGGCTCTCTGTAAGTAGTTGGCGAACTAGTGTCCACCTGCCGGCTCCGAGCGCAGCGCGCAGAGCCATCTCACGCTGGCGTGCGGTGGCTCGTACAAGAAAAAGGTTCGCAACGTTGAAGCAAGCGAGAGCCAAAACCAGCGCCGCGAGGATCAGAAAGAGGGCCGCAACCATGGGCAGTGGATCGGACGAATCCACCACCAGGCCGAGCGGTCCCAGATGAAACGCGTGGAGCAGCATGTCCTTGCTGTCTTCTGGGTGCTGCTGAGAAAGGCGGCCGGCAATCACTTCCAACGCGGATTGAACCTGGGGAAGACTTACCTCGGGCTTCAGGCGGCTGACGAGAGTCAGCTCTCGTGCTTTGCGGTCAGTAAACAGGTCAGACTTCTGTTCGCCCGGTCGCCGTGTGGTTGCCATACTCAAGGGTAAGTAGCCCTGGGAGTCGATAAGCGACGACACTCCCCGGAAACCCTCGGGTGCGACGCCGATGATTGTCACCGGTTTGCCGCTCACCGATGCCTGCGTGCCAACCACGCTTGGATCGCTGTCGAAATGAGTCTTCCAGAAGGAATAGCTGAGAACGATCACCGGGTCAGTTCCCGCAACGTTTCCCTCGGAAGGCTGAATCAAGCGACCAACGGCAGGCCGTATCCCCAGCACCTCGAAGAAATTTCCACTCACGTAGTTGGTCCAGATGGTTTCGTTCTTGCCCTTCGCACGAAGTCCTTCCATTTGGAACAACTGTGCGGCCGCGGTATCGGAAAAGATTGAACCAGTCTGGCTTCGAATCTCGGAAAACTCAGGGTAGGAAAAACTCTGTTTCCAATCTCCCTTTTGCCGAAAGGCCAAATAAGAGACCTGTTGCGGATTGGCCACGGCAAGGGGCCGCAGCAAAATAAAATCGACTACGCTGAAAATGGCCGTGTTCGCCCCGATGCCCAGCGCCAGCGTGATCGCCGCAACGGCGGTGAAGCCGGGACTCTTCCGAAGCTGCCGCACGGCGTAGCGCACATCGTGGAACAGTCCGCTCATCATTGATCTATCTCCTACTCATAGCGCAGCGCCACCATGGGGTCGATCTTGGCCGCGCGCCATGCGGGCATAGCACACGCAATCATCGACACGACTCCCAGCAACGCGATCACACCCACATACGTGAACGGGTCGAGGCGCGACACGCCGAACAGGAGTGTGATCAGGGAATGGCTGGCGAGCACCGCTCCACTTAGACCAATCACCACACCGAGCCCGGTCATACCCATTCCCTGGCGAACCACCAAAGCGAGGATGTCAGCGGGCGTCGCGCCCAATGCAGCCCGTAGCCCGATCTCGCGGATGCGCTCGGTGACGCTGCCCGACAGCACTCCGTAAATTCCTGTGGCCGCAAGCGCCAGCGCGGCCAGGCCAAAGGCCTCGAACAGGATCAGCACAAAATGTCGTTCAGCTTCTGACCTGGCCAGCAGGTTGTCCATGGTGGCGACCCGCACAATCGGCTGGTTCCTGTCCACCGACCAGATCGCCTGCCGGATGGCGGGCGCAAGCGCCGCCGCATCGCCGCGGGTGCGGACCACCAGCGACTGCACGTTATCGACCCAGGACCACTGCGAGGTCGAGGTGTAGAACGCATCCGATTCATTCAGTGCCAGCGACGCCTGCTTTACATCGCCCACCACGCCGACAATGGTCCCCCACGGGCGGTCGGGGTGGCCGATGTCGGGACCGACGCGAACGCGCTGCCCGAGCGGGTCTTGACCGGGGAACTTGCGCTTGGCTAGCGATTCACTGATCAGAACAGCCAGAGGCGCTCCCGCCACGTCGTGCTCGTCGAGCAGGCGGCCGTGGCGGAGTGGAATGCGCATCACCTCGAAATAGCTTGGGCTCACGGCATAGCGCAGCCCGGCCTCGGAGTTATCGTTCCGGTCCAACTCGAACTGCATTCCAAAGCTCTCGAAATCGCCGCTCAGTGGTAACTGGCTGGTGAACGCCGCGGTTTCGACACCAGGTACCCGGCGCGCCGCCTCGAGAGCCTGGGTGAAGAACCGGTCCCGGGCACGATCCGTGTCGTATTGATGACCGGATTCCTGCACTTGCATGGTGAGCACGTGGGACGCATCGAATCCCGGATCGATCGCGAACAAACGTCTCAGGCTCCGCAACAGCAATCCCGCACTCACCAGCAGCACGAGAGCAATCGCAACCTCGGCCACTACCAGAGTGCGGCGAGTCACTTGGTGACCGCCTGCGGTGCGTCCCGAGTTTTGCTGTGCTCCGATGTGCAGGTCACCGCGGAAGGCGTACAGTGCTGGAATCGACCCGACCACCAGACCGATGAGCGCCGTGATGCCGAGCATGAAGGCAAATACGGTTCCGTCGACGCGGATTGCATTCACTCGAGGAAATTCAGGAGGACTGAGCGCCACCAGCACGCCTATTCCGCCCTGTGCCACCATCATCCCGCAAGCACCGCCGAGCATGGCCAGCAGCAGACTCTCTGTGAGCAGTTGCCGGACCAGCCGTGTCCGCGGCGCGCCCAGCGCGGCGCGCATCGAGAATTCACCGCGACGTTGCCCTCCTCGAGCCAGCAGGAGATTTGTCACATTCACGCAGGCGATCAAGAGAACCAGGATCACGGCACCGAGAACCGCCAGCAACGCGGGCTTGACGCCACTGGCGATGTCATCCTGCAGTGAGTTCGCAATGAGCCCGTGGTCCAGCGATGCCCAAGCAGGCCGGGGAAATTCGGGTATCGGGGTCTGCGCGATCCAGCTGAGATCACTCCTGGCTTGCGCCATGCTGACGCCGGCACGCAGCCGCCCCACCATCCGCAAGTGATGTCCCCACTCCCTAGTCTGGGGAGAAGCAATATGTCCCGCGTCGTATTGCAGGGGAGCCCAGACCTCCGCCGAGGAAGAAAGGACGTTGTCGAATGCGCGCGGCATCACGCCGATGACGGTGTAGAGGTCGTCGTCGAGCCGGACCTGGCGCCCGATGATGGCGCTGTCGCCGCCGAAGCGCCGCTGCCACAAACCGTTTCCGAGGATGACAACTTTTGGGCCGTTGTATATATCGTCCGAAGCCTGGAAGTCCCGCCCCAACACCGGCGGAACACCCAGGGAACGGAAGTAGTTGGCGCTGACACGCTGGCCATCGAACCGTTCCGGCTGATCTGCCCCAGTGAGGGTGGGCTGCCACGGTTTCATCACGGCGATTACTTCAAGCGAACGGCTCCGTTCCGCCAGTTCTCGATAGGTGTGGAAGGTTTGGGGGACGCGGGAACCGTCATCCCCGGCGTACCAGATCATGACGATCCGGCGGGCTTGCGGATAAGGCAACGGTTCGAACAGGATCGGGTTGATCGTGCTAAAGATTGCGGTCGTGCCGCCGATGCCGAGCGCTAATATCACGATGGCCGTGCAGGCAAACCCCGGACTCTTGCGCAGCTGGCGCATCGCATAGCGAAGGTCCTGAATCAAGCCACTCATGCATGCACATCCGCCATCAGCTTTTTCAGCTCTTCCTCTGCCACTACTTTGCCGTCGAACAGATGCACTTCCCGCTGCGCGTGCTTGGCGAAACGCGGGTCATGGGTAACCATGCAGATGGTTGCTCCCTCGCGGTGCAGGTTCTGCAGCAGTTCCATTACCGCTTCGCCGTTGCGTGAATCCAAGTTTCCTGTGGGCTCGTCGGCCAGCAGAATGGACGGCTTCCCGCCGAGGGCGCGCGCGACGGCGACACGCTGCTGCTGACCACCCGATAGTTGCGAGGGATAGTGACGCACGCGGTGCGCCATGCCCACGCGCTCCAGCGCTTCCATCACGCGCTTCTTGCGGTCGGCGGCGGACATTTTCTGCCGGTAGGTGAGCGGCAGCTCGACGTTCTCATACACGGTCAGGTCGCCGATCAGGTTGAAACTCTGGAAGATGAATCCGATCTCCTGGTTGCGAATCCGCGAGCGCTCGGCAAAATCGAGGTTCTCAACCGTCTTCCCATTCAGCGAGTACCGTCCGTCCGTCGGCGTATCCAGCAGGCCGATGATCGACAGCAGCGTCGACTTGCCGCACCCCGAAGGCCCCGACATGGCCAAGTACTCTCCTTTGTTAATGGAGAGGTGCACGCCGGAGAGCGCGTGGGTTTCGATTTCGTCGGTATAAAAAACCTTGGTCAGATCCTGAATCTGGATCAATGGCTGCCCGGCTTCCGTCATAAGCTTTTCGCCTCGAAGTTGTGGAGTAGTTGCTTACTCAAGCCGGATGCGATCCGTCTTGTCCCAGCGCGACATGTCGGAAAGAATCACCGTGTCGCCTTCGTGAAGCCCCTCGAAAATCTGAATCGAATTCACCGATTCGCGTCCCACCTTGACCGGGACGCGCATTGCCTCTTTTCCGTCCGTGTCCAGCCTGAACAGGCTGATGGTGCTGTTTTCCTGACCGAATGCGGGCCGTCCCACATAAAGGACGCTGTCCAGCCGCTCTAGGTCGATGGTTCCGTCGACGCTGAGATCGGGCCGGGCCCCCTTTGGCAGTTCGCTGGTAAGTTTGACGTCCACCGTCACGGTTCCGTTTTGCACCCCTGGATCGACTCGCATCACCGTGCCGCTGATGATGCCGTTGTGCGTGTCGATGGATGCGGGCTCGCCAGACTGCACATCGCGTGCTTGCGTCTCGGCGATTTTCAGTGTGGCCATCAGATGTTCCGGCTGCACCACCTTGGCCAGCATGGTTCCGGGCTGAACGTGCTGACCTACCTGCAACGGCAGGTCAACCAAGACCCCGCTGATGCCCGCTCGAACTTTGAGCGCATCCAGTTGCTTCTGCTTAAGGGTGGCAAGAGTGCGCGCCTGGTCGACCTTGGCCTGCTGCTCCGCGAGTTGAGTTTCAATGGCTTTCTTATTGATCGCCAGCCTCTGCCCCTCGAGATCGTTTCTGGTCGTTAGTTCGTCCGCTTTGCCCTTCGATGCCTTATAGGCCAGTCCGGAGATCACGCCCAGATCGTAGAGCGCCTTGTCCGTCTCGGCCTGTCGTTGCGCCTGACTGTAGTCCGCATTTACGGTGGCGGCGCCAGCTTTCTGCGTCATGAGGTCGCTGTCGAGCCGCACCCGCAGGCTTTGATATTCCGCCTCGGCCGCTTTCAACTGCAGCGCCGCGTCAATCGCCGCCTGTTCCACCTGCGGATTGCTCATGTCGACGAGAATGGTGTCGGCTTGCACCAGGTTGGGGCCGGGCAGCACACGGATGCGCACCACCGTGGCTTCGGTTTCGGCAGGAATCTGGCGCACAGCCTCCTGGGCAGGGATCAGGGATCCCGGTCCCCGCACCTGCCGCAGCATGGAACCCCGTTTCACGACGTCCGTCCATACGGTTCCGCGTTCGACCGAGGGAGCCGCCGGCTTCAGCCGCATGACTCCGATCGTTACCGCCGCAACCAAAGCGGCCCCCACCACCAACAGAACAATCTGGCGGCGCCGCTTCTGGAGCTTGAACTCGGGCCGAGCGATGTCCATCACCTTACCTTTGAGCAACCGTTGCACCACACGTCAGGAGGGCCAAATGTTTGAAAACACAGCAAGAGAGCCGCCCGTCAGGAGAGCCGGGGAATGCGGAGTGTCCATTCCCGAACGAAAGTGTTCATGGCCGGACAACACAATCAGTGTCTGTAGGTTTTGTTTAGGGCTTGGAATCTGGGACAAGAAGTATGGAAGATGAAATCTCAATCGCGTTCGACGGGAGGCATGGAGCGTCGCGCGATCTGAGGGGCATCCGGTGGAGCCTTGACCGGGAGTGGAATCTCAATCGTGCCAATGTGGCTATTCGCCACATCCTCAACCCCCAACCGCATCACAGCGCTCTTCGCCGGCACATCGATCTCCTGGTGCATCCGAACCCCTCCCAAGAGGAGGTCCTGGAAAACTGCCGGCTTGAGATCAGCTGCCACCTGGCTGATCTGGCTTGCCGCTAACCTTCCATCCTCGTGGAATGCGGTAACCATAAAATTGAGGACATCGTGATATGTCCCGTCAGGCATCGCGTTGAAGCGAAGATCCGCAGGTGTTACCGCGTAGTCGATCGAATAGAGCTGCATTTCCACCGGCGCGGCCTCTCCCTTTCGCTTGTTCTTGAGCGGTTTGACGTCGGGAGAAGGGACGTCCTTCACGATTCTCGGCTTGCCCAACGGAACCACTCTTGCCCCGAATACGACCTGCCGCGACTGCGGCGATCCCTGCTGCATGGCCGCCAGCGCGAGGCCGGAAGCCAGATCTTTCGCAGGCTTGGCCACGGCATGCGGATCGACGGCGTAGTATCCGCTGCGATACGCCAGGTGATATTTCTTCCCCGCCAGTAAAACCTTCACCTTGCGGAAGGCGCCGTCGTAATTCTTGTTGGCCGGCGTGTAGGAGAGGGCATAGTAGTTCGCTCCCTCCTCGGTTGCCGTATTGATCGCTTTCGCGATTCCGTTCGTGTTATAGAACGCTTGCCCGCCCGTCTCGGCCGCCAGCTTGTCCATGGTGGAATGCTCTCCGATCTGGGTCAAGCCAAATTCATCAGCTTGGGCCTGCATCATCGCGATGGGTATCGCGGTGTTGGCAATCCTGCCGCCGGGTGGCGAGCCACCGCGCACGGCAGGCCCCACGGGAGTTGAACCCTGCATGGAAATCGGCGACAGGGTGTCATTGGTCGCGGCCGTAAACAGCGGATCGGTCACCAACCCCTTGACATCCACCGGATACACGGCCACATGCGCTTCTGCGAGCAGGTTCGCCACCCTCTTCAAGTTGTCGCTGTAGTTGCGCACCTGAATGAAGGCATTCTGCTCGCTATTCGGAACATTACTCGCCGGGGAGAGGCCCAACGTAAAAGAACCGGAGAGCCAAACCAGATTCTTCCGGCCTGGAATCCCGGAAAGATAGCGTGCGAGTTGGGCGAACGCATCTGCGGTTACATACATCCGCCGATCCGCGTCCAGCGCCCGGGCCTCCGACTCCTGCAACAAGATCGACTGCACGAAAAACTCCAGGTCGGGACGAAACTGCGCTGTCGCCTTTGCCTCGATGGACGTCGCCGCAGAGTCTGAGTCGAGCAGAGACTTGTGGCGGAACGAGGCTTTCTTTCCGCGCGCCGCCGCCAGCAGCACGTTGTCATCCTGCGTGAAGCCCTGAATCATCTGGAGCCTGTCGGAAAGAACGCACAGGGCAAATTGCGAGTCTTTGGGCTTGCTCTTGAGAAACTTCACCAGCTCCGCCTGCGCGTGGGTTTGATCGGCTATCGCCGTGTTGAGCAGGTCAAACAGAATCACCGTCACAGAGCGAGTCTCCACCGGCTGCGAATAGTTGGAGAAAATATTCGGTGGGAGCACTTCTTTTGGAGCCGGTGGTGGCGCTTGAGTTTGTGCTGCAGGTTGTGCATCCGCGTACTCCCGGAAGTAGCGCAGACCTTGCGGCTTCCCATCTTCCGCTATTCCGAAATCGCTTTGCTGCAAGCCCTTCACGAGGTGTCCCCTCGAGTCCGTCACCACCACATCCACGGCCACGACTTGGGTTCCGGTTCGGAGGGTCAGCGTGGGCAGGTTGGTTTTCGTGCTGAGTGCCGCAGGCGAAGCTGTGCCAGCTGCGCCTGCGGACGTAGCAGGCGTTCCTGCGGGCGTTGGTTTGACTGAGTCTGGCGCCTCCGAGTTCGCGCCTGGCGCAGGGCTGGGTTGCTCCGTGTCAGCCGCGTCATCGCCCGCCACCGAGATGTCGATTGGTCCTTCTGCCGCTCCCTTCTGGCCCGCCTGCGGCAGGGGAACATAGAGGCCCGGGGTATCGGCCTTGACGGCAAGGTATTTGGTCCGCTCGTCAGCAGACATTTCCCGCAATGCATAAATGTTGAGCGTGGTCCCCCCGATGACGGCCAGTTGCCTGCCGTCCGGCGACAGTGAAAGATTTTCCCCGACCAGAACAGCCGGCTCTGCTTTCAGCGAGAGGACCGACCCGCCGCCTGCCGTATCGAAAACCTGAACGGTCTGTTCCAGGTCCTCTTCCTCAGCATTGTCCTTCCCGCCGCCTTGTGCGGGAGTCGTCGCGGCTGCGATGGTGACGGTGCTGGCGGCAAAGCGGCTGCCGTCTTCACTCGCAGTTACCACGGGTGTGTACCGGCACTCACTCCAGTGCTGTTTCCACAGGTGATTTCCGGTCACCGTGAATGCGCTCACGATGTAGTCATTGCCGGCGAGCGAACACCGTCCGACCAGGAGCGTGCTCGCGCTGCTATAGAGAATGTTTGGTGAGCGCCGCGCCTTCACCCGCGTGATATTGATGCGATCCCGAGCGGCAGGCCCGAATCGCACCAGCCACACCCCTCCGCTATTCCGCACATCGGCGAAGCCTGACGTTGTCGCGTGCAAATTGATCGCGCCGTGCGACTCCATGGTTCGCTGCACAGTCATTGAGTCTGCATCCAGAAAGGCAATTTTCACTCGGGCTTTGTTCTTCGCCCCGCTGTCCTTTGGGGCTGCATCCTCATTCGTCTCTGCGATGATCTGCTTTCCGTCGGGAGTGACCGAAACCCACAGCAGCTCCGTGGGTGAGTCGAGAACCAGCTTTTCCTCGAGATCCGCGGTTACTTCGTACAACTGGTTCAACCGCCGCAACAGAACCCGTCCCGATCCCATCGGCCAGACGTAACGACGTGTGTCGTGCAGATACCAATCTGTTTCCTTGACCACCTTCCCGCTGGGCATTTCCAGAACCACGGCGTGCATCAGCCGGTCATTGTGAGTCGGAGGACAATCGGGCAACCGCTGGAATAACTTTTTCGGATTGAAGGTCAGCAGAACGTGGCGCGCATCCAGAAAGTCCAGCGAGATGTTGGCTGTTCCCGAAAGCCGGGCTCCCCGGGAAAGCCCGTTGTATCCCAGTAGCGACAGATCAATTTGCGCGGCAGGTTTTGGCGCCGCAGATTCGGCTCCGCCCTGCTGCGCGACCCCGGGAACAACCCCAGCAAGAACCCAGAGCAACACCATCGCGGCCTGCGTGCCAAGGACGGCAAACCGGCGTTGGGAGGAGGTTTCGCCGGAGGTCCGCGCGTTTAGGAATCGCCCAACCATTACTTCAATCCTCTTGGCCGCTTACCAGAAATTGATCGGGCAAGCCTGCTGATGCCGTCAACATGCGCGCTGCGCGCCCGGTAGTTTAGCCCATTTCGCTAGCCGTTGCGTGGCAAAAAGGAATTAAGTGGACTAGGATCTGAATAACACAACCTGCACACCGTGTTTCGTTATATTCCACCTTGAAAGTCTCTTTGACTTCAGGATCGTTTAACGTTCTTGTAGAGTCGAAATTCCTCGCCATCGAAGGTCGCCGCCAAGAAATGCCATTTCCCTGGCGCAAGCGTGGCGGCCCCGGAAAGGCTGTTGTCCTTGCCCATCCACAGAATGGCGTGCTCGCCATCCCAAGCGAGATACCTCGAGAACTCCTCCGCGGGATCACCAAGCCCGGCGAGCAGGGTGGGCCCTTCCCCCGCTTCTGCAGGCTTTACCCAGCCGTACAGCGACCAAGGCGAATCCGCGCGCAACACAGAATCATTTTTGGCCAACCTCTTGTTCAGGCCGTCCCCACCCTGGAGAAACACCCCATTAAACGGGCCATAGAAAGGTGGATCGTCGGTAACTGGTGTCTGGGAGTAAGCCAGAACCGCACCAGCGAGCCAGCAGACCAGGATCATCCCGTGGCGAATCCAACCTGTGGACGCAAGAACACGCTCACTCATAATGCCCCCCAGAACAGAAGAGTATGTGCGATGGCGAAGCGCTCAAGTCTAAAGAGAGCTGCTCGAGCAAGTTCTATCAGAAAAGTTGGCGGTCGGGCAGCACTTGCATGCGCCGGGGTGACAGGAGGCTATTCATGCGAGCAATTCCAAGGGCACGGCGATGTCCACGCGCTCTACGAGAAGCTGGACGCTCCGCGCCACCCGGCGCAAGCTCAGATCGAGCAATTGAAGAAGGCCGCTGAACCTTCCACGCCGGAGGCCCGGACGTTGAAGAATAGCGGCCTTACCGTTGCAGGGGCTGGCACTGATCGAAGTGAAATAGGACTCGGCCCATGCCCGGGGCTATGGACCCACGGTGCTAAAAACCTTGTTGTTCACGTTCACTACAGTGCACAGCACTCGTCCGCTAGAGAGGTTTATGCAGTTGGGGTCTCCGACCACGGTCTGGCCGAGCTTGACGAATCCTCCCCAAGTCGCGCCGTTGTAGTCATTCACGTAGAGAGCGCTATCGGTGATCGAGATGGCTCCGCAAATCAGCTGCCCGCTAGTCAGGACGGAGCAGCCCCCTTTCGAGGCCACGACTCCGCCGAGCGATCCCCACACGGTCCATTGCGTCGGACTCCAACTGCCTCCGGTGAAGCGAGTGCCCCAAAGTGCGACGTCTGTCCCCCGCGCGAAGCACACTGCTTCGCCGCTAATACCGAAATTTCCACATGTGGGATCGCCACTCGCGGTTCCTGTGATGTTGATGAATCCGTCCCAGCTCGTACCGTTGTAGCGATTGACGACGATGTTGCCGGTGGTATTGCGCATAGCACAGATGACTTGCCCACCATCGTCGCTGCCGCAGCCCGGAGCCGAAGTCGAAGTTGTTGTCTGGCTGGCAAATGCGCTCCACGCAGTTCCGTTGTACACACTGTAGGTGAGGCCACCGGCCGAACTGCGAGCCGCGCACAGGACACGGCCTCCGCCAAGCGAGGCGCAACTCGGGGCCGACCCGAGCGACCCGGTCACCTTAACCTCGGCGCTCCACGTCGTTCCGTTGAAGACAGTGGCTGCCAGGCCGCCGCTCGAGGAACGCGCCGTGCAAATAACGTTGCCATTTCCATCGTTTGCGCAACTGGGTGCGGAGGTAATTGCTCCCGTCAGCTTCGTCCAGCCCGTCCATGTCGAGCCGTTGAACTGGTTCACCAGCAAGGTATTGCCGAAAGCACTGGCCGCGCACACGGCCTGCCCGCCCGTAGTAGGCGCGCAGGATACGTCTGCGTTCACCGTCGTCGATCCCAATGAAACAAACGAACTCCAGGCAGCCAGCGCTGGGTACGCTTGCACGAGCAGTAACAACAGAGTCAGAGATGCAGCAAATCGGACTTTCATTTCAGATCCTCCTAAGATTGACGCTTCAGATGCTGAGCAGAGGCCTTCTGTACTTGCTCCTCGTTCTTGAAGACCACTAGTGCTGCTGTCGCAAGGGCCTGAGCAGTGGCGGGCCTAACAACTCCATCCCGTACTTCGCCATGACTTCTTTCATCTTGTCTTGCGCGTTTGCGCTGTCCACCTTCTCCATTGCACTCCCCATCTCATCGAAGAATTTCTCAAATCCGCCGGGCTGGCAGACCAGGATGAGCTTGGCCTATGCTTGCGTCGTGTTCGCCCAGACGTGCGGAATACCACGCGGCAACCAGATACTCGCGCCGGCCGGCAGGGGTGTGGGGTTCCCCGCCTGCTTTGAAGAGAAATTCGCCGGACAAGACGTAGTACCACTCGTCTTCGCGGTGATGAACGTGGAGGTAAGGGCCGGACTGCGGCAGTGCGCTCAGCTCAAATGCCGACAACGCTCCCGCGGTATCTTCGCTGGTCAGCTTGCAGGGGCTGAGCCGGGCCTGTTGCCTGGTGGAGAACGCAAAGCGGCTCTCGCCCGGCTTGGCTACGGAGACCTTTCCGCTTGCCGCACTGCCCATCGTGCTCTGGGCTGGAAGCAGCGTGCTCACGGACGCGATTCCGAAGGCATACAGGAGCGTCCGGCGATCAGTATTTGCCATGTTGTCCTCCTCGCGATCTGTGTTCGCCACAGCGTCTTTCCGAAAGCAGTTGGGTTGTCACCGAATCACGATTCTGCCGCTCTCGGTGTGTGCATCGATGCGTGCGCTGCCACCGTTCACTTTCTGGTGAAAGCTGCGGGCGTCAGAGTCGGGCCTTGCGATGTCCTCACGATCGAACTGAAGCCCACCGGAACCGCTCGACGCGTCGAGTTCAACCTTGAGGGCCGGCGGAAGTTCGAGGCGAATATTTCCCGACGAGGAATTCAACCGCCAGCCGTCGTGGGGAACCGCTTTGACATGGAGGTCTCCCCCGCTGGTCGAACCCGTGAGGCTGCCTCGGGCGCCACCTACATCAATTCTTCCTGTTCCTTGCTTTACGGTTGCGGTGGATGGGCCAACGACCATAAGAGTGATGTCGCCATCTCCTGTCTCGGCGTTGACACCCTGCGCAAGGCGCTCGCAGGAGATGTTGCCGCTCCCAGTCCTGGCTTCGACGTGCTCTCCGATTACCTGGAGATCCAGATTTCCCTGATCAACCTGAGCTTGCAGCCCCTTCGATATGTAGGAAGCCTTGATGTCGCCCTTGCCGGTTACAGCTCTTACAGGTCCCATGATCCCGCTGAAGGTCTGCTTGCCCCGGTTGAGCTTCGAAGTAACTTCGGTGCGATAGGGCACATCGATTCTGTAAAGAACGTTGATTCCTGCCTCCGGATAGGCAGGATTGGGAACATGCCGGATCGTGAGGTGATTTCCGCTTTGCTCGATGGTCAGAACTGTCTTGAAAAAGCTGTCGCCCAATTCGGTGTCAGTAGAAGACTGTGCGAATCCGGTAATCGATACTTGCCCGTCCCGGCTATAGAGGATCTGAAGTTCTCCGCTAGGGACCTCAACATCGAGCGTCACCGGCTCCGGAGCCGCCACCACGAGGGTCTGGTGAAACTCAGCTCTGGACTGTGCGAAGCCCGGCTGAATGTACGCCAGCGAGGCAATCGCGACGACCGTGGCCCAAAGCGGACGTGCCGTGAATCGCGGACTCGAATTCGTTCTAGTGCGCTTAGACATAAGGAATCGTGACGGTGCGTTGGGCAGCCTGGCCGCCGAGCTCAGCTGGAGCCCCCGTGACCCTCCTGAAAGCGAGCACCATCAGGATCGCGGCGGTGACGAGAGCGCAGATCAGAATCGTCCATGACAGGAACCTCTTGCCAGGCGAGAAGGGGGCAAGTTGTTGAACAGGCTGTGTCTGCCCTACAGTTCTCGCCAGGGAGAGACCCATTGGCGTTGCGCTGGTGGTCGCGGTCTCTCCTCCGACGACACGATCTGCCGCAGACAATGAGAACGTGAGGGATTGGCCGGAGCGCACGCTGGTGGCCAGATACATGGACAACTCATTCCGCTTACCGCGATCGGTGAAGGTGCCGGGAGGGTTCGCTTCGAAGCGCAGGGAATCAGGAACCATCAAGGCAACTTCCTTGACGGGACGCAACGCAGAAGCAGTGATCGAGATATTCCCGGCGTACGGCAGATGATAGAGAGCGCGAATTCTCGTCATTCCGGGACGAATCGGATAGGCAATGCAATATTGGTTCCGAGTGCCGCACGCGGCTGCACTCACCAGGAAGGGGAGCGTTCCCGGCGGTTGAACTGCCGTGGAATCCAGAACCGCACCCCGTGGAAGTAGGAACGTGAAGGTTTGTTGTGACGATAGCGTGCGAGGGGGGGTCGACTGGTTCAAGACTACGAAGAACTCGCTGACCCTGAGCACATCACCGTCTGCCTTCGGGAATAGAGTGCTTGAGGATTCCTGCACTCCCGCGAGTTCCTGCACCGCGTCATACACGGAGACCACGACAGGATCGGTTCCACTCAAGAGCTTGGTGTGATATGAGACTTTCTGGTGCAAGACGGCGACCAGATAGTGAGAGCCTTCCTGGCCTTCGAACCGGAACGCCCCATGCGTGTCGCTTTTGGTGCGGCTCACTTCGTGCATGGTTTGGTCAACCCGGTATAAAACAACGTCGTCCTCGGACGAGGGCTGGTTGCGGCTCAGGTTCGTGACCTTGCCCGTGATCGTGGAAGCCGTAGACACGGACGTCAGCAGACACAAAATTGCGATCAAGAGAGATAGCCGGAACGTCGCTGCGAATTGGGCCGCGCTCCGAGGCAAGTTTTGTCTTCTGATGGTCACGGCCATGAGCCTCTCCGCTCAAGCCGCCTCCTGCCGAAGCAAGAGGCAGTCTTGAATTCGCGGTCGTTAGAGGGAACGGAGGAAGTCCAGAATCGCCTGCTTGTCGGTCAGCGACAGCTGATTGAACTTTTTGACAACTCCGTTGGCTTCGGAAGCGGGGTACTTCGGCGATGCCGCTGAGAAGTGGTTCTGAATTGCCTGAAGCAGATCCGCCGTCCTTCCGTCGTGCAGAAAGAAGATGCGCTGACCGACACCCCACAGGGGCGTAGTGCGGAACTCGTCCGGACCAGCCTGGCCCTGGCTGATGTCGTCGGCCAGTTTCGAGCCCATGTGATGCACGAACATATCCGAGTACAGGTTGACCGGCCGGTTTTGCAGGACCGGGCTGTTCATGACGGGTGCGGTCTGCATTTGTGGCGTGTGGCACAAGCTGCAGCCGATATCCGCAAAGATGGTCTTACCTTTCTTGGCGCTCTCACTCGGGTTCGGGTCCGGGGCCGGCCCGTCGGTGAATCGCATCAGGATCTGGAACTGCTGCCAATCCGGAAGAATGTGGAGAGGATTGTCGAAGTCCTGGTTCCTGGACTCATTGTTGTCCGTGCGGACGACATCGTTCGGTTCTGGCTTTTCCGGGCCCTGACAGTCGGGATCTTCTTCCGTCGCCGTGGGGAAAGCTTCGTTGGTGATTCCCATCTCCACGTTGTAGGCTTCACCCGCAAAAATCGTGATGGACTTGTTCTGGGCCTTCCACCCGAAACGAGTGATGGTTCCGTCATTGCCACTGCGGTTGGGATGGCCGGTAATACCGAGCGGCGCGCGCAACGCGGCGGTTGCGTCATGTTGCGCAAGAATCTCGCGATCCTGGATCGATTCAATCAGCCCTAGTCCCAACATCTGCAGGGGAGTGCGGAAGGCGAGGTTGCCCGCCTTGGCTTCCGCCGCGAAGTCAGGTTGGGTAAGCGCGCAGTTAGGAATGGTGGGATCGTTCGTACTTCCGCGCACCGTCCACAGTTGATGGACACCGCCATCGGGTGTGCCGTCCGGTTTGAACTTGAACCGTACTTCGCGGATGGGGCCGAACTGGCGCTGAAAGCTCGGGACTATGTTCTGTCTTCCATAACGGTGCGGGACCAACCGGAACTGCGGATTCTCCGCCTGCTGGGGCTTCCCGTTGCCGGGATTGGGAACGATGAAGCCGCCCGATCCGCCGAGCGAGGGCTGGCCATGGCAGACAAAGCACTGGTCAGCGTTGTGCCGCGCGCCCAAGCCGTTCGAATTGGTGTGGAACTGGGGGAACATCGGGTCGAGTTCTCCCAGGCCTACGACCGGTGAACCATCCGTCACATCGGCGCAGTCGTCGCAGGTGGACTCCAGCTGGCCAGCTCGCAGGATTCCTTCTTCAAAGGACGCGCGCTCGTTGTCGTTCACGGTCGCGCCCGTGGTTGGGTTCGGACTGATCAGCGGCGGATGTGGAATTGGAATCCCCTGCTGCTGCAGCCCGCCTCCGGTGTTTTGAATCCCGCCTCTGACGCCGGGGTCTTTTTGGGCGAACGCACCGGCGGAAAGCAAGAACAGGACAAAGGTGACTGCCAGGTTTTGCATAAGGTTTCGAGTTTTTCTCATACCATCTCCGTATTTGTTGATTCCTGATTTCATTCTTATCGAGATGTTTAGCGACCGCTCGCTGCCTTTAGAAAGCGCAGCATCGATTTCAGGCAGACAACCAGCCCGTCCTTAGCTTGTTCGAGGTGGAGTCTTTCCTGACTCGGTTCGCCCCATGCTCCGGATACTGATTCCAGGATTGGCCCCACCTGTTCCTGCTTCAAGAACTCCACTTCATGGCCGCACTTTTCGCACCGGCCGCGAGTCGATAGCTGGCGAGCAAGAACCAGAATTCGTTCGCGTTCGATCGTGATCCGGGTGCGTCGGTCTGGCGTCACGTTGAGTGTCCACAACCGAGGGTCGCGTGGGCGTCACTTTGCTAGAGGCCAGTGCATTCGTCAACGGATCTGGCGCGAGACTACTTCTGAACAGCTAAGGTGCTGTAAACACAGGTATTAGTCCGAGTTCTGAACTGTTCGTGCTAGAATCTCAGCCCACGCTGTGGGGGCGGCTTGGATATGGAGCTTGGCACACCCGTAAGGAAGGTGGTCCGCTTTGGGTTGTATGAAGCAGATTTGCAGCAGCACCTGCTCACCAAGGGTGGGCTACGCATTCGGCTGCAAGACCAGCCTTTTCAAGTACTCACCTTGCTCCTCGAACGCCCGGGTGAGCTGGTAACCCGCGAAGAGATCCAGCAGAAGCTGTGGCCTGCCGACACTTATGTTGCATTTGATGACGGCCTGAACACCGCTATCAAGAAACTCCGCTCAGCTTTGAGCGACACGGCTGACAACCCTCGTTTTGTTGAGACGGTCCCGCGCCGAGGCTACCGCTTCCTTGCTCCCGTGACTTTTCCCGCTCCGGTGGTTGCGAGCGAGCCCGCCAAGCCGCAAGCCGTGCCTGCAGAGAACGTATTGATTGCGGCCCGGGAGCGGTCGCGCGTGGTGATCGAGCCGGGCCGTTCACGCTCACCCCGGCTGTGGGGATACATCGCCTTGGCGCTGCTCCTGGCGGCCGGATCTGCCTATTTCTATCAGGCACGCCGTGGGCCCCTTCCTGACAGTCACGAGTCTGGCGCCAGACGCGCGGCTTCCGCGATTCGGCTTCGTCCCTCTGTAGCTGTACTTGCGTTCCGCAATCTATCTGCGCGTTCCGAACAGGACTGGTTGTCCACCGCCATCTCAGAAATGCTGACCACGGAATTGTCTGCCGGTGAGCAGTTGCGCACAGTACCCGGAGAGAGCGTCGCGCGTATGAAGACGGATCTCTCCCTGTCAGATAGTGAAAGCTACGCGGGCGATACGCTCGCCCGCATTCGCAAGAACCTGGATGCGGATTTTGTTGTACTTGGTTCCTTCTTCGATCTGGGTAAGGCGTCGGGCGGGTCTTTGAGACTGGACCTGCGTCTGCAGGATGCGAAGAGCGGAGAGACGCTGGCCACCATTACCGCCACCGGTAAGGAAGTCGACCTACCTGACCTGACCTCGCGGGTCGGCACCGAGCTTCGCCAGAAGCTCGGGGTTGCGCAACTCTCTCTAGCGCAGGCAGCGAACGTAAATGCCTCTCTGCCCTCGAGTCCGGAAGCTGCTCGCTCGTATTCCGAAGGCTTAGGCAGACTGCGCAGCTTCGACAATCTGGGCGCACGCGACTTGCTGGAGAAAGCGGTATCCACGGAGCCCAACTTTGCCCTTGCTCATGCGGCCTTGGCCGATGCCTGGTCGGGCCTTGGTTACGACGCCAAGGCCAGAGAGGAAGCCGAAAAGGCCTTCGATCTTTCCGGTCCTCTCTCGCGAGAGCAACGCCTCTGGGTCGAAGGCCGTTATCGCCAGGCGACCCATGAATGGGACAAGGCGGTCGAGATCTACCGTTCGATCTACGATTTCTTCCCGGACAATCTCGAATACGGGCTCCGTCTGGCACGAGTACAGGCTTCTGCCGGCCGCGCCCATGAAGCATTGGCCACGTTGGATGAACTTCGACGGCTTCCTGCTCCTGCTTCTGACGACCCGCGCATCGATCAAGCTGAGGCCGAGGCGGCGGGAGCGGCCGGCGATTTCAAGCGGGATCTGACCTCGGCATCGCGGGCCGCTGAAAAGGGCCAGGTTCTGGGCGCGCGCCTTCTTGTTGCCCGCGCCCGGCACTACCAGTGCTGGGCCCTCCACAAGCTGGGGCAGGTGCAAAAGGCACAAGACTCCTGTCAAGAGTCCCAGCGGCTGTTCGCCCAGGCCGGAGATCGCGATATGGTTGCCAGTCTTATGGTCACAACCGCCGCTGTTCTGGAGGAGCATGGCGAACTCGTCGCCGCACAGTCGCGGTATGAGGAGGCCATTCCGATCTATCGCGAAACCGGTGATCGGGGAGGATTGGCCGCAGCCCTTAACAATCTTGCTATCGTCCACCGGAACGCCGGAAATTATGCTGCGGCCAAGAAGATGTACGAGGAGTCCATCGCCATCGCGCGCGAAACAGGGAATAAGGATGGCTTGGTTCTCGCCATGGGCAATTTCGCTGGCCTGCTCTTTTATGAAGGCAATCTACGGCGGGCTCACGACATCTACGAGGAGTTGTTAGTCACTTGCCGGGAAATTGGCGTTAAAGACAGAATCGCGCTTCAACTCGACAACTTCGGGCAGACCCTCTACTTTCAAGGTGATCTGGAAGGAGCCGAGCGGGCTCTGGAGGAAGCAAAGTCGCTTGATTCCCAGTCCGGCGAGAAACGTCAACTGGGGTACCACCTGGCCGCCTTGGGAGACATCTTCGAGGCAGAAGGGAAGCTGCCGGAAGCCGAGCAGAACAGACTGCAGGCCCTAAAGCTGCGCAGTGATCTTGGCGATCGGGCCGACGTAGCGGATACTCACGTATCCCTCGCGGAGGGAGCGATTGAAGACGGGCATCCAGCAGAGGCGGAGGCCCCCTTGCGAGAAGCCATCGCCGAATTGTCCGCCCTGAAAGTGATGGACGACGAAGCCGCAGCATATTCCATGCTGGCCCGCGACCTGCTCTTGTTGGGTAGACCCGTGGAAGCCCTCAAGATCGTCGACACTGCTTCTGACCTCGTGAAGCAAAGCCACAATCGGGGCGTCCGTCTCGCCTTTGCCATTGTTGCGGCCCGCGTCCGCGCTGCGAACGGCATGTCCGCCGAGGCGCTCCAGAGTCTTCGAAGTACTCTCGCAGAATCCACCAGGTTTGGCTTCGTGTCGTATCAACTCGAGGCCCGCCTGGCGCTGCACGAACTCGACCTGAAGTCCTCACGAGCCGCTGCTGCCCGCTCCCAACTGGCAGCGCTCGAAAAAGAAGCCCGGACCAGGGGATTCAACTTGATCGCGCGCCGTGCGGCGGCAGCGCGCGGCTAGAACGGCTCAGCTCCAAGACAGGCACGTGATTCTGTCGCAGGTATCGCAGTTCAGCCGCTGCGGACGTGGGCACCGGCACCAGGCGTGCGATCCCCATCCTTCTATCCAGCAGGAGGACGGCGCGCAATCCCAGGCGATGGGCGGCCTGGGTCATATTCATCCACCCGCTCGGGGGCTTCATGAACAGACAAGCTCTTCCCAATCTCGTGACTAGGTCTAGTGCGTCCCGGGAAATTTTCCTACCGGTTCAGGACCCACCAGGGAACTGAGAATCCGCAAGTGTCATGGCCTCACGACCAGCAGTCCCGTCGTGACCAGTTTTGCGGATGCGCCCTTTGACCCCGCCGCCCAAAACATCGAAACCAAACCCCAAGGCTCGTCGAATTGCATACGACTTTTGCGTATCACTTCTGCCATCGTTTTCTGCAACTGAGCACGTCGGCTGACAAACTCGGGGCTGCCTGCCACGGTGAGGGGATTCGCACCGGCAAGAAACTGTTGCATCTGAAGGATTGAGGCGCCCGCTGTCTGCATTGCGGTCGCCCACCAGTCAATGGTGTAGACGTCACTCCTGAGAAGCTGCGTGATCATGAACTCTCTGGGGTCAGTGGAGTGCAGCCCCATGAGTGGTCCGAGGTTGTCGTTCGGACCGATCTGGAGCGCATCTGCCCAGTGCCGGTCGAGCAGGTCATATCGGTAGCGGTTGCTGTCGTCGCGGTTCCGATCAATCAACGCCCGCATCGCCTGGCGGCCAATCTCGAGGTAATGACCGCGGTCCCAAAGCTGGCCGGGCGATCGGAAGAAAAGGGAGCGGCAAGCGTCGTCATCAAACTCGGCCCGGAGCAGGCAGGTTGAGGGTCCACCACCTGCAAAGTGCTTCAGGTAGTCGTCCTTTTGCTGTACTGTGAGCAGGTTCATCACGACGAACCAGTTGAGATAATCGGCCAGGACGGGACTCTTGGTCGTCTCGTTAAACGCGAAATGGAAATTGCTGCTGCTGAGCCCGGTCATGCTGACGGTATTGCTGACGCGGTACGTCGCAGTAAGCATCAGCGACTCGAACATGGCCTTGCGCAGCGCTCCGTGGCGACGCTGTGGTTCTGTCTCAGCATTGATGAACTCGCCCGTCGCGCGATCCGCGATGGTCAGGTCACCGGTGTCGGGGTCTTTGACAACTACGCACTGGCGGATCAGGTCGGCTACAGAAATGAAGTTCACCAGCCCAAGAAGATTCAACTTCAGGCTGGTTCCCCGCTCTCGCATGGTGGTAAGCACGCTGCTGATAAGCTTTACGCCCGGCGCGAGCGTAGCGTCCGCACCGCCCGTCTCCAGTGCCGTCAACCCGGAGAGGTTCCCCTTCAGCGCCTGTTGCAGGGCGGCGCTGGCCCTCGCGTCGAGCAGTGCAGGTCGGATTTCGTACTGGAAAGCTGCCTGCTCGTCCCTGATTTGGGAAAGCGCCACATCGAGCGACGCCTGCAGGCTGTGGTCGAGGCTATTCTTGATGGCACCTGTTAGGGTCGAGATTTCATCCTCTGAGAGGCCACCGTCCTCGAAAAGTTTCCTGGTGGCATCGTCGTTCGGGTCAGCACTGATTGCGCCCAGCAGGGACTCCAACAGGTCGCTGTCACCTGCTCTTACGGCAACTCCAGCCGACGCAGATAGATCGATCTTCAGCGTGGTTCCCCGCTGCTTGTAGAAACTGATCTCAATGGCATCGGCTGAGGTTCTCCGTGCGCGGATCTGGTAAGAGCCGGCGATAGTGAATGCCGCTGTGATCCCGGCCATCACACTGGTTTTAAGTTCGAGCTTCCCTGCCTTGAGTGGCAAGTCGACCGACGCCAGCGGGTTCGGGGTTGCCGATACATCGAATCCGCCCGAGATCGTCAGGCTGCCCTGACCCGAAGCCGTGCAGACATCATTGATGCCCAGCAACTTCAGATCTTCGAGGCCGGCGGGGATTACGAATCCCGAGATAGCCGCCCCGGTAGCCTGACCCAACGTCGGCTCGCCGTTTCCGAGCGGAAATGCTTTCCAGTACTCCAGGCCAACGGTGTGGTTCGCGTCAAAGCCGAACGTTAAGCCTCCCGACGAGCCACTCATACCGAGGTCCAGCGAGCCCTCCAGGGCCAGCGAGACATAGCCCGTGTTATTCGGCACGGTCGAAACAACCGTGAACGGGTCGTCCTCGAACAGGTTGGAACCCTCGGTGGTATTCGCCCGGATAGCCGCCTGAAATGATGGGGTGAGGTCGATTTCCGGCTTGGTATTGCCCAACTGAAATCCGTGTTGCAGCGTTAATTGGAATGAGATGGGGTTTGGCGCCGCCGTTGTGAGTGGTTGCGATGCTTGCGCAATGAAATCCGGAGCTACCGCCACATGCAGCAGCTCGGTCCGTGCATACCTCAGAAGGGAAGAAGGTTGCGAAAGATCGATCTTGACGTCTGGGACCGATTTTCCAAGATCATCCGTGAGCTGAATGTCTGCCATGAGATACGTTCTCCTTCACCGGAAGGCGTGAAAGATAACCCGGTCTGAGACAAAGAATGGCACCGCCTGAGCCGGGATTTGGTAACGCAGTCGCTTCCCGGAGTGTACGCAAGGGTTCTGTGCAGCAGGAGTAGTTAAGTGCCTACTATCAGTGAGCTGGCGGAGAGGGAGGAATTCAAACCCTCGGCACGTCTGCCACTCGCTACATAGTCTTCAAGTACTCCACAATTTGCAGACGTTCTTCTGGCGTGAGCTTGCGGCCGATCAGGCCTTTGCCCTTCGCTCCGTCGTTGAATTCGTGCCCTCTATTGAAGTTACCGGTTTGAGTTACATCAAACCTGGAAGCACCCTTGAGTGGATCCGTATTGAGGCCTAGCTTGACCGGGTCAAACTGTTTGTTCCCGAGATAGAAAGTCCTGGACCTCTCGCTAGTTGGTGAAAGAAGTTCAAACAGGTTAGGAACCGAACCATTGTGAAGGTACGGAGGCGTAGCCCAAATGCCATTCAGCGGCCGCGCCTTGTACGCCAGCGGAGCCCGCACCTCATTTTGCCGGCGCCCATTCCATTCGTCCTGCTGTTCGGGCGAGAGTTTGAGTTGTGTGTAGGCTTGCTGGATCACTTTTTGCGTGATGTAGGTCAGGCCATCGCCGGCTGATAGCGTGCCCTGCCCCAGCGGTCCACTGTCAGCCTTCCGGTCGTAGAAGTTCTGGGCTTGCCTCGGATCGGTTCCGATAAAGTCGAGAGAAACCATCTTTACCTTGAAGAACTGTCTTCCTCCGCTGTCCTTGTAGTCGGTCCAATATTCCGGCTTGCGACCCTGCTCGGAATCCATGGGCTGCCGGTGGCAACTGACGCACAGCTCCTGATAGAGCTGTTCGCCCTTGGCCGCTTTCTCGCGATCGATCTTTCCCAGCGTGTCCTCCGGCCACTTCGGCGACCACACACCGTCGCCGGGTTTCGATCCGCCGAGCAGAGTCTCGATCTCGTGGAGATTGTCTACTCGAATCGTGCTCTGGAACTGCACTCCGGGATAGCCCAGCAGGTTGATGCGCGAGCGCACGCCCAGCGCCTCCCCGACATTCCTTCCCATCGGCTGCTGGATGGAGCCGTTGTACTGCACCCAGTCCATCCACGACGCATCCCAGACCGGCGGATAGTTGACCGGGCCATTCCCCACTGCCAGGTTCTTGTTATTGTTCAGCTCGGTGCCGAACACGAAATTCCCGATTCGCGCCAGCGCGTCTGTACGTCCGTAGCCTTCTGGAGTTGGGAATAAGTGACGGGTGGACTTGAACTCGGCAAAACTCGTATCCAGGTAATACTTGAGCGCCTGACGCAAGCGTCGTCGATCGGCGCGCGAGTGATTGGGCCCGAGCACTCTCTCCGCAAACCGGTGGAAGCGGAAGCGATCGTAGTAAGTCCAGGTGATGGCGAGACCCAAGGCCTCGGAAAACTTCTGCATGTCGATCATGGCTGGACCCGCGTCAATCCGGATAGCCTTCCCGCCATAGAAAAGTTCGCCCGTGTGACAGGCGGCGCAGGTCAAGCCAAGCACAACTTGATTCTGGCCGGTGTAGGGATCGATGAAATGATCGTCGCGCGCGAAGCCCACCGGCAGCCCGTCGGGATTCTGTTCGTAAGCGCCGTCGGGAATAAAACCGAAGCCCTGCATATACGAATTCTCTCTGAACAACGGCGCACCCTTCAGACTGATGCGAGGCTGCTCAAGCGCAAGAAACCAGGCGTAGGGAATGAGGTCGCTGCCTTGTGCGGTGTGGTAGTAGCGGCGACGCTGGTCCTCAGTCCAGTTCTGTTTCAGCCACACCACTTCCTTGGGTCTCTCAACGGCGGGCACCTCCAGGCTGTTGTGCACTGCGAAAATCGCAATGCCCAGCGCGCACACAACCAATACAGCTAGCAACCCCAGCGCAGTAATGACACTCGGCCGCCTGAGCAACGGAGAGCGGCGGCGCTCCGGCTTTGGCGTTTCACTCCTTACCGGGCGTGGGAGCAGTTCGCACTCGGTCTCCTGCTCGACAACGTACCGCCTGGGCAAGTTTTTTGGATCGTACGGCGGCTGGTCCTGCAGCTTGGTCTGTATGCGATCGAAAACGCTCTTGTGGATACTGCAGCCTTCCGGGATCAAACGCCGTCGTCCCAGGTTGGGTCTAATGCCGCTTTTATAGATGGGCTGCTGGCCCGGCACCAAAACGCGGTATCGGTAGCGCTTCAGCCAGATCTCTCCCAGCCACCAGATTCCGT
Organism: Terriglobia bacterium; assembly: GCA_020073465.1. Classification (GTDB taxonomy): domain Bacteria; phylum Acidobacteriota; class Terriglobia; order Terriglobales; family Acidobacteriaceae; genus Sulfotelmatobacter. The sequence continues at coordinate 157,273 of JAIQFC010000003.1, forward strand.
GCAGCGACTCGTGCTTCAGTGCGCCCGGGTCGGGAGGCGCATACTTGGGGGCGCCGCCTAGCATGTCGACTACTTTTTCTCGATCCAGCAGCAGCCCTGCCGACTGCGCTTCGCACAGCATCCACCGGAGAGTGATTTTGGACAATCCGCTCTCGGGCTCGGGATAGCTGCCGCCCACGTCCGAGTGGACTCCGGCAAACCACACTTGTTTGATGTCCTGGTTGGGGAGCGCCGGTTCTCCGACCAGGTTCTGGCGGAAAAACGCCCGCCGCTCATCAATCGAGACGGCATGGCGGACGATGGGAATGTCGGGAAACTTCTTGGTGTATGGCAGTTGCCAGGGTTTCAGCCCGAGGGGATCAAGAATCCATCCTACGGAACTGACCGTGTCCCATACTCCCAGAAAATGCGGTCTGCATTCGATGCAGAAGGTCTTCTTGAAGCCCGCCGCGACCTGGAACTTGTCTTGGCCCGTGCTCTTGAAGAGACGCAAAGCGTATGGAATGAGTCCCTCATTGCCCGGCGTAAGCAAGCCGCACATGTGCAAGAAGCCGCACAGTGCACGGGCAGTGTATGCACCACGGCTGAAGCCGAAGACCAAGACCTGGTCTCCGGGACTGAACTCCCTCATCAGGAACGAGTAAGCGTCCGCAATGTTATCGGAGACGCCGTAGCCGAAAGCAAGACCCCGGACCTTGGTCCACCACTTGCCAACGTCGGTCAGGGCATTTCTCGCCCCCATCGTCCCCACGCCAGGGTGATAGTAGGCGATCTGGTCCGGTGTGGACTGCAGCATCCAGTAGAGCTTTACAACATTTGAGTTCGACCACCCGTACTGATTCCCGGTTCCATCACAACAAATGACGATGTTCCTGGGCATGCGGCACCAGCTCTTCCGAAGCGTGCGAGAATTGACGAGAATCGGGGCCGACTACAGAAAGCAACCTGATACGAATAGTGCATCGATCATCACTTGCGTATCAAAGTAGTCACAGATAGTACACCCGAGCCGGTGGCTGGATCAGAAGAATTCGCCGCTGTTACGAGAGTGGAGAACAAGCCAAGCACGCACATGCGTTGCAAGAAATGCAAATTAGACGTGCGATTGTAAGGTAAGCGGCTTCGAGCGAGCCGTAGGGAGGCAGCAGCGGCGCGATTTGCACGCGTCGGAGGAACTATCGGAAACGCCGGATGAAAAGCGTGTGCCGCTCCGAGCGATAAAAGCCCAGGACGTAGATCGTCGCCTTGCCCTTGGTCGAATAGATCACCTGGCGTATCCGCAGAACCGGCGCACCCTCGGGCAGCGCCAGCAACTCCGCGATGTTTCCCTCCGCCGCCGTGGCGTCGACTTCCTCATCCGCATACGCCAGTTCAACGCCGTAATCGTGTTCTAAAGTCCCAAACAGCGAACCTCTTCCCAGAGGCGCGCTCACCAGCCCCGAAGATTCGGCAGCCGGCAAATAGCAGGTCTCCAACGCGAACGGATCTTCGCCAGTCAACCCGAGACGCTCGATCTTGACCATGCGGCTCGCCGCTGGCAGACCCAGCCTGGCCGCCACTTCCTGCTCCCTCAATCACCTTGGACATGAGCACGCGCGACCGCGGCGCCAGTCCCCGGCCGGACATGTGCTCGGTGTAGCTCATCAGCTTGTTGAAATGAATCTTGGGCGCTGCCACGAAGGTGCCTGCCCCCCGCCGGCGCTCGACCACGCCCTCCCGCTCCAACCCCGCCAGGGCGTGACGAGCCGTCATCAGGCTGACCAGGCGAAGTGGGAATGAAGGCGGTCTTTCGTCTTAACCAACCCTCGGGGCGATCACTTGGCCTTCAGCTGTTCTAGCCGAAGATTGTGAGGTACTCTGCCATTCCGATGGAACGACTACTCGGAACCAAACTTCAATCGGGCGGCTTTGCCGTCGCTGGAAAAGCGGGACGGCTGAGGTCGGTACCCGTTGCGCGTGCGGACCTTGTATCGCTTCAGACGGTCGCCCACCAGTTTTACGGTGATCGCCCGCCAGCCAGAATTAGGATTGGCCTTGGGGTAGTAGCTTAGCGAATAAAGATGGGCCAAATCTTCCCGGATGAAGACAAAGGCTTGCTTTTCGTCTCTCCAGTTCCTGGCAAAGTAGGCCTTGCCGCCGGTGGCCGCGGTCATGCGATCAAACACTGCGGTGGAGACGGGCTCCAGCTTTGCTTCTTGAGTACTAATCATGTAGATGGATACCCCGGCGGACTGAGCGAATTCGGCAACATCCTCCGGTGGTACTACGCTGGAGTTGTCCGGTCCGTTGGAGAACACCACCACGACTTTTCTGCCCGTGTACTGGGCCGCATCCTTCAGGGTCAGCAACAGCGTATTGTAGAGCGCTGCCTCGTCTCCAGCCACCGTCGAGCGCACGGCACGCAGGATCTGCGACCGGTCGGAGGTAAGAGAGGCAGATCGAGAGAGATCCCGGCTGTAGGAATAGAACGCGATCTTGTCTGCGTTTTCCAACGAGCGAACAAACTCAGCGATTGCGTCTTGTGCGAAGACAAAGCCCCGATACATATAGTTGCTGGTATCGAACAGAATGAACACATCGGCGCCGGTTATCGGGGAGTCGAGCGGCTGACGCGACTCTCCGGAAGCGGAGTGCCTGGACGAATCACCGGCCGGGTCTGCGGATTGGGCGGGCTCTGCGCCCTCAATAAGACTACGGGCCGGCTCATTCCCTTCTGCAAACGTGGCAACCTTCTCCGCAATGCCGTCCTCAACAATGGCAAAATCGGAGGGACGAAGACCGGTAACGTAGTTCCCATTCTTGTCGGTCACGGCCACGTTGAGCTGGACCATGTTAACGACAACGTGGAGATCGGGGCTCTCCTGAGCTTCGACTCCGGTTTCAGTGGCGAAGATTAGAGCGGGAAGAATCCAAAGAGATAGAACGAATTTCCTTACCATAGGCTAAGTTCCTACTCTGCGAGCTCATCCGATTGGCATCGCCGAATTGTGGACTGCGTCGCGACGGTACGGCGACTTCAGGGCCGGGTCGTACCGACACTCGGCGGCGCAGTCAGCTTTCCCTGTCGAAAGTCTTCGCCCGTTTCGTGCATTGCCCGAAGTAGTGCTGGCCAGTCTTCGAAGTCGGAAGCGAAAATCTTCTCGACCATGTGTCGGGTGAGCTCGGGTACCAAACGGTTTAGCGCTACCGCCGAATATCCCCTCTCGTCGGCCAGGCGGGCCCAGTAGAGGTTGGGGGAATCCCAGGACTCCGCCAGAAAACGGCTGGAATATCCCGCGAATGCAGGCATGGGTGGCACATTCAGCAGTTCGCGACCGTAGGTCTGAGCCATGCTGGGATGCGGCACACCAAAATCGTGGGACAAGCGCTTCCAGTTGACCTGGTCGGGATACTGACGGGAAAGGTCCTGCAGCTCTTGGGTCGCCGCGCCCCAGGAGCCGATTTCCCCCGGGTACCTGCGCTGAAACTCGGCGGTGAGGTAAAAAGTGTCCGCCGGCATCATTCGCGGCAGTATTTCCGAGACGCGACCGGAGCGAAGAGCTTGCTCAACTTGCTCCGACTGCTGCGGCACGACACGATCCGACAGGATGGACATGACCCGACTCCGAAGCGCTTCGTTGCTGCCGGAAGCGGTCAGGAGCTCTTCCCCCGTTCGCTGGTAAAGCGCAACTGCGTGAAGCTCGTTCTGGCTGATGTCCCACCAGCGCGGCAAGATCGCGTCAGTCAAGAGACCCGGTGTCAACTCTTTCCAAATCAGGGCCTGGACGCTTTCTGGTGAGATGAAGTCCTGCTCGAGCTGCGCCAGAGCGTATGGCAGATCAGCGAGGGAACCAACGAAATGAGCGCCTCCGCCGGCTGGGGAACCTTGGCCGAGGAGTTGAGGTGCCTGCCAGACGTTCTCTATGCCACTGACTGTCTCTGCGGCAAAGTCGTGGGAGCGGACGAAGAGCGGGTTATTGTGCAGAGCCTGGGCACCTGGCGGCTCGTAGTAGGCGTAGTTCAAACCCACAAGAGTGTCTCTCAGGAAAGAAGCCAGCTGACCACGAGCGTCTTCAAGTTGTGCGCGTGAAGGCGTCGGAGACTTGAGCACCTTGACTATGTCGGTTCGCATCTGCACTTCGGTGTGATGGTTGTTATAGATTCCTGGAGCCCATTCGGTTCTTTCGCCACTCGTGAAAATCGGCCGCGGCATCTCGAACTCTCGTAACTCCCCAGCCAGATGGATTACGAATTCTTCCGGGAGTTTTCCTTGGGCCTTTTCGCTCAAAGCGTCGCCGAGCGTGAGCAGTGTGTCGAGAGAAACCAGTCGCTGTCCGTCCAACACGGAGCGGATTCTGGCGGCAAGCTCCTGGTGCATCATCTTTCCTTCCGGGCTAGTCTGCGTAGGGCCAGCCAGCAGCTCGATAATTTCATCCTGAGAACCCTTGGCCTTGCCCGTGGCAAAACGAAACAGTTCTCCCAGGGAAGCTCGCCCCGCGTCATATAGCTGGGCCGCCGGTCGAATTCTGGCGAATGGTTTGATCACCTGCTGCCACGAATCGTTCAACTGCAAATTCGAGATCTGCCCCTGCCGGGCCAGGATCTGCCAGATTCCTACATTCGCCTGGAAGTTCCCAAGGGCGTTTCCACGCACTGCATTCGGCAGGCTATTCAGCGTTTGAGCTACATCCAGAAACAACGTGATGGATGCGTCACTCAACTCTGGACACTCGGAAAAAATCCGATACTGATCACTAAACTCTTCGAACTTGCCCGCCAACAAGCGGACCGTTGCCGGAGCCAAGCGATGTCCGGCCGATCGTCGGCTGTCGAGTTCGCTGATCGCCATGTAAATCTGCAGTGGCCCGCCATCGGTTTTCGCCCGGGACAGGGCGAACAGTCTTTGCACGAGCTGATCCGGACTGCTCAGGTTGGTGTTCCTGCCCGAATCACTCACGTGTGAGTTGTTCTTTTGGTGAAGAATGTCTTTCCACACCTCGATGTTCCCGGGAACAAGCGGGTCACCGGTGGGCTCCCACTGCAGGCGAGTAGCCAAAAGCAGCAGCGCGGGGGCTGGCCTGAACGAACCCCGCGTGGCACTGGCGGAAGGATCTGAAGAGTGCAACGCATCGTAGAAAGACCGGAGGCGATGCGGTTCGGTGAAATACTCCTGCTGGCTTCTGCTGACCCGTGACAGCACGTCGAAATAAGCGGTCAGCCAACCTTTGTCTCTGGCCAGCAACCGCTGGACAAAAGCCGTGGGGGATGCCGGGCTGACCCCTACCAAATCCTTCCACGCAGACTCTGCACCCGGACCTCCTGGAACGATGATCCGCCCCTCGCGGATGCAGAGGTGGCTCCCATAAAAATCAAGGACGGCAGCATAAGGCAGCAGCTTCCTGATCCCAATCGATCGCTGCAGGAAGCGGTCGGTTTCGGGGTCGAGCTTCGAGAGGGCCCAGTAAAGACGCGCAACTGCCCGGTCGCTCAAAATGGTGTCAACCAGATCCCTGCTGGTTTCTTTGTAGTTCTTTCTGCTGGCCATGGTCCAGTCGCCTTCGGCAAACAGTACGGGCACAGGAGACGAGGTGTACGCATACTCGAAAGGTTTGCCTCCTTGTAGCGTCCGCTCCAGCTCAGGCAGGGGGAAACCGGAATCGATGGTAAGGAAAGCCCGTTCAGGATCGGCCGTTTGCAGGGATGTATCAGGTCCCCCACAGTTTGGCCGGGTCCGATAGCCGAGAATGCGCAGAAGTGGTTTCGCGTCGTCGCAATTGGAGACGCGAATTACCATGCCGTTGGTTGCGGCGAGGGCTGTGAGCTCCCTGGCTTGCACGACATACCGGCTCAGGAGGATGAGAAATTCAGTTTGCCGGCTGGAGCCCTCATATCCTTGCATGAATACGTTTCGGCTCAGCAAGGGTAGCACTTCTTCGGGCGTAGTCTTTTGACTGATCCCCGCCATGCGCAAAAACGAGCGCAGCGGCCCTGGAATCGTGAACTCCGACGGGGCTGGCAGGGTTCCATCTCCGGCCGACGAGATCGCATTTGCCTCCGTCTGGTTCGAAGCAGCGGAAGTGGCAACCTTCGCAGCACGAGCTGACAAGCAGCAGGAGGAGAGTGAGACCACCGCAACGGTGAGCAGGCGAAGTAAGGACTTCACGGCTGGATTCCTTGGGAGCCGATGAGACCTCAGGCAACCGGGATTACATCGCGGAGAGCAGGGGATGGTGAATCCGCGAAACCGAGTCGTGCCCCATTACCAGAATTGAGACCTCGGCCCTGATTCGAAATTCCAATGTCGGCCAAAATAACCTATCTCTCTCGATTATCCAAGCATTTTCGTCGGTTTCTCGGCACGTTTTCCTTTACGGCACGATATTGCGGATGTGGGCTGTTTTGCCACAATCGCCCCTTGGGACCCTTCTCTGGCCGGCATTTCGCGCGGCGGCGAATGCGGTCGTCTGTGGGCTCGCGCCCATTCATTGAGTGATTTGAGGTCACCGATCCTTATTAATCGTAGTAACTTCCCGTTTGTCGGCGAGTCGGAAACTATGCGTTTGTTGGCGTAATATCGCGTACGCATTCCCGCATCGGACCGATTCTCACTGGGTGTAATGGCTCGTTATCACTCGCTACGCTAGCGGCACGGGGTTGGGGCACCCCCGCGGCGCGTTGACGACCACGCGATCGGGCCGAGGGCGGCGTGATTGTCGTAATGCAACTCTGGGTGTTATTACCAGCGTTCCTTGGATGTGGCGATCTGCTGATTAACCTCCTCCGAGTGCCCCACCTTCCCTGTTTGCGTGATTACCTGGGCCACCCGCCCGTATACTCGAATGCGAGGAGATAACACGGATGGCCTCGACCTACCACGACCCCGCCGAACGAGGCTACCTGCGCCTGTTCTACCGCGACTGGCACCCGACCCGCCTGGGGAAACTCATGACCGGGGCCTTGGCCTGGGTGTCGGGACTTGGCCTGACGCCGCAAGTCCTCCTTACGCTGCGGGTGAAAGGGCGCCGCAGCGGCCGGCTCCGCGATACTGTCCTCGTAGTTGCCAAGCACGACGGGCAGCACTACCTGGTGTCGATGCTCGGCGACGGATCGGAGTGGGTGCGCAACGTCCGCGCCGCGGGTGGAAAGGCCTTCGTCAAGCGCGGCCAGTCACACCCTGTGCAGCTTACCGAAGTCCCCGCCGGGGAACGAGGCCCAATCCTGAAGGCGTACTGCCAAGTCGCCACGAGTGGCCGGCAGCACTTCCCGGTGTCACCTAAAGCGCCGCTCTCGGAGTTCGATGCCGTAGCGGAGCGCTACCCCGTGTTCCGCATCGACCCGGCGTAGCCCGGCGCACCGAAAGGGTCTCAATCCTCGCTAATTGGGGGAACTGGTCGGCTCTTGGCGATCTGGACTTCTGACCTAACTGTGGCTAAATCGGCATCACGCTCATTGGCCTGATCTGTGAAAGGGTCCCTTCACACACCCACCTCCGGATCACCTCTAGTAGTGCGTCGGGTCACTGAATTCCGTGGCCCGTTTGAACTAAGAGAAGAGCCAGGCTGGAATTGAATTTCCTCACCCACCTCGATAGGAGGTGCCTCTCCCATGATTCCCGAAAGCCACGCCTCAATCAAGACGGATCACATCCTTGATGTTGCACTCCACCATGAAATCAAGTGCCGTGCTTACGAACTCTACGAGTTGCGGCGCGACACTGTCGATGGCCACGATTTAAAGGACAGGCTACAGGCCGAACTGCCCCGCGTGGTCTACGCGGCGGCCGAGCTTCAGAAGTATGTTAAGGGCGAGGTAGGGGAAACCAGAGCCGTCAGAGCGGCTCGGGTTTACCTGCGTGCTCTAAGCTCCTTTATCGGTGAGCGTGACTGGGATTGAGCACGCAACCCAGCGAACCTCGGATCATCCGCGCCACAACTTTGCACGGTGATCAATGGGTGTAAACGCCGTTTACATCATCTTGTTCCACAAAATGGGTACGAGTTGACGTTTCGGCTAACTCCGACTCTTGAAGGACGTCAGGGCTGGTGCACATTCAGTTGCAGCCTGTGAACGCCAGCGTTGCTGCGGTCACGCTCGCGCCCGGAGTCACCGCCAGGGGCGTGCTGCTGCTGTTCTGGCTGGTTTGCAGATCCGATGGACTGCAGTCGGTTTGCCCCGCCGAGCCCGGCACGAATGCGGCTGCGTCGAGCGTGTAGTTCACCGTGCCCGTGGTCGGAGGAGCCGGCAACTGATTTCCCGAACTGCTGAACGCCCCGACGCTGGGGTTGGCCGCGGGCACAGAAAGCGTGTAGCTCACGCAATCCGTGTTCGCGGGACAACTCATGCCGGGCGCGGTCATCAAGGTTGCGGTCGACGCTGATTGCGCAGCCAGAGGAACCGTGACCAGCAGGTTGCCGCCGTTCCCCATGATGCTCTGCAGCGCAGACAGTGTAAGATCCGCCGAAGTCCCGGCGCCGCCGGTGCTGGTCGTGATCGTTCCCATGATGGAAGCCGGCGCGAGAGCCGCGGTCAGGGGCACCTTCCCCAGCGCAGCGCTGGACTGCACTCCTGTAATCACGGTCGCCGCATAGGCCACGCCCGCTCCGTTGATGGCTGCTACCACGATGTCGTAGGTTCCGCTAGCCACCGGACAAAACGAAAATGCACCGTTCGCGTCGGCCACCGTCTCCATGACGACTCGATCCACGCCTTTGCCATCGTTCTGCTCCAGGGCGACCACGGTGTTTCCGCCCACGATGGGGGCTTGCGTCCCCACATCAATCACGGTTCCGCTGATCGCGGCCTGCTGTGTGACTTCACCCGCATGCAGTACAGGCTTCAACCGGAACGTCCCGTTTCCTTCGCGCACGATGGAGCTGCAGGCGTTGAAATCGAGGTCGAGATCCTTGCTCTCACCCGCCGCTACCACAAACTTGCCCCCGGCTATCTGTCCCGGAGGAATCTTGATGCCGGTTTTCGACTCGGACGAAAGTTGCAGCGGACGTGGATTCAGGGGATCGCCGGCCAACACCACGCAGTTTGCGGCGCTTCCGCACTGGTTTCCGCTCACCGTCGCGCCGTTGTCAGCGAGGAGGATGCGAATCTGCTGGTACGTCCCGGGCTGAATCTCGCTCGAGCCCAACGTCTTGAGGAAGCACTGAGTGGCGGCTCCAAGCAGGTCGACCTGGACCGGACTGCCCGCCAGACTCGGGGCCAGATCGACCCAGCCGGAGTCGGTATCCGACGCGCTCGCGCTCTGGTGGATGCGTACGTCCGTGACGGTGACGTAAACGTGGCTGAGTTGCCCTTGCGGCGCGGAACAGGTCGCCGGATCGCTGAGGCTGACTTGCACCGTGGCCATCGGCATGGACTTGCTACTGCTGCTACAGCTCAGCAGAAACGTAACCAGAGCTGCAAAGAGCAAGAGGGCAAGAACAGGAACAAAGCGACGCATGGCCTGGGGTTCTCCTGGGTTGTGTCCTTCGGGGAGGATCCGCCTTGCGCGGCAGGTCCTGGAAACGCCTGCGCGGCGGCGCGGGCACACCCTTTTCTTCACCCTGAGCAGCATTTCACATGCCTTTTCGCTCACTCTCCTAACGGGCATTTGCTCAGCTATTTACGGGCGCTGCAAACGGTTGCACACGGAAAAAACGATACCCGAACCGGTACTTCTTGCCCCGAATGGATAGGTTCAAAGACTCGACCAGTTCTCGGCACCTGCAGAGTGGGGGCGGCTTCCAGAGATGCGGCCCGCCCCGATTGCGAGTGAACGGAGGCTGGGCGACTGCTGGTGAATTAACAGGGCGTAAAGGTTACGTAGATGTGAGATGGACCTTGCACTCGGTATTGCTGAGAATGAGACTGAGATAACCACTCACTTTACATATTTCCCATTCTGTACCTCATATTCAATGCGAAACGGTTTTTGCGCTTTGCGGTCCTGCCAGTCCTCCTGCACGATCAGGGTATTTGCTTGTGCAAGGCGTTCGGAGGGGAGAGGGTGGGAGCGGAAATATCCCTCCAGACTCTGAATGGCTAGCTCCGAGAGTTCCTGGTCGGGGCTTTGAGCATGAATGATGTATTCGCTGTGCAACTTACCGAGCTTCTGGAACAGGCTAACTGCACCGTAAGGCGAGTAACCGCCCAGAACGGCCAAGCGCATCCCCTCGCGATCGGCTTCGAGTTCCTCGTCCTTGTTATAGCCCGCTTCCCACACCGCAAGCGGAATCTGTACGAGCGCGCCAATGATGTCGAGTTTCAGATTGCGCAGCCGAGCTTCGATCTGCACACGTTCGGCACAGTGGTAGTGGTCGATATGTTCGACTTCGTGTCCGAGGACAGCCGCCAGCTGGTCCTCGCTGGTCATCAAGTCGACGAGACCCTCCCCGACGTAGACGTAGCCGCCCGGAAGAGAAAAGGCATTTATCATGGTGCGATTCGGCAGTAGGTGGAAGGCATAGGGCAGGCGGCGATGTGCGCGCGATCCCACAGTGTGTCCGACACGCTGGATGTAGGTTTCGAGGGCCTGCTCTTCGGGAATCAGCCTCGTGTTCTCGACGGCATACTGCTGGGCAAGCTGGTTTCCGATCGCGATCTCCTCGTCATCGGACAGACGGGTCAAGCGCATGGGCGCACGAGTCAGGTCGCGCTGAGCATCGGCCGCCATCGCGACGACGGCGTTGGCCGAAACGGGCGTAGGGTCGGGACGGCGCTGGCTGAAGTACAGTGCCGTGACAGCCACTACCAGGACAACGAGGAACATGGCCGCACGCTTCATAGGAATTGACGAATGGTGTCGCGGTACTTGCTATAGAGGAAAGACACCAGCAATAAAGCCGCTCCGAGAATGATGAAGGTGATGTAACGATCGCGCGGCGCCAGCCCCCATGCATCCTTCACCAGCACCTTGCCGACACAGAGCAGCAACAAGCACAAGCCAGTCAAGCGATAGCTGCGCTCGTTGACTGCGAGGGCGAGGAGCACGATCAATACTCCTTCGATGCCCCAGGCAACCGTGACCATGCCCGCGCGCATTTTCAGGGCCAGCATAAGGGTGAGCAGCAGCACCGGCGCGAAGAACAGGACTTGCTCCGGATGCACTATGAGGGTTTCTATCCAGCGTCGGGAAGCAGATTGTGCCCGGTAGCGATCGCGTAGGCTGAATGCAAAGGGAAGGCATGCAAACAGGACGGCTACCGCGGAGCCAAGGACGAAGTACCTCCCAGTCCAGTCCCCGCTGCTGAAATAGCTTGCCCCGAACAGGTTGTGCATCACGCCCCGGGTGCAGGCGCCAAGCGTCAGAAGTAATCCCTGGTGCAGAAAGATGGGCCGGTTCAGTAACAACGCTAGTCCCAACAGAACAAAGATCACCCCCGCCCATGCGGTAACAAGCCAGTCATCTGCAAACTGGAAGTACAACACGGCAACGATGCTGCCCGTGCCCATGTAGGCAAGCAGCATGTCAAAATGCAGGCTGCGGTCATCTTTGGAAACTGCTTGATCGCCCAACTGCGCGTAGACAAAAAAGAGGATGAGCGTGATCGGCAGTACCGTGTAGATTCTGGGTCCCCAGAACTCACCCGGAGTGCCGGCGCTGAGATTGGCAAAAAAGATGCGGCCGAATGCGGCGGCCAGTGCCACGTACGCCTGAAAGCGAAACTGCCGGGTACTGCGCAGAAGACCATATTCGAAGAGAACCAGTCCGAAGACTGCCCAACCCACGGCCACACTCAGGGGCTGCAACTCGTACCACATCAGGAGTGAGACCAGTGCGGATGCGGCCCAAGAGTAAATGTGGTGAAACTCCCGGGCGCGCCAGTTTTGCGGCATGCGGATGAGCCGGGAGAGCGCGTACAGGACGACCGTGACGATCGCCAGCGAGAGTAGCCGGACGCTGATGCCATGCCAGGTCTCGGTGATGTACAGGTTCAGCGTAACGCTGCGCATCATGGCGAGGGCGGCGAGCGCATGTGCCTGCCACGCGAGGTCTTCCAGCTCGAAGCGGCGATCAAGCAGCGCGAGCGCCAGAGCAAATACCGCCCATACAGCCGCGAGCCATCCGCCCGGAGCTTCGTACCATGCCAAGAGGGCGAGCAGGGCGGTCGCGGCAAAAGTATGCAGGTAAGTGATTGGGCGGCTGGATGGAGAGTCGGCCGCAATGGCTTTGCGGGATAGGAAATAGAGCCCCGCAGCGACAATCGCAACTGTAACCAGTCGCAGAGAGATTCCCGGCCACAGCATTTGTTCCAGCGTGAAATTGGTAGTGTAGGCGCGCACCAGCGCGCACGCGGCCACAGCGTTGGCCTGCCATGCGAGCTGCCTGTAACCAATCCAACGCATCACTAGGGCAAGCGCGACCGCAAAGATGATCCAGGAAACGGCAATCCACGGCACGGGCACAGCCTCGTTGAGCACCCAAAGCATCACGCCAGTGCCAATCCAGCTGTAAGCGATGCGTCCAAGCGTAATGTGTGTCGGGTTGGACACATTGATACGCCTGGCAATCCAATATGCCCCAGCAACCACCGGTAACGCGCCAAACGCGTGAAGTGGAATGTCTTGCCAGCGTTGGGCGCCAGATTGATCGGCGGTGATGGCAGCCAGCACAGCCAGCCCGGTCAATAAGTGTGCATGCCACGCGAGCGCGTGATAGCGGACCCATTGGCCGACTTCCAACAACAGCACAGCAAAAGCGATCGCCGCCGTTGGCTGCCAGAGTTCCGGCACCTCGAAATAGATAGGTGAGGTGACGAGAGCTGTGCCGGCAAGGGCAAACAATCCGCGGAAGGTGCGCTGATTCGGATCATCGCGCAATTGCGCCCACTTGGCCGTGACATAAAACGCGGCGGCGATCACGGGCAGCGTGAACAGGCGCATCTGAACGTGGGTGTATTGGGGAACCTCGGTGTGCAGGTTTACGAGCACGACGCGATACAAGGTCAGCATGCCGAGGAGGCCGTACTGCACCTGCAGGTGGAAGGACTTGAGCTTCTGTCCCAGGGCCGCCAGAGTAAGCGTGATACCGGCGAAGGCGATGGCCGTCCAATCGTGAGAGCACAGAGCCCACGCAGCGGCCGCGGCCGCGAATGCTCCCAAGTAGGAATGGATGCAGAGCAGAGGCGAGTCGAGCGAGTCGGCAAAGTACTGTTTCCAACGCTGTCCGACGAACAACGCATTCAAATAGAAGATGAGGGCACACAGCCCGAACATCACTCCGGCGGCCAGGGCAAGATCTTCGCTGGTGCGCCGTACCGACGTGAGCTGCGTGAAGTCAATGCTAAACAGGTGCACGCCAACCAGTAACCCGGTGAGCAGTGCCAGGCGCCTGAAAACCACTTCGCTTACGATTACGCCCGCCGTGAGCAGCGCTTCTGCGCCAACCAGCCACAAGATGGCGACATTGTTGCCGGCAAAGCGGAACGGGACCGCAGCAATCATAAGCGCCGCGCCCAGCACGGTTAGAACGACGAAGGCTTCGCGCCGGCGTTTCATCCTCGGAAGTTGGCCAGCGGTGAACTCGACCGCGCCGATGATCAGAAGAGCAAGGAAAGCCAACTCGGGCCGCACCGACTGGAACTTCATTACACCAAGCAGCAGTAACGTGTTGAGCAGCGCAGCCGCGGTGGATACATGCTCCTCAGCCGGAGACTTGACTTTGCGGACGACGTAGGAAGCCCGGAAGATCAACCAGTAGAACAAGAGGAGCGCGGTGCTGGCGTGATACGCGGGAAAAGCCTGCCCGTGCGCGCCCTCTGCACCCAGCAGGCGGTACAACCAGTACAGATGATTGAGATACGCCGACAGGATGCCGAAAACTTCGAGTTCGAACCATCCCATCTTGATGACGATACTGACCAGCCCGATAGCGAGGATGACGCCGGAAGAGAGACTGTAGACGTCGTCATGGCTGAGGGCCACCGTGCTGTAAGCCAGCAAAAAGGCAAGCCCGGTGACGAGCTGCGAGCGATAGCGCAGCGTATGCACGACCATGCCGAGAGCTGCAGCGAGCATGAGGATGAGATCAGTGGTCTCGGAGTCCATCACATGCATGGCTTGGACGTGGTTCAATGCATAGGTCGTGAAGAACAGCAGAGCCCAGCCGCCACCGATCAGGGTGTGTCCAAGAACGCGATAGCGATCCCGTTTTTCGAGGAAAATCCCGCCTCCCAAAAGTGCCGCTGCGACCGCGTAAGACAGACCTACCCTGAATCCAGCGCCAAGCTGCCCGAACTCGTAAATGCCGAACAGGGCGACTCCAAACACGAGAATGATGATGCCGAGCTTGTTTAGCCAGTTTGTTCCCAGTGTTTCTTCCAGAGCGAACACCGACTTCATGCGCTGCTGAGCAGTAGGCTTCAGTACAGAGGGGCGGAAGGCGGCAAACTGCGGCGGTGCGACGACACGAGCGGCTGCCGGAGGAGGAGGCACTGGAGATGGCGGCGGAGCATGCGGTACTTCCCTATGGGGAGGCACAGCATGCGGAGGCTCAGCCTTTGCCGGTTCCTTCGCCGTCTCTGGTTTCTGGGTCGGAACAACAGTGTCAACTGGCTTTGCCGGCGTTGTAGAGGCGGCAGCATGGGGCAGGCTCGAGGCGGGATCGGGCCCGTCACGCTTAGGTTGTTCGGGAACCCTGTCCACGGGCCGGTGTGCAGGCGGGGCAGGCACTGTGGGTCTCGATTCGCGAACCTCAGGTACTTCTTCTTGTTTCTGCTTTTCCGGTGAAACCGTCCAACCCATGAACTTCTGAACCTCTGACGCCCTCTCAATCGGTTCCGGTTTAGGACAGTGACTTACACCTCCAACATGGACAGTGCCGCACCAGGCACAGAACGCGGGTTCGGATTGTTCGCCAACAAACTGCGGTTTCTCGACGGTTGGCGCCGGCTCCGCAGTCCGTGCGGCCGGAGCGGCAGGCTTTTCCTTGGGTGGTATTACGGAAGTGGGGTACCGCGGCGCTTCAGCAGGCGAGGGTGTGACCGCATCCGCGACCTGTACAGAGGCGACCTGGCGCCTAAGCTCGAGCAGTTCACGATGGAGAGCATCATTGCGCTCAATGCTTTGCTCTGTCAGCTCACGGAGTTGCTGGCGGAGTTTATGCTGCCGCCATAGAAGATAGACGGTTAACAGCGGCGTGGCGATGACTAACAACGCGAACGGTACGAGTATGAGCTCCACGATCGGCACTCCCCCGTATGTGCGTGATTTCTGTCAGCCTAGATAGTAGAACGCGCGGCCGCCCTAGTCTTGCACTTTATTCGCCTGCGGCAAACTGGGAAATAACCCAGTGTTCTGTGCGTTGTGACTGGAACGCAGACCCACTTCATGACAAGATGTGCAGAACTCTGGGACTTATAGCGACTTAGCAAGGCTTGCTATGAACGAAGGTATTCCCACAAACAGGTTTGAGGCTCCGCCAGCTGGCATGCCAGAGAATCTTACGGCACTCGATATGCCTCCTTCGTGGCAACGGGGATTCTGGTCGTTGGTGGTCACTCAGTTCCAAGGGGCGTTCAACGAGAACGGCCTCAAGAACCTGGTCGTGTTCATTGTCCTCGGTATGGCGATGCAGAAAGCCGACCGCGACCGGCTGGTTCTGATTGTTGGAACCCTGTTCTCAGTTCCTTTCATCCTGTTCTCGATGACGGGCGGCTTTCTGGCGGATCGTTACAGCAAGCGTTCGGTCACCATCTGGACGAAGTTCTTCGAGATGGGAGTCATGGCACTTGCAATCGCCGGGTTGGGTTGGCAGAACCTGTATCTCGAAATGGCAGCTGTGTTCCTGGCCAGCACGCAAGCGGCGCTTTTTGGTCCTTCCAAGTATGGGCTGCTGCCGGAGGTGCTGCCCGAGCCCCGGCTCTCCTGGGGAAATGGCGTGCTCGAACTAGGCACTTTTCTGGCAGTCATCGCCGGAGGAGTTTCAGGCGCGTTTCTGGCAGATTTTTTTCCGGGACGGCAAGGGTGGTCGGGCCTCATCTTTCTGGCTCTGTCCTTCGTCGGACTGTTCTTCAGTCTGGGGATCACGAAAGTCCCCCCAGCGGATGCCACCAAGAAGTTTCGTGCAAATCCCGTTGGTGATCTGTGGGCGCAGGGACGGCTGATCCGCAAAGATAGAGTTCTGTGGCTGGCGGTTCTCGGGAACACGTATTTCTGGTTTCTGGGAGCGCTGCTGACCGCCAACATTGTTTTCTATGGCAGCGATACTCTACACATCAGCTCCACTCGAACCGGGATTCTGCAAGCGGCGGTGGCGATCGGCATCGGGGTTGGCAGCCTTGCTGCAGGCTATCTGTCGGGCGGCAAGGTCGAATATGGATTGATTCCACTCGGGTCGGTGGGCATGACCGTATTCGGGATCCTGCTCTCCGCAAAAGACCTTTCGTTCACTCACGTGCTGCTGCTGCTGGCTGCTCTGGGATTCTCGGCCGGCTTCTTTGCGGTTCCCGTCAACGCATTGATTCAGCACCGTCCCGACGAAAAGGACAAGGGCGGGGTGATCGCAGCCGCAAATCTGCTCTCATTCGTGGGCATTGGGGGCGCGGCGGGTGTCTACTACTTCTTTCAACACTACACTCACCTCAGTCCGCCAGCGATCTTCCTGAGCGCTTCGCTGGTGACGGTGGCCGCGACGCTTTACGTTCTGTACCTGCTGCCTGACGCCCTGCTGCGGCTCTTGCTGTGGTTCGCAACACACACGTTGTACCGGATTCATCTGGAGGGCCGCGAAAATGTTCCCGCAAGAGGCGGAGCACTGCTGGTGCCAAACCACGTTTCCATGGTGGACGCGGTCCTGCTGATTGCATCGATCGACCGTCCGATCCGCTTTCTCATGTTCAAGGGCTCCTATGACCACCCGCTGGTGAAGCCGTTCGCCAAGATCATGGGAGTGATCCCGATTTCCTCGCAGTTGCGTCCCCGCGAGATGATTCAGTCGCTGCGCACGGCGACACAAGCATTAGAGGATGGCGAGATTGTGTGTATCTTTCCCGAGGGCCAGATGACCCGAATCGGACAGATGCTTCCGTTCCGGCGCGGCATGGAGAGAATCATCAAGGGCGTGGATGCTCCGATCATCCCGGTGAATCTCGGGGGCGTGTGGGGCTCCATCTTCAGTTTCGATCGTGGAAAGTTCCTGTGGAAGCTGCCTCGCAAACTTCCGTATCCGGTTTCCGTGACTTTTGGAAAACCGATGCCCTCTACGACCAGTGCTCCGGAGGTGCGGCAGGCGGTGCAAGAACTGGGCGCCGAGGCCTATCAGTACCGCAAGCGCTACATGCGACCGCTGCATCGTTCTTTTGTGCAGACGGCTCGACGGCATCCATTCCGGTTCGCCATGGCAGACGGCCGCACACCCAAACTCACCTTTGGCGGCGCACTCACTCGTACCGTTTTCCTGGCTCGGCGCCTTCGTCGCATTTGGCGTGATCAGAAGATGGTTGGCATATTGCTGCCACCCTCTGTTTTGGGCGCGCTCGTCAACCTTGCTGCACTCCTGATGGGCAAGGTACCCGTAAATCTGAACTACACCGCTTCCAACGAGGTTCTGGCTTCGTGCGCAAAACAATGTGAGCTGAAAACGGTGATTACGTCGAGGGCTTTTCTTGAACGTGTCCACATCCAACCGCCGGCGCAGGCCACTATGCTCGAGGATCTCGGCGAAAGTCCGGGATTCATGGAGAGCGTAAGCGCTGTTCTCATCTCCTGGCTGCTGCCCGTGAGGATCATCGAGAAGGCTGTGGGAGCAGGACAGAAGATCGGGCTCGACGACATCGCGACCATCATCTTTTCCAGCGGCAGCACGGGAGATCCCAAGGGAGTTGTGCTCACTCACTACAACGTGGCGTCGAATGTCGAACAGCTGAACCAGGTCTTCATGCTTGGCCGGCACGACAAGATTCTCGGCATTCTGCCCTTCTTTCATTCCTTCGGCTTTACTGGAACGCTCTGTTTACCCACAGCGATCGGGATGGGCGTGATCTTCCATCCGAATCCCCTGGAATCGCGCGCCATCGGTGCGTTAGTCAGCGCTTATGCCGTTACCTTCCTGCTTGCGACGCCGACCTTCCTGCAGGCGTACATGCGTCGCTGCTCGCCAGAAGATTTTGGCAGCCTGCAATTCGTGATGGCAGGTGCGGAGAAATTGCCCGAGCGCATCTCCGCCGCTTTCGAAGACACCTTCGGAATCCGCCCGCTGGAAGGCTACGGGTGCACCGAGTGCTCTCCGGCCGTTGCCGTAAACACGCGAGACTTTCGCGCAGCGCAGTTCCGGCAAGTCGGCGCAAAGCGTGCCAGCATCGGCCATCCTCTGCCGGGAATCAGCGTGAGAATTGTGAATCCTGAGACCTTTGACCCGGTTCCTCAAGGGGGAACCGGGTTGTTGCTGGTGCGCGGGCCGAATGTGATGCAAGGATATTTGAACCGTCCAGAAAAGACGGCCGAGGTTCTGCGTGACAGCTGGTACAACACCGGCGACATCGCTGCCATGGACGAGGATGGATTTATTCGCATTACCGACCGCATGAGCCGGTTCAGCAAGATTGGCGGAGAAATGGTTCCCCATATTAAGGTCGAGGACAAACTCCACGAGATCAGCGGCGCGACCGACCAGATCTTCGCCGTGACGGCTGTGCCGGATGAGAAGAAAGGCGAACGGCTGATTGTGTTGCATACCTTGCCAGAGGACAAATTGCAGGAATGCCTCGTCCAACTGGGCAAGTCAGACCTGCCACCTCTCTGGAAACCGCGTCCCGATCAGTTCGTGCATGTGGAAACATTGCCATATCTTGGCACCGGCAAGCTCGACCTGCGACGCTTGAAGGAAATCGCAGCAGGAGCCCCGGCATGAGCGGAACGGCAATTCAAGAGGACGTTGTCAGTAATTCCCGGCCGGGTCATAGTGCACGGGCTTTCGCAATTCGCCTGACTGTGACCACAGTTGCGCTCGTGATCTGGTTCTGGACGCAGTCCTTGATTGGCGCGCGCGGACTGCCGGGCGCCGGCATCGGAGATGGCCTGCACACTGCCACGGCTCCAGCAAATGCTTATCTGCACACTCATCCGACAGCGGCAGATGCACTCTTGATTTTCAGCTCAGCGATCATCGACCTCCTGGCGATATTTCTTCTATCGAGATGGATTTTCGGGGCCTCCGTCCGGCCGTTCCTCGGTCTGGTGATCGTACTGGGACTGAGACAGATCATGCAGGCGTTGGTGGCATTTCCCACCCCTCCGGATGCAATTTGGCACTATCCAGGATTCCCCTCTCTGCTCGTGACCTACGGGGTGGCCAATGACTACTTTTTTTCAGGACACACAGCAATTGCCGTCCTGGCAGTCGCTGAAATTGCTCGCGTGGGCAGGCGATGGCTGACCGGACTTGGTGTTCTGGTTGCCCTTTTCGAGGTCGTGACCGTCCTGGTGCTGAGAGCGCATTACACGGTGGACGTTTTCACAGGCATTGTGACCGGGCTGTATTCCGCGCACCTGGCAAACTGTTGTTCGGCCGCTCTCAAGTCCGGCAAGAACAGACCAAGGTCTGAGGGTACCCACTGAACATCCCGCTTGATCGCCGCTCGCGAAATCCAGGCTGTGCTGCAGGATAGGAACTATGAAAACCGCGCTGCTGATCTCGGCCTCCGCGTCCGTGGCGAGGCCGGAACAGCCACCGCATGCAACTTGCTCAGCCGCCTCCTGGGGAAATCGGACTCGGAGGAGGAAATTCTCGCTCAGGCGGCTCGCAAAGTTGTTTGACCCACAGTTCGGACCGTATGTTGATGGAGTTACGTCGGGTCTAGGCTCCGGGGCGCAGATTCAAGCCTTCCCCTCCCGCTTTCTACCGCCAAACTGAAGCCAATACGCAAGGGTAATCGTGGCCAGGAACAGGCCAAAAGCCGGCACCGTGTATTCGAGTCCCGGAACAAAGAATGTGCTGCCCGCGATGGCGAGCAGAGACGCCAAGCCCAACACAGTCGGAACTGGGTGCAAGCGCAGACGCAGGCGGAGTTGCGCCAGGCGCTCCGGTCTAAGCGCCCTGCGGAAACACAAGTGAGTGGCAAGAACCACGATCCACACGAAAAACATTCCAGCGACCGCCGTCCCGTAGAGCAACAAGAACGCCTGCTGGGGCACGTAGATCGCCAGAAAGATCGCGGCCACCATGCCGCCGGTTGAAACGGCTAGAGCGGTTCGGGGCACGCCGCCGGCGCTGAGTCTTCCCAGCCAGGCGGGTGCGTACCGGCCACGGGCCAACGAGAACAGCATTCGCGTGGAGAGGTATAAGTTGGTATTGGCGCTCGACAGCGCCGCCGTGATCACCACCAGGTTCATCACACTGGCGGCATAAGGAATGCGCACGGCGGCGAAGGCACGCACGAACGGACTGCCTGTGATGCCGCCAGACCCGATTTGATTCCAGGGCGACATGGCCAACATCACCGTGATCGCGAGCGCATAAAAAAGGATCAACCGCAACAGAATGGTTTTCATTGCGGTGGGTACCGACTCTTCGGGATTCCGCGCCTCACCCGCGGTCACCGCGATCACCTCGATGCCCATATAGCTGGTGATCACGAGCGTGAGCGCCAGCCAGACTCCTTTCCAACCGTGAGGCAGGAAACCGCCGTGCGCGGTGAGATTCGTGAAACCGATAGCCGGTGCTGAAGTCAAGCCGAAAAGCAGCACCCCACCGACGATCACGAAAACCATGATGGCCACGACCTTGATTAAGGCGAACCAGTACTCGAACTCCCCGAACCACCCCACTTGAAGCGCGTTGACAATCACCAGACCGAGGGAAGCGGACGTCACCCAGAGCCAACCCGGGACGGCCGGTAACCAGAACGCCATGTAGATGGCAACTGCGGTGACTTCCGCACCAATCGCAATGATCTGGATTAATCCGTAAGTGGCCCGGACCGAAAATCCGGCCCACGGGCTCAGGTAGCGCTCGGCATATACGCCGAATGATCCTGCGACAGGGTGGACCACCGCCATCTCCGCCAGAGCATAGGCGACGACGACTGTGATCACGGCCCCCAGCAGATAACTGATGATCACTCCCGGCCCTGCCAGTTGGATGGTTACGCTACTGCCAAGGAAAAGACCGACTCCGATAGCACCACCGATGGCGATCATGGTGAGCTGGCGCTTGCTCAACTGGCGGTGCAGTCCCTCCGAAAATGGGGCAGAATCCGCAGACCCGGCGGCAGGTGAGGCCGGCGCCGCCGCATCGGGGATGGAGACCTTTGATTCCCGCATTCCTTCTCGCCTCGAAGGCTAGCTTCGCTGCGTTCGTCTCACCTTATCCTACTTCTCGCTAACCGCTAATGACCCGCAGCTGCGGGATGTTTCGTGACGAGTAAGTCAAGGTTGTGCTCCAGCGCCATCAGGAGCGATTGCACATCTTGATCGGAGTTATAGAGATGAAAGCTGATCCGGAGTCCGTCACGCCGGGCGGAAGCCGCAATGTCACGTTCGGCCAGCTTTTTTACCAGGGCTTCAGCATCATGGGCTCTTAGAACTACCAGCGGACCAACGCTGTCGGCAGGAGTCTTACTCTCGATTCCGAGTTTCTCTGCGCCCTCCATCAGCTTGCGGGTCAAGTGTTGTACTCGCTCGGCGACGTTCTCCATGCCGGTGTTCATGAGCAGCTTCAGTCCAGGCACAGTTGAGTAGATACTCGGGACCGGAGGCGACCCCGATTGGAAGCGGCGAGCTGAGGGTGCCGGATCGAGGTGCTTCACGTCGAAGGCAAACGGATTTGCCTGCCCAAACCATCCCGTCACCGTGGGTACGAGGGCAGGTATCAATTCGCGGCGCACATAGAGGAAGGCGAGTCCCGGCGATCCCAGCAAGTACTTCAGGGTGCCGGTGACATAAAAGTCCACGCCCAACGCCTTCACATCCACGGGACGCGTGCCCGCATCCTGGAAGTCGTCGAGCAGCACCAGGGCTCCCTTATCGTGGGCCGCCGCCACCACTTCCCTGACCGGGGAGCGAAAGCCGTTGGCGAAGCACACACGAGTGAGCGGTACGATCAGAGTATTGCGATCGATCCTGGCGGCGTAGTCTTCGATGGCCACGCGGTTGTCACGGGCGGCGATGAACTCGATTTCTGCCCCCCGAGGGCGCTGCGCGAGCCAGATGTGTCCCATGGTGGGGAACTCGAATTCGCCCATGACCACTTTCTTGCGTTCCCGAAAAAGCAGCGCACTGGCCAGAGAATTGATACCCTCCGAAGCGCTGGTCACGATGGCGACTTCATCGGCATCGGCTCCGATGAAGCGGGCGAAGAGCGTGCGTGCCTGTTCGTAATGGTCAACCCAGAGGTCCCAGGGCGAACCGTGCGCATGCCAGCTCTCGAGGTACTCCCGGAGTCCGGCTTCGACCGCTTCACACAAAGCACCCTGGGAACAACTGTTGAGATAGACCTTATGGCGCAGAATCGGAAACTGGCTTCGAATCTCGGCAGCCTGTGCGTCGTTCAGCAAGAGGGTCGTGCCCGGATGTCGGGACAGCATTGTGCTTAAGCCGCCCAGAGGATCGGGGACAGGCGAGAAACCTAGCACTGCCAGCTTTGGCCCGTCAAGACAATATCGGGCTGGCCCGTCCTGATCCTTGATTGGTCCTGCCCGGCAACAGGGGGTGGGGGTGCAATCATCCCAGCATTGTTTTCAATTGTTCAACACTTGACAGATTGAATCTCTTCGACGCAAGATACTAGCCCAGTTTTGCCAGCGGTTGCCGAACCCGACATGGAGCGCTCGCCCATTCACCGAGTCAGTGTGGCTGACCAGGTTGCCAGCAACCTGAGAGAGAGAGTCTTGAATGGCGAACTTCGCCCGGGTACCTCCCTGCACGAAATTCCCCTCGCCGAGTCGCTCGGCGTCTCGCGGAACACCATGCGCGAGGCCGTCCGCATCCTTTCGCTGGAAGGGCTCGTAAAACGAAACATTCATCGCGGCATTGCCGTGGCGCAACTCTCCCTGAAGGATGTTCACGAGATCTATCACGTGCGGCGGCTGTTGGAGATGCAGGCCATTCTGGCTGCCAAGACTCCCGACCCCGACTTGCTTCGCCAGTTGCGCACCGGGCTGGAACAGTACGAAAAAGCGGTGCGGGCCAGGGACTGGGTTGCTGCCGTCAATCACGACCTGCGCTTCCACCGCCTGATCATTCGCTTCCTGAAAAACGACCGGTTGGAAGATTTCTATCAAAAAACTATCGGGGAACTGCGCATGGGCATGGTGCTTGTGGATCGCCGGCATGATGATCCGGGCATGCTCGTTCCTGTGCATCGCAGGCTCTATCAACTGCTCATTGCCAAGAAGCTGAGGGAATGTACGGAAATACTGGCCAGGCACCTGGATGACTCGGAGTCAAGATTGTGCCGGGTCCTGGATGACCATTTGGCGGGCAACTCGTCCGCCAACCATGGGCCGGAGGCGAAAGCTCGAAGTGTCCGGAAAGTTCGAAGTGCCGGAAAAGTTCGAAGTGTTGCCCGAGTTCACGATTAAGGAGACGCCGATGAAGCCCCGCTGCGATCGCAGAACCTTGAAACAGTTCTCTCCCAGGTTGAGTTACGCCGTTGTTCTTGTCGTATTGGTTGCCGCGACTGTTCCCGCGGTGGCTCAGGTTGTCACCGCATCTATCCAGGGCCGCGTGTACGACGTAACGGGCGCGGCAATTTCGGGGGCGACACTCACGGTGACCAACACGGCCACCGGGCTTTCCCGCTCCACCCCGGCCACGCCGACCGGGGACTACCAAATCTCGTTGCTTCCCGTCGGGGAGTATACGGTGACCGCAGAAAAGCAGGGATTCCAGAAGGCGGCCAAAAAGATTCAGTTGGAGATTGGCGCAAACGCGAACTTGGACTTCTCGCTTTCTCCCGGCCCAATTCGTGAGGAGGTCTCCGTGCAAGACGTCGGCTCCGTGGCCGAGCCCACGCGCACCATGGTGAGCTCCGTCATCGACGAGCAGAAGATCGAGAACTTGCCGGTCAATGGCCGTCAATTCATCGACTTTGCGCTTCTGGCCCCCGGAGTGAAGATCGGCGATACCACGTCAGGTGGCACGGATGTGATTATCGAACCGGTGACCAAGCTGTCTTTTGCAGGGCAGAATATCCATTACAACTTCATCGCCGTGGATGGCGCAGATAATATTTCCACCGCCTCGGGTGTCCAGAAATACACGCCGTCTCAGGAAGCGGTGCGGGAATTCCGCGTGGTTAACAGCAGTTACAGCACAGAATTTGGCAGGGCTGTGGGTGGCATCGTCAATATCATCACCAAGAGCGGTTCCAATCAATTCCACGGATCAGCTTACGAATATCTTCGCAACGACAAATTGGACGCAGGCAGTATTTTGGCCTCTTCCGATCCGTCGACCTGCACGGTGCCCGGAGACGTGACGTCCGGCGGATGCAAGCAGCTCAACAAGCTGCGTCAAAATCAGTTTGGTTTCACCGCCGGTGGTCCCCTCATCAAGAACAGGACCTTCTTTTTCGGCAATTACGAGGGCCAGCGGCGCCGCGAGTCCCCCTACTACAACTCGATCATCCTGAACAATATTACGGCGATCAATCAGTTCAAGACTGCAATCGGGTTTCCTCTGGAGAACCTGAATGTCACCCGCAGCACCGACTATGACAACGTGCTGGCGCGCGTGGACCACTCTTTCAATAACAACAACAATTTGTTCATCCGGTACTTCTTCAACAACGGCTCACTGAAGAACTATTCGCCGCTGAACGATGGGTTCGACTTGCCATCGGGATTCAAGAACAACTCGGATAAAGACCACTCGTTGGTCGGAAACCTCTCGACTCTCATTTCGCCCAGCTTGGTCAACGAATTGCGTGTGCAGTGGGCCCACCGCAACTATGACTTTCCTACGGTCAGTTCGCAGCCGCACATGGAAGTGGCCAATGAGTTTGCCATCGGTGTGAACCGAGGCAACCCTGACTTCTACCGCGAAGGGCGCTTTGAACTGGTGGACGACCTCACCAAAAGCCTGGGAAAGCACACGCTCAGCTTTGGGGGCGACTATAACTGGGTGCGAACCACGGAATCTTTCCCGCTGTTCTATCCATTTGAGGCCACCTTCCTCTGCGTGGCACCGATCGCCAACACGGCGTGCGCAATTTCAAACTTGCAGGATCAAGACCCGGTTGTGCTCTTTTACGAGCGATTCCAGGCATCGTCAGGGTTCACCGAACCCACATTCGATCCTTCGGTCTTTCAGTTGAGCCACTATCCCGATGCGGTGCGGAACTCAGCTCAGGGCACGCTCGACCACACCTACAGCGGATTGTTCGCTCAGGACAACTGGCGGGCGACGGACCGGCTGACGGTCAACCTCGGGGTGCGCACGGATTGGGAAACCTGGCCCAGCGGCGTGCTGAACAGGCAACTGGGCGTGGACCCAAGGCTCGGCATCGCCTATAGCCTGGGAACGAAGCGGAATATCGTGATCCGCGCCGGCTCGGGCCTGTTCCACGGAATCGTTCCTGCCCCTTTGCTCGCGTGTCAGAAACCTTCCTGCGGCGGACAGACCAAGTTCCGCCCGCAGGATGATGATTTGAACTCGGTAACGCAGCTGTGGGGGTTTGCCAGCGGCGTCGGTCCGGATAGCCCCATGCAGACGGCCTTTCAGAACTTGATTGCCGGCAGCTATCCTGACAACCCGGACGCTCCGGTGCCGGGCTTCCAGGGTCCCGCCACAATTGTGCGCTTCACCAAGGACCACAAACAGCCCTATGGCATTCAGAACAGCCTGTCGCTGGAGTTTGAGCCCTTCAAAGATGCGCTGCTGAACGTAACCTACCTGCGGACCCACGGCGTGCACTTGGGCAGTTTCTACAATATCAACCAGGCGCCCGATCCTGTAAATCCTCAGATCTGCGGATTGCACGACTCGCGGGGTGATACGGGGTGCAAGGCCCAGTTCGTCCCTGCCAGCGCCAACTTCCTCTACTTTGAGGCGGATTCTCGGTGGTATTCAGAATTCGATGGGCTCCTGGTGAACCTCAACCGCCGCGTTACGCATCATGTCGGATTCGGAATCAGCTATACCTGGTCGAAGAGCCTGGATGATGGGCCCAATCCGAGTTTCGTGCTGATTCCGCAAGACACTTTTGACTTCCATGCGGAAAAGGCGCTTTCGGCGGACCATGTAGCGCATCGCTTTGTGGCCAACGCCACCTTCCAGGGGCCCACCAAGATGAATCCCCTGGTGAACAACTGGCAGTTGTCCACCATCGTCAGCCTGGAGTCACCACACTATTTCACCAAGTTTGCAGGCCTCGACACCAACGCGGACGGCTTCCCCATCAATGACCGGGTCGGCATCGAACCGCGCAATACCTTCAAGGGCGACAGCTACCAGAGTGTGGACCTGCGTTTGTCTCGGACATTTAAAGTCACCGAGCGCGTTAATCTGCAAGCTCTGGCGGAGGGCTTCAACACGCTCAACACAGTAAACGTGCGGTTCTATAACACCGTCTACAGCGCACCGGACTTCATCCCGGCGGGCACGCCTGGCACGTTCCTCGAGGGTTCCCCGAACCCGGGTTATGGAACACCGCGGGCCGTTTTTAATCCGCGTCAGATTCAGTTCGCAGTGCGCGTAGCCTGGTAGTGGCTTTGAAAAGTGAGCGGACTGTCGCTCGCATTGGAGTCTAACGCTAGGGAATTCGCGTCTGGACGCACGGCCCGCGACGCCGCCGAAACGCGGTTGTCGCAAACAGTCGCAACAGCACAGACAGGCCAAACTAGGCCGGATGAAACACTTCGGATCCCACATGCGATTCGGCATTTATTGCGAAATCCAGACGCCACCGGGCAAGTCGCATTCCGAGATGATCTGGGAAATCATGCGCCAGATCGAACATGCCGACGATGCCGGATTCGACGTGTATTCGGTGATCGACCATCACTTCTTCCAGAAGTTCTCCATCTCGGCGAATCCGCTGGCAATGTTTGCCGCTGCCGCGCAACGGACGAAGCATATTCGTTTCCGGACCGCGCTGCATACGCTGCCTCTGGAGAATCCCATGCGGCTGGCTGGGATGATCGCGGAAGCGGACATTCTTACCCATGGCCGGCTGGAGTGCGGTCTGGGCCGCGGCCATGCCTGGCTCTTCGGCCCGTCCGCCCTGCCCCTCGAGGAGAGCCGTCCGCGGTACAACGAGGCAATCGACATTCTGGAACTGGCTTTCACTCAAGAAAAGTTTTCCTATGAGGGTCAGTACTACAGGGTACGCGATGTGAGCGTTGTGCCGAAGCCCGTCCAGAAGCCGCATCCCAAGTTCTACACGGGCGGCACGAGCGATATCACGTACCAGACGGCCGGTGAAAAGGGCTGGGGAATCTTCGTGCCCCCGCTTCTGCCTTGGAATGTACTGGAACCGCCCCTGAACATTTACAAGAAGGCTTGTGCAGAGTCCGGTCACCAACCTGATATCGTTTACATCCGGCCCGTTTACATCGACGAGGATGAGAGGACGATCCGTCGCGAGGTGGAAGCGGCGCTGCTGAATTTTCTTGCCTTCAACGCGTCGCCTGTAACCTCGCTGCAGAGCGAAGAGAAGAAAGCAGAACTCCGGGCGAAGGGCTATGGATTCTACGCCAGCGGCGCTCTCGAGGCGTTGACCCAGTTGACCTACGAGGAGATCGTGGATCAGGAAATCGGGTTCATCGGAACACCGGAAAAGGTGATCCGGCAGGTCGAGAATTTACAGGCGAAAGGTGGCATCGGGGAACTGGCAATCGTTTCAAATTTTGGCGGAATCGAGCATTGGAAGAGCATCAAGACGCAAGATCTTTTTGCCAGACACGTGATTCCGTCATTCCGGCGCCAGTCAACGGACGTAGCGGCAGATTGAAAACGTGGCCACAGTGACTCACAAGGCGGTGGAGAGCACGGAACGGACAGTATCGACGGATGCCGACGTTGCCTTCGCGCCGGCCAGTGCACAACGGCTCCTGATTTTCGGTGGGATTGCTCTGATTGCCGGTGGCATGTTGTTCGGCGACATTTTCGCCGTGTTTGTCCTTCACCAGAACGGACGGCAGACCGGTGAAGCTCTTCTGGCCGCCGCGCAAGCTGTGAGCGCAGGAAATGCGTCAGCGATGAAAGATATTTTTGGAAACATCGGCGGACTTCTCGAGAATCGTGGGACAAAAGTCGATGCTCATGTTCACATGACTGACGCCGGCTATCTCGCCCTTCTGTTAGCCCTGGTACAACCTTATGTAGCCCTCTCTCAGCGACGCAAGAAATTGCTCGCCAACTTGTTTGTCGCCGGGGGCATTCTGCTGCCGGTAGGCATTTTTTTGATCCACTATGTCGGGCTTGCCTACAGCCCTTTTCCGGTAATCGGATGGGGCAGCGTGCTGGCCGATTCAGCGGGCGCACTCCTGATCGTCGCTCTCACCGGGCAGGCCTGGGGTTTTTGGAATTATTTGCAGCGCGGAGCCGGTGTGAGCGAACCCGAGTTGCCGCGGGACCGAACCTGGGCAGGTCGTGCCCTGCTAACCGGTGGGACCGTCCTGCTGCTGCTCGGATTTTTGTACGGAGCGTGGTATGCGGGAATGGATTTGTATTCCCACGAAGCGCGAGAGACGCAGATACTGAACACCATGCTGGACAGGGCGATCAGCAGCCAAAGCAACTCCGCCGTCTCGGTTGGCGATTACGGATCGCTGGCTGCCGAGCGGGCGATCAAGATCGCCGCGCACTCCCATGTCATTGAGTTCGGGTTGCTGGCTATGTTGTTGTCATTTGTGCAACCCTATGTTTACCTTGGCGAGGTCTGGAAGCGGCGTTGGGTGATGGTGTTGCTCGCCGGCTCAGTCACGCTGCCGGTTTTTGTGCTGCTCGAAGTGAGGCTTGGTCTGCTGGCAGGCGGGATCGCAGACTTGGGTGGCTTGTTGGTAATTGTTGCCTTAGGCGGAATGCTGGTGGGTGTCCTGCGTCATGGTGGCCGCTTGGACGCCGCGGCCGGGAGTCTCGGATGACCGCTTCCCGCAACCTCTTAGTTTTCGGCGGAATTGCCCTGGCAGCGTTCGGAATGTCTTACGGCTTGCATTACGCGCTGTTTGTGGAACACCAGACATTGGATCGCATGGGCGGCTCGCTGATGCAAGCCTTCGTCCGCGCGGCAGAACGGCAGATGCCCCAGGCACATGATGCGATTGGCACCTATGCTTCTGCCAAGTACGACTATGTCCGCCAGGTTGATGTTCATTCCCACTGGACCGGCTTGGCGATGCTGATGATCGTGCTCGGGATCGCTTTTGATGGCGTCGCGTTCAGCGAGCGAGTGCGAACGTGGATCGCCGGCAGCTTGCTGGGAGGATCCGTATTGTTTCCATTCGGCGTGATTTTACAGACGGCGAGCCATGGTTCTGTTTTCGGCTCGGCGTTGGCGATTGCAGGATCCGCGCTGGTAACGCTCGCGCTGGCCGCAGCAGCGTGGGGATTTACGCGGCAAGCAACGTGAGTTCTTGGTTACACTGCGATTTGTAATCATCGAGGAATAGAAGTTCCTCGAAGCATTGAGATGTGAGGTAAGGGAGCAGGATGTATCCTCGACCATTCCATTACCATCGGGCCAGTTCTTTGCGCGAAGCGGTGACCATGCTCTCCCAATTAGGGGAGGATGCCAGGTTCCTCGCTGGCGGTCAGAGTCTGATTCCGCTGATGAAACTGCGCTTTTCCAATCCCTCGCATCTTGTGGACCTGAGTTTCGTCCCTGGCGCAGCCTACATAAAGCAGGAAAGGAGCGCATTGCATTTCGGAGCACTTACACGCCACTCGGAGATTGAGAACTCCGCCACGGCCGCGATGCTTCCTGTTCTCCACGACTGTGCCGCGGGCATTGCAGACGTGCAGGTACGAAACCGCGGCACCATCGGGGGCTCGCTCGCGGAAGCTGACCCGAGCGGCGATTGGGCGACGGTCCTGCTGACCCAAGAGACGGAACTGCGATGTCTTGGTCCGAGCGGCGAGCGCACCGTGCCCTTGCGCGGGTTCATCACAGATGCCTACACCACCGTTCTTGGGCACGATGAACTGATTCAGGAGGTCATCGTGAGAATTCCTCCTCCAGGAAGCGGAGGAGCTTACCTGGCGTTCAAACGCTCGGCCCCGGTGTATCCGACCGCCAGCGTCGCGGTGCAGCTTACCATGGACGGTGGCGTCTGCAAGGATGCCGTTATCACCTTGGGCTGCGTGGGACTTACAGTTGTGCGATCGGAGGGTTCCGAGGCCGCTCTTCGGGGCCACGAAATCGACGACAAAGCCATCGCGGCCGCTATGGAAGCGGCGCGAGCAGCGGCTGATCCGCAGGCTGACATGCGAGGATCGGTGGAATACAAACGCGTGCTGGTGGCCGCACTGCTGAAGCGGGCAATCGAAATCGCGATGCGGCGAGCACGCGGAGAGCAGGTAGAAGTCAGTCACATCTATGCCTGACATTTTTGAAAAGGTTGCGATTCAATTGAAAGTCAACGGGAAGACTCACTCCCTGACTGTCGAACCCCGCATGTTGTTGGTGGAGTTGCTTCGTGAAGCGCTCGATTTGACGGGAACGCACGTCGGCTGTGACACGACTTACTGTGGCGCATGCACCGTCATCATGAACGGAGCAGCCGTGAAATCCTGTACGGTGTTTGCCGTTCAAGCGGATGGCGCCGAGATTACGACTGTCGAGGGACTGGAAAAAGATGGCAAGCTTCATCCCATTCAGCAGGCTTTCGGAGATTCCTTTGGCCTGCAGTGTGGGTATTGCACTCCGGGGCTGATGTTGTCGACCTTGCAGTTACTCTCGAAGAATCAGCAACCGAGCGACAAGGATATCCGCAAAGCCATCGCCGGCAATACCTGCCGCTGCACGGGTTACCAGAATATTTTCAAGGCCATTCAGTTGGCTGCGCAGAACACCAAGGGAGCGTAGAAGTGGCCATCAAATTTGACGGCGAGTTCGAAGTACAGCGCAAGCTGGAGGACGTCTACGAGTTTCTCGTCGATCCGCAGAGGTTTGCCCCGCTGCTCCCTGAGTTCGAGGGGGTGTCCGTGCACGACGCGGAGCACTTCTCGGTGAGGGTGCGCGTAGGAATCTCACATATCAAGGGAGTCGCGGACGTGAAGATGCGCCTGGCTGAAGCACTGCGTCCGGAGCGCGCCCGTTATGAAGGTCAGGGCAGCGTTGCCGGGGGGAACGTTAGCATGATCGCCGGATTCGACCTCTCCCCGGCGGGGGACGGGACAAAAGTTGCGTGGCGGGGAGAGGCGCAGGTTTTTGGACGTCTTACCTCGGTCGCGGGAGGCCTGCTTCAACCTCTCGGCAAGAAGCAGATTCAAAAGTTGATCGACAGTTTGCAGGCCGCACTTAGAGCGAGCGAGGGCATATCGTGAGTGGTTCCGACAAGACTTGGGTGGGGCAATCACTGTCGCGCAAGGAGGAAGACCGCCTGTTACGCGGTCGGGGTAAGTTTGTCGACGACATCAAGCTGCGGGAAATGCTCTACCTGCGTTTTGTCCGCTCTCCTTATGCGCACGCCAAGATCGTAAGCATTGATACCTCAGCGGCGGAGAAAATTCCCGGCGTGATCTGCACTTTGCGCGGTTCGGAGATCGCCTCGCAGACTCAGCCGTTCATTGAAATTGCTCCTGATCCCGGCGGCAGGATTCGCGACTACCCGCTGGCGGTGAGCAAGGTGCGCTATCAGGGGGAACCTGTGGTCGCTGTCGTGGCTGAGTCGCCCGCCATTGCGGACGATGGCGCAGAGGCTGTGCTGATTGAATATGAAGCGCTCGATCCGGTGGTGGATGCGGAACAGGCATTGACGGATGCCAGCATCCTTCATGAAGAAGCCGGTACGAACAAGGTCTGGAACGGCGTCTTCGAATACGGCGACGTGGAACAGGCGTTCCGCGACGCTGCTTCTATTGTCGAAATCGACCGCATGCACTTCCACCGCTTTTCTAGCACTCCGCTCGAAAACAATGTCGTCATTGGCCAATGGGACCCGAAAGACGACCATATCCACTATTGGTGTAACAATTCATTCCCATCGTTCGCCATTCAGTTCCTGGCGGCGCATCTCCAAGTGCACATCGACAGGATTCGCGTGCAGACCTTCGACATCGGCGGCAGCTTCGGCATCAAGATCACCAGCTATCCGCAGATGGCTGTGTGTGCGCTGGCGTCGAAGAAGGCCGGGGGGCGGCCCATCAAGTGGGTTGAAACGCGCTCCGAGCATATGATTTCCAGCGCTCACGGCAACGAACGCACGTTTCGTGACACCCGCGTCGCGCTCGACAACCAGGGTGTGATCACCGCGATTACGTCGCGCCACATCGACGACTGCGGCGCCTATCCCCGGTACGAACCGCTGGGATGCGTCATCTGGTCCCAGGTGTTTCCCGGTGTCTATCGCTTCAAGAATGCGCGCATTGACTTTACCCAGGCGGTGACCAACAAATGCCCGGTCGGCCCCAATCGGGGGTACTCGCGCATGCAGCATCTTTGGTTCCTGGAGCGCGTGGTTGACATCTGCGCACACGAACTCGGCATTCCCGCCGACGAGATGCGGCTTCGCAACTACATCCGGCCGGAAGAGTTTCCCTACACCACTCCGAACGGTTGCATCTACGATTCCGGAAATTACCCCAAAATGCTGGAGATGGCGAAGCAGTTGATCGACTGGGACGGCTGGAAGAAGAAGCAGGCGGATGCGCGCAAACGGGGACGGATGATAGGCATCGGTATCGGCACTACACTCGACTCCGGTACTAACAATTTCGGCCAGTCTCAGATCGTCAATCCTGGTGCGCCGTTCTCGGGTAACTCCCAGGGCGCTAACTGTAAGCTCGATATCTACGGAGAAGTAGTGGTGGCTGTCGGATCGTGCCCGCAAGGCCAGGGCCACGAAACCACGGCGGCTCAGGTCGTTGCGGATGTACTCAACATCAATCCCGATCTGATCACGGTACGAACAGGCTTCGACACCGAGCGTAACGTGCACACTGGATTCTCCGGAACCTATGCCAGCCAGTTCGCAGTATCAGGCTTGTCAGCGGTTCATGGTGCGGCCCAGAAACTGAAGGCAGAGATGAAGCGCCTAGCCGCATTCGTGCTCGCATGCAAGGAGGAAGATCTCGAGTTCGGCAGCGGCGCCCAGGGCCCGGAAGTTCGCTCGAAGAGCAATGGCAGGTCCATCAACTACTGGGGGCTGGCGAACATTGTCAACGTAAACAGCGCGGTCCTTTCACCGGAACTGCATGACGTAACCCTCAATTGCCGCTATGTCTGGCGAGCGCCCTTCAAGGTGCCGGATACGAAGAAGAAGTATGGCAATCTCACCATGACCTATGCTTCCCAGCTCCACATCGCGGTGGTTGAGATTGATGGGGAGACCTGCATCCCGAAGATTCTCGACTATGTTGCAGTCGATGATTGTGGGACGGTCATTAATCCACGGATTGTGGAAGGACAGGTTTATGGGGCAACCGCGCATGGAATCGGCGCTGCGCTGCTCGAAAATTGTGTGTACGACGAAGTTGGGAACATGCTGACCAGCACCTTCAGCGACTACTTGCCCATCACGCCGGTGAACATGCCAAGCGTGAAGTACGGCCACATCGCGACGCCTTCTCCCCACAGCTACAGCGGGGCGAAGGGAATGGGCGAGGGGGGAGCCGCTCCCATACACACCATTTCCGCTGCCTTGCAGGATGCGCTGTTTGACAAGCGAATCTTTATCCAGGATTCGTTCAACAATCCCGACAGTCTGTTCCGCGCTCTACGCGGCGAAACTTGCCGGGCAAAGGATTTGGTGAAGGTCGAACGTCGCGCGTGATTCAAGCATGAAGCGTGTCTGCATCATCGGGTGTGGCGCTATCGGCAGTCTCTACGCCGCGCATCTGGCGCGGGTCGCCGAGGTTTGGGCGCTGGTCCGGCGCAAGGATCACGCCGATGCTCTGAATCGCGAAGGGTTGCGCGTCTCCGGAACCCATAACTTTTGCGTAGAGCTCAAGGCGACTACGGACCCTGAAGACCTGCCGGATTGCGACCTGGCGATCGTGGCGACCAAGGCAACCCAGGTGGAGGAGTCCATCGCGGGCGTCGGCAAGCGATTTGACGGTGGCGCGGTGATCTCGGCACAGAACGGTCTGGGCAGCGAAGAAATCATTGCCGCTCACACGCGCGGCTATGTGATTCGCGGTACCACTTTTATGAGCGCAACCCGTCACAGCGACACGCATGTGCAGTATGAATTGAATACTGCGACATGGCTCGGTCCGTTTGAGCCGGGGCATACGCCCTTTTCGGTAGTCAAAGAAGCCGCAGACCTGATCGTGGCCGGCGGACTCAAGGCGGAGGCGCTCGAGGATGCCCGTCCCGCGCAATGGTCCAAACTGATTTTCAATGCTTCCGTAAACGGAGTATCCGCCCTGACGGGGCTTCCGCACTCGCCTCATTTTGCCGCGGAGGAGGATTTCTCCGATCTAGGCTGCCTGCTGCATAGCTTGATTAAAGAAGGAAAGGAAGTGGCGGCGGCGATTGGCGTGCAATTGCACGAGGATCCCTGGGCCATGAATAAGATTGGCGCCATGACCAATCATCCTCCTTCGATGCTCTACGATGTTCGTCACCAGTTGCCGACGGAGATAGATTTTCTCAGTGGCGCGATCGCGCGAGCGGCTCAACACGCAGGCGTAGATGCGCCGTTGCACACGGCAATTTACCGGCTGATCAAGGGCAAGCAAGCCGGCTGGACATACCAGGATGAGAACCGGCCGGTGGTCGCGCATCTGGAGGCTGGCGGACACTGAACTCGGTCGGAATGCGGTGGGGGGGCGTACTGTCACAGGAGCAGGGAACGAAGATGGCATGGCCGATCGACAAATCGAAGGTGGACCGGGTTCGTGCCCTGATGAAGGAGCAGGATCTCAGTGCGCTTGTGGTGCGCGCCCCTGACAACGTTGTTTATCTTACGAACTACTGGTGCATGAAGGGGTACGACGCGGTCGTGTTCCCGCGCGAAGGCGATCCCACGCTCATTGTGCTTGAGCCGCAACTGGCCGATGCCCAGCGTAACTCCTGGACGCAGGACTTGAGGCTGTTTAAGGGATATGACGAGCGCGACCCCCGTCCGCCGCAGTACCGAGCTCTCGATCTGGCACTGAACGTTCTCAAGGAACGCGGCCTCACCGACAAAGTCGCCGTCGAACTCAACATGGGCACGCAAAGCGCTGATCGCATGGTGGGTGAACCTACTACGCCGACGCAGTTTTTCTTTGATGCTTTCCGGAAGATCTCCGGCCAGGTTGTCGATGCCACCCCTCTGCTCACGGAAGCACGGGCCATCAAGACCGCGCAAGAGACCGAGCGCATGCGTCTGGCGAATGAACTTGCCGCGCTCGCGATGGACTATACGCGTGAACACATGAAGGCCGGCATGAAAGAAAGCGAAGTAGGCGGCATGTTTGAAGGCTTCGTCCATGGCGTGGGCGTGGGCTATAAGGGAAAAGTCGAGATGGCAAGAGCCTTCACACTGGTCTGGTCTGGCAAGGGCATTGCAACCTTCACCGCCACCGGAGATCGTCCCATCCAGAAGAATGAGCCCACGCTGTTTGAAATCTGGGTATGCGCGGATGGGTACTGGACTGACCTCACAAAAAACGCCTGTCCGGGAGAACTGACTGCGGAGTATCACAAGCTGCTGGATCTGCTCTTAAAGGTCTTCCGCGAAGCGGTCGATTACTCGCGCGAGGGTGCTGGGTTTCCAGATCTGGACCGGCTGGTTCGTGCCCGCATCGCCGAAGGAGGTTACCCGGGACAGCCCTCCCATCCCATCTGCCATGGCGTCGGCGCGCGCGCGCATGAACCTCCCTATGCGCACCAGGCAGGGACGGGCGTCATGAAGAAAGGGATGGTGTTGGCTATCGAGCCAGGAATCTACTGGCCTGGCGGCGGCGGGCTCCGCCTCGAAGATAACTTCCTGATCGCGGAGCACGGCAACGAAAAACTCTGTACCGACCCGGATGATTTTCGTCTGGCTCGCGCGAGTTGAGAACTGAGGACTGAAGAAACTTTGCGTACCGCAACCACAAAGCGGAACTCAACCCTCGATGCGCAAACGGTCGAGAGAATCCTCGCCGAGGTTAGGGAGGAAGAGATTGTCGCAATGTCCTGCGACCTGATCAACATCCCGAGCCCCACCGGAGAGGAACTGCGGATGGCGGAGTACATGCGCGACGTCCTGCAGCGGCTCAGCTTGAGCGTTACGTGGCAAGAGGTCGAAGAAGGCCGTGCCAACGTAGTCGGCCGCTGGACCGGCAGCGGAGGCGGCAAGAACCTGATGTTCAACGGCCACATGGACACCTCGAACACCGGCAGCGAGGAATTTCTGACCGGCCTCGGCTACAAGCCGAGGGCTGTGGTACAAAACGGCTTCATCTACGGCCTGGGCATCTACAACATGAAGGGCGCCCTGGTTTGCTACACCCACGCGGTCAAGGCTTTGCTGCGCGCCGGCATAAAGCTCAAGGGAGACGTGATCATTGCTGCGGTTGCGGGCGAAATTGAAAAGACACAGTGGGGCGAGTTTAAGGGCAAGGAATACCGTGGCTACGGGTTCGGAACCCACTACTTGGTGAA
The DNA here is from genome assembly GCA_020073465.1 of Terriglobia bacterium. Taxonomy (GTDB): domain Bacteria; phylum Acidobacteriota; class Terriglobia; order Terriglobales; family Acidobacteriaceae; genus Sulfotelmatobacter. The sequence goes on from JAIQFC010000003.1 coordinate 193,919, forward strand.
CCATGGCATCCTGCCGGATATGTGCATCCTGGGCGAACCGACGGACATGCGCGTCGTACTTGAGCATTTCGGCTCGATGTGGGTGCGTATCTCCTGCACGGGCATCTACGTGCACACGGCATTCTGCGAAGGTCGCGAAGAAATGAACTCTATCCGTCGCATGTACGCGCTGATGGATCCCATCCTGAAGTGGATCGGTGTCTGGGAAAAGAAAGCCGCCTATGGCGGAAAGAAGGCGATCGTGAATCTGGGCGGAATCCGCGGCGGCCATGCCTGGCGCGCCAGCCGCACACCGGAAAAAGCGGATCTGTTTTTGGACGTCCGAGTCCCTCCGACAATTCCCATGAACGAGGCACGCCGTGACATCCAGGAACTGTTCATGAAGCTCGAAAAGCAGTATCCCGATTGGGGTCTGGAATTCGAGACCTACGTGTCCGTACCCGGCGCCCGCATCAACGAGGACCACGAAATGATCCAGGCCATCGATGCGAACCATGAACGGATGACAGGTAAGCCTCCTGAGCGGGAGGTCGTTACCTGGTGTTCGGATGCGAGCGTGCTCAGCCGCTACGGAGTGGACACCGTGAACTATGGGCCTTCCAGCGGCCCGCGCGACAAGGACGGCGAGAAGGTTAAGATTCAGACCCTGGTGGACATCACAAAAATATATGCGTTGACTGCCGCGGAACTGTGCGGCGTGAACTCATAATCGGGCCACTCTGCCCAGCGAGGTCAGGTTTGCCAAGTCAGAACGAAATCAATCGACGTTATAACAATGTTCGCTCCCGCATGGAAAGAGAGGGGACCGACGCGCTCCTTGTGTGCGGAAATCAATATGCAGGTTTCGAAGGTGCCGTCCTTTACATGTCGGGCTTCGAGATTGTGCACCGCTATGTCTATGTGCTGTTTCCGCTCGAGGGTGAACCAACCCTGGTCTTCCCGCGCGAAGCTCGCTGGATCGGCGACAAAGGAAAACCGTGGGTGAAAGATCATGTTTGGCCCGATGTTCCGGGCCAATGGATTCGAGATATGGCCGCCGGGCGCGGATGGAAACGCTTGGGCGTGTACGGCTTGGATTTCGTAATGCCTGTCCGCGACTATCGTGAACTTGCGCAGGGATCGCTGGAACTCGTCCAGTTCGACAGGCAATTCGACATGGCGCGCGCCGTGAAGAGCGAAGAAGAGCTCGCGGAAGTGCGCGACGCCATGGATATCATTCTTGATGGTTTCTGGGCCCTGGTCGGTGCCTATACGCCGGGCAAGACTGAGGCCGAGATCATGGCGCCGGCTGTGGAGCGCTTCTTCGCCCGCGGTGCGGGCCCGCGCATGATGAACATTTTGCTCTCCGGTCCGCGGGGAGAGGCCGACGCCTTTTTTAAAGTGCCCGGCCGTCGCGTCGTCGCAGCCGATGATTTGCTGCTGTACTCACTCGAAATAACCGGTGCGGGAGGATACTGGGTTGAGTTCTCCCGTCCACTGTTGCGCGGCAAACCTGGGTTGACCACGCAAAGAATGGCAGATGCTTATCCCCTGGCCCTCGAAGCCGCGCGCAAGCTCATGCGTGCGGGTGAATTGGCCAGCAACGTACACCGGGCTGTCGCCGAGACTTTTTCCAGACACGGTTTTGCGCTCGGGCATCTGTCGGGGCATTCCATCGGCACGACGATGCTGGAGTATCCCGCGATCGGGGCCAGCAGCGAGGTTCCGTTGGAAGAAAATATGATTTTCTCTCTGCACCCTCAGGTCGTGGACGAGAACGGCAAGGTCTGCCTCTACACGCAAGACACTTATCGCATCGGCAAAACCGGAGGTGAAGTTCTGGCGGATGTTCCCTGGCGATTCTTTGCCGGACAGGAAACCCCGGAGAGTGTGATGCCGGTGCATCAAGCGCGGAGCGAAAAGTAGTGGCGCGGATCAGGATTTGCATCGTTGGCTGCGGGGCCGTAGGCAGCCTCTTTGCCGCTCACCTTGCCAGGGGGGGCGAAGCCGAGATCTGGGCTTACGATGTGTGGAAGGAGCACACGGACGCGATTCGCCGAAGCGGCTTGCGGCTTTCTGGCGCTGCCGATTTCACGGCGACTCTCAACGCGACCAGCGATCCCGCAGAACTGCCCCGCTGCGACTACGGCATCGTTGCCACCAAGGCCATCCACACGCGTGTTGCCATTGCGCAAGCTGCCCATGCATTCGACGCTGACTCAGCGGTGTGCTCTGTGCAGAATGGCGTTGGCAATGAGGAGATCATCGCGGAACATGTGAAGCAGGTGATTCGTGGAACAACCTTCCCCGCGGGCCATCCCATTCAGCCGGGACATATTGGCTTCGACATCCGGGGGGACACCTGGATTGGACCGTTCGAACCCACGCACACGCCCATGAGGAAAGTCGAGGAACTCGCCGGCCTCATGACTCGCGCCGGAATGAACACGATCGCATTGCAGGACGCTCGCGGAGCGCAGTGGACCAAGCTGATTTTTAACGCGTCGACGAATCCGGTCGGAGCGCTAACCCTCCTTCATCACGGCGGCGCCACGCGGTTCGGGCCGACTGGACAATTGTTTGTCGATCTGATGACAGAGGGAGAACAAGTCGCCAGGGCCCTGGGCATCGAGTTGCACGGTGATCCGCGGGAGCTGGTCCAGAAAGCTGCCCTGGCGCCGGGCAAACATCCGTCCAGCATGCTGCAAGACGTCCTCGCCAGGCGGCAAACCGAAGTCGACTTCATGAACGGAGCCATCGTTCGCTGGGGTGAACAGGTTGGCGTACCCACGCCCCTCAATCGCGCGCTCTGGGAACTCATCAAAGGATTGGAGCACTCCTGGACCGACCCGGACTGACCCACTCCTTCTCACGAATAAAATTGGAGCCAAGCACCCGTGACCATTCCTTTCAATATCGGTGTCCTGCAGCTGAGCATGGAGCCCGTGCGCGAGACCGTTGCCATGGCGAAGGCTTGTGAACAAGCCGGGTTCGACGCTTTCTGGATCGCCGAGGCCTACCCCTGGTGGCGCAAGCACTCATTCGAGGCGCGTTCCTCGACTGCCGTCCTGGCCGTGATCGCGCAAGAAACTACGCGCATACAAGTGGGATGGGGAATCATTTCTCCCTACACTCGGCACCCCGTGCAGATCGCCATGGAAGCGCGCGTAATGCAGGACCTTGCTGGCGCTCGCTTTCTCCTGGGACTGGGCGCTTCCAAGATCTTCATGAAGGAAATCGGCGAGGGTGAAGGTGAGAAAGTGGGGCCGGCCACCGTGATGCGGGAAAGCGTCGAGATCATTAAGGGAGTCTTGCAGGGTCAGGCCTTTCAATATGGAGGGAAGGTCTTCCATGCCAACGTTCCCGCGCTGAAGCCGGACGCCCACACGCCACGCGGCGTCCCGCCCATCTACATCGCCGGAACAGGACCCGTGCTGCAGAAACTGGCGGGCTCGATTGGCGATGGCCTGCTCACGGCCAGCATCACAACCCCGGCTTTCGTGCGCTACTCGCTCAGGAACATGGAAGAAGGAGCCGGAAAAGCAGGGAAGGATCCCGCGAAGCTTATCTTAGGGTCGGTCATCGTGGGCAGCATCGGCCGCGATTCGAGCACCGGCAAGGAAGGCGCCCGCGAACAGGCTGCGATGTACCTCGCCAACAAAGTACAGAACATCAAGGGCTCCGCGGACATTCTGCTGCAAAGCGCAGGACTAACATTCGAAGAACTCCAGCCAGTCGCCGATGCAATGGAGAAGGGCGGACGTAAGGCCGCAGCAAAAGCCGTTACTGACGAAATCCTGCACAAAGTGTGTGCTATCGCAGGCACACCGGACGAGTGCATTCAACGCATTGAGGAATACCGCGCTGCAGGCTGCACTCACATCATGCTGGAGATTTGGGGCGACGATCGAACCGGCCAGGCCAAACTATTTGGCGAAGCGGTGCTGCCGCACTTCAGAAAATAACCTGTCGAGCTGGACTAGCTTTTCACCGCCGTTGCGAACTCATCGACGATCTGCCGGAACTCTTCGTCGGAAATCAGGCTGCGTTTCGCAATGGCCTTCCTTTTCACGGCCGCGAGAATCGGCGCGATCTGTTCTTGGGACACGGAGAGCCCCAATTCCTTTGCCTTGAGCACAATGCTGTCGAGGCCGCTCTTTTTTCCTAGAACGATGTGACGTTCGGCCCCCACAAGCTCTGAAGAATAGGGCTCAATCGCCTCCGGCAGGTGGAACTGGCTGGCCACCGCTCCACTCTCTCGCATGAATAGATTCGCGCCGACCAGGGGTCTCCAGGCATCGAGCTGGTAACCTCCGGCCTCCGCCACAACCGCAGAAACCTTGCGAACCTTACCGAGATCCAGCGCAACCGGCACGCCGTAGAGACACTGCAGAGCCAAAGCGATTTCACAGATATCCGCATTGCCCGCGCGTTCGCCCATGCCGTTGATGGTGCCCTGGATCCAGCCGGCGCCGGAGCGCACTGCCGCAAGAGCACAAGCAGTCGCCATTCCAAAGTCGTTGTGCCCATGGAAATGTACTGGGACGCTCGGGCCCACCCATTCCCGAGTTTGCCCCACAAGAAATTCAACTGCCTCGGGACCACACGCCCCAATCGTATCCACCACCACGATCTCGGCCGCCCCGGCTTCCAAGGCAGCCAGATAGACCTTCTTTAAATAGTCAATATCCGTGCGAGTGCCGTCCACCGCGAAGAAGGCCACCGTGATGCCATTCTGTCGAGCAAAAGAAATGGCGTCGGTCACGCGGCGAAGAACCTCGTCGCGACCGATCCCGTAGGCCTTCAGCTTGATGTCGCTGGTCGGCGCCTCGATGATCGACGCCTTTAGGCCAAGCCGCACCAGTTCCTCTACATCGGCTTTGACAGCCCGTGAAAAGCCCCAGAGTTCCGCCTTCAAACCCGCTTTCTGCATCAACTGGATCGCTTCGGCATCTTCGGGAGATACTCGCGGGAAGCCCGCCTCGATGCGGGACACACCTAACTGATCCAACTGACGGGCGATTTCCAGTTTTTGCTGCGGTGAGAGCACCACGCCCACCGTCTGCTCGCCATCTCGCAGGGTGGTGTCGTAAAAGCGGACCGGATTCTTAGGATAGGCAGCACGAATCTCAGGCCGCGCGTTGTGCTCGCTGACCCAAACCTTGACGTTTGCAGTGGCATCCATGATGGGAGTTCCTACCGCAGCGCCTCCTGTGTGGCCAAGGCCTCCGGTTTCTCTCCGTAGGCTTCTTTCCAGGAGATCACCCGGTTACGCAGGACCCCGATCTTCTCAATCTCGCATTCCACCACATCGCCAACCTTCAGGTACCAGGCCTTCGGATCCCCGCTAAAAGCAGCCACGCCAGAGACCGTCCCGGTCGAAACCACATCTCCCGCGCTGTATCCCATCGGCGAGTAATGCGACAGGATCTCAGGAATTTTCACCGACATCTTGCTCGAGTGGGACCGCTGGCGGGACTCTCCATTGACGCGCAACTCCATCGCGAGGTTGTGCGCATCGGGAATCTCATCTGTGGTGACAATCCACGGCCCCAGCGGACAGAACGTATCGATGCCCTTGCAAAAGCTGAAGACCCCGGACTTCATCTCCCGCCGCTGGATATCGCGGGCAGTGATGTCATTGAAAATCACGTACCCGCCAATGAGGCTGCTGGCCTGTTCGGGGTTGAGGTGCTTCCCCGACTTCTTCAAAACCACGGCCAGTTCCAATTCGTAATCCAGCTCTTGAGTCAGGTGCTCTGGATAGATAACCGGTTCTTCATGGCCAATAATGGCGTCCACATTCTGAAAGAAAACAATCCACGGCATCACGGGATGAGAGAAACCGGCCTTCGTTGCCTCCTCGTGATGCTCCCGAAAATTGCCGGCGGTGTGAAAGAACTTCTTGGGGATGATCGGCGCCTTCAACCGCACGTCCTCAGCCGCATAGAACACGGGCTCAGTTCTCACTCCGAGCATGGAACCTTCCCAATCCAGCGCATGGTCAAACGCTTTCCGTGCGGCCTCCAAGCTCGTGTCGCCTCCCTCGAACAGGGCGCGCATGTCCGCGGGCACGAGCGCATCGCCCAGCCTGGCGCATGCTTCCGTACCTTCTACGTCGCGCAAGTAGAGCGCACAGGCGGAGTTAAGGTCCACGATTCGACCATCGGAAGTGACGGCGCCGATGCGGTGTTGGCCAACAGAATTCTCAAAGCTAACCAGTCGCATGAGGAGTCAGTGATATCCCAGCAGAAGCGGTGACCGACCCCAAGATTCTATTGGACCTCGTCCCAAGCTGTCCACCGGGGCGGGTCAGACGACCAGATGGGAGAACGGTTTGCGGGCCAGGCAAGTGCTTGAAAACATGGCGGAGAGGGAGGGATTCGAATCCGCCTGAAACTGTCAAACAAAGGACTTAACCGCGCACGGACAGCACAATTAGTACTCGTAAGTCCTTGACAAACCTTCGTTCTGATTTGCAGGTGATTTGATTCGCTGACCTGCTCACTGATGTCGCTGCACAAGGTATCCTGCACCAGGGCCGCGAATGCAGCTCGTGCTGAAAATTGAGGTTCATAAAGCTGGACTCAGCCAACCGCAAACAGCTCCGGTCGCAGATCAACACCTTGAGAACACCCCCCTCCTCCCGACGCCGTAGGCGGCGCGCTTTTGAACTTCCCTCTAGCTGCTCATTTCCGGCGTGCGGGATGGGTAGGACGGCGCAGCTCCTCGATCTTCACCCCGCCCTGGCCGCTCTTGGGATCGAACGCTATCAGCGTCACCTTCAGCGCCCCATCCGGGCTTACCACGCCGTCGTTGACATTCACTGTTCTGTCTCGATATCCGCGCTCGGAGCTGGCAGACGGCCTTACCTATTCCCGTTCGGCACAACCCGCTGACTGATTTCCGCTATTGCGTCGAGGACCTCGGCTCGCAACGAGTGCTTTTCGTAGGATTGACTGCCAACGCGCTCGGCCAAGCGCTTCAAGGCCGGAAGTGCCTCCGCGTCACCGATCTGGCCGAGCGCAAATATGCACCAATACTTCACCCCCAGATCGTTGTCCTCTACATTCTTGAGCAGCACGCCCACGGATCGCGGGCTTTGAATATATGCGAGTGCTTCGGCAGCGTGGCCGCGCACATCGGATTCCTCCTGGGCGTCATCAAGCACTTGTTCCAGAGCAGTCCTAGCAGATGCGTAACGGCCAAAGCCCAGTACATAGGCCGCGGCGGAGCGGCTCTCAGCCCCCTTAGCCTTCTCCAGCAGGGAGATCAGGCACAAAACAGTGTCAGTCGTGAGGGATTCCAGCTCCTTAGCAGCCTCCCAGACCTCCTCACGCTTACCGTTTTCAATCGTGCGCAACAAGTGCTGAATGTCCTCAATCATCGTTTTTCACATTTGAAAGTGCAGTGTTGCTTGTGCGTTCCTCTCGGCACTTTGGTGTTTGCGTCCTTTTCCGCGGCAAGTTCTGCGTCTCCTTTTGAGTTCCCCCAACCCTCGCCAAAGACGTAGTCAGGAATGTTCGGGAGGAAGCTGAAATTCTTGATCGGGCACTTTGCAGTACAGTGCCATCTGCCCTTTCTCCTGCACCTTTCCTCTTCGCGAGGATCTCCCGCCAATCCTGGACTCGCCAGGTAGAGAGGCAGCAACACTATTTCACAGACTACCGGATTGGCCGCACAGAAAGCACCGATCCCTGTCCCCGTGTCTGGGGGCACAGGTTTTATCGGTGCTGGCGCCACTCCCGTGCCTTGCAGCCCGAAAGGATCTACTAAATTGACGGGGCTGTTGCTCACGTAGCTGTAGAAGTCGGAACCAGCTTCAAATCGCATCGGGTCTTCAGAGACGAAGCGTCCAACATTCTGGTCGTAGTACCGATTTCGGTAGTAGTACAAGCCAGCTTCGGAATCGGACTCTCGTCCGGTGTACTGGAAGGGGTTGGCGAGCGTGCCGCTGGAAGCGGTCAGCTTGCCGAAAAAGTCGTAGCTGTAGGTGTTCGCGAGTGCTCCGCCAGAGTTGCTGAGCGATGTGATTGAGCCTAGCCCGTCTGCCTGGTAGTAGCTCGTGGTACCGGATCGCAGTTCGGAGAGTTCCTCGTCGAATTCCGAACCCTGTGTGTACCTTGCGAGCACATTCCCGCTGTTGTCGACTTCCTCCAGCAGGTTGTCCCCGTCATAGAGGTAATTCGTTGTCCCATTCGGCCCGCTCTTCTGCACCCTGCGCCCGAATGGATCATACCGGAATGTGACCAGCCCAGTTCCCGGTACCGTCGTCGACGCCAGCCGGTTCTCGAAGTCCCACGCGTAGTTCTTTCCGCTCGCGTCAGCCAGGGTGTTCCCGTTGTTGTCGTCCGTGTAGCTCCCCATCGAATTGGCTACCCGAAGCGGTCGTATTGGAAAGTCATTGCTTCGGAACAGGTCTCTTGTCCGAAAGCTGCTCTGAAATGCTTTCACGCACTACATTGCGCTGGCCTTCGTCGTATCGAATGAAAAGCAGCTTGATCCTCCCATTCCGACTGAGATCACGGAGCACACAGCGAGCCGATTCGAAATTGGTCGCCTTCTTGCAGCTTTGATACTCGGATTTTGACAGCACGCGTTCCGTGGCGTCCTTCGCGTCAGCCTTCTCACGCCAGTCCGGAAGGGAGTAGTAGTCGGAAAAAAAATAAACGTATAAATAGGCAAAGTCCTTCAGCGTAGCGACTGATACATTTTCTGAGCCTGAAAAACCATGGCAGGTGTTGTCTGGACAGAACTCCAGGAGTCTTCCCTTGTTTTTCAATTCGATGCTTTTAGGAAAGGTGTCTGTGATTGCCTTCGATGGATCGAACTGACTGGTGGCCGTTTGGGCATTAGCCAGCGCAAGGCAGCCTGCAAGAGCGAGGGAGATAAAAGACTCGAGAAATCGTCTATAGTTCATTGTCGTTCCTCACTGACATCCACAACCATTTGGGTTTGGGATTGGAGCAAGCACCATGGGGAGGGGACGCGAGCCGTTCCCAGGCGTTAACTGAAGATGCCAGTGGTTCTTCTTGAGTTCATCTCCACCAGCTTCGAATCCACAATTCTCTGCGCATCGGAACACATCATTCGTATTGACAGGGTTGGAATGGTGAATGTCGACGGCTTCGCCTCGATAGTGATAGCTGTTTTTGCTATGACCCGTCTGTTCGGCCCCACCGGAAACCAGAAGATTCAGCTTGTGATTATTCGTCAAACACTGAAGGCAATGTTCAAGACAGTTAAGGGCCGCCGCCGTTTGCCCTGTAACCGGCACCGTTCGCGGGGGACCAAAATTGTACCGGACCAGACCAAATGGATCGACGTACAGCACCGGGTTGTTCGCCGTGTAGGCATAGAAATTGTCCCCTCCGTCAAACTGCAGAGGGTCCTCGCTGATGAATCGTCCTACGTTCTGGTCGTAATATCTGGCACGGTACTCGTAGATGCCAGTCTCGGAATCGAGCTCCCTCGCCGTATAGCGGAACGGATTGATGAGAGTGCCGGTCGATCCTGACAGATTGCCGAAGGTGTCGTACGAGTAGGTGGCCGCAGTCGTACCGGAAGCATTCGTCAGGGAAGTGATCGAACTGAGTCCATCTGCCTGGTAGTAACTTGTTGTGCCGGAACGGATTTCTGCCAGAGGCTCGTCTGTTTTTTGAGTGGCAGTGTACTTGGCCAGCAAAGTGCCGGACTGATCGAGTTCTTCTAGTACGTTGACACCATCATAGAGGTAGTTCGTGGTTCCGTTCGGGCCGCTCTTCTGGACTCTCCTGCCGAACGGGTCATACTTGAACGTCACGGTTCCACCTGATCCGGGCAGGACCACGCTGGTGAGCCGATTCTCCAGGTCCCAGTTGTAGGTCGTCGTTCCCGAGGAATCGACCTTCGTCTTGGTGTTGCCGTTGTAGTCGTAGGTGTACGTCGCCGACGGGGTTGAGGTCAGTTTGTTCGACGAGTTGTAGCTGTACGGACTCGCTCCCAAAGAACTCAGCCGATTCCCCACCAGATCGTAGCTGTAGCTCTCCGTCGTGCTGCCCTGCGTCACCTGTAACAGCTGATAGATTGCGTCGTAGGCATAGTTCGAGGTCGTGCTGGTGCGTTGGTCGGTCTTTGTCAGCCGGTTGCCCGCGTTGTCGTAGGTGTAGCTCGCCCCGTCCAGCGTGGTGCTGCCATACTGATGCAGCACGTTCAACAGCCGCGACAGATTGTCGTAGTTGTAGCTGGTGTTCACGCCATTGGGACGCGTCAGCGAAGTCCGGCGACTCAACGCGTCGTAGCCGAAGCCGAACGTTCCAGCCCATGAGTTCCCCAGGCTGGTTAGCCGGTTCAGAGTGTCGTAGCCATAGGTCGTGGTCACGCTCTGCGGATCGGTCATCGCCGTCCGGTTCGACGCCGCGTCATAGCTGTATTGCACTGTGAAAGCGCCCACGCTGTCAAAATTGTAGTCCGCCGACGCCGAGATCAGCCGGTTCATGTTGTCGTAGGTGAAATTGTAATCCCCGGTGCTGCCCGTGTTGTAGTCGGTCACCTCGGTCAGGCGGCCCGCCGGGTCGTAGTAGTGGTAGGCGATGTAGCCGGTGTAGGGCTGCGACTTGTAGTAGAGGTGATTCTGGTAGTCGTAGTAGTAGTTAATCGGGTTGCCGTTGCGGTCGGTTTTGTAGGTCAGGTTACTGTTGGCATCCCAGGAATAGCTCTCGGTATAGCCGGACGGAAAGACCGTTTGGTAAAGATACTGTCCGGGATAGTACCGAAACTGGGTGTGATGGCCGTTCGCATCCCAGATGTCGGTCAGATCGTTCTCGGTGTCGTAGCCGTAGGTGGTCACGCCTGCCGTTGGCGTCTGGGAGTCTGTGACCGAGGTCAGGCGGTCGGCATCGTCGTAGGCGTATTGCGTGACCTTGCTGTTCTGGTCGGTCACGGAAGTTCTGCGCCCACGGAAATCGTAGCCGAACTGCACCGTGGTCGTGTCCGGGTAGGTGATCTGCGTGACCCGGTTCATGGCGTCGTACTGGAATTGCGTGACGTTGCTGGCCGCATCGGTCACGCTGGTGCGGTTGCCCCGGTTGTCGTAGGCGTAGGTCGTGACATTGCTGGCCGCGTCGGTAACCGTGTGGAGCAGGCCCGAAGAATAGTAGGCGAGGGTGGTAACGTTGCTTAGCGGGTCGGTGATCGTAGCCAGCGTGCCGTTCGTGTTGTAGGTGAACGTGGTCACGCTGCCCAGCGTGGTGCCGTCCGGCGACGGGGTTGTCGTGGTCAGCAGATTGCCGTTCGTGTCGTAGGTGTTGACCGTGGTGTGGTTGGGGTTGCCCGCCGCGCCCAGAGGATCGGTGACCGTCAGCACTTCGCCGAAAGAATTGTAGGTGTAGTTCCAGACGTTGTAGCCGTTGGTGTAGAAGGCGGGCAACGCCTTGGCGGTCATGTTGCCCTGGCTGTCATAGGCGTAATAGCTGGTGTGTCCGTTGCCGTCGGTCGAGGACGTTCTGTAGCCGGAATCGTCAAAGGTCCCCGCACCGTTGCCCGCAAAACCGCAACTGTTACAGGCATTCGTGCTGGAGCTGGTGGTTTTGGAAATATAGTGACGATGCGAACGGCTGGTGATCTGCACCGTCGTGCAATTTCCGCCCGTAGAATCACAGATATACCTTTGCCATGGGTTGGGTGTGTCGTAGTAGATGCGGACGTGGCTGACGGGATATCCGTTGGAGTCGTTAGCTCGGTCCGAGGTCATGCCTCGCCGGTAGGAGTCGTAGGTGTGGGCCTCGACTGTTTTTCCCTGGGAATCGGTCACCAACGAGATCAGCGTGTTGCTGTTCGGGTCGCTGTAATAGAAGTTGTACTGCGAACTGTCGGGGTACAGCACCTGAATCAGGCGGCCCGAGCTATCGTACTGATACTGCGTAAACGTGCCCACCGAATCGCTGATGCTGGTGCAAAGGCGCGGAAAGCCTGAGTTGGCGTAATGGAAGGTCAGCACGCGACCGGCTGCGTCCGTAACCGTGGCAATCCGGTTTTGATTTGCGGCATCCACACTAACGCTGGTCGTGTTGCCGTTGCGATCCACAATGGAGGTCAAATACCCGGCCTGGTTGAAGGTGCGCTGCGTACCGTTCTTCTCGCTAAGAACCCAGACGTTTGTGAATGAATCGAAGGACAGGGTTGCCCGTTCATCGAGTGGTTCTGTCAAGTAGTACGTGCTCGAAAGGCTGTCGTAGGTATACAAGAACCGGCTGCCGTCGCCCTTCCAATACGTGGCAATGAGGCCGAGAACCTTGATGCGCTCCTCGAAGTTGGTGCGCCAGCTATCGCCGAAGATGCCTGATGTCTCCGGCGGATTGATGTTCGGCCAGAGGCTGTTCCAGGTTCGGGTTAAGGTGAGCCCGCCAGCCAAGCCAGGGACGGAATAGTCGCGCTGTGTGATCCATGTATCTCCGTTGGCCACGTTGATAGGGCTGCCTGCACCGCAGATGGTACAAGGACCGTCCGGGCCTGGGTCGGTGTCTACGCCCACCCCAGTAACGGTGAGTGCCTCACTAAAAGTCGGGCCCCCATAAGCTGCCACATTGTAGAAACCGTTCTGATCGGTCGTGCCGTAGTTGAAGCCGTTCGTTGCAAAGGTGACGCTGACATTGCCCGTGCCCACATCCGGCCAGGTGCAACCGCCTGCATTCAGATATCCACCATAACAGATGGTTCGCGTGGCACTGAAATACGACCCCCACAAAGACAGTATGAGGCCATTCGTAGCACCATCGGGAACACACGCCTCGATTGTGCCTGTGGCAAGCTGCGATTCGTCGCCTGAGATTACGTTGGGCGTTAGGGTAAGGCTCGTCACGGTCGTGTGATCGGGAGTATCGGAACTGCAGGACGCATGAGTAACCTCAGCGAAGGACACGACCAGGGAGAGTAAGAGGGCGCAACGCAGGAGACAATTCATCACAACTCCGGACAGCGTGTGGGACACATGTAAAACGCGCAAACGCTTTGAGCGTTTGCGAATCCCACTTGGGTTCCACTTACGGGTTGTGCTGGTCGGCCCCCTCAGATCGACCAGCAGCTGTTTTCGCGATGAGGAACTTGCAACTTAGCAATTCAAAGTATGTAGGTCAAGCGGTATTTTTCCACAATCTTACGCACTTTGCCTGAGCTTTTGTTTGTATACCTGCATAGAAAAAAGAACTTGCCTTGTCGCCCGCGCAAGATCACATAGCAACGTATCTTCAATCACGCTCCCAAAGAGGGTGACGTGTGGTCGACCACGTTACGTACGTACGTAACGTTGGCGCTTCGCTTCCAGAAACATTTCTTCCATCTGTGGAGTAAAAGCACAACCGAAAAGGCAAGCAAGGCCGAACACGATCACTAGCGCATAGGTGAAATAGCGAGGCCATTTCCTTTCAACGTTGGCAGCCATCTCAAGAAACAAAGGTAGGTCTCTCGTAACCGCGTGCATCCCACAAAGTACTGCGAATGCCTCGGCGTGCGTTTCCAACGAAGCGGTGGACGTTACGGTGGGATATCCAAGATCGACAAAGGTGTGTTCCAGCATTTCCCGGAATTCGTGCAAAAGCGTGTGCGAATCGGCAAAGGCAACCGTTTCTCGTGCGGTCACGATAATTTCTCGTTTGTTGTGAAATGAGCAGTTAAACCCGCGAATGTCATGCGGGAGCGGATTAAAGGATAGCTTTACATCCTTGGATCGGCACAATCTCTGCATCGCGCTTCTACTCATAAAAGAACTTAAGCCCAGCCAATTCGCAAAGCCTTCGGCCAGAGTGTCTTCCGTCGGCGGCCAGGTCTTGCCATGTTGCGAGATAACGGTATGACAAAAACGTAATATTGGGTCCTTCTCGGTTCCGTCCGTTAACAGTCTCACGTCTTTATGCTCCCTTTAACAGATTCCGCTCGGTTAGCTTCTCGTACATTTCCACAATAAGACGCTTGGTTTCGAAACTGACGCGAGTTCCCTTAAGCCGGGTGCCGTGCTTAAACGTCGGGTCGGTGATGGCGTGCTGATAGGCTTCTTCTGTTTGCCTCCGCTTCGCGGTTTCCGCTGAGTCTTCCTCCAGGTAGCCTGCCGCAATCAGAAGTTCGCGATGCTCCACGTCGTAGGTCTTCGCCAGCCGCTTCAGGATCTCGGGGTGAGGGGGTCTCCGCAGTCCCCGTTCAATCTGGGAGATGTAGGCGTTGGACACCTTGGCTTGGGTTTCGACCTGTTTCAGGGTCAGCCCTCTGGTCTTCCGCAACCGGCGCATGTAGTTTCCGAAGTTCTCCATAGCGACCTCATCATAGCACGATATTAACAACTGCAAGAATAGTCTTTCTCGATTGACATGGAGAACGGGTCCGCTGGATAATCAGTACCATTGCTAGATTCTGTTAACAGAAGGAAAGTGCGATGCCCTTGACCCTAGCCCCGCGCCTTGTCCTGTTTCCCTGCCCGCTGTGCGGCAAGGGTCTGGACGTGCGCCAAACAAAGAAAAAGAAACCGTACGTTATCTGTGATCCCTGCGGGGTCCAGTTATTTGTCCGCACCAAGGCCGGAATGCACTCATTTGAGCAACTGATTGCAGACGCCGAACAGCGCAACATTTGGAAGCGTCTGGAAGATTTGCAGACCAGATACCAGCGGAAGTGCCCGGAATGTGGCAAAAGCTTCTGGATCGTTCCCGACCAGATCAAGACCAGCTGGGTCGACGGCAAGTTCGAGGGATACAGGTGCCCGGAACGCGGGTGTAGTGGGGCGGTCAGTTGGAATAGGGAAAAGGAGAAGAAATGAGAATCACATTGCTGGGTGTTCTCGGTGTTTTGGCGGTTGGTGCGTTCCTGGTTTACGCCGGGTACGAGTTGCATCGGATCACCGAAGAGAAGAGACGATCCGGAGCAACTCTGGACCCGCCACAGGTGAACCCATGACAGCGATTTCGCTCCAGGTCGAAGGCATGCCCACCAGCGAATGGCTCACTGCTCGCGAGGCCGCTCAGTACCTCAAGGTGAAGGTGCGTACTCTCTTGCTCTGGGTGCGGCAGGGTAAAGTGAAAGCCTTTGCACTTTCCGGCACCAAACGCCGCGTTTGGCGCTTCCGTCGGCAAGACTTGGATGCTGCCCTCCTGGAATCTCCCGTGCTACCATCCATTCCGCTGTCCGTGCGCTCTACGGAAGGGAGGATTGCTTGAAGAGAGCAGCACGGGTAAACCAAGGTAGTGTCGTGTTTAACAAACGCTTCGGAACGTGGAATTTTCTATGGTGCGAGAACGGTAACCGAAGATCAAGAGTGATCGGCACCGAACAGCAATTTCCAACCAAAGCGTCCGCATGGCGTGCAGCGGAACCGTTGCGAAAGCAACTGGACCAGAGTGCGAGAACTAGCGGACCGGTGCTTATGGTTCGCAATCTTGTGGAACGGTACCGGGCGGAAAGAATGCCACGGAGAGCGATGACCAGGCAGGGATACAACACGTGGCTTAACGGCTATGTCATCCCGAAGTGGGGTGACTGTACCCTACAGGATCTGCAGGCACGTCCGGTAGACCTGTGGTTACAGTCTCTCGACCTGGCACCGAAGAGCAAGGTTCACATACGTGGACTGGTCCGTGCTCTGTGGGAATTCGCAATGTGGCTCGGCGACGTTCCCATACAACGCAATCCGATGGAGCTGGTCACCATAAAAGGCGCAACCAAACGCATGAAGCGGCCACGTAGCTTGACGGTGGGAGAGTTCCAACAGCTCGTTGAACAGCTGGACGAACCGTTCCGCACCATGGCTCTGGTCTGCGTTTGTTTCGGGCTTCGGATCAGTGAGTGTCTGGCCCTGAAGTGGTCGGACGTGGACTGGCTGAATGGGACGCTTTCGGTTGAACGCGGGATTGTGCATCAGGTGGTGGATGAGGTGAAAACACCTGAGTCGCAGCGTTCAATGTGCATCGACGGCGAGATGTTGGACGTGCTGAAGATGTGGAAGCAGCGCACTCAGTTTTCCGCTCAGGGTGATTGGATGTTCGCCTCTCCGGTTCAAATCGGACGCTTGCCACTCTCCTATGCGGGAGTATGGCGAGCACTCCGCAGATCAGCGCTCAAGGCTGGCATCGGTCACCTCAGTTCGCACACGTTCCGGCATACGCACCGCTCCTGGCTTGATGCGGTGGGAACCCCGGTTGGTGTGCAACAACGGCTGATGCGGCACACCGACATCAGAACCACGATGAACGTGTACGGCACAGCGGCGACGGCGGACATGCGGCAAGCGCACGCCAAAATCGTCAGGCTGGCGCTGGCTCGGGCTTAACTGATTTGCAGAGTGATTTGTAACGTTGCAAGTGCTTGAAAATATGGCGGAGAGGGAGGGATTCGAACCCTCGGTACAGGTGTTAGCCCGTACAACGGTTTAGCAAACCGCCGCATTCGGCCACTCTGCCACCTCTCCAAACCGTTACAAACAAAAGAGTTGATTAGTAATCAACACTTTCGTACCATCGCACAGAAACGCACTTTCGGGTAAGATGGCTCCTGCTTGAAGGAGAACCCGATGGGACGCTATCAGCGTGGGTACATCTACGAAGCGTTTGGTGCTTTTCATGTGCGTTACCGGCTGGAGGAAATTGTAGACGGGAAGTTGGTTCGGAAGCAACACTCAAAGAGGCTCTGCACCAAGAGGAAGGGCCTCACCACCTCATCGAAGCCGGTACGCCGTCTGTGCGATGAGTTCATGGCAACCATCAACACACAGGTGCCCGGTCAACCCGAACCGGCAGACATCCCCATCACTTCATTTTGGGAACTCACGTATTGGCCCTTTGTGGTGGAAAACCTCAAGCCGAGCACCCAATGGGGTTACAAACAGGTGTGGAATCAGCACCTCAAACCTCACTTCGGCAACATGACGTTGCGCGAGTATCGCACCCCAACCGGCTCAGTCTTCCTCACTGCGTTGTCAAAGAAGTTTGCAAGGCGCACCGTGCAAACTGTTCGCTCACTGGCAAGCGGCATCTTTTCCCACGCGGTAAACCTCGGTGCGATTGAATCAAACCCTTGGCACGATGTGAAGGTGCTTGGCAAGACGAAGACCCCGGCTGCAACGAAGCACTACACGTTGGAAGAGATTGAGAACGTCATCTCAGCACTTGTTGACCACGTTGACTGTCAACTCATCATGGCCCTTTCCTATTTTTTGGGTCTACGCAAAGGTGAAATCAGCGGCCTTCAATGGGGTGACATTGATGATGAGTGGTTGCATGTTCGCCGTGCCCTCAGCAGAGGCAAGGTTGACACTACCAAAACAGAAAAATCCAACCGCTCACTTCCTCTCATTCAACCGGTGAAGGGTTTGCTGATGTTGTGGCGTGCGAAGTGTGAGGGTGAACAGGTGTGGGTGTTTCAGAATGAACGCGGCAACCCTCTGAGCATGGACTACGTTGCTGTGAAGACCATACGACCGGCTCTTGCCAATGCAAAACTTGAGTGGAAAGCCTTTCACGCAGGAAGGCGCGGCCTCGGTACAGTGTTGCGGCAGATCACAGGCAACAGCACTGCGGGCCGTGATGTGCTTGGTCACGAAGATGAGAGGCTCACCAAAGATCACTACGAAGGCAAACTGCCTGAGGTTGCACTTGGTGCAATGAAGCTTTTGGAAGCAAAGGCACTCAAGAGTTGAAAAAAGGCAAGTGACACCAATCACAGCCTTCGACCACTGACGGTGCTAGGGTGTTACCCCAAAGGCGTATTGTGATGACCAACAAGATTCATTTGGCTGTGCTAATCTTCACGTTTTCTTCAGGCTTTGGTGGCCTTGGTTACCAACAATTTGCATCTCAGATGTGTTGGCCAGTTGGCGCGTCATGGGGCACGAGGAAAATGGACATTCTCTGTGGTGCGGCAATGGTCCTTGCTGTGGCTGAGGCGTGGGGCGGATACGGTGTGCTCAAAGGGCTCCTAGTGGTGCTGATTGGCGCTCTACTGGCATTTGCGACTACGGTGGTGTTCAGAGGGTTTGTTCAAGTTCTGAATCTCTTGGGTATTACGGTGGGGACAGTTTGCTCATTCTTAGGGTCATCAGTCTTTCGTGCATGAGCAAGTAATCCAAGGCCACAGGGCAAGGCTTTAGCCTTCGTGAGGTGTTGAAGATCAAAAATACTGCTGAGGCTGCTCGCGTGTATGCATTGCAGGCTAACGATGATGAGTTGGTTAACAACGCGGTTGAAATAAAGCTCCATGCAAAGGCACGTGCCGGTCAGATGCTCACCGAGGGTAAGAAGGTGGGCGACCTCAAACGTGCAGGCCAAGCAAAGAATTCTGACAGGGCTGTCAGAATACCAGACGTAGGAATCACCCATCGTGAATCCGCTGACTGGCAACGGCTTGCGAAGGTGCCTGAGCCTGTACTAACCAAGGCCATTGCTGTTGTCAAAGAGCGTGACGGTGTGCTCACCGAGGCCGCGATAAAACGTGAGTTGCCTCAAGCACTTGGTGCGACCTATACACTCTTCCTTCCACGCGGGTTCACAACGCTTCAAGGAAAATGCAAGTGAGGACCGCACGCACGTAGACCCAGTGGGTGGCTGAGATGGTGGTGAGAAACTAACAAGCTGCTTTGCACACCTTCCCAAAGTTTGGTTGCGCTTTTCTTCGTGGGCCTTTCGTACCATTGTCGCTCAGGTCGCTTTGAGCGAAGCTGCACGCGATGGGGATGACCCCGAGGAGCAACCACAATGCTAGTTGACGTTGAACTTAGGGAAAGACTCGCTGATTACTGCTTGGTCACAAAGCAGCGACAAGAGAAGGCCGCTAACGTTGCCATACGCGAGATGTTGGAACGCTGCGAGAATGATCCTGCGATGAAGGAACGCATGGACAAGGCGCGGGCCTTGAAGGAAGCGATGCAGAACCTATGAACACTCACCAAAGATCAACAACACTTCGCCTGATGTTCTGACCAACACTTCTCACAATAACTACGCTTGCACTTCAGACACTCTCGGAGTGGATACCGAGGGTGCTTCACATTGTCGGCAGGTGTGAAGTCACCCAAAGCAGCAGGTGTAGGGTCATTAGCGCAGCGTGTTCGTGGAACTTCCATACCTTTAATTCTAACATCGCGCGGAGTAGGCAACCGGACCCCCGGCCCGCAGAACGTCGCAGGCGGGCAGCCGTGGCGCAGCGTTGGCCGGTCTAAGGCCACGATGGGTGATCGTGAAGCACCGGCACCTGCAACAGGTGAACGGGTGGCATCTGAAATTGGGCGGTTCACATAACCGTCACCCTGTTGTGAGCCTTTCAAAATCAGCACCTTACAACCTCATTGCACATTCTATTGCACTTTTGCTTGGTAGTGCACGGTGTTCGGCTCAGGCTGCGTGACTTATTTTCAACGACTTAGAGGCGATGATGGGGTGTAACCTACGAAGGTTACGGTAGTAATGTGGTGTTTGTACCACACTTGTGTGTCTGTTCGGACACATTATTCCCACAGTTAACAGCTTTTTCTTACCGGACAGGGGCCTGACACACATGGGGTGTGTCCGATGGTTATATATTCTCTCTTTTCTTATATATATAAGCGGACATAGGTATGTCCGTAGACCCATCAGTGTCCGCTGACAATCTCACAGGACTCATCGGACACACCGGACATGATAGGGATTGCTGACCGATGAAGTGTCCGCTGACCGGGCTACTCCTCAGACCAGTGCCGGGTGAAAAATAAAGTAAACCGCCCTTTAACATCTCAACCCATTCGACTTACAAGGTATATTTCAACAATAATGCAATGAAATCGGTCCTTTCTGTTTGACAGCCCTATGACTTAGGTATATCTTACCCCATCCTAAGACGGCAGAATATATAAGCCGCTTCGAGGCCACCTGATGTTACAGATTAACCTACTAACCAATCGAAGAGATGCTGAACAAGAGTATCTTAAGATGCACTTAGGTGCCGTGATAGTTGACCATCTAGCGATGCATCTTGACCGTACTGTTAGAAGGAGAGTTCTTCAGAACATTCGCAATGATAAGAAGCAACCTGCATTGTTAGTAGAGCAAGCAGCGAAACGGGCTGCAAAGATTAAATCGGGGATGGGGAGACGCGCTGCGAAATATCAGCACAAGGGATTGGGTTCTCAAGCCGGACCTGCTATGTGTGAAGTTGGTAAACCAAGACCGACAGGCAGAGATAAGGTAAGCCTTTTGGGTCGTTGTGATGGTTACATCCAACGGTGTGGAGCCGAGAAGCGTATGGGTAAAGATCAAGTTGATGTCAACGACAGGCCGATGGTGTCAGTGATACCTGTTGGTTTGAAGAAACCGTCCAAGGCGACAATTGCTAGGATCATTGCTGAGAGGAAGGATTATTTACCGCGTCGCTAAAGCGTAGTTAACCAAAACATCCGAGTTAACCAACCTCAGCAGAGATGCTGAGGTTTTTATTTTGCACGAAAGAACAGGTACCAACCATGATGAACACATACATTACCAACGAACAACGCGACGCTTGGGACAAAGTACCGTGGTCGGGCCTCATCAATGTTGACGGGCCTGCCGCGTTTGAGTATTTCTGCAACAAGCTCAACATTAGGCTTTGTGATGGGGGTGACCCACGTTCATGGGTTGTGTTTGGTAGGAAAGATGACCAAATTACCTTCATCAAGAAGATGCAGGAGTTGGGTGGGGTGACCTCGCCTGATGGCGAACCCGAGTTGGTGTGTGTTCCTGAGCGCATTGGGAATGATGGTGAGGCTTACCCAAGTAGTGCTGAATCGGAAGATGATGTAAAACACGTTGAAGACTTCATTAGGAACGCTGAAGTCAGAGGGTATTGGCAGGTTGGTGGTGTGGTGATCCTTGGTGCCCAACCTGAGGAACTGAAATATGTAGACCGGCTCATGAAGGTGCCATACCTGATGCACGGCACAACCCGCCATATTGAAGTGCCAGTGGCTGTTGTTAACGAGACTGACGGTTGGTCAGACTTCTCTAAACCAAGCAACAGCACTTCCCCATCACTGAAGCGCACCCTTAACTTGGTGCGTGGGGATGAGGTCAAGATTGAAAGTGTTGATTGGTTGGTGCCTGAGTTTATCCCTGCCAATCAACCAACAGTATTTACAGGTGAGATGGACACTCGTAAATCAACTCTCGCGTTACACATTGCGGCTGCTGGATCAGCTTGGTTGCCTTGGTTCATGAACAAGGGAGTGGAACAGAGAGAGGTAAACCTTGCCGATGGTTCCAAGTGCATGATGGACGTTAGCCGACCGCCGCTAATTACGTTGGTTGCTGCTGCTGAAGATACTTACAACACCACCGTAGTGCCACGATTCAAGGCCGCCGGTGGTGATCTAAGCAACATCTATTGTGTGCCTCTCAATGTGAAACACGAAAAGCAAAATGCTGATGGGTTGCAGGTGTGGGAAACCCCATTGAGCTTTAGTGACCATTTGGAGTTGCTTGCTGAAGCCATACATGACATCAACAAGGTCAGAGAGTGGAAGGTCGGGCTGCTTATTAACGACCCCATCATCTCGTTCTTTGGCAACAAGAACTACAACAACCCGCAAGATGCGCGAGACATCATGACCGGATTGAAGAAGCTTTGTGAAGAGTTGCAGATCACCATTATCAATATCTGCCACTTCAACAAAACTCTCGGTCTGACATCGAAGCAGAAGACGGCGGGCAGCAAAGCCTTGGTTGAGGCCCATCGGATGGGTTGGGCCTTTGACTTGGAAGATGACAGGATCACACTCATTGCACCTGTCAAGCACAACCTATTGAAGGAAGCACGCTCGTACAAGATCACCACAGATGACAAAGACGGTGTAGGTGTCATTCGATTTGTTGGTTATTCAACCAAGAGCGCGGATGAGCGCATTGAAGAAAAGGAATCAAAAGACCGGGGCAGCCGAAAGGAAATCAAGAAAGCGATTCTTGATGTGTTGAAAGATGGGCCGTTGCCAGCGGGACAGGTCTGCAACACTCTTCAAGACTTGGGTGTTTCGCGCACCATTCGCCGTGCGGCTGAGAGTTTGGAAGAGGAAGGCAAGTTGAGAAGGTCCGGCACGAATCACAAAAACTTAGTGTGGCAAGTGATATCTGAGGCAGAGCAGGTATCAATATTTCAAGGAGCAGCCCAACAATGACTGACAAACGATACGCGGACCTAATGAATACTGAAAGCATTTTGTTGAAGGTTAGAGTGACCGCCCACATGCAAAAAGTGTTGCTACGTGAGACGAAAGGCTATCAGAACGTGCTTCATAAGAGGTGCGGTGCAGGGCTGACTTCAAAACAGTTTGAAGGCTTGGTGCAGATGTTGGTTGAGCATGAGTTCTGCATCATCACGGTAGGTGAACGAGGTGCGGCCATCATCTCGTTGAACGAGGGCAACGATGCAAACGATTGACCCGGACATTCTCGCAGCGGTGCGAACCGTCTTTGAGGCTCGCAGGGCAAAGCATGTTGGCAGGATTCGAGCGAAGCACCGCAGGCAGGCTGAAGAGAAGCTTACAACACAGATTGAGTTGCTAAGTGATGAGATTGAGGAAGTGATTCCCAAGAATCACCCGGCCTTCCAACTGATATTGGTGTTGGCTGTGGAAGGCAAACTCGAAAAGATGTTTGAGGAACCCGAGTTCAAATCGGAATTGGAGTTCCCTAACGGTTGGTAAACAAACAAGTTGGCGACCAAGATTAGCAACATAGTGGCCTAAAAGGAGGGCCGAACAATCATGAAAAGCTGCGAAACAAAATTCAACGAGGCCCTTGCCACTCTGAAGGCAAAAACATCGGCCTCAACCTACGCTCAAGTTGTTGAGAAGTATTCCAAGCTGCCAAACATCGAAGCCAAACTCAACTGCGTTGAGGAAGCTTTGAAGGAAGCGGTGAAGGAATCTGACCCGCTTGGTTTGGGCAACATTGATGAGGCGAAGCGTGATTTCCCTGCGCTGTTTGGTGTTGAGCCTCTCACCGCAACCAACAAGGAATCAAAGCCTGTGGTGCAAAAGCATAATGGGGCTGTGGAGAATTTCGTTGAAGGCTCACCGTTGAACGAGGGCCGGTCTACCCCCATCACCGAAACCACCGACCGCAAAGACAACATCTTCGCGAAGGGTGATGCAGTCTTGGTTGAGGGTATGTTTAACCGAGGTGAAATCACTGCCGAACAGCGCAGAGTGTTGCTTGGTGAAAAGCCTGCCGCGTATGCCAACCTCAACGACAAACAAAAGAAGGAATACGATGAGGCTCGCATGTTCGGAATTTCCGAAGCCGACAGCTGGCGGACTGTGTACCTTCCGCACCTCGAACGCAACACCAAGGCTTCGACGATTCACGGCTACAAGAAGATTTGGGAGGGCCATTTCGCCGCCGCGTTCGCGGGATTGAATCTCAAGGATTACCAGACTCATCATGCAACGCGGTTCTTGACAGCACTTGCGGAACGCAGACTCGGGGTCAGAACAATTGCCCATATCCGATCTCTCGCGAGTGGAATGTTCCGTCACGCTCTCCGGCTCAAGCGGATCCAAGTTAATCCGTGGCGTGACGCAGGCTCGCTGACTGCGGCGAAAAAGCCGGAGGCGACCCAGGCGTACACGCTCGAACAGGCCGAAGCAATCAGCAATGCGTTGACCGACTGTCCACCTGCTCAACTCGTCTTTTGCTTCGCTGCTTTCATGGGTCTTCGTCCCGGCGAGATCAGTGCTCTCAAGTGGCAGGACATTGACGACGATTGGATTCACATCAGGCGTTCAGCATGGCGTGGTATTGTCGGCACGACGAAGACGGAAGAATCCGTCGCGTCTGTTCCGTTGATCGAGCCTGTCAAGTCGATGTTAGAGACATGGCGACAGTCATGTGCCGGGCAGTGGCTGTTCCCGAGCAACAGGGCGGATCGCCCGTTGAACCTCAGCCAGTATGCACAGCGCGTAATCGCTCCCGTACTGAAGAAGAAGGGGATTCAATGGCACGGGCTGTACGCTGGACGACGTTCGGCGGCAACGTTATTAGTGCAGTTGACCGGAAATACTTGTTCTGACACTTTCATCCGGGTGAGTCAGGCTGACTTCTACCTGAGTGATGTCCTCGTCCCAAGCGTTGCTGACCATTATGGTGCAGTTGATGTTCCGAGAGCATACGGGAAGTGGTTCTCGGTGCCACCCGTATCGTCTTTATTCAGTAAGTTACGAAATACTTAAGTCCTTCCGAGGAAGGATCCTAGCTCCGCAGTTCGGACAGAGCCTTGCGCACGCCTGCGGCGTTATGGTAGTTGGGACTAATCTTCAGCACGCGTTCCAGTTGTTGGCGGGCCAGCGTCGGCTGGTTGGTTCTCTGATAAGCAAGGCCGAGATGGTAGTGGACAGTGGGATCGTCGACGCCACCCTTCTTTTCGGTAAGGCGGAGAGACTCCTGAAATAGATCGATGGCGGAGTGGTAGACGCCCTTCTGGTAGTAGACCCAGCCGAGAGTATCGGCGGCGTTGGGAGAGTCGGGCATGCCGCGGCGCGCTTTTTGCGCCATGTCGAGGGCAACGTCGACGTTTCCACCCTGCTGCAAGATCACGTAGGCCAGATTATTGGCGGCCAGGGGATTGTCGGCTTGAATGTCGAGAGTTTGCTGATACATCGACTTGGCGTGGTCCCAATCCTTCTTCTCCTCGAAGAGTTCGCCGGAGAGGATGTAGAAGCGGACTTCGCGGGGATTGTCTTTGATCGATCGTTGATAGAGAGCTAAAGCCTTGTCGGCAGAGCCTGTTTGGATTAGCACCTTGCCGAGTTTTTCCAGAGCATCGGCGTTGTTTTTGTCGAGTTCGATGGCTTTGCGCAGGGCGGCTTCTGCGCCGGGGAGATCTTTCCTGCCGTTGAACAGGGCTGTACCTAACAGATCATAAAAATTGCTGCTATTGGAGACCTTGGCGATTTGCGCCTTGACAGCAGCGACTGCCCTCTCCGGTTGCTTGGCTGCAAGGTACGTGTTCAGCACACCGCTTAGGCCGTCGCCGGATGAAGGGTCGCGGTCGAGGGCCTGCTCGTAGAAGCTGACAGCCTGGTTGAAGCGCTTGTGCGCGAGATTAATGTTGCCAATCTGGATGTAAGGAACGGGACTCTGCGGGGCAAGGTCCATTGCTTTTCTCGCATGCTGTTCGGCGTCGGAATATTTCTGACGATTGACTTCGGCGATGGCGCGGAGCAGGAATCCATCGGGAGAGGAAGGCTGGGCAGAGACGATCTGATCAGCCGTGTGAAGAAGAGCGTCGATGTCGCCGCGACGTAATTCGACAGCGGCCAGAGCGCGCTGGGCATCAGTCAAGTCGGGGCGGAGGCGGACGGACTCGCGCCACTCCGCTTCGGCCCGGGCTTCGTTGTGTTGCAGGTCGAAGGCCAGGCCCAGCTGGTAGTGAGCGACAGCGTTGTCGCGGTCGTTCTGGAGGGCTTTTTGCAGCGAGTCGATAGCGCCGCCCGTGTCGTTTTTGTGGAGCTGGATTTGGCCACGGTAGACGAGGGCATCGACATCGCGAGAGTTGGAACTCAGAATCTCGTTGTTGAGTTTGTCAGCCTCGTCGAGGCGGTTCTTCAGGATGAGGAGTTGGATGTAGTTCTTCTTAACCTGGGGGTCCTTGGGGTAGCTGTTGTAGAGCGAGCGGTACTCTGCGGTCGCTTTGTCTAGATCACCGGTGGCGAAATAGAAGTCGCCGAGCATGCGGTAGCCTTCGGAGTTGTCGGGAAGATCCCCCTTGCACCGCTGCAGGAAAGACTCTACCTCCGCGCGCTTGCCTTCGGCCATCAAGAGACGCACGAGGGCTGCGCGCGGCGTGGGTTCTTTGGGATCGATGGTGATGGCATATTGGAATTGCTGTTCGGCTTCGGGCATGCGTTTGCGCGATTGATAGAAGCCGCCCAGCGCAAGCTGCGCGTTCATCGATTTCGGGTCGAGGTCGGCCGCCTTCTTGAAATTGACTTCTGCCTGGTCTTGCAGGTTGGAACGCAGCTGGAGCAAGGCCAGGTTCAGATAGGACTCGGAACGGCTGGGATCGATAGCAATGGCTTTCTGCATTTCCTGCATTGCGACGGCTAGACTGCCCTGAGCGGCGTAGTAATTTGCCCAGGCTTCGTAGGCCTGGGGGTTATTTGGCTGCTTGTCACGGAGGACGTCAAGGTGCGTCCTGGCGATTTTCAAGCCATCCGGCTGGCGCGCGGCGACCAGCATGTTCGCAATATCGATGCGCGCGGCGTAGTTGTCGGGTGCTAGATCAACCGCGCGGGACAGTGCCTGGTACGCACGACTCCAGTCCTGAAGTTTGAGATAGGCCTCCCCGAGCTGATAGTGCGCTTGCGCAAAACGAGGGTCGACCTGTACCGCGTTGGCGTACTGGATGGCGGATTCGCGGTACTTACCTTTCGCGAAGTAGCGCTCGCCGCTTTCGAAGTACTTTTGTCTGCGGACGTTGGGATCGCGGGAGCATGCGGAGAAGAGCGCAGCCAGAAGAACGCAGAGAATAGTCAGACGGAGGGCCGGGGAACGGGTCATCGTGTGTTCTCCAAACGAGAGTGAGAGAGGCGCGGGCGGAACTGCGACCCGAGCTCATTCCTGATACTGCTAGCGAACGAACAGAAAACGGTTACGGGCGTCAAAGTCAGGGCTCCGTGATCAGTAGTCAGCAGGAAACGGTTCCGAGAACTGAGTCCTCTCCTTGCTAACGTGGGATATAAGTGTCCAGCAAAGGGACTACGTGATTGGCAAAGGGCAGAACACGCTCTTCCGCAGCCTCTGCGGTTTCGCCGGGGTTCATTTGCGTAGTGATGCGGACCAGGGCACCGTCGCTTCGGTTCATGCTCATGGAGTCGGCCACCAAATAGAACTTAGCCCAATATTCGCTGGCGGTTCCGCGATCGTGGGCCCAATACCAGTAGAGGACGAGTTGGCGGGAGCCTCCCTTGGCAATGACATAGCGGTTTGCGGGGAAGGGGCCGTGTCCAGGGAGCGAGAGCGTGATGCGGCTCGATTCCACGGGCAGCCAGCCTGCACCGGGTAGACAGTGTTTGGGTGAGTGAATGGTGTCGCCGGCACGCTGGCTAGGGAAGTACGCAACAAAAAGATCCACCACGGGTCGAGCATCGGCTTCGGGATGATAGACGCGAAGCAGGAAGTCGCCGGGGCCGAGGATTTCGAGAACGTCCTTGTCCATGGGGACGTCGGTTGCGATCCACTTGCCGAGTCGCGTAGGAAACGACTTGAGCGGATCGCGCGGAGGGAACACCTCACTGCGACCTCGGGCTTGCAGCAGGATGCCGATGGTGGCGATCAGTGCGACCACCAGTAGAAAACGCCCTGGAGAGCGCATCAGGGGGCCACGCCTTTCTCTGGCCATAATGTACAGACGAGACCGTGAACGAGGTAGAGCATGACCAGCGAGATCACGAAGATAATCCATCCCCAGGAAGCGTGGAAGAATCCTTCGGCTTTTCCGGGGTCCCAGTATTGCACCAGGAGACCGGTGCCAATGATGCGCACGCTGTTAGCGACAACAGCAATGGGCACCGATGCGAGAGCGAGGAGAACGCGGACCAAGATTCGTTTTTCCATCAGGTAGCCATAGATCACGGCCAAAGTGATTAGCGAGATGAGGGAGCGGATTCCGCTGCAGGCTTCCGCAACCTCGAGCGCCATGGCAGGCAGGACGATCACGTTGCCTTCGCGGAGCACGGGAACTCCCATCCAGGGGAGGATGGCGGCGGCAACCCGCGAGGCGAGCAGCTGCAGGGGGAATGTGAGCTGATTGAACACAATTGCAGGGATCGGGATCATCAGGATCAGAAACGCAAAGGGAAACAGAACGGCGCGGAGATAGCCCCAGCCGAGGAACAGGACCACAATGCCCGCCAGCAACAATAATAAGGAAGAACGCGCGAGGAAGAGTTCGGCGCCCATCTGTCCAATGACGAGTGTGACGAGGGCGAAGGCCAGGATGGCGAGCCCGGTCCAGGCCGGCCGGGGCGGCAGTCGAACAAGCCTTGTGCGCCCCTGCCAGAGGACGAACGCCGAGAACACCGGGACGAAGAAACCGTGCGAAAAATCGGGGTCACGCCACCATTGCACCACAAGGTGGAAGAGAGTCGGTGCGTAAAGCCAGAGCGAAAGTGCAGTCAGCACTACGACCTGCCAAGGTGCAATAGCTCCGGACCATGCCGGCCTCGATGGCGTCGAAGAGTATCCGGTCTGCACCGGTTGGCTCACGCGAGGTTCGTGAGGTGGGGATATTTGATCATAAACGGAGGATGTCTGCAGCGCGATAGGTTTGACCGGACTTCTCTCGGCCGCTGGGAGCGACAAATGAGAGAACCTCTGCCTGCGAGCATAAAGAGCGGCGACGGTGCGTACGCTGCTCGTGTCGCAGTTGTTAGGGGCATTAGTCACAGGGATCGCTGAAGCGGAGATCGGGGAACCAGCTCAGGGGCCCATGAGCGCTTTGCGCGTGCAGTTGCCAAGCCCGAATAGAAAGAACGGTGGCCGCGCTTCGCCGGAAGAAGCCCCTGAGACATTTTCCTAGCTCGCCAAGAATGACGCACAGGTTGAGATATCCGACAATCCTCTTTCACGGCACCGATCCGAATGAGCACACCTCGTGCACTGTGACAGACTTACCCTGGGCGTCAAAGCAGCGAGCTTGAACTTCGCCGGAAGGATCTTAATCGACATCAGCCGCCCGATTATTAACGTCGCATTACATTCAGATTAAAATTCGGCAACAAGGCCCCTGCCACGCGTCCCGCACGTTATCCTTGCTCGTTCTTTGAGCAGGTTCATGCCCACCGCAAAAGTGAATCGGAAACGGAGGATGATTACCCGTCCGGCCCCAATACACACCCCGGCGCCGGTTCGGGTCCCACCGAAGGTGGAGGTGCCGTCGACGGAGGCTCCCGCACCATCCGGCTTGCTCTGGAAGCATCGCATCGCTCCTGCGATCCTGCTGGTGCTGGTAACCCTTGCCATTTATTACCCCGTCGTCCATCACCCCTTTACGAACTATGACGACGGCGAATATGTTCACGACAACCCGAACATCCAGAACGGAATCACGCCTGCGATGTTGCGCTGGGCGTTCACGTCCATTGAGCATGCCAACTGGCACCCCCTCACGTGGATTTCTCACGCGTTGGACTGGCAGTTGTACGGCTGGGACCCCTCCGGCCACCACCTGACAAGTTTGCTGATCCATGCGTTGAGCGTGGTGCTGCTGTTTTTGTTTTTGGCTCAAGTGACTCGCTCCACCGCGCGCAGCATGCTCGCGGCCGCGCTTTTTGCGGTCCATCCTGTGAGCGTAGAGAGTGTGGTGTGGATCGCGGAGCGGAAGAACGTGCTCTGCACGCTGTTGTTTCTGCTCGCGCTTCTGGCTTATGCCTTCTACGTCCGGCGCCCTGGCGTGATCCGCTACTTGCTCACGGCATTGCTGTTTGCCGCCAGCCTGGCGGCAAAGCCGATGACGGTGACGTTCCCCTTCGTACTGCTCTTGCTGGACTTCTGGCCTCTGCAACGAATCCAGGGCTGGACCCAACCTTCTCCGAATCTTCCCGCACCGCAACTGCAGGTTTGGAAGATCGCGCTGGAAAAACTGCCGCTTCTGGCATTGAGCATTGCGGATAGCGCGGTCACCATGCGGGCGCAGGCCGTTGCCATCCGTTCAGCCCATCAGTCTCCTCTCATTTCACGAGTCGAGAATGCCATCGTCTCGTATGCCAGATATCT
Organism: Terriglobia bacterium; assembly: GCA_020073465.1. GTDB lineage: Bacteria > Acidobacteriota > Terriglobia > Terriglobales > Acidobacteriaceae > Sulfotelmatobacter. Next base: position 223,633 of record JAIQFC010000003.1, read on the forward strand.
ATGGAACGCGGTGTGGCCGACGCGCTTGTCGGTTCTCTATCCCTTTCCTTCCGCGGGATGGCCGGGCTGGCGGGCACTGCTGAGTGCGGTGTTATTGGTCAGCACCAGTGTGTGGGTGTGGCGTGAACGCACCCGCCATCCCTATCTGATCACCGGGTGGTGCTGGTTTCTCGGCATGCTGGTTCCCGTCATCGGGCTGGTACAGGTGGGCGAGCAGGCAATGGCAGACCGTTACGCCTATCTCCCGCTGATTGGGATCTATGTGGCGGCGATCTGGGTGCTCTCCGACGTGGCGCAGAAGACGAGCGTTCGAGTGCGGCGCTACGTAGCAGTGGCGGCCGGCATTATTCTCTTGTCCTTTTCCTTCCTCGCGTGGCGGCAGGTAGGTTTGTGGCATAGCAATCTGGAACTCTGGTCTCACGCAGTCGAGGTCACGGAGAACAACAATGCGGCGGAAGATGTCGTCGGGTCTGAGCTCTTCACTGACGCGAAGAACAAGGGACTCCGTTACTCAGACGAGGCCCGGGTTCATTTTCAGAATGCCCTCCGGATCGATCCCAAGGACAGCCAGGCGCTTCTGTACCTGGGCATGGATCTGCAGGCACGCGGACAACTGCAGGAGGCCATCGACAGATACCGCCTGGCCTTGCTATACGGCGACGATAATTGGCTCAAGAGCAAGATACTCAGCGGCATCGCAGGATGTTACGAACTGCAAGGCGACTTTGTCGCCGCAAGGCAATACTTCAGCGATGCGCTGAAGGTGAATCCCAAGCCCGACTCCGAATCTTTTCTCGGTCTCGCCAGAACCTTCACCGACGAGCAAATCGTGAAGCTCATTGCCACTCTGAACAGTCATCCCACAGCGCAGGGCTACTGGCAGCTCGGACAACTGCAAGAGGCTGGAGGGTACAACAGCGCCGCTCGAAGCTCCTATCAGTATGCTCTCCAGCTCGACCCTCACCTCGAAGCGGCCCGCGTGGCGTTGTCGCGGAGTACGAGCAACCTACCCTGAAGGGATTTTGTCCCGGTGGAACTCCACGGATACCTCCGCAGAAGGCCCCAAGCTCTACGGATGCGGGGTAGAAGGCTCTTGCGGGTTCAACGGGCTTGGCGGGCTCTGCAGGAGACTGGGCGCTCGGCCCACGGGAGTCGGACCGTACGTCTCGTGCACGCGATCGAGAGCCGGGTCATAGAAAAATAGCCACTTATCGTAGCGGTTCACATGATTGAATTCCCTAATCGTCTTCTTCGGGCTCGTGCTCGCGACCCCGATGATTACCCCACCACCAAAACTCGCTGGCTGTTGGGGGGCGGCTTTGAGGCCTGGCTGCGGGGGCGACCCGCTGGATCCCGACGGCGGCGGAACTTGTTCCGTCGTGGTCGCCGTCTGGTCTCCGGATGCCGTTGGGGCTGGTGGACTCGAATTGTCAGCGGACCCGTCGGCGGTTCCGCCTGACTGCGAGCTTGAGGGGTTGGGAATGGGACCACCAACCTGGGGAACATCCAGCATGTGCAGCGCCCGGAATTCACGGCCGGTGATTGGATCCTTATACCGTTTGCGCAAATACCGGACGCTGCCCGTATCCAGATCCTCCAGCGTCATGGGATAACGCCCGGTCTGTTTGATAAAGCGGCGGATCGCACGACGGTATTGCATTCCACGATGAATCAGTTCTTCTTCCTGATCCCGCCGGACCTGCATGGCAATGGTCGGGGCTGCAGCCGCCGCCGCAATTACCAGCACAGCCATAAAGAGGAGCAGGGTCAGTAGCACGTATCCCTGCTGCCGAAGCCGGGGCCTGCGATCCGGAAGTTGCGGCGTAGTCATTCGGCTGTGCCCGCTCAGAAGCTGTACTTGAGCCCGAGCTGCAGGGTTCTCGGCCGGTGAGAATTCACTGGCCGCAGAAAAGCGCTGCCGGTCGTGCAGTCCACGTTGACGGGCGGCGTCCCCGGAGGCGCGCCCGGAACCGGGGTCAGACCTCCAAAGGCCGAGTTGTCCGGACCTCCGTAACAGCCAATCGTATTCGAGGCCGTGTTCCCAATGTTCGGATCGAAGATCCGGAACTGCGAATGGTTGAAGATGTTGAAGGCCTCGAGCCGGAACTCCATCCCACTGTGCTCGTTCAGCTTGAAATTCTTCAGCAGGGTCATGTCGAAGTTCAGCCGGTTCGGATTGTTCATGAAGTTGCGGCCCGCATTTCCAAAAGTGAGCCCTTGCGGGGCAGCGAAGGCGGCCGGGTTGTAGAGCAGCGGGCCGACACTGCCAGAGTTATTGACGGGTGCGGGCAACCGTCCTCGGGGATTGCCAATGACGTCCGGGTAGGAACCCGACCCTGATCCGTTTGCGACTCCAGCGTTATCTGCTACCGAAATGCCTGTGCTGCCGCCGCCGTTGATTACGCTGAACGGTGTGCCGGACTGGAATGTCGTGATACCGGACAATTCCCAGCCGTCAAACAAGAAGTGCAAAAGGCGAGAGCGGCTCTGAACGGGCTGCGGTCTGGCAGTTGTGCCAGCACTTTCGCCTTCTCCAGCCTGGTCGACCAATGACCGCTCCAGCTTTCCGCTGAGCTTGGGGAAGGCATAGATATAGTTCACGCTGAGCATGTGGCGCTGGTCGAAGTTGGAACTCGCCCAGTTTGAGTGGATGTCCGCTGAGTTCACGAACGAGGCATCGGAGCGGTCTGACGAATCGTCGAAGGAATGGCTGTACGTGTACGAAGCCCCAACCGTAAGTGGACCGCGCGTGCGGCGAATCGTTGCCTGCAGGGCATGATACTGGGAATCGGCGACATTCTGCAGGGAAAGCACGCGCCCGAGTCCGGGGGCAAACGCTCGCAGAGAATTCGGAGTAGGTATCTTCCCTGGGTTCAGGGTGTAGCAAGCCGCCGCCAGATTGGTCCAGGCAGGCTGTGCGGGTGTGACTTTGATGTTGCCCACGGTGAAACTCCCGAGGGTGTAGCCGGTCGCATTGGCGACACCTCCGTAACTCTGGCAGTCCTGAAGAGTAATCGGCTGGCCCGGCGCATACGGATTCCCCGTGGGGAAGATTCCGTCGTCGGGCCCAGTGGGAGGCGGAGTCAACTGGTTCAGTTGCAACTCGGTGGACAGGTGCGTTCCCTTGCTGCCCACGTAGGCGATGGTGGCCACCATATCTTTCGGCAGCTGCCGCTGCGCACTCAAGCTCCACTGCTGTGCGTAGGGCCAGATCGTCTTCTTGGGAATGGAAGTCACGTCAATGGGAAACGCCACTCCCCCGCCAATGCCCACGTAACCCTGGACCGGGTTTGGTTGGGTCATGGTGAGAACCAGGGGCGCACTTCCTTCCAGAGATCCGGTATTGGCTTCTTTCGCGGTGCCATGCTCGTAAAAGAGCCCATAGCCGCCGCGAATCGAGGTCTTCCCATCACCCTTCACGTCCCAGGCGAAGCCGACTCGCGGAGCAGGATTGAACATGTGATTGCTCATGCAGCTCGCGGGAATGCCGTTTGTCCCACACTTCACCAAGCCATTGGTGACGACTGAATCTGCCTCCAAGGGCAGGGTGACAGGATTGCCACCAACCACGATATTTCCGCCACCAAAGCCTCTTTGATCCACGGGAGCGAATTGCACGGTGGCCGCCAGGGCGCGATCAAATTTGGCGGGATCCCAGTTGTAGGCATTCAGGTTCTTTTCGTGAAAGTTGGTGAACAGGCTGAAGCGCACACCGAGGTTGAGCGTGAGTCGACGAGTCGCACGCCAATCGTCCTGCACGTAAGGCTCGACGATCCAGTAGTCGTTGTAGTACTTGAGCTGGGCACTATCCTGCTGGAAGCTGAAGACATCGGGTCCGCTGCTTGAGACCAGTGTGCCCAGGAAATCCGCAAAAGCATTGCCGCTGCCGTTGCCGCTAAGGTTGGTAAAGCTCAGCAGACCCTGGATATCGCCTGTAGCTGAGCCGATAGCGCCGTTGGTTTCTCCACGGCGCGCATCCACCGCCTGGACACCAAACTGCAACGTGTGGTTGTGGAAGGCCTCGCTTACGTTGTCCGCCAGGCTATAGGTGGGATTGGTATGCTCCCACGGCATGTAGGAGGTATCGACAGCGAAGCCGTTCCCTCCGTATATGCCGTTGGTGCCGCCAATGATGATTCCGGGCAACTTGCCACCAAAGCCGTTGTTGAAGATAGCGCCGATTCCGTCCGCAGTCCCTCTGGGAACGGTTATGCTCAAATCACCGACCGGGCCGGTGATATTTTTCAGAGTGATGTGGGAATTCACGTAGCTGGCAACAAATTCGTTTACCAACGTGGGATTGATGGTCGCGCTCAGCCGCGCCACCATGCTGACGCCGGGACCATTGAGCCGGTTTTCAACGCTGGGAAAATTCTGTGAGTGCACGGCCGCGGTTTGCAGGTATCCCCATTGCGGAGTCGTCGTTGTCGTATCCCACGAATCGTGGATATAGCGAAAGGCAGCCCGCACGCTCTCGCTGAAGTTGTAATCCACTCTCCCCAATTCTTCCCGCCAGTAAGTCGGAGGAGAAACCGCAGCGACGTAGCAGGGAACGAAAGGTTGGCTGGTCTGAGGATCGGTCTGCCCCGCCAAACTCGAGTTGCACCCAAACGACGAATTCGGGGCCGGAATCAGGGCATTGAGCAGGGCGACGCTATTCGGGTTCAGGTTGGGCGTGGTCCCACTCTGCGCTCCAAGTTGATTGCCAGCATACGTGTTGTATTGATTGATCTTTCCGGTGGAAGTCGCGGCGGGACAGTCAGGATACTGCACTCGAAAGAAGGTTGTGGTTTGACCGGGAAAGACAAAAGGACAAACGTCGCTGAAGTCTCCGCTTCGCTCCGCCAAGGTGGGTACTGCTTGATTGAAGTCCCCTGGCTGGCCTCCAGGTCCCTGCGGCGAGTTTTCCAGGCGGAACTCCTCTGACCAGAAGAAGAAGGCCTTATTCTTCTTGACAACACCGGGAATATCCAGAGGACCACCGAGCGTGAAGCCGAAGTCCTGTCTGCGATACAGTGGCGGCTTTCCTGGCGGATCAAAGAAATTACGCGCGTTGAAGAATTCGTTGCGCAGGAACTCGTAGGCCCCGCCATGAAATTGCGGCGTGCCGGACTTGGTGGTCACCAGCACTGTTCCAGAGGCGGTTCGGCCATATTGTGCGCCGTAGTTGGAGGTCAGCACCTTCACTTCCTGAATGGCATCCAGGCTGGGATAAACCATCAGCGTGCTTTCTGCGCCGTTGAGGCCGGCGTTCAGCACGTCACTACCGTCCACATCGAAGTTGTTGTATTCCACCCGACCGCCGTTCACGCTGTACTTCACGCTTCCCGCCACACCAACTTTGGCCTCATCCTGACCCGTCTGGTTGCTGACGCCGGGAGCCAGGGCAATGAGCTGCGTAAAGTTCCGTCCGTTAAGGCCGGTGCTGAGTACTTCTTTCTCGGTGATGGTTCCTTCGATGTGAGCGGTTCCGGTCTCCACCTGCGCGGGGCCACCTGCCGTGACGTTCACATTCTCGATCGCGCTGGGCGGCAGAAGGCCGGCCGGCATCTCAAGGCTTTGGCCTTCAGAGAGAGTGATCTCAGTCTCAAAGGGAGCGAAGTTCGGCGCTGTTACTTTGAGTTTGTAATTTCCGGGCGGCAATCCGGAAACGATGTAGCGTCCGGATTCATTGGTGGTATCGGTCTTCGTGCCGGAAGGTCCAACTACTGTCACGCTGGCACCGGGAATCACCGCACCCGACTGGTCGGTTACGATGCCGGATAGTTCACCGTCGCCCCTTTGCCCGGCCGTAGCGTGCGTGGCTGCCGTGACCGCCGCTGCGGGCTGGGTTTCGTTTCCCCGTTGCGGGGCCGCGGCAGGTTCGGCCTGCGCCGGTTCCGGAGGCAAGGCCGTCAACACTGCGTCAATTTCCTGGCTGCCGCTGTCGACCAAAGACACTGTCACTTCAAACAATTCGTATCCGGGAGCCGTGACCTTGACGCTATAGGTCCCGGGATTAAGTCCATTGATGGTGTAATGCCCGCTCCCGTTGGTGGTAGCAGCTTGCCCGCCTCCAGTTCCTTCCACAGTAATCGTGACTTGCGCCACGGGCGCACCCGAAGGAACGATGACAGTCCCATGCAGTGATGCGCCTTCTTGCGCCACGACCAGACTGCTTGCGCTAAGAATCAGAATGATCGAGATCAATACTAGTCGGCGAAATCTCAAAAGCACATCCCCACCAGCGGCCATCACGCCACCAGCTCAAGAAAGATTCAGATATTGCGGAACGACAGGCGTCGAGTTGAGGAGTTCAAGCTACCGCTGGATTGTTACAAAGGAATGAACGAGAAGTTAATTTCAGGTGACACGTGCTGCCGGCTCAGCCGGCCACGCGCACGCCAGATTTTGCTGGCGGCCGAAGGCCAAACTTCATTGTTTCCGGAAGCCTCCGCCTCTGTTCCGCAAGTATCTTCGCGCCCACGTTCCGATGTGGTGGCTGGAGCGTCCACGGGTAAAGCAAGAGTTGAGGCAACACATGCAAAACTCGGCAGGTGAGATGGCAAAGTGGCAAAAATGCCATCTTTTCCACAGTGAGTCCGGGTTCATTCATCGCTGGAAGTCACAAAATTCATCTCAGTTTAATTCTTCCGTCATCTTCAAGTAACAGCATTCGAGCATATTGGCGACGCACAACCGAATGCAGATGTTGTGCATTTTCCATCAGGTTCGACTAACGCTTCTCAGAAATCTTGGCTGCTCGGGCACGTTGACGAGCCGCTGTGACGGGGGAAAGTTCCCCCCTAAACCAGCAGTGTGCAACCAAGGAGAAATAGAGATGAATAAGAAATTGCTTGTGGTGGCGCTGGCCGTAACAGCGTCGCTGCTTGTCGCCACAAACGCGTTTGCGAATACATCCATCTACTGTACGGGTGGGGCCAACCTTAAGTTTGTTGGAGTTGGTTCGTCCGCTCAGACCAACGCACTCGCCTACGCCGGTGTTGGCGTTGTGAAAGGTAATTCACACACGGCCAACAGCTACGCACTGATTTCCTTCGGCGGCAGCACCATCACCGACAAACGCGCCACCAAGACGGATACGGGCATCACCACCTGGATCGCGTACGATCCAAGTGCTGTAGGTCCATGTGACGCATACGTGTACTTTCAGACGGACTCCGGCGTAGGCGTGAAGGACTTTTTCGCTTACGAGAAGTTCACCAGCACGTCGACCGTCACGGGTAAGCAGTTCTTCAACAGCGTGGCTGGAGCTTATCCGACGCTGCCGGCTCTGCCGATCTCCCTGGGAAACAAGATCCCCGGGTTGGCGGATGGATGCTTCATTGGAGGAGTAGCGTGCCCTAGCGGAAACGATCCCAACGGCGTACCTCAGACGATTTCGGATGCGCTGAACCTGACGCCAGAGGCGTACGTCAACCAGAACGGCACGGGCATTCCGCCAGCTGCGCCGGCGTATTGCGGCAACGTTTCGACCGTAGGAATTACCGGCCAGTTCTACTGCAAGTTCAACGCGGCGGGAACGGACATCCGTCCGGAAGACGCGCTGTTCGCAACCACCCGCGCTCTGACCAACTATAACGGCATCGTGCCTCCAGCATTCCACGGCGGCACGTTGACTGGGCTGGGCTATGGCGCCACCGGTGGCGTAGCCAGTGCGGGCTGCACCGGCGGCACGGCCAATGTTGGCTGCGGTATTCAAGACTCGTTCAATCAGAACGCGATTTTCAACGTGATCAACTTCAAGCTGACGGGTTCCGACCCAATCTCCCTTGGAGTTCTGCCCAAGTACTCCACTCTCTCGGTGGGCGCTGCGCCGATGATGGTGATCGCGGGCAACGAGGACACCAGCAACCTCGGCAGTACATTTACGGATGCCGTCGGAAACACCAACTACACCTACAACAACATCAACCGCGAGACGCTGTCCGAAGTGTTCTCGGGCTACACAGGCTGCGTGGCGGACCTGCAATCCTCGAGCGCGACCAATCTGGGTGCGGGAGCTGCTCCTCTGCAGGTACTCAACCGTGAGCCCCTCTCGGGAACCTACAACACCTTCGAGTTCACCGCGACGCGGATCTACTACGGCGGTCCCACAGCGAACGCTACAACCCCCAACGCGAACTCCGACAACGGGCAGGAACAATTCAACGATCCCAATGTGTTCCCCAGCCATACCGGTGCCACGGATTGCACGTTCTCGAGCGGAGCGTATCCGAACGCGAACTGCTTCAACCCGATGTACCTGAGCTATGACGGTTCGAACATCAAAGTGGGCAGCAAGTGCCAGGGTACTGCTGGTGGTGTCGCCCCGGGCTTGCCGGTTCGCCTGCGGACCATCGGGTCGGGCATGGAAGTCAAAGGCGTCATTGGTGGGCTCAACGTAGCGGCCAGTGCAAACACCAAAGTCTTCAACCCCATCGGCTATGCTTTCTGGAGCTACGGAAACATGGATCCACTGTGCAGCACCATCAGTGGTGACACGTGCACCGGGACTTGGAAGGGCCATTATCTGGACGTTGATGGCATCGACCCGCTGTTCGCCACTCCGGGCGGCGAGTTCGATCTCGGGTACGGCAACCCGGGCAACCCGGCGCCGCGCAACGCACCCTACAATCCGTCGGGCGTCAACAATCCGCCGGTTTGCGACCTGACGGTGGCGAACCCCAACTGCTTCTCGATTCCGTTCACCCACATCAAGGACGGAAGCTATCCGTTGTGGTCCCTGCTGCGCACGGTCACTTTCTCGCCCGTCGCCGGCAAGGTCAACACCCCGACTGGCGTGCTCGACATGATCGCCAACGAGGAAATCACTTCGGTTACGAGCGGTCTCTCGGACTTCGTTCCGTTCCTCAAGAACGTTTCCGGGAGCAATGGCGTGTACACGGGGGACCTGAACCTGTTCGTGTATCGCTCCCACTTCAAACAGGCCGGTGGTCCGGTCGCAGCTGCGAATGGCCACAAGGCTTGCGCTGGCAGCTTTACCGGCGTCAGCCTGCAGGGCGGCACTAGCACTTCCAGCACCTGCCTGGTTGACTTCGGCAGCGATGAGGGTGGCGTGGTAAACACTGTTCAACAAGACGTCGACTTCTTCGCTGACTTCGCGACGGAAGAGTACAACTTGCGTCAGTGATAGTTGTGTGACGAATTGCCGGGAGGGGAAGAAGGGTAACCTTCTTCCCTCCGGCAGTTTTTACTTTTCATTCAACCGGAGAACTACGTGCAGTCGAATCGAATCCTCAAAGTCGGCCCCGCGTTAGTGTGTCTTTTCATCGCTTCGTTCCTCGTCATTCAAACCAGCTCGGCCCAGCAGCCGGTCAGCAATAGGTCGCCGGCCAACTCGCCATCTTCGGCATCTTCCACGACAACGCAGCAACACGCCGGTGACTCTGCTGTCGCGGCACAGAGCAAGGTCTCTCCAGAGCAAGGTTCCTCACCGTCTGGCGACACGAGCGCGGCAAGCAAACCGAAAGCACCGCCGGCGATTGCCGGTCTCGATCCAAAAACCGGGATCCCTCTCTACGAAACCATTCAGGAGGACTGGAGTTCGTTGGCGATCGGCGCCAGCAAACTTCAGCCTGAGCCTCCGCTGGAAGCGCAGACCGATGAAGGAGAAGGTTTCACTCGCACTCTCGTGCAGCTCAAGTGGCGCCCGGGCGACCCGCTGGATGTGTACGTCATTCTGCCGAAGGACGTGAAAGATCCTCCTGCGGTGCTCTATCTCTACGGCTACAAGGAAGACACCGACCGGTTTCGGGATGACGACTGGTGCCAAAGGGTCACGCGAGACGGAACCGCAGCCATCGCCTTCGTCTCCGCACTCAGCGGTCCGCGCTTCCATGACCGCCCGCTGGAGCAGTGGTTTGTGAGTGAATTGCAGGAGTCTCTGGGAAGCACAGTCCACGATGTGAAGTTCATCCTGGATTACCTGGCCCAGCGGGGTGATATCGACATGAGCCGCATTGGCATGTTCGGCCAAGCCTCGGGGGGCGCGATCGCGCTTCTGGCGGCGGCAGCGGATTCCCGCATCAAGGCCGTCGACGTGCTCGATCCTTGGGGGGACTGGCCGGTCTGGTTGGCTAAGTCACCCATCGTCAAAGAGGATCCGCACGGGGGAAAGTTTGTTCAGCCGGATTTCTTGAAGAAGGTGGAGCCGCTCGACCCGGTGAAGTGGCTGCCGACGCTCAAGGATACGCACGTCCGGATCCAGCAAGTGCTGGACAATCAGGCTACTCCCGACGCGTGCAAGAGCGCTTTACGCGAAGCGGCTCCCAAGAATGCGGAGATCGTGCGATTCGAACACGTGAGCGATCTTTCCAAGGCTGCGGGGCAAGGTCACTTGTTTGATTGGATCAAGGCAGAAGTGAAGAGCCTTCTGCCGTCCGCCTCCCCGCGGCCTGGAAATGCCCTGGTGACCCAAGCAGATCCGAAGATGGATAAAAAGGAAGCGACCACGGACCACTGATTTGGCACTCACAGGGCTTGAGAGGCCGCGCCATGTGCTTTCCGCTGAATGCGCGAACGAGCACGTGGGCGGAGGACGCATGGAAGGATTCGTTTCAGGATTCTGCTGTAAACATTTCGGGTATTCGAGCCCCTCCGGGAACATCGGGGCCCCGGAAAGCTGTCTCCAGAGGAGGTTCATGCGGTGAAGTTCTTTCTCGCAATCGCTGGTGTGTTCGCTTTGTGCTTGCTGTTATCAAGTTGTGGTGGCGGGAAATCGGCGACGCCTCCTCCCGAGGGCCTGCATTTCACTGCCCCCGCTTCCGCTCCAGCGATTGACGCGGGCCAGTCCGTGGTCTTCACAGCGAGCGAGCCGGTTACCTGGAGCCTTCAAACCGCGAATGGAAGTATTGTGGGGGCGTTGAGCAACGAGACCTCGACGAGCGCAACTTATACTGCCCCGGGCGCCAGCAAGGTTACTTCGAAAGTACAGGTCTCCGTGGTGGCCACTTCTGTTGCTGATACGACAGCGTCAGCGGCGATGGACGTGGTCATCAATCCGCTGGTCGTTATTAGTGCCGGCACCCTGTCCAGGAACCAGAACTGTCAGTACGACCCAATCCATCAGGTTGGAGCAAGCGACGGAAACGTGGGGACAACCTACCCGGCGAATGGCAACCCGCCTCGAGTATCAGGCGGGACGGCACCGTTCAGTTGGACCGTCAGCTCAGGCACACTGCCGGCGGGCCTCTCGCTGGGATCGGCTCCGACGACTCAACCTCCGTCGCCCAGCAGCGCGTTTCTGACGGGCACGCCGGTCAGCGCGGGCTGCGCGCCGATCACGCTTCAAGTTACGGACGCGACGGGAGTCACCGCGACTTCCTCCGTTTACTACGTCGTGATTGCCCCTCAGCCGTTAAAGATCCAGGTTCCCAACTACACGGACGCATATTCGGGAGTTCCTTATCCGCCGACAACCTTCACGGTTTCGGGCGGAACGCCGCCGTACCAGGACTGGAACGTGTTGCCCTTGGGCGATCAACTACCGGCGGGCATGAACCTGACTCCGGTCGTGAACAATTCTGCAGCAGCAGTGATCTCGGGGACGCCGAGCGGCAGCGGTCTCCAGAGCTTCGCTCCCAGTATCCAGGTTTTCGACAGCCAGACACCTTATCCCGCGACGGGTACGGTTCAGCTCAATCTCTTCCAATGGGCTTCGCTTCCATCGAATGCCTGCACGCCGGCTCAGAACGGGAACAGTGGCGGCATGGTAAACACAGCGAACGGCAACATGCAGGGGTCTTACGCCCTGCTGTTGCGAGGCTTTGACGCGAATGGGCCGGTGACTATCGCGGGCAGCTACAGTGCGGACGGAGCCGGCAACATCACTGGCGGAGTGCTCGACGTGATGCGAACTACCGGTTCGCAGACAGGGGCTGCGGTCAGCGGAGGGTCCTACTCGATCATTCAGCAGAACAACAGCACTGGCGTCAGTACGTTTGAACAGAGCGGTTGTGTGACGTTGACAACCGCGGCAGGCAGCCAGACCTTTGCCATCAGTATGGGTGGATGCTCGACAAGTCCTGACTCGGGCACGGGAACATGTGTGGCAGATGCTCAGAGCCACTCCGGGGTGTTCACCACCGGCCGCTTGATCGAATTCGATGACAACACTGGCTCCGGAACGCGGGGCTCGGGCATCATTCGCCTGCAGGATAGTTCCGCATTTGCGGGAGGCTTGAGTGGGTTCTATGCCTTCGGTTTGCGGGGATGGGATTCTGTCCACAAACGATACGCCGAGGCGGGATCCTTCACTGCCAGTTCGGGTTCGCTCAGCGCCGTGGCCGCCGACATTAATGATGGCGGAGCCCTGCAGTCCGCTCTGACGAACGGGAGCGGCAGTTCGAGCGCCGTCGACTTGACCACGGGGCGAGCTACGGCGAGTCTCGCCATCGGCACACCCTCCTTGAACAGCTTGGCACTGTACGTGATCAGCGCTCAGGAAGTGATCGTGGCAAGCACGGGGGTTCCCAGCCCTGCCAACCCGTTCGCTAGTGGAGAGGCGATACAGACGAGTGGGCCATTCAGTGCCGCCTCTCTAGAGAACAGCCACATGTTCCACACCGCCGGTTTCGCGGCCAGCGGCGGTCCCGACCCAAATATCGGTGTCCTGCAGTTTGATGGCATTGGCGCCTTCACCGGTACTCAGTACGAAGACCAGGCGGGCACGTTGGGCACGACCCCGCTCTCCGGCATCTATTCAGTGGACGCGAGCAGCGGGCGATTGTTGTTCGGCGCACCGTCGATCACGCAGAACCTCGGGGATCATCCTCTCGTCGGCTATGTGATCCCAGCACCGGCTACGTTGGTACGGCAGGATTGCGTCAAACTGGCAAGTTGCGTGACGGGATTTCTGATGAGTACGGATGCGACCGCGCAGGCTGGCCTGCTTGAGTTTCAGACACCTAGCATCGCACCCCCGCCGCCGTTTTCTAACCTCTTTGTCGCCGGGTACTACTTCTACGGCACTGACGAGACGCTGGAAGCGGCCAGTCCTGGGTTGGTGGGAGCATCGAACGCCAACCCCACCGGCGCCAAGTACGCGGGCATCCAAAGTGTGAGCTATCCTGATTCGTCCTATTGCCAGCAGCCCGGTTGTGTGCTCCTCCTGCCGAATGAAACGCTCTCGGTAAGCGGAAGCTATTCGGTAAACGCCAATGGAACGGGGAGCGTAGGTGGCGGAACCGTGGCGATTACCAACGGCAACGTGATTTTCTACATTGATGAGTCCCCGCTCAATCTCCACCCTTCGGTGACGATAGTTGAGCAGTAGTTGCGTCGCCAATTGGGAGCGAGAACTTGCGCGATGCAATCGCATCCCGCGGTGTCCGCTGAACAAGAGAACATGCGCTGGAAGGCCCCCTCACAGAGGGTCACGGGGCAATCGGACCTTCTTGCCCCTCCCCCAGGCATTCGTGTCGGCGTCGGCGCAAACATAAGGATCTTGGGCTCGTGCAGAGAGTGTCGGGCATTTCACACTTCAAGGGGCTCAATTCGAGAAGAGAAAGACCCGGCCATCCATATGCCGGGTCTCCGAAAGGGAATCTTACTTGGCGGTACCCACCCAGCAACTGGTGGTCTCGCCAAAGTCAACGCGGAGCTCGTGCGATCAGCGGCCGCTCTTCATAATCTTGCGGCGCACAATCAATCCCACACCCAACAGTCCCGTCCCCATAAATGCCAGTGAACTCGGTTCAGGAGTGACGACAAATGTGCTGCCGTCTTCTGGAGTGATCGGGCCGCCCGTGTAGGGGCCCTTCTTTGTTTTGAAGAAGAGCTGAGTCGTGACTCCAAATACCTGTTCTCCGTTGTACCAGGTGCCGCTGACAGAACCGGAGAGGTCATAGGTGCAAGCTACAGCCGCGGTGCAGACCCCGACCACCGACCAGGTGACAGGGCCTGAGAATGTCCCATTGAAGATTACTCCGGTGGAACCAGCGAAGCTGCCAGTGACGACAAACGATCCACCCCCGTTGAATGTGCCGCCCGTGCCCAGGCTTCCCGAAGCGAAGGTTCCGGTTGTGAAGTTGAGAGTTGAGCCCGGAGGTTGAATGACGTTTCCGATGACGGTTACAGTCGCGCCACTCAAGCTGAACGATGTGTCGAGGTTGGTTGTTGCCGAGCCACCTTGGTTCTGAATGCAGATCTGGTTGGTAACACTACAGTTTGTAACTGGAACACTGTTCGCTTGCGCCAGAATTGGCATAAGCAAACCAAGCAGTGCAGTAAGCAAAACTGTCCTGCGGGCGGCTTCTAGTTGAAAGCGCAGTCTGGTCAGCATTCGAAAGCCTCCTCCACTTTTTCGGTGTACCGACAGCCATTTAGGGGCCCGTTCTCGCCCTCGAACCGGAGTTTGTGACTAAAGCACCTGTCCTGTAAAGACAGTTCAGCAGATGCGATCATGCCGCGAGGAGCCGACGCGCGCCGCGAATAGCTAGGCCGACCAGTCCCGTACCAAGCAGGTAGATTGAGGACGGCTCGGGAATCGCAGTCGTACTCTGTCCCAGCGTGATGTCGGAGATTCCGATCCCATCGGCGCCGCCAGAAAATGTCACTGACTTGGCTGTGCCGTTAAACGTGAGCCCCACAGAAGTCCAGTTGCAGTACGCCGGCCCGTTCGAGCATGAACTGTTGTTGGGCGACAGACTCAACGTAGCTAACACAGTACCGGTACCGTTTGCGCCACTCCAGACCGTCACAGTCTCGTTGAAGGCGGCGGTGTAGTAGAAATTCAGACCGCTGCTGAATCCGTTGGCCACATTCATGTAGCCGGTGGTTTGCACGCCCGTGACGCCGTTGATGAAGATGGCTGCGGTTTGGGTGGGATTCGGACTGAAGTTTCCGGATCCTGGGTTGACCGGTGCGTACGCAGACCTGAGCCCGTAGACGTTGGACGAGAAACTCACTCCATAGTTGGGAATATTGGGACCGCCCCCACCGTTGTAGAAGTCGCCCACCTGCTGCAAATCATTGAGGTAGTTGAAGTTCAAGAGTTGGATTGGATCAGCGTTGGCGGGCAGGACTGTGCAGACCAGCACCAGCGATAGCAGCAATGCCGCACAAACGGCTCTGACCATGACAATCTCCTTGCAGATGGGGAAACGGAACACTCGCCGAAAAGAGGCGCCAAAAGCTCGAGAGGAGTATGGTGCAGAAGCTTTACACCAAGATCACACGAGAATTAACAGTATGTTAATTTCCTTCGAGCGACGACGTGGGCCTGTGGAAAAAAATGACATCAATCCCGATTGCACGTTCTAGGTTGCTTCTCGCCCTGAACTGCAGGCCCTGCGTGACCAACCGAACGGTCTCGTCGTTGCTTGAACGCGGCCACTGCTCACTCCGTAACAATCGTCGCACGCTCGATTCCTTGCCCTCGAAATTAACGTACTGTTAACCTCACAAAAACATTGTCGGATGCCATAATCGCCATCTTGCATTCCTGACCGCGGACTCAGATTAGTTCTTGCGCGAACGCCGGGGTCAATTTTCCCCAGTATCAAACTTGGAGTTGTTGCTCGATGAAGCGAATGTTTCCGATCGTCGTGCTTATTGCAGCCCTGGTGATGCTCCTGAGCTGTTCCAATGGCAAGGTGATAGGTCCCCCAGCCATCGCCAACATCTCAGGTTCGTGGGAGTTTCTGGTGACGTCGAACACCAACAATGCCTCCCTAACTGGTATTGAAGTCGCGTTGAAGGAAGGGCAAGTGCTAATTGATGGGGTGGTGCAGCCGAACGGTCAGCTTTCGGCGAGTGGCACCAATCAGATCGCCTTTATTACTCTGGACCCGAGCACTTTAGATATCACGGCGTTCAGCGGGAATTGTCCGCCAAACGGAAGCAGTCCTGTGAACGATCTCATTGGCAGCGTCTCCAGTTTCGGCGGCCCGCTTAGTTTCAGCTACCACGAAGCCGGAAACCTCTTCAATGTGAACGCCACGCTCAGCGGCGATGGACAGTCCATGACTGGCACCATCACTGCCCAAGCGGGCTCCAATTGCAGCGGTGGAACGATCACTGGAACCGTTGTCCCGAAGTTGTCGGGGACCTATACCGGTCAACTGTGTCAACCCCTCGACAATTCATGCCTCGGGACCAACGACAGCGCTACCGCCACGCTGAGCCAGAGTGGAACAACCCTGACACTCAGCCTGTTGCTGACAGGTGCTGACAATACTTCATTCACGATGACAGGTCCGGTCAACGGACGTGCCTTTTCAGCTCAGGGCACTTTCCTGGGGCAGTCGGTTTCCTACTACGGTTACTACGAGTTGACCTTCGACTCCCTGACTCAGGCCTACGACATCCCGTCTGTGTACCTTGTGAATACCGCATGTAACCCCAGCACGCAGACTTGCGGCAACGTGCTTACAGTCCCGCAGACGTAAAAACCGGGCCCCGACTTTTCTCCTTCGGTCGCGACGCGGTGCTGTACCCGCAGCTGCTATTTCAGTTCCACGATGAATGTATCGACGCGACATCGTCCACTAACCGGACAACCAGGGGCGTGCGGATCGCTACCCAGGCTCCAATCCCAGTCGCTGCTGAAAAGGAAAAACTTGCCGTCCTGGGAGACATTACCGATCGCGATCGCGTTGAAACAGGAGCCATCCTTGGCGCTGGCGTTGCACGCTCCCGTCGCGTGATGGTGCGCGAACCTCCAAACGGTGGGCGCTCCGGAGGTCACCACGCAAACAATCTCACGATCAAATGCTTGGCGCACGGCCAGAAGTGGGTTGGTCGCGCTGTTGCGAGTGCCGTCTCCCTGCAGTTTGAAACTCGACCGCGAGTAGGCTCCGCACACCGGCGCCGAATCGGTGGGATCGGTGTTGTTCCAGGACCAGTGGGAATCCATGCTCATTGGGACGGTTATGTCTGACGGAAAAAGTTGTGTAATGCGGTTGAGGTCGTTGGTCGGCCGCATAAGCAAACTTGTAGTACTGCCGGGACCACCTGCGTTGATGAGATGGGTGTAGCCGAGCACAGTGTGTCCTCCGCAGAAGCTCGCGATGTCGGGCACCTTCCCCTCACCGTGGGTCGAACACGCAGAGACATCGGTTGTTCCGGGCTTCCACAGATACATCGCTTGACCGTTCTGCGGGATTACCTTCACCACGTTCCCGTCTCGGCTCACCCTTGCATTGTGGACGTTGTAACCCGCGGTACTGGTTGCTGGAGGAGTCCCTCCTTTTACGAGTGCAGCGGACTGCGTGTAATCCTGCTGACCTTGAACTGCCGAAGCCTGTCGCATCTCCTGCCCGAGGGCTGTGCCGATATACACCGTATAGCCCGCCAGAATCATTCCAAACGGGTTGTCGATGTCAGGCGCAGAAATTGCGATCCCGCCGGTCGAATTAAGGTGAATATGAGCTTCAGGCGATGGCAGAGTCTCGCCGAAGTTAGGATGCATGAGCGTATTGGCCGTCAGTTGCACATAGTAGTCACCGGCCGGCAGATTTCCTGACGTGATGGTCAGACGCGGGGCGGCGGGGGCCGCCAATTTCCCTTGTTTGATGGAGACGGTCTCTATTCCGGAACCACCCAGTCTCCCGGTAGCCGTGTCATACCAGTAGCAGTGGTCGCTCGCTCGATCGTAGAAGGTCACAAGTCTGCCGAAGCCCTGCATCCTTCCGCCCGAATAGTCGACGAATTTGCTGTCATCCCCGCTGTTGGAAATGGCTCCCCCATATCCTGAAAGGTCGGCAGGAAGGTTCGGACACTTATTGAGATCGTAGACTTTGATCTGTTTGCCGCTCGCAACGTTGTACGCCATGATGGCGTTGTTGGCGCCGAAGTGTCCGTAAAGAATGGCGGGATCCACATAGCTGAAACTGCCGCCGGTTGGCAGGCGGCACGTACGCAGTGCGCCGCAGCGCGGAGTCACCCGCATGGTTGCAGCATCCATGAAGAACGGAACCGCCCCGCCTCCGCCCGTCATGATGTAGAAGTAATACCCGCCGTTAGGGCCTAGCGATCCATCAAACTTCCCCCACTCGTTAGTTTCAGCCGACGAATTGCTATTGAAACTGAAGCCCTGGAGTTTGCCCTCGACTCCGCTCTCGTCGGTGACGCGCATGATTCGCGATCCGAATTCCGCATCACGAAAAACTTGGTTTACCCGGGGTGGCGCGACTGGAGTTTCGGCCCTGAACTCCCTGCCGCTCTCTGCGCAGTAGGGTCGACCAGCACAAGCTGTCGACGCTGCTGACGCAGTGCTCTGTTTCTCTGGTGCCCTCGACTGTCTCGGAAACCAACCGGCCACGGGATGGGCCCACGCGCACAGCAAGACTATTGCTGTTCGAAGCGCCGACCTTTTCCGAGTAGACGTTCCTTGTGTAGTCATGAACTCCGGGCCGCTCATGGACTCCGGTCTCCGAGGCCCTTCAGCGGTAGCTAAGCTGGTACACCCGGTATATCGGGTTGGCATAGTCGCACTGGAACTCGATCCCTTGCAGGTTAGCCGGTTGCTTGCACACATGAGGAAGTGGCAAAGACTTGCGGAGTGCGCCTTCGTCAGAATATACGAGAAAGCGGGGATGCTCTCGACGGACGTACTCACTGACATCGATATCATTCTTCGAGCTGAGTAGATACGCCCGCTGGCCGACCGAGAGAGGCAGCCCAGCAGCGTCGGCGATGATATTCGATTCGACGTTGTAATCGTCGATTATGACCGCGTCTTCAGGACCCATGTGACTTCGCAAGTAATTCCCCACACCCGCGATTCGTGTCGAATATCTAAGCCGGGGAGAGATGGAGGCAAACTTGTCCGCGAATGCACTGGGCACTTCACTCAGCCCAAGTACTGCGCCAAGGTTCAGCACCAGCACTGCGATGACAGTGGCCTGAACGAGTCGGGTGCGGCCGGGCAAGAACTTCTCGCCTAGTTGATGCAGCCCATCCCCGGAGATCACCGCGAGCATGGCGCCGGGAATCATGCTGTATCGGGCTACGGCGAGAAATCCGCCGTGAAGGATTTCATAACTCTGTACTGCGAGGAAGAAGATGGTCACGCCCGCGAATGCGGCAGGAATTGGATCCCGGCGCGACCGCACAATCCCGTAAATTGCAGCCACAAATGCGAGGGGCGAGAGGCTGATAAATAAGACCGACGGTATGAGCGCAAGATGGTAAGTCACGGGCTTCGCAGTCGCCAGTACCAGTGCCATGCGAGTGTGTGTGGCCGTAAGCAGATACAGTGGATCCCCAAACTTCCGCCAGCAGTACGTCATCATTACCGCGGGCCATGCCCCACCCAAAGCCCCAAATGTGACGAGCGAAGCAATCACCGACTTCATCCGCTCTCGTCGGCGGGCATCCTGGATCCACAATAGCGCCAGCGCGACAAGTAGAGATCCGACAACAATCCAGGCTTCGTAACGAATCGATCCTGCGATCGACAATGCCGCCCCCGAAATTGCCAGGTGCCATAATCGATTCGTCCCTCTATGGAAATGGTAAAAGAAGAAGAACAGCCCCGATAGCACGAAGAAAACGCACGGCACTTCCGACGAAGAAGTCGTGCTGTAGCCAACGTGAAGGCTATAAAGTGCAAACACGGCGAGCGACAATCCCGCGGCTCGTTCGCCGTAAAGAATGCGGGCCAACTTCCAAACCCAATAGAGCGACGCAATGCCGAGTACCAGACTCAAAACCCTTCCCGCTACCAACACATCGGGAATGAAGTAGACAAACGCGCCCATCAGCCAAAAATGTCCGGGTGGATAGACACCGAAGATAAGGTTGAAAGCTGGATGTTGAACCCAGCGGCCCGTGAGAGCAGCGCGTTCCAGCGCGTCCCCTCCACTGTTTGTGGAAGAGAAGTAAGAGACAATTCGGAGCAACGCGCCCAGAAGAAAGAGTGCCCCAGATATGTAATTGCCCGCCGCAAAGATGCGTTCCCTTTCCCCGAACGTCGGGCGAGAGGCACTCTGGTCCTCCGCTAAAGAAGCAGCGTTTGCGGCCGGAACGGGAATGAGATCACCTCTTGGTACGGAGCAAAACTAAGCGCATAACCTAGCAAAATCACGTTACACAACGATGAATTTCTCTGGAGTGAACTTCTGGGTTGGGCTAGGTCCTAGGCGGGAAACTGGGAATCGCTTCGGCGTCAGAACAAGAGACTCTACCGGCGAGCAACTCACATCTTCGGACTGAGCGTTTTGCGCTCAGGACGCGAGCCCCGTTAATTTCAACGTAGGTTCCGTTGCACAGGAACACGTCGCTCTCTGCTGCGCCAGTTCGTGTGGTAAGACCCACCAACTCTGCGTCGCTGCTGACCGGATCGGCATTCCATGCCTGATTCGCCCGCCCAAAGAAGAAACGATAGTCGCATCCCTTCGTCTGATAGCGGTAAGCCCTAGCTAGAGATGCTGCAGCTCTGCTCTGCAAAACGGTGAATCTGCCTGGAGCACTACTGGTTTCGGCAAGGGGGACCAACAGCGTAACGAATTCTGAGGGCAGCGAGACAACCGCACCGAAGTTCAGAACTGTGGTCGTTCCCTGCTGACCATACACCGGCGACCACGGGTCCTTGTGAAATTCCTCCGACCAGCCGTGCCCGTCAAGCGGTAAAAGCGCGAAACCCTGGCTGGAGTTCTTGAAGCGGAAGAGATGCTCCTGCTGCAACTGCAAGTCTTGCGACAGATGCCACGAGACCTCCAGGCAATGCTTGCCAGCGCCTTCCACCAGGTCGCGCACCAGAAAGACGCCAGACCGCATGCCAAGCACCCAGCGCCGATGGACGGCAGGACGCTGCAATCGCTCGTAGCCATCGTGGCTGCCCACGAAAAGATCGAAACTCTCGCCGCAGATCCACTGTTCAGTGCAAACGCGCACATGGCGCTTCCAGGAGAACGGGCCCGCTGGTTCCATTTGATCCTGGCCGTCGACCCTCAGTGTGTTGTGCATAGCCGTGCCACGAAAGCGATTTCGTTCGGAACCCTCGCCAACGTATTCGCAGGTGCCGGGATCAATTAGTAACTGACGCCCCGCACTCTGCAAGCACAGGCTCAATGCGTCGGCATGTTCATGACCGTGACTCTGGGGAACCGCGGGTCCACCCTTGATCGCGAGTTGCGCGGAACTGCCAGCCAGAACATAAATGCCGGCGTCCTCAAAGGCGGCAGACCGAGTCGCGACCGATTCCGCCTGAATGCGATCCCATTCATCGACGCCCGCCTTTCCCAGGAGCCAGATCGTCTCTTCGCTTAAGTCGCCCGCGACGCGCTTGAAGTCTGCGCGACCAAACAAAATTGCGCCCGTGACGAGAGGGTCCAGCAGGTGCTCCGGACGATTGCGGCCCGGGTCAAAAACCCTCCCACCGTCGTCATCGCCAAATCTCGGCGGGGGACCGGAGACACTGAGAATGAACAGAGCGTTCAGCATTCGCTCGAGGGTGTGTTCCAGTTCTGCAGGAATCGGTTGCCCGCTTGCTGAAGCCAGCAGCGCCGCGTGCAGAAACAAATCGAGGGCGTAGACGTGGTAATACGTGGACTGCTCAAAGTGTAGTCCGTCAGGATTCACCTGCCGCCGCGCCTCCTCCAGAATGATCTGCCAGCCTTGACGCTTCCAACTTTCCGCGTCGGGCAGCTCACCGCACAGAGTTCCCAGGAAAAACAGCGCCACAGCCTCGCCAAGCAGATGCGTATTGGGAGAGAAGTATGTGGAGAGATAACGCTGCAGGTGTCGTCCGTTCAAAGCCTGTGCCCGCAGCCACTCCTGGTGAAATTCCGGGTGCCACGCCGGGGTTCCCTCGAGTAAGAAGTACATCCAATGCCAAGATAGGCTGCGAAGCCCCACCTCGAGGCTGCTCGCCCAATTGATCCCCCATGGATATGGGTTCGCTGCATGCCAACCTTGCCATTGAGAGCGTATCTCGGCGCTGTAACGATCATCGCCGGTCAGCCGATACGCTTTCGCAAGGGTGACGAGATGCTGATGCCGATTCAGTTCCCAGGTGATTTTGCTGTCGCCCACCTCGGCAAAATCGAGATACTTCACCCGGTAAAATGCCTTCAGCGGGGCCTGTTTTGCGTGAACCACATCGAGATGCCAATTGATTAGGTCGCCATAGTCCAGATCGGCGTATCCCAGCAAATCAAAGCGGTGCGAACAGATCTTCTGAGCCCGCGAAAGAACACGTTCCGCTTGCTTCGGGAGCCGTTCCCAAATCAAATCGAGCAAAACGGGCACCTGCTCAGGTTTGAAGAAAAATGCTCGTGGCCGGGCTGTGCTTGAGCTTAAGAGATTTCGGGTGAAGTCATAATTCAAGTGCGACAACGTCGCGTCAGCCCGTCTGGCGAGTTCCTGGCGGCTGCGATCCACAAACTCGCGACGATCCATTGCCCGCACCCTCCCGAGGGTGCGACGCCAACTCTCAATGGCCATTTTGTTCCCGACCCTTCGGGACACGGATCAAGCGGAATCCCTCAAAGGAACTAGCCGGCATTCTTGCTTCCCAGCAACTTCGCGCGCAGCCCGTCGTAGAGCCGGTTTCCCAAGACGCGCTTGGCAGAGTCACGAACCGTCTGCCGCAGGTTTGATTTCCAGAGTCCGTCTCCGCTACAGGCGTTCGCCAACTCCTCCGGAGTCGTGTCACGCATGACCGCGAAGCGACCGAGGGTATAAACACTGGTTGACTCTGAGTTCAGATTCAGACTGCTCGTCGACATCGTGCGATAACCGGCGCGCCGTACAACCCCAATCACGCGATCGTCAAAGCGTCCACCAGGACATGAAAAGTGTTCGACTTTGCGCCCGATGATTTCTTCCACGCGTAGCTTGGCATCGACAATCTCGCGCTCTAGTCCTGCAGAGTCCAGGTCGGGCAGATAAGCGTGAGACATGGAATGGCAACCGATCTCAAAGCCACGGGAGAGTTCGTGCAGTTGGACATCATTCAGGTATCCGCGCTGCCCCAAGAATCCCGCGGTCACGTAGAAGGTAGCTCCGAAGTTCACGTCGGCCAGAATGGGGGCGGCCACCGCGAGGTCCGTTTCGCAGCCGTCGTCAAAGGTGATGGCGATTCGTTGCTCATCTGAGAATGAGACGGCCTTGCCCACGCTGACTCCGTTGTACCCAAGGGTCTTCAGGTAACGCATCTGGCTGTCGAAATCTGCCGCAGAAACAATGTAGCGGGTGTACCCGGGCTCGGACTGGCACAATTCGCGGCCGGGCAATTCGAGTTCGTGATACATCAGGAAGGCCGTGCGGGGCATGGGTTAATGCATCCTTAGGAATCTGTGCAATTCCTGAGCCGCCGCTGGAAACAGGCTGAACACTACTCCTATCCCATGCGGCTCCAAGGGAATCTCGTCTACACACTTACCGCGTTCGAGATCATACAGACCGAGGTGCGATGTCTTGTGCCGTGTAGTCCCGGTCTTGATCCAGGCAAGATTTTCCACTAATTTCGTGGGACGAACCCGAGTAAAACCAACCCAGACGAAACGTTCGTCGAGCGGCAGCAGCCCGCGGCACCATCCAAGCACTTGCGTAGAGTCGGGATGCATCTGATTCAGGTCGAAGGCCTTCTTCACCTTGAGCGTCTTCTGATCGGCCAGAACCACATGACCATTCACCGTCGTGAAGTAAATCGAATCCCCAAACAGGTAGCCATCATGCGGCCTTTCGATCGCCACATCGATGCGATTGCCCGGCTTGGTCAGGCAGATCGCATCTCTCTGAACGAAACGCGTCACCCACAGTTCGCCCCCGAGTTGGAATACATGGTTGGGGTGCGAACGGTGCGGCTTGGTGGTAGGCATCTTGCGGTAATCGATCTCACGGGAGAAGCGCGACCAAGGATCCTCCTCCAGAACGCCCCACTCTCGCACCACTTCTCCATTCAGTGTCACTTCAACCACCAAATCGAGCCCGGTTACCGCTACAGCCAGCGTGCCGCTGCCGGTCGGACACACATGGTGAACATCATTGAAACACGGCAACGAAACATATGCAGTGCGCCGAAAGCTGGGCAGCTCGTAAATCAGAACTTCGGTTGAAGTGCAGGCGTACAGAGTCTTGCCGTCTACGTACCCTGATTTGAACAGGATCGCGGGAGTGTCTTCCGGACAAACTTCAGGTGGCGAAACGTACTCAACGCAGGCTCTGGACTGCTTCTTCTTGGTATCGAGGCAGACAATCCGTCCCAGATCGCAGGACTGCCACTCCTCCAACTTGCGGAAGACATTCTGGCGGACGTGCCCACCCACCACATAGATCTGGCTCATAGCTTACGATTCGAGAATAGCAGACCGTAATTCTCGGGAGACCGCAACAAAGCCTGCAAATCCGAGTTAGAGATGGTGAGACTCCCGGCTCAGCCTCTTAGTCAGCCGAGTCCAATTCGAGAGCAGAAAGATTGGCAAATCGCCCAAGTGGAGTTTTGATCTTCAAAAAGAATTTCGTGTCCAGCAGCGTAGGGTACAACTTCCCCATCCACCGATCTCTCATACGGGAACGCCGTTCCGCCGCGGGAACCATCAGTTCATAACCAAACTCCTGCAGGCAGTTCCCAATCGTTGACTCCAGTTTTTCTATCTCCTGCGCCGAGAGTTTTTCCTTCCAGCGATTCACCGGATTTCCTCCGCTCTCTTTTGGGTCTTCCCGAAAAGAGGAGTTCGACTCGCGAACTCGGCCTAGCCCGGCTTGTTGAACGCGGTCGTAGTCGAGATCATGATCTATAAACCCGCCCAGTTCCCGCAGCACGCGATGCGGGTCAGCCACAAGTTCCTCGTAGCGGATCTCGATGTAATCCGGCGGGATCTGCCGGCCGTGACTCCGGCCACGTCGCACGGTCCACTGCCAGTACAGCGCCGTTTCCAGCAACCCACGCTGCCTCCGGTCCCAGGGAAAAGGACGAAAGCCTCCCATCTTCATCAGTGAGAGCGCAATATCGCGACCATCGCGGACGATATGAACGAAGATGGCATTCGGGATCTCGCGCTTGATCCTGGGCACGTGCAACACGGTGTCGGGGTCATAAACGGCCCACCGCGAGGCATTCTGCTGACGTGCAATCTCATCCATCGTGACCCGCATGAAATCGCCGCCATTGCGGCATTCGTTGAGAACCTTGCTTCTAACCAGCGAGGCATCGAGGCCCGACCTGCGAAAGCCCTTGCTGCGCAGCCACACCTCGGCTACCTTCTCCCGATTTTTCAGTTTGTCGAGTGATCCAAACCGCGGAATGAGAATCTTGTAGACGGGCAAGTAGCCACGGTATACGGCGAAGCCTCCTGCGGACAACAAAGTGTCATAGAGCAGGTTGGTGCCCGACCGGTGGCATCCCATCACGAATACAGGTGCTTGGCTTCGGGGAGTAGGCACGGAGAACCCAGTAAAATGGCGCTTTCTGAGGCGGTAAAGCGTGAGTATAGCATCGTAATAGGATTGCGTTTTTGCTCATTCGTGGAAACATTTTTTGATCTCTATTCATGACTGGCAAGCGGCCTGCCATTCAGCCGAAAATTGGGGCAGTAACTAAAACATTTACAGAAATTTCTCATTACCCCGGGCCGGATCGTGGGAAGCTATTTCTAAGCGGTCAGTAAGAGGAACAGAGTTTGGGATCCCAGGAAACCATCGCATCAAGTTCAGAACGTATCGTTCCAGCCGTCCTCCAGGACCGCTCCCGAGCCAGTAAACTAGACCGCTCACTGGCCGGCAGTCTGGCCTGGAGGGCCGCGGGCGACTGGATCAGCCAGGTCTTCTCTTGGCTTTCGTTACTGATCGTCGTCCGCCTGCTGTCGCCGGCTGACTTCGGGCTGGTCGCCATGGCGGTGATCCTGCTCCCCTACCTGCGCTATGTGGGCGAGTTTGGTATCCCTCGCATCATCGTAAACTTCCCCGACCTGTCTGAAGACCAGATTGCCCAGCTCAACACCTTTGCCCTTCTTCTGGGCGTTGTCTGCTTCGCTGTGGCCGCCGTCCTTGCTTATCCGGCAGCGCTCTTCTTTCGCACGCTGCGCCTCGCTGCCGTGGTCGTCGTCACATGCAGCGCGCTCGTGCCTTGGGGACTTCGAGCAGTATCCGAGGGCCTCCTGAATAAGGAGATGCATTTCCGGCTGCTCTCCATCTACGACGCCATCAATGCCATCGTGGCCGCTGCCGTGACTTTGGGAATGGCTTACTTTGGCTTCGGATACTGGGCATTGGTCTGGGGCAACGTTGTGGCCACAGTCGTGCGGACGGCGCTGATCGTGATGGCGCGGCCTCACCGCTATGCCATCCCGCGCCTCTCCACGATCCGCGAGCCTCTTCTCTTTGGCTGGCATGTACTCGTATCGCTTGTAGCGTTGAATTCCTACCAGCGCCTGGACAATCTCACGGTTGGGCGTGTGCTGGGACAAACTGCCTTGGGCTTCTACGGCATGGCGTGGACTTTAGCCAACGTGCCTCTGGAGAAAGTCACTTCTCTGGTGACCACAGTTGTTCCCAGCTATCTCGCCGCTGTCCAGAAGGAGCCCGCCCAGCTTCGCCGCTACATCCGTGCTCTGACCGAAGCGATGTCATTGATTACATTCCCAGCAACCGTCGGCCTCGGACTAGTAGCAAGGGAACTGATTCCTCTGGCACTAGGCCACAAGTGGGACGGAGTGGTTCTTCCGCTTGAGATCCTCTCCATCTATGCAGCGTTCCGCTCGATTATCGCCCTGCTCTCCAAGGTTCTGACTGCTGTCGGAAATCCGCGCTTCGTGATGCGGGATGATCTTTTTGCGCTCGCCATTCTCCCCATCGCGTTCTACTTCGGCAGCCGCTGGGGCACAGGCGGAGTCGCCTGGGGATGGGTGGCCGCCTATCCGCTGGTCGCCCTTCCGCTGTATTGGAAGACGTTTCAAACCATCGGCATGAAAACGGGTGAATATCTTCGCGCCCTCCGTCCAGCGCTCGATTGCACTTTGATCATGACCGCTGCTGTTTTACTGCTCAAATGGAAGATGCCGATGTCCTTGCCGCTTGCGATAAGGCTGGTGATCGAGGTGACCATCGGCTCGATCATGTAT
This sequence comes from Terriglobia bacterium, assembly GCA_020073465.1. Lineage (GTDB taxonomy): Bacteria > Acidobacteriota > Terriglobia > Terriglobales > Acidobacteriaceae > Sulfotelmatobacter. The sequence goes on from JAIQFC010000003.1 coordinate 250,644, forward strand.
GCGAGCGCAGCTTTTCTATTTCACCGTGAACGCATGAAGGCATTCTTGGAATTGGCAAGAAGCTTCAAGCGTAATCGTCGGAAGTGATCATCGTCACCTGAGCCGCATGCGAGCGCTGTTCGCAGTGATAAGCTGTTTTTTCTGTAGGCAGACCTTGAACATTGATTTTGCTCGTTGGTGTCCGCGCATTTATCGACGATAAGGCAGGCGTCTATTTGGAACTAAGAAAGGAAATCGACGAACTCCTCGCGCGCAACTCCTGGCGGGCTGCCTACTGCCGCTTGGGCGACCTGTGGCGGCAGGAACCAGGCCAGGTTGCCGCGGCATTCGTAGTCTCGCGCTGCGAAAAGCTGCGAGGCCAGATTTCGTTAACTCCCTTCCGGCTTGCCATCCTGCGCTCTTTCACAGTCGAGCCGCTCATTAGCCTGCTCCGTGCCGTCGCTTTCCTCAGTGGAATCGATCTGCAGGTTCATCTAGGCGACTTCAACGCCTATCCGCAGGAGATTCTCGACCGCAACAGTTTGCTCTACCAGTTTTCCCCCGATGTCGTCATCCTCGCCGCACAGGCGTGTGATGTGGCCCCTGACCTGTGGAACGGATTCGCGGATCTTTCCTCCGAAGAGGCCGCAGCGGCGGCCCAGCGAGTCGTCAACAACTATCGACAGTGGGCACGAGCTTTCCGCGAACACAGTCAGGCCAGCCTGATCGTTCATGCCCTCGAGCAACCATCTGTTCCTTCCCTAGGCGTACTGGACGCGCAATCACCTTTGCATCAACGAGCAGCCTTCGAACAAATCAACCAGCAGTTGCTAACCATCGGCACCGAACTCCGCGGAGTTTTCCTGCTCGACTACGATTCTCTTGTCGCCCGTCACGGTCGCATCCGCTGGCGCGACCAGCGTAAGTGGCTCACCGCCCGCATGCCCATCGCTGCCGATCACCTGATTCACCTAGCGCACGAGTGGCTTCGCTTTTTGGTTCCGCTGAGCGGTAGAACAGCAAAGGCATTGGTCGTCGATCTCGACAACACACTGTGGGGCGGCGTCATCGGCGAAGATTGCATGACCGGCATCAAGCTCGGCGCCGAATATCCGGGCGCCAGTTATCAAGCCTTGCAGCGCGCGATGCTTGATTTTGCAAGGAAAGGAATCCTGCTGGCGATTTGTAGCAAAAACAATCCCGAAGACGCCCTGGAGGCGCTGGAGCATCACCCCGCCATGCTGCTGCGGCCGCAGCACTTCGCAGCCATGCGGATCAACTGGAATGACAAAGCTCAGAACCTTCACGAAATCGCGGCCGAGTTGAATATCGGCATCGACTCTCTCGCTTTTCTCGATGACAATCCCGTCGAGCGCGAGAATGTCCGCGCCACGGTTCCCGAGGTCACGGTCATCGATCTTCCCAACGATCCCACGGACTACGCCGCTGCGCTTCGCGATTGTCCTGTTTTTGAGCGCCTCACGCTTTCCCCCGAAGACCAGGACCGTACCGCTCTCTATGCCGCAGAACGCGAACGTTCCCACGCCGAGCAGACTCTCACGTCCAAGGAGGACTTCTTCCGCTTTCTCGAGCAAGAAGCCGAAGTTGCTCTGGTCGTGCCTCCCACCTTCGCGCGCGTTTCACAGCTCACGCAGAAAACGAATCAGTTTAATCTGACGACCCGCCGCTACACCGAGCAGCAGATTGCCGACATTGCAGCGGAACCAGTTGCGCAGGTTAGCTCCATCCGCGTCCGCGACCGCTACGGCGACCATGGGCTCGTAGGCGTTGCTATTACTCGCGATCGGGGCGAGGATTGCGAAATCGACACCTTTCTGCTGAGTTGCCGCGTGCTCGGCCGAACCGTGGAGAGCGCCTTGCTCGCCCACCTGGCGGAGCAAGCGCGCGCTCGCGGACGCCGCCGCCTTCTCGGCTGCTTCCTGCCTACTCGGAAAAATGCTCCCGCGCGCAACTTCTATTCCCAACACGGCTTCGAGCTTCAATCGCAAAATGGAGACGGCTCGCTCTGGGTTCTCGACCTGCACCAGGTCACCGTGTCTCCTCCCGCGTGGATCAAGATGAACATTGCGAATGGAGGAAAGAATTGAGTCCCGGCGTTTTCGAGCAAGTGCGAAGCATTGCGGCCGATCTGTTTGCGGTGCCCAATCACAGGCTCACTGCGGAATCCTCGCCCGAGACGTTGGAAGCCTGGGACTCCACTCAACACCTCATCCTGGTTCTCGCGCTCGAAGAGCGGTTTGGCTTTCAACTGTACCCGGAAGAAATTGAACAAATGCACAACCTTGGCGATGTAGCACGCGTGGTCGACGCCAAGCTTCATGCTGCCAAGAGCTAGCCGGCAATCCGACCAACTCCATGCCGATTGTCATCCAGCCTTATCGTGAAGAACATGAATCCGCGGTGCAGGAATTCAATCGGCGCTTGCAGGCGGCTGGCGACCCCGACCTCGTCTTCTACAAAACAAGTGCACCTCAGTGGCTTCCCAAGATCGAGGCACACCCCGTCTACAACGAGTATTTCGTTGCAGTGGATTCCTGCCTTGTACGCGGCGCATACGCTTTGAAGCACGAGCAAGTGTTCGTTCCGGGCAAAGGCAGTGTCAGTGTTGCCTGCTACCACCATCCTCTTTCCGAAGGAATCATCAACCGCTCCTATGCGAGCCTCGGTGGCCTGATGGTACGCGACGCTCTCTCACGTCAGCCACTGCTCTACGCGCTAGGAATGGGTGGTTACGATCGTCCGCTGCCCAAGATGCTGAAGGCACTTGGCTGGAGTCTTGTCTCGCTGCCCTTCTTCTTCAAAGTCGTCCATCCCAGCCATTTCCTAAGAGAGATGCACCTCCTTCGCACGTCGCCGCTACGCTGCGCCCTCATGAATGCCGGCGCGGTCACTGGCCTTGGATGGTTGGCGATCCGCGCCGCTCAAAGTACATTACGCGCGCGGGCGCCGCGCTTGGCGCAAATTGCCTCGGATCGAGTCGACGAATTCTCAAGCTGGGCTGACTCACTCTGGCTGCAGTCCCGCGAGCAATATCAGATGACCACGGTTCGCGACTCCGATACTCTACGCCGGCTCTATGCCCGCACTGACGAGCATTTCACTCGCCTGCGCATTCGTCGCGGCGCGACGGATATCGGTTGGGCTGTGGTGGGCAAGCGGAGGAAAGACGCCAAATACGGATCAATGTGGGTTGGCTCAATCGTCGACTGCTGGGCTTCTCCAGAGAATGCTCTTGCAGTTGCGCAAGCTGCAACCAAAGAACTCGAAACCCAAGGTGCGGATCTCATCGTCTCCAACCAAAGCCACACCTCTTGGGGCCACGCACTCGAACACTGCGGCTTCTTCAAAGGCCCGTCCAATTTTATCTTCGCGGCGTCAAAGAAGTATGCCGAGATTCTTCAGCCCTTGGGGGAAAATAGCCGCGCCTTCCACATCACGCGCGCCGACGGAGACGGCCTCCCGCGCAATTTCTGACCCCCCCCAACACAGAATCGCAATCCCGTCACTCCCGTGCCGCCACCGGCAACACATGGCTTTCCACCTCGGCACTCAGGGCGTACCCCAACGTCTTCATAATCGGTGCCCAGGCATTTTCAATGAGCACCACGGACTCTTCCGGAAGCACCGTGCGCCATCCCCCCGACCCCGCCTTGCGCACAAATGGCTTGTCCTGACGAGTACCACGGGTCTGCACCCACTTGCCTCCCTGCTCTTTTTCCAGCTTCCGCATGCGGTCCGCGGAGCTCATCTCCGCCGCTCGCGCCAGTCTTTCCGGCACTGGCTCAAAACTGAGCAGCCGCGCAACTTTCGCCAACTCATGCTCCGGATCCACAAGCAAATCCTCATAGCGCAGCAAGAGAAAATTCTCCTGTCCCTGCCGCGTGCTCAGCCAGCTGGTCACGTGTTCTCCCCAGGACCCCAGCCTTGCCCAGTACACCGGCTCCATCCACCGCGGAACAAATTTCTCAATCGGATAAGCCTCTCCCATCGAACGCTGCTTCATCTCCCAGTGATAGTTCGAAACCGCAACGTCGCGCGGGTCGCGCACGATGTAGATGATCCGCTTGTAGAGAGGATCGAAACACTCGTGGCTCTTCAAAATCCGGGGCCGGGGCAAGTTGCGCAGAGTGCGGTCGGAATGTTTGTACATGTCCGGAACCAGCCGTTCCACGTTCAGAAAAGTCACCGCCTCCCGCTGGTAGACCAGGTTGCCGACCAGGAATCGCACCCACGTATTGCCCGACCGCGGATACGAGGTCAGGAAAGTATCATCGGGAAAGATCGTGATATCCCTTTCCACCCTCAGCCGGCGGGAGAATACGTCGGCAACGCGGGATAAATGTTTCAGGCCCCTCCTTATCATCTATATCCCTCCGAGTCCCCAGAAGCTCCTGACTCCGATCCTGCATCATCGCCGCGGAGATGACTTTCCACATTCACCCCACCGGCTGCGCCTTCTCTGTCTTCAGCCATCCCAGTAGCCGCTGCTTGCGAGCATGCATCTTCTTGGCTTCATCCCGCAGCTTGCCCACGATCTGATGTCGCGACTTCGAGAACCACGGCACCCGGTGCGGCACGCATCCGTACTTTTCCTTATACTTACCCTCGCCGCCCCAGTCGTAAACTTCCGCGCCGCGCTTCTTCCAATACCGCATTACGTACCAATGCATGTGTTCATTGGGGCGCCAAATCTGTCCCGAGCGCAGGCTCGCGTTCCCCCAGAACTCGGCAATCTTGTTGAATCCAGGAAAAACTCCGGTGGCAATGCACCTCCCTTCCGGATCACGCGCCCGCAGCAGCAACACGCACCCGGTCGGTTCCATGTGCTTAATCAGGCTCCGGACGCGATCCTTTCCGTACGTCGGCACGAGCCCCTGCTTTGCAAACACGTCCTTGAGGTGCTCGTAATACTCGTCTGCGAATGTGAGGTCGTGGGCCTCTTCGATGGTGACACCGCTCTTCTCCGCCTTCCGAATGCAGCGCCGGCAAGAGCTCTCCATGCGATTGAAGATTTCCTCTTCGCTTTTCCGCAGGTCCGTGCGATACGACGCGTACGAGCGACATGTGAACCCCAGCGTCTCTCCATCCTCGACCACGAATAGAGGATCGGAGACCTCCATGTGCATGCACTTGAGTGTGTCCCAGGCAAGCTTCTCGACCGCCGCCAGCGCCGACACGCGCGAAGCTCCCGGCAGCATGTTGAAGCCGACGTAAGGCGTCGTCCAGCCCGGAAAAGAACTCCCCAAGACCTTGATTCCGAACTTTGTGAACGTCAAGCCCGAAAAATATCCAGCGAGCTGACCGTCTTCCCAGAGTTCCACGAGCAGCGGCGTGGCCCTCTGCGTATCACCGATGAAGCGCAGCCACTCGCGAGTCTGAAATACTGTCCGATCAGGCAACTCGTCGAGTGCTTTCCAGTCGGCAGCCTCGAAGTCAACGATGCGGGCTTTCATAGTCTCGCATTGCTGTGGCCCTACCAGCAGATCCCTTCATATTGTCCACATCCTTCGGGCCGGCGAGACCGGTCCAGGCTTACCAGGTCGATCACGATCTGGCCGTTACTCAGGCAGTTCGATAGCTGAGTTTTCTTCGCCCCCAAAAATCAGGTTTTCAGTGATTATTATGTATTCGAGAAGTTACAGGCAGGTTAAAGCGCCTGCGCTAGGCCGATGAGCGGGAAATGCCAAGACACACAACCCACCGCATACGCTCTGACAAATCAGAGCCGCTTACGCTCTCTACGTCCCGCGTAACAACTTGGCGGCCCCGCACAATTTAAGGCAGACTGTGATCAGGGATTTGAATCCGATGTAACCCTGGGGACCGTTCATGTGTGGAATTGCCGGTGTGTTCCGGTTTTCTAAAGACGCCCAAGTCGACCCGGCGACCATTCGCCAGATGTGCCGCACCATGATTCATCGCGGCCCTGATGACGAAGGGATCTACACCGAGGGCCCCGTCGGCCTGGGCATGCGCCGCCTGAGCGTCATCGATCTCGCCACCGGCAACCAACCCATCAGCAATGAAGACGGCACCGTTTGGATCGTTTTCAACGGCGAGATTTACAACCATGCCGCCCTTCGTCAGCAATTGATCGCTCTTGGCCATCGCTACAGCACACACAGTGACACTGAGACCATCGTCCACCTGTACGAGGAGTACGGACGCGACTGTGTCCAGCATCTGCGCGGTATGTTCGCCTTCGCGATCTGGGATAGTCGAAACCGTGTCTTGTTCGTCGCCCGCGATCGTTTGGGCATCAAGCCCTTGTACTACCGACTGACTCGTGACTGCTTCCTCTTCGGCTCGGAGATTAAAGTCATTCTTGCCTATCCTGGCGTTCGTCCCGAGTTCGATCAGGCTGGGCTGCCTGAATTCCTCGCCTTCGGCTACTTGTCCGGAGAAGGCACCTTCTACTCCGGCATCAAGAAGCTGATGCCCGGGCACATGCTCGAGCTCAGCGAAACCGGCGAGTTGCACATTTCTTCATACTGGGATTTGCCGATTCACGCCGAGCGCGAAGCTCACTCGCAGGCCTACTACGTCGAGACCTACCGGGACTTGCTCGAACAGGCAGTCAACAGTCACCTCATGAGCGATGTTCCCCTCGGCGTCTTCTTGAGCGGCGGAGTGGATTCGAGCGCAGTGGCTGCACTCATGACGAAGATCCGCCGCGCTCCGGTCGAGACTTTCTCCGTCGGCTACACCGAGGCGGGCTACAGTGAACTGCCGCACGCCCGAATTGTCGCCCAGCACATCAGTTCAGTGCATCATGAAGTGCTGCTAGGCCGGCAGGACTTCTTTGACTCGCTTCCCAAATTGATCTGGCACGAGGACGAGCCCATTTCTTGGCCCTCCAGCATCCCACTTTACTTCGTCGCGGAGTTGGCACGCAGTCGCGTCAAGGTCGTCCTTACCGGTGAAGGCAGCGACGAAACTCTCGGCGGCTATTCTCGCTACGCCTTCACCCTGAAGAACGCCGCCCTCGATGAGGTCTATCGGCGCATAGTTCCCGGCCTTGTCCGCCGCCAAATCAGCCGGTCGATCTCGGACACAAAGCTGATCGGGGCCACGGTCCGGCGCAAGCTCGGCCACACTTTCCTCGCGCTCGATCGCGATTCCTGGGCATCCTTCTATTTCGACAATTTCTTCTCCGCCTTCAGCGAGAGGGATCAGTCGAGCCTTTTCACAAAAGAAGCGGCTGGCCACTTTTTCCCAGGTTCCGCGTACGCTCACGTCCTCCAAAACTGGAACCGCTCCTCCGGCGAAATGCTGCAGCGGCTGCTCTACACCGACATCAAGACCTACCTCGTCGAACTGCTCATGAAACAGGACAACATGAGCATGGCCGCTTCGATCGAGAGCCGTGTCCCCTTCCTCGACCATGTGCTCGTCGAGTTCGCAACCAACATTCCGCGCGAACATCAACTTAATGGACTGACCGGCAAGCGCATCCTAAAGAAAGCAATGGAGGACCTTCTCCCACACTCAATCCTCTACCGCCCGAAACTAGGTTTCCCCACTCCCTGGAGCGGATGGCTCGCAGGTCCGCAACTCGACGTCATCGAACAACTGCTCTTGGAGCGACGCAGCATGAACCGCGGACTATTCCAGCGTTCCGCCGTGGAACGCCTTTTCCACGAGCACCGATCACACTATCGCGACCACTACGACCGCATCTGGCGCCTTCTAAATCTGGAACTCTGGCACCGAGTCTGCCTCGAAGGCGATTCGCATGAGTTCGAAATCAAAGACCGCGAAGCCAACATAGCTTCTACCGTCTGAACCACGACTACTCAAGTAGCGACAGCCGCCTCGGCTGTCCCGCCAGAGCGAAGCCCGGCGTATTCGTTCAAGAGGCTGCACTCACAATATGTCTATTGCCGGCGCCTGCCTCATGAACCTGACGTTGCAGGGGCAGGGAGCAGCTGATTTGTCCCTCTGTGCAAGGAGTCGTACACCGCCAGCCATTGTTCCCGCACCGCGTTCCAGTCGTAGCGTTTCGACTGCTCGCGCGCGTTAGCGGCGAGGCAACTGGCGAGTTTCGGATCCCGCAACATCCGCACCACATTCCGCGCCAGCGCAGCCGGATCATCCGGTTCGCAAAGGAGCCCGGTGCGACCGTCTTCGACCAGGTACCGCATCCCCTCCGGAGCCGTGCTAACCACCGGAGTGCCCGCCGCGAAGGCTTCCAGAACGGAAACCGGCATGTTGTCCAGCCGAGAAGCGTTGATGAATACGTCGGCCTGATCGTAATAGCGCCCGATTGCCTCTCGAGACACAACTCCCAAAAAATGGACTCCTGAGAGTCCCAGCTCACCCACGAGGGCGCGAATCTGCGGCTCGTCGGGTCCACTGCCCACCAAATCCAACCGCGCTTCGGGATAACTTTTCTGAATCTCGCCAAACGCCCGCACAACAACGTCAACGCCGTAATAAGGATGAAACCCGCGCGTGCACACCAGATGTGGCCGAAGAGGTTTACGTTCACGGAACGGGAACTGCGACAGATCAACGATGTTCGGCACCACTTCCGCATCAAGTGCAAACTCGCGAAAAACATTCACCAAGTAACCGGACGGCACCACCAGCTTGTCCGCCCGCGACAAGACGGGGCGCGCGCTGCGAAAGCGCTGCAGGTGATCCCGGGCTTCGCCACTGTGGTAGTGGATTAGAATCTTTTTCTTCAGAAGACGGCCGACTAGCCACGCCGGCACCGGCGCAATCAAGAACGACCAATAAGATGCTGAGAAGATGTGCGCGATGTCCGCTTCGCGAAGTCCTTTCCAAAGTTCCCACACATAGAGAGGCTGTCGGACGACCGTCCGTAGACCCGGAAGCCGTTCGATCCACTGGAGCGCCGTCGGCAGTGGAGGGTCAATCGCAACCAACCGCGCGTCGATTGCCGGATCGTTCCGCCAGTTCTTGACCAGGAGATCGGCCTGCGCCGACTGCCCTCCCACATAGCGAAGAGAAGCCGCTACAATCGCGACTCTGGTGCGCTCATCGCCGGAGTGGGACGGAATCAAGCGCGATTTTTCGTCCGCCCGCCAATTCTTTTCCTCGAGCAACTCCCCGTATAACTCCTCATGCCGCCTGCGCATGTTCTCGATCGTGAAGTTGGCTTGCGCAAATTCCTTTGCCTTCTTCCCGATCTTGCGCCGCCGATCCGCATCAATCAGCAAACTCGTCATGGCTTCGGCCAGACCTTGCTCACTTCCAGCCTCGACTAGAATCCCTCTTCCTTGCCCGACTAGTTCGGAATTCCCTCCAACATCGCTGGCAATCACCGGCACTCCAGCCGCCATTGACTCGAGGATCGCATTCGACAAGCTCTCCGAGTCCGACGGAAGAACGGTAATATCCAGCGACGTCAGCACAGCGGGAACGTCCCTCCTGTCGCCCAGGAAAAGCGCTTGCGCCCCCAGGCCGAGCACCTGCGCCTCACTCTCCAATTCCGCCCGCAGAGGACCGTCTCCCACAAGGGTAAATTCCACACCCGGAAAGCGCGGAGCGATTCTCGCGGCCGCATGCAAAAATAGTCGGTGGTTTTTCGACCGCGTATTCATTCGTGCCACCATGCCGACACGCAACAGTCCCTCCCGAGGTGGCAATGCAGGATGAGCCGAAAGAAAGACCTCCGGGGAAAGACCATTGCCGATGAGTACAACCCGTCGCCTCTCCACTCCCTGGTCAACCAATCGGTTCGCCGCCGCCTGCGAATTGCACACCACGCGGTCGCAGAACCGGAAAGCAGCGATCTGTGACTGTGCTTTGGCGGAACTTAACAGATCTCCCATCTGCCGCTGGCTGCCGATGACGACGGGAATCCCCGACAACCGCGCGGCTGGAATCAGCGCGAGGTTGGTGTAGAAATCAAAAGCGTGGGCAATCGCGATCTCGTATCTGCGCAGATAACGCCCCAGACGGTACCGGGTCCGCCACGACGCAGGACCATACAGGTTTCCACCCAAGGGGAATTCAGCCGTGCCTTCAAGGCCCGGCAGGAACCCGCCAGTCTTTTGAATGCAGCCCAGATGCACTCGAAATGATTCTCGGTCCAGAGCTCCAGCAAGAGTCACGAACTGGCGTTCGCTCCCGCCAGTATCGAAACTGTTGGTCATGAGAAAGACGCCAGGAAGACCAAAGTGAACAGGGCGTTGCGAAGACCTGCTCCCCCTTCCGTCGGAAGGCGCTTGGCTTTTCTCCCCACTCGCCAGCAACGGACTCATCCCGATTCCCCACTCATGGAAGCCACTTGGAGATTAACGGCCTTGTCGCTAAGGGTCGCAGCATTCTCCAGAAAATTTCGTTGCCAGAGCTCAAACATCAGCAAGCGCCAGATTCTCGGCGAGTGATCGCGTCGCTCCTGAAAGTGCTCATCCAGAAGCCGCCGCACACTTTTCGGATTCAAGTATCCTCGCTGCAAGGCTCGCGGCTCCAACAGCACGGTTAGGATCAAATCCTTCAGTTCCGCACGCATCCAGTGCACCAGCGGCAGCGCGAATCCCTGCTTTCGCCGATAGAGCACCTCGCGGGGCACTCCCACGCGCTCCGCCAGCTTGCGAAAGATGTACTTCTGCTCCCCATTGCGCATCTTCCACTCTGGCGTCAGAGTAGTCACCCATTCCAGAAACTTGTGATCGAGAATCGGCACCCGCGCCTCCAGAGACGTCAACATACTCATGCGATCGACTTTGGTGAGAATGTCTCCCGGAAGGTAAGTCTTCGAATCCAAATAAAGAACGCGGCTCAGCGAGTCATGCGCAGGAGCCTTCCGCAGATACTCGAGGAATAATCCGAGTGGCGTGCTCACATCCTGGGTAGCCAAAAAGTCCGCCGACAGTAGCCCCATCTCCCGCTGGAACGGCTGCAGGGAAACTCCCTCCGTGTAACGCTCGCCCCACGGCAGCGAAATGCTGTAGGCCAGGTTGCGTCCCGGAACACCGCTCGGGAGCCGCGGATGCACCTGTTCGCGATACAGGCGCCCCGCCCACTGTGGGATCCAGCCATGTGCACGCTGGTGAAGATGAAGCCAGTACCGTTCGTAGCCGGCAAATGCCTCATCTCCTCCGTCTCCCGAGAGCGCGACCGTCACGTGCTTCCGCGCCAGACACGAGACGTAGTAAGTCGGGAGCATCGAAGAGTCCCCAAAGGGCTCTTCCAGCGAACGGCTGACAGTCTCCACGGTCTGCACCACATCGGGTTCAAGAATCAGTTCGTGATGGTCGGTCTCAAATCGTTCCGCCACGGTTCTTGCGTACGCCGCCTCATTGAAGTCGGCATGCTTGAATCCAATCGCAAAGGTCTTGACCGGAGCCGAACTGGCCCGTGCCATCAGCGCAACCACGGTGGACGAGTCCGTCCCACCGCTCAGCATCGCACCCAGAGGCACGTCCGCAATCAACCGAATACGCACCGCCTCGGCGAGCCGGTGTTCCAGCTCCTCGAGGCACTCTTCCTCTGAGCGCGGAGAATACGTGCCATATTGCGGCAGGTCCCAGTATTTCCGGATCCGCGCCTCACCGTGCTCCAACTCGAGCAGGTGGCCGGGGGGTAACTTCTGAATGGGCTCAAACGCCGTCGCAGGATCGGGAATGTACCCGAAGTAAAAATACTGCAGCAACGCCGCCGAGTTCAGCGCCGCGAGCTCGGGAGCGGCCGCAAGAATGGCCTTAATCTCCGAGCCAAACAGCAGATGTCCCTTATGCAGTGCGTAGTGCAGCGGCTTGATGCCAAGACGATCGCGCGCCAGCAGCAACCGTCGGTTCGGCTCGTCGTAGAGCGCAAAAGCAAACATGCCCCGCAACTTTTGAACACACTCAGCCCCCAGATCTTCGTAAAGATGAACAATGACTTCCGTATCGGTATGAGTAGCGAAGCGGTGTCCACGGCCTTCAAGCTCTTGGCGGAGTTCCTGGAAGTTGTAGATCTCTCCGTTAAAAACCACCCACACGGTTCGCTCTTCGTTGAACACCGGCTGGTGCCCGCCGGCGAGGTCGATGATGCTGAGCCGCCGCATGCCAAGTCCCGCGCCGCCTTTGACGAAAATGCCCTCATCATCGGGGCCGCGGTGCACGATCGTCTGACACATGCGATGGATCGTCGCTGTATCGACCCCACCCGCGTCCCTGCTGACGATGCCCGCGATTCCGCACATGAACTAGCCCTTCAGAACAGCCTCGGAATTCCCGTTCCCAACCCACGCACGGCAATCCCGTACTCGTTTCAAACGATAGTCCCGATAATCGCCCGGGTTCCCCTCGCGCCCCGCACATGCCGCCTGCGCGATATTGACCATCTCGCGCGCGGTCACAAAATGCAGCGTCTCGCCTCTCTGCCTCGCTCCGGAAACAAGTCCCCGCAGGAACGACTTCATCCCTTCCCCTAAAACCGCGTCTTCATGTCGTGGATCCATAGAATGGCAATGGAGCTTGACGAACAGCCAATCCGGTCGCCCTTTCACGGAAATTGCCGCCTGCTTCCACAGGCCCCACCTGCGCATGCTGGGTGCGTTCGCCGCTACGAGTGCTCCATTTTCGATGCGCACGAAGCGCTTCCCGCTCGCAAAATCCAGCTGCAGCGGCCCCTGCACAATCAAAGGAAACATCCGAGGCTCGCGTCCCACTCGCAAGTCACGTCCTTTACGCTGCGGAGCCCGCTTATCCAGTGGCAGGCTGCATTCATACAGGGAATTGATCTTCGCCGTTTGCGCCCAATGAAACAATCCCGTAGGCAGCGTCAAATCCGCATAGCAGCCTGTGTCAGCCAGTATCTGCATCTCCGAATCCACACCGCACGCCCGTCCACCCGCCGAATTTGCTAATGCAAAATTGCCGTGCACGAAGGCGTAGCGGGCCAAACCTGAACCGTCCAGGTAAGAAAGACATCCGCGCGCCTCAAGGGCGTCACGGAACGCGATCAGCGTCTCGCACGTTTTTTCTGCGGTATCCGGCGCGTGTACCCCGTGGTGCAGGTGAATCTCGGTTTCACCCCATCCCTCGCGGCAATGGTCCGCAAGCCGGTCGACCAGTCCTTTGTCGTATTGCTCCGCAGGATAAAAATATGTGTGCTGGAACGGTCTCCCTTCGCTATCGCGAAACTCATTCGCCAGAAGCGGATACTCCATGCACCATCGCTCCAGTCGCCGCTCCTGCTCGGCGTACGGTGCCCGCTCACGTCCGTCCTGCGGCATGATCGCCGGCTCGAAGTGGTCGGCCAGCACTACGATCAGGTGGACGGGGCCGGAGGGAACTCGCCGGGTGATTGTCTTCCAGCTATAGCTCGGGACGATTCGCGCAACATACGAAATCTTCGCCCCAAAGCTGGGTTTGAATCGCCGCAAGTGTGCAGCCGTAGCGGCCGACGAGCTAGGCTGTCCCACGCCTTTCGCACCATGTCCTCCCGATGAACCATTGTTGTTCGGATTCTCGCTCATGCATTCGTAACTTCTTGCACCGCTCCTGACTCAATCGACATTCCCCGCGTCTGGCGGGTCGTTAACCACGATGGCTTCCGTCCCCTAACCCCCAAAGTTAGGTCGCCCACAGTGAGCGCTTCCAGTCCGCAGCTTTCGAACCAGCGAAACACTTGCTCATAGGTATGCTTTGACTGGTATTTCGGCGAATACCAATCCAGCGTGTCGAGAATTCGCATTTCAGGCTCAGGCCGCAACGACACAGGAAAAACATGGTGCACAATCCCGGCCAACGGGCGCCCCGCGAGCGGCACGGTTCGCAGCCCACGATCCAGATAATACAAAGCAGGCACCACCACCCGAAAAACACCATTCAGTACCCGTGGAGAGATACCGTGCGTAACCTTGCGGTAGACATCGCTAAAGCGGTACCAGTTGTTGTAGCCGCTGTATAACCAAATCGCGATCGTGCCGGCCGGTTTCAAATACTGTGGCAGAGTTTTGAACGCCTTCTCGCAATCGGGCGTGTGGTGCAGCACTCCGATGCTATAGATGAGATCGAAACTCTCTGGCGCAAACGGCAATTCAAACACATCCGCCTGCATGGCCACGAACTCGCGGTCCGCCAGGTTGCGCGCTGCCACCTCGCAAGCTATGCTCAGGTCGATGCCCACGACACGTGCTCCCCAGCGCGTCGCAACCTCCGAGAACCTTCCCATTCCGCATCCCACATCGAGGATTAGCTTCCCGCTAAGCTCTTCCGGTCGAATTCCCGTTCTCTTGCGGAAAGCCTCATCGCTGATGGCCCCGCCGGTCGTGTCCAGTTGCGTCTTCGCATAGCGCTGCCACTGCCACCCGAAACTGCCTGCGTAATCAGGGGCATCCACAAAACGCAAAACGGCGCGAACCCGGGGGAATTCCCTAGCGCAGGACAAACAGCGGTATCCTTCCCCTCTCTCCTCGAGAGAAATGCCGCATCGGTTACAGCGCAAAATATCGCGTAACTCAGCGGACAACCGTAACTGCCCAGTTGTTTGCATAAGCCTCTGTGAACCGCGGGTTCAGGCTTGGTGGCTTAGACGATTCTGTTTCCGATTCTCGTTCCTCCGCCGTAGCCCGTAGAGCCGCAATGTACGCAACCGTGAAATATGGAAAATACTGATACGCCTCCGGCGCAAAGCAGGCTCCTATCATGAATCCAACCAGACTGCTGTAGAGCGCGCCAACGTAGAGTCTGGCCTCAGGGTCAAGATCCCGCCTTCTCCTCAGCTTCTTCAAATTCCGGAACCCGCTCGAGAAAAATAGCAGGTAAAGAATCAGTACCGGAATCCCCCCTTCCACAGCAATCTGCAGATAGGTCACGTGAACCTCATGCCAATCGCCGGAAAACGGAGGGAAGTTGCGCACTCCGAGGCCGGTCAGCGGATATTCTGAAATTCCCTTTAACGCCCTGAGCATCAGATATCTCCGGTCCTCGTAAGAACCATATGCGCTGCTCTCAAGATCAGTTTGCAGGTTTGATCCCTTCAGCGCCAAAAACCGCTCTTTCAGATGCTTTCCGCCAACGATAAACAGCAGAACCCCAAGCACGGCGGTCAGGAAGATGAGCTGTGGCCGCCGTCCCTTGACCCCAAAAAACCAAAGCATAACCACGCCGGAAAAAACCAGGTCAATAAACCCGGCACGCGACGCCGTCAGAAATAGCGTATACATCATGACCAGCATGGCCAGTCCCCATGCCGTTTTGCGAACTATGCTCTTGGAGGTCAGGAGCAAGAGCAGCGTCAGGGGCAAGGTGAGAACAATCGCAAAGGCGAGATCATTGGGATTGGAATACATCCCACCCATGACGCCCTCCAACCGCGGATGGGAAGAACCCTTCAGCACCGAAACGATGGCGATTAGGGCTACCGAGCCTGCTTGAATCAAGATAAGCCGCCGCAGCCGCACCAAACTGGTTACCAGAAGAAAAGTCAGCGCCCATGCGAAATAGAGTTTCCCGAAGTCGGCCGCGCGGAGCAACGCTCCTCCCTTCCAAATCGGAGAGAGTGGCGCCCACAGAAAGAGCAGAAGAATCATCGCCAACAAATACTTCGATTCGATCGGAAGGCTCTTCATCCCACGCTTGCTCTTGCCCCTGCTCAGAACCAGGCTCAGAATGGCGAGAATCGCCGAAATCCGTGCATACGGCAGATACGCCATCAGCGGAACGTGCGCAAAAAGGAGCAAGTCCTCAGGCCTGGCGCAATACACAACGTAGAACACGCTCAGCCAGAAGAACGCTCCAGTGGTGGCATCCCGCAGTTTCGATTGCGTCGGCTTCCATACAAACCCTGGGCCTGCGATCGCAATGTCCCGTTTCTCCATATCGTTTCAAACGCTCTTCCGCACGCTATCCAGCCGTAGCGAGCTGTAGCGTACCTCCCTCGCGAGCCGGCGATGCTGCCGCTTGGAGTATCTGTTCAAATTTCTCAGCTACGGCCGACCAGTCACGCTCGGTCGCGAGAGCCGCGGCAGCCTGCTCGAAACGACGGCGCATCGCCTGATCCTGCAAGAGCACGACCACGGCATTGGCGAACGAAGCCGGATCATCCGCCAGCCAGATATCCTTGCCATGATGCACGTCCAGCCCCTCCGCGCCGATGGTCGTAGAGACCACAGCCTTTCCCGCCGCCATGGCCTCGTAAATCTTCAGCCTCGTCCCTCCCCCGATTCGGAGCGGCACCACTACGACCGCCGCCTCTCTCAAGTACTCCACCACCGAAGGGACCGACCCCAAGATCTCGACTGAATCCGATGCGAGCCTTAGCACCTCTTGCCCCGGATTGCGGCCTACCACGCGTAGACGCGCATCCGGCAGTCTCCTCAGAATCGAAGGCCAGACCTCATCGCAGAAGTATCCGACGCCATCGATGTTCGGTTCCCAATCCATCGCTCCCACAAACACAACCTTCGCTTGCGTCACCGGACCAGATGCAGACGGATGGAAGTTCTGTAAATCCACTCCGGTCGGCACCACCGTGATGCGAACTGGATCAACCCAGGCGCTCATCAGCTCACGATCATTCTCTGACACCGCAATCACGTGCCCGAAGTTGCGGACCATGGCACGCTCATACCGCAGCATCTTCCAATACTCCATCCGATACATCTGCCTTTTGGCCCGGCTTGACTCGGTTTCAGCGTACCGCCGCCAGATCTCGCTCTCCACATTGTGCTGAAAGAGCACACTGGGAATGCCAAAGCCCGTCGGAAAATTCACAGCTGCATCCAAAAAGTCACACACCGCTACATCAAACGCCGACTTCTGAAACCATCCTTCGATCCGAGCCCTCACCGCAGAAGAACTGAATCGCGACACAGCGTAGGGCGCTCGCGCTGGCAGCCGCACCAGGTAATCCACACCACGGCGAACCCCCGTCATCTCAGGGTTTCCCGTACTCATACTCACGGCCTTTGGAAAACATTTCTCCAGTTCTTCCTCATAATTCCGATCGACAGCTCCTGCATAGTAGGAGAAGAACGTAACCTCGTGACGTGCCGCTAAATGACGCGCGATGTGATAGGAACGGATATTCCCCCCGTTGTGCACAGGCAGGAGCCTGTCCGCCTTCACCCAAAGAATTCTCATCGTCTGTCCATTCGTCACGGTCTCCACGCCACCTTTCGGCCAGTGACGAAGTGCGCAAATGCTACCGCCGCTGCAGTGTTGAGCAAGACGAACGTGAAGGCTGCATCTGCCTCCCGCGCGATTGGTCCACGTACAAGGCGCGCAGCCGCCAGCGCACTCAGCAAATAAAACGCCAACTGCAAAACAAAAGTGACGCGGTACAGGGGATGCTCGAGAAACGCCGACGCCACCAGCATGCCTGCAAGCGCAAATGGTGAAACCAGCCTGATCAGTTTGTGGCTCACATACTCAAACCGAACTGGATTCGCCTTGGTGAGCAGCCAGGGAGCCAACTGGACCAATTGATAGTTCCCGCTCAGCGTCCGCACTTTGCGCGCGAATTCTCTGTCCCGCCCGAAGTCGGCCCTGTCCCACGCATGCGCCCTCGGATCGAACACAACTCGATATCCTTGCCGCAAGACACTCATCGGGATAAAAACGTCATCGAGGATTGTCTCCTCCGGCAAGCGCGTGAGCAGGTTCAGCCGTACCGCGTACAATGCGCCCGTCACTCCAATCACCGACCCTGATTGCGACTCCCACTTACGAATAAGTTTCTCCGCTTGCCAGTACAGCCCCACGCCGCGGTGTATCTCCCCTTTTACCGGATCTCCCAGCATCAGCTCTCCGCTCACCGCCCCAACTTCCTGATCCACGAAATTCTCGAGTAGCAATCGCACCGCATCTCGCTCGACGGCCTGGCGCACATCGGTAAAGACCGCGATCTCTCCTCGTGCCAATCTGATACCGTCGTTTAATGCGCGGGCTTTGCCCTGCGCCAGCTGATTGCACACCACATGCACCCGCGGGTTGCGCGCCTGCTCGCGGAGAATCGCATCCGTCCCATCGGTCGAGCCGTCGGAAACGACCAGCACCTGCAGCAAGTCCGCCGGATAATCCAACTCCAGCAGGTTCCGAATCTTGCCCGCCACCGCAGCTTCCTCATTGCGGACTACCATCACCACCGATATAGCCGGCTCGTACATCCCGCGCTGCACTGGCCACGGACGCCACCACGTCCGCAGCCGCAGCCACAGCGGGTAGCCCGCATACGTGTACAGGAGGACCAAGGCTGATCCCCAGAACATCCACGTCATTGCCCGCCCCTGCCCAGCAGAACAATCTTGACGGTCTGGAAGATGATCATCAGATCCAGCCCAAGAGAGGCATTCTTGATATAGAACAAGTCGTACTGCAGTTTCTCCCGCGCGTCCTCCAGCGTGTTGCCGTACTTGTACTGTACCTGCGCCCAGCCCGTGATTCCGGGACGCACCGCGTGACGCACGCCGTAATACGGAATCTCTTTGCTCAGCCACTCCACAAACTCAGGCCGCTCCGGGCGTGGACCTACGAAGTGCATGTCGCCCTTCAGCACGCACCAGAGTTGTGGAATCTCATCCAGTCGCGACCCTCGCAGAATCTTGCCAACCCGCGTGATGCGGGGATCGTCATCCGTCGCCCAGGTCGCACCCGTATCGGCTTCCGCGTCGCGGCGCATGGTGCGGAATTTGTAGCAGTAAAAGTGATGTCCACCTTGCCCTACGCGCCTCTGGCGATAGAGCACCGGTCCAGGCGAATCCAGCTTGATCGCCAGCATGATGAAGGGAAGCAGAGGCAGTGAGAGCAGCAGCCCAATCAGTGCAAACGAACAGTTCAGCAGCCGACGAACGACTCGCAGGAATGTACTAAAGCGGAATCCTTCTGCAAAAATCAGCCAGCTCGGGTAGAGATGCTCCACCTCAATTCGCCCTGAGATCTTCTCCAGCCACGAGGCCGCATCCTCCACCCACACTCCGGCCAGTCGCAAGTCGAGCAACTCCTCCACAGGAAGTGTCCCGCGTCGGTCGGGCATCGCAACAATGACTCGGTGCACATTACCCTGCTGCGCCAGTCCCAGCAGATGCGAAGCCACTGTGTCTCGCTTGAGCGCGCCCTCGATGTTTCCCGTCCATCCAACAACTTCAATTCCCAACTGGGTACGCTGCCGCAGCCCATTCACCAGTCGTTGTGCCCGCTCGCCAGTTCCGAGCACGTAAACTCGCTCGCGGAAATAGGGCCGCGTCACAAGCCAGTTACAGAAAGCACGCCAACCGAACAGCAGCAAGGTCAGGATGGTCAGTCCGACCAGCGCGGAACCGTTTCCCGGTAGGAAACTAGGAACAATGAAGCCAACCGCCGAAAGGGCCAGCGCCACCAACCCGAGAACCAGGAGCAGTCGGAAGGTCTGCTCCCACTTCGCACCCAGCCTTGAGGAGTCGTACAAGTCAAACCCGTGTGAGAGGAGCAGCACGACCGCGGTGAACACCAGGATCTTGATGTACCCGCCGTCGACGTTCAGCGCGAGCCAACTGTCGTCCTGGTGCTGGAGTACCGTTCCCAGGACAAATGAAAACCACACGATCAGGGCCTCACCCGCCAGTAGAACTAGCGTGCGCAGCGGGTAATACACGTTGAAGACCCTAATCACATTTTCACTTCCTAGCCCTTGAGATCCCTTTCGCTCTTCTCGTACGCACACTCCTGGTGTTAGCGCACGTATGCTGCCTGGTCGCGTGCCCCGTTGAGCACCACGCCCAACAATGTCTGTGCGGCAAATTCCTGTCGCGCCTTGCGCGCAACGTCGAACGGAGTCTTGTTACTGCGAACCACGATCAGCACCCCGTCACATGACTTGGCCAGGATGCCGGCGTCCGACATCGACACCGCGGGCGGCGAATCGATGATGATCCAGTCAAACAGGGGCTCAACGCGCTGCAGCAGAACCTTCAGCCGTCCATTCGCCACCAGTTCCGCGGGATTCTCGATCTTTCGTCCGCCCGGAACGAAGAACAAGTTTTCCAACGGCCCTCGTTGCATGATCGTGACCTCGTCATCCTGTCCAGTCAGGTATTCCGCAAGCCCCGGGTTCGGCACCGTCCCCAACATCTGGTGCAGCCGCGGTCTCCGCAGATCGGCATCGATCAGCAACACTCGCCGTCCGTGCTGCTGCGCCATCACCTGTGCCAGGTTCAACGCCATGAACGACTTTCCTTCCTTGGGCAGCGCGCTAGTGACGAGCACCTTCTTCAGCGTCACCTTTTCCCGTGCGTGATACAGGCGCGAGCGCAACGTGCGGAACTCTTCGGCGCCTCGCACGCCGTCGTTGCCATTGAAGAACAGCATTGTCGCGGGATCAGGGTTCCACTGCACCGGAGCGCAATGTGACATCAGAGTATCGAGGCCTAGCTCACTGGCAAACGACGCTGCTACAGTCGCGAATGGCCTGCCCACCGCCGTCGGAATGGCCGTCGACGCTGCTGTCCAGTCCTCCGCCGTCACCGTTGCATTGGGGACGGGCTCCACGACGTTTGGCTCGCCCACGCATCCGTGAGTCGAGGCTCGTTCTTGTTCGGCCCTCTTGAGGGCTTCATGAATTCGACTCATAGTTACCTTTCGTTGGCGAGGCCTTCAGTTCCGTCGCAAGTAAACGATCAGCCAGTGTCGCCGGCGACCGCAGCGCCTCCGCTAGGTCAAGTTTTTCCGGACTCGGAGCAAGCACCGCAGCAGGGGTCGTCGCCGCCGCGTCATCACCCAGCTCAAAATCCCGCGCCACCGCATCTACAACTTCCGGCGTGATCACCTTCTGCTGATCTACAAAAGCGCTGACCAGGCAATGCTCACACAGCAGGTTGATGACGCGCGGAATGCCGGCCGCGTACCGGTGGACATTCGCCAGCGCCTCCGGCTCGAAAATCTGCTGTCCGTTCGCGCCCGCAATGTGCAGCCGCTGTTGCACGTATGCCTTGGTCTCCTCGAGGCTGAGCGCATGGGTTTTCGCACGCAGCGTAAACCGCTGCCGCAGTTGCCGCAGTTGCGGCTGCCTCAGCCTCTCCTCCAACTCCGGCTGGCCCACCAGCACGATTTGGAGCAGCTTCTCAGTGAAGGTCTCCAGGTTGGTAAGCATGCGGATCTCTTCCAGCACCTCGTCCGCGAGGTTCTGAGCCTCATCGACGATCAGCACCGCCGTCTCCCCCGCCTGGTAACGGTCCAGCAGCCAGTTGTACAACCGCAAAAGGATTTGGCTCTTCGCCCTGGGCTCACACGCAATGCCGAAGTCCGTCATCATGTAGTCGAGGAACTGCGGCACATTCAACCGTGAGTTAAAGATGAATGCGGTCGCCACCTGCTGGAGCCTCAGCCACTCCAGTAACTTGTTGATGAGCGTCGTTTTCCCCGTGCCCACTTCGCCCGTCAGCAGAACGAATCCCTTGCGGCTCTGAATACCGTAGGTGAGGCAGGCCAGCGCCTCCTCCGTGTGCCGCGTTAGAAACAAATAACGCGGATCCGGATTGACGTTGAACGGATTCGCCCGCAGTCCGTAGAAGTCTTTGTACATGGACTCAGCAGCCTCCTAGGCTCCCGATCTTCTCGTTATGCTCGTGCTTGCCCCAGAATCTGCCCTTGCCGTTACCGGTCGTCGCCGACGCATCGCTTACCCACGGAATCGCGACTAGGGTCGGCAGCTCCAAGGCCGCCTCTACGTCCGCCTCATTACGAATCGACTTGTCACGCAGCTCCAGCCACAACGCCAGACCAAACCCAAGCGCTAGACCGGCTCCCAATCCACCACCAGCAAAGATCAGCCGGTTCGGAAAGCTGGGCGAGTCAGGAAAGCTAGCGGGATTCAGCATAAACATGCGTTCACCCTGCGACTGCTGCTCCATCTTCAACGCCAGGTCGGACTTGCTCTTGCTCGCAAGCAGGCCCTGATAGTTTTTCTGAGCGTTGTCGTAGTCGCGCGCCAGCTGCTTGTACTGCTCTTCAACCGTAGGACTTAACGCCACCCGTCCCTGGTAAACCGAAATTTCCTGTTGCAACCTCTTCTGATCCCGTGTCGCCGCCTGCAGCACATCGTTGTACTGGTGTACCTGCAGCCGCAACTGCCGGATCTCTGGTGGCTCCAATACTGAAGCTTTTTCATTGGCTGGATCGCCCGGCTGCTCTGACGCGCTATTCACCTCGGCCAGCTTTTTCTTCACTTCCGCGATGTCGGCCTTCGCCTTGATCACGTCCGGATGATCGTCGGTATAGCGCGCCTGCAACTGCAGCAACTGCGATTGCATGTCTTGTAGTTGTTTCTCCAGCGTTTGTGGGCTGCTTGAAGACTGCGAAGTCTTCCACGCCGCCAGCTGCTGCGCCAGCAACGATGCGGTATAGGACTTATCTTGCTGTGCCCGGTTCAGCGTCTGCGTGTTGGCCTCAAGCTGCGAGTTCACCCCCATCAGGAGCTTGAGATTGTTCTCCTCATCTCCAGGCAGTTGCCCCACGTACCGCTTCTTGAACGCCGCCAGTCTGTTCTCCAGATCATCGAGCGTGCGTTTGGCATCTTCCAAGCCCTTGTTGAGCAAGTCGGTGGTGCCGAGCGCCACGTCCTGCCGTGACTTCAGGTTCTCCGCGATCATCATCGAGGTTAGTTCGTTACAAATCTGCTGAGCTTCCCGCGGATTGGCCGTGGAGAAGTTTACGTAGAACCCAGGCACCGGCGTACCTTGCCCGGGCTTGCGTCGTTGCCCCCCACCGATCTGCGCGATGTCTGCGATCACTGGTTCGACGGACACGTTCTGGCGGATGTTGTCGATCATTTCATCTACGTTCGAGTTCCTCACTCCAAGACGCTGTTCGACCATCGGTCGCAACCGGCTCTGGCTGAGCACCTGCTGTTGCAGAGTTGCAACGCGCGCACTCAAGTCCTGAGTGACCACTGGCTGCACCATGCTCTCGGGCACTTTCTGCCCTTCCACCAGCACGAGGGACTGCGAGGTGTATTTGGGAGTCAACCCATACGAAATCAGCCAACCAGCAAGCGGCGCCAGCAACGCCGGAATGAGAATCACCCTCGCCCGCCGGCGCAATATCGCCAGATAGTCGTCAAGAGTTAGTTCACGATTCTCGATCATCCTTGATTTCCAATCTGGCTGCCGCGCCGCTTGGCGGGCAGCCCTCACAAATCAGTCAAGCCGAACCGGTCTGGGCGTCCAATCCACTCCAATCGACACTATCTGCCGCTGCGAATTCCGCTTGCACGGAGGCGATCCAGGTAGCCCGCACGCCGAGCGATCGAGCGTGAAGTAGGTAAACCCGTAGCTGCCGTAAACGCGGAAGTCGTGCCCCAGTCTCCGGTGGACGCCGAGGCCCGCAAACCCGTAAGAATATGTGTTCGCGGTAACATTCGGACAGTTCATCGATGTCAGCTGACAGAGGGCCTCCTGAGCTGCGGATAACGCCTGTATGCGGCTGTTGTGTGCATATCCCGCATCGGAAAAAATGCTCCATACTCTCGTCAGCGGGCGGTTCATGCTCACGCGAACGACGTTGCTGTTAGCTCCGGGAAAAATACCCGATCCGCTGCTAGTAAAACGTTCGTAGGCAAGGTCTACATATGTCTTCGGGAAGCGGTAACGCAAAGTGGCTCGTCCTGCGACGGTCACGCGGACATCTTCGATTGGACATTCGACAACACCTTCCTGGACCACAAGAACGCAAGGCGGGAAATTGACGGCAGTGCCTGAACTGGGAAGAGCATACAAATTGAGTCGCGTGAATTGGGGACCTGCGCTAACCAGAAAATCCGTCCTTCCCGAAATGCGGTGATCCCACATGAGCTGCACAACGTGAGTGTGGAAGGAAGTGTCCGTCTGTGAAGACGTACTCGATGGATTCGTGAATCTGAACCCTTGATACCCATACGTAAGAGCTACTTGATCATGATGGCCCACAATCCGGTCGTAGCCAGCTTGCGCTGAAACTTCGGTGCTGCCGAAAAAAGGAATGTTCACGACCCCGGGATGATCGCCCGTGTAGTGTACGAACGAGTAGCCACCGGAAGCGGTCACCGAAGACTTCGGGGTCAGGTTCTCGGTCACGTCCACCAGGCTGAGATTCATGATCCTGGGAACCTGACCTATGCCGCCAAGCACGCTACCGCCAAAGAACCCACTCCCGCCAAACTCTCCCAATGCTTGGCCGCTGGCACCTAAACTTCCATAGCCTCCAGCGAAATTGCCTTCCGGCAGGTAGCTGAAGGAATCGCGCACCGCGAGTTGGCCGCGTTTCCACTTGATTCTCTGGTCAACGTCCAACTGCTGCAGTTGCTTGAACCCGATGCCCGCTACGTCGTAGTACCCCACGCCTCCCACATAGACGAGCGCCAGATCGTAATTCCTCCAGAGCCGCTGCAGCTCGAGGCTGCCCAACGCGCGCGTTACCGAGTGATACCCCGTGCCACCAACAACGTTAGCGACATTCGAATCCGCGGATTCGGTGATGTGCGCCCCCGCCTGCACGTAACTCAAAGGCGCCGCGTGTGGTAGCAGGCCGGGCTGGTCAATTGCGGAAATTGGAGGATTCTCCGTAACCGGCGCAGTCGGGTTGTTCTGTTCGAACGCCGTAACCGGCGCAACAGGTTGCGAGGCGCCGTCCTCCGGCTGCGCAAACCGATCCTGACCCCACGCCATTCCAAGCGCCAATGTGAGCAGCATCAGACTGGCAAATCCGTGGCGTTTTTTCATGATCTCCCTATGGGACCACCACCGTATCGCCGGGTTTCAGCATGATGTTCTGCTCCGGATGATTCCCCTTGACCACCTCCTTGTAGTTGAACGGCAGTTTCACGTGCCGCCCATTCTCCGTGCGCAGCAGGTAGATATTCTTTAAATTGGCGAACTGCGTGAACCCCGCTGCCGACAGTGCCTGCAGCATGGTCATGTTCGGCAGCAGAGGCATCGCCCCGGTATGCACCACCTCACCTGTCACAAAAATCCTCCGGCTGTTCATCGCCGTCACGATCACCGTCACCCGCGGATCGGCGATATACATCTTCAGTTTGTCTGTGATCGAGGTCTTGAGTTGCATCGGCGTCAGACCCGCGGCGGAAACATCGTTGAGCAGCGGCAGCGAAATCTTTCCATCGGGCCTCACCGGCAATGACACCGTCAGATCCGGCTCCTTCCACACTGAGATATGAAGCGTGTCGTCAGCGCCGATCACATAGTCGTACCCCACTGCAGACGCAGGAACCGAGCGGGGCAGCGCAGGCATGTTGTTCCTGGTCTGCTCACTGGTTTGCCCGGATGTGCGTTGTCCGAACGCGCCTTGCACGAACGCCACTGGCGCCAGCGTCCCCGCCAGCAGCAGCACAGTACATTTCGCAACTGTCTTCATGCGATCTCCGCGGAACTCAGGAAGCTCCCCACCTCATTCAGCCTGTTGAACGATGCCTCGTCGCTGATGTACAACTCCTCGTGCTGATCAGACTCTAGGCAAGGTCTCAGTCGCACTCACCCACGGCTTGGAACAATAGAAACGACGTTCTAAACTGTGCAGCCCATGAAGCCACATTCCAGATTCCAGTGCAGGCCATCAACTTCTTTGGTTGGCCGCGCGCGGTGCAACCGAAGCGGATCGTCATCCCGCCGCACAGACCCTCCGTTGGTAGTCACCGCAGTCCGATACCCCACTTCCCGGCTGAGTTCGACTGTGCTCTCTTTCCAATGAGGCGAGAGCGCCGGGCATGGATAGGAAAAATGTACGATCGGAACTCCCAACGCTCGCTCCATTCTTCGCTTGGATTCCAAGAACTCGATCTCGGCCTGATCATCGGAAACGTGTGCCATGTTGGGATGCGTCATGGTGTGCGAGCCTACAATGTGCCCTTTTGCCACCAGAGTTCGCACGTGATCCCAATTCATCATCGCTCCTTCACTGCGAACGGTCGGGTCCACTTCCAATTCAGTTTCGACGGCGAGAAGGAACTGTTCCTGAACATGGCCGGCAAGGGCCGCACAGAGATCGCAGGCACGAAGGAACGCTTGCTCGCGTTGGGACAGGCTCGCTAGTACCCATGTACGCGAGGACTGATCTATCCAACTCTTGCGCTTAGTCGTAAGAAAGGCATAACGCAAGCGGCTCGGCCATGGCAGTCTGCCCGTCTCGATGCAGTCCACCGTTATATAAAACGTGGCGGGTACGCCCAGGCGATTGAGAATCGGAGCGGCAACTTCGTGGTTGTCCACGTATCCGTCATCGAACGTAACTGCGACCGCGCGCGAGGGCAGTTCTTTCTGGCCTTGCGTGAAGAGAAACAGATCATCCATGCTGACTGGGGCGTAATCGCGACAGACCAACTCCATCTGCTTCTTGAAGACTTCGGTTGAGTGCATGATGCGGCCCAGCGTGACAAACTCGGACTCTGGCTGGTCGAGCACCGAGTGGTACATCAGGATAACGACCTGCGCCTGGCAAAGCCTCCCTGCCAGTCTGGTAATGCGGCTAGCTAACAGCCCGCGTTTGATCCAGACCTTGCTCATGAATGGATCTCCTGCATTTGATTCTCGAAGGCAGTCATGCCCGCGTTACCCGCGCCAGTCTCATGTTGCGAGCTTGCCGAAAGCACGTAACCTCCATCTGGGGTGTTCTTCGCAGTGGTCCCGGGGGGGATTGGTTTGCGTACCGGTACGCTTGAAATCGGGCCGGGGCGACACCAGTTGTGATGGTGATACCTTTTCGCTCTGGCTTGTCGTTGGGATGCTAAAGGAAGGACATCTCTGATTGTTTACAGCTATGTTAAATCTCCTTTACAGACACATTAAATTTCTTCCACAGACAGCTCGATAGGCCGCCTCTTGGACAATGTCTAGTCCGCTGCTGCGGACCACCGCTGCCTGATGAGAACAGAGCCGACGAGCGTCCCCCCCCTCGAAGTCCGCACTTACAGGACCATTGAGGAGTTGCACGCTCTTCAACCAGCTTGGGAGGATTTGCTCGCTGCTTATCCGGCAGCAACCACCTTTTCGACGCCAGACTGGCTGATTCCGTGGTGGCGCAGTTTTGGCAAAGCTCAGCAGTTGATGGTTGCCGGCTTTTATGACTCTGCTTCCCGGCTGTGCGCCCTGGCGCCTCTTGCTGTAACGTCGCTCCGCATAGCGAAAACAGTTCCGCTTCGCGTTCTGCGATTTATGGGAGACGGAAGCAAGGACTCGGACAATCTCGATCTCCCCGTACGAGCCGGTTTTGAAGAGGCATTTGCCGCAGCACTACTCGCCCTCCTGGAAAGCCGTCGAGGCCTGTGGGATTTGTGCGAACTGAGCACGCTCCCTCCACATTCTCCGGGGGCGAAGACCCTGCATCAATTGCTCCAGAAGAAGACCTGGGCTACTAATTCCAGACAACAGCCCGCATCTGCAATCCCGCTGCCCGCAACCTGGGAAGAATATCTGGCACAGCTGTCCGGCGAAGACCAGAAAAATCTCACACGATACTCAAAGAGACTTGAGCGGCATTATTCCGTACACATCTACCGCTGTGAGCAGGAATCGCAACTCCGTCGCTGCCTGGAGAGTCTCTTTGAGCTCCACCAGGCCCGTTGGAACTCCGCAGGAGAACCCGGCAGCTTCGGTTCCCGCGATCGAAGAGACTTTTACTACGAACTCAGCTGCTCGCTGTTACGGCGGAACTCGCTCGATCTTTGGGTGCTCGAACTGAATGGCGCAGTTGCCGCGGTGCAATTTGGATTCCGCTACGGCAACAGACTCTTCCAACTGCAGGAAGGAAACAATCCCCAGCATGCTCCAGACCGGGTCGGTTTCGTTCTCCGAGGACATGTGATTCGCGAACTGATTGCCCAAGGCGTGCGAACCTACGATTTCCTGGGCGGAGAGTCGGGATACAAAGCCAGATGGGGCGCTAAAGGTGGATACTACATCAATCTTCGATTTGCCAGACCGTTCACCCTTGGCGCCGCCTATCTCCAGAGTTCACTGCAAGCAAGAGCAGCGAAAGACTGGCTGCGTCGAATTCTTCCACAGCCAGTCTGGCGGAACTTGCATAACTTAAATGTCAGCTTGCACCGCGCTTCAGGGAAGAGCAGCAGAGATCGAGCCGGAAGTCCCTCGACACTGGTTGGAAAAGCAAAGGACAACGCCGAATGACTTGCATCTCAGCCAGCTAGTTTAGGGAACACATTTGCTGGTTTCCGAGACGAGGGACGCTGCCGGCAGACTCCGGCTCAGCGTATATCCCAGAGTCTGCATCGCTTTTCCCCACGCCGTTTCAATCTGCTCGACTGCGCAAGGAGAGAGATTCGATCGCCAGCCCCCCGCTGTAGCGGCTCGAACGAAGGGAATATCCTTCCGCATGCCCTTCGTGAACACCCACTGGCCCGACTGTTTTTCCTCTAGGCTGCGCATGTTCTTCGCCGAACCAAGCTCGACAGCCCGCCGGATCCGGAGCGGAGTCGTCCGCAGAGCAAGAAACTCTGCCACGCGAGCGAGTTCGGCTTCGGTGTCGACGATCATATCCTCATAGCGCAAGAGCAGAAACCTCGGGTGGTCTCTGCGCATGCTCATCCAACTCATCACATGATCACCCCAGGGCCCGCTCCTCATATCCAACTCATCGGCAATAAACAACGGGATGTACTGCTCGAGGGTGCAATCCTGAGGCAGAAGCCTCTTCTTGAGGTTGTAGTAATAGTAGGAAACCGCGACATCCCGAGGGTCTCGAGCGATGTAGATGACGCTTGGGTACCTCGGCACAAAGCATTCATGACTTTTCAGGATACGTGGCCGTGACACTTTCCGAAGTTTCCGGTCCGGAAGTATGTAGATCGAAGGCAGGCAAGACTCGATGTTGAGAAAGGTGACCGGCTGATCCTGATGTACAAGGTTGGCGATCAAGAACCGGACCCAAGTATTACCAGACTTGGGATAGGACACCAGAAAGACGTCGTCCGGGAAAATTGTCGCGCCACGGCCAGCACTTCCTTGTCCCGTGAGCACCCGTGATGCGTGTCGTAGCCGCCTGAGGATTCTATTCATGCGTGGATCTTGCTCTTTTCCGCCGTGTGCTCGGACGTTGCGAGCCGATTAGAATAACCTGTTCCCTTTCGTGGACGATGGCGTAGAACCTTTCGCAGAACCGACCAAGCGTCGGAACTCAACAACTTCTTCGCTTGCCGGAATCCCTCCGAAATGGCCGGCACAGGATCGGCGAAGCTCCACAGTGCGTCATGAGTAAAAGGGCTCAGGTCTGCGAGGGAAGGAATCACCTCCCTCAAAGCGCCCGGTCGCTTTAGTGCGCGCTTGACACTGCCGGCGACGACGCCGTGCCAGCGACGCACGTAGCCCGCTGTCCAGCGCCAGCGGAGTCCAACCGAATAGGTACGCTGCACACTGGGTCGTTCTCCGTGTGCTATCTGCCACTCATACCAGGGGAAGTCGATCCCGGCTTTGATCGGAAGTGCCAGAGTGCCCCAGTAGCGGCCGTTGACTTCCATCAGTGCGCTCTGGCGATGCGAGCGGTCGTAACGAAACTCGACCATGGCAACGCCCTCCCATTCCAAGGCGCGCAAGAGCGCGACCGCCTGGTCGGAGAGGAATGGTTCGAGCGGCTCGGCAATCGCCACCGCGGCAGCGCCCCCTGTGCTCGGAACCTCCTTCAAGCGCCGGTGTTGGAACATCGCGATGGGCTCGCCGCGATGCATCAGAGCTTCTACCCCGACTCCATCTCCTTGCACAAATTCCTGCAACAGCACCCTGCGGGCAAGTTGGTCATCAGCAGCCAGGGCACCACAGAGCGTCTCATAGTCCTGAAAATAACGGACTTTGAAGTCTGTCTCGCTGCTTTTATGGCTCGGCTTGGCGATGACGGGAAACTCCAACTCATGGGAAATCACTTTCAGTTCCGAGAGGCTCGAAATGCGAAAAGTCCGCGGGGCACGAATTCCTGCTCGCCTCGCAAAATCAAGAGTAATGCCCTTGTTGAGAATCCGCTGAACGATGTCGGCGGGTGGGCAGGCAACGTACGCCACCTCTCGCAGCTTCGCGTCGTGTTCTCCAATCACCGCCAAGGCCGCATCCGTCGCCGGAATCAGCATGTCGTACTTCCTGCGTGAAATGAGGCTGGTTATGGCTTCGCAGAAACTGCTCGGATCTTCATTCCCAGGCAAACGCTCAAAGTGGCGCACCGCCTTAGATCTGAGATGAGGTTCGGATGCGGAAACAGATGCCATATCGACTCGCACGCCCTGCCGATGCAGCGACCGGGCGATCGGGATGGAAATGCGTGGCTCAACACCCAGGATTAGAACTGGCTGCTTCATCTTCTTTGGCTTATGACTGATTTTTCCTGCTTCACACCCATTTCCTGCGGTTCCTCGCAGTCGCGAAACAAGCTGTCAGCGAGATTCTGGGTGCAAGTCTGCAGCAACTCGTAACAACGCACGGTTTCCTCCTCGCTGCCGAAGAACGGGTCGCGAATCTCGATCGGACGAGAACTCGTTCTGGCGTGGGAGCCGAGCAAGAAGAACTTGTCCGCTGCATCAGGGTAACGCGACAGCAATTCCACCTGATTCTGGTAATCCATCGCCAGGATTGCGTCAGCACGGTCAACCATCGCCCGAGTCAACAGCCTTGCCCGGTGCCCTTCGAGAGAAATCCCCATCTCTTTAGCCGCGGAAACAGCCCAAGGATGCGCCGCAGTTCCCGCAGCAGCGTTCAGTCCAGCCGATACGATGTCCAAGTTCAGGTTTGAACAACGTTTCGTGGCACGTCTGAAGAGAGCCTCGCACATCGGGCTGCGCATGATATTTCCGAAGCAGACAAAAACAAAAGACCGCGCTGACTTTGGGATCACCTGCCTTCTGCTGCCACGGAATCTAATCCCGTTGGCGATTCGGATCTTGAAGTACAGAGCTCGCTCCGCTCTGTTAAATCGGCGATAGCGGCGTATCTCCTGAACCCACGGTCGGGGAACCAACCTCTTGGCCACGTTCAGGGCAGCCTCATGCAGACGGCCACGGGAACCCCAGGGCCGTTCGGAATGTGCTGGCGGGGTGGGCGCTGGCGCTGAATCCATATCTGTCCGTGGAAACACGTGCTGCCTTCAAGACGCGGACACCCAGTACAACGATATTCGAGCCATAACCGAGACGGTGGAAACGCGACGCTCCTCACAGGCACCTTACGGCCGCGAATCGTGCAAGTTCGTCTGTTCATCTTCCAGCTCGGATCGCAACAATTCCAACATGAACTGATGATTGGGATGGGGACGACGCCACGGCATTGCGGCCAAGAGGATAACGACCACAGCGAACAGCTTCAATGGCAACGCTTCGGTCACGTCGGCCTCTGTCTGCAATGCTAGGCTCCGAGTGTTACGGGATGATTAAAGAGACGAGATCCGACTGGAACCGGAATGCTCTACGGCTGCCTACTCCAGCCAGCGGAATCCCAGCAGAACGAATCGGCACGGATGACCTATAATGTTGGGTGTCCTTCCTTCTACCTAGCGGAACGTAGAGCTACGGAACCACAGGTCTTCCCATGACAGAGAAGCAGGTCAGTCTTTGCACAAGGCTAAAGCGATTGGGTTTCACGCAAGGGAACCAGATGAAGCTGTACGGAGAGGAATTTGAGTTGCTTAGCGACCCAATCGTCATGGGGGATAACCTGGTTCTTGTGGATGCAATGGAAAGGAAGTCAGGGCGGTTGAGACGTGTCCGCATTCCGCTGCCAGTCGTGAACATGGCAAATGGAGAGCGTAGTGCCGCATGAGTAGCGGCATCCCTGCTGAAAAATCCCTCTTTTACCAGCAATCCGCAATTGGTCAAATACCGCAGTTTACAACTGTAATTCCTTCCGAGTAGCCGTCTCACTACCCACTCCCCATGCCGGGGCCTGCCGGGGGGTGTCCGAATTTCCCACCTCTCTATAGCTATCCGCGTCAAACTCGCAGACCCTTAAGGGAAAATGTCGGCCCCCATGCACGAAGCCACGGTGCCGAAGGTGCGCAGGTGGGGAGCGGTCGAAGACGCTAGGGACCGAACACGCTGCGACAACTGGTCTGCGTGAAGAGCTGCGTCTGGCGGAAGTTCGGCGGTCCGCCGATCTTCTCCGATTTCCATGAGGCCCACCTCCCAGAATGCTGGAAACTCAGCGGATCCGGGAGGCATAGGCCTACCCCCGCCATCAAGGCCGTAACTTTGGAATGGCCGCACGCGAGAGCACCGCCCCCTGACCATCCAGCACGAACACCTCGGCCGACATTGCTTTCTGGGAGTCATCCGTCACGGTAAAGGTGATCGTGGTCTTAGGCGAAGTGCATCCGGTGAGTTGCCGCACTTCATCGTTCGACGCAGCACCGCGCGATGTACCCTGCTCGGTAATCGATCGGGGCGCGGCGGCGGAGTATGTTTGCAACACTACCTCCACGGCCCCTACCAGATTCTGACAGCGCATGGGAAGTCGAATCTCCCATTCCTTCGTGCGCGTTTTCTTCACTCTGGGCTCGTCGGCAAACACCAGAATCGGAGGATCGCCACCCGGCGAGGCATACCATTCCGGCCAGCGGCGCTCGAACTCGATGCTCGCCACAATGTAAGCGCGATCGAGTTCGCGATCTCGCTCTTCCCAGCAGGGGTGCATGGCAAAGACCGAAGGCGCAATCTTGCCGGCGCCTTGTGCGTGCAGCAAGTGATGCAGCGCCGGGACAAAGTCCGGGTGATATCCCGTGCGCGCCATCAGCATCAAGCCTTCCAAGTCGGCCTCCAGTTCGAGTTGGCGGCAAAACCGCGCCAGATCTTCGGAGGCCTTCTGGGAATCCGTCCATGCCACCGGGGAAAGCCCTGGGTCGCCCAGTACAACCGACCCGCCGCCGTAGCGCAGAGACTCTTCATAGAGGTAACGCCGCGCCCAATCCCGCCGGACCACGTGCGCGATCTCGTGCGACAGAATCGCCGCCCACAGCCCGGCCCTCGTGCCGGCCAGATCGGCAAGTCCTCTCCCCACGTAGATGGTTCCATCGGGCGAGGAAAACGCATTCAGCAGGACCTCGTTGACTATGCGTAGTTCCCAGGCGGGCTTCCTATTCCGCGAGGCATGAGCCTGTTCTGCCAGTTTCTCGAACACTCGGCGGCCTGTCGCATAGCGGCCCGGTGCGGTGCTCTGAGCTAGCAACTCCGGCCGCAACCGTGCGGCGGTTCTCATGTCGAGGTTGAACTTATCCGGGACGTCCAGCGCAGCGGAACCCTGCTGGGCTGCTGCGAGAATCGGCAACAAGCAAAACAGAAGTGTGGAGACGACGCGGAACGAGCCGTAACTTTCCTCTCCCACGGGCATTCTCCCGGAGGTCAATTTCTAGAGGGAATTATCCCACTTTTCCATTCATCGAGCGCCGATAAACGCCTGAAAAGGAAAGAGGGAAACACACCCACTCAAAGGGGGGTGAAGGAAGTTGAGATCCTTGGTACTTTGAAGAAACGCGGTTTTGCAGACCACCGCTGCACAAGCCCATGGTGAGAGGAGTAGATGAGATTCTAGCCTGGTCTTTTCGACAATTGTCGTGGAGCCGATATCGACGAACGCCTGATTACATTCGAGATTCGTCCCGCGAAGATTTCATCAACTCTTAACCTCACTTTCATCCCTGCGAGAACTGACTGCAGTATCCCTGTAGCATGCCATCAGAGCATTTTGTCCCGGCAACATCCCCGCCGGACGTGTTGTCCCGCGTCGCGCAATTGCCCGGACTACCAGGGCTGGTAGAAAAGTTGGTTCCCGTGGACAAGGTGCGGGACGTCTATCGCCGTGTCCGGCAATCTCCTGAAGGCTTCCGGCTGGAAACGCTGCTGTCCGAAATGCGAGTCGAGCTGCGCGTCGATGCAGCCGACTCCGCCAGAGTTCCCGTCACGGGATCCGTCGTGGTTGTGGCCAATCATCCCTTCGGGGTGCTGGACGGCGCGATTCTCACGGTGCTCCTAACTCGCGTCCGGCCCGACGTAAAGGTCGTAACCAATTTTCTTCTCGGTGATGTACCGGAACTCAAACAGCACTGCATCTTCGTCGATCCCTTTGAAACCGACCGTTCCATCGACTCGAATCGACGTGCCCTGAAAGAGTGTTTAGCGTGGCTCCAGCAGGGAGGAATGCTCGCCCTCTTCCCCGCCGGCGAGGTTTCCCATCTGCAAGTTCCTGAGATACGGGTCGCCGATCCGGCGTGGAACGATACGGCTGCGCGGCTGGTTCGCAGAACTGGAGCGTCTGCCCTGCCTGTCTATTTCTGCGGCCGCAACAGCGTCGGCTTTCAGATTCTGGGCATGATCCATCCCCGGCTCCGCACCGCGCTTCTCATGCAGGAGTTTCTGCAGCAGGAAGGAAAGACCATCGAAGTCCGCGTCGGCAGCGAGATTCCCAGCGAACGCATCTCCGGGATCGAGGACGATCGTGAGGCTACTGAATACTTGCGCTGGCGCACTTACCTGCTTGGGTATCGGAGCAAGCGGAAGGATTCCTGGACTTCCACGGTACGCTCCAGGCTCGCACTCAACATGCAGCAACCGGTTGCAGCAGCAGTGCAGCCGGAGTTGCTGGCAAAAGAGTTGGCGGCTCTGTCACCGGACCGTAGCCTGACCGAGAACGGAGACTTCGCAGTCTTTCTCCTGCGTGCCAACGAAGGGCCGCACTTGCAGCAGGAACTGGGACGGCTGCGCGAAGTAACGTTTCGCCAAGTCGGGGAAGGTACTGGCAGGCCTCTCGACCTCGACCGCTTTGACCTCTATTACTGGCACCTGCTGTTGTGGCACAAAACGAAGCAGGAATTGGTGGGTGCCTATCGAGCTGGCAGCACCGCTGAAATCCTCCCCCACCACGGGGTTGATGGCCTCTACACCAGTACTCTCTTTCGTTACGACCCACGTCTGTTCGAGAGGCTTGGTCCAGCCCTGGAACTGGGACGCTCCTTTGTCAGGCCGGAATATCAACGCCAGTACGCCCCGCTTCTGTTGCTCTGGAAAGGGATTGCACGTTTTGTCGCGCAGCATCCCGAGACGCCGACCCTGTTCGGCGCGGTCAGCATCAGCAACGACTACAGCAAGGCTTCCCGCGAGATGATTTATCGCTTCTTCGAAGCCCGCCGGCACGACGATGAATTGGCGGGCATGATCGAGCCGCGGAGCCCGTTCCGCCCGGAACGCCTGCGCCAATGGGATTGCCGTGCCATGTGCCACGCTCTGCGCGACCTGGACGAACTCTCGCAACCGATTGCCGACGTGGAAACCGATGGCAAAGGTCTGCCCATTCTCATCCGGCAATACGCGAAGGTCGGGGGCAAAATACTCGGCTTCAACGTAGATCGTAAGTTCTCCAATGTGCTCGATGGCCTCGTGGTGGTCGATCTCCGTCAGACCGTGCCTTGTGTGCTCGAACGCTACATGGGCCGCGAAGGCCTGGCGACATTTCGCGACTACCATCAGATCTGAACATATCTGTCCCATGAACGATTGCAGGATGCAAACAAGGACATCCTTACGTCCCATTTGCACACCCGCTTGTCTTGCGTTTGGCTGAGGGACCGATACAGCGCGTCGTCGTGGTCTCGGGGAACGTACACAGTCGAGAAGCATTCCCGCAAATTCATCATTCCTTAACACGCGGGAAACATTCGCTCAACATCAGCCCTATAAGGTCTGGGAACGGTCAATGACACCGGTAGCCTGGCTTCACGGTGGCTAGACGAATGCACTTTCCAATGGACTCCTGCGAGCGTGCTCAGGCGCCTGGTATCTCCGGCGCTCCCCGCCTACTTGTGTTTGTCGTGGAGGATGATGAGGACATTGCTCGGCTGATTTCCCACAACCTGCAGGCTAACGGCTTCGAGGTGCAGAGCTTCGTCAGTGGCGCGTCCGTTGTTTCCGAGGCGCTGCGGCAGATGCCAGTACTATTCCTCCTTGATGTAATGCTGCCAGGGGTCGACGGCTTCGATCTGTGCCGTCAAATCCGGAAGACTGCGACCCTCTCGTCGACTCCTATCATTTTTCTCAGCGCCAGGACCGGCGAAGCCGACCGGGTGAGGGGCCTGGAGCTGGGCGGGGACGACTACATCACCAAACCGTTCAGTCCGCGCGAACTGGTAGCCCGTGTCCGTAGCGTGCTGCGGGGATTTCGTGAAGGCCCGCCGGCCGCCGAGGTCTTGCGACTCGGAGATCTTGAGATCGATGTCTCGTCGATGACCGTGAGCGTGCACGGACGCAACACTCTCACCACAGTGCGAGAATTCCGCCTGCTCCAATACCTCGCTACACATCGTGGACGTGTGCTTACGCGTGACCAGCTATTGGAAGCCGTGTGGAAGGAAACGCCGTTCGTGACGCCCCGCTCCATCGATGTCTACATCCGGAGGCTTCGCGAGAAAATCGAGGTGGACGCCCGTCACCCTCAGTACCTCAAGACCCTTCGGGGGGTAGGCTACCGCTTCGAAGTGCCGAGGTAGCACTTGGGATCGGCGATCTTCTTCTTCCCGCTTTTTCAGTTCTTCACTCATTCTGTATTCGTCCTCTTCTGCTGAACCGCTCGGGCCTGTCTCCGCGCTGGGTTCCGAAGGAAGACTGTTGTCAGAGAAGAGCTCTCCTCCGTTGCGGTTGGCTGGTGCGAAGAACCCCAGGCAGTGAGCTTGTGCCAACTCACCGCTAGGCCACCCCATTGCAACCACAAACTGGTCGGAGTCACAGGGTTCGTGTCGCACGGCATCAAAGGTTCCAGGTTCTTCGACGCGACTTGTCTCTGACCAGTTCCGCAAATTCGACAAGTTGACCCGGGTGCCATTTCGACCAGAACGGGCTCGGATCAATCGTGCAGGCGACAGTGGTGGGGCGGTTCCTTGCTCGGCAACAGGCGGGTAATCCAACCCACGACCCAACACTAATCTTTCTTCGATCTTGGTGGGCGGGCCAGCCACGTTTACACGATACACAACTGCGTTGCATTGTCGTTGCATTGAACGACCCGCACACCCCCGAATAACCCCAACTATCGTGGGTCACGGTGCAGTTATGTCATTGGAAACGCAGGCGGCTAACGGAGGAAGGTTGATTAGCAAACCGCCGCATTCGGCCACTCTGCCACCTCTCCGGCGTGCGGAATTCCAGTTTACCACGGGGCTGAGTATTGCCCTTACCGCTTCAATCGTAAGCATTTACGTTGTCTCTGGCCTCATTGGATCCACTGCACCACTCGCACATCGACAGGGCGGGTCTGCGTGGACCCGCTGCATCTGGCCATCCACTAGAACGCGAAGCAGCTTGGCTTGGGCTGCGGCCGACATTTCACCGGCCTCATCCAGGAAAAGGGTCCCTCCGTGTGCTGCCTCGAACAGACCCTGCCGACACCTATCTGCGCCCGTAAAAGCTCCGCGTTCGGCCCAAAGAGCTCGGCTTCAACCAGGGTTTCCGTAACAGCCGCACAGGAATTCGCAGCTCTTGTTCTTCTCGTGCCACTGCCGATCAGAGTACGTTCGGATGGTCGAGTCAAGAGAAGGCTGATATGGGCTCGCGAAATGTCAGAAAAAGTTGGACGGTCAATGTCAAAACCGTCGGACAGCGCAACACCCCGTAAGTGACAAACACACTTATGAAATTGGGCATCGCGACATTCTCCCTCAGGCACATTAGCCAACCCCATTCGAACTCTAAGAACTACCGGGGCTTCTGACCGGTTCGCCGGAGGACTCTCCCCAGCCAATCGTGTGCTTTCCGTGAGGCCTCCTCGCATCGCAGGGCCGCAGTTGGGAAGCGATTCCGAACCTGTTGCAGTAACCGATGGGCCCACACATATTCTGAAGAAAGAATGAACAAGCCGACTAGCAGAAAAAGGACCCCTTGAAGCACGGGTAAGAAGAGGCCGACTACACCAAGTGCGATGAAGCTCCATCCCAGCAACAGTACGATTAGTCTCTTGAACTTCGTTTGCGTCGTACCCTCCTTGAGGAAGCCTTGCAGTTCCCTGCCCGCAAGGGGCGCAAGGAATCCTCGGTCCTCATGGCATGCCGATAGATCTCTTCGGTCCAAGACATCGCCATCACTGCTCACCAGCGGCAAGTATTCACGGGGCGACTACGCCCTTCACTCCAAACTCGTGGACAAGCCGCTCACCAGTGTACGCGGTGTGAATCAGCCCAAAAAGTCCGAGCCCATAGACGCGACGAATCCAAGTGGTAATACCGCTGTCAGTTCGTGTGTGTGCAAGTGGGTCATTCTGCGAATCAGCAGAACTATGCCAAGCAGGGCAGTTGCCGCTGTAAAGCTATTGCGGGCTAGATCCGCCAGTTCCTGGTGATGACCCACAGCCGCCGTTATCTCTGGAGTTCGGTTTGTCAACGTTCCTGCTGTTTCACCCGTCTCATATGCGACGTACAACGATGCAGTCGCTA
The DNA here is from genome assembly GCA_020073465.1 of Terriglobia bacterium. GTDB lineage: Bacteria > Acidobacteriota > Terriglobia > Terriglobales > Acidobacteriaceae > Sulfotelmatobacter. The sequence goes on from JAIQFC010000003.1 coordinate 288,965, forward strand.
CCGCCATTACGATCACCCCGGACCATAAGAGCAAGTAGCGCCTGTCCGTGCGAGCGAAAGCTGCAAACAGCAGGAACAGAGGTAGTAAGAGGAATAGCACGATGGGAAAATGAATGATCATCGGATGCAAGCCATTCCAACTGGGGATCATTGGAAGCTGCGACATAGCCGCCTCCTTCACAGTACCTGTCGCACGTGCCACAGGTCTTGTGTCGTGCCAGGTGGGCCCAGGTTCGCTAAGTCCAGGTCCTCTCCTACACTTGAGGTTCCGGTCTCCCTGCTTTCCACAGTTTAAGTGCCTCAAACCACAGAATGCTGAACGCCGCCGCAACTGTACACATTGCGAGATCGACCGGATGTAGGACGGAGAAACGAAACAGATCCCGCAGAAAAGGCACAAAGATTACGAACCCTAAGAACCCGATAGTCCCTCCAATGACCCACCAGAGTGAGGGGTTGGGGGACCGCAGCCTGGCCAGAATTGTCCTCCCCCACGAGCGGTTTGTGAAGATCAATGCCAGGTTTGCCATAACAAGCGTGGTGAAGGTCAATGCGCGTGCCTCTTGTTCCCCTCTTCCGCTGTAGCGCGCTATGGCAAAAACCGCTAGTACCACGCCTAACACACTAAGACCTTGCAGAATGCTGATGGCAAACGTCCGCCTGCCAAACAATGGTTCAGTGGCAGCGCGGGGAGGATGTTGCATCACGGTGGATTCTTCCCGCTCTGCTTCGAGCACAATGGAGCAAGCCGGGTCGATGATGAGGTGCAGGAAGGCCACATGGAAGGGCAACAAGATGAGGGGCCATTTCATCATTACTGGAATCAGCGTCAAACCAATGATAGGAAGATGACTGGCCAGGGTGTAGGCGATAGCTTTCTTCAGATTGTCGAAAATCCTGCGGCCCAGCCTGACGGCATGGACGATCGAGGAAAAGTCATCGTCGAGCAGCACTAGTGCCGCGGCTTCGCGGGCTACGTCGGTGCCCCGGCCGCCCATGGCGATGCCGATATCCGCCGCTTTCAGTGCCGGAGCATCATTCACCCCATCGCCGGTCATGGCCACGATGTCACCGTTTGCCCTGAAGGCCCGGACCAGTCGCAACTTCTGTTCGGGAACAACCCGGGCAAAAACGTTGGTGGTGCGAACCCGCCGCTGGAGTTCAACCTCATCCATCGAATCCAGCTCGGCACCAGTAATGCAGCGGTCGGGATTTCTTAATCCAATCTGTCGTCCGATGTTCGCGGCAGTCCCCGCGTAGTCCCCGGTGATCATGACTACATGAATGCCCGCCGAGTAGCATTCCTGCACCGCCTTCGCGACACCGGGACGCACCGGATCAGCCAAACCCACCAGGCCAAGGAACTCGAAGTCGAAGTCATGCTGTTCTCGAGGTAGCTGCGATTCCTGAAAGTAAGCTCTAGCCACGCCGAGCACGCGCAATCCCTCATTGGCCATCAAGCCGACCTGCGCGAAGAGGGTGTTCATCTGCTCAGGACTGAAATGGCAAAGATCAGCGATGGCTTCCGGTGCGCCTTTCGCGGCAATTACGTAGTCCAGTCCAGCCGGTGATCTCCAGACGTGCGACAGTGCCAGCAGTTCGGGAGACAGCGGATATTGGCGGACAAGAGCCCAGTCACCGTGCAAGTGCTCCGTGTTTACCAGGCTGGATTTCCCAAATTCGTTCAACGCCCGCTCCATCGGATCAAAGGGATCGCGATGGTTCGCCAGGATGCTGAATTCGACAAGGGTGTGGAACTTCTCCGCGAGCGAAGGGTTTGGATCCTTACCGACGTGGTGATATTCACCATTGGCAAACAGGCTTTGGACCGACATCCGGTTCATCGTCACGGTACCGGTCTTGTCCACGCATAAGACCGATGCCGAACCTAGGGTCTCCACTACTGGGACGCGACGCGTAAGCACATGCCGCCTGGAAATACGCCAAGCGCCCAGAGCCATGAAAATGGTCAATACCACTGGCAATTCGTTCGGCAAGATGGCCATCGCCAGGGTGAGACCTGACAAAACCCCGTCGAGCCAACTACCGCGCGTAAGGCCGTGGAGCACGACTACGAGTGCACAAACCAGACCGCCTGCAATCGCCAGGATGCGGACCCAACGGGCGGTTTCTTCCTGCAGGCGGGTTTTCTCGATTTGTACGGACTGCAGTGCTTTGCCAATCTTGCCGATGTCGGTATGCAATCCGACGGCCTGCACAATGGCAAATCCGCGGCCTTGTACCACCAGGCTGCCGGAGTACACAAACGGCAGATCGTCTCCCCCTGGGCGAACAACATCCAACGGCCTTGTACTCGCCGCTTTTCGGACTGCTATCGATTCCCCGGTCAGCAAGGCCTCGTCACATGAGAGATTGACGCAGGAAATGACGCGGGAATCTGCCGGGACTCGGTCCCCTTCCGAAAGAACGACAACATCGCCCTTCACAACTTCGCGGCCCGGAATGCGAGTGGGCCTGCCATCGCGAATGACCAGAGCACGCGGGCTCGAAAGGTCTCGCAGAGCTTCCAGCGTCCGCTCGGTCTTGTGTCCCTGGTAAAAGCTGATCCCGGTCACGACGAACACAAAACCCAGCAACATTAGTGCTTCCTGCACGTCGCCCAGAAATAAGTAGATGGTTCCGCAGGCGACAAGAAGCAGGAAGATGGGCTCTTTTATCACTTCCCATGCGATCGCGGCGATGCTGCGGGGCTTGGACGAAGGCAGCTCATTCGGCCCGTCCACGCGCAGACGTCCTCGCGCTTCCGCTGAGGACAATCCGGCCAATTGGACCCCATCTTCGAATTCGACCCCAGGGGTGCGAGCGAAATTCTGATCTTTGCCGGATAAGGTTGCGAGTTGTACAGACGCAAGATTCATGGCTGAATGACCGACGGTCCAGCGGGTCAGGCGGCAAGGCTAATCTTCTGACTCCGTCGACTCAAATAAACCTTCCGTCGATTTGATCGATCTGGCAGGACTCGCTGTCCCGTGATCTCCGGACCGGACAGCACCCGCTCGACTCTCAGCCTCCTAATCCCTCCAGGCACCTTCGCTTCGATGACATCGCCCTGTTTGTGTCCGAGGAACGCAATTCCCAGCGGCGCCAGAACCGAGATCAAGCCTTTGGAGATGTCTGCATTCTCGGGGAAGACTAGCGTATACAGCCCCCTTTTTTCGGTGTCGAAGTCCAAAACACGGACACGCGAGTTCATCCGGATGACGCTCGCCGGGATACGCTCTGACGACGTTACCTCGGCGCCGTCCAGTGTTTGTTCCAGCAATTCGAGTTGCCGTTGATCTCGAAAGAGAGAGTACCTGAGAGCCTGAGCCAAACGCCTGAGCCTGTCCATATCCGTATCAGTGACAAAAATAGGATGGCTTTTCACGACGAACCTCTTTCCGTACCCGTTATCTTGTGGCTATGCAGCGTTCTTCTTAACCCCAGACTCAGATTTACCCTGGGTTTCCTTGTGCAAAGGGGTAAGCACCGATTGAGCAACCGTCGAAGTTGGTTTCTTGCGCGCTTCGTTTCGGCGCGAGTTGATTTCGAACCATACAAGAAGAGCTACAACACCCGCGCACAGGACCAATACCAGGATTGTTGCCGGCTCCATAAGGACACCTCGCTTATTCCATCTCAGGTTTCAGCACGTCGCCAACGGTCAGCACCGGACACGTGGCGAGAGACACAACTGTGTGCGCAATCGAACCAAAATGGCTTGCCGTCTGCGCAAATGCGCCCGCTCCCCGTACACCCATGATGACCATGTCGGCTAACAGCTCAGCCTCCACCGCCAAGATGCGTTTTGCAACCGGTCCGATTTCCACCACCATCTGCGGCTCATGGAATAACTCGGGTTCGGGTGGGATCATTTCGCGCAAACGCCTATCAGCCAACTGCATCGCTAGATGCGGCACGTCTCTGAGAATGCCTTCGACCACGTGCACCAGCGTGAGATGTGCCTGATACTCACGCGCCAAAGACAACGCGAATTCAGCCGCTCGCAATGACCCGGGTGAGAAGTCAGTGGCGCAAACAATGTTACGAACTCCGGCAGACGCTTCTGCCTTCACGTGCGGTCCGACCGTCAAGACGGGGCAGGGCGCCTCACGAATGATCTCCTCGGCTGTTGAACCAAGAAACACCTTGCTCATACCTGCGCGACTACTCGTGCCCACCACAACCAGGTCCACATCATGGTCCCGCAAGAATTCCATGAGCACACCAGCAACGTCTCCATGGCCCAACAGTGCCTCGCAGCGCTGACCACGATGTCGTAACGGAACGATGACCTGATTCAACGCATAACTCGCGTAATCCTCGACCTCCTTCAGGATGCGCTCCACAGAGTCCGGACGAGCAAAAGCATAAGCCTCCTGGGGTATGACATGCGCGGCGTAGAGCTTCGCTCCGCAGCGCTCTGCCATCGCGATGGCAAATGGCAAGGCGCGCTTTGCTGACACATCAAGATCAGTTGCAAACAGAATGTTCTTGAGTGCGATCTGTTGTTTGATCTCCAGCGTTTTCATGTCTCACCTCTTCGGCCTCCGACGGTCTAGTGCTATTTGTGTCTTCTGAGTTCTGAATTGCCAGTTCTGTCAGGATTCCGTCCAGGATCTCCATTTGCCTACGCTGCATCTCGTGGTCTTGTCTTATGGTGCACCGATCCAGAAGCCACAGGGTGAGCTCGAGTCCGCCAAGCGTGACGATGATTGCTAGAGTTTCCCACATAAACTTCCCATGACACACGTCAACAGAGCCACGACCTAACCGGAGGCTGCTTGCTCGTTGGTCCGTCAACTGGTCCGCTTTGTCTGCTTCGCAGAATCTCGGCCATGCATGGACCAGCAACCTCAGGGCTTACAATTCCTCCCGTCACGGCGCTCTCGAGCAACTCCATTGAGTCTTCCCCGTTCTCAACCAGAAGGCTCTGCGCGAGCAAACGCAGGCGAGGATCGCGGGATTCCAGCGCCTCCACCAATTCCCACCCTGCTTCCGGATCAGCGGTCTTCCGCCAGACTATTCCGCACGCGAGCATGTAACTGGCGTCCATGGCTAACCTCCAATACGACTCGTATTGAATGCACGGTTACGTTCACACCAGCGATGTGGTCTTGTCGCGAGCAAGACACTGGCTCACAATCTCCAGGATCTGCCCATAAGCGTACTTGCAAACAACATCGTGGGCCCCCAGGGCCTGGAGACCCGCAAAGTCCGTAATCTCCGGCGCGCTGGGCTGCATGACTACGCAAGGCACGTGTGCACCTCTCCTCTGCAATGCCTTCAGCAAGTCTTCGCAATCCGCATCCGGCAAGTATTCGTTTACGAGCACGAGATCGAAGACCTCCGAATCTATGAGCCTTAGCGCGTCTTTGGCGGTCCACACGGTTGTTGTGTCGAATCCCATCTCCTCGAGCATTTTCTCCAGGGCGATCAGGACTTCCTCGTGGCAATCAGCTATCAGAACTCTCTTCCGTGACGTGTTCATAGCTTCGCTCGCTCTTGCTGATGGTCGGCCCACCACGCACCTCCGTTCCTAACTGAGCAATTCGGACATTCTCATGTAATGGCCAGCGCCTTTAAGTCGTTTGAGACGGCGCCCGATGCACATTCCAGCTCTGTCGGCTACGCGGTCAATGGCCACATAAACGTTCGAATCCCGGTCCTCCACGAAGATCGTCGTCGAGGGTGTCAACTCCACGGCGACTCGACAGCGTTTATCAACCCCACCCCGAGGACCGTTCAGGTCACCGAGGCTTACCCGTACTTTTCTGATCCGTCTGGCAAAGCGTTCCAGCGCGAAATAAAGCCGCCGCTCAATATGGCCTCGCAGTCGTTCGGTGATCGGCATGCCCTTCCCGTGAATATCAAATTGCATTCTCCCGCTCCTAATCCAAGTTGTTGTCGCGACGCTTCAATGTTGGCCGTTCGTCGTCAACACTTGACTCGTCGGTGGTCTTCGGTACTCGTCGCAAGGTGGGTTTGTCGTCTTTCGTCTCATCAGTAGTAATCCGGCGCCTGTTCTCCAGCGCAGCAAGGCGGACCCTCACTTCATCAAACTCGGACGTGGTGAGGACGTATTGGGCGGAAGATGGGAGTTTGGTCTCGATTTGCTTCTGGGCCTTGGCGACCCGACTCTCGATTGGTGGATGGGAAGCAAACACTTTCGACAATGTTCCCGGCTTCTTCTTCTCTCTCGCCTGGATCTTCTCGAAGAAACTCATAAGTGATTGCGGGTCATAACCGGTTTTGTACAGGTATTGCACCCCGAGGTAATCAGCCTCTTCTTCAAATCCACGAGAGAATTTCATAAAGCTCATTGGCACCCCGATTCCGGCAGCCGACCGAGCCGCGTATCCCACTCCGCCACCCACAAAAATCAAGGGAATCGAAGCGATATTCGCTAAGTTCAAACGAGTCATTTGCCGGACAGCATGGCGGGCAGCCACGTGTGCGACCTCGTGTGCTATCACTCCCGCCAACTCGGCTTCTTCGTCCGCCGCCAGCAGCAGCCCTGAATGCACATACAGGAATCCGCCGGGCAAAGCGAACGCGTTAATCTCATTGGCGTCGATCACCTTGAAAATGAAAGGTACCTTTGAATCGGAGTTCCGTACGATGTTCTGCCCGAGCCGGTTCACATACTCCGTGACGACTGGGTCCGCGACCAGTTTCACGGAGCTGTCGATCATCTGAGCGTATTCCCTGCCCATCTTTATCTCGGTTTCCAGCGAGTACCAGTTCCCCAGCCCACGACCGCCGAGATCGCGGTTTCCGATTGCGTTGATGTCATCTTTGCTGCCTTCCTTCACCTTGGGCTCCTGGATGGGGCGCTGTGCCTCGTCAACCCGAGGATGCTCGTCGGCGCCGCTCGCGAAACTGGAGTGCGTGAAACACAGGAAGAGAATCAGCATGGCTGATGTTGTGGCGCCGCGTCTCATGGTGCACCTCCTCCACTTCTGAGCACCTGCTTCATTCATATGCTCCGGGAGGTGCATTAGAAAAGTAGAAAGTTTATGATGTATTCGTAGGTTTACTGAAAGTGTGCTTCGGCCATGGAATGGCTCAACTACCATCACTTGCTCTACTTCTGGACTGTGGCCCGGACCGGCAGCATCTCCGCCGCCAGTAAAGAACTGCGGCTTGCCTCGCCAACCATCAGCAATCAGATTCGTAAACTGGAAAACAACCTGGGCGAAGAACTGTTACGCCGCTCCGGTCGCAAGCTGGTCCTCACCGATATGGGACGGATCGCGATGCGTTATGCGGATGAAATCTTTACCCTGGGGCAGGAATTCACCAGCACGATGAAGGAACGGCCAACCGGCCGGCCCCTCAGATTCTGTGTGGGGATTGCCGACGTATTGCCGAAGACCATCGCATTTCGATTGATCGAACCGGCGTTGCGGCTAAGTACTCCTGTACATTTGATCTGCCGTGAGGACAGGCCAGATCATTTGTTGGCCGACTTGGCCGTTCATGACATTGACGTGGTCCTTTCCGACGCTCCGGCCAGCCCAGCTGCGAACATTCGGGCCTTCAATCACCTGTTAGGCGAGTGCGGAGTCAGTTTTGTCGCTCCCAAGAAACTGGTGTTCCTCAAGAAGGGGTTCCCGCGGTCCCTGGACGGGGCGCCCTTCCTGCTTCCCTTGGACAACACTGCTTTGCGGCGCGATTTGGACGAATGGTTCCATTCCCAAAAGCTAAGGCCGGCCGTTATGGGCGAATTTGCCGATCTCGCCTTGCTCAGAGTCTTCGCGGAAGAAGGGTTTGGAGTATTCGCAGTGCCAAGCCTGATGGAAGATCAGATGCGGCGCTACGGGTTTCATAAGATCGGCGCGACAGCCGCAATTACTGTCCGCTTCTATGCAATCTCTGTGGAGCGACAAGTGCGCCACCCTGCCGTGGTTGCCGTTTGCGAAGGCGCACGAAATACTCTGCTCCGTCAGGTTAATCGGCAGCCAAGATAGGCGAAGGGATAGGCAGTGTCGGGTACGCTGGCCTGGTCGTTGCACTGAAGCGCACCAGGTAACAACTCTGGCACACTTTTTCCGCAGTGGGTGCCGTGCCCGCGATTTTCTCGCGGGATTTATCGGGACTTGTGACACTTTTGCAAAAACTAATGATTCGCGTCAAACTTTCTACTTTCGCAACACATCTCTTTGGTTTATGAACAAGTATCGTGCACACAAATTGGCGGATACGTTTGTCTCTTGGACCGTCGGTCTGGACTATGAAAGCACTCCGCAAGGCTGTGTTTTTTCTCGCAGCGCTGTCTGTCCTGCTGGGTCCGCCCCTGACCGTCGCGGTTGAGAACGATGACCTTCAAAATCCTCCGGCCATCAATCTTGCCGTGGCCCCTGCCGCGGTCTGCCAGAGTTCTCGTGGCACGGTATATGCGCGAGCGTTGTTGTCGGCGACCGTTCTGGTTGCCGCATACCCTCTTTCTTTGCACTCTTTCGAAGGAAACGTTTCCAGTTTAGTTTTCCACGACTGTCGATCCAGCCTCCGATCCCTCTGCGTGCTTCGTTGTTAGCCTCTGCTCCTTTTTGATGAACCCGTCAGTCCCCCGTGCAGAGAAATCTCAAACCGGGGGAATCATCCTGTTCAGCGATGGAGGGTTTGGCCAATGTCGGATACGGGTAGGAGCTGGCCAGAGCTTTATAGACAAGCGATTCTGGAATCAGACCGCGGCAGGTTGCCTGCCCGGATTGACGAGGCAAGTGAAGCCATTCGGCACCGCGCCAGGGAGCTGTGGTATGGAGGCTCACCTGAAACACGGGAGCGACGCGATCTGGATGCCGCGCTCCGTTTCCTGGGATTGCTCCGAATGGTAGGTACGGACAAATAGGACCCATCGTGGTGGGACCTCGCCAGTTCTCTTGGTCTGCTGTTCCAACCACATCGAGGACCAGGTCACCAGAACTCAGTATTCCAGCACCTCGTAAAATTCGATCCAGCTCTGCTGGAACAGGGGATGTTGCTTGCCGGCCAGTTCCGTGTGTTCGGGGCTGTCGTCGATTTGTTTGAGGGCTTTTTCCGCAGCCGCGAGGGAGTCAAATCGACATTGCCAGACGATGGTATTGGCGGGCTCACGGCCGGAGATCGGCGCGAACCGCTCACCTCGCGGGAGGAGACCGCGAAGCTCCAGGTCGGCGAATTGCTTCTCCAGGGCCTGGAATTGCTGTTTGTGGGAAGGGAGATATTGCTGAACAAGTCGCAACATGATGGCCACGGTATCCTCCTAAGATGACAGCGAATCGTTTGCTTGCCCGGCGTGGGTTTTCTCGCGTCACGCGATTAATTCGTGGTTCCTGCCGCTCCGTTCGTTTCGTCGGGAATGTCGAACGAGACCAATTCCGCCTTGAAGCCGCGGGTTCGAAAGGCTCCGTAGGCGATTCCGAGCGTCATCCAGATCACTCCGGCGATCTTGGCGGGACGGCTCAGATTCAACCACAAGAGCAAGCAAACAGTGAATCCGAGGATCGGCACTAGGAAGTTGCTCAGGTCCCGCTTGCGCTCGCGCAGAAAATACCTGGTGAACGAAGCGGCATTGACTCCCATGAACGCCAGCAAGGCGCCGAAATTCAGCAACTCGGCTGCGCGCTCGAAGGTCAGGAAGGTTGTGCCGATCAGAGCGAAGACGCCGACGAACAGAACATTGTTGCGCGGGATGCGGCGCTTCGGTTCGATGGCACCGAAAAATGATTTCGGAATCGCATTGCTCCGGCCCATCCCATACAGCAGGCGCGCGGCTCCCAACTGCGATCCCATGCCAGATCCGACCGTTGCCACGAGCAGCGTCACGTTGATGAGGCTGAACAGCCAGTGACCAGCGGCGCGCCCGGCTACGGAAACATAGGCGGTGTCCACATCGGGAAAAGGTTGTGAGCCGGGCCACACCAACTGTGCGGCGTAGACCTCGATCGAGGCCAGGGCGCCTGTGATCAAGCACACGAGCACTGTGGCCAGGAGAATATTGCGCTTGGGATTCTCGGCCTCCTCGGAGAGAGTGGAGATTCCATCAAATCCGATGTAGGTCAGCACGGCCAGCGAAGTTCCGCCCAGTACGGCCGGGACGGAAAACGTCTGCGGGTCGTAGAAGGGTCGGGTGAAGAAAGCGATGCCGTTATGCGGAGTGCTGAAGACGTAGCGAGCAGCCGCCGCCAGAAATATGAGGATGACAATTCCCATCGAGGCTGCGAGCGTATCGTTGATCCGAGCCGAGGTTCGAATCCCGAAGAGGTTAAGTCCGGTAAACAACACAAGAAAGAGGACTACTAAAACCGGGTAAGGAATTTCCGGAAAGAAATTCAAAGCGAACTTACTGCACAGAATCGTGCATACGATCGGATTGAGCATGTAATCCATCGCCATGCCCCAGCCGGTGACGTATCCGAGAGCGGGATGGATTTCGGATCCAACGTAGGTGAATGCAGATCCCGCACTGGGGTAAGCTCGCGCCATGCGCCCGTAGCTGATGGCCGTGAACAACATGGCCACCATGGCGATCAAGACTGTGGTCACTGCGTGGCCGTGCGCGCGCTGGCTCATGATCCCGTAGACGGGCATCGGAGCCGTGGGCTGAATGACGATCATCCCGTAGAGGATCAGGTCCCAAAGGCCAAGAGCCCGGCGGAGGCGGGGCGCAGGGGCAGCGGAAACGGTTTGAGCTTCTGGCATGCTGTCGGTCGTTTACAGGCGATAGGGGGCGAGTTCGAAGCTCGCCCCTTTTTGCGCCGGGGAAGCGCGCTGCTAGAAATAGAACTTCATCGCAAACTGAATGAATCGGGGATCACGAGCGGCCTGCAACTGTCCGAACTGCGCCGTTCCCAGCTCGATCGCGACCGGCTCAACCTGGCCGGCGGCTCCGATTGGGCCCCACAGCGGGTTCACGTGGTTCCACAAGTTGAAGAAATCGGCGCGGAATTCGACTCGCATCTGCTCGCGGACGGGGAACGCTTTCAGCATCGACAAATCCCAGGTCTGATAACCGGGACCATGCGTGATGTTACGTCCTTCATTACCAAAAGTACCCGGGACGGTATTGCTCTCAAATGCGCACGTATTGAAAAACGTGCCTGCCACGCAGGGTTTGCCATTCGGATTGCCGACGACATTCGGTCGTGAGCAATTGAATCCTACGGTACCGCCGCAGTCGGTATTCGAACTGTTGTTAAGAGGGTCTGTGACGGTGAACCAGTTGCCGGTGGAAGCCGAAACGATTCCAGCCACTTGCCAGTTCCCGATCACCTGGTTCAGGAATCCAGAAGCATTTCCTCCCAAAGTCTTGCCCCTTCCAAATGGCAACTCCCAGGCGTAGCTGACGACCAGGTGGTGGCGAATATCGAAGTCAGAATTTCCGTACTCCATCTGGGGGAACCGCTGGTCGCGGAAGTCTCCGTTGTTCAACGATCCCAGGCTGGCGCTGGAAGCGTCGTCGGAGGAATGGCTGTAGGTGTAGGAGGCCTCAAATTGCAGTCCGTGCGATGCGCGCTTCTCTACTCTCGCTTGCAGGGAGTTGTAGTTGGAGAAAGTGTCGGAGCGGAAAGAATCAATGGTTCCGTCCACCGAGGGGAAGGGCCGACGATCCGCCAGCGGGGCATTGGGATCAGTACTCGGGGTAGCCTGATTGCCATTGTAGAAACCGTAGAGCCGCTGGCCGTGCGAACCCGCATAGGAGAGCTCGACTACAGTGTCTGCCGGCAGCTGATACTCCATGCCCAGGTGCCATTGCTGCATCATGGGGGTCTTCAAGTGAGGATCGATCGAGTACAACAGCGGGTTGTTCGGGTCCACCAGCGAATTAGCCGGATAACCTTGCGTCCAGAAGTTATTGATCATCAGGCTGGTGTCTGGCGGTTGGTTTTCTACAAGCTTTACTCCGATCGCACAATTCTGGTCCCCCAGCGCAGGATTGGCAGCTGCTGGAACAGGATTGCCGCAGGGCGAATTGAAGGACTGGGTGATGAAGAAGGGGGGATTGAACCCCGGACTGGGAAATGAGAACGGACCGTTCTCGACGCCACCGTAGAAGATTCCGTAGCCGCCGCGCATCACCAACTTATTGGTCAGTTTGAGGGCAAGCCCGAAGCGTGGGGCAAAGTCTTTGTAGTCAGGGCTGATCAGGCCATGCGAAGCGGTCGCCTGCAACGGCAAGTACGAGGCAATGGCTGGCGTAAGCTGCGCCGTTGTTCCCTTCGGCACGACGAGAGTGTTGGTTCTGAAATCGAACGTGGCCAGCTGATTCTTGCCTTCGGTAACGTGCATGAAAAGCTCGTAGCGAAGCCCCAGATTCAGTGTGAGCTTGTCATTGACACGGATATCGTCCTGTCCGAAGAAGGCGAACGTGTTTCGGTGATAATCCACGCCGTGCAGATTGACAATGCTGGCGCCATCCGGGACGCCAAGCAGGAACGAAGCAATGTCGTCTCCTCCCGTGGGCGAGCCATCGGGATTGGTCGGAAGCGCAGGATTGCTGGTGAAATCGGGAGCGAAACTCATGTCGCCGCGCGGGGCAGAGTCCTGAAAGATGGTGAATTGTTCTTTGCGAAGCTCGGTGCCGAACTTTATCGAATGTCGGCCATGGATCCAGATTATGTTTTCATTCAGCACAAAACTGTTTTGCTTTTCGATGGAAGGGAGAAAATCTGAACTGCCGACGCAGGAATAGTTGGCAAAACAGATCGAGGGAAGGCCGCCGATTCCGGGCTGAAAGGGAACGCCCAGCAAGCCAAGCTGTCCTGACACGTCGGTATTTGCATTGGGCTCGACGCGATGCGAGTTGATACGGTTGTATCCCAAGCGGAACTCATTCAGCAGTTTCGGTGAAAACGTGTGCAGTTCGCTGATGGCCGCGCTGCGGTACGCGTTGTCCTGATTGCCCGCCGTGAACCCGCCGCCATCAAGAAAACTGGTGAAGGGGCCTGGGGTGAAGATGGGTTGGTTCTCGTAACTGAAACGGGCGAAGAAGTTATCTTTGTCGGAAAAAGTGTGGTCGACCCGGACGTCGAAATTGTCTTGCTGAAGGCTCTTCTTGGGATCGACAAGATAGTTATTCCCGGTGATGTCTACGTTCGGTGTGGGGAATAGGGCCGCCAGTCCGGCAGCCACGGAATTGATTGCGCTCGGACCGGAACTGGGGAAGATGTTCGTAGGCACGCCACCGCTGTCCACGGCGATAGGAACGCCACAGAATGTTCCGGGTCCGGTACTTTGTGTAAGACGTGGATTGAAAACCTCTCCCTGATAGGTAGGATTCCCGCTGCAGTCGAGAGCGCCAGGAATCGGGGTGCTCAGATCGAGGAAACTGGAAAAATCGCCCCCTAGCATGTCCGGCGTCGGAATCAGGAGCAGTTGCGGCAATGCCTGCCGAATGCGCAATCCCTCGTAGTCCACAAAGAAGAAAGTGCGACCCTTGACAATCGGGCCGCCGAGCGTGGCTCCGAATTGGTTTTGCTGGTACGGCTGCCGGCCCAGGAAATCGAACGCATTTCGTCCGTCCAGCTTGTCATTTCGAATGAACTCGTACAGGTTGCCGTGGAATGCGTTGGTGCCGGACTTGATGACGGCATTCATGATCGCGCCATTTCCCCGGCCGAACTCTGAACTGTAGGAGTTGGTCTGCACCTTGAACTCGCCGATAGCATCGACGGAAGGTTGAATCACGTAGGCGCTTCCGTTGAGTACGTCCCCCAGGTTTGCGTTGTTGTCGATGCCGTCGAGCAGAAAGTTGTTCTGCAATGCGCGCGCGCCGTTGGAACTGAATCCGAAGCTGGTCTCAGTTCGCGAACCCGGCTCGCTGGGCGCGACCCCAACGGCCAGCTGCGCAAGTTGCGCAAAATTCCTGCCGTTCAGGGGCAGAGTGGTGGCGGTGTGGCTATTCACGACCTGTCCGAGCTCGGAGGTCTCGGTCTCGAGTTGCGCGGCCGTGGTAGAGATCGTCATCGTCTCACTGACAGCGCCCACCTGCAGAGTTACGTCTACGGCCAAACGATCCTGCACGTTCAAAGTGACCGGACCGGCGGCCGCCTTCTTGAAACCGCCCTTCTCCACGGTCACGGTGTAGCGGCCAACCCTCAGCGGGCCGGCAACATACTCCCCACTTGAGCTGGTCGTGGTGTTGAACACGGTCCCGCGGTCGACATCGGTGATAGCGACCTTCGCGTCGGCGACCACGGCCCCGGTACTGTCCTTGACGCTCCCTACAATATTGCCCATGTCTTTCTGGGCCCAGCCGGCCGGTGCTGCCGTCACCAGAAAAAGCACAACCATCGCGGCGGACAGAAGCGGGCTGTAACGTTGACGAAAAGCGAACTTCATATTGCGCCTCCAAACAAAAACGGCAGCAGCGCGGGACTAGCGGCGACTTCGTTCCGCTACGCTGCTTACCTCAAGCAACAAATGTTGAGAAAACTCGACGCGTAGTTTGGGCGACTGGGCGTCTACCAATCCCAGCTGCTTGCCGATCTCATAGTCGGTGACTTGATACCTGCCGGGCGCCAGCCCACGGAGTTCTATCTCCCCATGCCACGGTTTCAACTTGTCCGGCGCATAGAAGGCGTAGTACATGCGACCATCTTTCGCGATGGCATAGGCCTCGGGTGAATCGTAACCGTAGGTGTAGAGATCCAGAAACTCTCCACGCGAGAGCATCTTCGCCTGGTAGATGTCGATCCACTTCTTCCAGTGGGCTTCCTTCTCCGGCGTCAGCTCAACAATCTTGAACTTTGGGCCATAATCCGGCCAGGTGAATTTCGTTCCCAACACAGCCCCAACACCAATTTCAGAAGCGAAATCTCTTCCTTTATCCACCTCGTGCAGAGTGTTGCTGAGCTGCACTTCTGTGAGTTCGACGTGGTCTCCGTACACGGCGGCCTGCGGCCCGAGGAGAGCTTTGTACATTTTTGTGCGTAAGCGCACCTGCCGGGAGCCGACGGGATCAGCGGTAACTGCCTGGTCGATGTACGGAAGCCAGGCCAGGCTGGGCGGAGTCCCACACGGACAGGCTTGGGTAACGCTGTCCGGTTTCAGTGCACGAGTGGTTTCGAGAATGATTTTGTAGACGTCGCCCACGGCTTCGATGGACTCGTTCGGGGACTTGTGATGGTGCTTGGGATTGTAGCAGGCAGGAACCGTGTAAGAAAAATCAAGCTTGTGCCCGTCGAAGTCCCAGTCGCGAATAAAGCGCTCGGTCAATTGCTTGTAATACTGCTTCACTTCGGGGATCGCCGGACAGAGAGCGCCGAGATCCGCCGTGGCGCGTACCGGATTTCCCTTTTCATCCAGGATCAGCCAGTCCGGATGCTGCTTGACGACGTTCGACAGTTGGTAGGGACGATGGTTAAGGATGTCCTTGCCGTGTCCGTCTTCGACCACGAGCGGTATCCACCATAGCGTGAGGTGAATGCCGGCATCATGGTATGCCTTCACAACTTTTTGGAGGGAATCGTCGGGGAAGGTGTCGGTCCGAGGTTCCCAATCGCCGCGCGACTTGAACCAGCCGGCATCCAGCGTCGCCCAGCGCAGGCCCAGCTGTTGCAGCTTTGGGATTGTGCCCAGCATCTGCTTGGGCGTGAAATCCATTTCGTATCCCCAGCCACACCAGTTTGCCTGGTAGTCGGCATCGGTGGGATGGGCGAGACTCAGGCCTCGTACCTGCAGCATCTTCGAGTACAGACTCAGAGGTTCGTAAAAGTCGCCGTGAAAGACGGAGACAAACGTGAGCGGAGTCGTGTAGACCTGGCCAGGCTGGAGCCTTGTGTTGGCATCGAGCGTGATGTTGGCGTTGACTTGCCCGCTGGCCAGCGTATTTACGGGAAGGCTCAACCGCAAAGGTACAGTTTCCGCGTGTCCGATGGCCTCTCCAACCGTTCCGGTCCAGAATGCGACAACGGGAATACCGCCTCCGGTTTGATTCTCGTCGTTGTGCATCATGGTCTGCATGGGATTGGCTCGCGTGAACTTCGGACC
Organism: Terriglobia bacterium; assembly: GCA_020073465.1. Taxonomy (GTDB): domain Bacteria; phylum Acidobacteriota; class Terriglobia; order Terriglobales; family Acidobacteriaceae; genus Sulfotelmatobacter. The sequence continues at coordinate 304,940 of JAIQFC010000003.1, forward strand.
AATCTGCATCACATCATCCTTGCCCCAGGCCTCGCTTGAGCCATGGAAGGACCACATCGCATATGGTAGCGCTGCGTGGTCCTGCAGGGAAGCATTCAGGATGTGCTGCTGCATGACGACCCGGTCCAGCGGAATGTCCGCTGAACCGACATTCTTGTACGAAACAGTACTGAGCGCGAAGTTGGGGAAGTCGTCGTACACTTCCACGACGAAGGTCTTCTCTAACGCTGGCAACGAGGAGCTCTTGCCCGAAACCTCAATCCGCTTGCCTCTGCTGCCTAGCCGCCCCGAAGTAGCGGAAACGTTGGCGTGATCGAGGTCCAGCACGAAGTCGCCAGTCTCTCTGCCGGCGATGACAGGATAGTCGGCGTTGGTGTTGGCTGGCGGATCGTCCAGGGTCCATTTCTGTCCATCACGGAGGAGACTGGCTTGAAGGTATCCAGATGGCAGCAAACGAAACTCCGCGGCTGCGGTGTTCACTACGAGAGTGCCGGGGTTCGCGGAAACAATCGTTGACTCTTGCTGATGGACCGGCGGCTGATTGCATCCTGCCAACGATACGAGAAGTGCGAAAGTGAGGACGGAAAGCGGGGCCGGGTATACGGCGAGGTTGGTACGGAGAAAATGTGGCCGGCTCCGCAACATGATCGCAGTGGACCTCTCTGTTCTTGGAGAGCAGGATAACTGCTGGGAACAGCTTAGGTGTAACGTTTTACCTGACCGCAACTAGATAATACTTGGCCGCACCCGATGTCAAGCAAAAACGCCTGTGTGCGTGGGGAAGACGGATAGGTCTCAACCCCCGATGACTTGGACTTTGGATGACGATTGCTGCCCTCCCACTGGCCTGCCGTCAAGTCTGAAATCCGCACACTTGGCGCGTTTACAAACCCCACCAATCTATGCCGGAACAGGGTTTGTGATGAGATCTTGTATGTGGGCAGAAAAAGGTCGTCCGAGATCGCGTCCAAAGGCGATGAGGGACTCGATGCAGGCGGAGGGATGGATGGTGTGAGGTGACATGCATTTGTAACTGGCCAGCAAGACACCCAGGTCGAGAGCAGTCTCAATCTGTCGATCTGCCGTTCGCTGGTTTGAGGGTTCTTTTCGCAGGAAGGGAATCCCCGCGGCAAGCGCAGCGATCATCCCACCGAGTAGTGCGTCGCCAGCCCCCGCGGTGGAGGCAACCTCGACCTCTGGCGCCGGGCAGTAATTCCACAAGTCGGCCGTCACTCCATATGCGCCGCGCTTGCCTAGACTCACCACCATTCGCAGATTCGGGTGCGAACTCCGTAGAAAGTCCTGGCACTTCTGGACGAAGGAATCAGGAGCAGCGGGCGCAAACGAGGAACCGATAAGTTCTCCCGCCTCGGCCTCGTTGAGTGACACAAGGTCGAGCATTTCGAATAATCCTGCTTGTCTCGCGGGACCGATTTCCGCGGGCACGAAAGACGCCGCCCGAAATGCCCCTGTCCGCGTGGCCAACTGCAAGAGGTGCTCGCGTACTTCGAGCGTGACCTCGGGAACCGCAAGGGCAATGACGTGTCTTCCTTCGGATTTCAGTAAGTCCGCTATTCCATCGACATCACTCTTGCGCAACGCCGACGCGGCGGAGTTGCTGGTGGTGATATTGCCTCCCGTTCCGTCCGGATACTGAAAGCACACACTGAACAGAGTTGCGCGGTCCGGCGTGGCCTGGACCAAGCGCGTGTCGATGCCCGCGTCTGCCATTTCCCTCACGACCTGTCTACCGGGACCGTCGTCCCCCACTTTGCCGAGGGGAACTACATGGAACGGGGAACCCGAAACCCGCGCTCCGAGCAGCTTTGCGACGTAGTGGATCACAATGTGCAGTTTGCAGTAGTCGCGGACATCGAGCAGATGGCCAGGCCGGCTTTCATCGCGGCCAAGTGTGGCGTTCCCTTCAAGATCGAAGAAGATACCTGCTCCGATGCCTCCAATCCCGACGAGTTGGTGGTAAAGCGAGCTCTGGTCGATGCGTAGAACGCGCATGGATTTTCCTACAGTTCCCAGTCCGGATTCTCGCTGATGGGATGACGAGATGTCTCTTCGGTGGCGGTGATGACCGCATCGGGGTGCCGCTGCATCAGCGTCATCGGATATTCAGGATTCGGTTCGGAGAATAGCGCGACTCGCAGCGCAGTCTGCTTCCATGCTCCGGTATCGCTGTACACCCGAACCTGCCGGGCCGACATGCATTCCCGAACGCCGAGCGTGATCGACATGGGCGGCACAAACTGATACGCGCTGCCGAAAGTGCGCTGCGCCAGAGCCAGGATGGTGTCGAGGTTGTTTTCCTGGATGCGAATCGTAGAGTTCGCCAGCTCCTCGAGGGTGATCGAGCTGTAGGGATGACGGCGAGCCTGGTTGTACGCGATGTGACCATCTTGTCCCCAGCCTCCGACCGTGATGTCAATGGGAGCGGCATCGATTGCCTCTCTCACGCGCTCCGCGGTCGAGGGCAACAACCAGAACCTCTGGGTCTGGGGTACTTGCAGTTCGGCTCTGATTCCGCCGTAGAAATGTCTTTCCATGAAAGTACGGAAGTTGTAGGGATGGTTCGCGGGTAATGGCCGGCCTTGCCAGTCCAGACATTCGTCCATGTGGAACACCGTGAAATTCCGCAAGGTTACATTGCGGGCATTCACCAGCCTTGTATACGGCGCGTACCAGCAACTTGGCCCACAAGGAATAATGGCGCGCGTCGGCAAGCCTTGCTTATTGTTCATCTCGATCAGACTTACCAACTCTTCCGCCATCAGCTGACCCATTTCGGCGGAGTCGCGAACCACACGGAACTTTGTTCGCAATTCAGGATGACGAGGTAATTCCGCAGCAGGGATTCTGCACCAGCGAAGAAGATCAGCTTTTGTGACTGGGCCCATAAGATCTCCGAGCAAGAGTATTTCGCGTGAAACGTTTTACCGCATTACGGTGCAGGCTCCAACGCCCATCTCCGGTCCGACCACTCATGCATGGGGCGAGAGACCGGTAGACTCCCGAACGATCAGCTTGGGCGAGACCTTGCGATGCTTCGCCTGCACAGGGCGCTTTTCGATGGAAGCCCGGATCAGTTCTTCGATGATCTCAGCTCCAAGTGAGCCCTGCATCTCTAACTGCTGTTGCACGGTGGTAAGCGGCGGATTGTAGAACTCCGAACCGGGAATGTCATCGAAGCCCACGACGGAACAGTCCCTCGGCACGCGACGTCCCGCTTTGGTGAGAGCGCGAATCGCAGCGCACGCGGTGAGGTCGTCGAAAGCCACCAGGGCGGTGAAATTCGGGTTCCGCCGCAATAACTCCTCCGTCAACTCGCATCCTTCGTTGTAGGACGAATTTCGCCCCTGGATTTCCACCACCAGATTACGATCGATCTTCAGTCCGACATCGTGGGCAAAGTTCTCGATCCCACGCCAGCGCTGCACGCTGTCCACGAGAATCCTGGGGCCTCTAATCAATGCGATTCTGCTGTGCCCAAGTTCGTAGAGGTGCTGGATCGCCTGCCGGGTGCCGGCTTCGTTGTCGACTACGATAGAACTGACGGGGCCTCGCTGCAGTTCACGGCCAATCGCGACGGCGGGAATATTGCGTTTTGCGAACTCTGCCAGGAGCGCCGTATCGAGGTAGACGGGATTGGCGACCGCGATGAATCCCTCGACGCGCCGTTCCAGCAGCAGGTCCACGCAACGCTGAAATTGTGATTTGTCGTTCTGCAGGTCGGCAGCGATGGGAAAGTAACCGGAAGGCCGCAGGTGGTTTTCAATTCCACGCAAGATCTGCGTGCAATAAGCATCGGTAATATCAAACACCACCACGCCGATGGTGTGGCTGCGCTGGCTCCGGAGCGAGCGCGCAAACAAGTTGGGGCGGTATCCTAGCCTGCGCGCCACTTTCCAGATGTGGGTGCGGGTGCGGGCGGAAATGCGGTCAGCCGCGGTCCCCTGGTTCAGCACCATGGACACGGTGGTGACCGAGAATCCGCTCTTTCCTGCAACGTCGCGAATCGTTACCATCGCCCCTCATTCGGCAGTTTGCCGGCGCCCTGCGAATGGCCCAAGCCGCGATGAAAACCGGCCTGACTTTACCACAAACGAATCGTCACGAGCCCCAAAGTTGACAGCGGCTCGCCGGAAGTCTACATTCCCCAGTATTGTAACGTTTCACCGGAGAAAGAGCTTGGGAGATTTTGGCAAACGAATCCGGTTGAGTCGAATCCTCCGGAACGACCGCGGTACGCTGGTTGTTGCCTTCGACCATGCGCTGATCCTGGGCCCGATCCCCGGCACCCTCGATCCCGCGAGGCAAATCAAACGGCTAGTAGAAGCAGAGGCGGATGCCGTCCTTCTCAATCTGGGCAACATCCGCTACTTTGCGGAAGCTGTCGTGTCCAGCCACGTACCTGGCCTGATTGCCCGCCTTGACTGGACGACCGCATTTAACGAATCCGCCGCAGCTACCCCCAGTGGTTTCCAAACCTGCCTTGTGGCTCACCCTGAAGATGCGTTGCGGTCTGGCGCCGATGCCGTCATCACATTCCTTTTTGTGGGCAGCGGCGACCCCGGCTTCGAGAGAAAAGAAGTGCACCGCGTAGGTCGTCTTGCGCGCGAGTGCGAACGAGTGGGAGTGCCATTGATTGTCGAATCACTGGCTCGGGGAACGCAGGTTGAGAACCCGCGCGAGCCGAAGTGGCTCATGCTGCATACGCGAATCGCTGCGGAGCTTGGCGCCGACGTGATCAAGACCGAGAGTGCCGATGATGTCGACTCTATGCGCAAGGTGGTGAGCGCCTGTCCTGTTCCAATCCTGGTGCTGGGGGGCAGCCGCACTGGATCGGACGAAGAAGTTGTCAGTACCGTCCGCTCAGTTATGCAGTCGGGGGCCGCGGGAGTCTTTTTTGGCCGGAATATTTTCCAGTCCGACAACATGCCCGCGCTCTTGCAGCGCGTGCGCTCGGCGCTCGCCGAGAGAGTGCCCGTACAAGGAAAGTGACCTGTGAGTCTGCTGGCTGTAGACATGGGCTCGACGAACTGCAAGGCAGTCGCATTCTCGGAAGACGGCTGCGTGCTCGCCCAGAAAGCCTCCTCCTACGCTGCGGAATCGTCCCATTCTTCGGGCACCGAAATGGCCCCGGAGAAGTTCTGGGAGGCTCTTGTAACGGTGACGCGAGCGATCGCCGCGGAGGCGAACCAGGATCCGGTCGAAGTTATTGCCATCAGTTCACACGGGGAAACCTTTGTCCCGGTGGATTCACAGCAGCGCGTTGTCCGACCAGCCATTCTTAACGTGGATGCTCGAGCGGTGAAGGAAGCGAACTGGCTGGCGAGCGAGATCGGCAAGGAAAGGATCTTTGAGATCACGGGGCTGGCTGCGCATTCGATGTATCCGATGGCAAAGATACTGTGGCTGCGCGGACACGAACCGGAAACGTTCTCCCGTTCAGCTCGCTTTCTGGCACTGCCCACTTACCTCCTCACGCGCATGGGGCTGCCGCCGTACATTGACTACTCGCTGGCGTCCCGCTTCCTTGCCTTTGATATTGGCAGACTCAATTGGTCGGTGGAGATTCTTTCCGCCTGCGGGCTGGTTGCCGAGCAGTTTCCGATTCCCGTTCCCGCAGGCACGATCGCCGGAAAGTTGGCAGCCGAGGTGGCCAGCAATCTCGGTCTGCCAACTTCGACTCTCGTTGTGGTGGGTGGGCACGATCAGCCCTGCGCTGCGCTCGGCTGTGGAGTGCTGGAGCCGGGGCGAGTTTCAGCCTCGCTCGGGACCTATGAGTGTCTGGTCGCCGCGTCAGAAGCCCCTACGCTGAGCCATGCATCACTCGCTGCGAACCTGAATACCTACTGTCACGTCGTTCCCGGCCGCTATGTCACTCTCTCCTATTTCCCGTCGGGAATCATGATCGAGTGGTTCCTTCATCTAATCTGCTCCCCTGGAGAGTTGACCAACGCCGCGTCGCTTGGAGAACTGTGCGCCGGGTTAGAAGCACTCGCGCCTGCAGGACCCACAAGGTTGTGCGTCGCTCCGCATCTGCTGGGTACCTGTAATCCGGATTTCGATCCGGCCGCAACCGGAGTCATTGCGGGGATTCGTCCGACTACGAATCGGGCGGACATTTACAAAGCGATTCTTGAGGGCATCGCATGTGAATTTGCCAGCATGGCGGAACTGCTACAAGAGGCGGCCGGAGATTGCAGGAGCATCTATGTCAGTGGTGGCGGCGGGCGCTCCACGCTCGGGTTGAAGCTGCGCTCAGCGCTGGCAGGCCGTGAGCTCCACTTGATGCGCTGTCCCGAAGCTGTGTGTCTGGGAACGGCGATCCTGGCAGGAGTTGCTGCCGGCAAGTACGGCAGTTTTGCGCAAGCTGTTGCGCAGGTGGTCCACGTAGCTGAAACCATCATTCCTGACCGTGCCATCGCCGACGCCTACGCGGCTCAGATGGAGCAGTACCGAATCCTTTATTCGAGCCTGGCCCCCTTGAGACGTTCACAGGCGATTTGCAACTGAGGAGGACGAATGATTGAGCCCAAAGTCGGATTCATAGTTTACGGCGTCCACAAAGACGGATTGAAAGATCCGATGGGCCAGCCATTCATCGACGAAGCACTGGTGGAGAGCGCCAAGGGTGCGCTGACCAAGGCTGGGCTGAACCTGGTCACGCAAGAGCTGGTTATCGCCACGAAAGAGGAAGCCATAACAGCGCTGCGCCGGATGAAGCACGATGAGGATGTTGACGCGGTGATCTTGTTCTCAGGTACGTGGGTTTGGGCGGCCCATCTGGTCGGGGCGATCCGCGACTACGCGAGCACGGGAAAGGGAGTGCTGCTCTGGACTCATCCGGGCTCGCAGGGGTGGCGTCCCGTCGGTGGCCTGGTGATGCACGGCGGGCTACTGGAGATCGGGGTTCCTCACAAGTTCGTGTACGGCGCGGCGGATGACCAGGAAGCCGTGGGGAAGATCGTCAGCTACGCGCGCGCGGCACATATGAAGAATTGGCTCAACCTCTCCACGATTGGCACGTTTGGCGGAAGGGGTATGGGACAGACCTGCGGAGTAGCCGATCCCTCGCAGTGGATGCGCGTGTTTGGAATCGACATCGATTCTCGCGACACGAGCGATCTTATCCGTACCGCGGAGCGGATCACGCAAGCCGAAGTCGCGGCGGTGGGACCGCGTTTGCAGAAACTGTTCGGGAAGGCTCCCGATTCAACAGTTGTGAACGAGCGCTCCATTCGCCTCTATCTCGCACTGAAGAAGGTAGTCGAGAAAGAAAACTTCGATTTCTATACAATCCAGTCGTTTCCCGGCCTCGGCGATGACTACTCCGCCACCTGTTTCGCGCAAAGCATGATGCTCGAGGACGGCTATGGGACCTCCACTCTCGGTGACTTCAATACGGCGCTCACTGTGCTGCTGCTGACAAAACTCAGCAAGGAACGCGTGTACTACGGAGATCTCCAGCACGTCGATACCAGGACGAACGAGATCAAGATCATCGGGGACGGAGCTTGTCCGCCCTCTTTGGCTGGAACACTGGGCCCCGCCGGTTTTGCCGAACACGGAATTCCAACCGAGGGGGAAGCAGGCGGGCTCTCGGTGAAACTGATCTGCAAAGTCGGCGAAGGAGTGCTTGCGAGGTTGGGAAGAGTGAATGGCGAGTTCCGCATGGTCATCACGCGCGCGACGGTTTTCGAGCCGCCTGCCGGCCAGGTGGCAAGTCGGCTGGCTGAGTGTGGCATTCCATTCTGGCCACACGGCTTTGTCACCGCTCACTGCAACATCGATAGTCTGCTGCAGAATTGGACGAACGAGTATGCATGCTTGGGCTATGGGCACGACATCTTCCCGGCCCTGATTGACTTCTGCGAGTTGACGGGCATAAGAGCGGTCCTGCCCTGAGGAAGGCCGATGAGGCGACTGAAACTGCTCAACACGTTGCGATCACGTGTCCGTTACGCTGCCCTCAGTGGGATGCTGTCCGGAACCGGCGGCTGTTTCCTCAAAGACATCGCCTTTGCTCGTTGCGCGTTTGAGAGGAAAGGCGAGGAATTGACGTCGGAGTCTAGGGCGGCTTTCAGCAAGTGCCCCTGTCCGTGAAAACCCATCCCTAAGACCTGCGACATCAATACCAGCAAAACCGCGCAAGCAATCAGCGAGGCAAACACCACGGGGAAACCGAAACGTTCTGCTGGATTTAATAGAAATTCGACAAGAGCCCCTACCAGAACAAGACCTCCTAGAAGAATGCCGCCAAGCCTGACAGTCTCGCCAAAAGTGACTACTGATTCTGCTACGCGATAGGCGCTCTGATAGCGTTCGAGAGCAGCAGTGGATTCACTGGATTCCGGGACGAAGGTAGTAATGACAGCAGCACTCATAAAAGCCTCCTTTCATGACATCTTTCTGTCGGCCCTCTCGACCCTGCACACGACGGCTTGCTTCCGCCGGCCGCTCTTCATTAAGCAGCGGTGCCTCGCGGTCTCTCTTCCTCAGCCGGCGGCTCGAGATCAGACAGTTGCTGTTTCTGGTGCAAGAACACATATGCACCCAATAACGTCAGCATCAGCACCCCAAGAATCATCATCAAGAGTGCAAAATGGGCCATGTTGAGGATCGGCCCGAAAGCCTCCCGCTCGTCCTGGGTCGCGACCACAATCCATCCGAGATTCGGGTAAGCCTGCTTCAGGCCAGTATCCGCAAACCCGATAAGATAGTTCTCTCCATTGGGCAATCTGGCGTCTACGTATCCAGTCTCCCGTCCCTGCAGCGTGCCGAGGGCATCTCGTATGGCGGTGTATTCGTCCGCCTTCACTCTCATGGACGGACTGACGCCCGGAGAGTTCACGACCGTTCCGTCGTCCTTAATGAGAAAGACGCGGCCACTGCGCGCGATCTGCTGCTGGTTTAGGTATGTGAACAGAGGTGACACATCAACCAGCGCCGTCACGGCACCGATGAACCGGCCCGAGCCTTCTTGCAGCACAGGAAAGCCGATGCTGATGTAGTTGGACCGGCTTTGCTCGTCATAGCGCACATCTGAAATGTGTACAGAACCCTCAGACCGGGAATCCAGAGTTTGCCAATACTCACGCTCGGTCTGGAAGTAATGCACCGGCTTGTCGGTAGCTGCTACGGTAGCGCCCGTTTGATCTGCGACCGTGATCTTGAGGAGCGTCGGATTCAATTCCCGACAACGGCGAAGCCAGCGGGCCAGGTCCGAAGTCAGAATGTTCGTCGCCAGTGGATCTGACTCCGAACTATTCCAGTTGCTTTCGACCCGGTCGGCTCTCGCTCGAATTTCAGATTCGCCCATGTGCTCGTATGAACGGTTGGCCACGGTGACGGCCTGGACAAGGCTGGGTTCATTCGCGATCAGACTTGCCGCGGTCACACGCTGACCGATGAAATCTGAGGTCGTCAACGCTGCTGAGCGGGTGATGGTCCGAAAGTACGCACCGTTCATCTGGTGAACCTGTTTGTCCGCATGCAGACCAATGTAGAAACCGAAGACGGTGATGGGGACCAGGATCACGATGAGTGCTGCCAACAATCGCTGAAGGGAAATCCGGATTTCCAGAGAATCGAGGGGCATGGTATTCCTCCTCGTCGTGGCGCGAGAATTGAACCCGACCGGGAGAAGCCCGTCGCGCCGGGACATGTGGGAAAGATCTAAGCCTACCAATTCACCTTATCGGAGATCCGACTTAATGTCAGTGATGAATCTCACAGATGCCACTGACAGACCAATTTGGGCCATGGCGGATCTGGCTGTGATGGCGGTCACAACTCAAACGACTCCCTAAGCGAAGTCCTGGTCCCGCCTCTCCGGAGCAGTGCGGGTTAGCGGATTGGCTGGGCGACATTCGAGTAAGCGGATTCGCCGTCGTGATTGATAGCCCGTATCCGGTATGCTGCGTTCTTCCCGGGGCGGGAGTCCGTGTACTCACTGGCAGTGGCGGCCAGGGCGGCGATGCGCTCCCACGTTCTTCGTCCCGCGTTCTTGTCCTCATCGCGCCGTTCCACGACAATGCCGGTTGGATTGCCACCGTGAACTTCCCAGGTTAGTTTCAGACCACCGGCGACGGCCACGACATTGAGCGAGCTTGGCGCTTCCGGAAGCACAGGCCAATCGAAATAGTCCTCATCAGTGATCGCCATGATGCTGTCCTTGATGGGAAGGGTCTCCAACGTGTCGATTGTGCCCTGCTTCCACTGAACTGGTGTGATCTCGCCAGACACGATGTCGACCAGCACTGGGTGCGCAATCCCGGAGTTCTTCAGGGTCAGAGCGGCATTGAATGGAGGGGACGCGTTTCCCGGCCGGCTATGGGCGGCAAGCCAGTAAGCGACAACCGCTTTGCCTTCACGTGAGCGGAATCCATAGGCCATGAAGGACGACTCGGAAAAGCGGTGTAGCGCAGTCAGATCGGGGCTGGATATCTCAATGTCCGGATCAAACTTCGTGTCAGAGAAAACAGCATTCGTATTCTGCAGTGCGGAGAAGACAGGCCGCGGCGTGAAGTCCGTGTCGTGATTGGTGAGACCGTGGAGGATCCCGAAGTCATCGTACTCGTTGCCATCGCTCCCGGCCGCAAGCAGCCAGACGAAGGTCTTCACTCCCGCAGCAAGGTTGTACACCAGTCCCCGAGGCACATACTTCGCCTGCACCGACTCGTCGGACCCAACCCACGATGGGATCGAATTGAATTCGTCATCAAAGAACGGGATGTCCGGCTTGATCCCTGGATAGTGCGTGACCAGGTCGCGCAGAGCATGGGGAGATTCGGTTTCGTAGGCGCCATGGTCCATCGTTTCCGGATTCAGGTTGCGTCCGTAGCCGGGGTAGGTGTGATAGGCGTAGACGTCGATGCCGGATGCGCACTTGCAGGTGTCGAATGCTTTCTGCGTGAAGTCGCGCACGGGGTCGGCCTGGCCGCCATAGATCACCCGAGCCTGAGGATCGGTCTTGTGCACGGTCTCGACGAATGACGACAGCAGTGCTCCATATTGTTCGGCGTTGCCCCAAGGATTCCAGTACCCGATGTCTTGCTCGTTCCACAACGCCCAATAGTGAATGCGGTCACGGAAGTGGTTCACCATCCACGCCGAGTAGCGGTTGAAGGCGGCGATCTGTTCGGGCGTGGTCGGAGGCCAGAACACGGAATAAAGGCTGCGATCATCGTTGTGGAACGAGCCCGGTTCGGGCACGCTTACATCAGGACGCTTGCCGCTCGGTGACGTGTACATCACGTTGCCATAGAGAAGCTGCACCTGGATCTGCATGCCGTTGTCCACCAGTGAATCGACGGCGTCCTCCAGCTCCGGCGAGCTGGAGAACACACCGCGCTTCTGCTCGATCCAATCCCAACTGGTACGGTCTGAGCTGTTCTCGTATTGGCCGATGCGAATCCACTTGAAGCCGGCGTCAAACATTCGCGTCCACCACCAGCGGTTCCAGGGCAGGTAGGGATCGCGGGGCAAGTCGGAGTTGATGCCGAAGCCATCGTGAATTTGGGACGTACGCTTGGGAGGAATGTGGCGAGGTACCTTGTGCGCTCCGTCGCCTTGCGCATAACTCGACGAAATTGCCGACACGACGATCGCAAGAAGAAGGATGAGAAAATGCGTGCTCCGACCCCGAGAACATGACCACGTACAGTTCATAAAATCTCCTGCCGCGCGAGGCTCTCCCGCTTCCGATTTCAGGCATCGCTCTTCGCGATGTAAGGTACAACCGTATTTCGAACCCACTCTTCGTCTTGTCTGTCCGGCACGTTGGCAAACAGGGACCACCGCTCTACGTGCTGCACGGTTTCTCCCGGCTTCAACTCGACCATGGGTCCCAGGGTTTCCAGTTCAAGAAACTCCGGGTTGGTGAAAAGCTCAAAATTGCAGCCGAAGTCCGGGTAAGATGCACCCGCGACCACCTGAGCACGTTTAATGAAGAGGACTCCTTGCCGGACGTACGCGCCCCAGCCGGCGGGGTTGAAAATGCCTCCCATCTGTTCGCGAAAGCGGCCGGTGGGGCTTGCAGACTGGGACAATTGAATGAAATCAGTTCCGAGATGCCAGCGCGGGTCTGCAAAGTCGGTGAACGACCAGACCCCGAATACTCCGACGGGCTGGTAGTGATCTTTGTCCATGGTGTGCCGTGGCGGAAGCGGCAAAATCCCACGCCCTCCCTCCCGCATCATGGTTGGCGACCATGGAGCGAGCACGCTTGGCTGGGTACCGTGATTGGTGATGCGGTGCGTCACACGGACTGCTGAACCCGACGGTGCCAACTCGATCTCGAATTCCTTCTGCAGGCCGGTTCCGGGCGGCGCGTCCTCACGTGGTGCCGTGAAGCGCACGGTCTTCCCCAGTTCTGAGACGGCTACCGGAGAGTTGTCGGGGAAATAGGTCCTGTCCACCTCAGGAGAAACCCACAGGCGATGCCCGCCATAAAGGCGAAATTTCGTTGTTCCAGTTTGACCGGCATCTTCTTCCACTTCGTGAAATTGGTTTTCTCCACCCTGGAATCCATAAAAAATGACACGCGGCCCGACATCGGCGAGAACGACCAACTCAACCGTTCCGTTCGAAAGCTTGCAGCAGTTGTTCCAGCCTCGATAGCGGATGCATTCGATCATGGTGTCTGCAATTTGTCGAGTCGTACGCGAGACGCTCAGGCGAGTTCCCTGGCGCACTTCTGAATCTTGCTGAAGGCTGCCGCGATCTCGTGCATATCTTCTTCATCCCCAAGCAATGCAGGCTGTGGAATCCAGACACTTTCCCAGGCAGCCTTCTGCGTTGCCGGAAACTTGTCACGCAGGAATGCATGCTGTTCCTTGGCCTGCTCCCCACTGAGACGCTTTTTGTATTCGCCGTTGCGGAATACATGCAACTCATGCAGGGGAGGGTAGCTCGCCTGATTTGGAACTCCCTCCGCGTTCATGGCTTCGATGAAGCGCTCCGTGGAAATCCCTGCAAATTCCTTCCGGTCTATATGGAAGATGTAGGCGTACTGGCCATTCCGGGTACACCTTGGATCGAGTTTCTGAGGCGTGATGCCGGGGATGTCCCGTAACAGTCGATCAAGCAGCCGTGAGTTGTGGTGACGGCGTTTGGTCTGTTCATCGAGCCGGCGGAGCTGTACGTTCAGGACCGCTCCCTGCCACTCGCTGAGCCTGTAGTTCGATCCATAGATGAAGTGGCTATAGAACCACTCGCCCGGCATGCGCCCGCAGTCGTGCACAGAGCGGGCTTGCCGCTCGAATTTGTCGTCATTCGAAATGACGATACCGCCCTCGCCCGCCGTCATGAGCTTGCTGGACTGAAAACTGAAGGTCCCGGCAACACCGAAGCTTCCAATTCTCTTGCCCCGCCATTCCGTCGCATGAGCATGCGCCGAATCTTCAATGAGCGCCAGTCCGCGGCTACGCGCGATCTGCTGCAAACGATCGAGATCGGCGGGATGACCGCCCATGTGCACGGCGACAATCGCCTTCGTGCGCGGCGTGATGGCTGCTTCCGTCAGGTCAGGGTTGATGCAGTACGTGTCTGGATCGACGTCCACCAGCACTGGAAGTGCGTTGGCGAACAGGACTGCACTGGCGGTGGCCACAAACGTGAAGTCTGGCAGAATGACCTCATCGCCGGGGCCAATGCCCAGGCCAGCCATCGTTATCTCCAGCGCAGCCGTGCCATTGGTCACCGCGATTCCGTGCCGCGCTCCATGAAACCGTGCGAAAGCCTGCTCGAATTCGAGGGTCTTGGTCCCAGGCGTGCGCCACCAAACACGGCTCTCCAGCACTTCGCTGAGAGCGCGCTGTTCGTTCTCGTCATATTGTGGCCAAACAGGAAACGGCTTTCGCTTGGTCTTCTCGCCACCAAGCAATGCCAGAGTTGACATGCCGGTTCTCCTTACGCTCTAGTACAGTGGAAACCCGCGACGAGCAAACGCCGAGACGGCTGGCGGGGATCGCTTGTTTTCATCCGAGCCGTATACGTTAGCGGAAATTACACGTTTCGTCGAATGTCGGGACAGCGGTCACGAGTTGCATCGGCTAGACCTGATTTCCAGGGGCAATTTCATTTCTCGAGGAATCCATTGACCGAACTCAGAGCTGCTGTGATCGGTGCCGGTTTCGTCGGACGAGCGCACATTGAAGCTCTCCGGCGTCTGGGTGTCCCCTTGGCTGGCGTGGTTGGGAGTTCACCGGAGCGGGCCGAAGCGACCCGGTCTTCCTTGAATCTTCCGCGGGCTTATCGGTCGGTGCAGGAACTTGCGAGTGATCCTGAGGTCGACGTGGTGCATATCTGCACGCCCAACCATCTGCATTTCGAGCAGGCCAGCGCACTGCTGCGAGCGGGGAAACATGTGATGTGTGAAAAACCGCTCGCCATGGACACTCAACAGAGCACGACCCTGATGGACCTTGCGCAGAAACACGGGCGCATCGGAGGCGTCACCTACAACCTTCGTTACTATCCCTTGTGCCAGGAAGCGCGAGCGATTATTCAGCGGGGAGCTATTGGGGAGCCGCGCCTGGTGCATGGGGGCTTCCTTCAGGACTGGCTCTTTTATCCCAATGACTGGAACTGGCGCCTGGAGACCGAGTTGGGTGGAGACCTGCGCGCAGTCTCCGATATCGGGACGCACTGGCTCGATCTCGCCACGTGGCTAACGGGCCGCAAAATCACAGAAGTCTGCGCGGATCTCGCTACCGTCATCCCAGTTCGCAAGCGCCCGCGCGGGCGTGTGGAGACTTTCCAGAAAGCGGGTGAAGTCGCCAGCGATGACGTGAAGATTGTTACAGACGACTATGCATCGGTCTTGCTCCGATTCGAAAACAATCTTCGCGGCGTCATGACCGTTTCGCAAGTGAGTGCTGGACGAAAGGCATTTCTCGAATTCGAGATCAACGGCTCCGAGGGTTCGTTGGCTTGGAATTCCGAATCACCTAACCGGCTCTGGATTGGCCATCGCAATCAAGCCAACCAGGAACTGCTGAAAGATCCTGCGCTGATGAGCCCCACTGCGCGGCGGTACTCGGCCTATCCGGGCGGGCACACGGAAGGCTATCCAGATACCTTCCTGCAGCTATTCAAGGATTTTTATGCTTACGTGCGGAACCCTTCCACGCAGCCGCCGAGCTTCCCAACGTTTCAGACCGGACACGAAGAGCTGGTGTTGTGCGAGGCCATCGCGCGGAGCGCACGCGAACGCCAGTGGCAGAGACTGGCGTAACGGCCTTTCAATGCGGCTGTTGATCGCGCTTCGCCAGGAAGTCGTTCTGACATTCGACGGCGGATGAATGAACCTCCGCGAACTTGGGGTTGGAGCGAAGACTCGCGAAGAGTGGATCGGTATCCATTGCAGGATAGGAGCAATGTTTGCCCTGAATCGCCAGCTTCAGCATGCGAAGGGCGGCATCCGATTGGCCGCAGTAGGCGAGATGCGCAGCGAAGAAGTAATTGACCTCGGGATCATCTGAGGACTTCACCGCTTTCGCAAGCGAACTGATTTCCTGAGCAGGCTTGTGCTGCACACAGGCCAGCAGCATGTTGTAGCTCTCCCAATCGGGGATGTGGGGTGCGCCGATCTGAAGAGCTTCGCTCCCTTTGCCTTCGCGCACGAGGATTTCGACGGCGTGAGCCTTCGACCATTCCGAACTGAGATCCTTGCGAATGAAGTCCCTGGCGCGTTTGTAGTTCCCGAGTTCCATAAAGGTGGAGGAGCACGAGCCCCAGGTGATCTGGGGTTCGAGCAGATAAGCCGTATCACACTGCCGGGCCGCTTCCTGGAGCAAGCCCGCATAGCGCAGTACATAATTTAATGCGTGGTGGGCCTGCGCGCTGTCGGGCCGGCGGCGGACCATATTTTGTGCCTGCAGAAAAGAGTTCACTAAGTCACCGCGCTCGGTACGGTGTACGACCAACTCCAGAACGGCGTCGACAGAATCTGGGTCGAGTGCTAGAGCCCGCTCGGCGGCGGCGTCGGAGCGCTGCAACATGGCCGCGCCCGCCCCGCCGAAACGCGAGGCGGAGTATGAACGGTTGGATAGGGCGGCCCATGCGGGAGCGTAGGTGGGGTCGAGTGCCACGGATCGTTCCAACATGGCCAGAGCCTGCTGGTTTGGTGCGGGGTCGCCCGTGAAAGGGATGCTTCGGAGATAAAGGTTATACGCCTCTTCGTTTCTCGGAGGGTTCAAACCGTTTCTCTCAAAGACAGAGGCGCCTAAAACTGGAGCAAGCCGGCCATGCGCAGAGGCTGCGATCTGGGCCTGCATAGCCAGGAAGTCTTTCGCAGGGACATTGACCGTGTCGCGCCACAAGAGGCGATTGCTATCGACATCTACCGCCTCCATCGTGATCTGAAGCTGTCTGCCCAGCAACAGGTAGTGGCCGGTCACAATTCGATTCACGCCAAGGTCGCGTCCCACCTTTTGCAAATCGACCGACGGATCGGAGTATTTGCTCGCATTCGCAAACGGGCGAATGGAAAGAGGATGCATGTGACTGAGCGTGGTGGTGATTTCGTCAGGCAAGGCAAAGCGAAGGAAATCGATGCTGGAATCACCTGCAGCATTTTGAAACGGAAGAACCGCGACCGAGGCAGGACGCGGCGCGGAAGAGGCGCGCATCTTATAAAATCCGAAACTTATCGCTGCCGCCACAGTGAAAGCCAGGACCGCGAAGGCTACCCAAGGAAGGCGAGCACGCGCTTCCGCCTTCCTGCGCTCGACAATCTGTTCGTGCCGCTTAGTCTGTGCAAGCCGTTCCCGTTCGAGACGGCGCTTGTCCAGATCAGCTATCCTCCGCGCCAGTTCTGACGCAGTGGCAAGTCGTAGCGCCGGATCTCCACAGGCCGCTTGCGCGATGTCCTCACGCAACAGTGGATCTTCAACCCCGGCTTCCCATCCGGGTGCGAGCGGCCGGCGAAAGTCCCCGGCGACAAGCTGGTAAAGAATGACACCCAAGGCGTAAATGTCCGAAACGGCGGTGGGTGGTTCTCCGGACATTGTTTCCGGGGCAATGTACATCAATGTGCCGCTCAAGGAGGGGCTCTGCGGATGGAGCGTTTGCGTCAGCCCGAGGTTTGTAATGCCCAAGGCCTTGAGCCGAGAGGGCTCGATTAAGGATGCGCTGCCGAAATCGGCCACCTTGATCTGCGGGCCGCGGTCGGAAGACATCACCAGGATGTTGGAGGGTTTCAGGTCCTTGTGCAGCACTCCGGCCTGGTGAGCGGCAGCCACCGCGCCGGCGACCTCTGCGAGCACGCGCAACCGAAGTTGTAGCGGGATCGCCGCGAGTCCTCCCTGGTCTTGCGCCCACTGCGCCAGGTCCAAACCGCCATACTCACTCTCCAGGAAGTGTGGAGGAGTATCGAAATTCCATTCGAGAAGACGGACGAAGTGCGGATGCTCTCCCAGGGTCTCTCGCAAGAACCGAGCGACGGTGACTTCGCGTTTCAGCCCCTTAAGGCGCGACATGCTGGTGGCGAACTTGAAGACCCGAAGATCGCGGGTCTTGGGGTGCTCTGCGAGCCATACCTCGCTGCCGGCAGAAGTCTCGAGTGAGCGGATCAGGCGCCACTGCCCGCGTCCCGGGACGGGGTTTCCAGCCTTCAGATCCAGGTCACCCGTGGAGTAGGTCGCCCCGATCGATTTGTACTGAACTGCGACCCCCAGGCGGTAGCCCACACGCGGAACCGTCACTACGATCGAGGAATCTTCGTCGCCTAGGGCCCGGCGCAACTTCGACATCGCCGTGGCCAGAGAACCGTCAACCACAGTTAAGCCAGGCCACACGCT
Source organism: Terriglobia bacterium (assembly GCA_020073465.1). GTDB lineage: Bacteria > Acidobacteriota > Terriglobia > Terriglobales > Acidobacteriaceae > Sulfotelmatobacter. Next base: position 322,759 of record JAIQFC010000003.1, read on the forward strand.
TTCGAGCAGCTTCTCCTTCGTAAGTACTTCACCGGCGTGGTCCAGAAGCTGCACCAGGAGCTCCAGAGGCTTCAACTCGAGTTCCACAGGCTGCCCATTGACGCGCAACTGAAGGCCAAGGTCGTCGAATTCGCAGTTGGCGAAGCGCCAGAGGCGTCCGCACGATTCCTGCGCCTCGACCTGGGAGCCGTTGTGAATCATGGACTTATCTTTCTTTAGAGTTTCTTGAGAATTCCGTCAGGACAGCAAGCGGGGGAGTTGTGCAAGCTACGCCGACGGTCGGACTTGGGGGGGAATTCTCTCACAAGTCGGCCACCAGCGGTAAGGCCTATCTGTGCTATGGGAAAGCTCTTTGGGGAGGGGCGAGATGAAATCAATGACTCTAGTGTCCGGCTCGAGGATGGTTGCGTTGGCGTTTGTGCTGGCCTTCGTCTCGGGTGCGACTGCGCTTCAGGCGCAGACTTACACGGTGCTGTACAGCTATGGAACCAACACCGGTGACCCGAGGAACCCCGAAACGAATGGCCTGATGTCGCAAGGGAGGGACGGCAACCTGTACAGCACCACCCCACTGGGTGGCGCAACCAATGCCGGAGCGGCCTTCAAAATCACCTCCACCGGGTCGTTGACGAAGCTTTTTGATTTTGCCTCCGGCGACGCCGCAGTTGGCGGATTGACGCTGGGTTTCGACGGAAACCTCTATGGGACTACCGCGGGCGGCGGCACCAGCCTAGTAGGAACCGTGTTCAAGACCACGCCCGGCGGGCAGCGGACTACGTTGTGGAACTTCACGAGTTTCGACGATGGGGCAAATCCTCTATTCCCACCGTTTCAGGGGCAGGACGGCAACTTCTACGGGGTTAATCCTGATGACCGCACAGGAGACTATGGTCTGGTGTACAAGATGACCTCCGCAGGTGTGCTGACCGTTCTCGGAGACTTCAGCTCCACCAACGGTAATAATCCCAACCTTCCGACGCAGGGGACGGATGGCAACTTCTATGGAACGACCCGGTTTGGTGGTTTCAACGGTACCGGCTGTCAGATCGGCTGTGGAGTGGTGTACAAGCTGACTCCGGGCGGAAAGATTACCGTTCTCCACACCTTTCAGGGGTTTCCGACGGAAGGGGCGTTGCCGGTTGGAGTTCTGGCCCAGGGCAATGACGGGAACTTCTACGGCGTTACCTATCAGGGCGGGGCCAACAATCAGGGGACTATCTTCAAGATCACTCCATCTGGCGTCTATACGCTGCTCTACGCCTTCCATGACGTTGCTGGCAGCGATGGGATCAATCCCTGGGTTGGGCTGGCGCTGGGGACCGACGGCAACTTCTACGGCACGGCCCAGGGCGGAACACACAACGCGGGAGTGCTCTTCAAGGTCACTCCTGCCGGAACGGAGTCGATTCTCTACAACTTCTGCTCCCTTTCCTTCTGCGCGGATGGCTTCTTCCCTCAGACGCCACTCATGCAACACACAAATGGGAAATTCTATGGGAGCGTGGAATCGGGCGGCGCGAACGGCCTGAATGGCGGCGTCTTCTACAGCCTGGACATGGGTCTGAAGCCATTCGTCGGCCTGGTAACGTGGACGGGCAAGGTCGGGAAGACGGTCGAGATCCTTGGCCAGGGATTCACCGGAACAACGAAAGTCTCGTTCAACGGAACACCGGCAAGCTTCACCGTAGTCTCTGACACCTATCTCACCGCCACACTTCCTACCGGCGCGACCACCGGCTTTGTGAATGTCACTACTCCCGGAGGCACGCTGAAAAGCAATCGCAAGTTCCTGGTCACACCGTCGATCGTCAGCTTCAGTCCGACAAGCGGCCCTGTGGGAACGGTTGTTACCGTTACGGGAAATAGCTTCACGGGTGCCACAAAAGTCAGTTTCGGCGGGATCAAGGCCACCACGTTCTCAGTTGACTCGTACACTCAGATCACGGCCACGGTTCCGACTGGTGCGGTAACCGGCAAGATTCAAGTGACCACTCCAGGAGGAACAGCGACGAGCGCGACAAGTTTCACGGTCACACCGTAGTTTTCCACCCGTCTATCGTCTTCCAGGGGCAGCCGAGCAACATAACCGGCTGCCCCTCGGTATGTTTTGACCCCAACGCATTCCGGTCCCCCGGTCTTCTGTTACCCTTTTCACCCATGAGAACCGTGCAAACAATTGACTATTCCGACGCGAAGCGAGCTGTCGAGCTGATCGTGGATCGAGCTCTCCAGCTGCAAAAGACCGTCGTGGTGGCGGTAGCTGACTCGCATGGCGAACTCATCTGCTTCGCCCGCATGGATGGTGCGCCCGTCGCGTCGATTGGGATTGCCATGAACAAGGCCTGGACCGCAGCGCGAGCGCGCGTGCCAACACAGGAGATCGGAGAGAACGTCAGGCACCCTGAAAAAGGACACGATATCGCCTACTATGGCGACCCGAGATTTGTGGGATGGGGTGGCGGCATTCCGGTCTGGAAAGATGGCGAGGTCGCGGGAGCGGTCGCTGTGAGCGGGTTATCGTCCAGTGAGGATGTGAGCCTGGCCACCGCGGGCGCAGAACTGATTGCGCAAGCCAAAGGCTGAGCGGATACAAAGCCAGCAAGGTGAAAAATTGCGAACCTCCGCCAACAGGCAGGCTCGCTTCGATTGACCCGGCAGCTCTCAGTTCGCCGTGAGGTTGTCGGCTGCACCTCCAGAACCCGAAACTGAGACGCTACCTGGCCAACTCGGAGCGACGGGAAGACGTCTATTTCAACGCAGTCTCCGTCGCTCGCGAGAGATCGGCCCATCTGTGACCGCGAAGTTCCCCCCGAACTTCGCTGGCTGGGACAGCCCGTCATCCCGGCTCCGAGTTGCCCTTACCTAATAACTAATGTGAGAAAGGCGGGCGAATTGGCTCACGAGCACACACAAAATGGGATTCGACGGGGAGAAATGCGGTTATAAGGTGCCTGTTTTCAGCTGGTTGACATCGCGACCGATACGGGATATGCTTCGCCGCCAACGCGCTCTACTGCGCGCGGGGCGGGCCTTTTGCATCGTGAGTCTCCAAGTCCGGTGACGGAGTTGCTTGTTCGCTGGAGGGCCGGCGACCGTGAGGCGTTAGAGTCATTAATGCCGATGGTTTATGGCGAACTGCGGCGGCTGGCACATCACTATCTGCAGCGCGAACGTGGCGACCACACATTGCAGAGTACAGCCCTTGTGCACGAGGCTTATCTTCGCCTGGCGGGACAGAATCCGCCGCAGTGGCAGAACCGCGCCCATTTCTTTGGAATTGCCGCTCACCTGATGCGGCAGATCCTGGTGGAGTATGCACGCGGCCACGCCGCCGCCAAGCGTGGGGGCGGCGCCTGCAAGCTGGCGCTGGATGAGGCCAACGAACTTGCACAGCAACCTGATGTCGACGTGATCGCACTCGATGGAGCACTGGAGCGGCTTACGGCCCTGGATGCTCAGCAAAGCCGCATCGTCGAGCTCCGTTTCTTTGCCGGACTCACGATTGAAGACACCTCCGAGGTCCTGGGAATCTCTCCGGCGACCGTCAAGCGCGACTGGACTTCGGCCCGAGCCTGGCTGCATCGTGAAATCGCAGGGAGTTCACCCGAATGACCCCGGAACGGTGGCAGCAGGTAAGACAGGTATTTGACGCAGCCATTGCCTTGCATGCGGCGGAACGCTCGACCTATCTGGATAAAGTCTGTGCCGGCGATTCCGAGCTGCGCCGTGAAGTCGAGTCTCTCTTGTTCTCCGATCAAGAGGCCGGAAGCGGTTTCCTGAAAACTCCCGTGGTCGACTTGAGGCGGTCGCTGGCAGGCACCGGCCCATCCTCCAGCCGCGTCGGGCGCAGGATTGGCGCCTACGACATCCTGGAGGAAATTGGCCACGGCGGGATGGGCGAAGTCTACCGTGCCGTGCGCGCGGACGGACAGTTTACCAAGGAAGTGGCGATCAAACTGGTGCGCGGGGGCTTGGGCACGGAGTTTGTAATCGAGCGGTTCCGCCAGGAGCGGCAGATTCTTGCTGGCCTGGACCATCCCAACATCGCGCGCCTGCTGGACGGAGGGAGCACGGAAGATGGCATTCCGTACCTGGTGATGGAGCTGGTGAGAGGGACGCCGATCGACCAGTACTGCGCCACCCACGGTCTGGACATCTCCTCTCGTCTGAAGCTGTTCCTCCAGGTGTGCGCGGCGGTGCAGTACGCACACCAACGGCTGGTGATCCACCGCGACATCAAGCCCGGCAACATTCTGGTGACGGAAGAAGGCGTGCCGAAGCTGCTGGATTTTGGGATCGCGAAGATACTGGATCCCGACGCCAGTTCCGAGACCACTCTGTCTCATCCTCTGACGCCGCAGTACGCCAGCCCGGAACAGATTCGAGGTGAGCCGATCACGACTGCGACCGACGTGTACTCGCTGGGCGTCGTGCTGTACCAGCTGCTGACCGGGCACTCTCCGTATCCCCGGAATACACGGACGCCGCACGAGCTCGCGCGGGCAATCTGCGACTTGGAGCCGGAACGGCCCAGCACCGTGATTCTCAAACGAGCATGAGGACCGAACCGATCGACGCCACGGGAGCTACGTCCCCGCCGACCGCGGAACTGGCGAGCGGCCTGCGCGCGGCATCCTCCGGGAAGTTACGGCGGCGCCTGGCCGGCGACCTGGACGTCATTGTGCTCAAGGCGCTGCGCAAGGAACCGCAGCGGCGCTACGTTTCGGTGGAGCAGATGGCGGAGGACATTCGCCGCCACCTGCAGGGTTTGCCGGTGTCAGCGGCGCCAGACTCGCTGGCGTATCGCGCACGTAAGTTTGTGCAGCGGCACAAGCTGGGAATGGCGGCGACAACCATCATTCTGCTTGTCATCGCAGGTGGGGTAGCGGCGACCATCCGCGAAGCCCGCATCGCCGCGGCCAACCAGCGGAGGGCAGAGAAGCGTTTTGCTGATGTTCGCCAACTGGCCAATTCGCTGATGTACGAGATCCATGACTCGATCGACGGGGTGCCCGGAGCGGCCGCCGGCCGGCAATTGATTGTGCAGAGATCGCAGGAGTACCTGGACAGTCTGGCGCGGGAAGCAACCGGCGACATTTCGCTGCAACGCGAACTGGCCTCGGCCTACGACCGGCTGGGTACCGTGCAGGGCAATACATACGAGTCCAGCATCGGCGATGCGGAAGGAGCGCGGCGGAGTCTGAAGAAGGCGGTGGCGATCCGCGAGGCCATTGCCAACGCCAACCCGCGTAACAGCGAAGATCATATCGCGCTGGCCCGCGCCTATGAGCAGTTGGGGCGGGCGCTATGGTTGTCTCCGGGCGGCACCAGCGAGGGACTGCAGAATCTGCGGAAGGCGGTGGCGATTGCGGAGCCGGCAGCACGGGACGATCCGCGAAATACAGCTGCCCTCGAGGTGCTGGCGCGAGGATATCAATACCTGGGCGACCTGGAAGGAGGCAGTGGGTTGCGGGGAGGCACGGCCGCTCTTGGGGATGCTCTGGAGAATCATCGCAAGGCTTTGCCGTTGATGCGGCAAGTCGCAGAGGCCAATCCGGCGGATCCGTACAAGAAGTATCTGCTCGCGCGGGCCACGCTGGGAGTTGGCGATGACTACCTGCGCGGGGGTGACGCCGTCCAGGCTCTGGAGTACTACCAGCAAGCAGAGAGTATTGTCGCTCCGCTGTTGGACAACGCCAATACCCTTTACCGGAGGGGCTTTGCGATCTGCCAGACGCGCATGGGAGACGCGCTGTTGATGGGCGGTCGTCCGGCCGAGGCTCTGGCGCACTATCGGAAAGAGGAAGAAGTGCTCCGGCCACTAGCAGCCGCGGATCCACGGGACACCGTGGCGCAGTTGGAACTGGTGACGTCGGAAGGAGACATCGGGCATGCCATGGTTGAGGCCGGCCAGATCGAACAAGGAAGGGTGGCCCTGCTACGCGCGTTGTCGCGGACGGCGACGGTTACCAAGACGGCGAACGACTCGTATGCGCGGACTCTGCTGGCCAGCACCGAGGCACTGGTAGGCGAGGCGCTGGAACGGGGCGGAAACGTGGGCGCTGCGCAATTCCACTACGCGCGGGCACTCGAACTCTACTCTGCCATTGTGTCCGCTGACCCCGCCGACCTTGAAGATGCCGTGAACGTGGTGATCATGCGCAACCACCTCGGTGGTGCGCGTCTGAAGTTGGGTTTGGTGCCGGCAGCCCGCGAGGACTACAGGAGCGCTCTCTCTACCGCCGAGTCCATGACGGCTTCCAACCCGGACAACATTGAGGTCCTCTATGCGCTGGCGGACACCTATGCAGGTTTGGGAGATGTGAGTGCAGCGCAGGTAAAGTCCTCAGCCCGCGCCTCGGAAAGATCGAATGCTTGGCGCGAAACGGGAGTCTGGTACGGGAAAAGCCTGGATACCTGGCAGAGGATTCCTCATCCCGGACCCGTGTCACCCAACGGATTCAAGGCGGGCGATCCTCGAGAAGTGACCCGGCGGGCAAAAGCAGCAGACGAACAGGTGAGTGGCAAGCATCTCTGAAGCAATCCGCGAACGTGCAGAATCGCAAGGAAGACTATTGATCCAGCCGACCATAGAGCGCGACGGACGTGCGCAAACCGAATCCCCTAAGAAGCTGCGGCGGATACTGGCAGGCGATCTCGATGACATCGTCCTGATGGCTCTGCGCAAGGAGCCCAGCCTTCGATACGCGTCAGTGGAGCAGTTCGCGGACGACATTCGCCTCCACTTGGACGGCTTGCCGGTCGCGGCGACGAAGAGCTCGTGGAAATACCGGGCGCGAAAGTTTGCACGCCGGCACACGACCGGTCTGGCAGCTGCGGCGGTGGTGGTGCTGGCAGTGCTGGCTGGTGTGGGCGCGACTTTGCGTGAAGCCCGAATTGCAGCCGCTAACGCGCAACGCGCCGAAAGGCGATTCACTGATGTTCGCCACTTGGCCAATTCGTTTTTGTTCGAGTTTCATGACGCGATCGAGCATCTTCCAGGGTCGACCCCGGCCCGGGAACTGGTGGTCAAGCGCGCCCTTGAGTATCTGGATAGCCTCTCGCAGGAGGCGGGCAGTGACTCCTCCCTGCGAAGCGAACTCGCTGTGGCCTACGAGAAGGTGGGCGATGTGCAAGGCTCGCCGTATCGGGACAATTTGGGCAACTTCCAGGGCGCGCTGGCCAGTTTTCAAAAGTCGATCGCCATCCGGGAACAACTCATCCAGTCGTCGCCCCGGGACCAGGATCTCCGCAGTTTACTTGCCCGGAACTATGGCGAGATCGGAGACGTGTTCACTGCCACCGGCGACTTGAAAGCTGCGCTGACCAGCTACCACCGGGGACTCGACGTGCTGATGAACCAGCCTCCCAGTGTGAAGTCAAGGATTCGGATGGAGATACTATACGTCCGCTACGGAGTCGGACTGGCACAAAGCGGGGATCTTACGCAAGCAGTCGACAGTTACCAGAAAGGCATCGTCATCATTGACGAGCTGCTCAAGGAAGATCCATCCGATCGTGAAAATGTGCGAGACAAGGGGGTAGCCTATATCCACCTTGCGGACGCTTACCTGCAAATGCGGGATCTTCCGCGGGCACTGACGAATAGCCGGACAGCCTATGCCGTATTCGAGTCGCTGATTGATCCGGCCAATGCGCAATCCCGACGAGACGCGGGGGTCGCCAACGAACGTATTGCCGACATTCTCGAAAGAATGGGCGACAAGCGAAACGCCCTTGCGATCCGGCTGAGCGAACTGGCCGCAGACAAGGAGGCGGCAAAGGCCGATCCTTCCGATCAACTACTTCGCCGCGACGTGAATATCTCGTGCTACAAGGCCGCCTATCTGCAATCGGCTCTGGGACAGATGTCTCTTGCTCTAGAAAACCAGCGCGGTTGTGTTGACTTGGGTGAAGCCGCGGTCGCTGTCGATCCCAGCGCGATCACTCGCAACGACCTGCAAGTTCTCTATTTTCGGCTTGGCGAGATGCTGAAGAAGACCGGGCAGAATCAACAGGCGCTTCGCTACCTGGGAAAGGCGCAGAACTTGGCCGCATCGCTGGCGAAAGCTGACCCAAAAGATCTGGCGGTGCGTGCCGACTTGGCAGAAATCAGAATGAACCTGGCCGATGTGCAGCTCGTGTTGGGGAACTCTGTGGCGGCGCTGGCGGGCTACCGTGATGCGTTGTCGATCGGCGAGTCCGTGGTCGCGGCAAACCCAACAAACTCCGACTGGCGCATTCTCTTGGCACGAGTGCATGAAAAACTGGGAGCTTTCTATGCCATTCAGGCCGCCAAGAACTCTCCTCTCTCACAGAACTTGGCAATATGGGAGGAAGCTCGCGACTCGTACCAGAAAAGCTCAGGGATCTGGAACGATCTACAGGTACACAACGAACTGGGAGCTGACTACGCGGGCGAGCCGTCAGAGGTTTCCCGCCAAATCGCAAAGTGCACCGCAGCGATCGCGGCGCGCCAGCATTGAAGCGGTGAAGACCGCGTCGGTTGAGTGAGTATGCCTCTTTTACCGGTATCGACCGAAGGCGGCGGACGAGTAGCAAGTGGCGAGCGCCCTGAAGGAAAGTAGCGGACATGGCAGAAGTGGAAGCGCGAGACTCGATCGAGCCGACCCCCGAGCGCGAGGACCGTTCACAGGGAAAGTCCCCCAAGAAGCTGCGGCGGATGCTGGCCGGGGATCTTGATGACATCGTGCTGATGGCGCTGCGCAAGGAGCCGGACCGCCGCTATGCGTCGGTGGAGCAGTTCGCGGAAGATATCCGCAATCATCTTGAGGGGCGCGCTGTTACCGCCACGAAGGGCACGTGGAACTACCGGGCGGAAAAGTTCGTGCGACGGCACAAGGTGGGGGTTGCGGCGACAGCGGTCGTGGTTCTTGCGCTGGCGACGGGCATCGGCGCGACGGTGCGCGAGGCCCGCATCGCGCGCCGGCAAGCCGAAATTGCGGGCGCTGAACGGGCGCGAGCTGAACAGCGTTTCAACGATGTGCGCCAACTTTCGGACTCGCTGATTTTTGATATCCACGACGCCATTCAGAACCTTCCCGGCGCGACCCCAGCGCGTAAACTCCTGCTCGATCGCGCGGTGCAATATCTGGACCGCGTGGCCAAGGATTCGGGCGGCGATCCAGACCTGCAACGCGAGTTGGCTTGGGGATACCAACGCCTGGCGGTTGTTCAAGGAAGTACAACAGAGTCGAATCTCGGGGACTCGGAGGCAGCGGAAGCCAGCGACCGCAAAGCCCTCACCCTTTTTGAATCCGTGGCCAAAGCAAATCCCGGCAATGTAATCGACCAATTGAACGTGGCCATGATTCACCGCATCCTCGCCTTTTCCTCGCTGATGCAGCCCAGTGGCAAGAAGGATCTGGAGCAGGCCATGGCGATTACTGAGCGGCTTATCAAGAAAGACCCGGCGAATCCAAAGGTGAGGAGCGAAAGGTCAATCGAGTATCAGAACCTGGCTTTCATGCAGGATGCTTTCGGTGACAGGGCCCACGCTCTGGAGTCTTATCGTCAGAATCAAGCGCTGAAACTGGACTTGTTCCACACCAATCCAGAGTATCGAAAAATCCGCCGCAGTCTCGGAATGTCGACGATTCTGCTTGGGAGTGCTCTGGCTCGCTCGGGCTTGCGCGAGGACGCCCTTAAGACAGTGCGGCAAGGAATTGAGTTCTACGAGACTGAACCGAAGGGCGAGGACGAAGTCAACGTAAGGCGCGAGCGCGCCATTGCACGACAGAAGCTGGGAGACATCCTGTTGATGAACGGAGATGCCCATGCCGCGCTGGCGAGCTATGAGCAGGCTCGATCAGAGTTGCAGCCGATGGCCAAGGCAGATCCTCAGAACACCATGCTTCAGCTGGACATCGCAGCCATGGACTACCACGAGGGCAGAGCCCTCGCAACCATGGGCAGATACGATGACGCCATTGTAAGACTGCAGAAAGCTGCCTCTGCTTTTGACGCGCTCCATGCTCCCACCCGGTCCGCCGATGACTCTCCTCACGGGTTGGGGGCCATCTACATCTGGCTTGGTGAAGCTCATGCCGGCAATGGGGACCTACGACACGCCCTGCAGAACTACCAGAAGGCCGCCGTCGCCTTGGGGGAGACCTCAAGCCAGCAGACCGACGATGACACACGCTGCGAACTGGCAGTGGCTTACACCAAGTCTGCCACTGTGCTGGCGAAGGTGGGCAAGCTGCGCGAGGCTTCGGAAGCCTATCGAGAGGCTTTGGGCATAGTGACTCCGGCCGCCATTCCAGAGCACCGCGACGTGCCAGCCCTCTATGCGATTGCTGACGCATCCGCAGGGCTCGGAGACGTCACCGCCGCGATTGCGCACGAAGCGAAAGACAATCGCGAGCGTTCCCGCTTGGAGGAGGAAGCGCGCAGGATGTACCGCAACAGTCTCGATGCGTGGAAGCAGATCCCGAATCCTTCCCGCATCAGCCCAAGTGGATTTCAGGTCAGCCATCCGGTGCGCGTCGCTGGTCTGGAAAAAGCAGCAGCCGTGCCTGCAGAAGCGAGGGGTGCCGGACATTGAAGCAACGCCTTCTGTCCAAAGAGCCCGGCCTCTAACACAGATCCACCCGTTCCCCGTTACCCTTTGAGCGCTGTCGATAGAGCGTCGCGTCGACCTGCTGAGTCATCACTTCCACGTTCAATGGGATTTCAAGAAACTGCACCAGGCTTTCCGCAACCACTTTGGGCTCGCGCAAGACGCTGTGATAGTACACACGGATCACTTTCACATTGGGCTTTCCATTGAGCCAGGTGTTGACCTCGAACAAGTGATTCTGAAATGCCTTGGTCATGGCTGCGGCATTCGCTGCGTTCGTGGCCGTCCCGCGATGGTGTAGCATCCGTTCCTGCGAGGCCAGCACCTCCGGGAGCGGCCGTTGCATAAAGATGATGCGGTATTCATGTCCCGGCGGAAGGGAGAGGAGGAGCTGCGAGATTACCTTCACCGCCTTGCCTTCTGCTTCCGCGATGCACCCAGGATCCTTCGGGAGCTGCTTGATGCGCTCCCACTCCAAATAGCCTTTCGGGTTGTCGACATCGGCCCGGCGTTCGCCGTCGGCAAGGATCGGCATCCCTCCCGCGGCCAGCATTTGCATCATGAGAGAAGTGCCTGAACGAGGCAGTCCCGAGACAATTGTAATCATGAGTCCTCAGGTCAGTAATTTTCCGCAGGAGTCAATTCTAACTGACCGAGCAGCGAGGGGCGTGGGCTGGTATTCTTCTGTGCCAGGAGTTTCCATGACATTTACCGGAAGATGTCTGGTTGGCCTCGCGCAGTGCGCACTGGTGGTCGCCGTGCTCTCATCCACGGCTCCCGCGGCACCACCCACCGTCACTGCCTGGGATGCCCGGCGGCAGAGCTTCGACGATGGCTGGCGATTCTACAAGGGGACGGCCGACGGCGCGGAGCAACAACAGTTTAATGACTCAAAGTGGCGAGCCATCAGGCTGCCACACGACTGGGCCATCGAAGGTCCATTCGATCCCAGGATCAACCCTCATATCGGCGCGCTGCCGTCCTTCGGTACGGGTTGGTACCGGAAGACATTTGTGCTCCCACCAAGTGCGAAGGGGAAATACTTCGCAGTGGAATTCGACGGCGCCATGTCGAACTCGCAAGTCTGGCTGAATGGCCATTTGCTCGGAGGGCGTCCTTACGGCTATTCGGGATTTCAGCTCGATTTGACGCCATACTTGAACTTCGGCGGTGAACCCAATGTGCTGGCAGTGCGCCTCACTCCGGAGGAGCATTCGTCGAGATGGTATCCAGGGGCGGGCATCTACCGTAACGTCTGGCTCGATGTCACAGGCCCGGTGCACGTGACACATTGGGGCACATACGTGACCACGCCAGAAGTCGCCGACGATCACGCCGTGGTTTCGGTGAAGACGGAAGTTCGCAACCGTTCTGACAAAGAGGTGAACGTTACCCTCCGCACCTCGCTCCTGAATCCGGAAGGCCGGAACGTGGGCAGCAAAGACGGCGCGGTCAGTATCACTGGTTCGGGGAGTGAGACTGTATCGACCACCTTGACTGTTCCCCATCCGCAGCGGTGGGACCTTGATCATCCCTATCTCTACAGCGTCGTCAGTGAAGTCCTAGCCGATGGTAAATCGGTAGACCGCTACACGACTCCGTTCGGCATTCGCACCATTACGTTCGACAAGAACAGAGGCTTCCTGCTCAACGGGCAGCACGTAAGACTGCATGGAGTGTGCGATCACCACGACCTCGGCGCTCTGGGCACGGCGGTAAACCGGCGCGCCACCGAGAGGCAGCTGCAAATCCTCAGCGCAGCGGGGGTAAACGCGATCCGCACCAGCCACAATCCTCCGTCTCCAGAGCTTCTGGAATTCGCCGACCGGATGGGCTTCCTGGTCATGGACGAGGCCTTCGATATGTGGCGCATTCCAAAGAATCCGAACGACTACAGCAAATATTTCGACGAGTGGTCGGAGCGGGATGTGCATGACTTTGTGCGGCGGGATCGCAACCATCCGAGCGTGATCTTGTGGAGCATTGGCAATGAGATTCCAGAGCAGTGGGATGCGAACGGAGCGAAAGAGGCCCACCGGTTGACGGCCTTCTTCCACCAGGAAGATCCCACGCGGCCCACCAGTTCGGCATTCAACGGCTGGCAGGAGGCGATCAAGAATAAGCTGGCCGACGAAGTGGACATTCCGGGATTCAACTACCGGCCGATGCACTACGAGCAGATCATGAAGGAGCACCCGCAGTGGATCATTTTCGGCTCGGAGACGGAATCCTGCGTGAGCTCGCGCGGGGTGTACCATCTGCCGATTGAGAAGTATGAGAGACATCCTTCGCTGCAGCTTTCGAGCTATGACATCATCGCCCCGCCATGGGCCTATTGCCCCGACGTGGAATTCACTTACCAGGACAAGTTTCCTCAGGTTCTTGGCGAGTTTGTCTGGACCGGATTCGACTACATTGGGGAACCGACCCCCTACTTCTGGTCAGGTGGAGACGTTTCACTGAAGTCCGCCGACTGGCCTTCACGCAGTTCCTACTTCGGCATGATTGACCTGGCTGGCTTTCCCAAAGACCGGTATTACCTCTATCAAAGTCAGTGGACGACGAAGCCGATGGTTCACCTGCTGCCGCACTGGAACTGGGAAGGCAAAGAAGGTCAGACCATACCGGTGATGGCGTATTCGAACGCGGAAGAGGTGGAACTCCTGGTTAACGGAAAGTCATTGGGCAAGAAGAAGCGATACGCGGAAATGTGGGAGATGCCGGTTGGAAAGAACGTCAGCGCGGACGGGAACTTCATGTCCAAGTACCGGCGGGTTTGGCAGGTGCCTTACCAGCCCGGCACTCTGAAGGCCGTGGCGTATCAAGGCGGCAAACAAGTGGCTGTCGATGAGGTCCGCACCGCGAGCGCACCTGCGCGAGTGAAACTCTTGCCGGATCGCACTGTCATCCAGAACGATGGGGACGATCTCTCCTTCATTACTGTGCGTATCGAAGACAAGAACGGTAACCTCTGTCCGCTGGCCGACAATCTGGTGCACTTCGATGTCACCGGCGCTGGGACAATTGCTGCGGTGGACAACGGGAATGCTGCCACCGAGGAACCTTTCCAGGCCGATCACCGCAAGGCGTTCAGCGGACTCGCACTCCTGATTGTGCGGTCAAAGGCAGGTGAGGCGGGGAAGATTCGGGTTGTGGCATCTTCGAACGGTCTCGCCCACGGCAGCGCAGAAATCACGACTCTGCCGTCGAAAGTTGCGAGGGCCAGGTAGCCTCGCAGCGGAAAGGCCATCATGAGACGGCATTTTGCTTTATTGCTGGCTTTCAGTTCCGCGTTAATTTTGGCAGCGCAATCGTTTGCCGGCGAGTCAAAGATCCTGACCAATCATCTGGGGTACGAGGCCGCGGGCCCAAAGCACGCAGTCATCCTGGGCAAAGCAGGCGACAGCTTTACTGACTGCTCAATGAAGGATGACGTCACCGATCAGCAACTTCTTTCCGTCACACCGATATCCACGGGCCCCGTCCAGAAGTGGAGAGACTGGCATTTCTGGACCCTCGATTTCGACACCTTTACCACCGAAGGTAAGTACTACCTGGAGTGCACATCCAGTTCCGGCAACGTTCGGTCCTTTCCCTTCCTGGTGCAGCGCGACCTGCTGGAACGCAACACGCTTTCCGACGTCATCTACTACTTCAAGGACGAGCGCAGCTCCGGCGAAATGGACAAGGCCGACAGCCACCTCGCATTCGAAGGCTCGAAAAAGGGCACAATCGACGCGCACGGAGGATGGTGGGACGCCACCGGCGATTACGGCAAACACTTTTCTCATCTCTCATTTTCTACCTACTTCAATCCCCAGCAGGTTCCACTGGTCGTCTACAGTCTGCTCAAAAGCTACGACCAGACCAAACGCCGCGGCCTGCAAGGCTTCGCTCGGTATCAACCTCACCTCCTCGACGAAGCTATGTTCGGAGCGGACTACCTGGTCCGCATGAAGGTGGCGAACGGATCGTTCTATCGTTCGGTGTCAACCGGCAGCGTGAAACAGGTTCCCGAGGAGCGCAAGATCGCGGGTGAGATGAAGCGTTTTGGTATCGAAAACGCCCCCGGCAAAGGTGCTCCCGAGATGGTGGAAAAAGCGAACAGCGATCTCGAGTATGAAGTCAGTTATCGCTCAGGGGGCGGCATCGCGATCGCGGCCCTGGCCATGGCCAGCACCTATCCGGTCTTCGGACAGTTTCGCAGCGCAGATTATCTGAAGGCGGCTGAAGATGCCTTCGACTACCTGGAGAAGAACAATCTCAAACTCACAAACGATGGCAAAGAGAACATCGTTGATGACTATTGCGCACTGGCCGCCGCAACCGAACTCTTCCGCGCCACGCACGGCGAAAAATACAAGGCAGCTGCAGACCGCCGCGCCCAAACCCTTCTGTCCCGCCAGATTAGCTCCGGAGGCCGCGAGAACTATTGGCGTGCCGACGATAATCAGCGACCTTTCTTTCACGCCTCTGACGGCGGCTTCCCGGTGGTAAGCCTGCTCTACTACTCTGAGATCGCCGATCCACCGGTGAAACAGCATGTGCTGGACGTGGTAAAGAAGTCGCTGCAGTTCGAGCTAGCGGTCACCTCTGAAGTGAACAATCCTTTCGGCTACAGCCGGGAGTATGTGCAAGACAAGACTGGTGCGCGCCGCACCAGCTTCTTCTTTCCACACAACAGCGACGCCGCCCCCTGGTGGCAGGGCGAGAATGCACGGCTGGCCTCGGTCGCCACGGCGGCCCGGCTCGCCGGACAGTTCCTCTTGCAGGACGCGGCCTTCCGCCGCCAACTCGACACCTTTGCCGCGAACCAGCTGAACTGGATTCTGGGACTGAACCCATTCGATTCCTGCATGCTCAATGGCGTCGGACGCAACAACCCTCCTTACATGTATTTTGACTCGTGGGAATTTACCAATGCGCCGGGCGGGATCTCGAACGGAATCACCAGCGGATTCAAAGACGAAAGTGACATCGATTACATGCTCCCGTACCGGCAAACGGGCGCCGACAATGATTGGCGTTGGGGAGAGCAATGGCTGCCGCACGCCGCCTGGTACCTTCTGGCAGTCTCCACCGGAGGAGAGGCAGCTCATTGAAACTCTGGCGGTTAAAAAACGGAAGCGACCTACGCGACCTCGCGCTGTTGCTCAAGCATGGAGAAGTATTCAGCCACAAGTTGGGCATCCCAGAGTCCGGCGCGGGCTTCGTCACGCATGGTTTGTGCAGCCAGGTCGTGGGAGAGTGCGGGCTTGTAGGGACGCGCAGTGCGCAAGGCGTCGTAGACATCGACGACCTGGAGGATGCGGGGCAGGATTGGAATTTCGCTACCCGAGAGACCGTCAGGATAGCCTGAGCCATTCGAATGTTCGTGATGATGGCGGATGATGGGTAGGACCAGCCGCAGGGATCTCAGCGGGCGGCAGATATTTTCGCCGGTGACGGGATGCAGCTTCATGATCTCCCATTCGTCGGGACTGAGGTTTGTGCCCTTCTTCAGGATTTCGTCGGGGACGGCGACCTTGCCGAGATCGTGCAGGTATCCGCCACGTTTCAGGGCGAGGATGGAATCTTCGTCCATTCCGAGATGGCGTCCTAACTCGGTAGCATGCAAAGCGAGGCGCTCGCAGTGGCCTTCGGTGTAGGGATCACGGCCTTCGACAATCAGCCCGAGTGTGCACAAGACCGAATCTGCGGTTTCGAGTTCGTCGGTGAACTCCTTGAGACGCAGCAGAGATTTGACGCGGGCGATCAGCTCTTCTGCGAGGACAGGCTTGTTGAGGAAGTCATCGGCGCCGGCCTCGATGCCGCGCACCTTGTCGTCGCTATCGCTCAATCCGGTAATCAGGACGAAAGGAATCAGACGCGTGGCGGGGTTCTCTTTCAGCTCACGGCACAATTCGTATCCCGACTTGCCAGGCATGAGCACATCAGAAAGGATCAAGTCGGGAACCTGGTGGCGGACCTCGGCTTCCGCTTCCTCCGCATTCGCGGCAGTGACGACGTCGTACCCGCGAATGGTGAGCAGCTGGCTCATCAGGCCGGCGATGCTGGGCTGGTCGTCGACGACCAAGATGCGCGGAGGTCGCCGGTGTAAGAGAAGATCACCCATCTTGCGGTTGGAAGCGGGTTCGCCTTCGGAAGTTGTCCGGGAGTCCAGATCTGGGAAACTACGGTTGGGGGGAGAGAATTTCATGACCAATCGCTGTCAAAACAATATTCTACAGCGGATTCAAGCCGATCGTGGCTTTGATGGGGTAGTTTCTCGCACACTGAAGGCTCTCTCGGATTGGCCGCCGTTTCCCAGTTTGGGACGCCGAAGCTGCAAATTGTGAGCGGCATCCTTGCCGGACTGTCGGCTTCCTGCATACCGTGGCGACATGTGCACCAGTTTGGCCTCTGCAGCGCGAAGAGTGTTCGCGGCAGCTTTCGTGGTGCTTGCCGTCGTTGGTCTTCCGAACGACGTCGCTGGAGCTTCCAAGCCGCACATTGTCGCCTTTGGAAGATGGAGTTCGGTGCAGTGGTTCGCTGGCACTAACGACGGTAAGCCGCTGACGCTGAAGGTGCGCGCGCTCATGGTGGATGGGCGAGTGAAGGAATACGTGATGGGTTCAGCGCATGAGGTCACCGACCGTCTGTTCGCGGTCCGACGCGTGTTTCGAATCAATGACAGCCTTCCCGAGGAACGAGGCAACCCCCAGTGGCGATGGGAGCGAGGAGGGTGGCTCTTGGTGGATCGCATGACGGGGCGAATTTCTTCGATCAATCTTCCGGAGTTCGATGTGCTCTATTCGGCGGAGAGCTGGTTCCGAGACTACATTGCCTACTGCGGGGTCTCAGATGATGGCAAGAAAGTGTATGCGATTGTGGCGCAACTCAGCCGCCGTAAGCCTGTGTTGAAGAGTCCTCTGCCTGGGGCAGCTGTGAGTGAAAACGCCGGCCCTGATTCGGCCTGTCCGCAGCCGTTGTGGCAGCGTGCGCCGGTACGGGTCAGCTTTGAGGCCTCGGGCGGCGCCAGACAGACGTTCGCGATTCGAGGGCATGTGGTGGATGTGGTAAACGATGCCGAGGAGGAGGAAGAAGGGTCGAAGTAGGTTTGCGAGCCAGAGATCCCTGTCTTGCTTCTCAATCGCCTGCGGCTTCTACTGCGGGGAGCTCCTCGGCGACAGTTTTCTCCTTTACCTTCGCGCTGGTTACCAGGATCACGGAAAGGACGACGATAACGCTACCGGCCACGATGAAGCGGTCGACGCGCTCGTGCAGAATCAACCAGCCGAGGAACACAGCCACCACCGGGTTGACGTAGGCGTAAGTCGAGACCTTCGACGTGGGCACGTGCTTCAGCAGCCAGATGTAGGCCGTGTAGCCGATCCAGGAGCCGCAGACTACCAGGTACATAGTGGCTCCGATGCCGCGCGCCGTCCACGTCACATGCGAGAAATCTCCTGCCAGCAGGGCAAACACAAAGTTCGCCGCTCCTGCCGAGGTCACCTGCCATCCCGTAGCGCTGAACACATCCATGCCCGACTGCCAGCGCTTGGAAAGCACCGAGCCCAGCGCCCAGCTAAACGACCCGCCGATGAGGCTCAGCGAGGCCCAGAACTCTCTCCGTCCGAGCGCGGTAGGCGCTGTCAGCTCCGGGTAGAAAAGGACGAACAACCCCAGAATTCCCAGGGCCAGCCCGGCTTTGCCGCGTCCGGAGATGTGATGGTCGCCGAGCAGGAGAGAATCCAGCACCAGAAACCACAGCGGTGTGATGGCAATGATCAGCGCCGCCAGTCCCGAGGAGACAGATAGTTCTGCATAGGACAGCGTCAGGTTGCCGCCCATGAGCAATAGCACGCCCACCACCCCAGCCAGCGCAATCTGCCGCGCCGAGTACAGAACCTTGCGCCCGGTCAGCGCACAAACAGCCAGCATGACGACCCCGGCAATGGAGAACCGCGTGGCGCACATCAGGGCCGGTGGGATACTCTGCACCGCAATATCGATACCGAGGTAGGTCGAGCCCCAGAACAGGTACACGAGCCCGAAGGCAAGAATCACCATCCACCGGCTTGGGCGCTGAGTCGTGTCCATTGCGTTGGGGGAACAGGGGGCAGCTAAAAGATATCAGACGAGTTCGGGGAGGGATTGGATTCTAAAGTTAGCGAGCAACAACTGCGCCTGAGCCCAAGTCGCGAAGCTCCGTATCCTGAGTTAGGCAGGTCTTCAGCATGCGGAAGTCGAGAACGTCCCGTCTGTCCCCAGAATCCTTCACCCCCCGTTTGGAGGGTGGGATTCCATGGTCGTTTCCGCCATTGAGGTGCATCGATGATCCCCATCACCCACCCTTTTCGCCGAGTGCGCGAAAAGGATGGGGCACCCGGCATGTGGCACAGAACCTTACGCGACGCGGGGGCAGCGCGATAGATGGCCGCACCACGCGGCACTCGGGTTACGCCTTCAGTCAGAAAAAGCGAAAACGGATCGAAGAATGCTTCGGCTGGTTGAAGACGATAGCGCTCATGCGGAAGGTTCGCCATCGCGGGGTGAGCCAAGTGCACTGGATCTTCACCCTGGCCTGTGCCGCCTAC
>JAIQFC010000044.1 GCA_020073465.1 Terriglobia bacterium
GTCGCTTGCGCCTGCGCAGACTGAAGTTCGTGCGGGAGCAGTTCTTCCTGGCAGCGGTAGCCCAGAACATCAAGCGCCTGGTGCGCTTCCTCAGCCAGCCGACAACAGCGGTTCTGCCAGCTACTACTTAGCCGAACTGAGAGAAGAAAACTCGCCAACGGCTTGCTCGCAGCCCAAAAGATCTTCTGCTGACCTACTTTTTCAACACCCACGTCTGTTAACGTCAGTTGAGGCCCAACCACTCAGATATAAGGAAAGAAAGGCCGCCCAGACATCGGGCGGCATGCTTGTTATTCGCGTCGCGACGTTTGAACACGTATGCCTAAGGCATGTTCAGCGCTACGCCACGGGCCAATTTGAGACTCGACTCCACAGGTTTTTGCCACGCAGAGTAAAGGCACAGACTCACAGAAAAGCCGCCTAGTGGATCGCAACCGCAGCGGCTTGCTCAGGGTTGTCACCGACCCCGTACGTCCCCACCGCGATTCCGAAGTTGTTCACGGCAAAGCCGGTGCTCCAGTCTCCGGGAAAACCAAGCACCATTGCCGTGGATGGATCTTTAGTCTTCCACCGCGTGGCCAACCAATTCCAGTCGGCGTCATTGCTCACTCCCACCACGTCGCCGATGTCATTGATGCCCCAGGCGACATTCCATCCCTGCGGCAATCCTGAAAGGGTTGCGAGTACCGTCAGGGGGCCGGGTCGGGCACCGACAGCTTTTACCTTCCAGAGGGCCGGAAGGGCAGTACACGCTTCCTCGGTGCACTCCCAGTAATCACCGACGATCTCGCCGCGATTGTTTATCGCCAGAGCTTCGGTGTACGGGTAGTCAGCGACGGCGGATTTATAAGGAAGCCGTTCAATCTTCCATCCTCCTCTGAGGGTGGGGGTCCAGATCACGGCAATTTCATCGAAGTTATCGCTCCAGGCGTCTCCTACAATCTGGCCGAGATCGTTGGCGCCCCAGCCGCCCCAATTGTTCAAGATTACGTTCTTGAAGACCTTGCCCGGCTTTTCAAAACCGCCCATTGGCAGTGCTTGGATTTTCCAAGCCAAGGTTTGTTGGCTTTTGTGCGATTCGAATTTTGGTGTCCACACGACAGGACTGAGCCATATGGTAAGGCCGTTTGGATCATTGCTCAGCCCTCGTACACTGAAGCCGACAATGAGTGTTCCGAGATGGTTTACGGCGATTGCCGCGCTTCCGTCATCACCCGGGAGCGGGCCCAAGTCGAACGTGGTTTGGTGATTGCCGGTCCAGGCATAGGCTCTGGGATAGCCGTTGTCCCCTGTCATGTAGCCGATGATCATGCCGAACAGGGTTATTCCCCCGCCTTCCCCAGCCTGGTCTTGAGCGGTACTGACACCAGTTTCGAACCACTGGCCGGCGTTTGGACCGAAGATCGGAACGCCGAGCACGCGGATATCTCCACCGGCAACGTCGCCCCAACCCGTGGCGACACCAAGGTCGTTGATGGCTCCCAACTGCGCCCAACTGCCTTCGGGATAGTGGCCCAAGTCGTAGATCGTGTTGTCTTGCGCAGTCACCGCCGTCCCGGCGCTGCGCGGACTCATCAAGCGAAAATTATGTTTCAGACGTATGGTCAGATTCTTTGGACCAGCGTGTTTGAACATTTGCGGCGTGGCCGCTCGTTGCTGCGCCCATGCCACCGGTGTGAGACATGCACATACAATCGCTGCGAGCATGCTGATGCGTTTCATGCTCACCTCCATGAAATAGGGGTTCAGGCTGAACTGCTTGGTTCGAGCCTGTTTGGGTGCTCTCGCCTGAGGGGGTGGTGCATCCCCGTGGTGGGGGTGCTCTTCGGGAAGGCGAGAGAAACTACAACGGCATTTTACGCAGATTCGAGAACACGTCAGTGAGCGTAGTCACTCCAGACTGCTGGAGCAGTTTGTCAATTGGCGAAATATCGCCATTGGACTCATTGACCCGCGCCTGCCAACGGCGCGGCTTGAAGCCGCGCCCTTTCAAACCTAAGTTGCGAGGTAGTTCCAGTTGGGGCCCATTTCGAGGCCCGGTCGAAGATAGATATTGTGATTGCTCTTTAGGCTCTCCGGGGCGGTCTCTTTTCCCCAAGCTTACCGACGGCTTGCGCCCCCTTCGGCGGGCTCAGGGCAGGCTGAGGGCTGCATTCTGCCGTCGCTCCGTGGCTGGTGCATTTCTTTGACTTGTTTACATTGTGGTCGCGGGTTCATGCGTCCCTACGAAGTCTGTATCGTAGCTTCTCCTTCGCCCCGCTGGGGCTTGCTCTCGTTTCACTTTCTACCCACGGCTGACGCCGTGGGCTACATTCTTGCGCCGCTTCGCGGCTTAACACAAAATCGGCGGTCCACTTTTCGGGCGATCATCAAGCTATGACACAGGCTCCTCCGGGACGCCGATGTTTTGAGCGGGACGGGTTCCCGCCAGTAGAACTGCCGGGCTCTTGTCGGTGGTCGCTACGGGACCGCGCGGGCGAGGGCGCCCGCGCCACACGGACTGGAGTGTGCAGGCTTGCACGCCCGTGCCCACACGGTTCAGCTAGCTTCCGGGCATTCATCTTGATGCGGGTTTTAGGGTGGCTTTCGTGTGCTCTCTCCGCATCTGGACTGCTAGTTCCTCGATCTCGGTTAGGTCGCGTTGCATTTCGCTCCAGCCGTACCAGAGGGCGTAGTCGGGGCTGGCGTGGAATGTGCCCTGGAATGTGCGCATGCGGTGTTCGAGGTACATGACGAACAGTTTCTGCTCGATCACTGTGGGCGCGTCGTGGAACGTTAAGAGATTGGGGAACGGGTACGCGTAGTTCGCCGGCTTGGGCAGGGTACCGTCTTTGTAGAGGGTGGCGACAATGCGGATGGCTTCGGCCATCAGGTGGTCGGCGTTGCGGATCATTTCGTCACCCTGCTCGAGTTGCTGTCGGGCAAAGTTCACGGAGTGGCACTGATTGCAGGTCTTGATCATCTTGTCGCGTTCGCGCTGCCAGTCTTCCTGGGTCAGGCGGGCGAGGTCGGCGGCTTTGACGACGTCGACGAGCTTGGTGGGCTGGCCTTGCGGGTCGAGCACTCCGAGCGCTTCTAAGATCGTGGCGCGGTCGGCGGCCCAGGCCTTGTCTTCGGGTAGAGGCAGGCGGACGCCGAGGAATCCCCAGGCGGTGCGCACTTCGTGGTTGCCATTCTGCATGTGGCAGGTCTGGCAGGTGGGGGCGGCGGCACTGGCGGGGAGAATGTGCTTCTGCTTCAGGTCATTTCTTACGCCATGTTTTGAGGCGGAATACATTTCCCACTGGGGGTGGTCGAAGCCCATGTGGCAGGTTTCGCAGGCCTGGGGCTGGCGGGCTTCTTCGGCGGAAAATGTATGGCGGGTGTGGCAGGCATCGCACTGGGCGGCACCGAATTCTGTGTCAGAGCCATTCTCGCGAAGCTCGACGATTTCGGTGAGGCTCTTGTCGCCGATCTTATGGCATCCGCCGCAACCTTTTTCGCCTTGCGTCATGGCCATGGGCTGCCAGTGGATGGTGGGCATGGCTTTCATGGAGGCCCACGCCAGGGCGTGCTTGCCCTTCTTGAACTGCGCGACTTGGGTCTCGTGGCACTGGGCGCAGGTTTCGGGCGTGGGGATCTTTACCTTGGACACGTCGGTGGCGGAGGAGTGCTGGTCTCCGTGACAGCTTATGCAGGTGACCTCGACGCCGCTGTGCTTGCTCAGCTTCCAATCGGAGACGATGTTGGGGGTGATCTTGCTGTGGCAGTCGACGCACTGGGCGGCAGTGGCCTGCTGGGCAGAAAGTCTGTTGGGGGTAAAGAGAAGGGGCAACAGAGTTAGAGAAAGAAGAATGCGCAGAGCCCAGGAGAATGCGGATCGCATACGTGCCTCCTGCAACGAGAGGATTATCGGACTGGGGAGGGAAGCAGGATGTGATGTGCGTCACATCCTGCGCTTAAAATCCGGGCAACGCTGTGGAATACGCTATCCCCTTGCGGCAGCCAGTGCGGCCGTACCTACCTTCCACAGCAGGAACCACACGGTGACGATGATGATGGCGGTCGAACGCTTCACTTTGCTGGTACAGGAAAACCCGATGCCCAGCAGAATAATGGTCCAAATGCTGATCACGTCTGGAATGGACGCTAATCCCAGTATGAACTTGTTGGTTGCTGGATCCATGTAGTAGGCGGGATTGGTTCCCACCGGGTTGTTGACGTTGAAGCCCTCGGGATTAATGCCGGCGAACATTGAGATGGTGCCCAAGACGGCGTTCACGATTCCGGGAAGGCCGGCATACATCATGATGGCAAAAGCGGTCTTGAACTTGAGATCTGCACCGGCAGCGAATTTGAAGGTGGCGAACAGAACCACAGCGATGATCAAGTCAAAGAGAAGAATCAGCGCGGGGCTTCCGTAAAACGAGTAGCGAATAATGGCGCTCGAGATACGCAACTGCTGGGCTTGCCGATCCGCAGAGAGTTTGTCGAACTGATCGGAGGCCTTCGCAGAGCGGGCAATCTCGTTCTTCGTAATCTGGTCGAACGTCACCTGCCGATCGACGGCGTAGCTGAATAAGAGCGCGAAAAGGGAGATCAGAATCCACGGGGCCCACCAAGCCGCGCTGCGGCGCAGGTCGGTGAAGGTCTTGGAGGGAGCGATGAACGTGTTGATGATGCGTGAGGCTTCGGAGAGTGGAGCGGTTTCGGGTGCGGGAGTTGGAGTGGGGAGGACCGGAGCAGCGGCCATTTAGTTTCCTCCTGCAGAGTTCGCAGGGATTCTAGTCGCAGGGCCGCTGGGGAGACAAGGGGGCCCGGGAAATCCTGATCGCAGAGATCGTGGAGAATGCAGGGAACACAGAGCAAAACAGAGAGCACCTCGCTCTGCTCGGCTGGACAGCCGAGGCGGCTGTCCCTACGTGAGCCTTCTATGTGGCCAGTTCCGGGGTGGCTTCGAGCAGGCTTTGCGTGTAGGAATGCTGAGGGCTTTCCGTGATCTGGCGGGTGTCGCCTACTTCGACGATTCTTCCGCGATACATCACGGCAATCCGGGTGGAGAGATAGCGGACGACAGGCATGGAGTGCGAGATGAAGAGATAGGTGAGGCCGAAATCGCGTTGGAGTTGGGTGAGGAGGTTGACGATCTGGGCGCCGACGCTGACGTCGAGGGCGGAGACGGGTTCGTCGGCGACGATGAATTTGGGGTTCAGGGCGAGGGCGCGGGCGATGCCGATGCGCT
Organism: Terriglobia bacterium; assembly: GCA_020073465.1. Lineage (GTDB taxonomy): Bacteria > Acidobacteriota > Terriglobia > Terriglobales > Acidobacteriaceae > Sulfotelmatobacter. The sequence continues at coordinate 5,222 of JAIQFC010000044.1, forward strand.
GGCGCTGTCCGCCGGAGAACTCGTGGGGGTAGCGGTGGAGGGCGGATTCGTCGAGCCCGACAGCGCGGAGGAGTTCGGTGACGCGGTGGCGGAGGTTAACATCCCCACCCTGTCGCAAAGAACGCGACAAGGATGGGGCACCCGCATCTGTGTTGGAATTCCGGTGGATGATCAGGGGCTCGGCGATGATGTCTTCGACGCGGAAGCGGGGGTCGAGGGAGGCGAAAGGATCCTGGAAGATGATCTGCATGTCGCGGCGGAGGCGGCGCATTTCGCTGGGAGTGGCGGCGAGCAGGTCGCGTCCGTGGTAGCGAATGGTGCCGGAGGAGGGTTCGATGAGGCGCAGGATCAGGCGTCCGAGGGTGCTCTTGCCGGAACCGGATTCTCCGACCAGGCCGAGGGTTTCACCGGGATGGATGTCGAGGGAGACATCGTCGACGGCGCGGACCTCGTTGCCTCCAGCCTTGCCACCGAATGGGGAGTCGCTGTGCGGGAAGATCTTCGTCAGGTTGCGGATTTCGAGAAGAGGCACGTTGCGGATGGTATCAGGAGCGAGTGTCGAGTCGCGAGTACCGGGGGAGACCGGCAACGGCATCGTCATTTCTCGACACACACTACGTTAACTCTGCTTGGCTTTGGCGGACAGGAGTGTCCGCCCCACACGAGCTTAATGGGCAGCTATCAGGGGGACCGACGCGAGGGCGGCGAGCAGGCCGACGAACTTCCAGCGGGTGAAGTGTTCGTTCAGGAAGGTGCGCGCCAGAAGCACTGTGATGGCGGGGTAGAGGGATGAGATGACGACGGCTTCGTCGAGACGGCCGGTCTGGCTGGCGCGAACGAAGAGCAAGGTGCCGAGGGAGTCGACGCAGCCGGTCAGAACACCCCAGCGTATGGCGGTGGAGGTGATGTCGCGGAACCGGCGCTGTGCCACGACGACGAGGACCGTGATCAGCAGGCCGCCGGTGCGGGTGAGGGATGCGATCCAGACGGCGGAGGCATCACCAGCTTGCCGGACACAGAGATAGAAGCTGGCGAAGCCGATGCCGGCGAGGACGGCCAGGCCGATGCCTTCGGGACTGTGACCATCTTCGGCGCGCGTGATGAGCCAGAGTCCGGTGGCGGCGAACAGGAAGCCGATGATTCTGGTGGAGCCGGGAGGGCCGTCAGTAAAGATGGAAAAGAGAGTAGGAATGGCTGCGCCCAGGACGGCGGCGATGGGGGCGGTGACACCCATCCTGCCGGAAGAGAGCGCGCGGTAGAAGATGGCCAGGGCGGCGCCGCCGGAAATGCCTCCGGCGAGGACCCAGGCTGCGGCGCGTCCGGAGGGGAACGGGGCGTGGGTGGTGGCGGCAAGCGAGGCCATCATGAGCAGGCCGCCGCAGTTGACGACCGTGGTGAACAGGAAGGCGTTGGTGCGGCGAGTGGCGTATCCGCCGAGAAAGTCGCTGGTGCCCCAGGCCAAGACGGCGGCGAGGCTGTAGGCGGCTGGGACGAGTTGGCTGGGGACGGACACGACGGTCGAGGGTAACATGGGGGGGCAGTGGGCAGGGACCGGGGGACCGGTTGCGTCTTTCGTGCCGCTCCATGTAGGCACCGGAATTGAGGTAGGGATGCTTCGACTCCGCAATGAGGATCGCTTCGCGCTCCTCATTGCTGCGCTCAGCATGACAGGTGGCATGAGGCGGAGTTGGGTTTGCCAGGATGGCGCTTCCCGGTCATGCTCGTTCCAGAGGCCTCGCTTTGGCGGCTGCATTTCGCGGGCAGGGGCGCCTTCGACTCCGCTCAGGGCAGGTCCGCGCCACACTTCTCCGCGTGTTAGAATTTTTGGAAGCGGGCTTCCTTACTTAGAGCTCAGGTTCTAATAGAGACCACGTTGATCGAACTGGCACCTTCGATTCTTTCGGCTGACTTTGCCCGGCTGGGTGAGCAGGTGCGCGCGGCGGGCGAGGGCGGCGGGAGTGTCATCCATGTGGATGTTATGGATGGACACTTCGTGCCCAACATCACGATTGGGCCTCCGGTGGTGAGGTCGTTGCGCAAGGCGACCAAGCTGCCGCTCGATTGCCATCTTATGATCGAGGATCCGGACAAGTACATTCCGGAGTTTGCGACAGCGGGGGCGAACTGGATTTCGGTGCACCAGGAAGCTTGCCGGCACCTGAACCGGTCGCTGCACCTGATCAAGAGCCATGACTGCCTGGCGGGGGTGGTGATCAATCCGGCGACTCCGGTGGATGCGCTGGCCGAAGTGCTCGACATTGTGGACTATGTGCTGGTCATGTCGGTGAATCCGGGGTTTGGGGCGCAGAAGTTTATCCCTGCTACGCTGCACAAAATGAGCCGCTTAGCCGAGATTCGCAACCAGCGGGGGCTGGGTTACAGAATTGAGGTGGATGGCGGGGTCTCGCTCGATACGGTGGCCGAGGTGGTGCGGGCGGGGGCGGAAATTCTGGTGGCGGGCAACGCGGTGTTCAGCAACGGTGATCCAAAGAAGAATGCGCAGGAGTTGTTGCGGGCAGCGACGGAGGCGGCGCTGCAGAAAGTCTAGGACGTTTGCCGCAGATTTTCGCTGAGTAACGCAGATCTTTCTCTTAGCTCGGACCCGGCGGATTGAGGAACAGAGAGTTGGAGACAGGGTTCTCAATCTGTGGCTGAGCGGTACTACAGCAAGTCAAAGACGCCGCAGATGGCGCTGATTAACGCAGATTGTTCCGGCGAATCGCGGACCAGATCGTAGAGTTGAAGCAACGGGTTGGGGTGAAGGTACATTTGCTGAACAAGAGCCGGCGGGACGCCGGCGCTACAAAGAAGCCGAGCTTCGCTCGGCCGGACAGCCGGGGGCGGCTGTCCCTACACAAGCATCTCGAGGTCCTATGTTAAGTCGAGTTTCGATAATTGCGTTTGGGGGCATGCTGCTGGTATTCACGGCGGGATGCACCAACAAGAAGTCGGCGAATCCGCTGGCGAATATTGGGTCCAAGCAGCCGGACAAGGTACTGTTCGACAGGTCGATGGACGCGATGAAGCACAACCGCTTCGAAGTGGCGCGGATGACGCTGCAGACGCTGATCAATACGTATCCGGATTCGGAGTTCATCGCGCGGGCCAAGCTGGCGGTGGGTGACTCGTGGTATGCGGAGGGAGGCACGGCGTCACTGGCGCAGGCGGAACAGGAATATCGCGACTTCGAGACCTTCTTTCCCAATATGCCGGAGGCGGCCGAAGCGCAGCTAAAGATCGCCAACATCCAGTACCAGCAGATGGAGAAGGCGGACCGGGACTACACTCACGCCAAGCGGGCAGAGGACGAGTACCGCAACCTGATCCTGCAGTATCCCGACAACCAGAAATTGGTGGCCGAGGGGAAACAGAGGCTGCTGGAAGTGCAGGAAGTGCTGGCGGATCGCGAATATGGTATCGGGCGCTTCTACTATTTGCGGCAATCGTATCCGGCATCGATTGCACGGCTGCGGTCACTGGTCGAAAAGTACCCGCTCTACAGCAAGGCCGACGAGGCGCTGTACCTGCTGGGGCAGAACGCCGAGGGAGAAATTGAGCGGATGAGGGCGACACCGACGTGCACGAAGCCAGGAATTCCGGCGGGTTGCACGAACGAGGGCGCCAAGGCAGCGATGATCCAGCAGTTCACTAAGGACGCAACGGATGCGTATTCGAAGATCATCACCCGTTATCCCATCATGGATCGGGTCGATGATGCGAAGAAGCGGTTGGCTGCGCTGCACCAGCCGATTCCGCGGCCGACCAAGGCAGCGGTCGCGCAGAACCGGGCGGAAGATGAGAGCCGTCGTGAGAGCGGGGCGTTCGGCAGACTCAAGGGAATGATCATGAAGCACCCCGATGTTGCCATGGCTACGAAGGTGGGCGAGCCGAGCCTGGTGGATCCGATGCCGGTGAGCGCAACGGACGTCGTCCAAGGTGTGGCCAGAGCGGCAGCGATGGGGGTGGCGTCGGGGGACAAGAGACTCGCCGTCGAGAGAGTCAACAGCAGTGGAACTCCGCCGCCGAGCGAAGCTCCGCCGCGGTCCGATGCACCACCGTCCACGGGTGCTGTCGCAGCTCCGCCGAGTGCGGTTCCGGACCCCAACGAGTTGAAGCCCGCGGCTCCAGCGGAGAACGAGTTGCAGCCAAACGTAGCTCCGGATCCGAACGAGCTGAAACCGAATACTCCGGAGAGCCAGGGCACGGGAGACCAGGCGCTGCCTCCACCGCCGCAGGTGAATGAGATCCAGCCGGGACAGCCGTCGAGTTCTGCGACGGCGGATAGCTCGAGTTCCAGCCAGGCCACGGACGAGGAAATTTCCAGCAGCAAGAAGAAGAAAAAGAAGGGGTTGAAGAAGATCGTTCCGTTCTGAGACCAGTTCTCAGTTGTCAGTTCTCAGTTCTCAGTTTTGGAACCTGGTTCCCGGGGCCGCGCTTCGCGGCCCTGGGCCCCTATCCTCCGATAACACGCACTAGGTGCTGACCACTGGTAACCAGTTACTTCCCTTCTGGCTCATTGACTTACGTTGTGGGTCAGGTTACCTTCGCGATATCTCCCCTCATCAGAGGACTAAACCTTTGGCCCGGAAGATACTGCTCGCCGATGACAGCGTGACGGCCCAGAATATGGGGCGGAAAATCCTCGCCGATGCGGGCTACGAGGTTATAACGGTCAACAACGGGTCGGCGGCGCTCAAAAAGATCTCGGAGCAGAAGCCGGACCTGATCGTGCTGGACGTTTACATGCCCGGCTATAGCGGGCTCGAGGTGTGCCAGCGGCTCAAGGAAGTGCCGGAGACGAGCCGGATCCCGGTACTGCTGACGGTGGGGAAGCTGGAACCTTTCAAGCCGGAAGAGGCCAAGCGGGTACGGGCGGAAGGGTTCATCGTCAAACCCTTTGAAGCCAGCGAGTTGCTGAGCGCACTGTCAAAGCTGGAAGACAAGGTTGTGCCGCGATCGGAATCCTCGAAGCCGGGGCGGTTTGCGCGGGCGATCGCGGCGGTGGAGCAATCGAGCCGCGACAAGAGTGAAGCCGCAGAGGAAGATTTGGGATGGAAGAACCGGATCTCGTTCCCCAAGAAGAAAAAGAACAAAGAAGCGGAAGTGGCAGAAGACGGCGACGATCCGGCGATCTATAACGCGGTGAACAAGGATCTGCGCACTGTAGTTCCGCACGAAGAGCCACACAAAGAACACGCGGCGCCCGTCCAGGAGGATGCAGCCAAGACGGTGGACGTGGCAGCGGTGGTGCCCGCGGACCTGCCCAAGGATGTCCTGCCGAAGGATGTAACTCCAGAAGAGATTGCTGCCATCGCGGCGGCAGCGGCGCAGGTTCAGGCCGCGGCCGCGGGTTCCAGAGAAACTTCCGAGACTCCGGTGGAGGCGAAGATCGTGGCTACGGAACCGCCGAGCACGGTGACGCCCGCGGAGCCTCGCGCTGAGACGAAGAGTGAGGAGCGGGTCGAGGCCAGGAGCGAGAGCAAGGCGGAGGAAGTTCCGCCTGCAACCTTTGCCGAGCACAAGGGCGAAGAGAAGACCGAGCCGGCCGAAGTCGCGGCCGCGAAAAAGGAAGAACCGAAAGACATTTCCGTGGCGCCGAGCCAGGCTGAGGTGGTGGCGGCGATCTCCGCGCTGGAGGCCCCTGGCGGGAAGTCATGGGAGGCGAGCAGTTCCGGGAACGGAGCGGGGCATTCGGCTGCGCCGGCGGCGGATTTGCCGGTCACGATGGCGGCTGCGGCGGCAGGGAGTTCGACCGGACCTCGCTGGACCGCGGTTGCGGTTGCGATCGATGCGGCAGAAGCCGCGATTTCGCTTGAACAAGAAATGCAGAAGGCCCAGGCGGTGGCCGTGGTTGCCGAAACACCCCGTTTGGAACCTGTGGCCACTCCAGAAGCAGCGCCGGTATCAACCGAAAGCATTGCGGCTCCGGCCGCGGGGGCTGAACCGGTGGTCCGCGCGGCAACTCACGAAGAGTCGGAACTGGCGCACGCATTGAGCGCAGCGGCGAACGTTGCGGCGGAGACAGTCTCCGCGGCTGGGAACAAAGAGACTGCGGCGGCAGCGTCGCCTATCGATTCTTTGCCGTCGGCGCCGGAACAGGAATTGGCGTCTCCGGTCCAGGCTGCAGTGCAGCCTGCGGAACCATCGCAAGCAGATGCGGTGGAGCCGAAGATCGCGGAGGAATATCCCGCACCAGTGCAACAGGTCGTCGAGCGGGAGGCGGAGAAAGAAGAAGCCCTGCCGAAGGCTGAAGGGAAAGAAACGTCCACTGCGCCGGAGGAAGCTTCCGGTGCGAGCACGCACGAACCTCGATCCGCGGAACCGGTTTCTGCGGTAGCCGAGGCTCCAGTACAGAAGGAATCTGCTACAGGAGGCACAGGAGCGATGGCGGAGAAAAGAGAATCGGAACTGGCTGCGAGCACGGCGGCCGCCTGGGCAAGCTGGCGGCAGATTCGCTCGGACGAGCCCAAGACTTCGGAGCCAGCAAAGGCGCGCAAACACGACGATGAGGATGATGAATCAACTCCCACCTCGGAAGCCGCCATGGCCGTCGCCGCGGGCGCGGAGAAGAGTCCCGAAGAAGGCGCACCTGGCGCCGACCCCAGGGCCATTGCCAACATCGTGGACAGCGTGCTGGCGGAACTGCGGCCGAAGATTGTGGAAGAGATTTCGAGGAAGTTGGGGGAGAAGAAGTAGGGGGGGGCAGTTCTCAGTTCTCAGTTCTCGGTTCTCAGTTCTCGGTTCTCAGTTCTCGGTTCTCAGTTTCTGGTTCTCAGTTCTCAGTTCTCAGTTTCTGGTTTCCGGTTTTCGGTCCTCAGTTTCCAGCTTCCAGTCCCGGTTCAGCTCTCAGAAGCAGGTTAGTCCGGCAGGAGCGGTGAGGGTGTTTCCGCCTGTGGTAATGCGGGCGGTGATGGTGGCAGGGCTGGGAACATTGAAGGGGCCCAGCGGGTTGGATGCAAATCGCGTGGCCGTTTTCCAGGTTTACCCACCCAACATCGACGGACCATTGGACACTGCCGGTCCATGGCGCATGGTGCCCATCGGAGTAATGGGCGACCACTGAGAAATCAACCGCATTGCCGGGAGCGCTTCCACTGGTGGCAGTGGCCTGGTTCGGTGTTACTTCGATCGCCCAGATGCTGGTGGCAGAAGATGGATGCGCGCCGCAGGCCGCGAGGCAGAGGGCCACGGTGCAGAGGGCGATCACAATCAAACCAAGCGCCAGCACTGGTCGCGGACTCTGGGGAACAGAAGTCTTGGGGCAGTTCATCGCCCACCTCCAACGATGCGAGGCACGCAAGATTATTCATAGATTGTGGGCCTTCGTCTGTCCGTGACTGGAAGCACGTCAGAGCGGCGCTCGGGGCGGGCTGGGCCTCGCGTCTATTGCCTGAGCTCTAAACTGGGGAACGTCCCGTCTGTATGAATGCATAAGTGAAATGAAGAAGGGTTCTCGAAGCGGCTACGATGCTGAGACCGGCGAGGAAAGCGCTGGCTCAGAAAGCTCACTCGGAGAACCCTATGAATGCCCTTCACTATATCGGATTCGACGTTCACAAGAAAACCATCAGTTTTTGTGTCAAGACTGCCGCCGGCGAGATCGTGGAAGAAGGCGTGGTGGCGGCACAACGCCGGGCCTTGCAGCAGTGGGCTTCGGCGCGGCCGCAACCTTGGCGGGGAGCGCTGGAAGCGACCTTGTTCAGCAACTGGATCTACGACACTCTGAAGCCCTACGGCGAGCAGTTGGAGATGGCTCATCCCGCCAAAATGAAAGCCATCAGTGCGGGCAAGAAGAAGAGCGACACCATCGACGCCCGCACCATTGCCGACCTGGTGCGCTGCAATCTATTACCGGCCTGCTATGTGGCCCCGCCGCACATCCGCGAACTGCGCCGCCTGCTGCGCTACCGCAGTCTGGTAGTGAGCGAAGCGGTACGCATGAAAAACAAAATGGCCGGACTCCTGATGGAAACCGGCGCCCTCTACGTGAAGGAAAAATTACACCGCAAGAAATACTTTGCCAGTCTTCTGGAAGAACTCGAAGAGGTGCCGCCATCGGTGATCGACCTGTTGCGCTTGAGCCGCGGCGCGCTGGAGATGTTCGAGAGCACGCAGAAGCGGCTGGTCCGCGAGTTACTCGCCGACTCCGAACTGGCGCAACGCGTGGAGCGGCTGATGAGCATTCCAGCCGTCGGAGAAATTACCGCTCTTACCTGGGCCCTGGAGGTCGGCGATCCGCAGCGCTTCCACTCCTGCTCCGATGCCATGAGTTACTGCGGATTGACGGCTGCCTTGAAGTCTTCGGCCGGCAAGCAGCAACGCGGGCCGATCTCCAAACAACGCAATCACTGGCTGCAAACCACGCTGATCGAGGCCGCCAAGCTGGCCCCGCGATGGAATCCGCAACTGGCCGCGCTGCAGGCCCGCGCGTTGGAGCGCGGACATCGCAACCGCGCCACCCTGGCCGTGGCGCGCAAACTCGTCGCCTATCTGCTGGCCGTCGACAAAAGCCGTCAGCCCTTCCAAGTGCGCGCGCCGTCGGAAGTGCCGGCACAAAAAGCTGCCTGAGAAGTAGAACCTTGGAACCAAGCGGCGATCCACCGGCCGTTCCTCGCCACCTCGGGGACTGGGCAGAGGAGTTCTTGCTCCCGATGCTCCTTACCGTCTGTATCGAGGCCGGCCGGAAAACCCTAACTCATACTTCGTGGATCGGGCTCACACCCGCTTCCCGCAAATGGATGTCTGGCCAGGCTGCTGCTTTGGCCGCTACCCAGGATCGCACGCCGTTCCCCAACTTATCCGCCCCACTCCCGCTTCGAGACTCCACTCTTCCAAGCGTCCGGAGACCTCCGTCTCCTCTTGACTCTTACTTATCATGGATGTCCCCAGGTTTCCGTGTTGGCGTTGGCAACAGGCCTAGATCAAATGGCGTTTGCCCACGGAGAAGAGAAGTCGCGGCGCTATTCGCATTTATGTTCTCCATCTTGGAAACAGCGCTATCGTGTTGCCGCGACCGATGGCCTGCAGGTCAAACGACTGAGAGCCCGAGAGTGGTCATCTCTACGGCCGTTGCGGCAATAGGTACGAAAGGATATCCACGTCGCCTGTAGAAAGGGAGCTTGTTGGCAAGCTCGATGGGGAATGGTCAAGCCCGCGTATTCGGCGGGAGAACCAGTTTAGGACTGTGGTGAAATACTCCGGCAAGAACCTCTGCAGCGAGGGGAATTCCTCAGTACTGCCGGCCTTGGCTTCCATGAGGACGTGATTGCCCTTTGGAAGGATCAGCAGCGTGTAGTCTCGATTCCCAGCCTCTTCCAGCGCAGATTTCCATTTGGCTTTGTTCTTCTCCGGTAAGACGTTGAGGTCCAGCCCACCAAAAAATGCGAGGGTCGGACAGCGGACTTTCTTAAGAGTCGGGATTGGGTCATAGAAGTAAACAAGGCGCATCAATGCCCACTGCGGGTCGTCCCGCGTTGCAGGAGCGCCGATATAGGGCAGCCAAGCCTTGTTTTCGAGTTTTTTTCGCGCCGCGAGATACTCGTTCCATCCCCTGTCGGTTCGTGCGAAGTCGTAAGACAGCTTGGTAAGCGCAACTGCCTCTGCAATCTCATTCGCGGGCACATCGTTCACTCTCAGCTCGCTTTGCATGTAGTCCATGGTTTCCTCGCCGGGCGTCACCGCGGCTCCGGACACGCTGATCACGAACGCGATGTCCTTCGAACGCGAAGCAACGAGAGGGCCAATCCACCCACCCTGGCTCACACCAAAGATTCCGATCTGCTTGGGATCAATGTCGGTGCGAGATTTCAGAAACTGGAGTGCGGCAATGGCGTCACCCGCCAGATCGTCGAAAGACGAATTCCTCCAATTGCCCGTCGAGCCACCAACGCCACGCTTGTCGTAGGCGAGCAAAGTAATGCCGTGACGGACCATGAAGCGCACGAAGGGAAGCAAGGCGTTGCGATCCTCAGGGCCGGAGCCATGGGCCAGGATCATCGCGGGATGCTTCCCATCAGTGTTGGGGCTTAAAAGCGTACCAGCTAATCGGATATCGCCATTACGAAAGGTAACGTCTTGTTGGGAGTACAGCGTCACACGCTGCGCGACGCGAACAGCTTGGCTCGGGCGCTCCCAGCTCAGCGAAGTGATTGCTCCATGCGGGTGGCGATGAAATATGATTCGCGCCTCCAAAGGCACGGGGAAGCCAAGACCGGGACCCACGAAGAATTTGTCGTTTCCCAGTGGGTAAAGCGACCGTGTCTCACCCGACTCGTCGAAGACTCCGAGTTGGTCTTTGCCCAACTCATCCCAGAATTGCACATAGACGAAATGATTTGGACCCCATTCATAAGCACCCTGGTATTGCGCCAGCGAGGACCGGTCGGTTGTGGCTGATCGCAGCAGTTGAAAACGTCCCTGCTGTTCCCCGCTTGCAACCGTGCCTTCAATCGCGTCTTCCCCGATGCGGCCCTCGAAACTGAGTTGTGCTGAAGCGAGGGAGAGCCGAAAACCAATGGTCGCGGATTGTTGACGCATATCCACAGCGGGTTGTGCCATGAGCTCCATGGAAGGAGCATCAATCGTTGCCGACGGCCCGGTTGCACTATCGGTCATGTGCATTCGCAGCAATGTCCAACGGGTATCCAGTGTGTACCCACCGATCCATTCTGTTGAAGAGTTGGTCTGCGCGCCAGAAGTGGACGGAATTGCAGCCAGCAGAGCAGTGGCTAAGCAAATTACTGTGAACTTCAGCATCATTGGCAAAACCTCCGGTGAAAATTTGCCGCCGAAACGGCTGCATGGCTCGATTGGACATCTGCCGCTAGGAGGAGACGGCTCGGCGGCTTAGACCCGCGAAGAGAATCTCCAGTTTTCTGGTTAGCACGCTCGCCAAGGAGAAGTGCTGCTGCGTTCGGAACCATCGCTGCACAGTTGAACTCCACAGGTCTTGGATCAATTCGGCTGCCAGGCGCGGATTCACCGATTGATCAATCGACCCAATCGCTCGGCACTCTTCCAAAAACGACGCGTATTGCTGAAGATCATCCAGACCTGAGTCGAAATCGGTAGCTCCAAGGGACGGGTCCCGGATGACCTCTCGGAACAAAACACAGGCGAGATCGCCCTCCGCGCGGAGCCGGCGCTCCATTGCGCGAAACAACTTACGGAGAGATGTCGCGGGACTCGCGGGATCGAGTCGTCGCAGTTCGCTGGCCATAAACGAGTCGAGCTTTTCGTAGTAGCTGGCAAGCACCGCCTGCTTCGTCGGATAGAAGTTAAAGAACGTGCCTTTGGCGACGCCAGCAGCAGCGACGATTTCATCGACGGGCGTGGCATCAAACCCTCGTTCATGGAACAGTTGGAGGGCCGTATTCTGAATGCGATCCCGAAGCTCGCGGCGAGGAATCCTCCGATTGGGCACACGCTGGGCCACGTGGTTCGAAGAACTAGCTCGGCCCTTGTTAATGACTGTAGTCATGACTGTAGTCATACTAACACGGGCGGGTGGCCCAGGCTTTTGACTTCGCTGGCACAAACAAGACAGTGGGGTGCCCCGTCCCTTCGACTTCGCTCAGGGCAGGCTCTTCGCGTTCGTTGCGAAGGGCGGGAACCACGAACGCCTGCAGCCGCGCAGCCTACGCAGCCCGATGTCGAAACGGAATCTCGGTCCATCCCTCATTCACTCGCACCGGCCCGGCCTCTTCCAGGAGATAGAAACGATAACTGCTCCAGCGCCACTGCTGGGGTGACTCCACCAGTCCCCGCTTCACGGGATTGCGATGCATGTACCTCAGCTTCTCCACGCGCTTCTTGGTCGTCCACACGTTGAAGTCATAGAAGCGCGCCTGCCAGAACGCCCTGCGCCGGGGCTCATCTCCGAACAGGTTGCGCTGGCGCGGGTCCTTCCGCTGGGTCTTCGGCAACAACGCCCGCGCCGTGCGCTGTTTCAGCACTTGCATCACCGTAGAAGGATTCCCCATCTCGGGTTCGGTCAGAAGAAGGTGGATGTGCTCCGGCATGACGACATACCCGACGACCACGAAGCGGTAGTGCTGGCGCGTCTGTTCCAGAATCGAGAAGAAGCGGTCGCGATCCCGCGCGGACCCCAGCAGAGGCAATCGCCGGTAGCACGAACCGGTGATAAAGTGCAGGTGATCAGCGCCGTAGGTGCGATGCAGGCCCACCGCCCATTCCACCACTTGAGAGATGGCGGCGTGCATAGGCTTCGAATCGGGAGGAATGGCGACGCCGGGTTGAATCTAGGATTCTTATGGATTGCGGACCGAGCACAGATCAGACTGAATATGTCCCTCCCCCGGAAACACATTCGGTACAGCAGGCTCGGCCAAAGTGGCGACATCATATCGCCACCGCAAGAACAGTCAAGCAAAATCTGGCGAACGGGCTTGAAAAGTCCTTAATGACTGATGAATTCTGCAACAGAAGCTCGGATCAGTGGATCCGTTGCAGACTGCAACCAGCTTCGCTCTGGCACCTGCTTCCTGAATACTGTCGCAAAATCGCCGTAACGCTCATTGACCCGGTCGTGAGTGGAATCCCCTGGCTTCGTCAGCTATGCCATTGCGCCCCTGTACCTCAGGGTTGCTTTCGATGAAGGTCTTGGTCCGAGTGCTGTCGTTCGTAGAGAAATGTAATGTGAAGACTGAGCGAGGGCCGGGTGTTCAATCATGACCAAGCCACTCGGTCTGCAGCTTCGGGGGACGCGTTAAGGTCTGCATCACCACGCAATACTGTTCTGTTTTCTCTCGCAAACCGCGCAGTTGTTCCGGTGTTGCCTTGGGCGCAGCGACGTCGAAATGAAGACGAATGCTCTCGAAGCCGACAGGCACCTCTTTTGATATGCCAAGAGTGCCTCGGAGATCCATTTCTCCGTCGACGGTGACTTCAATGCTTTCGGTGGGAATTCCCATCGCGGCGGCCACCATCTGGCAGGTGATCTGCGCGCAAGCCGCCAGAGCCCCCAACAATAGGTCGCCGGAACAAGCGCCGGCGCCGGCGCCTCCGACTCCCTTGTGGGCCTCGGCCTTGTAGATGGCGCGTCCGATGTCAACTGAGCACGCTACCGGAGCATCCGTCTGTCCGCCTTTCGCCCGGATGGTGATTCGCGAGCTGTTTGGGTCATTGCGGTACTGCTCTTTCAGCGGCTTCTGCAGCGATCGAATATCCACGGCAACCTCGTTCTCTAGTTTCCTGGCCACTCTTCGCGAGTAGGGAGGGCTACAGCCAGGGCGTCTTGAACCGGCTCCCCCTGCATGCTAGCATTTGTGGCGCAGCAGTCAGGTGCTCATGCCCAAATTCGTCATCGAACGCGAAGTCCCGGGAGCCGGAAGTCTATCGGACGCGCAATTGCGGGAAATCTCCCAAAGATCGGTCGGCGTTCTGAAGGAAATGGGTCCGGGGATCCAGTGGCTGCATAGCTACATCACCGGCGACAAGGTGTACTGCGTCTACCTCGCTCCCGACGAGGCGACCATCCATGAACACGCCAGGCGCGTGGGCCTTCCTGCCAATCGCGTCTCGGCCGTGCGTCGGCTTATCGATCCGACAATCGCGGAGTAAACGCTGGCTGAACGTTCCTGGGCCCCGATTGCCTTCGAAACTCACGGCTTCGATATCGCCGTCGGCCTGTCCGGGCTCGCACGCTAACCCGAGGGAGAGGGAACCTCGGGCATCAGAACCTGTTCAATCGCTTTCTCGACCGGCAAAGCCCGACCCTCCAGCCAGGCGGTCGCGCCTACCGTGTTGGTCAATGCCTGCCGTGCCGGGTGCAGACTTGCTTCCAGTTTGGCTTGTTCCGCCGGCGTGAGCGGAGCGCCGATATTCTGGCGCAGCGCGGCCGCCGCGCCGGCGAGCCGCAGTGAACGCTCTGCTTCGAGTTGGACGGCTGCCGAGCACGCGAAACACTCCAGCAGGCGCGCGATCCCTCGTTTGTGGTCCAGTTCCTGGAAGATCTTTATGCTTTCCCGGTACAGAGAGAGCGCGAGGGAGTGGCTCCCCTGCTCCGTGGCCAAGCTCCCCAGATCCGCCAGCGTGCCCGCAATGCCCCAGCGGTCTCCGAGTTCCCGAAACATTGCTAAAGCTTGCTCGTACAATGCCAGTGCGGCCTGGGAATCACCCTGATCGCGCGCGACATCCCCCTGGTAATTCATCGACCAGGCGACGCCGGTCTGATCTCCCAGGTCCTGGAAGATTGAAAGACACTCCCCGTAGAGCGCGCGTGCGCGAGCATTGTCACCCTGCAACTTGACGACATTCGCCAGGTTGCTCAGCGAACGAGCGATGGTCTTTTGTTCGCCCAGTTCTCTCCACAGCACCAGACTCTCTTCGAACAGAGACCGCGCAACCGGAACGTCACCCCGGTCCCGAGCGATGACGGCCAGAGCGTTTAGAGAGACAGCGGCACACCGCTGGTCGCGCAACTGAGACGCAATGCCGAGACTTTCCCTGATCAGGGCATCGGCCGCGGCATAGTCTCCCTGAGCGCTTGCCAGCACACCCGCGGCGAAAAGCGCGCGAGCGCGTGCCTTCGTGGGATCGGAGGCGCCTGCGATTTTCAGCAGCTTGCCCAGCCGCATCCTGCCTTCGGCGAGATACTCCCGCATTTCCCAGAAGCGAAACAGGGCTGCGCCCAGGCGCATGCCCCACTCGGCATCTCCGGTTTCCGTCAGCCACTCGAGGCCCGCGCGAAAATTGTCGTGTTCCATCGCAAAGCGTTCCAGCCATTCCTCGCCGCCTTGCTCCGCAGCCTGTTCTTCTGCAAGCACCAGGCAATAGGCGGCATGGGCGCGCTTCGTCAAGGGCGCCTCGCCGCTGGCCTCGAGTTTCTCCAGACCATACTCGCGAATCGTTTCGAGCATCACGAACCGCGACTCACCCTTGGCTTGCTCGTCCTGCTGTACCAGGCTTTTGTCCACCATGGACGCCATACCGTCGAGCAGATCCAGATCGAGATCGCCCCTTGTGTCGCACACAGCCTCCGCGCTTTCCAGAGTGCATCCGCCGACGAACACCGACAATCTTCGGAAGAGTTTCTGTTCGGCGGGGCTGAGCAGATCGTAGCTCCAGTCCATGGCAGCGCGAAGTGTCTGGTGCCGCTGCGGCATGTCGCACGCACCGCCCGTCAACAGATGCAACCGTCTGGTCAGGCGGGTCCGCATGGAAGCGGGCGAAAGGACTTTGACCCGGGCAGCCGCAAGCTCGATCGCGAGGGGCAGACCGTCCAACTGGTCGCAAATCTCGATGATGGCGAGCGCGTTTTCCTGGTTCAGTTCGAAATCCGGCTTGGCGGCGAGGGCGCGTTGCACGAACAGCGCGACCGCAGGGTACTGCGACAGAGCCTCAACGGGGGGCAGGGACTGCGCAGGCGGCGACGCAAGCGGCGGCACCGGAAATTCATGTTCTCCATACACGTGCAACGCTGCTCGACTCGTGACCAGGATTTTAAGATTGGGAGCCACGGCCAGGAGGTCCGCCACCGCGGGCACCGCCTGAACCAGGTGCTCGAAATTGTCCAGCAGGAGCAGCAATGGTGCACGCAACGAATCCTGTAGATGCTGCTTGAGTATTTCGAGCGGGGACTGCCCTCCCGCCTCCCGGATTCCCAATGTCTGAACGATCGCTGAAGCGATCAAGCCAGGATCAGTCAGCGAGGAAAGTGAAACAAAATGGATACCACCCGGAAAGCGCTCGGCAAGGCCGCTCGCCACCTGCACCGCGAGGCGCGTTTTGCCGATCCCGCCAGGACCCGTGACCGTCACGAGCCGCACATCCTGACGCAGCAGGAGCTCTTTGGCGGCGGCTACTTCCTTTTCCCGCCCCACAAAACCGGTTCGCTGCACAGGCAAGTTCGTCGGGCGGGACTCAACCTTTCTATCGGGCTGCTCGGAGAAGGGATCGCGTAAAGCTGCGATTTCCTGTGCGACGCCTCCGCCGGAGACGTCGCACTTAGCGTCGACCACGGCTGCGATGAAGCGGTATCCCCGCCCGATGATGGTCTGCACAAAGCGCGGCTGCTCAGGGTCGTCCTTCAATACCTGGCGAATCTTGCGGATGGCGGCGTTGATGCTGTTGTCGGTGTCGAGGAAGACGTCCTTGCCCCAAATCCGTTCGATGATCTGGTCGCGGGTCACGAGCTGCCCTCTCCCCTCGATCAAGAGGATCAGCAGCTTCACGGGAATCCGTTCGAGCTTGAGTACCCGGCCCGCGCGGCGCAATTCGTAAGTGCGCAGGTCCAGATCGAAATCCTCACCGAATTGAATCGAGTCCGAAAGTCTGACTGGGTGGTTGGACGCCACGGGAAAGAACCCCAAGTGGGACTAATTCTACATCGGGTGCGCCAGACCCCGATAAGCCGAATATTTTCCGTAGCTTACGACTTCATTGGAATTAAGCCAATCTTAAGGGGATCGCTATGGTGAACCCGCCTCGCCTGCGGCAGTATGCACCACGTGAAACGCACTCGAAGGGGGCACCGGCAAGAACTCAGGTCTGGATCAACCGTGCCCTCCCGAGCGCAATTCCCGAACAACTCAAAGATGGAGGCACCGACAATGAATACCGCAGCGAAGTTCGCTTTACTTGCCGGTTTGACGTTCGCTGGCGCGACGTTCGCGCTTGGGCAACAACATCCGCAGCAAGAACACCCACCAACTTCCGCACAGGTGGTCGTCCTGGACGAATGCGACCCGACCACCTTCAATGCCGTGCTTGGGCCTGACTTCTGCAAGAATGTCGCGCTCGGAGAATTCACGACGTTTGACGACCTGTTCGCCAAGGCAGCTGCTGGAACTCCGGACCCGGGTTGGGACTTCGAACCTGACGAGCTCAAGATCAAGGAAGGAACTCCACTGAGCGTAGTTGACCAGGGTGGAGAGCCCCACACCTTTACCGAAGTGGCGAAGTTCGGAGGCGGCTTCGTGACAGGGCTCAATGCCCCGGGAGAGGACACGGTTCCCGAGTGTTCCACCGGTTTTTCGAACCTCGCAGTGGCCAAGACTCGAATCCTTCAAGGCAGTACGATCCAGATCGCCGATCTGAAGAAGGGGAAACATCGCTTTCAGTGCTGCATCCATCCCTGGATGCGCATGCAAGTCGAGGTGAAGTAACCCCTAGCATGCAAGATCAAGAGAGCAACGGGCTTCGCCAATCTGCCGGCTGCCCTGCCCTTTTCTGCATACTTTGCGAAAAGGGCAGGGCGCCCGAGGATCCAATCACCTGTGCAGATGTTGGAATGGTTGAACGTGGGGATGGGCCGATCATGGCGGTAGCCTTGTCCACTTCGTTTCCGAGATCTCAAGCAGGGGCATGACCGAGAGGGCAGTCAACCTTCTGGGACTTTCCGCCAGACCACACATAAAAGGAGAAATGAAATGAACAGCAATCTAGCGACGACTACACAAGTACTTCCAAAGACGGTCAACGGAGTCTCAGTTGACGACCTCCACAAGACCGTCGACGCCATCAAGGCATCCCCGGCCATCGCGAAATTCAGATTTCGCATTCGCAACCAATGGGTGGACGCCAGCCGAAATGTCTCAACCGCGGGCACGTTTTACGGCGCCGGCCAGGAGCAATCGCGAACGAAGCCGTTTGTATTGGAGGCCGATGAGCCTTCCGTTCTGCTGGGCAGGGACACCAGCGCCAACCCGGTCGAACATCTGCTCCACGCACTGGCATCTTGTCTGACGACTTCGATGGTCTATCATGCAGCAGCGCGCGGCATTGAAATCGAAGAAGTCGAGTCTTCTTTGGAAGGGGACATTGATCTGCGAGGATTTCTTGCGCTCGACAAGAACGTTCGCCAAGGATTCCAGGGAATCCGAGTCAAGTTCAAGATCAAAGCCGACGTGCCAGATGGGGAGTTGCAGGCACTTAGTCAGCTTGGGCCGGGACACTCCCCAGTGTTCGACTCGCTGACCAACGGAGTGCCCGTCTCGGTGACGGCGGAACGGCTGTAACGCTACGCAGCCACAAAGCTCTTGCCCCCGGGTGGGGATCAAGCGTCCTGCCCGGGGATTCTTTGCCTCTGCCATTACACTCATCGGCCGGATTCTCCCCGGTCCGGGGGTCAATGAGTGTAAATGGCCTGATTGCAGCAACCATCCACCTAGGCTTCACAGTTCACTTGGATTCTTGGTCTAAACTCGCCCACCATGTGCTGGCTTGCTGGAGTTCTCGGAAGATGGCTCAAGCCGAAATTGACGGACAGAAATTTGCGGACCTTCTCCTAGCGGAGTTTCCAAAACTTCGCGATGACGCTGATGAATGGAACGGCCTAGTACATCTCCAGATGATGACAGATCATCTATTTTTCTTGACAGGCTTTGCAGGGGGAAGTGACTCAGAGTCAGGCAAAGGAATAAGCTGGCTCACCCCCCAAGACAGTAAGGCAGGCTGATAGAAATCGTTGAAAACGAAGGGGCGGATCGCTCCGCCCCTCGAATCCGATTCAGAAGCTCCCGTTAGAACTCGTAGCGCGCTGAGAACTGCATCACACGCGGAGTGCTCAGGGTATTGGTGTAGGCGCCAAAGTTGCCGAACGTCAGGCCGAAATTGAACGCGGCCTGGGCCGCGTCGAAACGCGGCGTATTGGTCACGTTGAAGGTTTGCCAGGCGAATGTCAACGACTGGCCTTCGGTGATCTTCCATTTCTTATACAGGCCGTTGTCCAGCGCGAAGTAACCGGGCCCGCGGAGGTTGTTGCGCTGTCCGGACTCTCCGGGATAGGGGAACCGAAACACACACCCACTCGCAGGACAATTCGGAGCAGTTGCCCCAACCTCCGTGGGGTTTTGGAACATGTTGGGATTGCCCGAAGAGTCCCTGAAAACGCCGATCTTGGGGACCGATCCGGTCTGGACCGCGGCGCCCTGCAATTGCCAGTTGGTGGACCAGCCGGCCCCTGAAGGCATCGTGAATGGCAGTCCGCTCGTCCAGTGGAAGATGCCGGAGAAACCCCACCCTCCAACCACCGCGTCCAGGAATTTGTTCATGCCGCCCCCGAAGTGCCGGCCCCGGCCAAGAGGAAATTCGTAGACCCAGTTGAAGTTGATCTGATGTCTCATATCGAAGTCCGAGACCGCCCGCAGTTGACCAGGAGACCAGGAATTGATCACCGAGCTGGCGAATCCGCTACCTTCGAATTCGTTGATTCGCTCGGCATTGGAACCGATGTCAATTGATTTGGAGAAGGTGTAGTTGAAGTCAAACTGCAAGCCATGGGTCATGGCGTGACGAAGGCTGAGCTGCATGCTGTGGTAGGCGCTATTGCCAATGCTGCGCCAAGAGTAGAGCGAGGAGAACTGATCGTCGAAGAAGGCGAACGGAGCAGTAACTCCGTTCAACGTCGCGCAGGCCGGCACACAGTCGGTGCCGCTCACGCTGAACCATTGCGGAAGATCGGCGTAGAACAGGGCCGTGGTCTCGTTACCGGCGTAACAGGAGAAAAGATCGTACATGGCCTGGGTAGCAGTAAAACTCGAACTTGGGATGCCACCGGCGTTGGGCGCGCATCCGCTCCCGAATATGCCAAACGTAGGCATACCCGCTGCTTGGGGGTAAATATGTTCCCAGAATGGAATAGTCGCTACTTGGCTGACGTCCGCTCCGGCATTGGCCGCCTTCGTGAGCATCGTTGCCGCGGTAAAGTAGTCCATCTTTGAAGTCGGATCCACGAGATCCAGGGGCATGGCTAAGTCTTCTTCCTGCAGCAGGCGATGGGCAAAGCGACCGATGTAAGAAGCTTCCAACACAAAATTTCTGCTGAGCTCGCGTGTGATCGAGAAATCGACGACGTGCGAGTAGGGAGTCTTGAGCTTATCGTCCAGACCCCAGTAGATCGAGAAGGATCCCGCCGAATTGCCGGTCGGAGGGGTAACCAGCCCGGGAAGCGCAGGGGGTGGAGGGCCGACCACCTGCTGACTGCAAAAGATTGTGTTCGTCGGCGGTAGAGTGAAGAGATCCGTAAGGCGCGGCGTGCAGTCCACATCCTGGGAGCCCGCCGGATTCGTCAGTGTAGTAGTCAGGCCAAAGGACCCGTTTCTGTCGAAGCTGTTTACGATTCCCTGGCCGAAGTGGTCGAAATAAATTCCGTACCCACCCCGAATCGAGCTCTTTCCAGCACTGCCGAACAGAGTGTGCAGGAAGCCGCTGTCGGCATGCGGCGAGTAGGCAAAAGCCAGGCGTGGCGCGAGGTTCTTGTAGTCCCAGGCCCAGTACGGCGCCTTTCCATTCGCCTGCCCGGAGAGGGCCATCTGTACTAGTCCCCCTGGAGTCTGCGAGTTAATGGTTTGTCCCTGCAGCATGGCCTGGCCGCGCTGCTTGAACCAGCTATTCATACTGACACTGGGCGAGACTTGATTCCCATGCATTTCATAAGGGGGTTGCAGCAGCGAGTAGCGCAGACCTCCAGTGAGCACCAAGTTCGGCGTAGCGCGCCAGCTATCCTGGAAATAGAACTCGCCTTCGTGGCTCCTGAAGTTCCGCGTGATCAGTTCTCCGGGACCGAAAAAGTGGCCAGTCTTGTCCTGGTTGTAGGTCTTGTCGGTTTCGGTGAGCAGGCCGGCAACCGCAGCGGTCGCGAAGTCATAATTAGTGCCGAAGGATGGATCCACCGCCGGATATGCAAAGGATCCAGGATCGAGGCTTGCAGGATTGAGGATTGTACCCTGACCTGCGATTCCCGCGTTGTCCAACCAATACACGTTTGTGACCGCGCGCGAAAAGTTGGAGGCATTGCCGGTGCGGTTGTTCGAGATGATCCGCAGATTGCCGCCGAATTGGAACGTGTGCTTACCCTTGGTCCAGCTCACATCGTCCACAAGGTTGTGGACGGGCACATTCGTCAAGGTAGAGGGGGTGAATCCCGCCCCTTGGACGAAGGCCATGCCGCGGAAGTCGTTGTAATCGCTGACGCCCAGGCCGGTGTCGCCAAGGCCCTGGCGGATCAATCCGTACCGCAGGTTGTTGACGAGCGTGCTGCTGAACAGGGCTGTGTAGCCGACAGACAGTCCCTTGTTGTTGTTGGTCAGGAAGTCATTGGCGGGTAGCGGCTGGCCACTTGGGGACAGCAGGAACTGTGGGGGCGACTTGCTATGCCAGTTTTGCAGGTGGCCCTTTACAAACAGATTGTGATTGCCGCTCTGCGTCAGCTTATAGTCCAGTTTCAGAATGTAGGTATCATGTTTGGTGGGGTTGGGAGCCGCGAACGTATGGCCCCGGTAGTCAAGACCATCGCCCACCGCGTCAGTGTTCGGCGGGGGGTATTTCGCGAAGATAGCGTTGGGGTTCGTACTGTTAACGTTAGCGACATACGGATCCGCGCCGCCATCGTAAGGAAATCCCGCAGCAGTCCACGCGCAGGTTGGGGGAGAAGCAGAAGCGCACCCCTGATCGATGTTGGCCAAACCGGCGGTCGTCAGGGACGCTATTCCATTTGAAACGCTGTAGTTGGGGTTGTTTCCTGGTGGGGTGTCCACGCACAGCGGGTCCGAACCGCAGGGATACTGCACGATACCCAGGCGCAGGTTGTCGCTGGGGACGACGTGGGTCGTCTGTATGGCTTCGTTGGTCCGCTGCCCTTCATAACCACCGAAGAAGAAGAGCCTGTCTTTCTTGATGGGTCCGCCGACCCAGGCGCCAAAGGTGTTGCGAACGAGCGGGCCCGGGCGGTTGGGCAGACCTTCTTTAACTTGCGCCTGCTCATTAAACCAGTCATTGGCCTGGCCAAGGTTGGAACGGTTGACCTCGTACAGCGAGCCATGAAACCGGTTGGTGCCGCTCTTGGTCACCATATTGACCTGCGCCCCGGAAGACCGGCCGGCATCGGCGTTCGAGTTGCTGGTCGTAACGCGGAATTCCTGAATCGAGTCCAGCGGAATCTTTAGAGCGCCCTGAAATGCGTAACCCTGCAACTGGTCGTTGTTGTCCAAGCCGTCCACGGTCACGTTGGTCTGGTCGCTGCGGGCGCCTGCAACCGCTCCGGCACGACTGTCTTCAGTCTGATTCGGCTTCGTGTTGTCCTGATTCGTGTTGCCAAGAAATGTGACGCCGGCCTGAAGACTCAGAATCGACACCGGATCGAGACCCTCCGACGGAAGGCTGGTGAGTTGGGTGCTATCGAATACATTGCCCTGGCTCGCGTCGGTCGTGTTCACCATCGGCGCTGCGCCGCTGACCTCGACGACCTCGGTTGCCGCCGCCACCTTCATGGTAAAGTCCAGCGTCGCCGGTTGGCTCACGTGCAGGGTGACCCTATCTTGCTTCAGGGTGGCGAACCCCGGCGAGGTTACTGTCAGCGTGTAGGTTGCCGGTGGTACCTCAAGGAACTGATACACACCGTCGTTACCCGATTTTGTGGTCCGCGAATACCCCGTCGCTGGGTTGGCAAGAGTGACCGTCGCGCCTTGCAGGATGGCGCCGTTGGGATCGGTGATCGTGCCGCGCAGCGACGTCGTTGCCGTTTGAGCAAAGATCAAACTACTGAAAGCGAGGGAAACTACAAACAACCACGTAACTGTACGTGAGCTAGAACGCATACATGCTCCTTCACCCACGAGGGCGTTACATCTCGGATTTGTGTTTGCGCAGGAAGGAAAGACGAATGATTGAAAAGCCTCGAAATTTTGTTTCTACCTCAAAAGGTAATCGCTGTCTGTGATGCTGGTCACGCTAAAGAATAGTGCTTATTAGCTTTCCATCTAGCGTTGGCGGAGAGAGCGTGGTTGTACGGGTGCGGCCTTTTTTGGCGAAACATCGCCATCTCTAACAATGTCGGCGGTGTCAATCAGTTTTCGAGGACACGACGGCATGCACTCGAAGAAGAGCGCCATTTCGCTCTGGTTGAAAGATTGCGCTCTCCAGCCATAGCTCGCTCGCAATCGCTTCGGTCAAGAACTCAGTCCGACCCAACCATCTCTTCGATCACAACTCGATCACGATTACTACTTCGAACTCCCCGATGAAGGGGAGCGGGATGCCCAATCATTACGCCGGTGATCGACTGCACACCCTGGCGATTTCCGGGCTCTCCCGCGTGCGAACCGATCTTTTTCAGTTGCTCGTAATCCCAACCCTGACGCCACATCCAGTACCGTCGAACCGCAAGTTTCCGAGCCATCGCCACCTTGGCAATCTTCCGTCCTCGCCGCTTCGCCAGGTGGAAAAACCTGCTGCGCCACTCTGAATCGCTGCGCACCGTGACTTGCGCCGCTTCCACCATCAAACAACGCAGCAGCCTGTTGCCTTGCTTGCTGATGTGTCCAAGTCGCCGCCGATCCCCACTGGATTCCTCCGATGGCACC
>JAIQFC010000067.1 GCA_020073465.1 Terriglobia bacterium
AACGGATGTGTTTGTCGATCAGCCGCAGCAGATGGTTTTCAGGAACTTGATCTTCCAGACGGAAGTAGTAGAACAACGCTTCTGAGCGGTCCTGGCGCCCCATCATGATCAGCAGGCCTCCGAACATTGAAATCCAGCGCAACATGAGAAGGAACTTTTCCTTCTACCATGCTTTCGCTAATTCTCACCTGCCAATCTCAGTGACTTTTTCAACACCCACAGGCGTTTATACTCAAAACCCCAGTCAGAAGTGTACGGGAGCGGTTTCCAAGGGGCACCCGACGAGCCCAGAACAGGCTCCGGTTGCTATTTCGTGAAAAGTGTCTCAAAAAGATGTTGCGACCGCCTTGCACCTTCCTCCGTCAGCAACACGGATTTGGCTTTCGTTGCAGGATCGGCAATGTAACCGCTTTGATGTAGGCGATCGAGGACATCCCAACTATGGCTCTTCCATGCCCTCCGCCCTGACTTGTCCTTAAATGTAGTCAGATACAGCAGCCCTAGCGCCAGCTCATCGACCTTTTCTTCACCGATTTCCAGAACGACCTCCTGCCCTGAAAGGATGTCACAAAACTAGAAAGGAGCAAATCCAAGGTCGCCCTGACGCGATACCTAGTATCCAGCGGTACATCGTTCGCATGGTCTGCAGTAGTCCCAAAGCTGCGGCATGGGGAGGCCGTCGCGATGGGCAAACCTAAAACCAAACCGAATTATCGTCGCAGAGTGCTACGGCTACCAGACTTGGACCACACCAAGTTAGCAGTGCTGAACAGCCTTGGGTCGCCTGGCTCGCGCCGCGTCTATCAATACGCCATCGAGCAGTTCATCGCCTGGTATTGCTCCGAGCCTCGGCTGGCGTTCAATCGTATCGTCGTCGTTCGCTACCGCATGCATCTCGAATCCAAGGGGCTGGCCGCCAATACTATCAACCAGCAACTCGCAGCCGTGCGACGGCTGGCCCATGAAGCGGCGGCCTCCGGCCTCCTGAGTCCTGAACTGGCAGCGGGGATCAGCCGGGTCAAAGGCGTCAAGCAGTTGGGCCATCGTTCAGGAAACTGGCTGAGTCTGGAGCAGAACTCGGACGTGCGGACGCGCTCGCGGGGCGAGCGACTGCGCGAAAAGCGGGACCATGCCATGCTGGCCTTGCTCCTCGGGTGCGGCTTGCGGCGCTCGGAGCTGCTCGGCCTTGAAATGAGCGAGATCCAGACCCGCCAGGGTCACTGGGCCATCGTTGATCTGGTTGGCAAGGATGGTCATATTCGCACTGTTCCGATTCCGTCGTGGGTAAAAGACGCACAGGACCAGTGGACATCGGCGGCTGTCATTACTGAGGGGAAAGTCTTTCGAGCGGTGAGCAGGTCGGGAACAGTCTGGGGCGACGGCATCTCACAGAATGTTGTCTGGTATGTAGTGAAAGTCTGCTGCGAGAAGGCAGGTCTGGAACGAATCGCTCCGCACGACCTGGGGAGAACCTGCGCGAAGCTGTGCCACACCAGCGGCGGAGAGCTTGAACAGATTCAGTTCCTGCTAGGCCATGCGTCTGTTCAGACGACGGAACGATACCTTGGCTGCAAACAGAACCTCGGACATCCCGTGAATGATCGCTTTGCACTCGGGGCCGTCGCCACGGCACAGTCGAAGTCACCTGCCACTGTCGCGATCTCCCATGAACCATCACAAGTTGGCGCATTGCCGCTGGACGCCTGCTCACCCACAGCCCCTACCACCCAGAACGCAAGCGTCGCAATCGCAGAGACAGGTGCGTGCCAGCGCAGCGCACTCTTTCGCCACAAGCCACCCATGCCGAGTACGAGTCCACCGAGCGACAACCAAGCCCCGGCTCCAAAGATCCTCATGAGCAGTGGATCGTAATACGGGAACGCGCCGACTACCAGGGAGTAGGCCACTGCCGACACTGCGAGCAGAGCTGATACTGTGGCAAGAATGAAGCCAAGCAAGGACAGCATCGAGGGGACAGATCGTTCCTTCGGCGCTCGGACCCATCGGGTCCAACCCCACATCAAAGAAACGGGCGAAACCACATAACCGAGTATGACTCAGAAGACACCGGTTACCTGAACCGACATGTTCATGGCCCTGCTTGCCACCAAATTGTATTCTGTGAGGGCGCGAAGTTGGCGCAATCGCCTGATAACAACAGTCAACTTCCGGCTTGCCCGTGAATCGCCAAGGAGACGAGCGCTTTTGGTAAGGTGCCATTGATCCGTCTGCGAGGAACGGGGCCGGCCTAACCCGGGTACGCGGCGATCAGTCCCGGACCCGACATCACCAGCATGCAACTGGCGGCCGCAGTCAAGCTGCGGGCAGAACCTCCGATGCGATTCGAACTTGTTCGTTAATGGCTGGAAGGACTTCGGATCGCGATGAATGATACCTGTTCCAGATCCGGGTAGTGGCCCTCTTTGTCGGATGTGCGCTCGGCAGGCGCAATCTGCTCGATCGTCGTTCGTGCGGGCAGCACGCGGCCGAAATACTGGACATACACTTCGTCAAACGCCCCCACGTCCGACAAATCGTCCAGGTAAACGTTCGTAGCCACAACCTGGTCGAAATTCATACCAGCTTCTTCGAGGTTGTCGAGCAGATTTCGCATGGTTTGGCGGAGTTGATGAGCGGTAGTGGAGGCATAGACGCCGCCGTGCAACCCGGGAATAAAACCACTCTTGGCGGAACAATACAGAGTCTCGCCGGCAAAGACGCACGGACTCGCCGTTGGGCTGGGCGGCATGTTCTTGGGGCGCACGGCCCGCCTCTGCTTCAAATCGCGTACGGCGACGCCGGTGTACTCGATGTGAACTCCGCCGGGAAGACTCGATACTTCTATCGTGGCCCGTGCCGGCGTATTGCCGAATTCGAACCGCAGCGCATAGCGCTGGTTCATGATCCTCATCGGGATGTCCGCAGTCAGGTAGGGATTGACGAAAACCATGTGGCGCAGATCGAGATCGGCGGCTTCCAAGACAGCCTTCATGCGGTCAAGCGCGAAGTCCACCTGGGCCGCCGGGTCATCCGGAACCTTGCCGCTGGAGGGATCGCTGCCCGGCATCGCGGAAAGAAACAGTCGATCATGGGTGAGGATGCCAGGCGCAGCGGACTCGTCTGACTTATAGCCCGGCGGATACACGGCCCGCCTGTCGGTCAGACTGCGTACAGCGACGGCATTGATCTGAACCGATGGCTCCGGAAGTCTGGCAACACCCAACACGGCCCGCGCGGGCGGACCCTTCGCAAAGACCTCGGCGAATACTTGGTTCATCTCTCGATACTTGCTGATGTCCTCGAGATAAACCTGGGTGTATACGACGTGCTCCATGGTCAAACCCGCGGTCTGGACAATCGACTTGAGGTTATCGAGTGCTTGCCGGACCTGAGCTTCAAAAGTTGCCGGCAAGCTGCCGTCCGGGCGACGAGGTCCCTGACCAGACACATACAGGTAGTCGCCAGCGTTCACACCGGGCGAGTTGACACGATTTGCCGTAGCAGATGCTGACGCGGGAACCACAGGTCGTATCTGAGCCCGGACTGCGGGCGTTGCCAAAAGCAACAATCCAGCAAGCAATATTCGCATTGCAATTTCCCACCGAGTCTTTGCGACGAGACTAAGCTGCGGACTTTCCTTTTTGTGCGGCGTTCAGAATCTCTCGCAATCTTTGTCCCACAATGATTTCCTGCCCGGGCTGTATGGTCATGGAAACGAGTTCGATGTGGTCCGCTTCCTTATGTTCCTTCCGGTTCGGATTGCCCTCGTGAACTGCCGTCACCAGGCTTGGATTGTCTGAACCGAGCACTTCGATGACGGGATCGTTCTCGCGCAGCTTCCGCACGCAGTCGGAGGTGGTGAATGCCCAGGCCGCTTGGTCCCAGGAAACTCTCAGCGTTGGGAAACGGTTGCCGTCGTCGGGAATGTAGATGTCTGTCTTCACACCGGGCACTGTGTCTACCAGCTTTCGAATGCGGTCCACCCGGCCGTTCCACTCGCTGTAGACCTTCTTCTCGTCCAAGTTAAGCCATGTCTCCAGCGCCGTCACGCAGCCGATTACCTCTTCTTTTCCGACTTTCATGGCGCGGCAGACAGATCCTTCACGCGGGGCCGAGTTCATGAGGGCTGCTTCGATCAGGTCTTTTCGGCCCAGCAGCAAACCGCTGCACTGAGGTCCACGCAAGCCTTTTCCGCCGGAGAAACAATAAAGGTCAATCTTCATCCGGGCATAGAGCCTGGCATTGTCAGCGGGAGGAATGCCCGCAGCGTCGTCCAGCAACATTGGGATCGTGCGCTCTTTCGCGATTGCGAGTTCGCGCTGCAGTTTTTCACCCAGATCCGTGGTGTAGATCATGGCGGTGTTTTCGTTGACGGCGTTGGCAAGTTCTTCCGGGGAATACGCCAGGACTAGCTTCGCTCCGGTCAGCCGGATGGCGTTATCAAAAGCGCTCCGCCCACCCATCATGATCACTTCGTGTTTCAGGCCAGTCGTATCGGGCAGTTGCCAGATGTGTCTGTCATTGGTGCCGGCTATGCACGCGGCCGTTGCGGCTGCCATTGCGCCGGCAGCGCCTGAAGTGACCATTCCTGACTCGGCGCCGGTCAACTCCGCAAGGCGTCGCCCCGCACCGCGCTGCAGTTCCAGCATGTTGACGAAATATTGCCCCGCCTCGACCTGGGCTTGACGAACTTCCGGGAACTCCAGAGACCCACTCAGGTAAGTCCACGTGCCGCGGCAATTGATCACGGTCTTGACTCCAAGGCGCGTGTATACATTTTGCCGGGGGTCCTTGCCGATCGCAGTGGCGGCCTGGGCGTAGAGATTTTGTGCTGCAATCCGGCTCAAGAGCGGAGCCGCAGCTGCCAATTTAATGAAGGATCGCCGACTGGAACTCCGAGCACCCATCCCACCCTCCCTGTAA
>JAIQFC010000045.1 GCA_020073465.1 Terriglobia bacterium
GACAGTTCAGAAGACGGAAGGTCGGGGCTTACGCCCCGGCCTTTTGATTTATGTGGTCATGACTGCGGGAGCGGCGGTGGGTTCGACAGGGGCTTTGCGGCGGAGGATGGCAGCGGAGATGAGAGTAATGATAAGGCCGACGGGCAGGGGCTCCATGAAGGTGTAGGCCATGTTGACGAAGGGGTTCTGGTAGAGCTGCTGAGAGCGCTGTATGGCAGCGACCCGCGCGGCGGTGGTGGCGGGGTCAAGTCCGGAGGACTGGACCTTGTGAATCTGCGCGGCGAAGTAGCTGTCCATGAAGTGGGGCATGAAGTTGAAGTAGAGGACCTCCCACATGGCGACGTAGCAGACGGTGGTGATGAGGGCGATCAGGATGCCGCAGGCGAAGGCGCGGCCGAAGGAGATTTGGCCGGCGAGGGTGTTGTCGCGGTAGCTGCGGATGCCGAAGTAGATTAGCAGGAACGACGCCACCATGATGGTGTAGCCGAGAGCCATGCTGTGGCCGGAGCCGATCTTGTCGGCGAGGAGAAGCGAGCCGCCCATAAGGACGGAGATGATGAGGCCGGAGATGAGGCCGAAGGTGAGGACGGTTTTCTTCATGTGAGGCTCCTGGTGCGAGTGAGGATGGAGTTACGATGCGGTCTAACGGGGCCGGATGTCGTCATCCTTTCGGATGATTTTACAGGAATGGAGCTGGAATCATGCTTTCGGGTGACGCGGTCACGGCAGGAGGCCTAGTTCTTTGCCGCGCTGGACGGCCTGGGTGCGGCGGGCGGCTCCGAGCTTGTCGAAGGCGCGGGCACAGTGTGTCTTGACGGTGTTTTCGGAAACGAAAAGCTGCGTGGCGATCTCGCGATTGCTGAAGCCGCGGGCGATCAGGGTGAGGATTTCGAGCTCGCGTGCCGTGATGCCGAGGGTCTGCTGGTGGGCCGTATTGGGAGCGAAGGGTTCGAGGGCGGGGGCTTCCGCGGGGACAAGCACTTCCCTCACCACGACCGTTTCGCGGATGGTTTCGCGACTGCGCGTGATGCGGAGGCCAAGCCAGATGCCGAAGGTCGCGAAGAGGATGGCGACGAGCGCGCTGTAGAGCTCGACGGAGTGCTCGATGATGACGAAGCGGTATTCGGTGTATTGGAGGGTGGCGATGAGGAGGCCGCCGACGAGACCGAAGATGAGGACGTGGCGCCTCATGATGGGGTTGTGAAGAAGTATATCCCCGCCTACCCCTGACTCCGCTCACGCCTCAAGGCTCTACAAACAAATACTCCATGAAAAGTGCCTACTCAGATGCAAACTTCATAACAGCCTCTAGAGTCTGCCGCTATAACCACCAGGAATAGGTTTCTTACGAAAAGTTATTGGACAGAGCAGCCACGATGTGGAGATATTGGGCCAAACCCTCAACTTCGGAGTTCTCGTATGTCCAGCCAGCCCTCCGGCGAACGTTTCGCGACGAGCACCACAGCCAGCACCGAATGGCTGACGGCCAAGGAAGCAGCCCTATACTTGCGTGCCAACCACCGAACGATCTTGTTTTGGGCGCGCCAGGGCCGAATTAAAGGCCATCGATTGACCTCCACAAAGCGTTCTGTATGGCGGTTCAGGCGCGAAGAACTAGACATGGCATTTTCGGCACCCCAATTACCCGCCGTGATAGAGTCGACACTGTCATCGGCTGGCTCTGCGACGAGGAGGGTCGCATGAAGAGAGCACAGCGGAACGCAAGGGGTTGTGTCAGATTGGATCGACGTAGAGGGACATGGAATTACCTTTATTACGATCAGGGCAAGCGACGTTCAAGACTGATCGGAAACAGACAACAGTACCCAACCAAAGCAACTGCGTGGAAGGCAGCGGAGGCGTTTCGCTCGTCTCTGCAACCAACAAACAGGAGCACAGCACCCACAGTGCAAACTCTGGTAGACCAATTCCGGGAAGAAAAGATGCCTAAGCGCTATAGCACACGACTCGCTTACGAGTCGTGGTTTAGGAATCACATCCTATTGGCGTGGGGTAATCGCTGCATCACAGATCTACAGGCTCGTCCGGTAGAACTGTGGCTCGACAGTCTGGACCTGTCTCCGAAAAGCCGCCTCCACATCAGAACCTTGATTCGTGAGTTGTGGGACTTGGCAATGTGGGCCGGGCACGTGCCTGTCGAGCGTAATCCGATGGAATTGGTGACGGTCAGAGGGGCAACGAAACGCACGCGCAAGCCGCGGAGCCTCACGGTGGAAGAGTTCCAAAAGTTCATTCGGCATCTTGAGGAACCATTCCGCACGCTCGCACTAGTCTGTGTATGCTTTGGGCTTCGCATCAGTGAATGCTTAGCTCTGAAATGGTCAGACGTTGATTGGCTTAACGGCAAACTCCGCGTAGAGCGCGGCATTGTCCGTCAGCAAGTGGGTGAGGTGAAGACCATCTACTCGGGGCGGCTGATGGCGGTAGACGCGGAGATGCTGCAAGTGTTGAAGGCGTGGAAGCAAACCACTCAATTCTCGGCCGATGAGGATTGGATTTTTGCTTCGCCCGTCCAGCTCGGAGCCCCGCCTTGGTCGTATCCGTGGCTCTGGCGCGTTTTTCAGAAGGCGGCTGCAGCTGCGCAAATCGGTAAGCTAGGCACGCACACGATGAGGCACACCTATCGGAGCTGGTTGGACGCGGTAGGCCCTGGAATCGCTGTCCAGCAGAAATTGACGAGGCACAGCGACATCAGGACCACACTCAACGTTTACGGGGATGTGATCACCGATGAGATGGCCCAAGCGCATACAAAAGTAGTGGGCTTGGCGCTTAACGGTGCGCAAACAGAGCGCAAGGCCAGTTAAGTGCTTTAAAACTGGCGGAGAGAGTGGGATTCGAACCCAGGCTTTCCAGCGAAATCAACAAATTAGAAGGCGCGAATGGCACATCAAACCTCTAAAATGCCACAAGAACAATCAGCTCCACGTTCTATTGGACCCCTAATGGACGCTGATTCTCTGTGGTCATAATCTTTCCCGTTGCATCAATCTCCATTTCGCGGGTAGTGGGGTAGCAGCGGGGGTGAAGCAAGCACCAGTACACGTCAAAGATAGAGATGTGGAGCGCCAACGGCAGGCAACGGCGGTCTCTCACCCGCGCATGCTCTTCATTACCTGCGAGCCGAAGAAACAGCAAGCAGAGGGCAGCACAGCAGGCTTGCAGAACGTTCCAAACCCTACGCTTTCCCCCTTTGCCCGCTTCCCTGGGTACCGCTGACTTTTAGCATGTCGTCGGAGCGCCCGGCATACCAGAAGTACCCGTCGGCATCGCTATTATGCGTAGGCTGCGACCGATGCTCATGGGGAACCACGAACAGTTGGAGTGGTAGTGTATGGCGACGGCAAAAGTGCTACACGTTACCATTTGGGGTCATAATATACTTGCGGAATCAAACCGCGAGTGTAATGATGGCCCCTGTGGGGGTGTGCAGTGACCAGCATTGACCTAGCTGTGTCGCTTGTACGCTCGCTATTTTGCGGGCTACCTCGACAGGAGAAGCGTATGGCTGTGTTCGTATCTGCATCTGACGAAACGGATGGCGGCCACCATCGAAGCAAGTTTTGGCATGGCGGCTGGCTGATGCCAGAAACAGATTGGTATAGCTATTTTGCGCCTGCATGGCAGGAGAGGGTGTTAGATGCGAAGCCATCAATCCCTTATTTGCACATGACGGAAATACGTGATTCCGGTTGGTGCAAGGAGCACGGGGTTTCATGGCTGCAAGCGCAGGACAAGATGGACATGGCAGCTATTCTGATTTCCCAAATGGGCAGCCTTCGACCCGTCGTAGTCAACGCGAACGCAGGTATGTTTCTCGATGCGCACGGCAAGAATAAGATCATGCAAAATCCTGGCGAAAAAAAGCCATCCCGATTCCTCGTAGATCACTACTGCTTTAACGCTTACGTATTAACGGTGTTGAACTACATCCATGCGACATATCCAGAGACGGAGAAGGTTGATTTCTTGGTAGAGCGCAAGGATGGAGTCTTTCAAAAACTCGAACAGTTTTACGCTTCATTCGAAAATTCCCTTAAATACATAGGCCAGTCCAAGCTTATAAAGTATCTCGGTGAACTAACGGCAGTGAGCAAATGCCGCGTTCCAGTACAGGCCGCCGATATGCTCTGTTGGCATGTTTCTAGGGCAGACCTGAAGCTGCTAAAGGGTCGAGATGCTGATCGAGCCGCCACGATTTTCCAAGGCAGGCGTGGACCTATCGTAGATTTGCCGGACAAGCTTCACTTCGCTTTGGCCGCCGCGTTTATGGAGAAGATTAATGAATCAGAAAACAGAATTCCAGAAGTTCGACGCAACGATGCGTCAGTTGATGCGAGTTCCTCACAGCGAAATAAAAGCCGCACTAGACGCGGAAAAGGCAGGGAAGGCAAAGCGGCCAAAGAAAAGAGGGCGGCCCCTTAGCCGCCCTTTGGACCACGTTTCAAACGGTAGGGATTAGAAGGTCGCTTCTTCGCCGTTCTTGCCAGTGAGTCCGGCATAGGTGAGGCGTTTCCCGACGATGCCGCTCATGGCAAGATCGAATCGCTTGTGTTCGCTGGTCGGATTCTTTTTGGTGCCACGGCTGTTGTAACGAAACGATTGCTCGTCAAGGTAACGGAACAAATGAAACGGCTCAACGGCAACGTAGGTTCCCGAGATGCCGCGTTTCAACAGCGACCAGAAGTTCTCAAGGCCGTTAGTGTGAATGCGGCCATCTACGTACTTGTTGGCATGATCCACTACTCCGTGAAAGAACTCATCGTCCATGCTGCGATAGCCGCTCATGTCGTCGGTATAGACCGCAGTTCCGGTCTGGACGTGCTCGCGAATCAGCGGAAGAACGGTGTCCCGAGTACGATCTTTGATGACCATGGTGCGAATCTCTTTTCCGCGCTCAAGGATTCCGAAGGCGATAGTCTTATCGTCTTTCTTGCCGGGGAACGGAATACGACGAGCGCGAGTAGCCGCGTGCATATTGCGGGCCTTGCCGCCGATGAAAGTCTCGTCCGCTTCGATCTCGCCACCATTGCCGCCCATCTTCATGAACGAGCCGCGCTGCATTGCGAGACGAATGCGGTGCATCATGAACCAAGCCGATTTCTGAGTTACGCCAATGGTGCGCCCGATCTCGTAGCTGCTGACTCCGTTGCGGCAATTCGACAGCATCCACACGGCTACCAGCCACTTCTCCAAGGAAATTGGCGAATCCTCGAAAATGGTTCCAACCTTGGCCGAGAACTGGCGCTTGGCATGAACGCTCTTGCATTGCCACTTGCGCTGGTTGGCAAGGAAGACAACATCGGTGCGGCCACAGGTGGGACAGGTAACGCCTTCGGGCCATCGGATGTTAACCATGTAATCAAGACAGTTATCAGGATTGGCGTAGAAGATGACTGCATCCTGCAAGGTCTTTGGCTGCTTGTGTTTGCCGTTCATGAGACTAACTTTACGCCATGGAGTCTGATTTGTCAAGTATATTATTACCCCATTTGGTAACAGCGCTGGGGACCGGAGTGCGCCAGGGCGGGGGCGCGGGCGGCGTGGGGCCTAATCGACAGCGCCGCAAAACATCGTTGTACAGCAATTCCCCCCGACGACCTCGGTCGACGCCTCGTTGCCTGTCGTCTGGACGAACTCCGCCCTCACCCGAGCTACTCCCGGCTATCCACAAAGCATGGCTGCTGAGCAAGCAGCCACCCGCAAAGCAGCGGGAGAAACTGGCACTTCCACAGTGCGAGAAGCGAATCAAGAAAGATATGCGCATCCTTGCTTCGCGGCATAGGTCGAGAAGCCTGACAACTGTGCTCGATCCCGCCAATCTGATCAGGCAATTATCCGCACTTGACTCCAGCAAGCGCGGCTCGTTCCGCGTGTTTGTGAGCAACGCCCAAGGTAGGGCCGTTTGTCTGACCAAGGAATTGCTGTTGGAGCTCGGCGCACAACAGGAGCTGATGCCGCATGCCAAAGAACCAGTCGCTTAAGCAGATCATGGCTGATACACGTGGTTCTTGGGATCACGACGGAACCCACCCAGCAGTCCGAGAGAACTTCCTGAAAGTCATGGAGTGTGGAACTATTGCCCTGGGTGCAGAAGTTTATGCATCCGAAACTGACCGCCTGCTCGTCTACCACACCTGCAAGTCGAGAACTTGTCCAAGTTGTGGCTATCGAGCGACCGCATGGTGGCAAGACGAACTGCAAGCCCTACTCCCAGACGTTTTCTATGTGAACATCCACTTTACGATGCCCAGCTTTTTCTGGCCGATCTTCCAACAGAACCGGCATCTCCTCAATGATTTGCCTGCAATTGGAGCCTCGGCGATAAAGCGTTGGGCGGAGAACAGATACGGTGTGAGCGTGATTCTTATTTCGGTCCCCCAGACCTTTGGGGGACTTCTCAACTTCAATCCCCACCTCCACATGTTGGTATCAGCCGGTGGCTTCCGGGAATCAGAACACTCCTGGATTCGGTTCCGATTTGATAAAGCCGAACTCATGCAGATGTGGCGTCTCGCGCTCAGTGCCTACCTTTGGGTGGCGCTCCGCACGGGGGCGCTCAGGTCTGACTGGGCTACTGAGCAGCTCTTGACGGTTCTAGAAGAGCAGTACAAACGAGAATGGATCATTTACATCAGCCCCTACATGTCAAGAACGAGGTTCTTGCACTACGCCGGCAGATACGTTCGGCGACCTCCAGTCCCGTTGAGTCACATTGTGAAGATCACGGATGAAGAAGTGCAGTTCCGGGCGAAGAACCGGAAGGGGAAACGTATGGTGCAACTTCTGTGGCCGAAAGACATGTTCGTTGCCACCCTCGGCGAACATGTGCCTGACCGTTACCGCCATGCGATGCGCCATTTCGGAGTGCTAGCTCCCCGATCCAAACGACGAACATCGGCTGCTCTGTATGCATGGTTGAAACAGGAAAGGCGCCCGCGTCCAGCGAGGCTGAGTTGGTCACAGTCGATTCGCATGTCTTTCGGAGTCGATCCTCTGATTGATCGTTTCGGTCATCCCATGCGGTGGGTAGGCCGGCTGAAACCAAATAGCCTTATTGGAACAACACCGGGACCCCGAATTCCTGAGAACGGAGTGTCTGGCAACAATAAACCCGGACGGAGCGCACTATGAGCCGAACCCTCACCGCCAAAGATTTGTTTGGAATGATGCATTCCATGTATCCCGGGGTCGAGGATGGAAGGGACGACCACGATGCCTTCGAGCACCCACTGAGCGCTGTTGGGGTCGTACTGTTGAGCGCGGCCTTGCTGGAGAACATCGATCCCTCTTTTCTCGGCGCCCTTACACACTATTCTCGCGAGTTCATTTCGGCGATCACGCTCAACATGCAGAACAACAAGTTATGGGTTGAGGGTCGATACGACACCTCAGATTGGCTGTCGTCCACAGGCACGATTTCTCCGGAGGCGGAATCCGAAGCGCAACGTTCTCCTTGCTTTGGCGCGGCCACGTTGGCGATTTGATGAAGCAGGCGATTGCGTCGCGGCCGAGTGGACAGTTCGGGCGCGTCCTTTTGGATTATGACGAAGCACGTCCAGCATACGTACCCTGGGAATTGGTGATGTCGGCGCCGCCGCTCCAGAACACGGGATTCGTGTTCGCACGCTGGAGCCCGAAACGCGTCCCTCTCCGGCAAGCCGGTTCAGTTTCCGATCCGTTGTCTCTCGATGACCATTGGCGAGCTTGTGGTGTCCGGTGATGTCTTCGACTTCGAGGACGCGTTAGCGGCGATTTTGCCGAACCCGCGTGAGAGCCTCCAGCGCACGTTTCGGATCACGAAGGTCAGCGGCATCGCCGAAGACCTCGAAGCGCTGCTGGCGGGAGAGCAGTTTGATATCGTCCATCTCGTCGTGGCACGAGAAGGCCGTATGCAAGGCAGACTACCCGGGGGCCGGGCAATGGAGCAAGACCCGGCTACTGGCCGTCCATATTCCAGAGGCCCTCGGGCAATTCAGCTGGGACAGTTATTCCTACCCGAGAGCGCTGACGGACCTCGCGGTTCAGAACATCCGTGCAGGCGGTCCGGCCGTGATCGTCACGGGTTCCGAGATACCGCCAACTGCTCGCGACTTCGTCCTCGGCGAGATGGGCAATGATCTCGCCTACGGACCACTTATCCGGGAGGGGCCGATGCCGGAGGGCTAGTTCTGGTACCCCTTCGATCAACTCCGCAAGAATGCTGGGGGCGGCGTCAGCCTGCATTGCGAGGGGATCTTTGCCTTCTGTGTAGGCTTCTAGCTTTTCCTTATACTGTGTGGGATTTGAAATTGAACCTCCAGAAATCGCTCAGCGGGACCGTAGAGTCGTTGGATGCTGCTCGCGGTTCGTCCGGCGTATGGTGCAACATCCCGTGTTGTGTATCTACTTGACATCGGAAACGGAAGGCACAAGACGGCAGTATGCGGCTAATCCCACGGCGCAGCGGTTACTGCACCGTGAGATTAATCGTGGTCGTGTGGTTCAACGCGCCCGATGTTGCGGTTACAACAATCGATGCGGTTCCACGATTCGCCTGACTGCTGTTGCCACCGCCGCAGCCGGTCGAAGCAAGTAGAGATCCTGCAATGAGCGTGCTCGCGAATCCAGCCAGCAGCAAGGAGTACAGCCCCCGGCGGGATCTGCCCGCGCCAGCAAAGAAACAGCCAAACAAGCCCACACCAGCAAGCAACGTACCCATCATTTTGAGCCGGCCATAATGTTGCACCGAGGTCGATGTCGTCGCCGTCAGCATGCTGGTCACGGCGCCTACGCCCGGAGTCACGGTCGCCGGATTGAGCGTGCAGGTTACGCCCGTCGGAGCCGCGCACGACAAGGTGACCGTGCTGGCAAATCCATTTGCCGGCGTAATGGTGAGCGTGAAGTTGGCCGACCCTCCGGCCGCCACCGTCGCATTTTGCGGAATCGCCGTCAGCGAGTAGTCGAGGGTGGGCGCCGCCGCGGCTGTGATCGCGCCGAACAGACCGTGACCCTCGTTGGCGAGCCCCGCGGTGAAGTAGAGCGTGTTCGTATCGCCCGTTCCACCGGCGCCGAACACCAGCGCCCACAACGAAGCGTTCGTGATGGTTGCCCCGGTCTGATCTTTCAATTGACCGAGAACGTCTCCGGTCGTGGGATCGAACGCATTGATTGTGCCGTCTCCGAAATTGCCGATCAGGATGTCGTTGTTGAACTGGCCGAAGCTGGCGCTGGCCTGCACGACGCCCCAGGGAGAATTCAGCGAACCGTTCTGGGCATACCGCTCTAAGAAGTTTCCTTCCAGGTCGAAGATGTCGACGATGCCATTCCCGGCCGCGTTCACAGGGTCGTGTTTGGCTGCATCCTGCACGGCGTAAGTTACGAACACCTGATTTCCTATGGGCTGGATGTTGAAAGGCGCATAGCCGGCCGGAAGGCCCGGATCGGTGAACGATCCCGGAGGCGCAAGCGGCGCGAACGATTGCGTGTACGTTTCGATCAACCCGCTGTGAAAATTCGCGACGACAAGATAGGTCGCGCAACAGGTGGGACTCAGGATCGCCATTCCCTTGTAGACAGCGCCGCTGGTCGAGTGATCGACCGCGAGAATTGCATCGCCGGTCCCATTCCAGGCGGAGATGGTGCCGTCCTCCGTAACGAATAGGAACTGGCTGGAAAGGCCTCCGACGATGAATCCGCCCGTCTGGTTGATAACCGTCCCCGTAGGCGTCGCCGGCGAAACGTCGCCCGGTGGAGCGGGAATCAGAACACTGAACTGCGAGACGCCGTTCGCATTGTAGATCGTCGAGTATCCGCTGTTGTTATCGGCAACCCAAAAAGGTTGACCGGGCACGAATGAAATTCCCCAGGGATTAATCAGCTTAGGGTCGGTGTGTGCGGCCGCTCCGGCCATGTCAGAGACCAGATTCGTTTGTTGGTAGGAGTTGGTCTGTGCGACGGCACTCATCGTGGCGAACAACAGGACGAACCCGCGAATGGTTGCGTGGAATAAACTGTTGCGCCTCAAAGCTCCTCCGTTTCTTTGTGCCTGTAGCAAACGAAATCTCCGGTTTGGTTAATCTCCCGCCGCCGCCGAGGTCTCGTGGTTCCCCGACATCGCTTAGCCTTGACCAACGGACGCGCACGCGAAGCTCGGCAACCCTCGCCGACTCCGCGTGCACGCCCTGAGTTTTCGTCGACCGCACAGTGAAGGCTTACTGGTCCGCGCGGTAGAAGTAATAGTCGGCGGTGTACGGCACCAGTTGAGTCTGACCCACAGTGCAGGCGGTCGTTGGGGCAGATCCTCCATTGGTGTTTAGGCGTTGGACAAAAGTGACCTTGAACAGCAGTTTGCCGCCCGTCGGCCCCTTCTTATTCCCGATTGACTGCAACAGAAGGCACTGAATCGAGCCGTCATTCGGGCAGCTTGCGGGGTCCGTGCCGGCGTCGATATGTCCCACCGCCTTGGCCCACACTTTGCTGGTATCGAAGGAACTCTGCCACGTTGCGTTGCCCCCCAGAGATACCGGGGGAATCGCGTTCGGGGCGTCATCGATGCTGGTGAAATGGGTAATGATCTGGACGGGCAAGCCGAAGACATCCGTGGTGAGGGTGGCCTCGGGGCGGGGGGGGTTGATGGTCCACGAGGTGCCACCGTCGCTGGTGGGCAGGCAAATGTAGCCCTGAGAACCCGTCGCGTTGCCCTCCAGGAACGCTACGTTTCCCACCGGTGGTGTAATCGCGGTGGGAGTGGGTGGGGGCGTGACTTTCTGCGCCGCCGCGTTGGTGACCGTGGCGAATGCACATCCGAGCACGAGGGCGGCTAGGAACAAGTTCCGAACCCGCGCAGTGTTTTTAGTCTGTTGATCAAGGTTATAGCTCACTTAGTTGTTCTCCAATCCTATGTGTTATTTATCGTGTTAACAATGGTTAAGGCAGTTAGGACACACAAGTAGCTCGCGGCCGGTTAGCCGAAATCCCTTGTTGTGTGTTGTTCACTCCCCAAAGACCGCGAAGTGTTCGTGAAGAAGACTGTCTTCAGTGCGTTCTGAGTGGTTTGATTCGGCGCCGATGAAGAGGTTGCGCGGACCCTGTCAATTGTTTGTCAAAAGCTGTTTACAACTCCCGAAGAATGTGTTCGGGGGAAACCCGAGTTCCGTCCGGGTCTGTGTGTGTTTCACCGCAATCACGCCAAGTCGCTGAAGCGTTCTACCTGGAACCGTTCACAATTCTCTGGATTACGATGCGCTGCACGACCGCACTTTTGCGTTCACGTTACGACGAAGGCACATCGCGCTCTGAGGCCGAAAGGGGGGTCCGCGTTTCTGCGTGACTGGAGCAAGACTCGACGCCCGCAGATTCTTCTGCCTTGTTGAAGTACTTGCTCAATCGTTCGCGGACCTGCAACCGAGCTCGAAATGATCGTGCCTTCACCGCGGCCACGCTCAACTCCAGCGCTTCTGCGGTCTGCTCCAGTGAGAATCCTTCTATGTCTCGCAATACGAAGACCACCCTCAAGCCCGGACCCAGCTTTTGTAATGTGCTGCGCAGAATCTCGCGCAACTGCGCTGCCCGGTAGAGTTCCTCGGGATTGGGGGTCCAATCCGCGACGTCCATCGGCAGATTGCCATCTTCCGATTGAAAGTCACTATCGATCGACATCTCTCTTGTTGGGTGCCGTTTTCGCAGCATCATCAGGGACTGGTTCATAGCAATGCGGATAAGCCAGGTCAAGAATGTTGCATCCTCCCGGAATTGACCCAGGTGCTGAAAGGCTTTCAGGAAGGCCTCCTGAACTACGTCCTCGGCGTCCTCCCGGTTGTGCGTGAGGTGTTGAGCGATTCGAAAAAGTTTGCGGTCGTATCGCTTTACAAGTTCCTCAAAGGCAGCAACATCTCCACTTTTGCTGGCATGAACTAAGGCCAGGTCATCACATGCCGTTTCGGTCCGCGCGAATTGTACTGAATTTCGGCACACAGGCTTTCTCATTTCTGCCAGGTTAAGATTGGCCCAACGTGATAGAACCCGTCCTCGAGTCCTCTTATTCCCAAACATGGACTAGTTCGGGCGAGTTCCCCCTACGGTACAAATTGGTAACCGACTCCGTGTCAGGCCACAGGCTTGAGTGAGCCACCGTCGGTTGCTGCTGCAAAATCGCCATTGACGGGCAATGCGAGTGGCCAGAGCGTGTTGAGAATGTTTGCAGATTAAGCTTATTGTTCTTGGCGGCGCCTTCGTTTCATCCAAGAATCGGTGGCGGTGCTCGTGGCGTCGTTATCGGTTCCGCTGGATCTGCATACCTGATCGATGCCCGAATGGCCGAATTCCTAAGGTCGAGCCAAGCCGAAGCGCTAAGGAATGAATTTGTAGCCCGTGCCGTGCACCGTTCGAAAGTGCACGGGATTGGCGAGCTCCACCTCAAGCTTCTGTCGCAATCTCAGGATGTGATTGTCGACGGTGCGCGTGCAGGGGTAGTTCTCATAGCCCCACACTTGATCCAGAAAGTCATCGCGTGAAATTACACGGTTGGGATTCGACACGAAAAATTTGAGAACCTTGAACTCCATTGCAGTCAAGTTCACGGGACGGTTGGATCGACGGACCTCCATCGACAGAAGATCGACAGTGACATTACCGAATCGTACAAGACCTTCTTTCACCGTTGCCCTTGCGCGATCGATTTCCTTTCGGACCTGCTCCATAAGTTGTTTCCAGGTCAAGGGCAGAACTAACAGGCGCCTCGCGCCGCCAGTTCGAGAAGAAGTTCCTGCCGCACTACCTTCTAAACTCTGAAGAGGAACAAGCGCGACCTGAAAATGATCCAACTCGAGTTCGGTGATCCGTTCGTGAGCTGGTAGCTGGACGCCCAACTGGTCTGTCGATTGGAAAGCGTCTGCAGTCGCGAGAAGCTCCGCAATTGAAGTTTCGCGTGCTGCTTCGAACACGGCTGAGGTTTTGATCGTCACGGACAAGTCTCCTTCCATAACTTTGGCGCGTGATAATGGCGATTCTGCCACTCGACCCGCTTCAAACTAGTTTCCGACTGAATTTCTTATGCGACGAGAACCCGGACCATGGTCGTTTTTCAATTTCCATGACAATGTCTCTCGTCCAAAGCGGTAGGTCAATTCACTATTCCTTTTCCTTCAATCGTCTTTACCTAAACCAGACATCTCCATGTAACTCACTGATTCCGAGCACGATTGCCGAACACATTTCCTCCAGATAAGGAAGAAAAGTGGTAGACTCCGGGGCCATGGGTCCCATAAAGCACACATCCGTGCAGTTCGGGATCTATGAAGTGGACCTTGATGAGGGAGAGCTCCGCAAAGCCGGCATAAGAATCAAAGTACAGCAGCAACCGTTTAAGGTTCTGCATGCCTTGCTCGAACATCCGGGCGAACTAGTCACCAGGGAACAATTGCACGACCGAATTTGGCCTGGCGCAAGTCATGGGGATTTCGATCAAGCGGTTAACGTGGCCGTAGCTAAGCTGCGCACCGCCTTAGGAGACTCCGCGGACAATCCCAGGTTCATTGAGACTGTCCCGCGAAGAGGGTATCGCTTGATCGCCCCCGTGCACTCGGAAAACAGCGCACACGACTTAGTCTCACCTGCAGTCGTGAACGGGGATGAGTTGCGGCGCTCCATGCTTTCTGCCGAGCGTCCACGATCCAGTCTTGGCAAACGGGCGACGCTTGGCATGGCGATTGCCATTGCGATTATCGCTGTAGGGGGAACGGTGATTCTCCTCCTTCGCCCTGCGCAGACTGCCTACACTTTCCATCGGATCTCGTATGGCAAAGGTGCGATCCGTTCCGCACGCTTCGGCCCTGACGGGCGCAGCATTCTTTACGGTGCGGCTTGGAACGGCAAACCTATGCAGCTGTTCTGGGCTCAAGTCCAGAGTCCTGA
The DNA here is from genome assembly GCA_020073465.1 of Terriglobia bacterium. Classification (GTDB taxonomy): domain Bacteria; phylum Acidobacteriota; class Terriglobia; order Terriglobales; family Acidobacteriaceae; genus Sulfotelmatobacter. The sequence goes on from JAIQFC010000045.1 coordinate 13,915, forward strand.
GTCACGCCAATATCCTTTGCCAGACGCTGACATTCTCGCTGTCTCGCCTGAGGGAGAATTGGCCATACTGATCAACCGGCGAGCGAGAGTTGGGTGGATAAGTCGCGGAACTCTGGCCACGATGCCCATCGCTGGTGGAGCCCCTCGCGAGGTTCTTGAGAATGTGCAGGATGCTGATTGGGACCGTGATGGCAAGAATCTAGCGATTGTGCATTGGGCGGGAAAGCGCTGCAACCTGGAGTTCCCGATTGGAACGGTGATCTACGGGGTGACCGGAGGTCATTGGCTCAGCGATGTCAGAGTTTCACCCCGCGGAGATTCGTTGGCTTTCCTGGAGCACCCGCTGGAGGGAGATGACGCAGGGTTTGTGGAACTCGTAGATCTGAACGGACACAAGAAGATTGTGACCCGGTTCTGGTTCAGTGTCCGCGGGGTGGCTTGGGATCCTTCTGGCGATTCCTTATGGTTTTCCGCGAGCGAGGCGCAAGGGGATCGCGAGCGCCCTCGCGCAGTGTACCGGTTGGCTCTATCCGGAGGACTGCAGCGAGTGGTAAGCGAATCCAGCGACTTGACTGTGCACGACGTATCACGAGAGCGCGGTCTGCTACTAAGCCGGGATGTGGAACGGTATGAGATTCTGGCCAACGTTTCCGGGGTCGTCCGCGACCTCTCTTGGCTTGATTTCTCCAGAGCTGACGATCTCTCGGCCGATGGTCGAAGCGTACTGCTGACCGTAGAGGGGGAGGCCGCCGGTAAGAACTACGAAGTATATCTGCGTAGCACCAACGGTTCGCCGCCGGTCAAACTTGGCGAAGGTTATGGCAGCGCGATTTCCCCGGACGGTCAGTCGGTACTGGCGATTGCACCGTTCGGCAGCGGAGCGGACGCGGTTCCACAACTGGTTTTGTTGCCGGTCGGAAAAGGAACTAAGAAGATCCTGACCCGGGATGCCATCGCGCACTACGGCGGTGCCTGGTTCCCGGATGCAAGCCACATCGTCTTCGTGGGAAGTAAGCCGGAACACGCCGTCCAAGCTTGGGTTCAGGACCTGAATGGTGGTGCACCACAGTCGATTACTCCCGAAGGAATCGCTGGCACGCGTCTTTCACCGGATGGCAAGTTCCTCTGTACCGTGGATGAAGATGGAACTATCTGGATCTATCCGATTGCGGGAGACAAACCCGCTCCTTTGAAGGGTGCCGAGAAGGGGGAATTGCCGGTCAGATGGGGCGAAAACGGGCAAGAGTTTTATGTGGCACGCTCCGATTACCTTCCTGTGAAAGTCTATCGCGTCGACCGAGTTACTGGCAGGCGCGAGTTGCTGCGCGAACTCGCGCCCCCCGATCCTGCCGGCGTCATTCCTGACATCTCGTCAGTGTTTGCCACGCCAAACGGGGCCACGTTCGTGTACTCGTATTTCCGTTTGCAGTCCGATCTGTACATGGCCACATCTAAGTAGGCTGCGATTTATCCTGGAACACATCCAATCCAGAAACGATAAAGCGAGATGTCCCCTTTGCCGCGGAAAGGCTCTCAAAACATAAGTGTTGCTGCTGATTACGCACAGGAAACCAACATCCGCAGTGCGAGTAACGGGCTCTACCAATTCCCCCCGCACGAGCAGCGTAAGGTCTCGTGCAGGTTGGGCTTCCGTAAGAGCGCTTTACAAACCGCGCATAGTCTCATCCACATCGCATCCTCCGTCTCTTGTAGCGCCACCCAGCGCTGACACAAAATTTAACCTCTACGGATTCGACTCATTCACTGGCTCTCAGACTCAAAGCAGTTGTAACTTGATTGTCAAAATTCACCCTGATGCGGGTCGGAAGTTCGAATCGGAATGCCCAATTCCTTCTCTGCATTTTGCGAAGTGCTTGCTCAGTTTTTCCTTAGCTTCAGGACGTTTCGTCCCCGCCGCATCATCAGGTGGAAATACCGGGTGCGCCACTCCGGCAGGCTGCGCACCGTGACCTGTGCTGCTTCCACCAGCAAAAGCGCAACATCGAACTCCCTTGTTTGGTGATATGTCCCAAGCGTCGCCGGTTCCCGCTGGACTCTTCCAACGGCACCAGGCCCACATAGCTGGCAACCTGCTTGCCGGAGCGAAACCGATCGACGTCCTCGATGATCAGCACAAAAGCCAGTGCGGTTAACGGAGCACTGTGTCCTTTCCTTGTGTCCTTCAGGGTTAGATAGGCTACTTTAGGCTCACTGATAATCCGGGAGTCGCCGCTCAGTGACCACAAGCGCGTTTCTCGGGACCAATCCGGAGGCATGACTTCCGGATTGCCCGTGACTCGGGACCTACGCAAAGTCGAACGATGGGGCCAGATCAACTCTTCGTTCGCTAGCGCAGGGCGAGCATAGGACCCGTTGGACAGTCCTTTCCCCGAATTCTCCACCTACCCTCACGAGTGGTCGACGAGCAGCAAATGATCGCCCGCCCCTCTCAGCAAGACAGTTCGTTGTTACGCGCCAACGATTTCAATTGTGCAATCTTTCGCCCGATTTGCACGCTGTTTCGGCAGGCCACCAGCCAACGTAGCACAGATCAGCCCACTACTCCATCGGGCCCAGAGTCTCATCTCAATCTGCCCTGCTGTTCCGTCCGCCGAACCGTCTCACCGGAGGTGGCAGCGCTCGGGTCCGCTGTGTATTCGTCCACCTTCATATGCCTCCGTGCTCCATTGGCCAATTCCATGTCTCGCAAGTTTTCGATTGTTTTCCAGTGCTAACCATGTAGCCCTCGTTCCTGCAGTAGGTCCGCGCGGCCTCGGCGTCAGTGGCTCATAGCCAGTTCCGGCTCCGGGCTAGCTGATGGATATGCATTCGCGTTTGTCGCCGTCGAAAGCAAGACCTTTTGGCCCGCCAAGTGAGCAGCTAGCATCCCGATCTCGTCGGCATCATCCCTGAGCGGCAGGGCCACCTGCCCGCCCCACACGGCTGAGCGGCAAAGTGCCATCATGATTTCAAAACCCGCGTAGGCACTTTCGAAATTGCAGGGATGAACCTTGCGATCATCGTCGAGCCAATCGGCGATGTCCTCTATGTAAGGAGGCATATCGAGGTCGTAGTTCATGCAGCCTCCACCAGAAGTTAAACCAGCTTTGGTGACCGCGCGCCACCCTTCGCCGGTTAGGACTTCCGCGAAACCCTCGGTGCCTTGTGCTCCGATACGGCACTTCCGCCACCAGTAATCGACCTCGGGAACGTCGGGAGCGCCCGCACCACACTCGACGATCCCGCGCACGCCGTTGGCGAACTGGATGAAACCTCCGATGTAGTCAGGTGATGGATGAAGATCGGCGAGTTTCCCGCACCCCGCAGCCTGTCCTATCACCCACTCCGCCTTAGCCTCGCTGTTGTACCAGCGCATGTAGTCGATCAGATGCGACAGCATGTGCATCATCCATCCTGATGCTGTCCCATAAACTGTGTGCACCCGCCCTAGCGCGCCACTGGCAACGATCTCTTTCACCTTGCGGTAGTGTTCCCCGTAGCGATGCTGATGGCTTACCACGGCTTTCACGCCGCTCGCGGCCAACAGCCTTTTCACTTCCATACCTTCCCGACTGTTCAGCGCCACCGGCTTCTCGAACGCGACCAGTCGTGCGCCACTCTCGATGGCGATGCGAATCATCGAACTACGCAGGTTGGGAAGAGTGCAAAAGCAGAAAATGTCGGGCCTGAGACTCAGGGCAACCTGCAGTGCGTCCTTGCCTTTTACTCCACCAAACTTGGACGCCGCTGCATCGAGACGTGCCCCGTCGATGTCGCAAACACCCGCTACCTCGAACCGGTTGTTTGCCTGGAACGCAAGGGCATGGTGCATTCCGCGCTTTCCCATGCCGACCACGACGACCCGGTATTTGCCGTTCATCGCACCCTCCGATCCCACTCGAGGACCCTGTCTACCGTGTAGTCCACTTCCTCTTCGGTCAACTCCGGAAACATTGGCAGCGAAATGCAGCACGCTGCGTTACGTTCCGAATTGGGGATTGGTCCAGCGATGCGCGCTTCATGACCCCAGGGGTATCCCTCCTGTTGATGGATCGCAATCGGATAATGGCACTTCGCGTCGATGCCCTCCTCGTTCAAGAACTTGAGAAGTTCATCGCGATGCGCCGCTTGCCTGGTCTCGATCACATACAGGTGGTAGACGTGCCGATAGCCAGGAGTCTCGTAGGGCAGCGTGATGTTTTTCGTGCCAGCCAGGCCTTTGCTGTAGCGTGCCGCCCACTTTCTTCGGAGATCACTCCATTCCTCAATGTGCCGTAGCTTTGCACTGAGAATCCCGGCGTGCAAGTCGTCGAGCCGACTGTTATATCCCGGGCTGTGGCAGGAGCGCTGGTCAGAGCCATGGTTGCGCAGCTTTCGCACCAGACGGTCGACTTCAGGGTTGTTAGTAACGACAGCGCCTCCATCGCCGAATGTGCCGAGGTTCTTTTGGATGATGAAGCTGATCGTGGCCGCGTCGCTGAGTTCGGCGATCTTGAAGCCATCGCCATACGCGCCGATGGCCTGGGCGTTGTCCTCGATCACCAGCAGGTGGTACCGGTCGGCAATCTTGCGAATCGCTTTCATGTCAGCGCATTGACCGTACAAGTGAACCGGGACCAGGGCTTTCGTACGGGGCGTGATCGCCGCCTCGATCATGGCGGGATCAATGCAGTTGGTTCGCGCTTCAGAGTCAACAAACACGGCAGTGGCACCGGTGATCCAGATGGCTTCCGCCGTTGCGAAGAACGTGTTCGTCGTAGTAATGCACTCGTCTCCCGGGCCGATGCCCAGAGCCTTGAACGTGAGCCAAAGAGCATCCGTTCCGTTGCCGACGCCGATCGCGTACTTAGTTCCGTGGAACTCGGCCAATTCCTGCTCAAACCGTTTCAACATGGGGCCGAGGACATATTGTCCGCTTTCGAGTACTTCCTTAAGGTTGGCGTCAATCTCCGCCTTGATGTTGTGGTACTGACGCACGTGTCCATAAAAGGCCACGCTCATCTTGGTTGCCAGCATATAGATCCTCCTTGCCGTTAGCCGGGACGACAGCGCACGCTCCTGCACACTGGAATCGCAAATCGCAGAGGGCCGTGTCTGACTTGGAGCGGTCAGGGGCGGTCGAGAAATTACCGGCAGTATGTTAAGAAACCGTGGTGGGCGCGGCCATGATCGCGGTCACGTCGAGTTGTGATTCTGGGCTGTTCAGTCCGAGAACACCGCAGTCTCTGGCCTGCGCAGAGGTTTGCTCAAGAACCCTAAGTCTGGGTCAGCGCAAGCTGCGCGGAGGTGGCGCGATGACTCTCGGTTCGTCAGCAATCCGGAAGTAGTCCGGTCCCGCCATCACGAGATTAGTACTGGGAAGTCGCTATAGCGCCACGATTCGAGGATCAGATGGATGGGAAATGCATGGCTCCATGCGCGTTTCTCGTTACCTATGTGGTGAAACTTCTTACAAGCCGACTTCTGGTCCGCGTCGTTGACAGTACGTCCCCGGGCATGACTTCCGGATAGCCCGTCACTCGCTCCCAATCGGCGGCGAGCGCCAGTGGGGAGATTTCAACCTCCTGATCGTTGTGTGACTGGCGTCACAGACCACACCACCGGTCCGGAGCATGTTTGCACTTTAGATCTGAAACAGACAGAAATGGAACCAGCCTACAGACTCAGCCGTCGGAAATTCTTGCAGGCAGCCATGGTCGCCGCAGCAGCAGCCGGTTCGGGCATTACCTGTGCCGGCGGCAGGAGTCTCTGGAGGTTTCTATCGGTGGATGAGGCCAGAACCCTGGCTGCAATTTGTGATCAGATCATTCCTCCCGACGAACATCCCGGGGCAGCTTGGGCAGGCGTGGTTAACTACGTAGACTTACAGCTCTGCGGCCCCCTCCGCCACCTGCGGAATTCCTATCGCGAGGGAATTGCCGCCGTGGACAAAAGCAGCCGGTTGCTCTACGGAGCGAACTTCGTGAATTTAGCGGAGACGAAGCAAGTCGAACTGCTGAGCCTGATGGAACAGGGGCGGGCGCCAAATGAGGCGTGGAGGCGGAATTCTTCCGCGGAACTCAGGCGGCGCCACGCCCACAATCGTAAAAGGATTCTTATTCACCTGAACAACACGGCCCACCACGCCAGGATCATCGTGAAAATGGCTGTGCCAATACGCGTGAGCGAGCACGATGTACGGAGCGCTGTTCGCGCCATGCTCATCGGAGGGGTGGAACAAACGGCCAAGATACGGCTGAAGGCGTAATCCGTCGAAGTAGTTTCCGGTCACCAGCTCGACCCAGGCGCTGGATGGATTTCCACCCGTATCGATCCCTGCTAAAGCCCCGTCATACGCTACCAGTTCATCAAAGGTGCGGTTGCGATCGCGCAGATCGAGATAGTCTGGAAACGAATGATTGCCCGCCTTGTCCTTACCGCGCATGAGTTGGTAGAGGCTCTCGGCCTGAGGCACATTCAGCGGGCGCAGGATCAACGCATTCATTACACTAAAGACTATGGCGTTTGCGCCAATTCCTAGTGCCAGCGTTAAAATCGCGACGATTGTGAATCCGGGAGACTTGCGCAAGACACGAAGGCTGAAGCGCAAGTCCTGCAAGAAGATGAACTGCATTCCTCGCTCAGCATGGTAGTCCTCTTGGATACTCTCCACGGCGCCAAACTTCAGGATGGCCTGGCGACGTGCTTCAACGGGTGCCAAACCGGCGCGAACATTTTCGGCGGTTTGCAGAGCGATATGTTCCTCAATCTCTTCCCTCAATCGTTCGTCATGGACCCGCCCTGTCACCGAGTTGACCACACGGGTGAAGAACCGTCTCAGAGATCTCATGACAAATCCTCCGCTTTGGCTTCGAAGAACCGGCCTATGATTGCTGCCGTTTGTTGCCAATCTTGGGTTTCGACCTGCAACTGCTTACGTCCTTCGCGTGTCAGTCGATAGAAGCGCGCCCGGCGATTATTCTCCGAGGCCCCCCAATCGGATGCGATTGCACCTTCTTGCTCCAGCTTCAATAGCACCGGATATAGAGTCCCTTGATTCACGGCCAGCAGATCTCCGCTGATCTGCTCGATGCGCCGCGCGATTCCATAGCCGTGCAGCGGTCCCAGGACATCGAGAGTCTTGAGGACCATTAACGCCAACGTGCCTTGTAAGACGTCTGTTTTCTGTTTCATAGCACCGTCATTTTGGTTTCCCACAGGAAGTATGGCCCACTTCCTGTGGGAAAACAACAGAAAAGTTATCGAGCATGCTCCTGTGTGTTTCACCCCTATGGTGATGCTGTCCCTAGCAAACGTACGGGAAACGGCGGGCCTATGCCTCGTAAACGCGCTAGCCGCAGAATGGTTGCACTTGGCGTCTCGATCCGCTACTACACGCGAGATAGCTCCTGGATTGTCGGCGATGCGGAAACTATCCAGAAACGGGCTTCGAGGAAGTTGGCGGGATTGGTACTGGGAAGTCGGCCTATGGGAAGTGATCGCGATTGCTCCCGGTTGACGGGCAACCCGGAAGCAATCGAGACCGCAAGCGGGCTTACCAAAGAATTGGAAAGGCGGCGAGTGCGGCAGCGCAGGAAGGGTACTTTTTCTCTCCATCCCGACGAATCTATGGGATACTGTGGTCAACTGTGTTGTGCCGTGGGACTCCAAAGCGAAAAGCATTTTCGTACAATAAACGTACAATGGATCGGGCAATGAGACCTTTTTGGCCGTTGTGGCAGTTCCTAGAATCAATAACTTACGTGCTGTCAACACGCTAGATAGTTCGACTCCCGTCGCCTCCACCAATATCTCGTTTATTTTCAATTGTTTACGGACACATTTTAATTTCGTACAATGTCGTTCTGCAGAGGCGGTTTCTCCGCCGGACTTCTCTCACGTTTCTTTCCACAAGTACAAACCAATTAAACGATCAGACGATTAGCTGGGGGAGAAATGGAGTGCTAAGTTCCTGTTTGCCGACAATTCGCGGTTAGCGACGGTTCTTTGGCCTCGACTAACGGGACGTTGACCAAGTGCTCGCTCAGGAACCAGACTTGAAGCTCATTGGTGCGGAGCACTTCACTCACTGCCAGGTCATTCGTCCCGTCATCGCCCAATTCCGATGCGCGACGAGCCAATTTTCGAACCTCACGAATAATGATCTGGTGAGCATCGAGCAATCGCGATAACTGGACCGGAACTTCGTCTCGACCGCGCGGCGGGCGTTCAATCTGTGTGGTCTCCGCCACATCTGCCGCCATGGCCACACTGACACCGCCCAAAAGCTGAATTCGCTCGGCGATCGAATCAACCAAATCGACTTGCTCGTCGTGGTGCTTATCGTATAGCAGATGTAGTTGATAAAAGGTTGGGCCAGCAACCTGCCAGTGGGATTTCTTGTACAGGTCTCGCAAGGTCATCGTATCGGCGAGCAGTTGGTTCAACTGTTCAGTCATTTCCAGGCGCACTGGCTCTTCGAGTTCTAGCGGCAAGGCGTGATTGACGGTTCCGTACGCTTGAATCTCCGACGCACGCTGATGAAGGCGCGGCTGCGCGTTGATTCGGCCTGTGGTCTTCGTGGCGCTCTGTTTGTTTGCCATTGAGCTCTCCTGATTGGTTCTTGAAATTAAGTACAGCGTTGCGGAATCAAAGCCCATTGCAAAGCTTTATGGAGTGCTGGGAGCTCTGGGCGACTTGGTGGCCAAATCAGACGCGATCTAGAACACCAGCGCTCAGATGACTTCGTCGCAGCTTGCAAACATATCCGAACAAGGTGATTGCGCCGACGAAACCTATCATTGTTTTCATGAAGAGCTCCCAGCAAACGTCTACGCAGCGACGTCTCCAAGGCCGGTCTCCGTTATGCCGCCACCGCTTGTCTTTGTTTGACGAACGCGAGCAGATCGGCATTAATCTGATCGGCGTGGGTCGTGGGCATCCCATGCGGGAAACCCGGATACACCTTAAGCGTCGCACCCTTCACGAGCTTTGCGGACTGCAAGGCTGCGGCGCCAATCGGCACGATCTGATCATCCTCTCCATGCAGGATAAGTGTGGGCACGTCGATCGTCTTCAGGTCCTCGGTGAAGTCCGTTTCCGAGAAAGCCTTGATACAGTCATAACCTGCCTTCATTCCGCCCATCATGCCTTGGAGCCACCATTTTTCCCGAATGCCTTCCGAAATCTTGGCCCCGGGGCGGTTGTAACCGTAGAACGGCAGCGTGATGTCCTTGTAAAACTGTGGCCGATTTTCGGCGTATTGTGTGCGGAGGTCATCAAATACCGCGAGCGGTAGCCCGCCGGGATTCTCTTCTGTTTTGACCATCAGCGGCGGTACCGCGCTGATGAGCACCGCCATGGCCACGCGCTTCGACCCGTGCCGCCCGATGTAGCGGGCAACCTCTCCGCCGCCGGTCGAGTGACCTACGTGAATGGCGTTCTTCAAATCCAGCTTTTCCGTGAGTTGAGCCAGATCGTCGGCATAGGTATCCATGTCGTTGCCGTCCCAGGTTTGGGTGGAACGGCCATGGCCTCGCCGGTCATGCGCGATCACGCGATAACCGCGCTGGCCGAAAAACAACATCTGTCCATCCCAGTCGTCCGCCGTGAGCGGCCACCCGTGACTGAACACGATGGGCTGGCCTGTTCCCCAGTCCTTGTAGTAGATGTTGGTCCCGTCTTTTGTCGTTATGAAGGACATCTTTTTCTCCTTTCGGTTTTTTGAATGTCGGTGCGCTGTGAGGTTCAAATATTCGCTCGCAGCCTCGTAACAATTAGGGTGCGTAACGAGTGAACACCAAGTCGCTGGCCTTGGCCTGCTCGTGGCAGGGGAAACAGGGCTTCATGAACGCCTCGTCGGCAGGTTTGCCGTCTTTGAAGTGAGCAAATCCCCAGCCGTCCGTCGCGGCGTACTTTGCGGAGTCCTTAACCATAAACTGAATGTTCGTGGGGGACCCTGCAACGAAAGATTGCACGCGGCCAAAGACTCTGTTGTTTTCCTCCGACGGGACGTGACCGTAGTGCAAAGCGGCGATGATTGTGCCGTCTGGGAACGGACGCTTCCCTTCTCGATATGCCTTGATCGCGACATCGTTGCCCAAGACGGCGGCAAAGCTATTGAGATTTCCCTCTTCGTGGGCCACAGAGATCAACCTCCAGTCCCGGTACCCCGGAGGGATTTCGGTAACAAAGATCGGAGCGGCCTGTTTATCGGCATGTCCAGCTACGGGGGCCATGAACGCAACAACGCCGGCCACACTTGCAACTGCAACCAGCAAGAACGCCATCCGTTTCATAAGAGTTGCTCCTTCCAATTTCTGCATGACCTGACATCACCAATCTAAGGCCTTCGCCACGCCTGACCGCACCGATCTGAAGCCCGCGCGAAGCTCCTTCGTGAAGAGCTCGGGCTGCTCCCAGGCTGCAAAGTGACCGCCCTTCCCGGCGTTGTCGCTCAATATCCCGACGGCACCTCCGCGTATGCAATGCCAGTGAGGTTTCCTTCAGCAACTAGCAACGTCTTCCGGTTCGACCCATCGAGATTGGCGCTGTAGACCGAGCCGCCGAAGTCGGTAATGAACATTCGACCGCCCTTCAGGTCCAAAGCCAGGCCGATGCCTTCCATCAAATGGGT
>JAIQFC010000020.1 GCA_020073465.1 Terriglobia bacterium
GTTTCGTCGGCGCCTTGCACGGTGAGGTTCTCGCCGAAGAGACCGGGGGCGCAATGGAAGTGGTGTTCCTTCTCCCACCACGGCCAATGGTCGGCCGGGTAGGCGTAGATCGCCTTGTCCGGCCCGCCATGCTTTTCGAGATTGGCTTGGCTGTCACCGGCGATGTTGGTGGGGCGGACCACGACGCTTGCGCCGGAAATCGGTTTCTTGGCGATGGCCGAGATGACCGGCTCGCCCGCCTGTTCGCCGAGCCGGTGGGGACGGGCCACATTGACCGAAAGGAGCTTCAGTTCGAGCGCGCTCATGCTCACCGCACTCCCAAATCCCTGGCCGTCATGTCGAGGCAGAGTTTCGCTTTGACCAGAAGTTTTTCCACCTCTTCCTCGGCGATGACAAGGGGAGGGGCGAGCACCATCGTATCGCGGATCGCGCGCATGATGAGCCCGTTGTGGAAGCAATGATCGCGGCAGATCATCCCCGCATGGCCGAGCTTCTCGAAATGGCGGCGTGTGTTCTTGTCCGCCACCATTTCCATCGCGCCCAGCATGCCGATGCCCCGCACCTCGCCGATCAGCGGATGGTCTTCGAAGGTCTCGCGCAGGCGGTGCTGGAAATAAGGGCCGATGCGTTTCTTCACGCGGCTCACGATGCGTTCGCGTTCGAGGATTTCCAGATTCTTTAACGCGACCGCAGAGGCCACTGGATGGCCGGAATAGGTGTAGCCGTGGACGAGTTCTTCTTCCGCGCCAGCGATCGCATCGCCCATGCGCTTGCCCAGCGACACTGCCGAGATCGGCTGGTAACCCGAGGAAAGCCCTTTCGCCATGGTCATGATGTCGGGCTCGAGCCCATAGGCCTCGCTTCCGAACCATGAACCCAGCCGTCCGAAGCCGGTGACGACTTCGTCCGTATGCAGAAGAATGTCGTGTTTCTTGCAGATGCGCGCCATCTCCGGCCAATAGCTCGAAGGCGGAACGATCAGCCCGCCGGCGCCCTGCACCGGTTCGGCCGAGAAGGAGGCGATACGGTCAGGTCCGATCTCCTGGATGATCTGCTCGGTCGCGCGCGCGATCGCGATGCCGAACTCGTCTGGCGTGACGTCGCCATAGCCGCCTTCCTTCGCGCCATACCAATAGGGCGTTGGCGCCTTGGCGAATCCCGGTAAGGGCAAATCCCATTGCGGATGCATCGGTGTCAGCCCCGACAACGACGCTGTCGCCATGGTGACGCCGTGATAAGACGAGGCGCGCGAGAGATGGATCTTCTTGTCCCGCTTGCCCATCAGATTCCAGTAATAGCGGATCAGCTTCAGCGCCGTGTCGTTTGCCTCCGAACCGGAATTGGCGAACAGCACGCGGTCATGGCCCTTGGGCGTCAGCTTTGTCAGCTTCGCCGACAATTCGGCGGTCCACGGGTTCGTCGTCTTGAAGAAGTGGTTGTAATAGGGAAGCGTGTTGAGCGCATCGCATCCGGCCTTGGCGAGCTCGCGATTGCCGTAGCCGAGCTGCACGCACCATAGGCCGGACATGCCGTCGATCAGCTTCTTGCCATCGGAATCCCAGATGTAGATTCCCTTGGCCCGGGTGATAACGCGCACGCCTTCGGCGACGAGCGAGCGCGTTTCGGTAAACGGGTGGATGTGGTGGGCGGCGTCGAGCGCGCGCCAATGCCGCGTCTTGCTCTTGGGCTTAGGCTTGGAGAGCTTGGTTGATTTCGCGGCCGACATTAGGATTCCTCAAGCGATGGCCTTGATGCTAACATAACGTTGGGTTCGCGCAGGGGGTATTGCGATGCGCATGATCGGTCTTGTGATGGTGGCGCTTCTCATCGGCGCTGCGCCTGCGGCGGAGGCGGCACCTCCCAGCTATGCGGAACTCGTGGCCAAGCTGAAATCCGGCGACACCGGAATCGATTATCAGGCCTTGCGCTTTGCCTATGCGGAGACGCCGGGTTTCGATCCCTATGCCCGCCCGGCGGTGGAGAAGCGCGATCTGATCCGCGCGATGAATTCGGGAAATCTCGACCAGGCGCAGGATTATGCCGACGAGATCCTGTCGGCCAATTACACCGACATGGATGCGCATTTTGCGTTCTTCCTGATCTATGACCGGCGCGGCGAGAAGGCGAAGGCGGAATTTCACCTGACCGTGCTGCAGGGCCTGTTGAAGTCGTTCGCCGATTCGGGCGACGGCATGTCGGAGGACACCGCGATGATCGCGGTCGCCGTCCCCGAGGAATATGCCTATCTCGGATTGAAGGGCTATCAGGTGCTGCGGCAAGGGCTGGCGCCGAGCAGCGCGGGTCCGATGGATGTGTTCTCGGTCACCACGCAGGACAATCAGGGCACGACGATCTACTTCAATGCGCGCCGCATCCTGGCGAAGATGAAGAAGGCGCCCGAACCAGCCCCTGCGCCTTAGACCTTTATAAGTGTCATGGCCCGCTCCTCATCCTGAGGAACGAAAGCCGCCCCGTCCTTCGACAAGCTCAGGATGAGGGGCGGCTTTCGTGTCTCGAAGGATGCGGGCCATGCGAAATCTTCCTACCGCCGCTTCGGCTGTGCGTGGCTCGCCATCGCCTCGCCGAAGGAGGCGAAGATCGCGCGGCTGACCGCGTTCTCCGCGAATTTCCACTCCGGATGCCATTGCACGCCGAGCAGATAGGCAGGCGCGGTTTTCATGCTGACCGCCTCGATCGCGCCATCGGGGGCCTTGGCTTCGACGGTCAACGGTTTCGCCAGCGCGTCGATCCCCTGCCCATGCAGCGAATTGACCGCGAATTTATCCATGCTGGCTTTGTTCGGTCCGCCATGGACGCTCAGGTCCGCCTGGCGGTCTCCATCGAGATTCAGGGTGCGCAGGCGGACGGGACCAGACACCGGCTGTTTGAAGATCCCGGTATTGATGGTCGTTCCGTTGTAGACTGCAAGCCGAGGCCGCGCGACATTCAGGGAAAGCAGCTTCATATTCGAAACCTCACGACGATGGAACCGTGCGCCCAGGGGTCGGCGGGGTTCTAGTTAGATGTCGGGGACTCGGAGAAAGACGCAGCCTCTCACGGGTGGCCCCTTTATGGGAATGCTGCATGCCTGCGCTGCGGCGATACCGGGATCGTCGTTTGCCCTAACACTCCGCACTTCTATAAAATCGGTAGTTTGCTGCCCGGACGTCTAAGCCGCAAGCACGTTCCTCCCGATTCTTAGCTGACGAGCATCATTATGAAAATCCATGAGTACCAGGGAAAAGCAATCCTCAAGAAGTACGGTGTGACCGTGCCGCGAGGCGCGATGGCCGACTCGCGTGACGAGGCCGAGGCCGTGGCAAGGGAGTTGTTGAGTTCGGGCGCAAGCGGAGTGGTGGTCAAGGTGCAGATCCATGCCGGCGGCCGGGGCAAGGGCGGTGGCGTGAAGATTGCCAAGTCGGTGAATGAGGCTGGCGACCTCGCCGCCAAGATGCTGGGGATGAAACTGGTCACGCACCAGACGGGCCCCGAAGGGCGCATCGTGCGCCGATTGCTGATCGAGGAAACCCTACCTATTGAGAAAGAGCTCTACCTGGGCATTCTGGTGGATCGAGGCGAGGGCAAGCCCGTGTTCATGGCCTCCGCCGCCGGCGGGATGGAGATCGAACAGGTTGCCGCCGAGAATCCCGACGCCATCCTGAAGCAGTACATCGATCCCGGCATGGGGCTGGAAGCGTTCCAGGCCCGCAAGATTGCTTTCAAGCTGGGGCTGAAGGCGCAGCAGATCAATCCCGCGGTGCAGTTCCTGACCAGTCTTTACAAGGCTTTTCTCGACACTGACGCTTCGCTGGTCGAGATCAATCCGTTCATCACGACATCCGACGGACGCCTGTTCGCGCTCGACGCCAAGGTCAACTTCGACGACAACGCGCTTTTCCGTCATCCTGACCTGCGCGAACTGCGCGACATCACCGAGGAAGATCCGCTCGAGGTCGAGGCTTCGAAGTACAGTCTGAATTACATCAAGCTCGATGGCAACGTAGGCTGCATGGTAAATGGCGCCGGCTTGGCCATGGCCACGATGGACATCATCAAGTACGCCGGCGGAATGCCGGCAAATTTCTTAGATGTAGGCGGCGGGGCCAGTTCCGAGCAGGTGGCACATGCGTTTGAAATCCTGTTGAGCGATAAAAACGTGAAGGCGGTGCTGATTAACATCTTCGGAGGCATCCTGCGCGTCGACACGCTGGCTACGGGTGTAGTAGAAGCGGCCCGCAAAACTAACATCAAGTTGCCGGTCGTGCTGCGACTGGAAGGAACGAACGTAGACGAGGGGAAGAAGATCCTGATGAACTCAGGGCTCAACTTCGTCGTAACCGACACGATGAAAGATGCGGCGGACAAAGTTGTTGCCGCGGCCCGCGGGACTCTTGGCGTCAGCGAATGGCGGTAGTTAAAGAGGACATCTATTTATGGCAATCCTGGTTGATAAGAACACGCGGGTGCTGGTGCAGGGGCTGACCGGACGGGAGGGCACGTTCCACGCCAAGGCCAGTGCGGCGTACGGCACACAGATTGTTGGCGGCGTGACTCCGGGCAAGGGCGGTACGACTCATGAAGGCTGGCCGATTTTCAACACCGTGCGCGAGGCGGCCGAGGCGACCGGTGCGAACGCCGCCGTGATTTTCGTGCCGCCGCCGTTTGCCGCCGACGCCATCATGGAAGCAGCCGATGCTGAACTCGACCTTATCGTGTGCATCACGGAAGGAATTCCGACGCTCGACATGGTGAAGGCCTGGGAATTCCTGCAAGACCGCCGCTCGCGCCTGATCGGACCCAACTGCCCGGGAATTATCTCTCCCGGAAAATGCAAGATCGGCATCATGCCCGCGTCGATTCACAAGGAGGGCTCGGTCGGCATCGTTTCGCGATCCGGGACCCTGACCTATGAGGCCGTGCACCAGCTTACGCAACGCGGGATCGGACAATCGACGGCGATTGGCATCGGGGGCGATCCTATCATCGGCACGAACTTTGTCGACGCGCTGGATCTGTTCAACCGTGATCCCGAGACCGAGGCGGTGATCATGATCGGCGAGATTGGCGGGAATGCCGAGGAAACCGCCGCGGAATTTGTGAAGACTCACATGAAGAAGCCAGTAGTAGGCTTCATCGCCGGTCAGACTGCGCCGCCGGGACGCCGCATGGGGCACGCCGGAGCCATCATCTCGGGCGGTAAAGGAACGGCGGCCGAAAAGATCAAGGCTTTGGAATCCGCAGGCATTCGCGTAGCGAAGTCGCCGGCGGCAATCGGCGAAACTCTGGCGGCTGCTCTTGGAACACCAGCAAGAGCGTAAGTTTTACCAACGACTAGAACTGGTCTCATGATGTTCCGGAAGGAAGGTGCGGGTCCCCTCAGGGGCTGAAGCCCGCATTCTTATTGACCGATAACGGCACGGCTAGAAGCCGTGCCGTTCCCAAAACCATTTGTGAAACCAGTCCTAATGACCAAGGACCCACGACTGAACCTATGAAGACTCTGCAACGCACTTTTACCATCGTTAAACCGGACGCCGTACGCAAGAACGCGGTCGGCGACATCATCGAACAATTTGAAAAAAACGGCTTCCGCATTCTCGCCATGAAGATGCTGGAGATCTCCAAGCATCAGGCGGAGCAGTTCTACGCCGTGCATGCGAGCAGGCCCTTTTTCAGCACGCTGACCGACTTCATGTCGAGCGGCCCCATCGTGGTGCTGGCCCTGGAAAAAGAAAATGCGATTGCCGACCTGCGCAAGCTCATGGGCGCAACCAACCCGGCCAACGCGGAAGAGGGCACCATTCGCAAGAAATGGGCCACTAATATCGAGCACAACGCAATTCATGGCTCGGACGCGGAAGATACGGCGCGCTTTGAGTTGAGCTTCTTCTTTGCGGGATACGAGCTGGCAAAATAAGTTCTCGGTTCTCAGTTCTCAGTGTCTGAGGCCAAGATTGGTTTTGCTGACAACCGAACACTGAGAACGAGAACTGCTTATGCCGATGGTCCAAATCACGATGTTGGAAGGACGCACCGCCGATCAGAAGCGCAAGATCGCCAAGCGGATTACCGATGCCCTAGTCGAGGAGGCGGGGGCGCGGCGCGAGGGAATCGTGGTGGCCTTCCACGAGGTGTCGAAAGAGAGCTATGCTTCCGGCGGCGAGTTGATGATCGACAAGAAGTGACTTCGCCGCAAGGGTTCGCGGGCGAGGCTCCATCGACTTCGCTCAGGACGGGCCCGCGCCACACAGCCTATGCCAGCGGCTCGAAAAGGTGGCCTTCCACACGGTCAGCAATCTTGGGCAGGTCCTTCCGGGCGTACTGCAGGAAATGTGGAGCGACGCGATGCGCTTCGAGCGCCGCATCATCCTTGTACTGCTCGTAGATGAAGAAGCGGCGGGATTCGGTTTTATGCCGGTGAACCTGGTACATCGCACAGCCCGGCTCTTTGCGTGATTCCTCGGTAAGTTTCCCGAAAAGTGTGGCCACGTCGACCTCGTGACCGACCTTCGCCATCCACGTCACCGCCAACACCACCATCGCTTGCTCCTTAGCGCTGAACATGCCAACTTGGGAAGAGATTCTAGGCCTTCCCGGCGGCTGTCTTCAACTCTGCAACAAACTCGTCCATGAAGATCGTGTGGTCCCGGTCCGGTCCGGTGGATACCATGCCGATCTTCGCTCCGGTTTCCTTCTCCAAAAAGGCCAAATATTCTTTAGTCTGGCGCGGCAGCTTGTCGAACTTCGTAATGCCCTCGGTCGAAGTCTTCCAGCCCGGAAACCTGCGATAGACACACTCGATCTTGTCGTAGCCGCTGGCCTGGGCGGGCGCTTCCATCGTCTGCTTGCCGTCAATCTTATAGCTCATACAGATGGGGATTTCTGCAAGTTCATCCAGCACGTCGAGCTTGGTCACGACCAGCCAGTTGATGCCGTTGATCATGCCCGCGTAACGCAGCAGCGGCAAATCCAGCCACCCCGTGCGCCGCGGGCGTCCGGTGACTGCACCGTATTCGTTGCCCCGTTTGCGCAACTGCTCTCCCGCCGGCCCCTTCTCCTCGCTGGGGAACGGCCCCTCACCCACGCGGGTGCAGTAGGCCTTGGTGATTCCGATGACGGAAGTGATGGCGTTCGGAGCAACGCCGGTGCCGATCACGGCGCCGCCGGAAGTTGCGCTGGACGACGTCACAAAAGGATAGGTGCCATGGTCGATGTCGAGCATGGTGCCCTGTGCGCCTTCAAACAAAATAGATTCCCCATTCGCAAACGCCTGGTTCAGCAAAACCGCGGTGTCACACGCGAAGGGAGCAACTTTCTCCGCTGCCTGAGCGTACTCCGCATACATCCTGTCGGCGTCCAGCGGTTCGGAGTTGAAGAGCGCATGCGCGATCATGTTTTTCTCGCGAACTGCATTTTCGATGTGCTTCTTCAACAGATCGAGGTCCAGCAGATCCGCGACACGCAAACCGCGGCGTCCCATCTTATCCTCGTACGCTGGCCCGATCCCCCGTGAGGTTGTGCCGATCTTGACCCGCCCAGGAGCATTCTCAGCCGCCAGTTCAATCATCCGGTGATACGGCAAGATGACGTGCGCCCGGTTGGAGACGAAAAGATTGCCATCAACCTTCACGCCGGCTTCCCGCAGCGCGCCAACCTCCTTGAGAAAGGCAAGCGGGTCGAGAACCACGCCATTCCCAATCACACTACGGCATCCGGCGCGCAGCACTCCGCAAGGCACCAACTGGAGAATGAATTTCTTGCCGTTGATGATGACGGTGTGGCCGGCGTTATGGCCGCCGGCATAGCGGGCAACCACGGAGAAGCTCTCCGAGAGCACGTCGACGATCTTGCCCTTGCCCTCATCGCCCCACTGGGCGCCTACGATCACCGCAGTCTTGCCTTTTTTCAAGTCCGACTCCGTCAGGGATCTCAAGTAAACACACGGACGCGCGCTTCAACCGGGGGTCGCACACTCCTTGCCCGCAGGATTCCTTCACTAAGAAATTACAGGGATATGAGCGGAGAAGACGTGTACAAGTAATTCTAGCGTTCCCCGACAGGGAATAGCAACGCCGTGGGTCCGTCCCGTTGAAGGAGTGATACGAAACCATTCTGGACGGAAAAATGACGGCTTGCGCGTGGGCATTGGCTACACAACGGATCGTGATTTCAACAGTCCCCCACGCCTTCTCGGGACAAGATCTCGAACCTTTGCTGCACAAGCTGAACGCCTCGCAGGGTTGTAGCAGTCACGGAAGCAGTCTCATTTATAATCGGAGCAGTCGGGGCGTAGCGCAGCCTGGTAGCGCACCTGCCTTGGGCGCAGGGGGTCGTAGGTTCAAATCCTATCGCCCCGACCAACTATCCTTGCAGAGGCCGCGGCAATCATCTGGCCTGTGCTTTCGCACTTCATGACGCGCTTTCTGGCTGTGCGCGTTCTTGCGCCAATCCAGGTCCACGACTCTCCTCAGCCCAGCCACTTCAACGGCTCGTGAATCGCCTGGGCCAGGTCGTTCATGAAGACGGCAGCCCGAGCGCCGTCGGTCACGCGGTGGTCGCACGACAAGGTCAGTGTCGTCATGGGGCGGACTGCAGGTTTCCCGTCGACGGCCAGGACACGGTCGCGAATCGCGCCCACAGCCAGGATTGCCGCTTGCGGTGGAGTGATGATCGCGCTGAAGGCATCTACCTGATACATGCCGAGATTGCTGATTGTGAACGTCGCATCGGCAATATCAGCAGGGCGCAGCCTGCCGGCACGGGCGCGTTCGGCAACATCGCGGCGTTGCGCCGCGATATCCGGGAGACCCGCCGTGTGAGCATTGCGGATCACCGCGGCGACCACCCCGTCGTCCACGGCGATCGCGACGGCTACGTTCACGTAATCGTGAAGACGAATGCCTTCCGTGCTCCAACTTGCATTCAAGCGAGGATGCTTGAGTAGAACCCGCGCCACGAGCGCGACCAGCAAGTCGGTGTGAGTGACCCGAACCCTGTGCGTTCGCTCGATTTCCGCGACGATACCGCTGCGATAGGTGTCGAGTGCGCTCGCTTCAACTTCGCGGCTCACAAAGAAGTGGGGCACGGTAGTCCAACTCTGGGTGGTGCGTTCAGCCATGAGGCGGCCGATTGAGGTAGGGACCTCGATCTTACCCTCTTGCTGGCTGACCGGAGCCCCGGACGCTGGCGCGGCGGCCGCCTGCACGTCGGCGGCGAGGATTTCTCCATCCGCACCAGAGCCGCGGAGACTTGCGATGTCGACTCCGAGTTCTTTGGCTAAGCGTCGGGCCTTGGGAGAGATTCTTGCGGCGCCGCGCGAGGCCGCTGAGTCAGTAGCGCCGGGTGCGGCGGCAGTCGCAGGTTCAGTCTTTGTGGCGGAAGCAGCCCGTGCTGCAGGCGCAGCTTGCGTGGTGTCTTCGGCAGGAGGCTGTTCTCCAGGAGCCACGATCCAGGCAATCGTCTGACCCACCGGAATGTCGGCGCCAGCTGAGGCTTTGATTCCGGCGAGAATGCCGTCGGCGGGCGCTTCGACTTCGAGAACGGCTTTGTCGGTTTCTACTTCGAGGAGGGGTTCGCCCTTGGTGACGCGGTCGCCTTCCTTCTTCCGCCAGGCAATGAGCTTGCCGGTTTCCTGCGCCATCTCGAGGGCGGGCATTACAACGCTGAAGGCCATAGTCGCTTGGTTGGGGAAGGGCTTGCTATGGCCTTCAGCCCGAAACTCCTACCCGCTCAGTTTTCGCGCTGGCCTCAATCATGTCCAGCACGCGCTCGCTGGGCGCAGCTTCGGTTTCTCGCGTGGTGGGCAGAGGTCCGTTCACGGTGTGATAGTGCGCGCCTGCCACCAGAAGTTCTTCCGCCGGGAATCGCGTGATGACTTCGTGCCCCGTCGGCGTAACTACGATTTCTTCCTCGATCCGTGCCGCACTCCAACCGTCGGTCGAGGGCCAGAAGGTCTCCAGCGCGAATACCATACCCGGCTTGATCTCGACCGGATGTTCGAAGGAGACAAGGCGGCTGATCACCGGCTTCTCCCAGATGGCCAGGCCGATGCCGTGTCCATATTGCAGGGCGAAGCAGGATTCTTCGTTGGGGAAACCGAACTCCTCGGCTTTGGGCCAGACGGCAGCAATCTCGGCGGTCGTGCGTCCAGGACGAACCAGTTCAATTGCCGCATCGAGATATTCGCGGCAACGCTTGTAGGCATCGACCATCGCGTGCGACGCGTAGCCCACGGTGAAGCAGCGATAGTAGCAGGTGCGGTATCCCATGTAGGAATGCAGGATGTCGTAGTACACGGGATCTCCCGGGCGGAGAACGCGGTCGGAAAACACGTGCGGGTGCGGATTGCAGCGCTCGCCGGAAATGGCATTGACTGCCTCGACGTATTCCGAGCCGAGATCGTAGAGGACCTTGCTCACGAGTCCGACCGCCTCGTTCTCGCGCAACCCGGGCTTCATGGCGCGATAGAGTTCGTCGTAAGCGGCGTCGACCATCATCGCGGAGGTATTGAGCAGCGAAATCTCATCCTGCGTCTTGATCACGCGCGCGTCGGACATCAGTTGCTGCCCGTCGACAACCTTGATGCCTTCCTTTTGCAGAGCGAACAGAACAGGCAGCTCGATGATGTCGACGCCGACGGGCTCCTTGTGCAGGCCACGCATTTCAAGTTCAATGCGGATCTTTTTCGCGACATCTTCGGCGCGGCCCATCTCCGGCGACATAGCGCCCCGCAGGACCGAAATGCCCGCCCGCGAGCGTCCGTCGAGCCAGGGACAATTCAGCTGATGGTGTTTGGCGGCAGAGCCGAAGTCCCAGAGGATGGGCTCGTCATTCTGAGGCAACAGGGTAAAACGGTTGGCCTTGTCCTGCGCCCACGTACCGATGTGCGTGGAGGTCAGGTAGCGCACATTGTTCATGTCAAAACAGAGCAGCGCGCCCATCGACGACTTGGCCAGCAAATCTTTGGCCTTGGCCAGACGCTCGCGGCGCAAGCGGTCGAAGTCGATGCGGTTTTCCCAATCGACTGCCATCGTTCCGTGAGTTTTCAGTGCCATAGTTACGCCTCCAGCTTCATCTCTTCGCTGCTGGCTCTCAGCTCCTGGCTTCTAGCTTCTTGGGAACTGGCAGCTGCTACGACCGTTTGCACATGGATCGGGCCGCTTCGTATACCGTCTCTTCCGTCGGCACGGTCACGTCCTCGAGCGGCGGAGAGAACGGGATCGGTACATGCATCGCACCCATTCGCTTCACCGGTGCGTCGAGATCGTAGAAAGCCCCTTCGGCAATCACCGCCGCAATCTCTGCGGTTACTCCGTAGCGCCCGTAACCTTCATCGAGCACGATCACGCGCGACGTTTTCTTCGCCGATTCAATCATAGTCTTCTGGTCGAGCGGCCACGTAGTCCGCGGATCGATGACTTCTACGCTGATGCCCTCTTTCTCCAACAAAGTCGCCGCGCCCAGACCAACCTGGACCATGCTGCTCGTGGCCACGATCGTGATGTCGTCACCTTCGCGCTTCACGTCGGCCACTCCCAAGGGAATCGTGTAGTCCTCCTCGGGAACTGGCCCCTTCAGCTTGTACATCATCTTGTCTTCGAAGAAGACCACGGGATTCTCGTCGCGAATCGCCGTCTTGAGCAAACCTTTGGCGTCGTAGGGAGTGGACGGCAAGACCACTTTCAATCCCGGTACATGGCTGAACCACGCGTGCAGCGACTGCGAGTGCTGCGCCGCGGATCGCCGCGTCGCGCCCAGCGTGGTGCGCATCACCATCGGGACTCTCCAGTGGCCGCCCGACATGTAGTGCACTTTGGCCGCCTGGTTGACCATCTGGTCCATAGTCAACGTAAGAAAGTCGCCGAACATGATGTCGACAACGGGACGCATGCCGGTCATCGCAGCGCCCACCGCCACACCCGTGAAGCCCGCTTCGGAGATGGGCGTGTCGACCACGCGCTCCGCGCCGAATTCCTCGACCAATCCAGAAAGTACTTTGAACGGGGTCCCGGCTTCGGCCACGTCTTCGCCGAAAATGCACACGTGCGAGTCACGACGCATCTCTTCCGCGAGCGCCTCACGCACCGCCTGCGCAAATGTCAGCTCGCGCTCAGGCATAAACGTGCTTCTCCACTTCTTCCACGCTGGGATAGGGCGCGGCGATGGCAAACTTCACCGCAGATTCCATCTCGGAGCGCACCTCGGCGGCAATGCTCTCCAGAGAGGCAGCGTCGGCATAGCCCTGCGCCAGCAACCAGTTCAAATGGAGTTTGATGGGATCGCGATCGGTCTTCCAGTGTTGCTCTTCCTGCTTCGAGCGGTAGTACTCGCGATTGATGTCGCCGACGTGATGTCCGCTATAGCGATAGGTGTCGGCCTGCAGGAAAGCTGGCCCTTCCCCGGCGCGCGCGCGCCGCACCAACCGCGACGCGATTTCATTCACCGCGCGAACGTTCTGGCCATCAACACTCGCGGCTTCCAGTCCAAAAGCAGTGGCGCGACCGAGAATTGTCCCAGCTGTCGTTTCCGTGTAATGCGTGTATTCGTTGTAGAGATTGTTCTCACAGACATAGATTACGGGCAGCTTCCACAGCTGCGCGAGATTCATGACTTCGTAAAGCGACCCCTGCCCAAGCGCTCCTTCCCCGAAGAAGCAAACCGCCACGCGGTCCGTTCCCAGCCGTTTGGCCGCAAACGCCGCGCCCGTGGCGATGCCCACGCTGCCGCCCACGATCGCGTTCGCACCCAGGTTGCCGGTCGCCGGATCGGCGATGTGCATGGATCCACCCTTGCCCCGGCAATATCCGGCTTCCTTCCCAAGCAACTCAGCAAACATACGATCGGGAGACGCTCCCTTGGCAAGACAATGTCCGTGCCCACGGTGCGTGCTCGTGATGTAGTCGTCCCGGCGAAGCGCCTCACAGATGCCCACCGCCACGGCCTCTTCGCCGCTGTAAAGATGCGCGAGCCCCGGCATGAGCGCGCGCGTGTAGAGCTCATTCACCTGCTCTTCAAAGAGGCGAATGCTCACCATCTGCCGATAGACGCGAAGCCACTTCTCTCTTTCGGCGGAGACCTCGGGTCCCGCGTCGGGCCTGGTGGTAGCCGTCGTCACTTCGCAACTCCTTCAGTCACCGGAGTCGAGACTCCCGACATGGCAGCCAGCACATCAAACATGCAGGCAAAATCCAGTTTGGCCATTCCCATGCCGCGTGCTGCAGTCAGAAATTCATTGCTCACCGCGGTTGTCGGCAAGGGGACATCCAACTGGCGGCCGAGGTCCATTGCCAGCACCATATCCTTCTGCATCATGTTCACATCGAACCACGCCTCATCGGGCTGCTGCAGCACGAAAGGCCCGCGGTACTGAATCATGGGCGAGGCCACCGCACTGTGCGTGAGCACATCCACAGCAACTTCCCGGGCAATGCCGCTTTTTTCCGCCAGCAGCACACCTTCCGAGAACGCCAGCATCTGCACCGCGAGACTGAGGTTGGTGGCAATCTTCATGGCCAGCGCCAAGCCGTTGTCGCCGACGTAGGTCACCTTCGGACCGATGTCGAGGAGCAGAGGCTTCACCTTCTCAAAAGTCTCACGCCGTCCGCCGACCATGACTGACAACTTCCCTTCCTGCAAAGTGATCACGCTGCCCGATACCGGCGAATCCACCATGTCGGCGCCGCGTTCGCGCACCTTCGCCGCCAACGCGCGGCTCACCGCGGGACTCACCGTGCTCATGTCGATGTAGAACTTTCCGGGACCGAGGCCGGCGAGGAGTCCTTCAGGACCTTCGGTGATCGCGCTGATCGCAGCCGCGTTGGTCACCATGGCAAATGTGTAGTCAGACGCGCTCGCTACCGCGCGTGGCGAGTCAGCCCACTGCATGCCCTTGCCGATCAACCACTGCGCTTTCGAGCGCGTGCGGTTGTAGCCCGTGACCGTGTGCCCCTTGCCCAGCAGCCGGTTCACCATCTGGCTGCCCATTACCCCAAGGCCGATAAACCCTACTTTCGCCATCCGTTCCTGCCTCCAAAACTTTCCGAGTAAATCAATGTGCGTTCTGCTTGCCAGGAGCTCGCTTGTCGGGTGAAGCGTGGCTGTCCTCACGCACTTGTTCAAGGTGTGCCTTCATCGCTTCCCGCGCCTTCTCGGAGTCGCGCCGCTCCATGGCCTCAAGAATCCGCTTGTGATGAAACTGGCCGCGCTCCGGGCCACCTGGAATCCTGAAGATTCCCAGGCGCTGCTCCCGCAACAAGCCAACGATCGAATCGATCAGGGAAAGGATCAGCGGGTTCGCCGCCGCCTCCGCCAGCGCCAGGTGAAAATCCAGGTCTGCCTCGATGTAGGCGTCGGCGTCCTGTCCGGCCCGGTCCATCACCGCCACCGCCTCGCGCATAGTCGTGAGATCAGATTCCTGGGCGCGAGTGGCCGCGAGGGCCGCGATTTCCGGCTCCAGGATGGCACGCACCTCGGCCAGGTGAGTCGAACCTTCCGGCTGACCAATTTTCGCCATCAGGTCGAGGGACTGGCGAACGGCATGCGAGGTACCATCAGTGATGAAGGTTCCGCGCCCGGAATACGCTTCCACTAATCCTTTTTCGCGGAGCGCCTTCACGGCTTCGCGCACCGCAGTCCGGCTCACTCCGAAGCGTTGTGCCAAGTCGCGCTCGGCAGGAAGCTGATCGCCAGGCTTGAGTGCACCTTTGAGGATGGATTCTTCGATCTGCTGAACGATCTGTTCGTAGAGCCGCGACGTTCGAACCAGCTTGTACACTGCCATACCCTCCGCATGACGAGCGGCGAAACCGGTCAGGCGACCGATTATGGTCCGGCTACTATACCGCATATCCACTGCGACTGCCGGAGTTTGTTGGGCTGAAGACATGGTCTGGTATTAGGTATGGTGGTATGACCAATTCAAAATACCACACGAAGTTTTCAGTTTGCAACTGATTCCCGCAAGAGCATTGGGCCACATCGAGTTGGGCAAGCGCCAGCAGAAATCCACTCGCTGCGTTCCGGGCAAGGCGACCTATTCAAGAAATGAATTTGCTTGACACTGTTTCCCAGATAGTGGTATGGCTGTCGGACCAGAATTCTGACGGAGGAGCTCTATGCTATCCCGCACTCTCGGAACCGCCCGGCTTGGAGGTGGTGGTTCGAGGACAGCCGCCACAACCATCCTGCTCGCCACAATCAGCGTCCTAGCACTGTGTCTGTCGTCGTGGTCGCAATCGACAGCAGGACGTGTCCTGGGTACGGTGACCGATCAGAGCGGAGCAGCCGTTGCCGGTGCGACGGTTGTCGTTACCGACGTGCAGCGCGGCACCTCGCGCAATCTAACAACCGACGAAGATGGCACTTACGTCGCCCCGGATCTGCAGCCCGGCACTTACAAGATCCACGTCGAGTCCAAGGGCTTCAAGTCCGCGGAGCGCCCCAACGTGCTGATCGAGGTTGCGACCGACGTGCGCGCCGACTTTACGCTTCAGCCCGGCAATGTTTCGGAAGTTGTGACGGTGAATGAAGACATTCCCCTGGTCAATACCACGTCCGCCACGCTCGGGGGCACGCTCAGCAACAAAGAGATCAACGATCTGCCGCTGAATGGCCGCAACTATGAAAACCTGCTGCAACTGCGTCCGGGCATCATGCGTTATCCGGGTGGGGGCTTCTCCACTACGAGCAGCAACGGCCTTCGCGCTGAAGATAATGCTTACCTGGTGGACGGTCTGTTCAACAGCGAGCCCTTCTCCGGCCAGAGCATCATCAATGGAGCGGGCATCGCCGGGGACTCGGCGACCATCCTCCCCGTCGACGCCATACAGGAATTTAATGTCCAGCAGAGTCCTTCCGCCGAATACGGCTGGAAGCCCGGCACCATCGTCAACGTGGGCTTGAAATCAGGGACGAACCAGATCCACGGCAGCGCGTATGCCTTCGGTCGCGACACGCCGCTCGACGCGCGCAACTGGTTCAACACCGTGGCCTCCGGACCCAAAAATCCGAGAAACCTCGAGCAGTTTGGCGGCACGGCCGGCGGGGCCTTAGTCAAAGACAAGGTGTTCTACTTTGGAGCCTATGAGGGCCAGCGCTACACGGTGGGCAATACCAGCCAACTCGGGACCTGGGCCACGGTTCCCTTGCCGGACGCCGAAAATTGCATGTTCATTACGGGCGATTGCGCTAACAGCATTCCGGATGCGATCGCGGACGTGCATGCGGCCTTTCTCGCCGATGCGACTCCCACCGATGTGAGTCAAGTCAGCCTTCAGATCGCGGGCTGCACCTTCACTCCTCCCAACACGGTGAGCTGCAACGGCAAAGGTTTCCCGACCAACGACGGCACCAACCCGAACGGTCCCACGACCCTCAACTATGGTTTGTCCAATACGGTGAATTCCGACAACGCGGTGGCCAAGATTGACTACAACTTGAACCAGCGCAACACCCTCAGCACGATGTATTTCTTCGGCAACAATTCAGGCACAGTGGCAGACGCCCAGCAGATACAGACGCAGTGGCTGACTCAGATCCACACGCGGGCGCAGGTCTTTGGCGAGAATTGGACATTCGTTCCCAATTCGAATTGGGTGAATGAAGCTCGCTTCGGCTACAACCGCCTTTACCAGCCAACGTTTACCAACGATCACACCACGCAGGCATCGTCCTACGGACTGGACACCGGCGTGACCAACCCGCTCTACGGCGGACTGCCCCGCATCAACATCGCTGACTTCTACATCTTCCCGAATGAACTCGGCGGGTTTAACTGGCCCAAGGTGC
Source organism: Terriglobia bacterium (assembly GCA_020073465.1). Classification (GTDB taxonomy): domain Bacteria; phylum Acidobacteriota; class Terriglobia; order Terriglobales; family Acidobacteriaceae; genus Sulfotelmatobacter. The sequence goes on from JAIQFC010000020.1 coordinate 16,786, forward strand.
AAGGACCCGACACCCGCATGCAGTTCGTCGACCACGTCTCCTACACGCACGGCAAGAACGCCTTCAAGTTTGGTGGAGAACTGCATCGGGATGCCTTCAGCGGCGGCGCTTACGGCGGAGCTCGCGGCAGAATCAAGTTCGGGTTGGGGGGACAAACACTAGCCCAGCCGATCGAAGATTTCTTCGCCGGTTTCTCGTCGCACGCCAGCCTTCTGGTCGGCGACCCAACACGTCATATTCACAATTGGGGCCTGGCCGGCTTCGTGCAGGACGACTGGCGAGCCACAAAGAGTCTGACCATCAATCTGGGGTTGCGCTACGAAGTCAATACCGTCATCAAGGAGGATCACAACCTTCTGGGCAACTTCAGCCCGACCGCCGGGCTCGAACAGGTCGGCATGCAGATTAAGTCCCCGTACAACGGCGATCACAAAAATTTTGCGCCTCGCATTGGCTTCGCGTGGGACGCCACGGGGAACGGGCGAACGGTGGTCCGCGGCGGATTCGGCCTGATGTACGAAACTCTGAACTGGGAATCGTTTCTCGCCCTAAACAACTCCATGGGCTTGGCCACTGTCCCGACGGGCGCCATTATCGATGCAAGCCAGAACACGGCTGGAGGCACCATCGCGGTTGGCACGGTGAATTTTACCGGCTCCGATCCCACCAGCGGCGGAATTAATTGGGACCCGGCCATCACCGGCATTGCGGGAACCGTCTTCCCCACGACGCCCCTCAATTGCTTCGACAATCCCTGCAGCATGATGGGAGTCGATCCCAATCTGAAGACACCCTACGTCTACACTTGGACGCTCAACATCCAGCACTCCTTCACGCCCAATCTCTCTCTGGAATTGGGTTACGTTGGCAACCACGGCTCGAGATTGGTCGGTATCCGGGACATCAATCAGGTAAATCCTGCCTTGGATGACGGCTCTGAGCAGGCGGGGCGACCTTTCAACGCCCAGTTCCCGTACCTGGCCCAGATCTTCCAGATGGGGAATATCTATCGATCGAACTACAACGGTCTGCAGGCCACGCTGACTTCGCGGAACTTCCACGGTCTCAGCATGGTCGCCGGCTACACCTACTCGCATGCACTGGACATGGTGGGCGCCAACTGGGATTTCGGTGCGGGCCTGGGCCTTCCCTCCGACAGCACAAACTACCAGCGGGAATATGCCAGCAGCGACTTCGACATGCGCCACCGCTTGACCGTGTCGCTTACCTACCTGGTCCCGGGCAAGAAGGGCTTTGGACAGATGCTGGAAGGCTGGCAGATCAACACCATCACGTCGCTAAACGGCGCGCAGCCCTGGGGCGTGATGGATGCTGGGACCGATGTCAGTCTGACCGGCGAAGCCAATGATCGATGGAACTTCTTCGGGAACCCGAAGGATTTCAAATCAACGTCTGTTGGGATTCCGTTCTTTCCTGGAAGCGGAGACGTTACCAGCACGACTCCCACGGGAAATGCGAATTGTGATGGAAAGGCTCTCGCGATGGACGGGGGCACCCCGGGTCTAGCGATCGCATCGCTCGCCAACTTCGGTTGCTATGCCAAGGGCAACTCGTACATGATTCCTCCACCACAGGGCACGTTTGGCACCATGGGCCGCAACATCTTCCGCGACACGGGATTCAAGAACGTGGATTTGTCGGTGGCCAAGAACTTCAAGTGGGGCGAGCGCTTTGGGGCGCAGTTCCGCGTTGAGTTCTTCAATATCCTGAATCACCCCAACTTCGCCAATCCGTTTGGCGGACAGAACGGGTGGGCACACAACGATCCTTCAGGAGGCGGCGGGTTCTTCGGTTGTTCCTGCGCCACGCCCGACGTGGCCGCTTCCAATCCGGTCATCGGATCCGGCGGCAGCCGCGCCATTCAGTTGGGCTTGAAGTTGACCTTCTAGAGCACCCAGTTGGTTTAAGGGGGAGGGGGTAAGGGCCGGACGCAATTCCGTCCGGCCTTTTTTCATCGGCTCTCGGAATGGCAACTCCAAAGGAAAGTTCCTTCACTATGAGAAGAAAACAATACTCTGTTTTTCTGGCGGGCTGGTCGGCGCTCTTTGCGTTGTTGTCCGCGAACTCATTCGCCCAGGAGCAGCGCGAGCGCACGATCGAAGAAATCAAGACCGAAGCGATTCATCGCGCTGAGGTTGGGCAATATCCGCTGATCGGGCTCGATCCCGCGGACGTCAGAGAAGCCTTCCAAAGTATTCATACGGCCGACAAGGACGAATGGGCTGCCGCCTTCATGCACGTCGCGGATCGCTATTTCAATGAAGCGAAGTCGCGGGAGAAATCTGATCCGGACAAGGCGAATGCTGACTACGTTCGCGCCTGGCGGCTGTACTCCTTCGGACGCTGGCCGATTCCGGCCTCTTCGGGCAAGCAGCGCGCCTACGAAAAAGCGATCGAAGCGTTCCTTGCGCACGCGCGCTTCTTCGATCCTCCACTTGAGGTCGTGCACATTCCGTTCGAAGGCAAGGAGATCATTGGCTACCTGCGCCTGCCCAAAAACGCGAAAGGCCCTGTGCCGCTGGTGATCGCGGTCAACGGCCTAGACAGCCGCAAGGAAGACCTGACAGAAAGCTTCGGCGCTATTCTTCCCTTCGGCATCGGATTCCTCGCGGTCGATGGTCCCGGCACCGGTCAAGCTCCCATCAAGGTGAGCGAAACTTCCGAGCGCATGCTCTCGCGAGTCATCGATTACGCGCAGTCGCGGCCTGAGATCGACAAGAACCGCATCGCCTTCCACGGCGTCAGTTGGGGTGCCTACTGGGCTACGAAGATGGCTATTGTCGAGCGGGCTCGCCTGCGTGGCGTCAGCGGGCAATCTCCGCCGGTCGACAGGTTCTTTCAGAAGGAATTCCTGATGAACTCGCTTCTGGGAAATCGTGAGTATCTCTTCGATCAGGTGCCCGCGCTCATGAACATCCTTGAAGGCGTTCACACGCTGGAGGAGATGGGCGAGTACCTGCCCAAGATGTCCCTCGTCCACCAGGGCCTGCTCGGCAAGCCGATGGTGCCTATGCTCATCCTCGCAGGTGCCCTGGATACCCAAGTGCCCATCGAGGACGAATACTTGCTGCTAAGCAAGGGTGACGTGCCGAAAGAGGCGTGGATCAATCCGCAAGGCGGGCATCTCGGACGGCAGGTCGGGGTCTGGCCTGATCCTCTGATCTTCAAGCAGGTGATTATCCCCTGGCTGGTGAAGACTCTGGAACCGCCAACGCACTAGACCGCCGCAGAAAACTACCGAATGTCTACTGCCATTTCTCTGCCTGATTCCGCTACGCCGATCTCCGGCAACAAGCCGTTCTACGCGTCTCTCTGGGTGCAGGTGGTGTTCGCCATCGTGGCCGCCGTGGCGCTCGGTTACTTCAGCCCGGCACGCGCCATCGCCATGAAGCCTCTGGGCGACGCATTCATTCGCCTGATCACGATGATCATCACGATCATCATCTTCTGCACCGTGGTCACCGGCATCGCCGGCATGCAGGATTTGAAGAAAGTGGGTCGCGTCGGCGGCAAAGCCCTTCTGTATTTCGAAATCGTCTCTACCTTCGCGCTGGTGGTTGGCTTGATCGTCGGCAACGTGGTTCGACCCGGCAGTGGCTTCCACGTGAACCCGGCATCCTTGGATACCGCCGCCGTCAGCGAATACACCGGCCAGGCCAAGGCGCAGAGCGTCACCGAGTTTCTGATGCACATCATCCCCACCACGGTGACCGATGCGTTCGACAAAGGCGACATTCTGCAGGTAGTGTTCGTCTCGCTTCTTTTTGGCCTTGCGCTCTCCGCGGCGGGAAAACGGGGGAAGGTTCTATTCGAGATCCTCGAGTCGTTGACCTCTGTCATCTTCCGGGTGGTGAACATCGTGATGCGGTTCGCTCCCATCGGCGCTTTCGGCGCCATGGCGTTCACCGTCGGCAAATATGGACTTGCTTCGCTTGGACCACTGGTCAAGCTGATTGGGACGTTCTACGTCACCTCGATTCTTTTCGTGCTGGTTGTGCTTGGCGCCATTGCCCGGGCGGCGGGTTTCAGCATCGTGAAGTTTCTCCTTCACATCAAGGAGGAGGTCCTGCTGGTCTTGGCTACCAGTTCGTCGGAGACCGCCATTCCCACCCTCATGGAGAAGCTCGAAAAGCTGGGCTGCTCGCGCTCTCTCGTTGCGCTGGTCGTGCCAACAGGCTACACATTCAACACCGACGGCAGCAGCCTCTACATGACCCTGGCTGCGCTGTTTGTCGCCCAGGCTACGAATACTCATCTGACGTTGTTGCAGCAAATGACGATCTTTTCGGTCGCGGTCCTGACCTCCAAAGGTGCGAGCGGAGTGCAAGGAGCCTCCTTCATCGCGCTGGTCGCGACGCTTTCGGTGGTTCCCGCGATACCGGTGGCCGGGATGGCATTGATCCTGGGCATCGACCGCTTCATGAGCATGTTCCGTGCCTTGGTGAACATGGTCGGCAACGGCGTGGCCACTCTCGTCGTGGCACGATGGGAGAACGAACTCGACCGCGAAGGATTGCAGGACAGGCTTGGGTGAACCGCCGGGCGCGAGTACCGAAACGGGTCGTAACTCTTTCGTAACTATCCCGTCTGCACATTTTTCGTTGCACTTTAACACCGGTGAAATATCTTGCAAGTAGCATTGTTTGAGGAGGCCGGCCGCATGGGTTCAGCGCGAGTGTCGAAGTCGCTGCCACTTCAAGTAGCCGCCGTCTGCTATCGCAGACGCGGGAGTGCGGTCGAATTCCTGCTGGTCAACACCAACGGCGGCGGCAAGTGGACTTTTCCAAAGGGCTCGCCCGATGCGCGCCTTTCGCATAGCCAGGCGGCGGAGCGCGAAGCTGCGGAAGAAGCCGGAGCGCTGGGCACGATCGAGCCGCGCCACTTCCATCTCTACATTCATTCCAAGGGCGTGTTCTGGCAACCGGGTGGCGTGCAGGAGTTCGTGGTCAAGGCCTTCCTGATGCACGTTCATCAGGTCCGGCGTCCCGACGAGGACTTGCGGCGGCCAACGTGGTTTAGTTCCGGGGAGGCGAAACGCCGCCTCGCCAAGGGCCGCGAGGTGAAATATGCCAACGAACTCGAGGCCGTGATCGATCGAGCCACGGCACGCATCAACTTCCACGGCGAGCTGTGGGGAGCGCAATCCACGTCGCGCAACGGCCGGGCTGCGGCAGCCCAGTCGTAGAATTGGATTGATCTCGGCGATGTTCCGCATATCTCTGCTCCTATTTAGTCTTGCCATGCCGTCTATGAGCCAGTCTTCACCCTTGAAGACGTGCCATTCGGTTGTGTTGACGGGAAGACTTTCAGCCGGCGGTCGCTACGAAGAGGCAATCGGTGAGGATTTGGTCTTTCGTTTGGATCCGGAGCGCCTCGGGCCCAACGGCCAACTCAATGGCTGGAATATCAGCTTGGTTGCTTCGCGGGACGAGAACCACGACTACATCTATCCTGTGAACCCTCCCTTGCGTTTCAACGGACTGCAAATCCTTGGCCCGAGTTATGGCGATAACACCAAGGCCTCACTTGACCACCCTCATGAAATGCGGTTTGTGGTCGATCCCGCGGACTACCGACGGATCTGGCCGCTGGTGACAAACGCTCTTTGGCCTTACTACGCTCCCAATCCGGACAAGGTCGCGGACGAGTACTTCAACATGCTCAAGACGCTGCGCACTGGCCAGCTGATGTTCACTGTGACATCTTACGATGCCGACCCAGGGTCAGGTTCCATCCGATATGTCAGCTTCCGGTCCGAGTTCCGGGCTCCGGAGAACTTTGCCTTCGATCCCAGGTTGAAACCGCAGGAGGTTGAATGCCCTGCTCCTGCCGAGTGACGTCCCCAGCGCTGCTTATTCCGGACATCTTCTTCCTTCCGCACTTCTCGTGAGACCATAGTCCCAGCCCATGATTCAGCTTTCCGGCGCCGGAAAACGCTTCGGCCACAAACTCCTGTTCGAGAACGTCGACTGGCTGATCACGTCGCACGACCGCATCGGCCTCGTGGGCGCGAACGGCACGGGCAAGTCGACGCTGATGAAGATCCTGGCCGGGCTCGACACGCTTGACTATGGCGCGCTCACCATCGCCAAGGGCACGTCCGCCGGATATCTTCCGCAGGATGGGCTCTCGCTCTCCGGCCGCACGGTCTTTGCCGAGTGCATGTCGGTGTTTGCCGAGCTGCGGGCGATGGAACAGGAACTGGAAACGCTCACGCACCAGATTGCGGAACTCGACCACACCAGCAGCGAGTATGCCGACGTCGCCGACCGCTATCACCGGCTGGAGCACGAGTTTCGAACGAGAGATGGCTACTCGATCGAAGCAGAGGTGGGCCGGGTGCTAATGGGTTTGGGGTTTGGCAAGGAAGACTGGCAGCGCCGGACCGAGGAGTTCTCCGGCGGCTGGCAGATGCGGCTGGCGCTGGCCAAGTTGTTGCTGCAGAAACCGACGCTTCTACTGCTCGACGAACCGACGAACCATCTGGACCTCGAAGCGCGCAACTGGCTGGAAGAGTATCTGCACGATTATCCACACTCCTTCGTGCTCATCTCGCATGACCGCTACTTCCTCGATGTAACCGTCAGCAAAATTGCAGAAATCTGGAACAAGCGGTTCTGGTTCTACACCGGAAACTACGACAAGTTTCTAGCGCAAAAGACGCAACGTAACGAGCAGCTGCAAGCCGCGTATCGCAACCAGCGCGAGCGGATTGAACAGCTGGAAGTCTTCATCAACCGGTTCCGTTATCAGGCGACTAAAGCGAAGCAGGTGCAGAGCCGCATCAAGGAACTCGAGAAAATCGAGCGGATCGAGATTCCACCGGAGGAGAAGACCATTCACTTCTCGTTTCCGCAGCCGAAGGCCAGCGGCCGCATTGTGGCCGAATTTGAGAACGTGGCTAAGAGCTACGGAGAAAAGGAGGTCTTCCGTAGCGTCAGTTTCATGATCGAGCGTGCCGACCGGATCGCGCTGGTGGGAGTGAACGGAGCAGGAAAGTCTACGCTTATCAAGCTGCTCGCCGGCTCAGAACCGCTCACCGCGGGCGGGTTCCGGTTGGGACACAACGTCCAGGCCGACTACTTCGCACAGGACCAGTACAAAGAACTCAACCCTGATGCGCGCATCATTGACGATCTCGGTGACCTGTCGCCGCACTCGACGCAGACCGAACTGCGCAGCCTGCTCGGATGCTTCCTGTTTTCCGAAGACGATGTGTTCAAGAAAATCGGCGTGCTTTCCGGGGGAGAGCGCGGCCGCTATGCCCTGCTGCGCCTGCTGCTGCATCCGGCGAACTTTCTACTGCTGGACGAACCCACCAACCACCTGGACTTGCGTGCGAAAGACGTCCTGCTGAATGCGCTCATGGAGTACACCGGAACGGTCATCTTCGTCTCACACGATCGCTATTTCATCGATAAACTCGCGACGCGCGTCTTCGAGGTCGGTGACGGGAACGTCGAGGTGTATCCCGGAAACTATGAGGACTATCTCTGGCGAAAGCAGGGCGGATCGCAAGCCGTGCCGACACTGGAGGATGTTCCCGGTGCAAGCCTGCCAAGAAATGAGCCCCCCACCGCCTCAGATCTCAGGCACCCCACCGCGATCCACCCATCGAACGGAAATAGCGCACCCGACACCGTGGCCTCGCCCGAAGCAACGAAGTCCAAGCGGTTGAATCCCATCAAGCGTAAGCAGATGCAAGACCGTATCTACGAACTGGAAGCGGAAATCTCGCGCGTGGAAGCTGCGATCATGCATTGTGAAACGGAACTCCAGAGCTTCACCAGCGCCAACGAAAGCCAGCGTCAATCGCAGGAACTCGATCAGCACAAGGCAAGCCACGCTGCGCTTCTCCAAGAATGGGAAGAACTCGCCGAAACCCTGCAGGGGTCGGACTAGTTCCATTCCCGTTTCCGCACCCGTACACCATCTTCCGTAATCTCGGTGAACCACTTACCAGTGTGCGATAGTCAGCTTGGCCAAAGGGCCAGCAACTTTAAATTTCAGGATCCACCCATGGAGCGGCGCCAGCCCGAGGACGCCGCGCGGGAACCGAAGGAAGGTCGCATGCTCCAGTCGTCAGACAACTCTTTCCTGAAGCCCAATTCGCCGGCTTCCAACCCCAACGCCTATAACCCCGTCAAGAACGTTACCGCCCCCATTGATCAAGCCACCATCGGCCGCACGCTCGTGATCAAGGGCGAAATCAGCGGCTCCGAAGCTCTTTATATCGATGGCCGCATCGAAGGCAAGATTGTCATGCCCGAAAGCCGCGTTACCATTGGACGCAACGGCAGGGTCGATGCCAGTATCAGTGCCCGCGAAGTCGTCGTGATGGGCAAGGTTACCGGCAACATCGAGTGCAGCGATCGCGTCGACATCCGCAGCGAAGGCTCAGTCAGCGGAGATATTTCCACCGTGCGCATCAGCGTGGAAGACGGTGCTGCGCTCAAAGGCGGCATCCAGGTGCGCGCCGAGGGCAAGCCGGAAAAGGCGCAGAACCAGCAGGCAAAGTCCGAACAGCCAAAGGCTCTGGCCGCAACCGCCAGCGCGTAGGACACAGCCTCCAAGGCATAAACAAAGGGCACGCTAAAGCGTGCCCTTTGCGTTTTCTCGGCTTTTGCAGCCCTTCTCCGCGGGTTCTGCGATTGAGCCTTACTTCTTCTCCTCGGGCTTCAAGTCCAGCGCCGCCGAATTCATGCAGTAGCGCAGACCGGTTGGGGCGGGGCCATCCTCAAACACATGCCCCAGATGGGCATCGCATTTCGCACACCGGACTTCGGTGCGCACCATGCCGTAGCTCGAATCCTTGTGCTCGATGACCTTGCCTTGTTCGGCGGCCTGATAGAAACTGGGCCAACCGGACCCGGAATCGAACTTCGTCGTCGAGTCGAATAACGGCTCACCGCAGCAGACACAGTGATACACGCCGGAATCTTTCGTCTTCCAGTACTTGCCGGTAAAGGCACGCTCCGTGCCTGCTTCCCGCGTGACGTGGTACTGCTCGGGGGTAAGTTTCTGCTTCCACTCCGTCTCATCTTTCACAATCTTGTCTGCCATCGATCACTCCGTTTGGATGATTCTGCTCGTCAACAATTAGATGTGCCGTGGGCTCAAAAGTGGCAACTGCACTGCTATTCCTCAATCTCCTCCCCCACCTTCCGGTACTTTCCCCGAAAAAACAGCAGCGGCTGTCCCTCGCGCACTACCGTATCCTCTACCTCCGCGATGAAGATGGTATGGTCACCCGCCACCTCCGCCGAGTGCAGACGGCATTCCAAAAAAGCCAGGGACCCGTGCAGCACGGGAGTGCCGTGCCTGGTCCGGTCAAATCGTGCCCCGGCTTCCTCTTCCGCGTGCTCATGCGTGCGCTCGGCACGCGCGTAATACTCCGAAATCGCCCGCTGCCCTTCACTCAGCACGTTGATCCCAAAACGCTTCTTGGCATGCAGGTGGGCGTGGGTGCGCGTCTTATGGTCCACACACACGAGCACCAGCAGGGGATCAAGCGACACCGAGGCAAATGCGTTGGCAGTCATGCCGTGAACTTCGCCGTCCAGGTCTACGGTAATGATGGTCACCCCGGTGGCGAAGCAGCCCATCGCTTTTCGGAATTCGGCTGAGTTCAGGGTCATCCGTTGAATTGCCTACAGTACCATGACGCAGGTGCCAATCCTGATTCTGACTCCTGTATCATCTATCAATCGCACAGGGCAAAGCTACCGAGAGAGCAAAGTGAACCTGATCGGCATCCCCGCGGCTACCGCTGAACGTTCGCCATGTTGTCGTTCCGTGCTGAAGGATCTTCACCCCGGCCATCCGATCTCGCGCGAAACCGCCCTGTGTCTGATCCGCTGCTCCGATGACGATCTGCCAGAACTCCTGGCCGCTGCACGCGCTGCCAAGGAGCGCTTTAAGCCCGGTATCGTAACTTATTCGCGCAAGGTTTTTCTGCCTCTGACAAATCTCTGTCGCGACTACTGCGGCTATTGCATCTTCCGCCGCGATCCCGGCGATCCCGGCGCGCACACGATGACTCCCGAAGAAGTCCTTTCCGTGGCCCGTGCCGGAGAGAAGATGGGATGCACCGAGGCTCTCTTCAGCCTCGGCGACAAGCCGGAACTTCTGTTCCCCGAGATGCGGGAGACTCTCCGCCGTCTGGGCTACAAGTCCACGCTGCACTACCTGGAAGCCATGTGCGAACTCGTCCTGAGGGAGACCAGCCTGCTGCCGCACCCCAATCCCGGCCTGCTCAGCGCCGAATGGATTGCCCGTCTGGCCGCCGTCTCGCCCAGCATGGGGCTGATGCTGGAGACCACCAATGCCGGTCTACTCCGCCCCGGTGCGGCCCACGATAATGCCCCCGACAAAGTCCCGGCCAGGCGCCTGCGTACGATCGAGGAGGCGGGCCGGCAGAGAGTTCCCTTCACCACCGGACTGCTCATCGGCATCGGAGAATCCCCGGAAGACCGCGTCGAAACCCTGCTGGCCATCCGCGACCTGCACGAGCGCTACGGCAATATCCAGGAAGTGATCGTGCAGAACTTTCGCGTCAAGCCGGCGATTCCTATGGCGGACTGGCCTGAACCCGGCCAAGGCGACATGCTCCGCGCCGTGGCGGTAGCTCGCTTGTTACTGCCCAACGTCAATATTCAGGCCCCACCCAACCTCTCCGCGCCATACTATGAAGAGTTGCTGGATGCTGGTATCAACGATTGGGGAGGAATTTCGCCGCTGACCCCGGACTACATCAATCCGGAAAAACCCTGGCCGCACCTGGCGCAACTGCGCCTGCGCAGCGAGGCCAAGGGATTCGAATTGCGCCAGCGTTTGCCCGTCTATCCCGAGTTTCTGCCGGCAGTGATGGCCAAGCCTGGTCTGCTTTCTGACCGGCTGCACACCGCCGTCGATCCTCAAGGCTTTGCCCGGAGGGCAGCATGATCTGCGTCCTTACCGGCGGGACAGGTGGTGCGAAGTTCGTCGATGGCCTACGCCAGGTTATGCCCTCCGAGGAGATCACGCTGGTCGTCAACACCGGCGACGATCTGCTGTGGTGGGGACTCTACGTTTCCCCCGACATCGATTCCATCACCTACGTGCTCTCGGGCATGCTCAGCCGCGAGCGCGGCTGGGGGGTCAAGGGCGACACCTTCCTCTGTTTGCAGGCCATGGGACAACTTGGCGAGCCTACATGGTTCCACACCGGCGACCGCGATCTGGCCGTTCACCTGCTTCGTTCGCGCCTGCTGGCCGAGGGCAGAACGCTCTCGGAAGCTACGTCGATCGTCTGCGGCAAGCTGGGCGTCAAGGCCCGCATTTTGCCCATGAGCAACTCGCGGGTAGAGACCCGCGTGGATACGCCGATCGGCGAGCTGAGCTTCGAAGAGTATTTCGTGCAGCGCTGGTATCAGGACCCGGTCAAATCGGTGCGCTTCGCAGGGGCCTCCGATGCCGAGCCCGCTCCCGGAGTGATCGAAGCTATTACCTCGGCGGACGCTGTCCTATTGGCGCCGAGCAATCCCGTCACCAGTATTGGTCCGATTCTTGCTGTGCCCGGCATTCGGGAAGCTTTGCTCAGCGCCCGGGGCAAGATCGCCGCCATTAGCCCTATCGTGGGGAACTCTCCGGTCGCCGGTCCTGCAGGAATCCTCATGGCCGCGCAGGGCCTGCCTTGCTCAATTGCCGGAGTAGCCCAGGCCTACGAGGATTTTCTCGATATCCTGGTCTGCGACACGCGCGATGCTCGTGCGGCCGACGCCCTACGTAAGAACGGCCTGCGCGTACAGTGCACCCAGACCATCATGCGTTCCGCCGAAGACAAGGCTGCACTCGCCCGCGAGGTGCTCGCGCTGGTTTCTCCTGCACCAAGTTCAGCTGAATCCTCAACCTCCGACACCAGCTTCCGACCCCTGGGCCGACAACCGTGATCCTCGTCCCCGTCAAGAACCTTGCTGCCGCGAAGCAGCGGCTGGCTTCCGTGCTCGACCAAGCCTCACGCACCGCACTGGCCCAAGCCATGCTTTCTGACGTTCTTTCAACGCTGTACAACTGGAAGAACAGCCCCGCGGTCGCCCTCGTCACGAGCGATCCCTACGCGACCGAACTCGCCCGCCGGTACGAGTTCGAAGTCATCCCTGACCTTCAGAATCCGGGAGAGACTGGTGCCATCGAGATGGCGACAGTGATTTGTGAACAGAGGGGTGTCGACAGCACGCTCGTGATCCCTGCCGACATTCCACTCATCCAATCGTGGGAGCTCGACGAAATCCTGAAACAGGCTCCCACCGAGGGCAGCGTGCTGGTTCCGGCCGCCGATGGACGCGGCACCAACGCCGCCTTGCGCCGGCCGGCGAATCTGTTCCCGCTGCGCTTCGGCAACGATAGCTTCAAACCGCATCATGCCGCTGCGCGGGCGACGAGTAAGCCCTGCGTGGTGCTCAACCTGCCGGGCATCGCCGTTGATGTCGACAATCCCTCCGACCTGCAGCAACTCCTCTCCCTGCCCGGCGAAACCCGCGCCCAGAGCCTGGCTCGAGAGTGGGATCTGGAGGACCGTCTGCAGGCCACCGGCTCGCAATAATTGTGGGAATATCGGGGGGCAAACGAGACTTGCCCGCCGGCGGGCCATGCAGGCTCCATTACAATGGCTCGCAGTCCTGCGAGTCCTTCTCCGGCGAGAGGGACACCGCACGTTCCTATGCCACGCTCTCAACGGAAACGAAATACCACCCCTAGGCGTTCCGGCTCCGAACTCCGCGTCATCCCGATCCCATTCGCCGATGAAGTCCGTCCCGGCGATTCGCTGGTTGACACGCTCCTCAAATCTCTTCGTAAACACAGACTCTCATTCCGCGCAGGCGACATCCTGGTCCTCAAACACAAAGTTGTTTCCAAGTCCGAAGGCCGCCTAGTCGATCTAGAGGGAATTCACCCCTCCCCCGACTCTGTGGCCTGGGCCAAGAAATACAACCTCGATGCCCGCGTCATAGAGCTCGCTGTGCGCGAGAGCCGCTCTGTCATTCGGCGAAAGAATGGCGTGCTTATCACCGAAACGCACCACGGCTTCCTCTGTGCAAACAGCGGGATCGACGTCTCCAACGTCGACGGAGGCCGCCACGCACTGCTCCTCCCCAAAGATCCCGATCGTTCCGCTGCCCGCCTCCATCGCGATCTCAACAACCGTACCGGCCATGCCATCCCGGTCATCATTACCGACAGTTTTGGCCGCCCCTGGCGCGAAGGCCTGACCGAATACGCCATCGGCATCGCGGGTATGAAGCCGCTGCGCGATGACCGAGGACGCCGCGATCCGCAAGGGTACAAACTGCGAGTCAGCCTCGAGGCCGTGGCAGACGAACTCGCTTGTGCCGCGGGACTGATGTGCGGAAAACTCAACCGGACCCCGGCCTGCATCGTGCGCGGATTCAATTACGACCCTGGCCGAGGCCGCACGCGCGACCTGCTCCGTCCTGCAGATACCGATCTCTTCCGCTAAACTGTTGCAGAGACCTTGCAAGCTACGTCTCTACGGAGGAAGCCGTGCCTCGCGAACTCTCCCCTTCGGAATTGGAAAGCTTCCGCTCGCTGGGCTGGGCGGGAGTTACGCCGATGCTCTCGCCCACAGTGCGTCGGGCCCTGGATCGTGTCCTCGAGACCCAGAATGGAGGTACGCTCTCTCTCGACGAGTGCTTCACTCTCGCCCACTCCACCGGGGACGACCTCCTCGGCTTGCTGGTTGCGGCCGATTTGCTGCGCTCCGAACTGGCCGGGAACCTCGTCACCTATGTAGTCAACCGCAATATCAATTTCACCAATGTGTGTTTCGTGGGATGCAAGTTCTGCGCCTTCAGCCGCGGCCCGCGCGAATCCGACAGTTACTTCCTCAGCCTTGAAGAGGTCGCGCGAAAGTCGGTCGAAGCCTGGCAGTTGGGCGCGACTGAAGTCTGCATCCAGGGCGGACTGCCACACGGTCTGCCCCCCTTCTACTACCGCGACATCCTGCGTGCCGTGAAGAACGCTGTGCCGGGCATGCACATCCACGCCTTCTCGCCCATGGAGATCGTCTACGGCGTCGAACTCACGGGCATGCCGCTCGCCGACTATCTCTCGATGCTGCGGGATAATGGCCTGGGCACTCTGCCCGGTACCGCCGCTGAGATTCTCGATGACGAGGTCCGCATGGTCCTGTCGCGCAACAAGCTATCCACTGCACAATGGATCGAAGTCATCCGCACCGCCCATCGCTGTGGCATCCGCACTACTTCGACCATGATGTACGGGCACATGGAAACGCCCGCGCACTGGGTACGGCAGATGCTCTTGATACGCGAGATGCAACAGGACACTGGGGGCTTCACCGAGTTCGTCCCTCTTGGCTTCGTGCACCAGAACACGCTGCTCTTCCAGCAGGGACTGGCCCGCAGCGGTCCGACGCTCGCCGAGCACCTGAAAGTTCACGCTCTCGCCCGCATATTGCTGGCGGGATCGATCAACAACATTCAGGTGTCGTGGGTAAAACTGAACCGGAAGCTCTCACAACTCTGCCTGCACGCGGGTGCCAACGACTACGGTGGAACGCTGATGGAAGAAAATATTTCCCGCGAGGCCGGGGCGACGGCTGGTCAATACACCAGCCCGGAAGACTTTCAGTCGTTGATTCTTGAGATCGGCCGCATTCCCGCCGAGCGCAATACCAGTTACTCACGAATCAACATCAAAGTGCCGCTGGAGCAGTTCACCGCCGAAGTAGGACTGGAGCCGGAATTTGCATGAGGAAGCAAGCATGAGCGCCGCTGGGTCGCGTCCCATTGCCATTCTTGGAGGTACTGGCCCCGCCGGCCTGGGCCTCGCCCTGCGCTGGGCGCGCGCAGGAGAAACCATCATCATTGGCTCCCGCGATGCCCAACGCGCGCAAGCGGCCGCCGCGTTGGTCAAACTGAGCATCGGAGACCAGGCCAATATCTCCGGCATGGAGAACAGCTCCGCCTGCGCCGCCGCTGACATTCTGATGCTCACCGTCCCGTTCGAGAGCCAAGCCACGCTGCTCAAGCAGCTCAAGCCTGCAATCAGCCCGGGCAGTATTCTCATCGACGCCACTGTCCCGCTGGCCGCCGGAGTGGGCGGACGTGCCTCGCGGACTCTGGGCGTCTGGCAGGGTTCGGCCGCGCAGCAGGCTGCCGAACTCGTTCCCAAGGACGTGAGCGTGGTTGCGGCCTTCCACAACGTCTCCGCCGACCTGCTTAACGGAGACAACCCCCTCGACTGCGACGTCATCGTCTGCAGCGACGATTCCGACGCCGCTCAGCTCACGCGCGATCTCGCAGCAAAGATTCCGGGAATCCGCGCCATCGACGGAGGCAAGCTGGAAAACTCGCGCATCTTGGAGCAGATCACCGCCTTGCTCATCGGCCTCAACATCCGCCACAAGGGCCACGCGGGAATCCGCATCACCGGTCTTCCGTTGGAATCGTATCGATAGGAGCCGCCCCGGGGTTTTGCTTCTTAATGGAACCGGGTCGTGCGCCAAAGCGCAATTCCGCAGCTTCCCAGCAGGGCTAGCATCGCGGCCGTAATGGTCGCCGCCCAGCTCAGGTGAATGTTCACGCTCGGCATGCGGGCCATCGTGGCCAGCACCATGAAGATTGCGGTCGTACCGCCGATGAGCAGCCAGTCGAGAAGAGTCCGGCGGTTCGATCCCACCCTGAATTCCCGGCCTTCCATGCTGGCACGAACATAGCCGTTTTCAACCCCATATCGTTGACCTTCCCGATCCGCCGCATCTTGCCAGGACGCGTGCTCTCGCTCGGTAGCCGACGACAAAGCGATCGCCACGGCTCCCAGCGCCATCACGATCGATCCCCCGATCACCTCGACATACAGCCGATGGCCCCCGCCGCGCAGTTCGTGAAAGACCAGCACTCCCCACAGCAATCCCCAGAGCTGATTCGTGTTGGAGAGGGGAATGCCGCGGCTGATGCCGACGTACTTTGTGGCGTACTGCTGGAACAGATCGCCAATGACCCAGATGAATCCTCCCATCATCAGCCAGAAGAGCACAGACCGGCTGCTCTGCAACTCATGCCACAGGGGAACTGCTCCTCGGTATCCGACGGCCAGGAACGTCATCGTCAGCAGCTCTCCGACGGTAAAGAAAGTCACAAAGGAGAGCGGATTCATGCCGGTCAGATATGCCTTCCGGTAGGGGATGTACATCGTTCCCCACAGAACTCCCGCACCGAGGGCTGCCATCACACCCAGCATGGCCCTGCCGGGCGCAGCCTGGCTGGTGGAGGCGATTGCTAACAGGGTTGCTCCTGCGAACATTCCGATCGCGCCGCCCAGTACTCCGAGCCAGCGTTTCCATCCTGCATAGTGCAACTCGTTGAACAACAGAAAACCCCATAGGATTCCGAGCAGGCTGTTCGAATTCCACAGAGGAAAGGCAATACTTAACCCAACGTCACGAATGGCGTATATCGTCAGCGTGTTAGCGACCGCCCACATACAACCGGCGATCACTGCCCAGATCACCAGATGAGGCGCTTGCAGGACGTCGCTGCGAACGTGCGCCGTGCCGCGTACGAACGCCGGCACGCTCCAGCGCGCGAGAAAAACACCAAAGACCATGATGAGGGAGACTGTGATGGGCGAGACATCTGGACTTACCAGTTTAATTGGCGCTTCTGCCCCGCCGAGCCAGGCGCCGGCTGCGAACCCGCAGAATATTCCCAGAGCCTGCAACCTGCGCAGACGACCGGACTGCATGGAATTTTCAACCACGGCAACCGTGACGTCCACGCTTCCTCCAGCTGATCAGCGAAGCTCATGCAACAACACCAGTCCCGCCACCAGCACAATCATGGGAATCCAGAAATGAATGTCGGTAGCGACCACGCCAAAAAGGCTACCGAGTGCGGCTCGTCCGTTTTCTTCATCCGGCATTCGTGACTCCTAGCTCCCCGCAGAGACTACACGGGTCGAGAAACCCTGTCCACATGGACTCTGGGCACGCTCTTCTGTTACTCCAGCGCATAGTCGATTTTGATGCCCCGCTGCATCATTTCCTCCAGGAACAGGTCGGCGGGGACATCCCGCTCCTGCAATACGGCGCCGCGCTTGCCGATTGCTCCCGAAGCCAGCATCTGCACGACAATGGACGCGGGGAACGCGGTCGTACGCATCATCGCGCTCATATCTGTCTTTGCGTCATAGTGGTCCACCATTGTGAACGAGGCCACGCGTCCTTTCAGGCGCCCGCCCAGCAAGCCGCGAACTCCCGGACCGTGTACCGATTCGTGCGCCTCTAACCGCATGATGCACACGTCCGGACCTTTGCTGGCAAACTTGCCTTCGAAGAGCTTGGACATTACCGCGCGGGGAGCGATTTCTGTGTTGCCCACCTTGATTTTTTCACTGGAAAACAGCCCCAGTTCCTTTAGCTCACACAGCAAGTCGTAGTGTCCCGGGTAGCGCAGCGTTTTTTCAAAGCACTCTCCGACTCTGCCGGCAAACGTTTCGGGCAGAGTGGAGGTCCCGCCCGACGTTTGAAACGCGACCAGCGGCGAGAACCCCGGAAGATGGAAGTCTTCCGGCTCAGTAAGAGCCTCCACGGTCACCAGCTTGCCCTGCCGCAGGATGCGGGCGGGCTCCACATATTCGTTGATCAATCCTTCAACCGAGAAGACCAGTTGATAGTGGAAAGGCGGCATGGGGGCTTCCGGAAGACCTCCGACGTAAAGCTTCAAGGCATCTGCCCGGCCGCCCAACCGTCGCACCAATTCGCCTCCAAGAATTGACGCCATGCCCGGCGAGAGCCCGCAATCCGGCGCAATCGCCACACCGCACTTCTCGGCCTTGTTCGCGAGCGCCAATTCCTGACGCACCACCGTGTTGTTGCCGCCCAGATCTGCGAAGTGGCAACGGGCCTCCACCGCAGCCTTGGCCAATCCGAAATTCAGAAAGTAGGGCACAGCTGAGAGTGCCGCGTCGTGCCCGCGCATGAGCTTAGCGGCGGCTTTTCCGTCACTGGCGTCAAGCGCCACGGCGCGAACTTTCTTGTCCCCGGTAATGCGATTCACGCGGGCTGCGACCTTCCGCGCGCGCTTCGAGTCGCTGTCAGCGAGTGTGACCGAATCTACCCGGGCGGTGCGCGCCATATCAAAGGCCGCTGCCGATCCCATCATTCCCGAACCAATCACTAAGAGTTTCATATGAGTCCCCTCCGGTAAGAATTGTGTGTGCGGTCCTTCAGCGAATTCCGTGCGCCATCTCGGGCTGGCCCATACACGGGCGGTGTAAAACGCGTCTGGATCGGAACTTCTGGATTATGAAGTCGTATGTCGGAGACTGTGGACTTCAACTAAGCGCAGGAATGCGCAGTGGGGCTAGAGCCCTGAGGGGAAGAGCCGCTCGCAGACGTAACGGCGAATGTCCAGTCTAAGATTGGTCACACGTTCATCATAGCACCGTTAGAACAAAGAGCCGCCGGTACTCCTAGTCCTCAACGCCCTGCTCCGTGATCTGCTCCGACGGCTCTCCGCCCACCATGGCCTGCGCCACCATCAACTGCCGCGCCTCGACGCGAATCTTGGGTAATTGCACTGCAAACCACCATGCTCCCGCGAGGGAGGCCAATCCGCCAATGGCTACGGTAAGCGGTGCACCCAGCCGGTCCGAGAGCGCTCCCCCGAGCAGCGCCCCAACCGGGGCCATGCCCATGAACATCATCGAATAGACTGCCATGGTGCGCCCCCGCATTGCGTCCGGCACCATCGCCTGAATCAGCGTGTTCGAAGATGCCATCTGCAACATGATGAAGTATCCCACCGGAAGAAGCAGGATCACCGACACCCAGAACGACTTTGACACCGCAAACAGCATCAGACTCACGCCAAAACCCGCGCAGCATACGGTGACCCACCGTCCGAGCCCTTTCACTCCCGAGCGTACAGCCAGAGTCAGCGCTCCCAGCAGCGCTCCTACGCCGGTAGCACCCATGAGGATGCCCAGCCGCACGGCACCCAAATCTCTGGACCCGATCAGCGAGGCAAACTCCTGCCCCCCGCTGTGCAAGATGCGGTCCGCAAAAATTGGCATCAGTACTACGTAAGGCATTCCTGTAATGCTGACCACGCCCAACAACGTCAACAACGCTCGAATCGGCGCTGTGTGCCTGACGAACTGGAATCCTTCAATGATGTGTTCGAGCGGCGAGGCATGTCGCGAAACTCTTGGAGGAGCGTGCACATCCATCATCAGCAGCCCGATGATCACCGCGATGTAGCTCACACCGTTGGCGAAGAAGCACCAGCCTTCACCCAGCTTCGCCACCAGGATTCCTGCCACTGCCGGCCCGATCACGCGAGCCCCGTTAAACATGGAAGAATTGAGCGCGATGGCATTCATCAAGTCTTCTTTGCCCACCATGTCCACCAGGAAAGCCTGGCGACCGGGAATATCGAACGCGTTGACGACTCCGAGGAGCGCAGCCAGGACGAATATCAGCCAGACTCGACCTTCCACTTCATGGGAGAGCGTCAGAGCCGCCAAGATAAATGCCAACAACATCGACGCAATTTGCGTGCCGATGACTACGCGCTGCCGGTTGAAACGATCGGCCGTGATCCCACCGATGGGCGCAAAAAGGAACACTGGAATCTGGCTGGCAAATCCGACCGCGCCAAGCTTCAAGCCCGATCCCGTCAACCGGTAGACGAGCCACGACTGGGCCACGCTCTGCATCCAGGTGCCGACCAGCGAGATGAGTTGTCCGCTGAAGAAAAGTTGGAAGTTCCGGTGCCGAAGCGCCCGGCCTGCCGCCTGCCACCGCGATGTGTGGCCTGAAGCCGCCTCATCGCCGCTCGCCGCATGATTGTTAGCGATCTTCGAATCTGCCACGTTTGCTTCTTGGATGACGCTGGGTCAGGCTACGCATCACTATATCGTGACCGTCACGGTCCAGCCGAGCAGGCGCTGGCAGCGCGTTTTCCACAGCCACGGTGCGATGAAGGGCAGCCCACGGCGGCCTGTACAGCGTGCAAGTCTAAGCGTGTGACCAATTTGGGAAAGTCAGGCATCTGTTACCAACTTGCAACTTCTCCGGCGTCCCAACTTGCGGTACAGTCGCCTGTGCGCTCCCCCGGCGACTCGCAACCAGGCCTCTATGACGACTCCTCCAGTTCGGGTTGAACGCCGCGCCGGTCAGAGATTCTCTTTCCTTCTTCCTGTCTCATTGCGCGAGAGTTCAAGTGGAACGGAGGGTCTGGGCTTCACGCAGGACCTCAGTTCTCGCGGGGTCTTCTTTTTCACCGATGCTGCATTGCATGAAGGTGGCGAGATCGAACTGACTCTTAACATGCCCTCCGAGATCACGCTGGGCGAGACCATGCGGGTGCGTTGCCGTGGCCGCGTCCTGCGGGTGGTCAAGCGATCCGACCCAGGCTTGCTGGAAGTTCCCGCTCGGAGCGAAACCAAGGTCGGAGTCGCTGTTCGCTTCGACGGATACGAATATCTTCCGGAGGCCGCGGACGGGCCAGCGACATTCCAGCGCGTTTCTTCTCTACACGGCCATGGCGAAGAAGAACAGCCTCTCCGAGGGCTTGCGCACGTGCCGCCTCTTTGAGTTGGGGATTCGGCCTCTGCTGCCCTCGGCGAACGTCGCTACTCCGGTTTCTACCTCTTTTGAATCCTTTTCAAGGGCTTCACTTTGCCTTACAATGATCCGTAATTCGGACCAGTCGCTTCAGGATTCTTCTTTGTGCACCTCTCGTCGCTGTCGCTCTTCATGCTTTCGCGCCCAGAGTTTTCGCGCGGATCGCGCGCTGGGATTGCTGCGGCCCATTACCTAAGTCATTTGGCGGGGAGTACGTTCTCTTTCTAACATGCAAACACCGAGAGAAATCAGCGAGAACCGCGCAATGCATGGGATCGCCGTAGCCCTCCTCACCGAGGACCAGGAGCACTTATCCGCGCTGCAGAATCGCCTCGAAGCTACGCGCCTGGGGCACGCTGTGTTCAGTCATGCCGGCTTTCCGGCTGGTCCGACCGACTCGATTCTTCGCCAGATCCAGGAGTCCCGCGCAGAGGTAGTTATCGTCGATATCTCTCCGAAGGATCCGCAGCGAGCGATCACCGCCATTGAACTGATTCGCGCGACCACGCTGCAGATCGCCATTTTTGCCAACGGCGAGATGACCCAGCCTGCGTCCATCGTCGCCAGCATGCGCGCGGGGGCCGGGGAGTATCTGGATACGAATGCCGGATCCGAGGCATTGCTGGAGGCTCTCACCCGTTACAGTTCGACGCGCACTCGCGCCCGCGGTACTGCCGGGAAGGCTCGCATTTTCACCTTCCTGAGCGCCAAGGGAGGGGCCGGATCAACCACTGCCGCCGTAAACACCGCGGTTGCCCTGCAACAGGCTCATGGCGATGTAGTTCTAGTGGATTTTGCGCCCATCGGCCACGCTTCCCTGCACCTGAACCTGCACCCGCAGTTCGGCGTGCTGGATGCCCTGCAAAACCTTCACCGCCTCGACGTGTCGCTGCTTGACGGCCTCATGACAACTACGAAAGAAGGTCTACACCTTCTTGCCGGCCCTCAGCAGCCCTATCAGACTGAGCCGACACCGGCAGAACTTGCGCGCCTTTTCGATCTGCTCGTGAATCACTACCGATTCGTGATCGTCGATGGCTCCAGCCGCCTCGATCCCACAACGCGTCTGCTCTCCGATCTCTCGAATGCTGTTCTCGTGGTCGCTCAGACCGACGTAGTTTCCCTGTGGAGCGCCAGCCGCATCCACGCCTTCCTTGAAGAAGGGACCGGCCGCAACCGCATGCGGATGGTTCTGAATCGTTACAAGAAGATTCCCGGCTTCACCGACGAGGACATCGAGAAGGCCACCAGTTGCAGGGTTTTGTGGAAGATTCCAAACGCGTATAACGCCATCTCGCCGGCGATCGATCACGGTACGCCGGTCGTCCTGCAGGAAGGCCCAGAGATTAGCCGCTCTTTCCACGCGTTGGCTACCGCTCTCGCAGAAGCTGGCGCCAATCCCGATGGCAGTCTCGATCTGGTCTACGGTCAGGAGAAACCCGAAGCCAGAAAGAAACCCCTGGCCCGCCCCAACCTCTCGCCCATTCGCGCCGGTCAGTAAGATCAGTACCCAGTTGCCAGTACCCAGCGGAACTGTGCAAAATTACAGCACTCTTTGAGAGCTCAGGAAAGCTACGAGAAACCACGCGGAAAAGCGTGCCGTGGATGGCTAGTACTGGGTACCGACAATTAGTTTCTGGTCGCGGGCGCCGGTCCCGCATCCTGCGGAAAGAGCTTGAACACGACGTCGCGGGTGCGCGAACTCACTTTCTTGTCCGCATCCGTTGAGTTCTGGCTCAGCGTACCCTTCAGCACGTAATAAGCCTCGTCGCCGGGATTCTTTCCCTCCCCGCGCTGGATGGTTCCTTTGAACTCAAACCAAACCCCATGCACCGTCTCGGTGGTGAAGTTCAGCTTAGTGCCCTCGAGTTTGCCCGACTTGAAAAACTGGTCGAGAAATGCCCCTTTGTCGCTCTCGCCCTCGCCGTAACGCGATACAAATCCGGTCACGTGTCCCTCGTCCTCCACTGTTACCTGCAGGAATTCACCTTCCTTCAGGAAGGTGTACATTCCGGAGAATTCCTGTCCTGCCCTGGGGTCCTTTGTGGGCTTGGAGGCGTTCTGGGCGCCGGCGCCAGGCGCGGGCTTGGCATCCTGAGCATTGAGGGTGAGACAGAACGTTGCTAGCAACGCAACCAGAATCAGGAAGATGGCCCGCCAATCCCTCATATTTGTGTCTCCCCCGGCTCAGTGCCAATCCTACCACTGGAGGGGCGGGTCAGTGCCGTACTCCCCATTTGCCCTCACGGCTACCCCAAACCGCACTTTCCCATCTAACATAGGATGATGCATGCTTCGGGCCCCGTCCAAGTGGCAGAACCGCGCTCGCAGCACTGGGTCCCCGACATGCGGCTCCGAGTTGAACTCCCGCCCTGGCATCAAACCTTCCTCGGCAACCTTCTCGATCTGGTGAAGCGGCCCGAGCCTTTGCGACTAGAACTGACCTCCGCGCCCGCCCCGTTCTGGCCCGATGTGTTTGTGAAGCGTGGCCTTCCCTGGCGCCGATTCGTGGAGTCGGCTGGGTATCACGTCCTCGCGTTCGTTGTGTTCATTGCGTTTTCCCGGCTTCTCGAGCTGCATCCGCAGCCCGCGCCCCGTCCTACCTTCGAGCACTCCCAGGTGATCTACTACCAACCGGCGGAATACCTGCCGCCGCTCGACACTCGACGCGTCGACCCTGCTCCGCCGAGGAAGGCAGATCCTGAATTCTCGCGGCAGCCGATCATTTCGGTGCCGCCGGAGGCGGACAACCGAACACAGACGATCGTCACCCCTCCCAACGTCAAGCTGAAGCAGGATGTACGCCTGCCCAACATCGTGGCATGGTCGGATAGGCCGGAACTGCCGATTGCCCCAGCGCCGCTGGTTCCGGCGGCGAGCATCTCGCGCCTGAGTCCGCAGCTGGAAACGTCGGTGGTAGCTCCTCCACCGGACCCGACCCGTCTGGTCGGCCATCGGGATACGCTGGCGATGCAGACTGCTGTAGTCGCTCCGCCGCCTGATCTTTCTGTTGCCACGAAAACGGCATTTCAAGCTCCTCAGCCAGCCGTTATCGAGCCACCGCCAAGCGTTGCCATCCCTTCTGCCCGTCCGCTGGGAGAGCTCAACATCGCTCGCTCGTCCGTAATTGCTCCGGTTCCACAGCTGGCCGTCGGCGAACAGCGGGCAATCCCGGGCGTCGCAGGCCGACGACCGGGCGTTGCGCCTCAAGTGGTACCCCCGCCGCCCTCGCTCGCAGGATCTTCATCGGCGGCCGCAGGCGGACGCGTCATCGCCCTCAACCTCCATCCGGCGGTGGGTGCTCCCGCTGTGACGCCCCAGGGAAATCGCCGTGGAGCTTTTGCGGCCACGCCGGAGGGCCATTCCGGGGCCTCCGGTGATCCTGGAGTGTCGCCGGGAAGTGCGTCTGGCACGAACGGTTCTGGCAAGGGCAACGCCAAGGAAGGTGGAAATGGAAGCGGGTCACGAAATGGAAGCAGCGATCTTCCCGCGGGGCTCTACGTGGGCAAAGCAGCTGATCCAGCGAAGAACGGACCCGTGGCCGGCGACCCTGCTCCAAAGAGTTTCGGCCCGTCAGCCTCGGTGAATCCCAGGCTCATGGCGAGCCTTCCGCCGCCACGTGTATCCAGCGTGCCAGCACGTTCTCTGCAGCCGGAAAGCGCGACGAAGCTCTCCGAAGCCGAACGCGCTGTATTCGGCCCTCGAAGGTTCTACTCCCTGACCCTGAACATGCCGAACCTGAACTCGGCTGGCGGAAGCTGGGTCATCCGCTTTGCGGAACTGAAGCAAAGTTCGAGTTCGAACCCAGATGACCTTTCCGCCCCCGCCGCCACGCGTAAAGTTGATCCGGCATATCCTCTGGAGTTGATGCGTCAGAATGTCGCTGGAACAGTTATTCTTTACGCAGTCATTCACGCCGATGGCAGTGTGGGCAATGTCCGAGTTCTCAGCAGTGTCGATGACCGCCTTGACCAGTTCGCCAGTCAGGCCGTCTCGCAATGGCGATTCCAACCCGCCACAAGGAACGGCACCGCAGTCGATGTGGAAGCTACCTTCCACATTCCCTTCCGGCCCAGCCGGCCGGGCTTTTGAGAGCTCAGCTCTCAGAGAACCGAGACTACCGCCTGGCCGCTTTCCCTTTCTCCAGGGCCGCGTAGATCGCGGAGTCGGCGCAGACTTCATAGTAGGCCCGCTCGGTCCAGCCCTTCACGGAAAAGTCGTTGGTATCAATGCGCGGAACGCGGCTTTCCCGCACCACGATCTTCCGGAAGATATCCCGATCGACGGGGACGGTCCCGCTGAAGAGCCGGTACTCTCCCTTGTCCGAGGACGCGAATGACGCCGGCAGTTTCACCTTCAGCGGTTCCAGCGAAATCTCCTGCCGCAGCTTGCGGAATGCGGCTTCGTTCATGCGAATCCCGCTCAGGTTGAAGCTGAGAACTACGTCCTCGGGGTTTCCGCCGGGCTCCGGATCCGCCGCCTGGAATGCGTAAACGTGGAATGGGCCCGCTTGCGCCTCCATCACCTTGCGCGCCCGTTTGTTGCACGACGAGAGACGGTCACTTTCGTTCAGAGCCTCGGAAATCATGATCTGATGCTCACCGTCCATCAGGTAGAGCGGAGCTGACTCCTGCAGGGTAATGCCGATTCCCAACTCCAGCGGAGGCATCCCGGAACGCTGCACCAGTTCGTTATACCCACGTACTATCTCGATAATCTCGCGCGCCAGCACGCACGCGCGGCTCACCGCCAATCCGCGTTCACCCTCGCGCTCCAGAATCGCCAGAATGATGGCGTCGCCTTCCAGAAATACCTTCTGCGCACCATACTTAGCGAGAAGCTTGTTGACCGGATCATAAAAATTCAGGCTGAAGTAGGACGCCGGATTCAGCCCCTTCTCCATCAAAGTGCGCGTTAGCCGCGTGGAATCGCGGACGTCGGCCTTCAGCACAACGTGGCGCAGCACGCGCTCCGCATCCGGCTCCTGCTGCTCCTCTGGCAACAGGAATTCGTAAAGCGTGCCGTTCACCCGCGAGAGCTCCCGCAGCCGCTCGTTTCCCACCAGGCTCACCGCGTCGAGGGCGCCATTCAGGATATCCAGCCGCCGCAAGTCGCGGTGATAGTGGAAGAAGTCCTGCAAAAAGCGCGCCGCCACCTTCGCCCGCTCCGCTCCACGACAGCTCGCAACCTTGGCCACTGCCGCATACAGGTTGTTCGGAGAAAGCCGCCCATGATCCTGAATCATGCGCTCCACACGGTCACATTCCGTCCGGTCGATGAGAGCGTTCTTCAACTGCTGTGGATTGATGCGGGGAGCGTACTCGCTCAGCAAAGGCACGACGTGATATGACGCGATGACGTTTTCCATCACGCCTTCGTCTTCCAACAGCCGCACCCACGCCGCCAGCCGTTCCTGCTGCGCCAGGCCCTCGTCGCTCGATTCGGGAGTTCCGCTCCCCACCAGGGAGCGAGCATTCTCCGGGACGTTCATCCAGCTTTCAATCGCCTCTCCGGTGGTTTCCTCGCCATAGAGGGAACGCAGAAATCCCGAGACGATCTCCCGCAGGCGCCCGTAGCGGTCGGGATCGCGATCCCAGTTGCCGAGCATCACGTAGTGCTCGGCGCACAGAAAGTCATCGCGCCCGTCTTCAGAAAACGCCAGCCGGTTCACAAACAGAGCGTAGGTGTCAGCATCCTGGCCAACTCCACGCTCGCCGAACAGAGATCGGCGCGTCCGGGCCAGCGTGCCCTTCTCGATTTCGCGCAGCGTCTCGAACAGCTCTTGCCCGGTTTTGCGCAAAATGATCTTCTTGCGTACCTGGAATGTCCCCAGCCGCTCGCCGTGCTCCAGGGCCTTTTGTTGCCGTGAACCATCGTAGCTCTTGAGTTGGACGCGACAGCGCTCCAGCACGTGGGCGAACTGCTGGTTCATCTCGTAGCGCAGAAACTTCATGACGGCCAGCCGCGCCAGCAAATCGACCGCGACTTTGCCTTCCTTCTTGGCCCGGTTCAGCGCCGCCGTGTGCAACTCGGCCAGCACGGACTTCCACTCTGCCGGTTCGCTTTTCGCGCGGGCAGTGCCGGCTTGTTGCCTCATCCAGGAGGGCGCTCGCGAAGCAGCCACGCTGGCCGCCTCCGCCGCCAGCAAGCCTTCCAGTTCGCCGTGGCGCGCGATCAGTTTTGCGATCTGCGTCCGCGCTGCTTCCACAAAGCGGGGGCTCAGGACCACATCATGCCGCAGGTTGTCGACCCCGACAGAAAGTCCTTCGAGTGAAATGGATGGTGTGGAAGCGGACAACTCCGGCGCCGCCGCTTTTTCCGGCGCTCCGCCTAGTCCAAAGATGGGGATGCGTGGCACTTTCGCCCAAACACTCCTCGGAAGTCGCTGATTTCACATGTACATATCGAGGCTAGCATGGGGGTCAGCGCCCGCCAAAGTTACCTAGGTTACGGGGAGTGACGATACGCGGGGTGTTAGGAAAAGCGGAACTTCGGCAATGTCGAAGCCGACCGTCGTTGATTCTGTGTTTTGCTCGGTACTGGGTACTCGGTACTGGGTACTGCTTACTGACTCTTCTTCCTTGCTGCCTCAAACTCATCGCCCTTCTGCCAGTCCACTAGCTTTGGCAAACTCGCCGCCTCCCAGCCCAGGGCGAATCCGAAGCGCGCTACTGCGCTGTCACCGGTGAAATCCATTTCCGGATGGTACTCGTCGCTCGGCTGGTGATAGTGCTTCTCGACGTACTCTCGGTCCTGCGCCAACCCCCAGGCTTCGTCGTGGCCCTTAAACTTCATCCCTTCATTGATGGAGAACGCAGGAATGCCAACCCGGGCCAGGCTGAAATGGTCGGAGCGGTAGAAGTGCCCTGCCTCGGGACGCGCATCCGGACGGATCGCCATCCGAAACTCTTTCGCCATCGCCTCGACGACCGGATAGAAAGTTGTCCGCTCCGCGCCGGAAACTTCGACCTCCTGGGGCGCGCCCAACGGCTTCACGTCGTCGTAATTCAAATCCAGGGCAATCTTCCCGGCGGGAATCGGCGGATGCTTGCCCAGATATTCCGACCCCAGCAGTCCCTGCTCTTCGGCTGTCACCGCCGCGAAGATGATCGACCGGCGCGGCCTCTGCGCCGCCGATCCAAAGGCTCGCGCCAACTCCAGCAGGATGCCGCAACCTGTGGCGTTGTCGTCGGCACCATTGAAAATGTTGTCCCCCGGCAAGTCCGGGCGGATGCCAAAGTGATCGTAGTGCGCGGTGTACATCACCGCTTCGTCCTTGAGATTGCGGTCGGAACCCTGCAAAATTGCCACCACGTTGTTCGACTCAAAATTCCGGACCTTGCTCACCATGTGAGCCTTGAGTTTCGCGCCGAAGTTCACCGGACGAAAATCCCGCGAACGGGCTTCCACCATCATCTTGTCGAGATCCATGCCGGAGGCCGCGGCCAGTTTCTTTGCCACATCGAGATGCACCCATGACGCGACTTTCAGCGCGGGGCCCTCCAGCTTCAAAGCAGCTTTCTCGCCGGAATTCGAATTCCGCACGACTTCCCACGGATAGCTCGCCATCTCGGTCTGGTGGACGAGGATCACGCCCACGGCGCCCTTGCGGGCCGCCTGTTCATACTTGTAGGTCCAGCGTCCATAGTAGGTAAGCTCCTTGCCTTTGAAGAATTTGGGATCATCGGACGGCGGCTCGTTCACCAGCATCAGCAGCACCTTGCCGCGCACGTCCACCCCCTTGTAGTCGTCCCAGTTGTACTCCGGGGCTTCGATTCCGTATCCCACATAAACGATGTCGGCATCGATCTCGGACTCGGGCTGCTGCGTCTGGTCATACGCAACATACTGGTCGAGAGGCTTCAGGCGCATTGCCCCGCCCGACTTGGGCTGCAGCGAGAATGTGGTCTCGGGCAGGGTTGTGATTCCGACCAGGGGAACCTTCTGCATGTAGCTGCCGCCGTCGCCCGCCGGCTTCAGTCCGTACTCTGCAAACTGGGTTGCGATGTACTCGGCGGCGATGTCTCCGCCACGCTGTCCCGTGCCCCGCCCTTCGAGCAGATCGTGCGACAGGTAGCGCACATGCCAGCGGATGTGCTCCGGATTGATGGTCTCCAGCGCATTGAAAGCTGCCCCGGGCAGCCGCACCGAGACGTCCTTCCCACCCTTCGAGCCACCAGCTCCACCCTCGGCCCACACGGATGCACTCAGCGCAGCAAAGAGGCAGGCAAGCACACCTCTCCTCAGGATTTCTGCCATAAATAGTCGTCTCCCCCAACGAAGCGGCGTGGCTCGCATGGAAGAATGCTCAGCTCTTGGTTAAGGACTTAGGGAATTGTAACGGACGACAACGGATTTTCGCCGCCGTTAAGCAGAGGACCATCCCACACGGGAGGGCAAGCACTACCGCGTTCACCTGCGAAAAGCAGTGGGCAGTGGTCAGTGGATAGCAGCCAGGGGCCAGCACTCAGGCCCGGACTGCGTAGTGTCCAGGACCGAGTCGGGTCGTTGTCGCCGGCCCAACTGGGGACAATTAGTGTTCCGCCTTGTTGTTACCTGCGAAATCAGCGAAATCTGCGGCTGCCCTTGCTTTCCCGCGACCGCGGGATTAGTTCTTCGACCCTCAACCCGCGCGGAAGTCCGGCACATCCTCGCCCGGCTTGAACAGGCGGACGGGCGGGGTCTTTCCAGTCTCGGCCATCCTGCGGCCCATCTCTTCGAAGTCGGCCTTCACCCACCCCACGCTGGAGACTTCAATCTCGCCATCCTGGCCAATCCAGAAAACAGTGGGTACGTTGGTCAGCCCGTAGGCATTCGACGCGGGATAGCGGCTCGGATCGTCCAGCAGCACCGGGAACGTTACCCCAAACTCTTTCATGAACGCCGAGGTCGCCTTCGCATCGTCCTGGGAAACCCCGACCAGCGCCACATGCTTGCTCCCGTAGGCCCTGTACAGCCTCTCCAGAAATGGAAGCGCGTACTGGCACACCGGACACGACACCTTGAAGAATGCCAGCACCACCGGCCTTCGCCCCATCTCATCGCGCAGCGCAAACGGCTTCCTGTCAATTGTTCTCAACTCAAACTCCGGCGCCTTCGTCCCCGCCGTCAATGCCGCCATCGTTCGTCCCCCAGTTCGTCTCTTGAAGAGATTTCGCAGCCAGCGCATGTTGCCCGTCCCTTAAGCTGCCTCATTTTAGATGATCCCGAATGCCCGCTGGATGGGGAATAGAGTGGTCAGTGGTCAGTGGTCAGTGGTCAGTTGCCGCGAGAGCCGCGGAGCGGCGGAAGAATGCAGCCCACGGCGCAAGCCGTGGGTAGAGAGTGG
The DNA here is from genome assembly GCA_020073465.1 of Terriglobia bacterium. Classification (GTDB taxonomy): domain Bacteria; phylum Acidobacteriota; class Terriglobia; order Terriglobales; family Acidobacteriaceae; genus Sulfotelmatobacter. Next base: position 46,788 of record JAIQFC010000020.1, read on the forward strand.
AACGAGAGGCAAGCCCCAGTGGGGCGAAAGAGACGCCATCACTCGCCCGGAGATACCAAGCGTCAGCGAAGCCCGCACTTCCACAAATAGAAGCATTTCGCTGAACGCACTCTAATCCTAATGTAGCTGGCAGGATCACAGATACATTGCCCCGCCGCTGCGATCGTGATGTGGCCCTGTGCCTCCTTCACTTCCGGCGCACGCTCCCCCACGTTACAACAGTCCCCGTCGTCCCAAAAAGCGAACGTGTATACCACTGAATACGTCACCGGATTGGTACAGCCCCGGCACTCGTACTCCGATTTCTCCGCGCTCTCCAAGGCGGCCTGGCTCAGAATGGGATGCCCGCTGACCACCTCAGCCGACTCAACGCCCCCATCCTTTCGGATTACGACTTGCACCTCCACATCTCCCGTGATCCGCGCCTGCCGCGCCAACGGCGGATAGACCAGCGGAGACAACTTGGTCAGCACGACCCCGGTCTCAGACGTTTTGCTGCTGCTGACGTCTTGAGCCGGGGCGCGACCAACCAATGCGACGCAGGACCCAGCAAGAAGAATCGTCACCAACAGACGCCGCGCCTTCATGCTGGGATTTTAGTCCCACGATGCACCGAACACCTAGATTTCGGGTAGTAGATCGCATGCCTCCTCTGTGTCCCCGTGACTCCGTGGTAAATTCTCTTCAAGGCATTTCCGCCTTCTGCAGAATCTTCCGCGCCAACCCCGTGAGCGCAACGCGTCCCAGCCGCTCCAAGGGAATCCATTTCCCACGAAGGCACGATGGTGTGGCATCGCGCCACACCCGCACCGTGTAATCCGTCACTGTGATCGAATGCCGGAGTGTGAACGACGGAGAGGACGCGCCATTCCCACCTTCCACCTCCGGCAACTCCCACATCCCGGCCATCAACGACGCATCCCGCGGCCGCTGCACCAGAAATACCGACCCTTTCCGGCGATCGAGCGCGTAGTGAATCTCGCGCTTCTTTTGCGGCGCCAGCTTGGCAGCCCCGCCCAACTCCCCCCGTGTCGCACACATCTCAACCACCGGGCACGTCAAACACGCCGGCGCTCTGGGCGTGCAGACGGTTGCTCCCAACTCCATCACGGCCTGATTGAAGTCGCCCGGACGCTTCCCATCGAGCAGACTGCTAGCCGCGTCCCACATCGCTTCCCCGGCCAGCCGCTCACCTAACATTCTCTGCAGCACGCGTTCCACATTCCCATCGACGACCGCGACCGGCTCGCCAAACGCAATGCTGGCAATCGCCGCCGCCGTATATCGGCCTACGCCTGGTAGTTCGCGCAATCCCGCAGCTGTCGCCGGAAACTCTCCTCCATACTCACGCACCACGACCTTAGCCGCCGCGTGCAGCATGCGCGCCCTCCGGTAGTACCCGAGTCCGCTCCACGCCGCCAGCACCGACGCCTCGCGCGCCGCCGCCAGCCTCTCCACCGTCGGAAACCGACGCAGGAACTCGTGATAGTGCTCGATCACCGCCGCCACCCGTGTCTGCTGCAGCATGATCTCCGACAGCCAAACCCGGTACGGATCGCGGCTTTCCCGCCAGGGCAAGTCGCGCGCATGGCGGTCATACCATCCAAGCAAACGTCGCCGGAAATCCTTGCTCTGGTTGCGCCTTCCGACCTCAAGCTGCTTGCCTAAACTCATTTGCTCCCAATTCCACCAACCCACAGCGCCGGCTGCGATTCTAATCGATTCGATGACTACTGCCCTACCCAGTGCCACCCAGTATGCCCCGCCATTGACCCCGTCCCCAGCGCACGAAATAATAGACGGGCCTGGCATCCGCACCATTCGCGTGAGTCCACTCACGCCCGAGTATCGCGAGGAGTGTCATGAACGACTTCAACCGCAAGGTGGAAGACGCTTCGTCTCGTGTCGGCAAGACTGTAGCCGATGCCGCCGAACGTCTGGAAAAAGAGATTCCGGAGTTCATCAAGTACCTGAACGACGAGGTTGTGCCCGCCGTGCGCCAGCACTCGACCAAGGCCCTGCGAGTGGCCAGCGAGAAGCTCACCGAACTGGCCGACTACATGGAGCAGCATCCGTCTTCGCCCAAGAAATGAACCGGACGGGTGCGCCCTTCGTCCGCGCAGCGCCAGTCTTCGTCCGGTTGATTGTGGGACAGTTGATCTCCATCCCGTCCACGATGATTCTGTTCGTCCTGCTGGCGCTGTCGCTGCTTACCGCCTGCAACCATCCCAAGCAAGCGCGAGTAAATCCCCCTCCGCCACCCACTCCCGTCGAACAACCGCGCGCCACAGAACCAGCGAACGAGCCACGTCCTGAAAGCGCCACGAAGAGCAGCAGCCTGCCCGAGACCGAGACCTCGCCCGATCTGGCTGAACCGACCATTCCCGCCGATGCCACTCCCCTCGCCACCGAGACCGGGCTCGCCAGTTGGTATGGCCCTCCCTACCACAACCGGCGCGGATCAAACGGCGAAGTCTACAACATGCATGCGATGACGGCCGCGCACCGCACCTTGCCACTGGGCTCGATCGTGCGCGTCACCAATGTCAAGACCGGGCGCACAGCGCTGGTCCGCATCACCGACCGAGGCCCTTTCATTCCCGGGCGCGTGGTTGATCTCTCGCTGGCCGCGGCCCGCAAGCTCGACATCTATCAACCCGGTATCGCTGAAGTGAAAGTCGAAGTCATGCAGACTCCCGCGCCGCTCGACTCGGGAGGGAAATGGGCGGTGCAGATTGGCGGGTTCCCGCATGAAGGCGCCGCCACCAAGCTTGCTGACCACCTCACACGCCGCTACCACACCGCCAAAGTGCTACGCTTCGCCAGTCCCGCGGGAGACTGGTGGATCCGCGTCCGCGTCCTTGACGATGATCACGAGCGGGCCAAGAAACTGGCAGCGGAAACCGAAACTCCCGAGGGTGCGGTCTTCCTGGTCAGGCTCGATTAGGCCTCAGATCGACCGCTTCGCGCACCAGGATAGAACTCTGACAGCCCCTCGCGGCGAATGTTATCGTTTCCGAAGCTGACTCTAGGCGAGACAAGACATGACTGATCCAACGACTGGTTGCCTGTTCTGCCGCATCATCCGCGGCGAGATTCCCTCCAAAAAGGTTCATGAAGATGAGCACGTTTACGCCTTCGAAGACCTCCATCCGCAAGCCCCGACGCACGTTCTCATCATCCCTAAGAAACACTTCGCCGGACTGAAAGAAGCGCAAGCTGAGGATGCGGAGGTGATTGGCCGCTGCCACCTCGCCGCTGCCGAGATTGCCCGCAAGCGCAACATTGAGCAGAGCTACCGTACCGTGCTCAACGTCGGACCGGGCGCCGGGCAGTCGGTGTTCCACCTTCACGTGCACCTCGTCGGCGGGAGGCCACTCTCCTGGCCGCCAGGCTGAGGGAGTGCTCGCCGCTCAGAGGTACGCCAAGCCCGGAGCACGAACGGACCTTAGCCGCCAGCAATGGAAGTCTGGAGACGGGATTCAACGACCGGACGCCCGGTTTCGTCGTCCGGTCCCTCGCCTGCGATGCCCGGTCCCGCCATTTCCCAGCCCGTACAACGCGGACAAAGCCCCAGTCCAGGGAAAACTCCCCCAAAGAGGCAAGGACCTTCTGCGGGCAAGGCAAATCGATTTACCTCCCGGCTCTGCAAACGCCTCTTTGGAATCATGGAGTTGGAATGGAATTATGTATAGCTCCAAGAAATACAGGCGGGACACACCAATTCCGCGCATATGAAATCAATAACTTGCGAGGATGTGCAGCGGGGTCGGGGGAGAAGCCGGCTACTGCACCGACGGGCTTTCCTCTTCCGGTGCCCCGTGCCGCCGCAGCAGTTGTGGCAGATTCTGCGAAAAGGCTGAGCGCGGGAGAACCATGTCGCACCCCACTTCGTGTGCCTTCTGCTTCAGGTCTCCCTGCACGTGCGACAGGAAACCAATGATCGAGGTGCCTTTCTTCAGCTTGCTCTTCAGTTTGGGAATCAGCGCCAGCGGCTTCGCGTTCACGTTGTTGAGGTCAAAAATGATCAGCGATGGCTTCTCTTCCCCATTCTGTTGCATCCGGTCGGACAGGTCGCTATCGTTCTTCACGAATTCGACCTTGACGTTGAGCTTGCGCGCCGTCTCCTGAATTTTCGCCTGGAAGAATAAATCGTCTACGAAGGCAAAGATGCGCGAGTTGGCATCGTCGCGAGCCGGCAAGGGCTCCGGCTCGGCCTGCGGGTACTGTGACCCAAACCCCGGACGCTGCCGTCCCGGCTTGCTTCCGTTATTGCCGCCGGCCAGCGCCGCGCGGTAACTGTGGTCCATCGGAGCGGTGTAGATGCCGTCCTGATTGTGACGGCTCTGCGCTGGTCCGGGCCGCTGCCCGCGTTGATTGTGAGGACGGCGCCCACGCCGCCTTCTGCCTCTCCCTCCGCCACCGGAGGGTCTTCCGGGTCCTGCGTTCATAATCCTCTCAAGTTAAGGCGCACGTTGATCTTTTGCGTTGTGCGCCTGAAAAATTGCAAAGTCTTGCAGGTCTCAAGGTCGATTTGGACGTGATGACATGCGAACCGCAGTCCTGAACCCTCTGCGTGTTTGCGGGTTACAGCTGGACGCACTCAGAAACGAACCCCAGCTCTTGAAACAAACTCTGAATCGCGAACGAAATCTAAAAAAGTTGCGTATCGGGTTTCTCGTTATCGGATCCGTCGCGCCACCTCGGAACTGGCTCGGGGCGCGGAAGGCCTACGCGGGAACGAGGCCACATGAGAACATCTTCATGGTACTCGTCCCTGCTGTACCGCGCAAGGGGGGATGTACCTAGCTTTTGCACAGGAGGACATGACTGTCTGTTCAGGCTTCGGGCTTCGGCTTGCGGGCTTCGGCGAGGCATTCTTGCCGAGCCATTTCTGCTTGCTCGTTGTGGGGGCAGATTCGCTGAAGCCTGAAAGCCGAAGCCAGAAGCCCCGCTCACGTTCCTGCCGAAACCTCCCGTCCCCATTGTTGCGCCTGCCAGTAGAGACTACCGACTTCCTCCGCATCCAGATGCAGGCTGCCGACGATGCGATTCACGCACTCCCACTCCCCCGCCTCCTGCGCCAGCATCAGTTGATACACGGGCCCCAGCACACTTGATTGGCCCAACAGCACCGCTTTGGTTTCACGATCCAGGGGAACTTTCTCCAGCACGTCTGCCATTTTCATTTCGAGCATGGCATCGATCAGCGAAAGCAGACCGAGCAAAAACAGATCTGACTCCCCGTGGGGCACGCGTGGGGCCAACAATTCGCCAAAGCGCGCTCGCACCAGCGCCGAGAGCAGCAAGTCGCTGGTCTTGTCCTGCCCCGCGCCGACCGCGGCCACCAGCCGCACCCAGCGCCGTACTTCCCGCTCGCCAAGAATCGCAAACGCATGCCGGATGGAGTGAATTTCGCTCTTGAACGCGAACATCGCGGAGTTCATGTAGCGCAGCAGGCGATAGCAGATCGACGCCTCACCTTTGATCAGTTTCTCCAGCTTCACCAGATCGAGTTCGGGACGCGACACTGCCTCCAGCATGCGCAGGTAGTGCACGCGGTTGGCGGGCATGTGGCGCGTGGTCAAAACCTCCGGCCGGCGGAAGAAATATCCCTGAAAGTAAACGAATCCCTGCTCGCGCGCCGCCTCAAACTCCTCGCGGGTTTCGACCTTCTCGGCCAGCATGCGGCAGCGCCAGGGTCCGTGGCGCCTGATCAAGGCCATGCGCTGTTCTGGCGTGGTCAGCTTCAACTCCACCTTGATAATGTCGGCGATTTCGGACAGGGGCTCGCGCGGGTCGTCCGCCACATAGTCATCGAGTGCGATCAAGTAGCCGGCTTCCTTCAGCCGCTGGCACGCCCCAACGACTTCCGCATCCGCCGGAACGCTCTCCAGGACCTCGACCACGGTTGATTGCGACGGCAGCAGGCGGACGAGCCCTCGCACCAGCGTGTCGCGGGTGCAATTCATGAACGCCCGCCGCCCGTCACACAGCACGTCCAGTCCCATCAGAAGGGAGCTATCGAGCGTCGACCGTGAGGCGGCATCCAGGTCCGAACAGGTGAACGCGTTCTCCAAGCCATCGCGAAACAGCAGCTCGTAGCCGAACACGTTCTCCTCGCGGTCAAAGATCGGCTGCCGCGCCACATAGCGCAGTTGCTTCACCTCGCCGCTCTGGCTTTGAACGGAAGACGGGGCTGCAGAAAGGTTTCCCACCCAGAGACTATCGGCAACCAGGCCTGAAACTGCAGCTCAGGTCCGCTGTCCGTAGTTCTTAGCTTTCTCCAATGCTGGCGGGAGCTTAGTCCCCAAAACCGATACCGATGGCCTTGGCGGTGCGAACCAACTCGCCCTCGGGATCCACTGATTTCAGGTGGCCGATGGCGCGGGCGACGTCGACGGCGACAATCGCTCCGGCACGCAGCGCGACCATCTTGCCGAAGTTGCCTTCTGCGATCAGCTCGACTGCAGCTACTCCGAAGCGAGTGGCCAGCACACGGTCGTACGGGGAGGGCGAACCGCCGCGCTGGATGTGGCCCAACACGCTCACCCGCACTTCCTTGTTGGCAAAGAGGCCGATGGCGTCGCCGATGGTGTTGCCGACGGGCCAGCCGCGCGCCATCTGCTTCAATTCCGACGGCAGCTTGATGCCTTCGGCGACCACGACTATGGTGAAGTGCTTGCCGGCGCGCTCGCGGGCGGCGATGCAGTCACAAATACTCTTGAGGGTGAAAGGGATTTCGGGAATGAGGATCACGTGGGCCCCGCCGGCGATGCCGGCTTCGAGCGCAATCCATCCACAGTCACGCCCCATGACCTCGACCACGATGACGCGATGGTGCGAGGCGGCCGTGGTGTGAATCTTGTCGATGGCGTCGGTGACGGTGTGCAGCGCCGTGTCGAAACCGAACGTCACCTCGGTTGCTGAGAGATCGTTGTCGATGGTCTTGGGCACGCCCACCAGCTTCAGGCCTTTCTGAAAAAGCTCGTGGCCGATCTTCTGCGAGCCGTCGCCGCCGATGGTGATGATGGCGTCGATGCCCAGCTTGTGCGCGTTGGCGATGACCTGGTCAGAAATGTCGCGGGTAACCTCCTGGCCGTTTTCCTCGGTCTTATATTGGAAAGGGTTGCCGCGGTTGGTGGTCCCGAGAATGGTGCCGCCACGAGGGAGAATGCCGCTGACTTCCTTCAGCGTGAGTTCAAAGGACTTTTCGGGCCAGATCAAGCCGTCGAAGCCGTCGGGGATGCCGATGACTTTCCAGTTGTACTTGAGGATGGCGGCCTTGGTGGCGGCGCGAATGACGGCGTTGAGACCGGGAGCGTCCCCGCCTCCGGTGGCGATGCCGATGCAGCGGATGTTGGACATGGGGTTCGTCGTTGGCCGCTAGTCGTCTGCAGTTGGTCGTTGTCTTGTCATTCCGAGTGTAGCGAGGAATCTGGGTGTGTGCCGATGCCGACGAGGACCTAGGTCCCTCGCTTTGCTCGGGATGACAGAACACAACTCATGGCGGTCCACTACGATCATACCGTTTCAGCATGCAGGGAGAGCAATGTTACGAGTGGGCGTAGAAAGAATCTGCTCCGACGTTCGAGGAGGATGGTTTCTGTGACGGATGAACATTGCCATTCTTGGGGAGTCAGGTGCTTTGGAGGGAAAATCAAAAGCCCCACTTCTCGCAAAGAACGCGAGAAATGGGGCACCCAGGTTCGCAGGTCGGTTCAGGGGCCGGGCGCGCGGCAAATTCTATTGCACGTGGATCGTCAAAGCCTGGCTGGTGAAGCCACAAAGAGTGGCTGAGACGTTCGTGGACTGACCCGACGAACCGGCAAGGACCGTTCCTTGCCCACCAGTTATCGACGAGAAGACGGCCGTGTTTGAAATGTTCCAGGTTACTTCGTTCGTGACGTCCGTCTGGGGAAGGCCACCGAAGCTGGCCATAGCCGTGAACGTAACCAAATCATTCTCCTTTGGACTAGTGGTGTTCGCGGTCAGCGTCATCGCAGTCACGTTCGGGCACACGGTCACGGTGGCGGTGTTGCTTGCGGTTCCGTCCACGGCGGTGATGGTCGTTGTGCCTGGGGGATTGTTAATGACCGATGCAGCAAGAACCTTCCCGTTCGATTGACCCACGGTGGCGACAGACGTGTCGGAGGAAGTCCACAGACACTTGCCGGTGACGTTGGCAGTGCTGCCGTCGTCAAAGGTACCGGTGGCGATCATCTGCAGGCTTGCTCCAGGCACAATGGTCTGACCGGATGGACCAACGCTGATGCTGGTCAGAGTCGGATTCACAAAGAAGCCGCGGCAGCTTATGGCAAGGGCCAAGGTTGCGAGCACGGCGAGGGCGCCGGCCAAGCGGAGTTTGTGCTTCGTCGAGGACATGTTCGTTGAGACTCCTTGGGCGCGCTTGCTGTGCTCAGAACAGGGGCGGCTCGAAAAATCCTGCCCAGTTGTTTAATGCCGTTGTCAAGGTCAGACAGCGGAGCTTCGCTCCGCCGGACAGCCCCTTCGACTTCGCTCAAGGCAGGCTTGGGCGGCTGTCCCCACATGATTCCCCTTCTTACAACAGCTCGGAAAAATTGTAGCAGAGAAAATCTCGGGCAACGTGCCCACCAGTACTAATGCCTAGAAGCGCGGAACCAGAGGCGGTAATGTGCCTCTGGAACAGAACGCCGCCTGTGAGCGGACTTGCACACAGGGTTACAAAAAAATGAGAAAAGAAGAATGGCCAGCGCCGCCCTGGCGCTGGCCACTGAACACTGACATCAATGCCACGTTACCGTCCCCGGCCAGGATGATGTTCCTTGTCCTGCTTCGGAGGGTTCTCCTTGTGGTCTTGCTTGGGAGCGGCCTCCCTGCGTGGTGCGCTCTCCTGACGCTTAGGAGCAGGCGGGGCGCTTTCGTGTCGTGGAGCATTCTCCCTCGGCGCGGTCTCACGCGGCTGCGGAGTTGGACGTGACTCCTGTTGCGGACGCGACTCGTGCTGCGGCGGAGGAGTGCTCTCGCGAGCCTTGTCACGCGGCTCGTACGTCGGATTGGTGCCTCTGTTCCCCTTGTCCTGATACATGGGGTTCGACTGCCGCTGGTTCTCGTTGTTCCTCGCTGGCGGATTGGACGGTCGCTCGGGAGCGGCGTTCGATCCTTTTGAGTTCGGCGGAGTGAACGGGCGGTAACCCTCGTTGGATTTCGGCCGGTCTCCTGCGTTCGGAGGAGTAAACGGGCGATTCCCCGGCGCATTGGCACGATTCGGGTTCGCCGGAGTCATGGGACGGTCTCCACCGCGCTCCGGTCCGCGCGCCTCGCGGGGAGATATTGTTGGCTGATGATAGGGCGCTCCGGCGGCCCTGGCCGGAACGACGGCATGGCGGCTGAAGTCGGCGGGTCGTGCCGTGGCGGCGATTTTGGGGCGTCCCTGGTTTACGCGCGCGAACAACTCGCGATTGCGGCTGGCAGCCTCGCGGTGCTGTTCCTGCGCGGCAAGCGGCTCCCGATGCCGTTCGTGCGATGCGACTTCTTCTTCGCGGGTCGGACGCGCCATCACGCCTCCGGTGCCACCGTTGTAGCTCACGTTGTTCACCGTCGTGTTGTTGACGATGACCGTCTTGTTGTAGACGTTGGTCACATTGGTGACGTTCACATTGGTCACGCTACGGTTGTAGTGGAAGCGGTCGCGCTCCCAGTAGCCACCGGCAAAGCCGACGCCGGTGTAGCCGTAGCCATAATTGATGCCGCCATAGAAGCCGACGTGCGGGCCCCAGTAGCCGCGATGCCAGGCGTAGAAGCCCTCGTTCCATCCCCAATAGCCGGGGGTCCAGTACATGCCTACCGGAGCAAACACCCAGGTTCCGGGTACCCAGAAGTAGCCCTCGTCGTCATTCCAAGCCCAATATCCGGGCGTCCAGACGTAGCCGGGGCCGGGGCAAATGGGCTGCGCATAGACCGGCAGTGCAGGAGGGCCGATCCTCACGGAAATGAGGACCTGTGCGTAGGCGGCCGCAGAAAAAGAAATCATCAAGATCGCGAATATAAGCCACCGTACTGGTCGATTGCGGTTCATGGTTTCCCCTTTTGCCTCGTCACCTTTGACGACGAGGGCTCATTTAACGTTGGACACAAGTTCGTGTTCGGCTGGTGAGCTGATTAAGGGTCTCTCATTCCGCCGTCACTGCCAAGTGCCCTTAGTACGAGTGTCCTTTCGGTATAAACCCCCAGGTTCCTAGGATGTTGCTAGGCCGGAAACTGCTTTGGAATCTGTTGGTTGGAGGTCTCCGACCGGCTCTCAGTAGTTTCCCTTGAAAGCACGGTAGATTACGTAAATCCACGACAGGACTCCATGGACTATCGCCCACAAGATGGAGTGGTTGAGCTGGAACGACAGAATCATGGCCAGCGCAGCTCCCATGGAAATACCAGCAGTCGCTGCCCCGCTTTTCGCGCTCATGACTGTCTCCTTGCGCTAATTTAGCTTTGTCTTAGTTCAGCTTCTTGGCCCGGGGAATGCGTTCGTCGATGGGTTTGCGGCCGGCGAATCCTTCTTCCGTGCCGTGCCAGTGGGTGATGGCCGCTTCGCCCAGCTTCCAGCACAGCAACACGATCTGCCCCTCGACTTCGCAGGGGAAGTCGAGCAGTCCGATGTTGAGGTCCTTAACCTGGACGTCGATGGAGTCGATTTCGGCGAGAGCGTCGCGCACGCGCTGTTCGGCCTTGGCGCGCTCGGCCTTGCGTCGGGCGAGAGCGACGATGTCCAGATTCGTGCCGCCGTTGAGGAATACGCGATGAGCCATGGCTTGCATCTCGGCGTCGACTTCGTCCATCAGCTTCTTGCCGGCGATGGCGGTGCGCAGGAGTGATTCGAGCACAGGCAGGAGCGATTGGGCTTCATCGAGAGTGAACGTGCGGTCAGACATAGGCTAAATTCTATTTTAGCGCATGCGGTGATTCGGTCGTTAGTCGCTGGCAAGTCTTATGGGCTAGCAGAAATCACGTAGGAAGAGCGGCCTCGGTTGTCTCTACTCCTTTATCCTCAAACCAGAAGCTATCTCATAAATGTCATGGGATTTGTTTCAGGTAGGTAGTGCTAACGCCCTGTCCACAAGGGATACGTGGAGTGACGCAATACGCAGGCGTTCATGGCATCTGATCAAAGCAGTCCTGTGGGTTTCGCGAGACGATAGGAGGCATCCCTGGGCCTGTGGTAAGGCCACCCCGGCTGAGTGATCCCTGGTTAGCACCAAAGCGGGACGCTGCCCAGTCGCCCACGCGCATGAAATTTGCCGAAACAGCGTCCCCGCCATTGTCGTAGTAGACCTCGTAAGTCACAAGAATGGGTTTGGAAGCGAAGGATTCGATGTACTTGGCGAAGTCTGGATGACCCCAAAACTCCGTTCCACAGGTACCTGCTCTCCGGTCATACTCCAAGTCGTAATGATCTGATTGGGCATACACGTCAGTTCTCTTGTGCCATCGCATCGGGACCGAGACGACACGCCGCGTTACAAAAAAGTCAATAGGCGTCCGGTTCGGATTGAGGACCAATAGTGGAGTCACGACGAACATAACGACTGCAAATGACACAACTCTGATCAGCTTGGGCCTAACAGTGGCGGGACTTGCAGGACGCACAAATTCGACGCAGGCGAAAACTGTGGCAACGAGTAGCAGGACTGCGGGAATGAACGCTTGGAGAGGATAACTTCCACCCCGGCTAACGTTGCGAGCGGCTGCGCGCAAAGCAGATGCCAGATAAATCCACTGTGCGAAAGCAGATGCTAGAACGAGAAGGCTCGCCGCTCGCCGTTTGTACAGACTGACGAATGCGCCAACACCAAGACAGACCGATCCGGCGAGAGAAATCAACTCCAAGGCTGAGATCGGCCGTCCCCACACCGCGAACGCGATTAGAGCCAGCACGGGTGTGACGGTCGCCACAGCCGTGACCCAATAGATGACGAATGAAATCATTGCATGCTGTGAATGAGCTTCGAGCCATAATACCAACTGCTGCAAAATCGCCATTTCACCAACAACCGCTGGGCGCATTTATGAGATGGGGCTCTAGAAACCCGGCGGGCGCTCCCCAACTGCCCCGAAGGCGTGTTCGAGTGCGAGTCCGGCGCTGGCCACGGTGCCTTCGTCGAAGAGGCGTCCGATCAGCGTGACGCCGTGGGGAACGCGGCGAGGCGGGTCGAACGTCGGCATTGGATTATTGGGGTCGGGAGCCCAGTCGCTGCGGGCTTTCGAGACTTCGATGAAGCCGGCACGCAAGGTGAGCGAAGGGTGTCCGGTGAAGTTGGCGATGGTGAGCATCTCGTCGCGAAGGGAGGGTACGAGAAGCAAGTCCACCTGGGAGAAGAGGCGAGCCATTTCCTCGGCCACCTTGCGGCGCAGGCGGTCAGCCTGTACGAAGTCTACGGCGGAGAGGAAACGGGCCTGGCGAAAAATGTTGGGCCAGGCGTCGGGCACCTGGGCTTTGAGCTGGTTCACGCCGCCACTGAGCGTGAGTTCCTCGAACGCCGCGGCACCTTCGGCGAAGAGGATCAGGTTCAGCGAGCCGTAGGGCCAGTCGGGGATCGAGACTTCGACCGGGACCATGCCCACTTTGCGTACGACGTCCACGGCGGCGCGGTCGACTTCGGTGGCGGGATTCTGGTCGAGCCACTGCGGGAAATAGCCGACGCGCAGGCCCCGCACGCTGGCCGCGGCGTCGAAGTCAAGATGGCTGGGCACGCTGGCTACGTCGCCAGCGTCGGGACCGGAGATGGCCTGCAGAACCAGCATGGCGTCTTCGACGGCGCGGGTCATGGGACCGAGCTTGTCGAGTGACCAGCAGAGCGTCATGGCGCCGGTGCGCGGGACACGGCCGTAGGTAGGGCGGAGACCAGTAATACCGCAGCGCATGCTGGGACTGATAATGCTGCCCCCGGTTTCGCTCCCGATCGCGAAGCCAACTAACCCCGCGGCGGTGGCGGCGCCAGGACCTGCACTCGAACCCGACGAGGCTTCTTCGAGCAGCCACGGGTTCATCGTTTGTCCTCCGAACCAGATATCGTTGAGGGCGAGCGCGCCCAGGCTCAGTTTTGCGATGAGAACTGCGCCCGCATCGTGGAGGCGCTTGACCACTGCCGCGTCTTCGGCAGGCACACGGTTGCGGAAGGGCTCGGCACCGTAGGTGGTGGGGATTCCGGCGGTGTCGAGGAGATCTTTGCCGCCCCAGGGAATCCCATGCAGGGGTCCGCGGTACTTGCCCGCGGCAATTTCTTCGTCGGCTTTCTTGGCTTGCGCGAGCGCAAGGTCACGCGTGAGCGTGATGATGCAGCGCAGCTTGGAATCGAACTGCTCGATGCGCTTCAGATAAATGCGGGTGAGGCGCTCGGAAGTGAGTTTGCGCTGTTCGATCCAGCGCGAAAGCTGGGTCACGGAGGCGAAGGCGATGTCGGCATCGTTTGGGGGTAGTGGGCCGGGATCAGTCTGGCTGCGCACGAAGCGGTCGCGGTCCGGTGCGACCTTCTGGCCGGGCAGGGTTGGGTTCCAGCGCGAGGCGGGGGCAAGCGACGGTTCGAGCGCAACCTTGCGCGGGCCGGTGCGGCGCTCGTAGAGCGATGCCATAGTTCTGCGCCAACTGCCTGCGGCGACAGCACGTTCGCTGGCGTTCATCTCAATCCGCACGAGCTTCTCGGCCTCGGCGAAGGTGGTGGGCGAGACTTCAGGTCCGACGGCAGGTCCGGTGCCAAATGCGGGCGGCGCGCCGGGTGGAAGGTCAGACGGATTCTGCGCCTGGCCGCGGAAGGCGGCGGCTGCACCGAGAACGCTGAGAGAGGTGAGGGCCAGGAATTGACGGCGGGATTTAGGCATAAAAAGCATTGTAGCGTGCGGATTGTGTGGCGCGGGCGCCTCGCCCGCGAAGAGGTGTCTAGCGGCTGGGGAGCCGGGTAAAAAGATTGACCAATGCGGGAATTCAAAGACAGAGCTGGTCATCCGTCACAGACATTGGACATTCCGCTAGAGTCTACTTCCGTGGATAGAGTGGGCGGGCGAGGCGCCCACCCTACATTTTCGGAGCTGTCATGTCCGGATACCACAGCTAAGAACATCCGAAATACGAGTACCGCAGGCGGCTTCCGCATTATCAGAGCGCTGCGGCGCCGCTATTCGTCACATTTGGAACGTTTGGGCGCTGGATTCTGCCGGAAGTGGCTCGCGATCTCGTGCTGCGGCATTGTCTGCACGATCATGGAACACGCATTCAGTTGTCAGCGGCAGTCGTGATGCCGAACCATGTTCATTTGCTCTTTTGGGCGTTGCGCGATGGAAGCGGGTGGCCTTTCCGTCTGGTTGACATCATGCATAGTCTGAAAAGTTCGTCGGCGCATACCGTGAACAGGCTGTTACGACGCGACGGTCCCGTCTGGGAGGAGGAGTCGTTTGATCATGTGTTGCGGTCGGACGAGAGTTGGGAGGAGAAGCGCGAGTACATTCGGCAGAATCCGGTGCGGGCGGGGCTGGTGAAGCGAGCGGAGGACTATCTGTGGTTATGGACCGACGCTTTCCGGTAGTACAGGCATTGCGCGGGCGGGGCGCCCGCGCCACATTTTTCGACTTAGCTACTGAATTTCCAGCATTCTGTCCAGAGCGACTCGTGCCCAGTGCTTCACGTCGTCTCTGACCTTAATCTGGTTGACCACGTTGCCTTCCACCAAGTTCTCGAGCGCCCAGCAGAGGTGTTGGGGAGAGATGCGGAACATGGTCGTGCACAGGCAGCCGGAATCATCGAGGGTGATGACTTTCTTGCCTTCGGCAGCAAATTCTTTGCCCATGCGGTTGACGAGGTGAATTTCGGTGCCGACAGCGAACATCGTGCCGGGACCAGCATCGCGGATGATCTTGAGCAGGCGTTCCGTAGAACCGAGGGCGTCGGCTTTCTGGCAGACTTCCCAACGGCACTCGGGATGCACGATCACCTTGATGCCCGGATATCTGGCTCGGACATGGTCGACGTGCTCGGGGAGGAAACGCTGGTGGACCGCGCAGTGTCCCTTCCAGAGAATCACTTTGGCATTCTTCAGGCGGTCGGGGGTGAGGCCACCGTTCAGCATGTAGGGGTCCCAGACCACCATCTCGTTCAGGGGGATACCCATTCCGAATCCGGTGTTGCGGCCGAGGTGTTGGTCTGGAAGGAAAAGCAGTTTGGAATTCTTCGCGAGGCCCCACTTCATGGCGCCGGCAGCGTTGGCCGAAGTGCAGACCACGCCTCCACGCTCGCCAACGAAGGCTTTAATCGCAGCTGTCGAATTGATGTACGTGATCGGGGTGATGCCGTCGCCTCCGTCCGTCGTCACTCCCGCGCGGACTAGTTGCTCCCAGCAGTCCTCGACCTGTGTGATCTCAGCCATGTCGGCCATGGAGCATCCGGCGTTCAGGTCGGGGAGAATCGTGATCTGGCCGGGACGGGAGAGGATGTCGGCGCTTTCGGCCATGAAGTGTACGCCGCAGAAAATGATGTATTTGCCGGCAGCCTTGCCGGCTTCTTTGGAGAGCTTGTAGGAATCTCCGCGGAAATCGGCGAAACGGATGACCTCATCCCGCTGGTAATGGTGACCAAGGATGACTGCCTCGCGGCCCAGAATCTCTCGGGCCAGACGAATGCGGTCGTCCATGGTGTGGTCGGGAAGGGTGAGATAGTTCTCCAGACTGCAAACTGCAGTAGCAGTACCCACGTTAGTGACCCGCTTTCAGCTCCAACGACGCGTCGACGAAACTGCTTCGTCCACTCGACTTGGAACGGGGATGTTGAAAGCTTCCAGCGGCTCCAGCAGACTCACTGCGCCTTGAATTCAGCGCCCAGCCTGCGGGGATGTTGAAGCCACTTCTTGCTCGTACAAACAGTTGGATGCCCGAAAACAGTCGCGGGATACTCTTTTCCGCAGCCTGCCGGGACTCCGATCACTATTGTGCATTGTAGGCACAAAGAGTGCAAGCTGATTGATGCCGGACAAGAAGGTCTTGACCACAGAGGACATAGGGATCAATCTGGCTGCACTCGCGAAAGCCGCCGCCATAGAAATCGTGTCAGCAGGCCACTCGATCCTGAGAGAAACTTAATCGTGGAAAAAGTTGTCTTAACACTCCCCGCGTTGGTTGCCGATGGAATACTCAGGGAATGGCGTTTCCCGCCAAACGGGCGGACAGTGAGCGCACGGTGGAGACGTGTACAAAATAGAGAAAAGCGACCTGGGATTTCACCTCACCTTTGGAGGCACCATCACGAAAGGTGAACTCGAGGAGTGGTACAAGGAGAGTGAACAGGTCTTGGCGACACAGCAGGTCCCATTCGGCGTAATCATTGATATGAGAACGCTGGCCCCGCTACCGGTCGAGGCGCAGGGAATAATGGTTCGGGGTCAATCGATGTATCGCAGTCGTGGTATGCAACGCTCCTGTGTCATCCTGGAAGATCCCATCACCACAATCCAGTTCAGGCGCCTGGCCAAGCAATCCGGGATATTCCTATACGAACGATACATCGATGCTTCGGCGCACAAAGATTGGCGGCAACAAGCAGAGAAATGGGTCAAGGGCGCAGTCTGCCCCGGACGCTGAGGCTGGCTGCTCCCACGTCATCTCTCCAGGTTGCCGGACGGACGCAACCCGGTGGCGCAGAGTCAGGCTTTTACTGGATGTTTGCGATTTTGGCACAGGCGCGCGATTTGGTCGAGGACGCGCTGGGCAACTTCCCACTTGGTGGTTTCAGGGACATCGATCACCTCACCCAACGTGATGATGGTTACGGCGTTGCGGTCGGAGTCGAAGCCTATGCCCTGCCGGGACACATCGTTGACGACGATGGCGTCGAGATTCTTTGCCACTAACTTCTGGCGTGCATTCTCAAGAACGTTCTCGGTTTCGGCGGCGAAGCCGACCACGATCTGCGATTCCTTGCGCTGCGCAAGCTCCTTGAGAATGTCGGGCGTGGCCTCGAGTTCGAGCGTCATCGGGCCTTTACGCTTGATCTTCTGACCGGCAGCGACCTTGGGGCGATAATCCGACACCGCGGCTGTCTTGATCACCACGCTAGCCAGCGGAAGAAGCTTGAGGACTGCTTCCCGCATCTGTTCGGCGGATTCCACCCTTGTCACTTCAGCGGCACCGGGCGGAGTGAGA
Organism: Terriglobia bacterium; assembly: GCA_020073465.1. Classification (GTDB taxonomy): domain Bacteria; phylum Acidobacteriota; class Terriglobia; order Terriglobales; family Acidobacteriaceae; genus Sulfotelmatobacter. The sequence goes on from JAIQFC010000020.1 coordinate 63,948, forward strand.
GTGGTCGGGCCGCTCACTAGAATCACGCGGGCCCCACGGCGCAGGGCCGCTTCCGCCAGAGCGTAACCCATGCGACCGCTGGAACGGTTGGTGAGGTAGCGGACGGGATCGATTTTCTCGCGGGTTGGGCCGGCGGTGATCAGCACCGTTTCGCCCGCAAGATCCTGGGACGCTCCCAGAGCCTGGAGCACGGCGGCGATGATCGCTTCATTCTCGGCAAGCCGTCCTGGTCCGGTCATACCGCAGGCGAGATATCCGGAGCCCGGTTCCACGACTCGGACACCGCGCTGGCGCAGGATTTCAAGATTGGCCTGCGTGGCGGGATGGTTCCACATGTTGACGTTCATCGCTGGCGCCACGACGACCGGGGCGGTGGTTGCGAGATAAAGCGTCGTCAGGAAATCAGAGGCAATACCCTGCGCGAAGTGCGCGAGGACGTCCGCGGTGGCGGGAACAACCACCAGCGCGTCGATCGCTTGCGCTACCGCAATGTGCTCGATAGCGGAGTCGATATTGGGCTGCTGCTCTTCCCCCGACGAAAACAGGCCGGTGATGACTTTTTCCCCGGAGAGCGCGGCGAAGGTAAGAGGACGGACAAACTCCTGGGCGGCGCGGGTCATGATGACCTGCACCCGAATGCCGCGATCTTGCAGCAAGCGCACGATCTCGGGCGCTTTGTAAGCCGCGATTCCCCCGGTAACGCCCAGAGCTACCTTCATAGCATTTTGATTGTTGCTTCTTGATTGTTGATTCAAAACCGCGTTGCTGTCGTCTCGGCCCTTGTCAATCAACAATCAACAATCAAGAAATCAACAATTGCCCCTTAGTCTTGCCCCAGGGCCTTATCGAGCGTTTCGCTGGCCTGCTCGGCGGCGCTGCGGGTCTCGGGAATCTCCCACTTCACCTTGCCGGCGCGGATCTCGTCCTGCGCGATGCGGCAGGGCTTGCGGGAACTGGTGTCGACCACCGGGGGAGCGCCGGATTGCAACTGCCGGGCGCGTCGTGCGGCCACCAGGATGTAGCGGTAATTGCTGTCGAACCCTTCCATCAACTTCATAGGGAATCTCCCTTGAAAAAACCGATGTCGAACCGACCCTGTCCAATCTTGAAATTGCCTGCGTCGTACTCTGTGCCGCTTCCAGATGATACCGCGAAACTAGGCGCCTCCGCCTGTTACCGCCGGAATCGCGAAGGATGCGAGGATCGGCTGCACGCGGTCGCGAATGTTGGAAAGACGGCAACGGTCGGCTAACACCAGGATTTGTTTCTGCTCCTCCGAGAGCGGCCCGCCCAAGCGGCGGAATCGTTCCGAGCGAACGACGGCCTGCAGGCTGTCGATCGATTCCTCCAGGCGGTCGTTCACCAGAATATAGTTGTATTTATCGTAATTCTCAATCTCCCGGCTGGCCGTGACCAAACGCCGCTGGATGACCTGCTCGGCGTCTTCACCCCGCTCGCGCAGGCGCCGTTCCAGGGTTCTGCGGTCGGGAGGCAGGACAAAGATGCTGATGGCGTCAGGCAGCTTGCGTTTGATCTGCTGTGCGCCTTGCACATCGATATCGAGCAGGAGATCGTGGCCCTGCTGCGCAGCCTCCTGCAAAAAGCGGCGTGCCGTGCCGTAGTAGTTGCCAAAGACATTGGCGTGCTCGAGGAACTCGTCGCGGGCAATCATCTGTTCGAATTCGTCGCGCGAGATGAAGTAGTACTGCTTGCCGTTCTGCTCGCTGCCGCGGGACGGACGAGTGGTGTAGGAAACGGAAAAATCCAGGCCGGGGACAAGCTTCATCAACTTGCTGACCAACGTGGATTTCCCGGAACCTGAAGGCGCGGAAATGATGTACACCAGCGGCATGTGAGTCGAAGGGTTCATTCCAGGTTCTGCACCTGTTCGCGCGATTTTTCGATTTCGGCTTTCATGGCCAATCCCGCTTCCGTGATTTGCAGTGCTTCCCCCGCCAAACCTGACGTTTTCGAAAGCAGGGTGTTGGACTCGCGGTTCATCTCCTGCAGGAGAAAGTCGAGCTTCTTGCCCACTTCACCACCCTCGTCGAGCAGGCCCAGGAAGTGTTGCACGTGGTTTTCGAGACGGACAATCTCCTCCTGGATGTCGCTGCGGTCGACGAGCAGCGCCGCTTCCTGAAGCACTCTCTCTTTGTCCGCAGTCGTGCCAATCAATTCCTGAATTCGTGACTGCAGCCTTTCCGTGTAGTTCTGCAATACGGCGCGTCGATGTTGCCGCACGCTGCGGCCGGCTTCGAGCAGGTGTGTCATGCGTTGCCGTAATTCGCGCTCGATGCCGCGCCCTTCTTCCTCGCGCATCTGGTTGAGGCGGGCGAGGGCTTCGCCGACTTTTGCCATTACCGCGGCTTCGATTTCTCCGTCGGCGCTGTCGTTGGCAGACTCGAGCGCGCCCGGGATACGTAGAACGGCGTTGAGGTCGGGCTCGGCCGACAGGGAAAACTCTGCGGCGGCGGCTCGGAAAGCAGCAATATATCCGCCGACCAGTTCGCGGTTCAGCGCAAAGCTTTCGCCGGAGGAGCGTTCCAGACTCAGCGTGACATCGACGTGGCCACGGGCAATGGCATCTTTGAGCACGCGCCTCAGTTGCATTTCGAGCGAGTCGGTACCCGAAGGAAGACGGAAGTGAAGATCCAGGAAACGGTGGTTGACTGATTTCAGCGAGAGCGCGAAGGCCAGGCGGCCATTCGCGGTCTTGGCCACATCTCCTTCCAGGGGTTGGCGCTGGACCTCGCCTTTGACCTGGGCAAAACCTGTCATGGAACGTAGTGGCATAGGGGCCTGAATTCTGCTCTCAAGAACCTGCGACTGCCTTCGGTGCTTCCATCGTCGCAAACTGCAAGTCGTAGAGGCGGCGGTATGTACCCAGGTTCCGCATCAACTCTTCGTGTGCGCCAACGTCGGCAATGGTGCCGTTTTCAATTACGACAATGCGGTCCGCACGGCGCACGGTTGACAACCGGTGCGCGATGACGAACACGGTTCTGCCCGTCATCAGGTTATGCAGAGCGGACTGCACCAGCGACTCCGACTCGCTGTCGAGAGCCGATGTGGCCTCGTCAAGAATCAGAACCGGAGCGTTCTTCAGCAGCGCGCGGGCAATGGCAAGGCGCTGGCGCTCTCCTCCGGAGAGGCGCACGCCCCGTTCTCCGATCACCGTATCGTAACTCGCGGGCAGCGCGAGAATGAAGTCGTGGGCCAACGCCGCGCGCGCGGCCGCCTCGACCTCCTTCTGCGGCACGTTCGGCTGGCCGTAGGCGATGTTGTTGCGGACGGTGTCGTTGAAGAGCACTGTGTCCTGCGTAACGATTCCGATCTGGGCCCGGAGCGAGGCTAGAGTAACGTCGCGGATGTCCTGCCCATCGATGAGCAGCCGGCCCTCGGTCACATCGAAGAAGCGCGGGATCAGGTGAACGAGAGTGCTCTTGCCCGCGCCGCTGGACCCGACGATAGCGAGGACCTCTCCCCGTCGGACCTCAAGATTGATGTCGCGAAGAACTTCGCGAGACTCGTCTTCCTGCGCCTCGCGGGAATAGGTGAAGCTCACGTGGTCGAACTGAACCTTGTCGGAGAACTTAGGGAGTGTCCTGGCGCGCGGTTTTTCCTTCACGTCGTCTTCAAGGTCCATGAACTTAAAGATCTCTGACGACGCGCCCAGAGCCTGCTGAAAATTGTTGTTGAAGAGTGCGAACTTACGGACCGGGTTGTAGAGGCTGAAAACCGCAGTAATAAAGGCCACGAAGATTCCCGGCGTCATCAGGTTGTGCTTAATCTGGTCACGCCCGAGGAGCAGCAAGAGAGCCACTCCGACCATGCCGAAAATGTCCATCAGCGGCGAACTGATGGCGGCCGCAGCCACGGACCGCAGGTTGGCACGGAACAAGCGGCGGGCCGCACCGCGGAAGCGGGAGATTTCCCAACTCTCCGTGTTGAATGCCTTCACGATGCGGTTGCCGGTAATGGTTTCGTGCAGGATGTTCTGAATTTCCGCCAGCTTGTCCTGACCAAGTCTCGTGGTGTTCCGCACGCGAGAGCCAATCTTGCGCGCGGAGTAGATAATCACCGGCACAAACAGCAGCAACACCCAGGAAAGGTTCCTTCCCAGCACGACCACCACTCCCGCTACAAACAGGAATGTGAAAAACTGCTGCAGAAACTCTGCCAGCACCGTCGACATGGCGTACTGCACGCGCTCAATGTCGTTCACGATCGTAGACAGCAGGGTGCCGGTGGTATGCCTTGAGAAAAACGCGGCAGAGCGCCGCAGAATCGCATTGTAGAGTTCGTCTCGCAGGTCGGTGATCATGCCGAAGCCGGCGTGGTTTACGAGGTATGTGCCCGCGTAATCGCAGATTCCCTTCAGGATGGTGGAGGCGACTAATGCGAAGGCCACGACCGTCCACGCGTTGGTGAAATGCGGCGGAACCAGTTGCTGCAGATACAAAGAATGGTGTGTGCCGGGAATACTGAAAAGCTGAATGTCCTTGGACCCGGTAGACGGATCCAGAACGCGATCAAAGACCGGACGGACCAGCAGATACTTGAATGCGTCCAACGCACCCACCGCCGCCATGAGTACGACCGCGGACAGTACCTGCCACCAGTAGGGCAGGGCGTAGCGCAGAAGGCGCGTCAGTTGCCGCATGGGGCTCCCGGGCGGGATGGGCCGCAATCGCTTGCTGCCAGCGCAGTAGACATGGGACGCAAGCCATTATTCTACTTGAGTTCCCGCCATTGGAATGGCGTTTCAGCTTCCCGTCGCGCTTCCGCCCGTTTTGGACGTTCCTACTTGGGACTATCCCGGTGTACCACCTTCACGCGATATCCTGCGCGGCGCAAGTGTTTTCCGACGTCTTCCGCGATCATGACGGAGCGGTGCTGGCCGCCGGTACAGCCGAACCCGATGGTCAGGTAGCTCTTGCCTTCGTGAATGTAATGGGGAAGCAGGTAGACGAGCAGGTCAGAGATGCGCTTGATGAACTCCTGGGTCTGCGGGAACGAGCGAATGTATTTGGCCACGCGCGGGTGGCGTCCGGTGAGCGGGCGGAACTCCGGGACAAAATGCGGGTTGGGCAGGAAACGCACGTCAAAGACGAGATCAGCATCCTCGGGCACACCCTGACGAAATCCGAAGCTCACGCAAGACACCAGAATGCTCTTCTCTGAAGCCCGTTCCTGGAAGCGTTCGGTGACGTGAGCACGCAGTTCGTGCACGTTGAATTTTGAAGTGTCGATCACGAAATCGGCAAGAGCGCGAATCGGTCCGAGGTGCCGGCGTTCGGCCTGGAGCGAGGTCTTGACCGGCGCATCGGTCCCCAGAGGGTGGGGGCGGCGAGTTTCACTGAAACGGCGCAGAAGGATAGCATCGGAAGCCTCCAGGAAGACGACCTTGGTCGGGATCATGCGCCGGACGGAATGCAGAATCCCGGGGAGCTTGTCGAGCTTGGAACCTTCGCGCACGTCCACGACGAGCGCGGTGCGGCGAATTTCCCGGGATTGCACAGCCAACTCGGCGAAGCGCGGGATGAGTTCGACCGGAAGATTGTCGACACAGTAGAAGCCAAGATCTTCGAAGGCCTTCAGCACAGAGGCCTTCCCGGAGCCGCTCATGCCGGTGATGATCACGAGTTCCGGGGACTGCTGGCCCTTGCGCACGGCAGAGTGGGACGATTTCTTGCCTCCGCGCTCGGGGCTCTTGCGCGTTGTGCGGCCAGATGATTTCCGGGGCGTCATGAAGGCGATAGTAGCATCGGAAGAGCGCGGTCGATTTCCGATTTTCGATTGCCGATTGCCGATTGAGGTGCGCCGGTGCGCTCTTGAACTGGAAACCAGAAACTAGAAACCGCTTTTCGAGAGCGGCATTTGTCTGGGGCAGGGTTGGCCATTTAAGCTAGGGCGCCATGAAGAGATTTGACGATCTTACCGAACGCGAAGTGCTGGCTCTGGCGATTTCCTCCGAGGAAGAGGATGAGCGTGTCTATGCCGACTTTGCCGAGGGCTTGCGTCAGGACTATCCGGCGACGGCGGCAATGTTTGAGGGGATGCGCGAGGAAGAATCAGGACACCGGCGGCGCCTGATCGAGCTCTACCGGCAGCGTTTTGGAGAACACATTCCGCTGATCCGGCGGCAGGATGTCCGCGGCTTTGTTCAACGCCGAGCGCTATGGTTAATACGGCCGCTGCGGATTGAGGCGGCCCGCAAGGCGGCCAGCACCATGGAGGTCGAGACGCGCCGCTTTTACGAAAAAGCGTCCGCGCGTACGCAGGACGCCAGCATTCGGCAGCTTCTCGACGACCTGGCTAACGAAGAAAGGTCGCACGAAACTCGCGCGGAAGAACTTGACAAGGAAAAACTTCCCGCCAGCGTGAAGGCGCAGGAAGAGCAGGCACAGCGGCGGCTCTTCGTGCTGCAGATCGTGCAGCCGGGCTTGGCCGGATTGATGGACGGCTCAGTATCGACCCTGGCACCCGTCTTCGCCGCCGCCCTGGCCACCCAGAAGAGCTGGGATGCGTTCTTGGTGGGCCTGGCGGCTTCGGTCGGAGCGGGCATCAGCATGGGATTTGCGGAAGCGCTGTCCGATGACGGCAGCCTTACCGGGCGCGGACATCCCTGGGTGCGAGGTGTGGTATGCGGAGCCATGACTGCTCTTGGCGGCATCGGCCACACGCTGCCGTTTCTGATTCGCGATTTCCGCGCGGCGTTGTGGGCCGCGGGCGCGGTTGTACTTGCCGAACTGGGTGCGATCACCTGGATCCGCCAGCGCTACATGGATACGCCTTGGGTGACCGCCGCCCTGCAGGTGGGGCTCGGCGGAGTGCTGGTGTTCATCACCGGCGTGCTGATCGGCAGTTCGTAGCGCCGGCATCCCTTCGACCTCGCTCAGGGCAGGCTCCGCCGGCTGTCTCGAGGGCGTCTCGCCCTTGAGAGCGGCCGGGCGAGGACGCCCGCCGGACAGCCGCCGGGACGGCGGCGTTATGGCTGTGTGTCCAGCGGGTGCTTGCTCTTCTCATAGAACTCATTCTGCAGCTTCAGGCTGACATCGTCGGCCTTCACCTGCCGGATGGTGTTCACGACTGAATCAATCCACCATTTCATCTGGTACTCACCCAGCTCCTTGTTCGCCACGGACCCATCGCCCGAATAGTGGAACGGGAAGCGCGTGTACCACCAGATGCCGGTGTAGACGTCCTCGGGAATCTTCTGGCGGGCCTGATCGGCGCCGGATTCGCTGGCCGCCCGGTCCATGTGTACCAGGTCGGGTCGCGAGATCATTATCTTCGAGGTCTCGCTTTCACCGGCGTGCATGTCGATCTTCGTTTTCCGCGCAGGACCTCCGGTTTGCGGTGTCCGTTCGTCAAAGACATAGACGACGTAGTCATGCGGCTTGTCGAGTTGCGATTGCGCGAAAAACGGCAGCAGACTGTTGTTGCCGCCGTGGCCATTGACGATCAGGACCTTCTTACAGCCATTGCGCGCCATCTCGTCTGTGGTCTCCTGCAGGAGCGCCAGCTGCAAGTTGCGGCTGTACGCCACCGTGCCCGGCTCGTGGCGAGCTTCGGCGATCTGTCCGAAATAATATTCGGGGAAGACTACCGCGTATTCCTGCTCGGCGGCGTGCAGAGCGGCATAGCGCACGTCGAGCAAATCGGTACCCAACGGCAAATGCGGACCGTGCTTCTCAAGAATGCCAAACGGCAGCAGGCAGGTTCCTTGCGAACGGTGAATGCCTTCGCGGAAGTCTGAAGCCGTGAGTTCTTCCCAGTGAACGGAAAGCTTTGCTTGTGCACGAACGAGTTGAGGCACGATTAAAGTGATGCCGAGGATAAGAAGCATCGGGACGAGAACGATTCTGCGGAAGGTACGAATCATGACGAAATCTCCCTCGGCGGCGAATTCTAGCACGGGAACGCCTGCATTAAAACGTATGAATAGCGACTTTTATGCAATCCCCAGGCCAAAGGGCGGGCGAGGCGCCCGCCCCACACTTACAGAGCTGGAAGTTACTTCAGGAAAATCTCCTGCAGCAGTTCCGAGCTGATGATCTCCCGGATCTCGGCTCGTTTATCAGCCAGCTGTTGGGCCGGCGCCTTGCCACCCAGGATCTTGTCGCGAACCGCCTCACCTTTTGCAGTCAGGCCATCCATCGCGGCGTGATTCTTGTACTCGAGGGCTACGCAGATATCCCAGTCTTCCGGATTGGCCTTAGTTTCCTTCAGGAAGATCTTGTAGTCCATGATGGTTCCTTGCTTCTTCATTTCCTCGATCAGCGGCTTGGTGGACTGGCGCAGGCTGGCGAGGTAGGCGTCCATCTGGGTGGGCTTTACGCGAATCAGTTGGATGCGCCAGATGGGACCTTCGGTGTAGTGCTCCTGGGCAAACAGCGCAGGCACGAGCAACAACAGGAATGCAACGAAACGGCAGAAGCTTTTCATTGGATCTCCTCCGGGTCTGGTTGAATCGGCGAGGAGGATCATACGCCTGCCGCGAGGAATGTAAACAGGAAGTGCCGTGGGCTCTCGAGCCCGAGATAAGACAGCTAAGAGCGGGCGGGCGAAGCGCCCGCCCCACACTCACACGAGTTTTGCTGAAGCCCGAAAGCCGAAGCCCGAAGGCGGCTCCTACGGCGCTTCGATCAACTCCATCTTGCCATCTCGCGTGCGGTGCAGCACCATCACCTTTCCTTTCGGATCGCGGAAGACGAAGACGTCGCGGTCGCGGAAGTGGGCTTCCTTGATCGCCTCTTCGAGCGTCATGGGGCGCATGGCGACAGCATCTTCCGAACGGACAAGGTGCACTTCGGTGGTCTTGGCCACCGGCGGGAATTTGTGGACCGCGACCGGCACGGCCGTTCTCTCCGACAGGCCAACCGCGGTCTGCACATCACCTTCATCACCCCGCGCAGAGTGTCCGTTCCACTTGTTGACCTCTTCGGTCTTGCGGGCCGAGCGCTTCTTCGACTGCCAGCGCGTCTTGTACTTCACCGCCTGCTTCTCGAGATGATCGAGGGCTTCGTTGACGGCGATGCTCATTTCCTTGGCCTGGGCGAGCCCGACCAGTGGGCCATTGCGGGGGCTGATGGTGATTTCGGCTTTGTGGCGATGCTTTTCGACGGCGAGGATCACCTTGGTTTCAAATCTGTCGCCCAGAATTTTGCGGATCTTGGTAAGGCCGGTTTCTACTTCTTTGCGGATGGCGGGAGTTACGTCGTAGTGTCTTCCGGTGTATTCCACGTTCATGAGCGCCCCTCCTAAGAATTCGAACAATGAGTTAAATCGGGCACTGCATTTCGGAACTGGTTTCGGTTCGCGTGACGGATCAGCGAAGCGTGTGAGAGTTTCTTTCGCCCCTCCGGGGCTTACTCACTCGCCACTCTTACCCACGGCTCACGCCGTGGGCTGTATTCTTGCGCGCTTCGCGGCTTCCTTCTCGGCGAACCATCTATTTCTTTACCCGGCGCTGGTGCGTGCTCGGGATGCGCATGTCTTCCCGGTACTTGGCGACCGTGCGGCGAGTGACCTGAATCCCCTGCGATTGCAGGATGCGGGTGATCTGCTCGTCGGTCAGCGGACGGCTGGGGTCTTCTTCATCGATGAGCTTCTTGACGCGGCGCTTGAGGATCAGCAACGAGGTGTTGCCGCCCTCGGGGCCTTGTACGCTCTCGCTGAAGAAGTATCGCAGCTCGAATACGCCCTGGGGTGTATGGGCGTACTTGCTGGCCACGGCACGGCTTACGGTGGAAGGATGCACGCCGATCTCTTCGGCCACCTCCTTGATCATCATGGGCTTCAGGTGATCGATGCCTTTTTCGAGGAATTCGTACTGACGGGCAACGATGGAGTAGCAGACCTTGGTGATCGTCTGCTTGCGTTGCTCGATGTTCTTGATGAGCTGGATGGCGCTCTTGTAGCGCTCTTTGACGTAATCGCGAGTGCTCTTTTCGTTGCCGTCGCGGGTCAGCAGTTTCTTGTACGCCGGATTGAGGCGAAGTTGCGGCAGGTCTTCGTCATTCATGATAACCAGCCACTCATCGCCATGCTTGACGAAGGCAACATCCGGCTCGATCAGCCGCGCCTGAACTTTGTTGTAACGGAGTCCGGGACGCGGATCGAGCGTGCGGATGTAGTCGAGCGCTTGCTGCACGGCCTCGGGCGGACGTCCAATCGCTCTGGCAATTTCTTTATGCTGCTTGTTCTGCACCGCGCGCAGATGCTGATCAACGATGGCAGTTGCGTCCTGCAGGACCTGTTCGGTGCCGTTGCCGTTCTTGTGCAAGGCCAACTGCTGCTGGTGATAGCGCAACTGGTACAGGAGGCATTCGCGCAGGTCGCGACAGCCAACACCGGGAGGGTCGAGTTGCCGGACCGTCTCGAGAGCCTCCTGCAAATCGGATGCGCTGAAGTTCGGCTGGTATGTCGGAGGGGCCGGCTTGGCGGGCTCCGGCGCCGGGGCTACTGCGGCCGCTGATTCGATTCCTCTCGAAGAGAAGGAGGCTTCCGCGTGCCGATAGTCGTCCTCGCCCGCTGAACTCGCCGCAACGTAGTCGAGATTGTAACTTCTGCTTTGGCCAGGAGCGGCCTCGAAGGCGGCTGGCGATTGGGATACAGAGGGTTCCGCTTCGGCCAACGTTGGCTCGGCGAGGCTCTCCGCCAGTCCCAGGGCCTGCGCCTCACTCACAATGATCTTCGCCGTCGCTGCATCGGCTTCAGGGGATGCAGGCGGCGCCACACCCAGCAATTCCTCATCGCTGGCAATGAGGTAACCGTCTTCATTCAGGTTGCCGATTATCAGGTCGGCAGCCTCGCGCACTTCGTTGCGCAGGCTTAGCGCGCCTAATTGCCACGCCAGATGATCGGTGAGATTGCTGGGCTTCGAGAGAAAGTTCTCAAACGACGGCCGCTCGATCTCTTCCATCTCGCTGTAGGTGCGGTAACCGGGATCGAGATAGTCCTGGAAGAACGAGCCAAAGTCGATTTCTTCGAAGGGATCCTTCTTTTCGACCGCAGTGATGGGATTCTCTTCGGTGGTCGCCGCAGCGGCGCGGTCGCGGTCTTCTTCCTTCTTGCCGACCTCATCGAGCAGCGGAACCGAGTCTTCCAGCTCTTCGAGAACCGGGTTCTCGACCATCTCAGCGTTGATCATGTCCTTGAGCTCAAGCTTGTTGAGCGCGAGGACCGAAACCATCTGCACCAGGCCGGGAGTGAGGATCTGGCGCTGGGAGAGCTTGACACTGAGTTTGTGCTGCAACAAAACCATAAGAAACCAGTGATCAGTGGCCAGTGGTCAGTGACCAGTTACGGAGCAGTGTCTTTCTGGCCACTGGACACTGATCACCGGCCACTGCTCTTCTCACACGAGCGAGAAACTTTCGCCCAGATACACGCGCCTCACTTCCGGATCGCTCGCCAACTCTCCGGGCCCGCCATGACGGAAGATTCTGCCGTCATCGATGATGTAAGCCCGGTCGGTGACCGAAAGCGTTTCGCGCACGTTATGGTCCGTGATCAGGACTCCGATGCCACTCGCCCTCAGCCCGCTGATGATCTTCTGCAGGTCAAGGACGGCAATGGGATCGATCCCGGAAAACGGTTCGTCCAGCAAAATGAATGTGGGATTGATGCACAGGCAGCGGGCAATCTCCACGCGCCGGCGCTCACCCCCAGACAACGCATAACCGCGGTTCTGGCGGATATGCTCCAGCCCAAGCTCGTCGATGAACTTTTCCATCTTCTCGCGGCGTTCGTGCCAGGAAATAGGTTGCGCTTCCAGCACCGCGAGGATGTTTTCCTCTACTGTGAGCTTGCGAAAGACCGAAGCTTCTTGCGGGAGATAGCTGATGCCATACTGACGCGCCCGCAGATACATGGGAACGTCGGTGATGTCCTGACCGTCGTATAACACGCGGCCAGTGTCAGGGGGGATCAGGCCTACAATGGCGTAAAAAGTAGTAGTCTTGCCGGCCCCGTTAGGTCCAAGTAATCCAACAACTTCGCCTTGCTCGACGCTGAGGCTGACACCATTTACAACCCGCCGGCCACGATACGACTTGCCAATTCCATCAGTGGCCAGAGTACGCATTTATCGTGCCACTCGCGTCTGCGTTACCACAGGAGTACTTGCTTCGCCTTCTACGAGCACCCTATCATCGCGTCTGTAGAAAGTCAACGAAACCCCCGTAATCTTGCCTCGTTCGGCATCAAAAATGCTAGGCGGTCCGCCCGTGAGGACGAACTTGTCCTCAGCGGCCGTGTAAACCAGGGTCTGGCCCTCCGCCCTTCGCTTCGATTGCTGGATCACAACGTTGCCCTGCGCGACCACACGGTCGAGCTGCCCGAGACCCGCAACTGATTGAGTGCCAGACGTTTGAGAGCGGGAAAGAAGGTAGGCGTCGACCGTCTGAGCCGAGGCGGTGAAGTCAGCACCTTTGGCTACTACTCCCCCTTCGTAATGGGCTTTCCGCTCGGCATCGGTGTAGGTGAATTGGGTGCCGGTGATCGCCAGAGGGCTGCTTTTCTGATTCCTCCCCGTCAGTTTCGCAGCCGGCGGGGGTGGTTCCGCTGATTTTTTTTCTGGCTGGATGAGAATAGTCGAGACCGGCTGAGAGGAAGTTCCCTGGGCCGTCACGGACCTGCGCTCTCGGTCGAATTGGATCGACGGCGCCTGGATGACGTTGGCGTCCTGCCAGAGCCGGGCATTGCCGGTATAGAGCGCGACTCCCGGACTGCTGCGGGCAGTCATCTGACGCGCCGTGACGTGAATGGGCGAAGCTGAGGCTAGAAGCGCTCCGTTGGGCTGCTCTTTGAGGTCACTGTAGGTGCTCTTCACGTCTCCTTCGGCGAGGGCGTCACCTGTGGCGCGGTTGATCCGGACCGTCTGCGCCGTGGTGGACATTCCACCGGCGGTGACTCGTGGATTGCCGCTGAGAACAATGGTCTGGTCGACGGGGGTGTAGCGGGCCCGGTCGGCCCAGACTTGGGTTCGCTTCTCGGGACTCTGGTTGTCGGTATAGGCGACGCCTCCGGCTTGTGTGATCGACTCGATCCCGCCTTGCGGGAGGAATGCTGCGTCGACGGTTTGACTGGTGCTGACGCGATCGGGCTGGCCGGGGTTGATGCTGACAATCCTTGCGTCCGGCGCACCGTGGATGGCGGCAAGATGGCTTCGGTCTTCTGAGGTCTGATCGAACTTCGCCTCAAACCTGCCCGCCGTGACTGCGGTGCGCGGACGCGGAGCTTGGGGCGTGTTCGAGTCTGAATTCTGCGCGGGAAATATCGTGATCTGCGCGGCGCCTGAGGTCACAGCGCGATCTAGAACGCGGCCCTTCGCCAGCAGGAAGTCGATGGTTGGCGCAGTGAGTTCGAAATTCTGCGAGGCCGGGCCGCTCGGCTTCGCGCTTCTGTCGTCCGCCTGCTGAGTCAGGCGGACTCCGTCGGTAGCCCGCACCTTCTCGAGTTGCTTGCGGCCGGCGAAATCCAGAATTATTCGGCCAGCGCGGGCTTGCAACGGTTGCGCCCCAACACGCTCGAGCTGAACATTGCCGCTCAAGGTCGCGGTACGAGGTTCATTGTGGGCAAGCAGCAGTTCGCCTTCATCGGCCCGAGCGTGGAGTTTCGAACTCTGCCCGCCGCCTGACGGATCGCTGCGCAACGCGGGGAGGGGACGACCGGTCGCTCTTGAGTTCTTTGCCGGGTGCGCTTTGCGCTGGGCTTCCTCAATCTGAGTTTCCGCGTTCACATCTCCTGCGGCCAGCGCGCGCTCGACATTGTTGTCTGGTCCCAGGAAAAATGTAGCCTTCTCCGCGCGCAGCGTGTCTGCCCCGCGCTCGACGCGAGGACGCTCGACGACAATCTGCCGCGTCGCATTGGTGACGACGGCACGCGTGGCATCGATCACGGCGGCGTCGGGCCCGGTCAACAGCACGTGGATCTGCGAGGTCAGCGTCAGCGTATTCGCCTTGCCGGCGTATTGCACGCCCACTGCCGATCCCGTGGCCTGTGGAGTTCGGAATTCAACTTTTGCATTGGTCCAGGCGTTTCCTGTCTCCCGGTTGAAAACGAGATCGCGAGTCTTCAGGTGGATGGGATTCTTGAGTTCTTTCGGCGTGGCCTGGTCAGGACCGGTCAGCCCGGCCGGATTCGCCTCGAGATCGATTTGCACCTCTCCGTTGGCGGTAACATCGCCCGACTTAGGGTCATAGGCGAAGTCCTCGCCCGAGATCTGGTCAAAGCGCGTAGAGTCACGCCCGTAGAGCACGATGCTCACATTGTGCAGTTCAGCGCGTCCGTTGAACTTGAATTGCTTGACGTCCGTAGCCTGGATGGTGAAGAGGGTGCGTCCGCCGTCCGACTTCGAGAACTGGAAGCCGGTTGCGGTCTGCTTGATGTCGTACCCGATCTTGTCAGGAACTTCCTTCAGCACATTGCGCGCCCGCACACGGGCGTAGAAATACATCCCGCCAACCACCGCGGTGAACACTACGGCGGCGGCAAGCAACCAGCGGCGCAAGCGGTAGACCGGGAGCGGCATGACTGAGTTCAGTGTAATGCAGGCATCCGGGCTGGCGCGCGATCAGCCGCCCGGAGCCCGCGACCTCATCTACACTTGGATGCGATGACCACCGAACCTGCGCCGCCGCTCCTGGAGTTAAGACACATCTGCGTCATGCGGGGGCAGAAGCTCGCGCTGGACAACCTGAGCCTTCGAATCGAGGCGGATGAGCACGTCGCGATCCTGGGACCGAATGGCTGCGGCAAGTCCACACTGATCAAAACAATCACGCGCGAGTGCTACCCGGTGGTGCGCCCTGATTCTACGATGGCGATTCTGGGCGAGGAGTCGTGGGACGTATTCGCTTTGCGCGCCCAGCTTGGCATCGTTTCCAATGACCTGATGGCTTCGTGTACCGGAGAGGCGAACGGACGCGATGTCGTCCTGTCGGGCTTTTTCAGCAGCATCAGCATCTTCCCGAATCACAACGTCGATCCTCGACACCGGCAGTTGGCAGACGGCGCGCTGGACCAGTTGGGTATCCAGCATCTGGCGGAGCGGCCCGTGTGCGAGATGTCGTCGGGAGAGGCCCGGCGAGTTCTGATCGCACGAGCCCTGGTTCACAATCCGCGCGCGTTGTTGTTCGATGAACCCTGCAACTCCCTGGATCTCTCGGCGCAACACACGGTGCGGCAGACCATGCGCACGCTGGCGAACTCGGGCATTGGCATCATTCTGGTGACCCACGAACTGGCCGACATCGTGCCCGAGATCCAGCGGGTCGTGCTGATGAAATCTGGACGCATCCTCGCGGACGGGCCCAAAGAGGAGATCCTGCAGGTCGGACAACTGTCGAACCTGTTCGGAGTCAAGGTCGATCTGGCCCGCCGCGACGGTTACTACCATTTATGGTGAGCGGACCTCAGATTTTCGACCCTGCAGCTTCTCTAGAAGGTCTCGTCGACGTTCACCTCCAAGATCATCCGGTCGAGCTCGGATTTGGCTTGATTCTCCTGTGCCGTCAGGTCAGTCATCTCCTTGCGTAATGCAGCCAGTCGGCTCTCCTGAGAGTCGAGTTGACCGACGTAGCGCTGCAGCAGAGATTTCTCCTCAGAGCTTCCCTTGAGTGCCTTCATATTTTCGCGGATACGACCCTGATCGCCCGCAATCTGGTCACTTTCGCGTTTGCGCTCAGCCATCTGGTCAGAAATCTGTTCAGCCTTCAACTTCTGTCGCAGGATGCTGTCGAAGACCTGCTGCATAGCCGGAGTGACCCGCTTCTGCTGGACCATTAGATTCACTTCGTCCAGATCGAGATTGCTCAGCTCAACTCGATCTTCCAGCGGATGGATCGCCTCGACGGTCAACTCCGCGGTCTTGCCTGCTTCTACAGGCACACGAAAGCGGTGATAGGACTCTGAAGACTCCTCGGGCTTCGGGGTGGCTGGCGTAAGCTTCCATCCGTCTTCCGCCGGGTATTCGACGACTACCTGCCGTGAGGAAGTGTCGGCGTTGCGGATGGTGAACTTATTCAGTTTCCGCTCTTGCCGAGTCATGATCATGACGCCTTTGGCAATGCGCACCCGGCTGAACGGGTTTTCGCTCGAGTCCGCAGAGTATTTCACGTGCACGGCGGCGTCACCCGCATAGGAGAGCAACCGCCGCTCATCGGGGTGAATCGTCTCCAAGACACCCTCACCGGCAAACGTGCCGGATTCCAGCACGTTGAACGACCCGGCATCCAGCACCTGGCCGCTGGTGTTCTTGATCCAAAGGGCAAGCAGGGGCGCGGATTCCGGATTCCACAGCGTCACTTTCTCCGCTTCGATGTGTCCCTGCAGGATGGGAACCAAGGCCGACTGGTTCTTCCCGATGGTGATCCTCTGCTTGACGTTGTATTCGAAGAAATCGCCGGCGGACTTGCCCTCGGCTTCGGCGCCTTGCTTCTCTGTCCTGCTCATCAGTTCGGCGCTTTCGGTCTGCACCAGCGGAGGAGGACCAGCGCTCACTTCCACAGATTCGTTGGCATTGCCCACATTCAGCGTGGCATCAATCTCGTTGTTCCGTCCGATCCCCAGGTAAATGTTCGCGAGGTTGAAGCGTTGAAAACCGGGAGCGTTTACAAACAATGCTGAATTGCCCGCCTGAATGTCGTTGAAGCGATAATGACCCTGTGCGTCGGTTGTCGTCACCTGGGACGAACCCGTTTCCTCGTTACGGACGGTGACGCGTGCGCCCCGTACCGACGCTCCGGAAGGATCCTTCACGATGCCATAGAGGCTGGTCGTGGCATTGCTGACGCCCGGGGGCGCCTGTAACTTCGCATACTGCTCCAGACGATCCACCTGGACCGTGGCCTCGTGTGACTGCGGCGTCAGCATCACGGCCTCCGGCAACGGAACTACCGGGCGCCGTGCGTAAAACGGTTGCGAGATCTCCTGGATAAAGGATTGCGGCGCACCCGCCACCAGCGACAGCTGGACATCTTTCCAGTCCTCGCCGATGGTGTTGTCGACGATGGCCCAGCCTTGCAGCAGCCGCTTGTCGCCCGGCTTCTCGGGGAACAGAATCCGGTACGTGCTTTTCCAGACTGGTACTTCACTGATGTAGCTGACGAAGACATCGCGGTCACCGGTTCCGCTGGCGGTAAAGCTCATCCGGCGCACATCACGGGCACGGGAAGACCCGATCAGACCGAGGTATCGGCCCACTTCATCCGTCAATTCGCGCTCAGCGATGCGCACGGACGTGCCGGAACCAAGTTCGAAATTCCTCATTTCTCCGGCATCGGTGACGATCGAGAAGGTGGTTACATCTTCGAACTCGTCTTTGACGCGCTGCTTCCGGATCTTCTCCACGCTGAGCAGACGACCTGCTCCTGTCGCCGTACCGCTACGTACTTCGACCCGCGCTCCTCGCAAGGCGGAGAGATATTCGGCCTGGGTCACTTGTTCGCCGAAGGGCAGCCGCAGCGACTTCAGCCGTTCTCCCAGTGGAGCGATGGAATTGTAGCGAACGGACGAAACGCGTCCTTCGCCGAGATCCACGGCGGTCAAGGACTTCAGCACGTCATTGAGCTGGGCGGTGGTGAAATCGATGCTGAGATCCTGTGTGCCGTGAACCCGGGCGCTGTGCTCGAAATAGCCCACACCGTTCTTATAGAGGACGACCCGTTTGACCGGGAGACGAGCCGGGGCATCGGCAGAAGTGGCTGGGAGTGCAGGCTGCGGGGGTTTGGGCTGGTCGGCTTTCTTCTGAGCGGCCAGACCGGTGAGCAACGACAGACTGATCAGGATGACGAGAATTGAGCGACGCATGTCCACCTCCGATTGTGACAGAACGGGAATCTGGTAAAGGCTTGCATCAGAAATGTGATTTGCAGGTCAATGACTCGGATCACTAGAACGCTTTCACTGGTAACGGCGAAGCCTTCTCCTCTCCCACGGTGGGCGCTCTCAAGTCGCGGAGAGATAATTCCAGCCCGCCGTATTCGGGGTGATCGTTGTGGCCGATGGTGAAGGCAATATCGATGGTATCGCCAGCAAGTAGTGGAGATTGCTGCAGGCGCTCCGCCATGCGCCAGCCCAGGGCATCGAACGTGATGGATTTGCGCCAAGAACCAGTTCTCAGTTCTCGGTTCTCAGTTCTCAGTTGTTCGGTGGACGCCGCTCTCTCGGCGCGGCGGATCGTGGTGCTGTCGGGATGGCATCGAGGCGTGGTGAGAATCGCAACCGCGGACAGCTCCTGGCCCGCGGACTCTTGCTTAGGAGACTCGCCGTTTGCCGATTCATTTTCGGCTGCAGCTGCAGCAAGACTCTGAACCGGCGCGCTGCCCTGCTCTCCCGCCTTTAGCTTTAACTTCACATGCTTGTCTTTCAGGATGCGCGGGGGCGCGGTCAACTGCACTCCGAGCGCCGAGAACACCGGCTCGGGATTCCCGACTCCGTAGGGTTCGAGCTTGCGCAAGGCCTGAAATAAGGTAGGAGTGATTTCATCGAGCCGAAGTTCGGCATCCAGGTCGAGCCTGGGGTCGAAGTCGGCAAGGGTCAGCCGCGCGCGGGCAAAGGCATCCAGCCTGGCGCGAAGTTCGGGGACGTTCGCTGCCGGCATAGCGAAGCCGCAAGCGTGAGCATGTCCGCCGTAGCGGGAAAAAAGGTCGCTGCAGGATTCAATGGCTTCCAGCAGGTGAAACGCACGAATCGAACGGCCGGAACCGAACGCTTCTTCGCCTTCCCGCGAAATTACGAGTGTGGGACGGTTGTAGCGCTCGAGCACACGGGTCGCGGTGATGCCGATGACGCCGCGGTGCCAGCCGTCGCCGTCCACCACGATGCAGTAGGCATCGCACAGAGCCGGATCGCCGCTGAACCTCTCCTCGACTGCGGTCAGGATTCTGCGTTCCTCCTCCTGACGGTCGGTATTGAGCCGATCGAGCTTGGCGGCAAGTTCGCGGGCACGAGCAGGATCCTTCACGCTGAAAAGTTCAATCACGTCGCGGGCTACGTCCATGCGTCCGGCGGCGTTAATGCGCGGCGCGATACGAAAGGCGACTTCGGTTGAGGTGGGCGGGCGGCTGGTAGAGATCTGCGCCACTTCGAGCAGCGCTTTCAAGCCGGGGTTCACGGCCCTGCGCAGGGCATCCAATCCAAGGCTGGCAAAGACACGGTTTTCTCCCGTCAGAGGCACGGCATCGGCGATCGTGGCAATCGCAACCACCTTCATGAACGACAACAACAGCCGAGAGTGGTCTTTCGCTTCGAGACGACGCTGCATCAGTCCCTGCGCCAGCTTGAACGCCACTCCGGCACCGCACAGCTGCTTGTAGGGATATTCGCAGCCTGGCTGATTGGGGTTGATCACTGCCAGCGCATCCGGGACACCGTCAGGGCCGGGCAGGTGGTGGTCGGTGACGATCAGGTCGACTCCAAGCTTCTTCGCCGTTTCCGCGGGAGCGAAGGCTCGGATACCCATGTCGACGCTGATGATGAGTCGAATGCCTGCAGCGGCCGCGCGTTCGATCACGTCACCACGCATGTCGTAGCCCTCACGAATGCGGTGGGGGACGTGGAAATCAGCTGCGCCGCCGCAAAGCTCAATCGCGGTTTTCAGGATGATGACAGCCATGGTGCCGTCGACGTCGTAGTCACCGTAGATCAGAATGGGCTCTTTGCATTCGATGGCGGAGTCCAGCCGGTCGACGGCGGCACGCAGCCCCGTCATTCGTTCCGGTGCGTGAAGATTGGAAAGAGATGGAGCAAGAAAGCGATCCGCGGAATCGGCGTCGGTAATGCCGCGGTGAACAAGTAACGGAGCGAGGACGGATGCGGCGGTGTTGTCGATCCCGCGGGTAGACGAGTTGATTAGCTCCGCAGTCAGGAGCGCAACCTGGTCTCTGTCACTGGTCTTGTGAATCCACTTCATTCGGATGGAGCAGTTTACTCCAGGATCGGCGAGACAGAGGCACTCGGGCTTCCCGCGACAGAGGAGGGCGGGGGCGCCCGCCCCACATGTCCCTCTTAACGTCTAGGTCTCTTCGTCCTGGTCGGACTCGTCGATGGCGAGGCCTCCGAATTCGTCGGAGACTTCGAGCAGGCGCTGGTAACGTTCGTACCACTCGGTGCTGACTTCGCAGAGAAACATCGAGCCCTGATAGGCCCATCCCAGTTGGAGGAAGCCAACCTTGTCGACGTGCGCGCGAAACCAGCGGGCGTCTTCCACATCATCGCCGTCAGTGAACTCAGAGTTCGAAAGACGCTGCAGGAGTTCGTCCAACTCCTCGCGCTCCAGGGTCCAGGCGTGCATGGTAAGGAATGGCGCGCCGCCCACCTTCGCCAGTTCAACGAAGTCTTTCCAGGCGTCGGGATTCGAACCTGTCTCCCACATGATGCACTGCACTTCCTCGTAGTCCACGTAGCCGTGGAAGCGGCGCATGCCGTGGCCTTCGATGAAGGCGATCATGTCGTCTTTGACGGTGGTCAGGTCGTCTGGAATCGGAGACATAAGGCTTGTTACGCATTGTATTCCGTCCGCAGGCGAGGTGCCAGCAACCCCGCATCGAGGACGTGGAAACGTGATGCTGCGGGCGAGGGAGGATCTGCCAGCGGTGCATAATCCCGGCGCGTAGCTTCGTGGTGACACGGTTTCCACGAGACATCACTCCGGGAGAGAACTGCATGTCCGAGCCGGTTGTCGACAATTCCGCAAGCCGTGCCGCTTTGTTACTGGTCTTTATTGCGCTCGTTGGGTCGATAGTCATGACGTCGCTGGCCAGCTTTGTGAGATAGAACCGTCTCGGAAACTGGGACCGCGTTCCTGCTCGATGTGACCCTGGGCCAGGCCGTCTTTCAGGCGAGACCGAAAGCGTGTCCTAAGCAGAAGCCGAGGGGGATTTGTGTCCCTGGGCACCCGAGTGGAGCATCCGCGCGCATCGCTCCGCTGAGGTCGCCTGCCGTGCCCGTGTCCACCGACTGTGTTACACTTTTTGATTCAAACACAGCATCCGTAGCACGCAGGGCAACCCGATCCGCACATGCTTTTTTCCAAAGAATATGTGGGCTACCTGGCCCGCGAAGTCACCAAGAAACTGATTGCAGGCAAGTTTATCGAGGCCACGGCTGTTCCCGTGGTCACAGAACGCGTGCATGCCGCACTGGTTGACGAATTGTCCCTTGAGGACCGGATCAACGATGAGGTGCGTGTGATTCTCGAGGCCTACTCCGAGGAGATGCAGAAGACCGGCGCCAACTATCAGGAGATGTTCCGCAAGGTAAAAACGGAACTGGTGCGCAAGTACAAGGCGGTGCTGTGAGGCTTAGCCGCGACAAAGTCAATGTGCTGGCGCGCGCCGTCGCCGACGTCCTCAAGGAGTTGGACGAAGTCGAGTTCATCGAGGACCCCAACACCATCCGCCAGGAAACTCGCAAAATTCTCGAAGACCTGCTCAACCAGGAAGAACGAATCGATCAGGCGGCCCGGCAGAAGATCGAGAGCCAGAAGCGCACTATCCTCGAAGGCTCCCAGGAGTGGGATATCCTTTACCGCAAGTACTACAGCGAAGAGGTGAAGAAGCTGGGCGTGTAGAAGCACCTGGGTGTGGAGGCTCGCTGATACTCCCACCATTCGTTGTGACGATCTGCTTTCCGCTCCTTGCTTTCGCAGTTCACTCTTGGAGCGTGGACGACTCCCCTTCGCCTTGATGCAATCCCCCGTCGCCATGAATCGAGCCAGCGAAATCACGGCAGTGATCAAACGCGCGGCGCTGGAGGCCGGCTTCGATCTTTGCGGAATCGCACCCGCGACGGACGCTCAAGAACTCGAGTATTTCCCCGCGTGGATTGGCGCAGGTCACGCCGGCGAAATGAAGTACATGGAGGCGCGCGATGAGCAGGGCTCGCTTAAGCGGGCCTCGCTCGCACGGGTTGCGCCTTGGGCACGAAGCGTGGTCGTTTGCGCCATCAACTACAACAGCGAACAGCCGTACTCAACCGAGTTCCATGACAAGAGCCGCGGTTGGATTTCCCGATATGCGTGGGGCTGTGAAGACTATCACGAAGCCGTCTTGCGGCGGCTTCGACAGCTCGACCATATCTTGAAGAACAGTCTGAGTCAGAGTGGTAACGAATCCGGGGAGCTCGTGACCCGCTGCTATGTTGATACGGGGCCGATTGTAGAGCGGGTTTACGCGAAGTATGCGGGCATCGGCTGGATCGGCAAGAACACCTGCATCATCAGTCAGAAGAAGGGTTCGTGGCTCTTTCTCGGCGTAATTCTGACATCGGCTGAACTTGCTCCCGACCTCCCCGCTCCGGACCGGTGCGGAAGTTGCCGGCGCTGCATCGAGGCATGCCCCACGGACGCACTGCTCGAACCGTATCGCCTCGACTCCAACAGGTGCATCTCCTATCTCACCATCGAAAAGCGAGGACAGATTCCAGAGGAACTGCAAGAAGCGATGGGGCGACATGTCTTTGGCTGCGATATCTGCCAGGATGTCTGCCCCTGGAACCGCAGGGCGCCCGTTACGACAGCACCCGAGTTTGCCCCGCGCCCCGATCTTGTCAACCCGGCCCTCGACTGGCTCGCTGAGATGAGTGCGGAGGAATTTCGGAAGGTGTTTCGCGGGTCACCGGTTCGGCGCACAAAGCTCAGCGGATTGCGGCGGAATGCCGCGATCGCAATGGGCAACAGCTCTAAGCAGAGTCTCGCTGCGACCCTGGAAAAGCTTTCCACGGACAAGGATGAGATCGTCTCCGAGAGCGCACGCTCGGCAAGGGAGCGCCTTCGCGAGTCCGCTGTCTAGCAGCGGTTTATGCATGATCATCTTCGCCAATATTTCGCTACCCACCTCCCTGGAAGCCCCTGCAGATTCTCTGAACTTCCGTAACTGGTTTTTCTGATTATTAGCAACTAATCTTCCGCTAAACGGCTCTTAACAAGAAAGTTAGATTGTTTAGCACGGAGATTGATGTTGCGCCTTAGGGTCAAATTCGTGAGGCACGCTCTGGGCACGCTGGTCGTGTTGCTGGCGGTGTTTGCCTCCCAAGCGCAGACTTCCGCGACCCTGCTGCTGGAAGAGCCGTATGGCAAGTTGGGGTTCTTTACCGGAACCGGTCACGCCGCCGTGTACCTGTCCGGCGTGTGCACCGATAATCCGCTGGTTCTGCGACGGTGCGCCCCGGGAGAGTCCGGCGCGGTCCTGAGCCGCTACGATGGCATCGGGGAATACGATTGGGTTGCCATTCCCCTGATTCCCTACCTGTACGCGGTGGAGCGTCCTGAGGATGTACCTTTGTTTGCCGACGCGAAGATGGTGGCCTTTCTGCGCGATCGCTACCGCCGGGCGCACCTGGAAGACGTTGCACCCGATCTCGCCAACGGAGAGGCTCCGGATGGAAACTGGTATGAGCTCGTGGGCACCTCTTACGACCGGACGGTTTACGGCTTCACCATCGAAACCACCGCCGCGCAGGATGAAGCGCTCATCCGCAAATACAACTCATCGCCAAATCGCTCTCACTTCCACTTGGTGTCGAGAAACTGCGCTGATTTCGCGAAGGACGTCATCAACTTCTACTATCCGAAGGCTCTGCACCGCAGCCTGGTTGCCGATATTGGGATTACAACCCCGAAGCAGATGGCGAAACGGATGGTCAAGCTCGGCAGCCGGCATCCGGAGTTGCAGTTCTCAAGACTTGTGATCGCCCAGGTGCCGGGCAGCATGCCGCGCAGCACCGTGGCTCACGGGGTGGTGGAGTCGTTCTTCAAGTCGAAGAAGTACATCGTACCTAGCGCCATTTTCAGCCCGATTTTTGCTGGATGCGTGGCCGCGGTCTACGTGGGCACCGGTACCGGCCGCTTCGACCCAGCCCGCAACGCGATGGTTTTCTCGGCGGGTGGCGATCCCGAGTTGCCTCTGGGTCATGAAGACCGTCGCGCCTATCAAAAAGAGCTGGCGGCGCTGCTGTCCGCCGACCGGGAGACTTCGGGTACGCGGGTTGATAAACAGTGGGGCCGTCTGCAGTCCAAAGCCAGCGCTGAACTCGACCCGCAGGGCAGACCGACTCTCCTTATGAAGCACGGGGAGCGCTTCGTGAACGTCGGCCTTGCGGCAGACAACGTCTTGAGCAGTGGCGCCCCGCCCGCACTGGTGCAGCAATTGCTGGAAGCGCGACTCCAGACGGAGTTGCGCCGCGGCGCGCCGACGAGGGTATCGGGAGCAGAAATCGCCCGTGACTGGCGACTCTTGCAGGAGGCGCTGAACCAAGCTGATCTGCCCCAAACTGTTCAACGAAGGGCTGCCCAGTCCCAGCCACCCTTAATGGAGGCGCAGCTGCCTCCGCGGACCGCTCGCACAGCGGAGAGGGGCTTTAGAGCGAGTGGTCGGTAACCAGACGTAGCGATCTGCGCCAGCATTCCCCAGCCAACCACGCCATCAACGTGAAACCCTCGCCTACTGCTCTTGCTGAGGCCGCTGTGGGGGCTGCGGATAGGCTCCGCCAGGAATCGGCGGCTGTCCCGGGGGCTGTTGCTGCTGTAGCTGGAGTTGGCGTTGCTGCATCTCCTGCAGCATCTGCTGCGGGGTCTTGACGCCCGGCTGATCCGGAGCAGGTGCAGGTTGGTCCGCCTCGGCGCTCTGGTCGGCGTTCTCGTCGGTGGCGTTGTCGTCCGCCGCCTCTGCGTCAGGCGCATCGGGCTGAGCGTCTGCCACGTCTGGCTGCGGAGCCTGAACCACGTTCCCCGTTTGGCCGGACGTCTGATCCTGTGGCTGGGGATTCTGCCCGGCCGCGTCTCCGCCCGTCTTTGCCACGAGCACCACGCGGGTCAGGACACTTGCATCGTTGGGTGAACCGAGGAGCACGTAGTTGAACTTGGATCCGTTCAGCAATTCCGCGACGACGTCACGCGCAAGCCCAGGCCCCAGTTGCGTGACCACGCGTTCGTTGGCGCTCGCCGGAACCTCCATCTCAGCGCCGGTCTGTTTGCGCACAGCACGCAGGATATCTCCCAGAGTGGAGTTCGGTGCCAGGATGGTCAGCTGTCCATCCCTGTAGCTCACCTGCGGAGCCACGGCCGGCGTCGAGTCCAGCGGAAGTTGCGGAACAGGCCCGCGCGGTCCCGACGGGAGCGGCGGTAACTCCACTTTCTTGGCTTTGCGCTGGTGACGAGAAGAATCATTCGCCGCGCTGAGGCCTCCCAGGCACAGGACTCCAGCCATCACAAACGATGCGAGCTTTATTCCTGTGCGCATGGAGCTGCTCCTTCTGGAACCTCTGCGATTTCTGGGATGCCGCAGGTAGCCGTTAAGCGAATTCTAGCACTGCTTTTGCGGACACGATCGCGCGGGAACGTCCCACCGGCTACCGAATAGAACGTATTGACTTTACCCGCTTGCGGGTTTTGATGCTATGGCACGATTTGGGAGCCAGGTGCAAACGATTGCAGGGAACATTGCGGGCTGGCGTACAATCCATGAAGTAGCGGGTTGGATGCTGATTTCCTCCGCCAAATCGTTGAAAGTAAAGGCCACACTTCGATGACCCCGCTCTGGCTTCGTGGCTGCGCCTTTCCTGCTGTTTCCGTCTTTTTCCTATTTACAGCCATCGGCATGCGAGCGGAGACATGCCAGACCACAAGTGACATGGACGAGACCACCCGCGCTGCCCTTAGTGCCGCCGGTCAACGTTATTTCGACATGGTGGTCAAGGGCGATGCGTCCGCTTTACGTCAAAACGCCGTTCCTTCTGTTGCATCCGATTTCTCCGCGATCGAGTCGACGGTGAAGGAGTATCAGCAGGCTCTTGCGGGATCAGCAGGAGTGGCCCGTCCGGCGTTCTTGCTCGACGCGGAAGGCACAACCACGATCGCCAAGGCCGAGTTTTACTGTGGAGTTTTCGGAAAGAGCGGGCAGACCGCCAGGAGCGCCGTCTTCTCCTTGAATGACCTGCCCCCGGGCAAATATGGAATCGTGATTCTTGACGCAGACTCCGCCAAGATTCCTATGACTGTATCGCTTGTTCTGCAGCAAATCGGGACCGACTGGAAGCTGGGCGGGCTCTACATCAAGGCCACACAAATCGCCGGGCACGACAGCGGCTGGTTCCTGTCCCACGCACGCGAATACAAGGCCAAAGGACAGCTACACAACGCCTCGCTCTACTATCTGGAGGCGTACAGTCTCATCTCGCCGTTGCCAT
The DNA here is from genome assembly GCA_020073465.1 of Terriglobia bacterium. Lineage (GTDB taxonomy): Bacteria > Acidobacteriota > Terriglobia > Terriglobales > Acidobacteriaceae > Sulfotelmatobacter. The sequence goes on from JAIQFC010000020.1 coordinate 90,144, forward strand.
TCATGAGCACTGCAGCAACCGATAAGCTTTACGACGAGTCGCACGGCCTGCAGCCCACCGATTTCCCCGTGGGTGGTAAGCCAGTGGAGCTTGCGGCCGGAGGGGCTACATACAAACTGACCGAACTTTATCCGGAAGCGTTTGGGAATGATCTGAATCTCACGGTCAAATACCAGGCGAGCGACATCTCGAACACGAACCAGACCTACCAGAACAGTGTGGCCCTCATCAAGGCATTAGTGGCGAAGTATCCCGAAATCAGGGACGCATTCGCGGGCGTCGTCGCGCGCGCGGTTGATCCTTCCGGACGCGACTATGGCACGCTGCTGGCGATGAAAGAGATCAAGTAGGGAAAGGCAGTTCTCAGTTCTCAGTTCTCAGTTCTCAGTTCTCAGTTCTCAGTTCTCAGTTCTCAGTTCTCAGTTCTCAGTTCTCAGTTCTCAGTTCTCAGTTCTCAGTTCTCAGTTCTCAGCTGACTAACCTCATCCAGTACGCACTCTTTCGGATCTTTATCGTCCCGCAGGCCCAGGAACACCGGGGCTCGCAGCTTGGGGCCGCTTGAGTCGGAGGTGCCATGCGTCCATTCGGCAAACTCAATCTCGGCCACCAACTCCGGCTTCACCCAAAACACTTTGCGTAGCGCCTCGACCTCGCCGAAGAACGGATTCCTCTTCGTCTCCAGCTTCTTCAACAACTTCCAAATCTCTTCCAGCGACTTCTGATCGAATCCACTGCCCGCCTGCCCCACATGAGCCAGCCGCCCTTTGCCGTCGTACAAGCCGAGGACAACAGAACCAAAGTGCGCGCGGCTGCCTTCGGGTTCGGTGTAGCCGCCAATAACGCATTCCAGCCGGTGCTTGATCTTGATCTTGAGCCAGTCGTGGCTACGTTGCTCCTGGTAGGAAGAGTCGCGCCTCTTCGCCAGGATGCCTTCCAGTCCCTTCTGCCTTGCAATCTCGAACAGCGCCTTGCCCTGCTGCTCGTAATGGTCGGAATAGCGCAACGCGGCGCCGGGCACGAGCAGCGCGGCCAGTTTTCGCTTGCGCTCTTCCAGTGGCACGCGGCGCAGGTCGTATCCATCAAGATAGAGAAGATCGAAGGCGTAATAGAGCACTGGCACGTCTGCATTCGCGACTCCCCGGCGGCCTCCGGGACGAAACCCGGTGCGTTGCTGCATCAGGCTGAACGAGGGGCGTCCCTGATCGTCCAGGGCCACCACTTCGCCGTCGAGAATGGCCGTCTTCGCCTTGACGAACTGGGGCAGGTCGTTCAACTCGGGATAGCGTGGAGTCAAATCATTCTGGTTTCGGGAGACGAGTCGCACTTTGCCATCGGCAAGAAAAGCCACCGCTCGGTATCCATCCCACTTGATTTCGAATAGCCAATCGGGGCCATCGAAGGGGTCGTCCACAGGCGTCGCCAGCATGGGATGGATGGCCGAAGGCATGGGCCGCTTCACCGCGCCGTCGAGGCCGGAAACCAAAACCGCAGAGGACGCGGCGGACGCCGAGGATTTTGATTTCTTCCTGCCAGTCCCAGGCGCGGTAGAGGGCGCAACGGCACGCTTAACAACTGAGGATGTTATTTCCTTATTCTGCTTCGCGTCCTCGGAAGTGCTCAGCTGTTTTTGCTTTCTTTCTTGGCCGTTCGCCGCGGACCTCTTCTTGTCGAGTCTCGCAACCGCATCCGCCAGCCATGCTGCCTTCAGCCGTCCTCGCCCTGCCGGACGGCTCCGCCATTCGGCCGAGCCCTGATCGCCAGCAATCTCTGCCAGGCTGCGTCCGCTGAGCACGGATTCATCTAGTTCGTCGATGTCGTATCCCTCAACCACGGCGTCGTCATGCTTCTTGATGAGCAGCCATTCATTGCCCTTGCTTCCCGGACGCCGCCCGCGCATCTTGACCAGCGCGAAATCTCCGTTCAGCTTCTTGCCCTTCAGACGGAACTTGAGATCGCCTTTGGCGAGCATCGCGGCAGCTTCGGCATCCGTGCCGGGAACGTATTTGCCATTCACGGCGACGGGCGAAAGCGGCTGCCACGTCCCCACATCCCAGACCATGACCGTGCCCGCACCGTAGTTGTCTTCGGGGATGATGCCCTCAAAATCAAAGTACGAGACAGGATGATCCTCGACCTGCATCGCGAGCCGTTTGTCCCCAGGGTCAAGCGAGGGCCCCTTCGGCACCGCCCACGACTTGAGCACGCCCTCCATCTCCAACCGGAAGTCGTAATGCAGACGGGTCGCGTCATGCTTCTGCACCACGAAGCGGTGCCCTGCCTTCTTCTCCACTTTTGGCGGAGGCTCGGGAGTTTCGTCGAAGCGCCGCTTTTTCTTGTATTCCTCGAGTGCCATTCGAACCCAGTTTTACCACAGAGACACAGGGTCACAGAGAAACCCATGCTTTAGAATCTTCTGTGGCATGAAACGCGAATTCCCTGATACTCCCCTGGTCGGCGTCGGCGCCATCATCATTGAAGGGCCGCGCGTCGTGCTGGTGAAGCGGGCTCACCCTCCTCTGCAGGCTCAGTGGTCGATTCCGGGAGGAGTCCTGGAAGTAGGCGAGATGATGCGCGAGGCAGCCGTGCGGGAAGCTCGTGAGGAGACCGGGCTCGTCGTTGAACCGCGGCACCTGCTCGGCGTCTACGATCGCGTCCTTCGCGACGCCCAGCAACGGGTGCAGTATCACTATGTGCTGATCGATTTTCTCTGCCGCCGCCTAGGCGGGAACCTCACGGCAGCCAGCGACGCAGCCGAAGTACGCTGGTTCACACCCGAAGAGCTACCGGCCTTGAATCTCGCGGAAGACACGCTGGACGTGATTCGCAAGGGCTTCGACCAGCTAGGCCGTTGACTCCGGCGGTCCGTCGCCGGGGTTTTCATCATCCTCCCACTCCGCGTCGCACGCCTGGCAATGCCATGCTCTTTTCTGTACGGGAAGGGGGACGCGGAGGAATGCGCTGATGTACGCGATGGGACGATCCAAACCCTGAAAATTTACGTCCAGCGACCGGCACTTCGGACACCGAGGCTGTTCGTACAGACCGACTCCCTGCACGTAAAGGCCTTCGAGGATTCCGTCATCGAGAATCTCTCTCGCATTGTCGACATCCTGAGCCTTCACCGACAACTTGATTCCACCGATGAAATTCGAGATGAACCAGTCGAGCCGGACCAGGTTTTCATCACCCAGAAAACATTCAATGCCCGACGATTCCAAACTTCCCCTGGCCAGCAACGCCTCCGGAAGATCGCGGAAATGACGGATCGTCACAAGTTCTCGCAGTTCGACTTCTTCTCGCGCAGGAGTATCTTCCTCGGGCCACTCCAGATGCCGCCGGTCAAATTCGTTCTCCAGAGCATCCCAAGCCACCTCCGTCAGCGAGTCCGAATGCCGCGCCAGACGCTGCAGCTCGCCGTCAGTCTTTCCCGCATAATTTTCTGCGAGCCGCCGGCGTTCGTCTTGCTCCTCGAGATACGACACAGGTTAAGAATACTTCGCCCGGATCAGCCCCTCAACAGCTTCCAGGCAAAACCCGCGAGTGTTCCCGAACGAAAAGTATTTCAGCGGGGTTTCGCGTTCGGAAGGTTCATCTGCGTTCACCTGCGAAATCTGCGGCCCCAAAGAGGAACGGCCTGCAAGCGCGGGCTTGTCGAGGGTGCCAGTATGATGCCTCTGCGGTGACTGAGCCGGTGTAGACTGTGGTTAGTACACCCGGGCGGCCGGGCCGAATGGCCTGGCCAACATCTCCACCAAGGAGAAGCCCTTTGAATCCCATCACTGAGCCGCGATCCCCGATTCTGCCGAGGTGGCGGAAGCTCGGAACGCGATCAGCTCTCTCCCTCCTGACCTTGGCTGCCGCCTTTCTCTTCGCTAAAAATGACGAGGAGAGCTTTCGCAAGCTGCGCGAAGAAATGGTTCGGACCCAGCTTGCCAGCTGGCGCTTCGGAGTCGACGCTGTGCGCGACAGCCTCGTACTCGAGGCCTTTCGACAAGTGCCGCGGCACCGCTTTGTGGCAGAGGAACTGGTGCCGCACGCCTACGAAGATCGCCCGTTGCCGATCGGCTACGGCCAGACTATTTCGCAGCCTTACATCGTGGCCAAGATGACCGAGCTTGTTGAGCCGAGGAAGGGCCATCGTGCACTGGAAATCGGCACGGGTTCCGGCTACCAGGCTGCGATCCTTTCTCGGTTGGTGGCTGACGTTTACACCATCGAGATTATTGAACCGCTTGGTGTCACAGCCCGCGAGCGCCTGACGGCACTCGGATACAAGAATGTCAACGTAAGAACGGGGGATGGCTACTACGGCTGGCCCGAGAAAGCGCCCTTCGACAGTATCGTGGTCACTGCGGCGGCGAACCACGTCCCGCCGCCGCTCATTGAGCAGCTCAAGCCCGGCGGACGACTGGTAGTCCCCATTGGCAATCCTTTCCAGACGCAAAGACTCGTGCTGGTAACGAAAGGCGGCAAAGGTCCGCGCGACATCCGAGTCCAGGACATTATGGCGGTGAGGTTTGTGCCCCTGATCTCCGAGTCGGGCGGAAAATAGTACGACAACATAGACCGCACATTGTGCTGATGCGGCCTCCAACAAGCCGCGGCGGATAGCTGTTCACATGCGGATTGGTTCCTTCTCACGATGAGGCGCCGGGAGGCAGTACTTCTTCTGGTATCGGCGGCGGTGCTGGCCGATGAGGTGATCCTGGTTCGCGCCTTCTCTATCGGCCTATGGCACCACTTTGCCTACATGGTGATTTCGATCGCGCTGCTCGGCTTCGGCGCGAGCGGGACGTTGCTGGCGGTGCTAGCGCGACAAAAAACTCGGCTTGGCGGCCGTGCTGGTGGCACGGAGTGGCTGGCGGCCTTCGCGGTACTGTTCGCAGTGACCTTTCCCCTTGCGTTTGCGCTCATCCAGAAGATTCCCTTCGATCCGTTTCTCATCGTCTGGGACCGACGACAACTGCTGTATCTGGGATGCTACTACCTGGTCATGTTTGTGCCGTTCTTCGCAGCGGCCACTGTGATTGGCATCGCACTGATTGCTGAATCCGAACAAAGCCCGCGACTCTATTTCTACAACCTGGTCGGGTCGGCGGCAGGCGCGGCGCTGGCTGTAGGCGTCTTGCAGATCGCTCAGGTAGAGCAGGCTGTACTGGCCGCGGCTGCACTGGCACAGGGCGCCGCCTTGTTTGCTCTGCTCGATGTCGTCGCGAACACGTCGACTCGGTTTCGTCGGCAATTGGCGGCAGTCGCCGTTCTGGTGATGGCGGGGCTCACTCTCTACTTTGCAGCCAGTCCGCCTGCGGTGCGGATCTCGCAGTACAAGGGCCTGAGCTACGCACTGAACCTTCCGGGAGCGCGCCTGCTGGCCACGCGTTCCAGTGCGATCGGCCGCGTCGATGTAGTCGCGAGCCCCGCCATTCGTCAGGCGCCAGGGCTCTCGCTGGTGACCCCGCAAGAAGCGGCTATTCCGCTCCAGCATGGCCTTTTTGTGGATGCAGAGATGGCCGGGGCTGTAACCGCGTTCGACGGCAACACAAGCGCTCTCGGCTACCTCGACTGGATGAGTACGGCTGCTCAGTACTTCGTTCGGCCCGACTCCCCCCGCGTGTGTGTCCTCGGAGCAGGTGGGGGTGCGAGCGTACTGCTGGCCCTGCGTCACGGGGCACGGCATGTGGATGCGGTCGAACTGGATGGCAACGTCGTACGCCTGCTTCGCGAGCCTCTCCGTACCTTTGGTGGTGCGCTCTATGACCGTCCCGACGTGTCCGTCCACGTCGCCGAGGGACGGGCCTTTCTGGAGTCCGCTCCCGCGCAATGGGACGTGATCGACATTTCGCTGGTGGATTCGTTTGCAGCGGCGGCGGTGGGATTGGGAGCTGTGAATGAGAGTTACCTCTACACGCAGGAAGCGTTCACGACGTACTTGCGGCATCTGCGACCCGCGGGAGTTCTGGCGGTGACGCGTTGGATACGTATGCCGCCGCGCGACGAGTTGAAGCTTTTCGCCACCGCTATCGGCGCGCTGGAAGGCATGGGCCTGCGCCCAGCCGATCGGCTGGTCCTGGTGCGCAGTTGGGCGACGGCGACGCTCTTAGTCAAACGGGAGCCGTTTACCGCGGGGGAAATGATGGCGCTGCGCCGTTGGGCTGAGGAGCGCCTGTTCGACATGGCTTACTTCCCAGGCATGGCGGCCGGCGAGGGGAATCGCTTCAACGTTCTCGAGCGCGACTCGTACGCGGAAGCGACCCATGCGCTGTTGAGCGGCGGCGGAGGCCGTGAGGTTTTTTTTCGTGAGTACCCATTCTTCGTGCAGCCCGCAACCGACGATCGTCCCTATTTCTTCCATTTCTTCCGCTGGCGCGCTCTGCCGCTGATGCGCAGCACTGCTGAGGTAGCTTGGGTTCCTTTTGTGGAGTGGGGTTACCTGATCCTGGTAGCCACGCTGGTTCAGGCAGCGCTCCTGGGCGGCTTTTTGATCGCGTTGCCCTTGGCTCTGTTGCGACGGGAGGTGCCACGCCGTGCGCGGGGCGGACGGCTGCCGGTCTTCGCCTACTTCTTCGCACTGGGGATTGGCTACATGTTCGTGGAGATGGCTCTGATTCAACGCTTGGTGTTCTTCCTGGCCAACCCGATTTACGCAGTCGCCGTCGTCCTGGCTGGACTACTGCTTGTTTCCGGTCTGGGCAGTGGTTGGGCCGCCCGGTGGGTCACTCAAGGGCAATCGATGAGGCGGCGCGCATCGTTGGCTGCGCTCGCGGTGGCGGCGATCGCCGTTATCTACGCGTTTGGCCTGCACCCGGCGCTTGTGCCGTTGCTCGGCTGGCCCATCGGCGCACGCGTGGCCGTGGCCTTCGCGGTAATGCTGCCGTTGGCGACCATGGGCATGCTGTTTCCGCTGGGGCTGCGCGATCTCGGCCGCGCTCGTGCCGAACTCCTACCCTGGGCATGGGCCATCAATGGCTGCGCCTCCGTGGTGGCTACGTCCCTGGCAACGCTGCTGGCGCTAGGTGCTGGACTGACCATCGTGCTGTTGGCCGCAGCATCGTGTTACGCAGTTGCAGCGCTGATGGTGCGCCTGTGGCCCCCTGTCGCCGAGCCGGTGATCGCCGAGAGCTGAGTTCTTGTCCCGATAGCTGCTGAAATAGCGGACTTGAATTTCAGGCCGCAAGTCGTCTTCCAAATCGCAATCAGGGCAATTCTCCTCATTGAGAATCGGGCCGATGCGGGTCAATGAGTGTAATTGATTGCATGACAATGTCGGCTCCCAGGCCCGAGTAGACTTTGGAGGCGCGAACCAACCAAAGGGCTCGGAGGAAAGGAGCCGAACATGCTGATTATAGGTTGTGACTATCATCCGGGCTTTCAGCAAATTGCATTTGTGGAGACAGAGACAGGTGAGTTCGGCGAACGGCGACTGAGTCACCGCGAAGAAGCGGAGCAGTTTTACGGTGCGCTCAAAGAGCGGAGCGTGCGTGTGGGGATGGAAGCCAGCGGACATGCACGCTGGTTTGAGCGTTTGCTGAACGAACTGCGGTTTGAGTTGTGGATCGGGGATGCAGCCGCGATCCGCACGAAACGGGTGTGAAAGCAGAAGACCGATCGCCAGGATGCGCAGCTCTTGCTGAGGCTCATGGTCGAAGACCGTTTTCCGCGGATCTGGGTGGCGGACGCAGCGAATCGGGATCTGCGGCAACTGCTGTGGCATCGACACCGGTTGGTGCAGATGCGCACCCGCGTGATGAATCAACTACATGTTGTGGCGCTCAACGAAGGTCTGCGGCGCAAGAAAGCGCTGTGGCGGCCGGCGGGTCGCAGCGAACTGGAATCGTTATGCGGCGTGGGCGCAAGATCGCGAAGGTAGCGATGGCCCGCAAACTGGCAGTTCATCTGTACTGGATGTGGCGCCAGGGCTGCGATTATGCCCATTTCGAAAAGCTCGGTTCGCACGCGGGAGAGCCCGGAAATCGCCATGGTGAGCAGTAAGTCGCCGACGTAATGATTGGGTATCCCGCTCCCCTGAAGAGGGGAGTTCGAACAAGTAATCATGATCGCGGTTGTGATCGAAGAGATGGATGGGTCGGACTGAGTTCCTGACCCTAACGATTAGCAGCGAGCCCAAGGTTGGAACGCGCAAACAATCTACGAGAGCGAAATGGCGCTCTTCTTAGAGTGCAGGCAGTCGTGTGCTCGCATAGTGCTTGACATCGCCGACATTGTTAGAGATGGCGATCTTGCGACAGCTATTTGGGGCCGCAATCGGCCTTCTCAGAGAAGATGTGCGCAGAAGGTACGAGAGAGCTATTCGTGCCAAACTTCAAGTAGGCCACTTGTTTGGCTCCGTCCTCCCGCTCGGCTAACTGGACAGCCATGCGCCCTGGTTCGACTCGCCATACAAATAACTTGCTGCCCTGTACCACTTTCGACTTGGCATAGAGCGTGTCAATCGCAGTCCGGAGTTCCTGTGTCGATACTGACTTGTCGTACACGGCGGTGAGCGCAACTACCTCACCATCTACAAAGTCTGTCAGAACCTGGGAGGGATAGGCAGTACGACCGTCACCCGAATCTTGTTTCCACAACTGCGAGCAATCCACCGAACGGCAATGAATCAATCGGGGATTCGGCAATACTATTTTGCGCGCGCTGTCGCCCACTTGGGCACCAGCACACAGGGAAGCTAATAAGCACCCGACTACAGCAATCACCCGGAATGTATTGCCCATTGCCAACCTCCCCTAGGAAAAGCTCTTCACACAGAGCCGATTATGTGGGGACGGGCAGGGGCACGCAAGATTACTGACGTTAACAGGCGTTTGCACTCATTGACCTCAATGAGTAAAATGGCGACATTTCAACAGTTGTAGAAGTCACAATCAATGCAAAGACCGTACTCTGCTATTCTCCGTACGATTTCTAGATCGAAGTGGACGCCGGGATTGACATCACGGAAATAGCCAACGAGTTGCATCGTCCCGCCTAGTTCCCGGCTTAGTTCCCCGAACGCCGCTTTGTTTGCATCAAGTTGGTCGAGAACGTCTCTTACATGCTCTTCCAGCGGGGCAGACGCTCCCAAACGCGAATGGAGTGCCCAGAGGCTGCATGGCCCTGCTCTTTAAGGTGGTGCCAATAGCATCGCCTTCCCTCACTGTCTTCGTGGGCGTCACACCGACCCTGCGCGTGACATCATCGGGGGCGAACGATCCTCTGACGTGGAAGTATGCGTACCACGTGTCCGGTTCTTGCATAGCCAAAGCGTAAGTCAACTTGCCAGTTAAGCCAAGAAGATCAGGCGATTCGTTCTCAACTGTTGAGAACAGGCGTGGGTGTTGAAAAAGTCACTGAGATTGGCAGGTGAGAATTAGCGAAAGCATGGTAGAAGGAAAAGTTCCTTCTCATGTTGCGCTGGATTTCAATGTTCGGAGGCCTGCTGATCATGATGGGGCGCCAGGACCGCTCAGAAGCGTTGTTCTACTACTTCCGTCTGGAAGATCAAGTTCCTGAAAACCATCTGCTGCGGCTGATCGACAAACACATCCGTTTTGAGTTCG
>JAIQFC010000046.1 GCA_020073465.1 Terriglobia bacterium
GTAAGTCCACGTGCCGCGGCAATTGATCACGGTCTTGACTCCAAGGCGCGTGTATACATTTTGCCGGGGGTCCTTGCCGATCGCAGTGGCGGCCTGGGCGTAGAGATTTTGTGCTGCAATCCGGCTCAAGAGCGGAGCCGCAGCTGCCAATTTAATGAAGGATCGCCGACTGGAACTCCGAGCACCCATCCCACCCTCCCTGTAACCTGGCAGTCGAACTTTCATCTGTTGGAAACGGCGTGCTGAAGACGCGGATTACTCAACTAAGCGCACTTGGTATACCACAGAATAAGCTTGACGCACATCAATTTATTGCGTTTTATTAGGTTTCCTTTCGTTTCCGGGCGAGTGTTCTCAGCGGTACGCGGGAGTACTTGAAAACGGTCTGTGCGTTTCACTCGCAGCCATGGCCATCCGGAGAGGATCAACGATGACACTACAGCTGCGAAAACCCTATCGATTACGACGAATTTCTATCCTCCTAGTTCTTGCAGTTCTGCGGATAATCCCTGTCTTAGGCCAGACCAAGAGTGAATCGCACCAGCCCGTTGGCGGCTCTTGCCACGTTGAACCCGCGGATTACAAGGGCTGGCACACGCAGCAACTTTCCAACCGCTGGGTCCGGCTGATTGTGCTTCCGCAGAACGGTGGACGACTGATCCAGGTGATTTTCGCCGGACACCCCTATTTCTTCGTCAATCCGAAATATGAAGGCAAGTACCTGCCGCCAAGTGAGAGCCAATGGTTCAACTATGGCGGCGACAAGCTTTGGCTCTTGCCGGAGGGGAACGACGACGAACAGCACTGGGCGGGGAATTCCGACCTGCTCGACGACGGGCCGTACTCCATTCGAAAGATTTCGGAAGGAGAGCACTGCGAAGTAGAACTCACGGGACCGGCTGATCCCCGGACCGGGATTCAGTTCCAGCGCACGATTCGTCTGGATGCCGACTCCCCGCGCATTCGATTTCACTCCACTATGAAAAACACGACCGGTCATACTGTTGAATGGTCGATGCAGTCTGTCTCGCAATACGATGCCGCCGACCCAGCTGATCCATCGCGAATCAACCACGATTTCCATACATTCGCCCCGGCAAATCCAGCGAGCAGCTATCTCAACCGCTACCACGTTCGATTCGGTCCGGCGGAAAATCGTGGGGTGTCAATAAGAGACGACGGTTTGTTTGCGCTGCACTATGTCCACTTGGCTGCCGAGCTGTGGCTGGACTCTACGGCTGGCTGGCTCGCCGTGGTCGATGGCAGCAGCAAGTACGGAATGGTGGAACGCTTCCAATTCGAAGAATCCAGGGCCTATCCGGGAAAGGCATCCATCATTTTTTGGACGAACGGCCCCGAACTGAAGTTGAACGCTGACGGCGTGGTCTCCCTGAGTGCGGACGAAGACGGAACTCCTTACTACCTGGAGGCGGAGATCAATTCGCCTCTCTGCCGGTTGCGTCCCGGGGAGACCTGCAATCTGGAAACGGAATGGTTTCCCACCCGCGTGGAAAGCGAATTTCACGGGGTGACCGACGCCGGCATTGTGGTACGTCCCCTTCATGCAACTCGTTTAGAGAATGGCAAGATCGAACTTTCCGGTGCTTTTGGAGTCTTTTTCGCCGGACGCCTGGTGGCGCACTTGTACAACCAACATGGCGCAGAGTTGGACACCGTGCCCTTGGCAGGTGTGGACCCAGTGGAACTCGTCTCGCTCGAAACCGAGATCGCTCCGCCTCAGAAGCCCGCCCGCATCTCGGTTCACCTAGAAGATTGGAAGGGGCTGGACCACGGTTCTCTCCAGGAAGTTCAAGTAGGCTCACGGGAGAATCGCTGACGTGAAAGCATACGGCAAAGGTCGCATCGTGGCCTTGCTTGCGTCGCTCGCGCTGGCCGGCTCCTCAGCTGTGACACAAGAGGCGCCGTCTCCCGTTACCGCCGTCGTGAATGTAGGCGCAGATGAGTTGCTCGCGCAGCCGGTCGGTGCAAATTGGACTTCCTACAACGGAGACTACACGGGACGCCGTTATAGCAGCCTACGCGAAATCAGTCCGCAGAACGTCACGCAGCTGCGCGCGGCGTGGGTTTTCCATCCCGGCAACTCCCAGAACCTCGAGGCGACTCCGGTAGTCATCCACGGCATTATGTATGTCACTTCGGCCAACGACGCCTTTGCGCTGGATGCGCGGACGGGGCGCGTAGTCTGGCATCACCAGCGGCCAGTGAGCGCAGGGTTACTGGATGATGCCGCAGCTCATCATAACCGTGGTGTTGCAGTGTGGCGGAAGTTCGTCTACATGGAAACGGATGATGCCCACTTGCTTTGTCTCGATGCCCGCTCGGGAAATCTCTTATGGGACGTCGCGTACGCGGACAAAGTGAAACACTACGGTGCGACCAGCGCTCCCCTCGTCGTGAAAGACGAAGTGATCGTCGGGACTTCCGGGGGCGACTCTGGCGTGCGGGGATTCCTGGCAGCCTTCGATGCCGTCACTGGGAAGCTGAAGTGGCGTTTCTGGACAATTCCCGGGCCGGGAGAGTTCGGCTCTGACAGTTGGCCCGGCGATTCCTACTTGCATGGCGGGGCCACTACTTGGATGCCCGGGACCTACGATCCCAAACTCAACACTCTGTACTGGACAACCAGCAACGCGGCACCCGATTTTGTGGGAGACTCCCGCCCCGGGGACGATCTTTATACAGCCTGTGTTCTAGCGCTCAACCCCGACACCGGAGAATTGAAATGGTATTTCCAGTTCACGCCTCACGACCTGTATGACTATGACGCGAATGAAACTCCCGTGCTGGTGGACGTCGAAGAGGGTGGCGCGCCCCGTCACCTGTTGGTGCAGGCCAACCGCAACGGCTTTCTCTACATTCTCGACCGCACCAATGGGAAATTCCTCAGAGCAACACCATTCGTGCAGAAACTGAACTGGGCCACGGGTTTGGACGGATCTGGCCGGCCTCTGCCGTCAGGTCGAGTACCGACCGCGCAAGGCACCTACATCTGCCCCGGAATCAACGGAGCTACCAATTGGTTTTCGCCTTCTTACAATCCCGACACCGGGCTGTTCTATGTCATGGCGCTTGAGAGTTGCAATCTGTTTTTCAGCAACCCAAGGCCCTTTACGCCGGGCGAGACCTACTACGGTACGGGCACGAAACTTCCGCCGGATGAACACGCTCAGAAAACGCTGCTGGCGTACTCTGTGCCAGAGGGAAAGCCAGTCTGGCGTTATCCGCAAGTCGGCAAGGGCGATTCCTGGGGAGGAACACTAACTACCGCGGGCGGATTGGTGTTCTTCGGGGATGACGCCGGGTCTCTGGAAGCGGTTGAGGCCCGGACCGGCCGCCCACTCTGGCACTTCAACACGGGCCAGACGATGCATTCTTCGCCAATGAGCTACATGGTCGATGGGGTCCAATACGTCGCGGTCTCGGCAGGAAGCGACGTTTTTAGCTTCTCGCTTCCGCATTGACTGCCCGGTTCTTGCGGGACAAGGAAGTGCTGTGCATGAAACCCGGCTTCCTTGACAAAGACGAGTAGGCGAAACTAGCGATGAACGACATTGTCGAAATGACGGAAACAAATGCTGCCTGCGTCGCCCCCAACGGGCCTTCGAGAAGTTCCAGACTGGGTGGTCGGGCAACTCGGAAACTGGGAACCTGGCTCGTACTTGACGTAAATCGTCATTACACTTATTGAACTGGATGAGAAGGCCACTCCACCGTTACTGGCAAGGGCCGGGCCTTCAGTTTGGGCAGATTTTGGTCAGAGCCGTCGTGAACTCCGCGTCCAGGCTGCTTCCTCAGCGGTGGAGCGGATTGGCAAACGCCTGCGGTGCGGCAAAAGTGCCTGGCTTGCTCTTTCATGATCTGCGGAGGACAGCAGCGCGGAATCTGCGCCGGGCCGGAGTCGCCGAGGGAGTGATCATGAAGATCGGCGGCTGGAAGACTCGGAGCGTGTTCGAGCGCTACGCCATCGTCTCGCAATCCGACATTCGCGATGCGATGGCGAAACTAGAAGCTGGGCAGCAACGCGACAACGCCGAAGCCGCCAAAGACAAGAGAACCGCGGAAGAGCAGTTTGGTCAGAGTTTGGGCAGAAACGCACCCAAAACGACCGAACGTGACAACGCTCCTGCGTTGAGTACTCCACCCATTAACTGATTCCTTCTGAATGGGTTGGTTGGTGCCGGGAGGGGGAATCGAACCCCCACAGTCCTTTCGGACCTGCGGATTTTAAGTCCGCTGCGTCTGCCAATTTCGCCATCCCGGCCCGTCGCCTCATTCTAGCCTACGTCCCTTGCGCATTAGCGATGCGCTAGCGCCATTCAGGAGTCCACTCCCGAGTGCCTGTACGGCGCAAAACAGACATCGAGCCTCATGGCCAATCAAGCCTCAACGCTGAGGGCGATTCTTAGCGGGCGAGAGACAGCTCGAAGAAGATTGCTTGAACCGGCAGGATTCAGAAGTTGGCTGACAATCCGCTCAGACCGACGCAGTGGCAGAGACCGCGACGCTCCGCTGTTTGCGTAATTCCTCAAAGAAGGTATCTGCCGGAAGGGCAGCCTGGCTGCGAAAGAGTCCCAGCAGCGGATCGTCAAACTCGCTTGATCCTCCCGTGCTTTCCGAACTCGCACCGGATCCCGATTCCAACCCCTCCGGTTCGACCAGCAACTCCGGCAGCAGGTTGCGGTTTTCGGTCAGCACGCTCAGAAACTTTTCCAGCGCGTCGCGGTGATGCGGAGTCGTTTGCGTGAACTCCACGCCCATGCCCTTGTCTGGATGCATCACCCGCACCACACCTTCGGCGCGCAGTTCGACACTTCCCGCGCTCATCGAAAGGGTCACGCGGGTCGCTACCGGGAACGGCGATGAGATCTCGAGATAGCAACCGCCCATGCTGAGGTCCGTCAGGTGGCAGCGCACCGGCGGATCATCCTGCTCCGCTTCCGGCGAGTTCTGTTGCAGCCAGCTGCGTAACTGTTGCGCTGCCTGTGGAGACATGTCGACAAACCGCAAACCGGCCTGTGCCGCCGTGCCTTCCCAGGCAAACTCCGCTGCGAGTGCAAGTGCAATCTCGGTCCCCGGCAGCGTGAAGGAAACCTCCCAGCGTCCTGTCGGACGCTTCCCTCGGGGCACACGTACGGCCATTCCACCTTCGCTCAGATCGGTGGTCGTGACCTTCAATGTGGCGTCGGATTGCGGGTTCTTGATGACCATCGGGATTTGCACCGGAATCCGGAAATTCCGCCGCCGCTCCCGCTTCATCAGAGCTCGGGCTGCCCGGAAACTCGATTTGGCCCGCTCGCTCGAAACCGGCTTGTACAGAACAAAATGCGCTCCCGTGTCGAATACCGAGCGCAGCCCCGTCGCAGGCTCGACGATGGCGACCGCCACGGCGCGTTTGTTGCAAAGTGCAGCCCGCGCGCTGCGCAGCACTTCGGCGGACCCCGGATCGGCGCAATCCACGATGATGGCCTCAAACCGCTGGCGGGTCAGCTTCCGCAGAGCTCCCTCGGCGTCACTACAGAGCTCGACCCCAATCTCCAGGTCGCCCAGAGTCCGGCGCAGCACGCGCACGATCTTTTCATCCGAACAAAGCACCAGCGACTTCAGACTCATGGGTCGGGTCCAGATCCAGGGTGAGAGATGCCCTTTTTGACTTTACGTCCACCCGCTCACACTATCAATTGCGCCTTGTCTCATCGGGTTACGCCCGTAACTCGGGGACTTTCCAGTCAAGAGAATGCCTGCAAGAGGCAGCACACTTCGGCGTTCTTGGGATTGCGCACCCAGAGGGGCAAGGACTCGCCAAGAACGGAGCAAGCCTTGTGTCTACAGTACTTTAGAGTGGAAGGCTAGTGCGGAGGAAGCGAGTTTTTCATTGACTTCCAGATGGCATTGCCGTAACATGTTCAGTCTCCGATCAGCTTTAAGGACTGCAGCGGATATCTGTTCGCCTGGATGGTCCGCCAGAGCTTATCTCCGGTCATCCTGAATCGTGGAGACGCTTCGGAGAATCATATAGTTAGAGCCAAGCGGAACAAAGGTTTAGAAGTCATTCCCCTGATGTAGAGAGGCATTTTTCATGGCTAAGCGACGCGGAAATCCCAACTGGGGCAAGCCCGAACCGATCGGGCCCATCACCCCCACGATCACCGAGTTCGAGCAGGTCGTTCGCGAGTACAAGCTCTCCCCCGATCAATACTTGCGGTCTACCCGCCTGCGCGAGTGGGCAAGGCGCAACAAGAACTCCAAGTACATCCCTGAGCCTCTGTTGGAAGCCTGGGGCTTTGAAATCGAGTCCACGCTGTAAGCGCGGATTCCAATTTGCATATTCAGGGTCGCTCTCACGAGCGGCCCTTTCTGTTTCCGCTTCTTGGCGTAATTAGATTGTCATCCCGAGCAAGCGTTCTATGCGCAGCGAGGGATCTGGGCGAGCCGCGCGAAAGGCCGCGCTCTTTGCGGCCCAATAATCGCGCGTTTGGCTCGCTTCCCTATGCCGGACATTCTGCAAATCCCGCCTGCTCAACTGTTTGCCTTGCTGGCGGCGGTTGGCTTTGCGGCCGGGTTGAACGTCTACGCCACCGTCGCCGCTTTGGGCCTTCTAGCTCGATTCGGACACCTGCCGTTGCCGCCCGGCCTGCAACTCCTCGAAAGCTGGACAGTTATCGCCGCAAGCACAGCCCTGTTCGCAATTGAATTCGTCGCCGACAAGATTCCCGCCTTCGATCTGATCTGGAACGCTTTGCACACCTTCGTGCGAGTGCCTGTAGCCGGCTTGCTCGCCTACCAGGCGACTCGCCAACTCTCTCCTGAGCAGCAGCTCCTGGCCACTCTGCTGGGCGCTGCTATGGCCTTCGCCGCCCACGGCGGCAAGACGGCCGTTCGCGCCGCCGTAACGCCCTCCCCTGAACCCTTCTCCAACATCACTTTGAGCCTGGCCGAGGACGTTCTGGCCGTGGCTCTGACCTGGCTCGCCGCGCGCCATCCTTATATTGCAGCAACGATCACCGCGGCTTTCGTCGTCGTGATCGTTATTCTGGTCCGTTGGGTGATCAGGGCATTGCGCGCCCTTTTCCGTGGTGCCGAGCAGGAACTCAGCGGCTAAAGCAGTTCAGAGCCAAGATGTTTTATGTGGGGACACCGACCCTCGGCTGTCCGACAGGGCGCAGCCCGGTACTTGCAGTCGCTGGAGCAATATGGAGTCCGCTCGAACCTAACTTCTAACTCCCTTTTGCTACAATCGGCTCAATGAGCCCCCAAGCGCCCTTCGCCGACGTCCCCGAAGCGATAGCGGATTTCCGCGCGGGCCGCATGATCGTCATCGTCGACGACGAAGATCGTGAAAATGAAGGCGACCTCACTCTCGCCGCCGAGAAAGTCACCTCAGAAGCCATCAACTTCATGGCCAAGTACGGCCGCGGCCTGGTCTGCCTGACCATGACCGAAGAGCGCCTTGAGCACCTGCGTATTGGCCCTATGTCGGCGGAGAACACCTCGCAGTACGGCACCGCTTTCTGCGAGGCCATTGACGCCCGCACCGGCGTCACGACCGGCATCTCGGCTCACGACCGCGCTCGGACGATCCAGGTTGCCATCGATCCGGCGACCAAGCCCGCCGACCTGGCGCGCCCCGGACACGTCTTCCCTCTTCGTGCACGAAAAGGTGGCGTTCTAGTGCGAGCTGGCCAGACCGAAGCTTCTGTGGATCTGGCGCGACTGGCAGGCATGATCCCCGCCGGCATCATCTGCGAAATCATGAAGGACGACGGCAGCATGGCCCGCGTCCCCGACCTCACCGAATTCTGCCGCGAGCACCACCTCAAGATGCTCACCGTCGCCGAACTCATCCGCTACCGCATGGCCCACGAGCGCTACGTGCATCGCGTGGGTGAAGCCCTGGTAAATACGCAGTTCGGAGAATTCCGCCTGATCGCCTACGAGAGTGAAATCGACGGCGGCGAATCGCACGTCGCCCTGATTCGTGGAGACGTCGAGCACAGCGACTCGCCCGTGCTGGTCCGCATGCACGCGCATTGTCTGATGGGCGATGTCTTTGGCTCAACCGGTTGCGAGTGCCACGCCACGCTCGCCGGCGCGCTGCGCCGTATCTCCGCCGAAGGACGCGGTGCGCTGATCTATCTGCACCAGACGTCCAAGGGATTCTCAGTCGAGCGCGCCGGAGAGCGCAATGCTCTGAGCTTCCACCGGGGCCGCAAACTTCCCTCCCTGCTCGACAACGAACGACAAACCCAGCGCGAAATCGGCATCGGCGCCCAGATCCTCTCCGATCTGAACCTAAGCCGAATCCGCCTGCTCACCAACCGCCCGAAGAAGGTAGCGGCGCTGGAGGGCTTTGGAATCGAGATCGTCGAGCAGGTGCCGGTGGAGTTGACAGAAATGAGCCGCAACGCATGATGTGTGGCGCGGGCGCCCTCGCCCGCGTGCGTGCAGCTCACAACGCTCATCTTCAAATGTCTGCTGGAAAGTTGTGGGTTTGGCGTGCTGATCTCACCGGAGTATCAGGCGATACCGACAGTTCGCGGGCGAGGGCGCCCCGCGCCACATGATCTCTTAGAACGGTTTGCGCACCACCACTTCCGCGTCACGAATGAAGAACTGCGCCGAGCAGGTCTCCGATCCGCAAATCACCGGCAGGAGTCCGTTAATCTGTTTGCGCGTGATCAGCCCCAGCATCCCGCACGAAGGACAGGAGAGCACAGCCCAGTAGGGATCTTCCTTCTCGCCAACTTCACCCGCATTTTCCAGCACAAATACAGTGCCGGGAGCCATCTGCTCCGGGATCCACTCGCTCAGCAAGTCCAGTTCGCCGACCATGTCTTCCTCCTGTGTTCCGTGAACTAAACTTCCCTGCTATGAAGCCTTTCTAGCACGCTTGCGGTAACCCGACGAAGTTACCGAAGTATTCGCCTTTCGGGAGACGACCTCCGCCCGCACCTGCCGCACCGCATCGCTCAGACAAATTCCCAGGATGGGCTGGTTCGAATTCTTCAAGATATCCACAATCTGCCGGGCCGACGTCTCCAGATAAAGATGAGTGCCGTCTGTAAGCAGGTGATAGTCGGAGTTCCGGCTCACAATATCCGACAGCCCCTTGCCGAACTCCCGGTCCAGGAAGCGCATCACCTTGCGCACCCCCTGCAGCGAGAACCCCTTGCGCCGCAACTCGCAGATCACCGCGACTTCCGTCAGATGATTCATCGAATACAGCCGCCGGTGCCCTTCCCGCTCCGGCCTCACTACTCCCCGCTCGTCCCACCACTGCAACTGCCGCGCCGTGATCCCGGTCAGGCCAATCACTTCTCGCGATGTGAAGCGTTCTTGCATGGGTCCCCAATTATGTTTGAAACAAGCTCCTACCAAAATGTTTCAAACATTTTAGGCATGAGTTGGCGAGAGTCAAGCAAAGATTCGGAGCAAAAGGGGGTGACTAAGAGAGTTCCCAGCAGCAATGGGGCGATGGAAGTGCACTACCCCCACCCACGAAGTGGACAACCTCTAGGCGGTCGCCTTCGGCGAGCTTGGTCTCGGACCAGCGATCCCGCGCCACGATATCGCGATTTAACTCAATCGCCACCCGGTCCGCCTTCATACCAAGGGCATCCACCAGGTCCGCGAGCGTGAAAGGTGTCGCAGCATCGCCAAAACTGCGCTCTTCGCCGTTGATCTGGAGTTTCATGAGGGGATACCGCCCGAGAGGGACTGCGGCGCCACTTTACTCCGCCCGGCGCAGCAGAAACTTCCGCGTGGCCGTGCGCCCTTCATAGTTCGCCTGCACCATCACGGAAGCGTCGGATAGGGCCGCTTCGTCGACCTCAATCTTGATCTCGGCGCTGCCCCCCGCGTCGGTCACCGCCTGCGTGTAGAAAGGAGCCGCTTCCCGCCGCGCAAAGCGAAACGTCAGACGCGCTCCCGGTGCGGCCGAGCCTCCCTCGGTGACGCGCAGTTGCATGGTCAGATTCTGGTTGGCATGCACCGACTCCGCATTCAGCCACTGTACTTCGAGCTCTTTGACCGCAGCCAGTACCTCCGGTTCCGGCCGATCCAGAATACTGTCCAGTTTCCCTTCCCGGATCGCATCCAGCACCTGGCGGTGCTGCTCGCGCAGTTGCTGCTCCCTTTGTGCGTCTCCGAGTTGTACCTGCCCGGCCGATGCCGCGTAGGAAACGGCCTTCTTGCCCACGCAGCGGCCGCGCACGAAAACCTGGGTTTGCAGCAACAGTTCGCCCTCACGTGCCTCGCTCTGCACGTGGTAAATGGTGTCACCGTGCTTAACGTCGGTATTGAATCCAAAAATCATAGGGATTTTGTAATTTTGTAGTTGGGTAATTGCGCAATTGAAAGTCAGTAGCGCCGTGTTCCGACTCTAACAGACAACGGGCTCACACCGTCTTTTCAATTGCCCAATGACTCAATTACACAATTTCCTAATTCTTTCCGCCAAATCGACAAAATGCGTCGCCCTTCCCTTGACACTCCCGACTCTAAGCCCATAATCTAGAACGTTTAAGCATCACTTGGCGCGAATTATATATACCTCGTCCTATGCCCGACAATTACTTCGCACGCTACCTGCCGTTTTTGATCCATATTCTGCTCGCCGGCGGCATTGCGACTGCGATTGTCCTGCTTTCCTGGCTGCTCGGACAGCGTAAGCCCACCCGCGCCAAGCTTTCCCCCTACGAATGCGGTATGACCCCGGTGGGCGACTCCCGCGAGCGCTTCTCCGTAAAGTTCTATCTCGTCGCCATGCTCTTCATTTTGTTCGACGTAGAAGCGGTTTTCATCTATCCCTGGGCCATCAGTTTGCGCCGATTCACGGAGAATCACGAGGGGCATTTTGGCCTGTGGGAGATGC
Source organism: Terriglobia bacterium (assembly GCA_020073465.1). Classification (GTDB taxonomy): domain Bacteria; phylum Acidobacteriota; class Terriglobia; order Terriglobales; family Acidobacteriaceae; genus Sulfotelmatobacter. The sequence continues at coordinate 10,892 of JAIQFC010000046.1, forward strand.
TGGTCTATATCGGCATTTTCCTGGTCGGCTTCTTCTATATCTGGAAGAAGGGCGTCCTCGACTGGGGCGCCGCCTCGATGAAGCGGGAGAAGTTTTGATGCCCCTCTCCCCCGCCATCACCGACCTGGAACAGCTCAAGAGCCATCCCGCCGTCGCCCGGCTGACCGCGTGGAACCCCGCGGCGGTCCAGGGAGTCAAGTTCGACCGCGACGAGATGACGATCTACGTCGACAGCGCCCACCTCCGCGAGGCCTGTGCTCTGCTGCGCGACGATTCCGATTGCGCTTTCAACTTCCTCTCCGACGTCACCTGCGTCGACTGGACTCCCGCCGAACCCCGCTTCGAAGTCGTCTACCACCTGCTGTCGATCCCGAAGAAAGAACGTGTCCGCCTGAAGGTCCGCCTGGGGAGCGCCAGCCCGGTGGTCGAATCGGTAACCTCAGTCTGGCCCGGAGCAAATTTCTTTGAGCGCGAAGTCTTCGACCTCTTCGGAATCCGCTTCTCCGGACATCCCTATTTACGGCGCATTCAGATGCCCGAAGACTGGGAAGGCCATCCCCTCCGCAAAGATTACCCCGTGGAGGGTTACCGGTAGACATGGCGCATCTCGCCCCCACGCCCGTTGTCGAACCCGGCCAGGACCGCACCATGATCCTGAACATGGGCCCGCAGCACCCCTCCACGCACGGCGTGCTGCGCGTCATTCTCGAGATCGACGGCGAAAACATCGTCCGCATCATGCCCGACATCGGCTACCTGCACACCGGCATCGAGAAAACCTGCGAGGCCAAGTTCTACCAGCAGGTCGTGCCGCTCACCGATCGCATTGACTATCTCTGCCCCATGACCAACAACCTCTGCTATGTGTTGGCCGTGGAAAAACTCTTGGGCCTGGAAATCCCGCCGAAAGCGCAGTGGATGCGGGTTCTGATGAACGAGTTAACGCGCATCAACTCGCACCTGGTGTGGCTGGGCACGCACGCTATGGACATCGGCGCGCTGACTGTCTTCCTATATTGCTTCCGCGAGCGCGAAGAGATCCTGAAGATATTCGAGATGGTCAGCGGACAACGCATGATGACCTCCTACTTCCGCATTGGAGGAATCGCGCTCGAGCCCCCCCTCGGCTTCTTCGACCGCGTGCGTGACTTTGCCGGATATTTTCCTGAGAGAGTCGATGAATACGAGAACCTGTTGACCGCAAACCCCATCTGGGGAATGCGCACCAAAGGCGTCGCCAGGATTACCGCCGAAGATGCCATCGCGCTGGGCGCCAGCGGTCCCACCCTACGCGGCAGTGGCGTCGACATCGACCTGCGCCGCGATATGCCCTACTCGAGCTACGAGAAGTTCCAGTTCAAAGTCCCCATCGCGACCGAAGGGGACGTTTTCGCTCGTTACGTCTGCCGCGTGCAGGAGTTGCGCGAATCCATCGGCATCGTCAGGCAGGCCCTGGACGGCATGCCCGAGGGCCCCATCAAGGCCGATGCCCCCAAGGTCGTGCTTCCCGACCGCGAAAAAATGAAAACCCAGATGGAAGCCCTCATCTATCACTTCAAGATCATCACCGAGGGCTTTGCAGTTCCGGCCGGCGAAGTCTATCAAGCGGTCGAATCACCCCGTGGAGAAATGGGCTACTACGTGGTGAGCGACGGTACCGCCAAGCCCTACCGCGTGCACATGCGCTCCGCCTGCCTGGCGAATCTACAAACGCTGCAGACGATGTGCGAGGGCAGACTGCTGGCCGACGTGGTGGCCGCCATCGGCAGCATCGACATCGTGCTGGGAGAGATTGATCGGTAGGGAGTAGGAGGTCGTGGGTCTTGGGTGTTCGGTCTTAGGATTCGGAACACACAGTTGAAGGCTTAGAAACCACAGCCCGATGGGGCGAAAGAATACAGCCCACGGCGCAAGCCGTGGGTAAGCGTAAACAATGAACAAGCCCGGGAGGGGCGACAGAAACTGCGCATGAAATTTTCAGAAGAGTTCGAAACGCGTTTCGCCGAGATGGTCCCGCACTATCCCACCAAACGCTCGGCGCTGGTCCCGACCCTTCTCTACGCGCAGGATGAAATCGGTTTTCTATCCGACGAGGTCATCGCCGAAATCGCGTCGCGCCTCGACCTCACCGAACTCGAGGTCCGCAACGTGATCAGCTACTACTCCATGCTGACCACGAAGCCCCGCGGCAAGTTTAATGTCCAAGTTTGCACCAACATCAGCTGCATGGTCCGGGGCGGCGAAGAGATCCTGCATCACTGCGCCAATAAGCTCGGCATCGGCCATAAGCAGACCACCGCAGATGACCTGTTTACGCTGGAAGAAGTGGAATGCATCGGCGCCTGCAGCTGGGCCCCCGCTGCCCAAGTGAACTACGATTTTCACGAGAACCTGACGCCAGAAAAGATGGACAGGATTCTCGACGAGTACAGAAAGAAGGGAACGCAGTAAGAAAATTCAGTAATTGTGTAGTTTGGCAATTGGGAAATTGAAAACCGAAGTCGGCATCATCTCGGTCGCAAGGTTTTCAATTCCCCAATTACTCAATTACAAGATTTCCCAATGGCATCTCTGGTCTCACATCCCGACGAGGTAAAAGTCGTCTCCCGCCGTTTCGGCCAGGGAGCCGCCAACCTCGACCGCTACCTCGAACTCGACGGCTACAACGCCGTGCGGAAGGCGCTCGCCATGGAGCCCGACGCCATCATTAACGAGGTCAAGAACTCGTCCCTGCGCGGACGCGGCGGCGCCGGATTCTCCGCCGGCATGAAGTGGTCCTTCGTGCCCAAGCAGTCCGCCAAGCCCAAGTACGTGCTCTGCAACGGCGACGAGAGCGAACCCGGCACCTGCAAAGACCGGCTGATCTTCGAGCACGATCCGCACTCCGTCATCGAAGGCGTAGTGATCGCCGGCCTCGCTGTCGGCGCAACCAGCGGCTACATCTACATCCGCGGCGAATATCGCTATCTTTCCATCATCATGCAGAAGGCGATCCGCGACGCCTATGCCAGAGGCTTCCTCGGCAAAAACATTTTCGGCAGCGGACGCAACTTCGACGCGTACTGGCACGGCGGCGCCGGAGCCTACGAAGTCGGCGAAGAATCCGCGCTCATGGAGTCGCTCGAAGGCAAGCGTGGCATTCCGCGCATCCGCCCGCCCTTCCCTGCTGTCGTCGGCCTGTGGGGCGGCCCGACTGTCATTAATAATGCCGAGACCCTGGCCAGCGTCCCCCACATTATTCTTGGCGGTGCCGATTGGTACGCCAAGCTCGGTCCCCCGAAAAACGGCGGTACGCGCCTGTTTTGCCTGAGCGGCAATCTGGCCAAGCCCGGCGTCTATGAGTTGCCGATGGGCTACAACCTGAAAAAAATGATTTACGAGGTCGGCGGCGGCATTCCCAACGGGCGCAAGCTGAAAGCTGTCGTCCCCGGAGGCTCCTCCACACCCTGCCTCACCGCGGACGAGATCGACATCAACATGGATTTCGATTCCGTTGCCAAAGCCGGATCGATGCTGGGTTCGGGCGGCGTAGTCGTGCTCGACGACGCGCAGTGCATCGTGAAATTCGCCCTGCGCACCATGAAGTTCTACCAGCACGAAAGTTGTGGATGGTGCATCCCCTGCCGCGAGGGCACCGACTGGCTCAAGAAGACGCTCACCCGCTTTCACGCAGGCGGAGGCCTGAAAAAAGACATCGACAACATGCAGTACCTGGCGGAAAACATGCTCGGACGGACATTCTGTCCGCTCGGCGACGCCGCCGCCATGCCGACCATCGGTTTCATAAACAAGTTTCGCAAGGAATTCGAGGATCACCTGGAAGGCCGCCCGTGCCCCTACGAAAAAGAGGGCGTGATCGACCACTTGCCAGTGCTGGCGCATTAGTAGAGATTGAGCAATTTGGTAATCGGGTAATTGAGTAATTGAAGAACCGGATCGAGCGTTTTCAATTACACAATTACTCAATTATCCAATTACAAATTCCCAATGGCTGACGTAACACTCACTGTCGACGGCAAGAAGCTCACCGCTCCCGCGGGCACTCTGCTCATCGAAGCCTGCAAGAGCGTGGGCATCGAAGTGCCTTCCTTCTGCTATTACCCCAACCTCTCCCTGCAGGGCGCCTGCCGCATGTGCCTGGTGAAAATCGAAAAGATGCCCAAGCTGCAAACCGCCTGCACCACCGTGGTCAGCGAAGGCATGGTGGTCACCAGCGACAGCGACGAGATTCGCCAGGCCCGCAAGTCGATGGTCGAACTGCTCCTGGGCAACCATCCGCTTGATTGCCCCGTCTGTGACGCCGGGGGCGAGTGCGAACTGCAGGACATGACGTTCTCCTACGGCGCCGCCGAATCGAAGTTCATGGAGGCCAAAAACCACAAGGAAGAGCAGCAGTGGTCTCCCGTAGTTTTCTTCGACCGCCCGCGCTGCATTCTCTGTTACCGCTGCGTCCGCGTGTGCGGCGAGGCCATGGACGTCTGGGCCCTCGGTGTGCAGAATCGCGGCGTGAGTTCCGTCATCGCACCCAATAAACAAGATCACCTCGAGTGCGAAGAATGCGGCATGTGCATCGACATCTGCCCCGTCGGCGCGCTCACCTCCGGCGCGTATCGCTACAAGACCCGCCCCTGGGAGATGAAGCACGTCGGCACCATCTGCACTCACTGCGGTGATGGCTGCAAGACCACGCTCGGCGTGCGCCGCGCCGACACTGGCATGGAAATCGTCCGCGGCGACAATCGCGACAAAAGCGGCACCAATGGCGACTTCCTCTGCATCAAAGGCCGCTACGCCTTCGATTTCGCGAATCATGAGGACCGCCTCACCCAACCTCTGATCCGCAAGAATGGAAAGCTCACTCCCTCGACCTGGGAAGAGGCCTTCACCCTGATCGGGAAGAAGCTCGCCGACGTCCGCGACAAAGACGGGGGCCAGACCATCGGTGTTATCGGCTCAACCCGTACCACGAATGAAGAAGCCTACCTGCTATCGAAGTTCGCCCGCGTGGTCTTGAAGACGAACAACGTCGACCACCACCGCACCGCCGACTTCCCGGCCTTCGCATCCGCACTACGCGGCAAGCCAGAGGCAACCGCAAGGATGGCAGATGTGTTCAGCGCCCCTGCCATCCTGCTGATCGGAAATGACCCAACCGACCAGCACCCGCTGCTCGCCTACCAGATTCGCAACAACGTCCGGCTGCACCGCGCGCGTCTGTACGTAGTCAATTCCAGTCCGATCAAGCTTCGCCGCCAGGCAACGAACTTCACGCAGATTCCAGCCGGTGCCGAAGGCAAGTTCGCGGCATTCCTGGCAGGTAACGATGCCGCCGCCGATGGGCTTGCGAGTCTGTCTAAGACCAAGGACGAGTCACTCGACCTGCTCGCACTTCGCGGCAAGCTGCTGGCAGAAGAAGATCTCATCATCATTTTCGGCTCGGAACTCCGCGGAAGCGACATCGCCAACATCGTGAACTCCGCCTCCCTCATCCCCGGAGCGAAGTTCCTCTGCCTCGCTGATTACGCCAACTCTCGCGGTGCCGCGGACATGGGCCTTTATCCCGACTTACTCCCCGGCTATCACGCCGCTGCCACCAGCAGCCAATTTCATCAGGAGTGGGGAGACATCCCGCAGACACCGGGGCTCGACCTTCCCGGCATGGTCAACTCTGCAGAAGACGGAAAGCTGAAAGCGCTCTATGTTGTCGGCTCAAATCCCGTCGGACGCCTCAGCCTTGATCCCTTCGTATTCTCGAAAAGCTTCGTCGTCGTGCAAGACATATTCCTGACCGAAACCGCGGTAATGGCCGACGTGGTTCTTCCAGCCGCCAATGCCTACGAAAAATCCGGCACGTTCACCAACACCTGCGGCGACCTGCAGTTGGTGAAAAAGGCCGGTGAAGTTGCCGGTACGAAATCCGATTTCGAAATGATCGTCCGTATCGCCGACGCCATGGGCTTCGATATCAAGAAGCTAATCCCCTTCGGCGGCGCCATGCGCGCCGACATGGGACAGTCCCGCGGAGCCCAGTCCGGCGAAGCCGATCGTCACGCCGTCTGGCTCGAAATGCACGGACTCGAGCCCAAGCTGAGCCCGCTCGATCCCATGGCGATTCTCGATGAGATCCAGCGCCTGGTTCCCGGCTACGACGTCTCGCGAATGAATCTGCTGGCCGGCAATAGCGAGCACACGACCTTGGCCAACAGCGGCCCCGGCGTCACGCACAAGCCGGAGTCGATTCTCCCGGCCAACGATACCCTGTTCACTTCCGGCACGCTGGGACGTTATTCGCGCGCCCTGAATTCCGTGATGGAAAGTCGTGAAGTCAAAACGACCGAAGTAGCAGCCGACTAGCTCCGCTTGTAATCGGTGGCAGGGACTAGCCGCGGAGCGGCGCAAGAATGCAGCCCACGGCGTAAGCCGTGGGTAGAACGACAAAAAATGGCAAGCCCCGAAGGGGCGAAAGAGAAACCTGACAGCACGTCGCTTCTGAACTCGCACTGACCTGTTCAGAAGCTGATAGAAAACATGCCGCTAGACACCCTCACCTTCGTGATCGTATCCGTGATCAAGTCCGCGATCACGCTCCTCATCTTGTTGACCGCCGTCGCCTACACTGTCTGGCTCGAGCGCAAAGTCGTCGGCCACATGCAAAATCGCTGGGGACCCACGCGCGTCGGCCCATTTGGCTTGCTGCAGCCCGCCGCTGACGGCATCAAGTTCCTGCTGAAAGAGGATCTAACCCCGCCTCACGTCTACAAGCCGCTGTTTATCGCGGCCCCCATGATGGCGGTGATCTTCGCCCTGACATCGATTTCTGTAATTCCGATCGGAAATTCATTCTGGATTGGCAATCATCCCATTCCGCTGCAGATCACCGACGTTAACATCGGGTTGCTGCTGATTCTCGGCGTGACCTCGATGGGCGTCTACGGTGTAGCCCTCGCGGGATGGTCCTCGAACAACAAGTACTCTCTGCTCGGCGGCCTGCGGGCCAGCGCCCAGATGGTGAGTTACGAAATCTCCCTCGGCCTCTCGCTCGTCGGAGTGCTCATCATGGCCGGCAGCTTCAGCCTCCGCGAGATCGTCGACTCCCAAGCCGGGCATTTCTGGGGCTTCATCCCCCGCTGGAATATATTCCACGGGCAGATCATCGGCTTCTTCTGCTACCTGATGGCGGCCTATGCGGAAACCAACCGCATCCCGTTCGACTTGCCTGAGGCCGAAACCGAACTGGTCGCCGGCTACCACACCGAGTACAGCGCGATGAAGTTTGCCATGTTCTTCATGGCCGAATACGCCAACATGATCACCGTCGCCTGCCTGGCAACGCTCTTATTCCTGGGCGGATGGCACGGTCCCATCTTCGGTCCAAGGCTGATGCAAGTGCTGCTCCCGATTTTCTGGTTTGTGGCAAAGGTTTTCGTATTTCTCTTTATCTATATCTGGGTGCGCGGCACGTTGCCGCGTTTCCGTTACGACCAGTTGATGGCGTTCGGCTGGAAATTCCTGCTGCCGCTCTCGCTGGCAAATTTGATCGCCACCGCAATCGCAGTGGCATGGTGAGGGAAACAAGTTCTCAGTTCTCGGTTCTCAGTTCTCAGCAACGGCAGGGAAGAACGCCAGCTGAGAAGCCGCCAGCACGGCGGGTTTCACTGAGAACTGACAACTGAGAACTGGGAACTGATTTCATGCATCTGACCTTATTTCTGGCCTTCGGAGCGGTCGCCGTCGCAGGCGCAATCAATCTGCTAGCCCAGACTCATCCCATCAACAGCGCCCTGTCGCTGATCGCCGTCATGGCCGCCCTTGCCGGCGAATATCTTCTGCTCGGCGCAGAGTTCGTCGCCGCCGTGCAAGTCATCGTCTACGCCGGCGCCATCATGGTGCTATTCGTTTTCGTCATCATGCTCTTGAATGCCGGAGTCGAAGAGCACACCAAAGGCAGCCGTGTCGCGATCCTGCTGGGCGTCCCCGGCATGTTGCTGGGAAGCATCCTGGTCGCCTGGGTGGTTCTGCGGCATTCCGGAACCGGATCCGTCGCCATTGGAGCCCTCCCTGGCGATCCCAGGACTATCGGCCAGTTGCTCTTTCACGACTTCCTGCTGCCTTTTGAAATCACCTCAGTCCTGATCCTGATCGCCATCATGGGCGCCGTGGTACTGGCGAGCAAGCCGCAGGCCGTCCAGAAAGGGAGGGACCACTGATGGTGCCACTCTCCTACTACCTCGTGCTCAGCGGATTCTTGTTTGCCTGTGGTGTGACTGGATTCCTCATCAAACGGAATATCATCACCATCTTCATGTCGATTGAGCTGATGCTCAACGGTGTGAATCTCTCTTTCGTCGCATTCGCCGCGCACTGGCAGTCGCTTGCCGGCCAGGTCTTTGTCTTCTTCGTGATGGTGGTCGCGGCCGCCGAAGCCGCAGTAGGTCTGGCAATCATCATCGCCGTCTATCGCACGCGCGAGACTCTCAATATCGATCAGGTGAACCTCCTCAAACTATGAACTCGTCCCTCCATCTCTGGCTGATCCCGATCCTCCCGCTCGCGGGCGCCGCCATCAACGGCTTCTTCGGGAAAAAGGCTTCGCGTCACGGAGTCTCAGCCGTCGGTCTGCTCGCCAGCGGCGCGTCCTTTGCCTGGGCGCTTTGGGTCGCAACCCGCTTTTCCTCGCTCGCGCTTCCCTACCAGGAGTACGTAGCCCACTGGATTCGCTCCGGCACCTTCACCGCTGATTTCACCCTCTACCTCGACCAGCTTTCCCTTGTCATGCTGCTCGTCGTCACCGGAGTTGGATTCCTGATTCACATCTACTCTGTCGGCTACATGTGGGACGACCCCGGCTACTACCGCTTCTTCTCCTACCTGAACCTGTTCATGTTCTTCATGCTGACCCTGGTCCTGGCCAACAACTACCTGGTGATGTTCATCGGCTGGGAGGGCGTCGGCCTCTCGTCGTATCTGCTGATCGGTTACTGGTTCACGAAAGATTCCGCCGCCTCAGCCGGCAAGAAGGCTTTCATCGTCAACCGCATCGGCGATTTCGGATTCCTCATCGGCCTGTTCCTGCTGATCCAGCATTTCGGATCTTTGAATTTCACGCGCGTGTTTGAAGCGGTGGGACCCATGCCCACAGAATCCGCCGGCGTCGGCCTGCTTACCATTATCGGAATTCTTCTGATGGTCGGCGCCTGCGGCAAGTCCGCCCAAATCCCGCTCTACGTCTGGCTTCCCGACGCCATGGAAGGTCCCACTCCAGTCTCCGCGCTGATCCACGCGGCGACCATGGTGACCGCCGGCGTGTACATGGTCGCCCGCTCGCACGTCATCTTTGAACATGCGCCCTCTGCGCTAACCGTGGTTGCGATCATTGGCACGCTCACCGCTTTTTTCGCGGCCACCATCGGCATTGCGCAGACCGACATCAAGAAGGTCCTTGCCTACTCCACCGTCTCGCAGCTCGGCTACATGTTCATGGCCTGCGGCGTTGGGGCCTTCTCCGCCGCAATCTTCCACCTGATGACCCACGCCTTTTTCAAAGGCCTGCTCTTCCTTGCCGCCGGATCAGTCATTCACGCCGTCGGCGGCGAACAGGACATGCGCAAGATGGGCGGCCTCCGTTCCTACATCCCATGGACGTTCCTGACCATGGGCATCGCCACCCTCGCCATCACCGGAATCCCGCCCCTGGCGGGCTTTTGGAGCAAGGACGAGATCCTCTGGCAGGCCTACTCGAGCCCCCACGGAAGCTGGGTGTTCTGGCTGATCGGAGTCCTCACCGCCTTCATCACCTCCTTCTACATGTTTCGCCTGCTGTTCATGACCTTCTTCGGCGACTATCACGGAGCGCAAGTCGACGCCCACGGCCACGTCTCGCACGGTCACGACGATCACGGCCACGGCGAGCCCCACGAGAGCCCGATCGTCATGCTGGCTCCGCTGTTCGTCCTCGCACTGCTATCCGTAGTAGGCGGCATCGTCGGCATCGGTAACCGCTTTGAACATTTTCTTGCTCCGGTACTCGGTTCCGTTGAAGTCACGGAAGCCGCCGGAGGGACTGCCAGTCACCTCACCGAATACCTGCTTATGGGTATGTCCATCGGCGTCGCAGCCTTAGGCTTCATCGTTGCCTATGTGCTGTACGTGAGCAAACCGTATCTCCCCCAGAAGATCGCAGATGCCTTGGGCAACTTCTACGAAGCTGTGGTGAACAAGTACTACGTTGACGAACTCTACGCCACGCTGTTCGTGAAGCCCCTGGTCGATGGCTCGACTCGCATTCTCTGGCAAGGCGTCGACCGCAAGGTCATCGACGACACCGTCAACGACACCGCCGACGGCGCCCGCCACGTCTCCGACGAAGTTCGCCACATGCAATCCGGCAACCTGCGCTCCTACGCGGGCTGGATCGCCGCCGGCGCCGCCGTGGTAATCGCCTACATGGTCTGGCTGGGGGTGGGACGATGAGCACCGACAACCTCAGCCCCGTAATCCTGACGCTGGTCACGTTCGCTCCCTTGGCGGGAGGCCTCCTGTTAGTCCTGCTCCCCCGCCGCGACCGCGACATCCGCATTTTTTCGCTCGTCATCTCGCTGCTGACGTTCGTTCTCTCCCTGCACCTCCCCGTCTACTTCCATCGAGGCCAAGAAGGCTTTCAGTACCCCATCGACAAGCAGTGGATCTCCAGTCCCAACATCCACTACCACATGGGAATTGACGGCATCTCCATGTGGCTCGTCGTGCTGACCACATTCCTCACACCGCTCTGCGTGCTGATCTCCTGGAAGTCAGTCCATGAACGCGTGAAGGAGTTTTTCATCCTCCTGCTGATCCTCGAGACCGCGCTAATCGGCGTCTTCACCTCGCTCGACCTGTTCCTCTTCTACTTCTTCTGGGAAGCCACGCTGATCCCCATGGCCTTGCTGATCGGCATGTTCGGCCACGAGCGCAAGGTTTACGCCGCTGTGAAGTTCTTCCTGTACACGATGATCGCCTCCGTCTTTATGCTGGCCGCGATCCTGTGGCTCTACGCCCACACCGGCAGCTTCGACTTCGTCACCATTCGTAATCAGATTGCCAGCGGCGCAGTGCCAAATTTCCCCGCCGCAGCCCAGTGGCTCTTCCTCGGCTTCTTCCTGGCATTTGCCGTCAAAGTTCCGCTCTTCCCATTCCACACCTGGCTGCCCGACGCCCACGTCGAAGCCCCCACCGCCGGATCAGTTCTGCTGGCAGGGGTCCTGCTGAAGATGGGCACCTATGGCATGCTGCGCTTCAATCTCGGCCTGTTCCCCGAGCAGTCGCGCCACAACGCTCCCTGGGTCGTCACCCTCGCCCTGATCGGCATCATCTATGGTGCGCTCGTCGCCATGGTCCAGCCCAACATGAAGAAGCTGATCGCCTACTCCTCGGTCAGCCATCTCGGTTTCGTAGTGCTAGGAATCTTCAGCTTCACACAAGCCGGCCTGAACGGCGCAGTCTTCGTCATGCTCGCCCACGGAGTCGCTACCGGCGCTCTCTTCATGCTCGCCGGCGTCGTCCACGAACGCCGCCACACTTACGAAATCAGCGAGTTCGGCGGCCTCGCTTCCATCGCGCCCGTGTACGCAGCCTCCTTCCTATTCATCGTGCTCGCCTCGGTCGGCTTGCCCATGCTGAACGGTTTCATCGGCGAATTCCTGGTCCTCAGCGGAGCGTTCCAGGCCAAAGCCCTCTACGGAGTCCTCGCCGCCACCGGCGTGATCTGGAGTGCCGCGTATCTCTTGTGGATGTATCAGCGAGTCTTCTTCGGAAAAGTGACGCATCCCATCAACAATTCCATGCGCGATCTTGTTGGCTTCGAAAAGGCCGCGATCTGGCCCTGCGCTGCAGCCGCCTTGGTCATGGGCGTGGCTCCCATCCTGTGGCTGGGCGCGATTGATCCCGCGGTGCAGTCGGCGCTCACTCCCTTCGCCCAACTCGCGAGCAAGGTGGTCGGTCAATGATGCCGCTCACCGCCGCGCTTCTCCAGACGATCCCCACGGGCACGGAATACGTTCGTATCCTGCCCGAACTGGTGCTCTCCGCCTTCGGCATCGTGATCATGCTGCTCGATCCCATCCTCGATGAGGAGAAGAGTCAGAAAAGTCTCGGCCTGATTGCCCTCCTCGGCACCCTCGCCGGCCTGGCCTCGACCTGGTACATGTCGCAATCTCCCGGCCTTGCGTTCTCGAACATGGTGCGTGTCGACGCCTTCAGCGTGTTTTTCCACGTCCTCGTCATCGCGGTTGCCGCCGTCGTCATCCTGACTTCCTACGAGTACATGACGGTCCAGAAAATCCGCGCCGGCGAATATTACGGCCTCATCCTGTTCGGCGTCGTCGGCATGGCCTTGATGTCCTCCGCTGTCGAGCTGGTCTTGATTTTCATCGCCCTCGAGATCTCCTCAATTTCTTCCTACATCCTCGCCGGATTCCGGCGCACCGACGCCTCCAGCAGTGAATCCTCGTTGAAGTACTTCCTGCTGGGCTCATTCGCCACCGCCTTTTTCCTGTACGGCGTCGCGCTCATGTTCGGAGCCACCGGTTCCACCAACATCGACATCATTAGCGGCAAACTCCAGTCCGCCCCCGCCGAAGTGCTGGTTTACGTCGCCGTCGCGCTGATGTTTGATGTTCGTTGGCCTCGGATTCAAAGTCGCCGCCGCCCCCTTTCACATCTGGACCCCCGACGTCTACGAAGGCGCGCCCGCGCCCATCGTCGGATTCATGTCCACCGCCCCCAAAGCCGCGGCCTTCGCCGTCTTGCTGCGGATCGTCTTCGCCATCAACGCTCCCGGACGATTCTGGCTGGTCTGGATCTCCGCCGCACTCTCCATGACCCTCGGCAATGTTGGGGCTCTCGTCCAGTCCAACGTAAAGCGCCTGCTCGCGTACTCCTCGATCGCCCACGCCGGATATCTGCTCGTCGCTTTCGCGATGCTGGCGCCCCAGGATTCCGTCACCGGAATCTCCGCCGCCATGTTCTACACCGCCGCCTACGCCGCCATGAACGTCGGTGCTTTCGCCGTGGTCAGCCACTTCGCCAACGCCGGCGAACGCTACGTCACCCTGGAAGACTACGAAGGCCTGGGCCGCACCTCGCCCCTGCTCGCCGCAACCCTGACCATTTTCTTGCTGTCCCTGATCGGAATACCGATGACCGGCGGATTCTTCGCCAAGTTCTACGTCTTCAGCGCCGCCCTGAAGGCAAACCTGATCTGGCTCACTCTGATCGGTGTTATCAACAGCGCCATCGGCGCCTACTACTACCTGCGTATCATCGTTGTAATGTACATGCGCGAACCCCGCAAGGAGGTCCCCGTCACTCCCATTCCCTTTGCGCTTGGCGTGGCCCTCGCGGTCAGCGTGATCGCCACGCTCTATCTCGGCATGCTCCCCAATCGCGTCTTGCGCTACACGCAGAATTCCGCGCAGGGCCTGGTCCAGCAAGCTATTCCTGCCCAGGCCGACACGCTGCCTGTGCGCAAAACACGCACCTTCTAGTCCGTAATCTCTTGTGGAAATCCTCAAAACATGCATTTGACAAGGGGCTTGGGCCGCGTGCATCATGGGTGCACTTGGAGCCGGTTCTTTCCTCGTCACAGGGAACGGACAGTGGGCCTGGAGGAGAGTGAATGCACAAGCTGATTCGCAAGCTGTGGTCGGACGATGCGGGGCAAGACATCGCCGAGTACGCCGTGATGCTGGCTGTCATTCTGGTCCTGGTCGTGGGGACGATTCGCCTCATCGGTACGAACGCCAACAATGCGTTCTCCAGTGTGGCCAGCTCGATTCAGTAATCACGCGGTATGATTGGTTTGCCGATCACTTCGTCAAGGTGGGTTTTCTGTTGTATAGAGCGACATCCATGACTCGATTTACTTCCACCATCGCATTCTTCCGCTACTGGTTTACCGGAGCAGCGGTTGCGGCGAAGCTTGGAGGATCGGGACACTAAGAACCACCTGGATTCAATCAAGTTTCAGTCGAAGCCGCGATGCATATCGCGGCTCTTGTTTTTTTGGCGAAAATAAAACTCAGGGAGCCCAGCACGATGATCGTCAACATGTCCGAGAAGGCCACCGAAGCAGAAGTCAACCACGTCATCGACCGCATCCGCGAAGCCGGCTACCAGCCGCATGTCACCCGGGGCACCGAGCGCACCATCGTTGCCGCCGTGGGCAGCGGTCGCCGCCACGAAATCGAGGCCCTGCAGGTCGCGCCAGGCGTTGATAACGTCGTTGCGATCGCCCAGCCCTTCAAACTGGTCAGCCGCCAGGTAAAGCCCGACCGCTCCATCGTGCACGTGAATGGCGTAGCCATCGGAGGCCCCGACGTGGTCGTCATCGCCGGCCCCTGCTCGGTCGAGTCCCGCGAGCAACTCTTCCAGACCGCCCATGCCATCAAGCGCGCCGGCGCCACCATGCTTCGTGGCGGAGCCTACAAGCCTCGTACCTCTCCCTACGATTTCCAGGGCCTCGGCCTCGAAGCGCTCAAAATCCTGCGTGAAGCCCGCGAAGAAACCGGCCTCCCGGTAGTCACCGAAGTGATGAGCACCGAGGACATCGACATCATCTGTGAATACGCCGACATGCTCCAGGTCGGCGCCCGCAACATGCAAAACTTTGCCCTGCTGCGCCGCCTGGCCACGGTGAACAAGCCCGTCCTGCTCAAGCGCGGCCCCTCCGCCACCGTCAAAGAATGGCTCCTGGCCGCCGAGTACCTGCTCTCGGGAGGCAATCGCCAGGTCGTCCTCTGCGAGCGCGGCATCAAAACTTTCGAGACCGAAACCCGCAACACCATCGATCTCGCCGCCGTAGCCCTGGCCCGCGATCTATCTCATCTCCCCGTGATCGCCGACCCATCCCACGGCACCGGCAAGCAGAGCCTCATCGCCGCCGTCTCCCGCGCCGCCGTAGCTGTCGGAGCCGATGGCTTGATCATCGAGGTCCACCCCTGCCCCGAACGCGCCCTCTCCGACGGCCCTCAGTCTCTGGATTTCGCAGGATTCGAAAAGGTAATGCGCGCCCTGGTAGAACCGCTCCGGACCATCAGTACTCGCGTAGCGACAGCCGCCTCGGCTGTCCAGCCGGAGGCAGCGCGCAAATTGACGTAACAATAAGAGCGGTGGTGAAGACAACTCTTGGCACTTCTGGGTGGCGCAGCGCTTCCAGCGCTGCGATAGTTGGATGGTTTTTGAAAGGCGGCTTCAGCCGCCGCTCAGGCCGGAGCCATTCGACTGATCTAATGCCCTGCCGCATCCCCCGCTGGCGCCTTCACCCGCATCGCCGGATCCCCAAACAGCACATACGTCTTCCTCACACTCTCGTCCGTGATGTGGGACTTCGCCTCAACCACCGCATCACCGATCGCAAGCCTCGATGCAAAAGCATTCCGCACCACGTAGCCATCCAGCTGCGTCTGCGGCGCCGGCTGGTTCAGCCCCGACGACGAGAGCACCGCCACCGCACCCCCATTCGGCGCCAGCATCAGCGTGACTCCAAGCGGCTGTGCATAGACATCCTGGAAGAATCCATTCAGGCAGTCCATGATGAGGAACACCGGCAGCCTCGAGCCATTGGTCAACGCTGGCACGGAGTTCGTATTGAACAGATTGGACCCGGACCACTCCTCCTCCGACCCGTGCCCCAGATAATTCACCAGCACCTGTCCCGAGTTGATCCCATCCAGAATCTCCTGCCTCGCAGTCGCGCTTCCCACCGTACTTGTGAACACATCCGTCACCTGCAGCGACGCCGGCAACTGCGACTGAACCTTCTGCGCATCTTGCGTGAAATTCTCGGTGTCGTTCTGGTCAGCAATCATCATCGCCTGCCCAGTCCATGCGCCATTCGTGGATTTCCCTTCGTAGGCCACGATCTTGCCCACTACCGTCTCTGCCTCGGCCACCGTGCTCACCGGCAGCCGTCCGGTCGCAATCGTTGGCATGCCGGCATCCTTGAAGTCCGAGAACCAGTCGTCCGACCCGGTCATCAGGCTGCTGGTTGGCACGATCTTCGTCGGCACGAAATCCAGATGCCCAAATCCGAGGAAATTCCTGGGATCCAGCGACGCTCGCCCATGCAGCAGTAGATACTTCGGCGCCGTCTTCCAGTTCCTGTTCGCATACAGCAGGAACTGGCGCAGCGCATACGGGCTGCGTTCCCCAAAGTTGAACTCGTCATACAGGTCGCCGACCGGCACGACTGCGGATGACTTGCCCTGCGCCTGGTGCGACTGGACCAGCGGCAGCAGCGAAGCCGCGAAGTCCTCGTGCGCTACCATCGCGATCTCCGCCCCCGCCTGCACACTGTGCCAACGCGACGGATGATTAGCCCTCACTCCCGCCGCCGATGCAACCCTGCCATCACCCACTGCCATTAAAGTGTGCGTCATCCCAGCCGAGACGTTTGCGGTCATCCACGGCACCTGCACTTCGATCGCGTACTCCCCATTCTTCGATGTAACCTGTGGCGTAAGCTGCACCGGACGCGCCGGATCCGTTATGTCCAGCACCGCTGACGGTAAGGTCTCGAAACCTGTCACCCGGACTGCCTCTCCCGCCCGCGCAACGAACTTCAACTGGTCCGAGTCTGCCACGTAAGCGTGCGGATACACGATCCGGATGAAATCCACCAGGCTAGTGTCGTACGGCCCGTTCTGCGCCGTGAGCGTGACCGTGTTGTTCCCCTCCAGCAACAGACCCGGAGGCACGTTCACCCGTAATCCGCCCTTGACCTGCCCCGTAAATGTGACGTCCCCTAGCGGCGTTCCATTCAACACGACCGACACGTCGTGCGGAAAACCGACAATCACCCCTTGCAGCGCCACTTCAAGTCGGACTGGCTCCGTGGATGTCTTATCGAAATGCCGCACCTGCAACACTTGATCTACCGGCACCGCCGATACGAAGGCGCCGAAGAAGTTGTCTCCGTCCGGCGTAATCAAAGCCGAAAAATACGTGGTGCGCTGCCGCAACTCCACTGTATACGGGAAGCTTTCCGGCGGCAGGTTTGATGCCGAAGACGCCGCCATCCGCCGAATCCGCGAGCCATTCCCTTCCCGCGCCACCAGCCAGTAAACTCGCGTTCCCGAGTACAGCGTATCGATCCCGGTTCCGTAGAAATTGATCGCAGCCTGCGGTCCAAATCCACCGGGTCCCGCGGTCGCACCCGTAATCTGAATTGGCTGCTCAACCGCCTCCGCCAACAGCCGCAGCGCAGCCGGATCCACATTCGGATCCAGCCCAGCCTTGATCAGTTCCGGTTGCGTTACGCGGTACCACCCCTCGTGCCGCACCAGGATCTTCACCGCCGGACGCGCTGCCAGCTCGAACTGCCGCTGAATCTGATCACTCCCCGGCGCTGACCCCGGCGCCACGCTCTCCGCCATGTGGCTTTCGCCTGACACCGCCGCCGGCTGCGCTTGGCTCAACTGGGCGAACGTCGCCGACGGAGTTGCGCCAGCCTCGCCACTCGTCCCCACACTCGCCCCGGATTCCACCGAAACCGGCCCGTGCATGGCGCGAGTGCCGTTCACATCCACATCTTCGAGCCAATATTCGCTGCCACCAACCCCCGCAGAAGGCTCAATCCAGGCATACGTCTTGGCTGCGTGCTGCGGTAAAGCACCCCGCATCAGCAGCGCCGAACCCGCAATCAACGACGGATTCAGCCGCACCCGGTTCCCGTTCACTTCGCGGTACACGTTGAAACCCAGGTTGTGTGCTTCCCCGCCGGTCTTCCAGGTCAGCACCACCCGGTTCGCGCCATTCTTGTCTTGACCGGCGTGCGCCATGAACGACCGCAACTGGACTGTCGTCGGCGCGGCAATTGTCTCGGTCTGCGTGGCCGAGTTATTGGCTAGGTTAGAATCAGTTTGGTCCGCCGTCACTGTCGCCGTGTTCGACACAACGCTTGGCGTTCCCGCGATCGTAAGGATCGTCACCGTGGCGGTCGCTGCATTCGCCATCGTCCCCAGCAGGCAAGTCACCGTCCCGCCCGCCTCCGAGCACGTCCCGATGGTCGTGGTGGCAGAAAGGAAAGTTACGGCAGAAGGCAGCGTATCCATGACCGTAACATTCGTCGCCGACGCCGGCCCGTTGTTGGTGACCGCCAGCGTGTAGGTCAAAGGATCGCCTTGCGGCACTGGATTCGGCGTTGCCGTCTTCGTGATCGCCACATCCGCACTGTTTGCATTGGCGACGATCACCGTCGCCGTAGCGCTGTTCGAGGTGAGCCCCGGAATAATATTGCCTGCGCTCGCCGTCACCGTTTCCGCGATATTCGTGCCCGACGGCGTACCCGCATTTACCTGCAGCACCAGCGTGAAGTTTGCCGTCGCATTCACCCCCAGGCTGCCACCATCCGTGCAGGTAATCGTCCCTGTTCCCCCAACCGCAGGCGTAACACACGCCCATCCCGCAGGGAAGGTAATCGACTGGAAGGTCGTATTCGCCGGAGTCGTTTGCGTAAATGTCGTCGGCGCCGTCGTGGCTGCTGGTCCGTTGTTGGTGACGCTCTGCGTATACGTCACATTGCTGCCCGCCGCCACCGATGTCGGAGCAGCCGAGTTCGTCGTGATCAGGTCCGCCTGGGTCGCTAGAGCCACAACGTCCGCCGCCGTCGCGCTGTTGTTCGCCGCGTTCGGATCGGTAACCGCCGAGTTCACCGTCGCCGTGTCATTGATTGCCGTGCCCGCAGCCGTACCCGCAGTTACTTTCACCACCACCGGGAAACTCGCGCTCCCCGGCGCGAAACTTGGATTGGTGCAGGTAATCGTCCCCGCGCTGCCGACTGCCGGAAGAATGCAGGACCACCCAGCTGGGATCGGCGCCAGGGAAACGAATGTCGTATTGGGCGGCGTATTCTCCGTGAAACTGGCACTCGTCGCCGCGCTTGGCCCTGCGTTCGTCACCACCTGCGTATAGGTGATGTTGTTCCCCGCCAGCACCGGTACCGGATTCGCCACGTTCGTCACCGAGAGGTCTGCCGAATCTCCCACCGTCACACTCGCCGATGCGCTGTTGTTGCTCAACGTCGGATCAGGAGTCGTCGCCGATGCAACCGAATCCGTCTGTGTAATGGTCGTCCCCGACGCCACATTGTTGTTTACCTTCACCACGAACGTGAAGTTCGCGGTCGTGCCCGCCGCCAGGCTGGCGATCGTGCACGCCGGTGGAACGCTGACGACGCTGCACGCCCATCCCGCCGGACCGGTTAGCGAAACGACCGTTGTGTTGGCTGGAATCGGATCGCTGAAGGTAACCGTGGCCGCCGCCGCCGGCCCACCGTTGGTCACCGTCTGTGTATAGGTGATGTTATTTCCGGCAGTGACCGGATTCGGACTGCCCGAATTCGTGACCCGCAGATCAGCTTGCCCTGCCGCCGCTACCGCGATATTCACGGTCGCGGAGTTGTCGGCTCGGTTGGTATCCCGCGAGGCTGTGGCTGCCGTTGCCGTGTCCGTGATGATTGTCCCCGCTGCCGTACCCGCGTTTACCGTATAGACCGCCGTGATCGTTCCCGTCGACCCCGGCGGCACGCTCGGATTCGTGCAACTCACCGGCGCTGAGTTCGGACAAGTCCACGTCCCCCCTCCGCTCGTCACCGCCGCGACAGAAACAAAGGTTGTATTCGCCGGAGTCGGTTCGCTGAACGTCGCCGTGCTGCAATTGCTTGGCCCATTGTTGGTTACCGTCTGCGTATAAGTAATGTTGCTTCCCGCCGCCACCGGATTCGGCACTCCGCTGTTCGTCACCGTCAGATCGCAAGCAATGTTGACGTTCGTTACCACCGTCGTACTGTTGTTCGCCGCAGTGGGGTCACTCGTTCCGGAGGTCACCGAAGAGTTCGCCGTGATCGACGCGGCAACCACAGAGGGCGCGACATTCACCACAACAATGATGTCCGCCGCCGAACCCGGCGCCATGGTCGGGTCCGTACAGTTCACATTTCCCGTACCGCCGACGGGTGGCGTCGTGCAAGACCATCCCACTGGCGCCAGAACTGACTGGAATGTCGTGTTGGCCGGAGTTGCCTCCGTAAAGCTGACCGCCGAGGCTGTCCCCGGACCATTGTTCGTCACCCTCTGCGTATACGTGATGTTGTTGCCCGCAAGCACCGTACTCGGCGAAGCTGCCGTACTCAGCGCCAGATCCGCCTGCACCGCGGTTGCGACCACATCCGTCGCCGTCGCGCTGTTGTCCCCCGCAAATGAGTCATTGCTTGCGCCCACGGTCGCCGTGTCGGTGATAGTCGTACCCGCCGCCGTCCCTGCATTCACCTTGTAGACGACCGTGAACGTGCCACTCGACCCCGCCGCTACGCTGGGGTTGGTACAACTCACCGGGGGCGGAACCGGGCACGTCCAGCCAGCCGGCGCCGTGATGGACACGAACGCCGTATTCGCCGGCGTCAGCTCGATGAACGTTGCCGCCGTCGCCGCTGCTGTTCCGGTATTGGTAACCACCTGCGTGTAGGTAATGTTGTTGTTCGCAATCACCGGATTCGGCGACGCTGCATTCGATACTGAAAGATCCGCTCCTGCCGTCACTCCAACAATGGTGTTGACCGTCGCCGTATTGTTAGCGGAATTGGGATCGCTCACCGACGAACTCACTGCAGCCGTCTCCGTAATGACGGTCCCGTTCGTCGTGCCGCTGTTTACTTTGACCACCAGGGTAAACGTCCCGGCCGTCGACCCCAGCATGTTCGAGACGCTGCACACCACATTCCCGGTCCCACCCACACCAGGATTGACGCACGTCCATCCTGCCGGGGAGGCCATCGAAACAAAAGTCGTATTCGCTGGAATCGTAGCCACCAGCGTTGCGTTGTCGGCTGCGCTCGGTCCACTGTTGGTCACGATTTGCGTGTAAGTAATGTTGCTGCCCGCGGCCACCGGATTCGGCGATCCCAAGTCCGTCACACTCAGGTCCGCGCTCGACGCCACAACTGCCACGTCCGCGGCTGTGTCGTTCGCCAGGTTGGCCTCGCCCCCGCCGCCCACCACGCCCGTATTGGTGATTGTCGCCGGAGCCGTCTGTAGCACGCTGGCATTGATAGTGATCGACGGATAACTGCTGGACGGTGCAAGAACGTCAGAGCGTGCACAACTCACCGTCTGCGAAGCCACTGCGCACGACCACCCCACGCCGATCGCGCTTGTTGGAGTAATGCCCAGCGGCAGGGTGTCGTTGATCGTGACCACTCCACTGGTCGGCCCGAATGGGCTCAGATTCTGCACCGGAATTGTGTAGCTCGCCGGCGACCCTCGCACAAAGTTCCCCACATGGCTCTTGCCCAGCGTCATGTCCGGAGTGCACTGCGCCCCCGACAGTGTGCCCGAAGTCGACGAAATCGATGCATTCGTTACCTGCGTGCCCGCCGCTCCCGCCGTCGCTCCGTAATTCACGCCGGGATTCAGTGTCGTCCCCGCTGCTCCACCAGTGGTGCTGATGCTGGCTGGAGCTGCTGAAACCAGGACAACCCCGCCACCGCCGCCGCCCCCGGGTCCATGCCGATCGGCCAGGCTGTAAGGCTGAGTACTCCAGGCGTTGCCTCCATTTCCGCCGTTTGCCTGCAGCGTAAGTCCGCCTTCTCCTCCATTCGCCGAGAGCACTACGATCGTGCCGCCCGCTCCGCCGCCTCCACCCGCATCATTCGCCGTACCGTTGTATGCCGACACTCCGTTGGCCGTGAAGGCTGCCGTCCCGCTGAGCGCAAATGCGCGGATAATAATGATGCCGCCGCCTGCTGCTCCACTGCTGGCCTGGTTGTCGCCCGGAGAGTTGTTCCGCGTTCCGGCGCCACCTCCGCCACCCATTGCGACGCGGTTGATGGTTGCCGGAAACGCTGCTCCGCCCTCGCCTCCTAAGCTGAGATTCGTATTCCACGAGTCCCCGCCAAATCCTCCCCCACCGCCATTGCCCCCGCCGCCGCCGCCCGCATTCTGGTCATTCCCGCCGGGATTCGCGCCGTTTGGATCTGAATCTGTTCCGCCGCCGCCTGCATTGCCCGGCGCTCCGCGCGCCATGCTGCCATCCACACCCGCCGTCCCGTTGGGATAGTTCGTCCCCGAGGACAGGAAAGTCCCACCTGATTCAACCCACGTCGGAGTCCCTGCGATTCCCTCTCCCTTCGGAGCATCCCACCCGGCCTCCGCCACTCCGGTGTAACCGGCAACCGGCGCCGTCTGGCGATAATCCGTGTTCGCGCCGCCTCCACCTTGCAACTGCATGCCCGCGCCACCGCGGAAGCCAAGTCCATCCACCGAAACAGTAGCCCCGTTTAGCGTCAGAGTGCTCGATGCGTCCAGTGCCAGCACGCCGCCAGTCGTCCCGGTCCACGCGCTTGCCGTCAGGCCCGAGACTGGCAACGTCGCGGTCGTGTACTGAGGCACCAGAACGACCTGATACGTGCTCCGCCCCTTGGTGGCAGTAGCATTGGAGGCCGTGTAGGCAAACACCAACCCGCCCCCTGTGCCTGCTCCCGCGATGTTTAATGTGCCTCCGCCCACGCCCACCGCATTCGTAGCCTTGACAAACTCATAGTTGCCCGCATTGTTCAGCGCCGTGAATCCTGATCCCGTGCTGCCATTTCCGTAAGCCACCGTGTTCGACGTATTGATACTGGCGTCCTGCATCTGGATCACCAGCAGAAGATTCCCAGCCACGATCGCTGTCCCCGTCCCCGTGGCCGCCCCTATAGGAATCGACGTAGCCCCCGCCGCCACGCTCGCCGTGCCGGGATAGTACGTATTCACAACTCCTGTCGGTGTCCCTGCCACCGCTTGCGACACCGTCGCGCACGCAACCGTCTGCACCGTCGCCACCGCGACGTAGGTATTGTTGCCCGTGTTCGGATCCGGCGGCGTCCCTGAGTCGGTAACTGTCGCCGTGTTGGCATACGCTCCCGACACAGCGGCTGTAACCGTGACCGCAACCGTGGCGGTGCCTCCACTGGCCAGCGTGGCCAGCGTACAGGTGATGGGCCCAGTGCCGGCGCAAGTCATGGTCGGCGAAGTCACCGACAGGAACGCGAGTCCTGCGGCCAGCGTATCCGTCAGCGAAATCGTATTAGCCGCCGACGGACCCTTATTCGTGACCGTTATGTTGTAGACCGAATTCTGTCCCACCTGGACCGTCGCCACACTGGTGCTGACCCCGATATCCCCCGCCGTCGGATTGATCGACACCGCCCCCAGCGACCAGTTCGACGTCCCGCTGAACGTCTCCGAAATCGGCACGCTCGGCGCGCCCGTGCGACTGCTCCCGACGCCTCTCACGCCAGGGTTCGCAGTTCCTGCGCTATTTGCATTCCACTGTGATACTTGTGGCGGAGGCACCGTGACCGTCCGGTTTCCACCCGTCGCCAAAGTGTCGAGCACCATGCCATTGACCACGCTGGGCACATCCAACTGCGAATTTCCGCCAGTGGCGCCGTCAGCCGAAACGAAAGTCCCCAGAGGCACGGATTGGTCTACTCCCGTGAATGTGGTGGCGCCTGCCACTACACCCACAGTTACCGCTGTGGGAATGTTGACGGAAACGACTACATTGTGGGCCCCATTGGCAGGGGCGAGCTGATACCACATCTCCACCCGACGCGTGTTTCCCGTATCGTTGTGCGCCCCAACTAACGTCATCGCGGTGCCGTTGTAGGTCACACCGCTCACGGCGGTCGCCGCGTTGTTGGTGATGTTGATCGATACGCCAACGATCAACACGCGGTTCGCGGTTGCGGTTGTCGTATGGTTAAAGGTCAGATTGACCGTTCCCGCTCCCGCCAGACTCCCGGACGAGGACGTCGTGGCGTCCACCGCCACTTGCGCGCTCACGTTCGCCGCCAGCAACAACAGCAATAATCCC
The DNA here is from genome assembly GCA_020073465.1 of Terriglobia bacterium. Classification (GTDB taxonomy): domain Bacteria; phylum Acidobacteriota; class Terriglobia; order Terriglobales; family Acidobacteriaceae; genus Sulfotelmatobacter. The sequence goes on from JAIQFC010000046.1 coordinate 34,781, forward strand.
AGAATGCCCGGGTAAATCCGTGCCTCTTTCCGCACCCCGCCTGAAGAGGCCGTCATCTTGCTCATCAACCTCTTCACCATCACCTGCCCGCGCGCCGCGCAGCGCACCGCTCGCCCGCCCAACCCTGTCAGCTTCGCGCGCACCATCCTCCGTCCCACCCGCACCTCTTTAGCTTCCACAACTCCCAGAATCTCTGCCCCCCGCACCGCCGGATCATCCTGTTGCCCGCAATCTCCCCTCGTGACGAACACATCCCGATCCACGTCAACCTTGACCAGGCGATGCAGCCGGAACCCCCATTCGCCCTTCACCAGCACCACATCTCCCACGCGCAACTCCACCGGAACCGTCGCTCTCACATGCACCATCTCCCCGTCCCGGATCGCCGGGGACATGCTCGCGCCCCGCGCCTGAAACCGCACACCGCTGCCGCTCTTCAACAGTTCCCTGCTGAAGCTCTCGAACAGCCTCGACTGCGCGCAGTCTGTCGAACTCGTCTCCGGCATATTTTTTGGGAAGGGGCGGCTTACACGAGCCGTCCATGACGCTTACAAGCAGGGCAGCCGTGAAGCCTTGTACTTCTCTACCTGCCCGGCGTCATCCTGAGCGCAGCCGCTTTTCAGGCGGAGCGAAGGATCTTGCGTGCATCGCCAGGCACTCAAGACCGCACCTGCAACAACCTAGTCACGAAACTCCAGAATCCTCTCCACCGCCCCCTGATCCGGTTCAAACGCATACCGGTAACAAGGCACCTCATTCACCACGTCCTGCAAAAACTGCAGCGCCGAGTCCACATACTCATGCCGGTGAAACGGTACAAAACTCCGCGCAAACAATTCCGCCACCGCCTGCACTGGAGAAAGCCGCGTCAGTACGTTCCCCCGCCCATGCTCCAAAACAAAAATCCTTGACAGCCGCGCGCTCCCCGGAGACGCAAACGCCGCCTCCCCATGCCACGGCGTCCCATACATCCTCATCTGCCCGCCCGTTTTTCGTTTGTCATCCTGAGCGGAGCGACTGGTCTGCGAAGCGGAGCAGTCGTGGAGTCGAAGGACCTCGTGTCCGTCGGCACCACCTGCGACCCGAGAAGGCGTTTCCGAACGCGTCCCGTTGCCCGGCTCTGCCTCTCTGCGCACAATGATCCGGTCATCGCTCAAAACCTCAACATCTTCGGCTGCGGTCCACAAGCGAGTCGTCGTACTCTTCCCCGCCCCCGAATGCCCTACGAATAGATTGCCTACTCCGTCAGGCCTCACAATCCCGCAACTATGCAGCTCAATCGCCTGCTCCTGCGTGAGCCGGTGCATAATCAGCAACTCGTCGAGCGGATATTCCAATGGCTCCGCCACATTGGGGAAGCCAGCAAAGGACTCCTCGCTCATCTGAAGCGTTGCCCAGCGGAAGTACCTATCAACGAGCAACCTCTTATATGGCCGCTCACCAAACACCGGAGAATTGAAGTCGAACTGAAATCCGTCCTCGCCTTCATACAGCCGCCAGATGGTCCCGGAGTCGAAGAGCTGCCGCTCAAACCTCGGAGGAAGGCTGTCCGCCCATTTGACCTGAATATTAATGTCGGAAACGCCCGCATCTACGCGAAACGGGACCAGTGAAGGCACCAAAGTAACATCCATGTCGCATTCACCCGCGACCTCCACCGACACTCCGCCTATGCAGAACCGGCTGCAGTGCGCAGCTGGCTCGCTGGAAGTTCCCGGCAACAAACTCTTAGGATTGCCCATCATTCGGCCCGATCCGCCTCATAACTCACGATCCGAAAGTACTGCAAAGAATTCCGCAGGCGCCGGGCGGTCCGCCGGGCCCCGACCCCCCGGAGATCTTGCAGTGCCCCAGAACTGCCTCCTCCGGACGCAGACTGATCGTCGTTAGACGCGGTGGCTCATATGGCTTCCTGCCGTCGGCTTGTTTCGATTCGTGATTCATTCCACCTCCAACTGCAGTTATCCAGTCAGCGATTCCCGCAGCTCCCGCACCCACCCGCAGCCACACTCGAGTTGTTCAGGATTGGCAGAATCTGCTGCGGCCCTGCCCAACTTTCCACGTCAATCTCCTTGCTCGCAATGCGACATGCCGACTCTAGCAACGCCTCATGCTCACTTCCACCGCTGCAGAATTCGCAATCCCCGTGCTGCGGGACTTCGACCCCGATCACCGCCGCCCGCAGATGCGCTACATTACAAAGAAATTCCACCGGATTTTCGCGATCCCCGTTTTCCAATTCCCCATTCGCGGGACACATTCCGCACAGTGACTGAATGCGGCACTCGATACACTTCGTCACCCGCGTTCGTTTGAGTGTTCGCAGCTGGAGCAGAGACTTCTCCCAGACTTGCTTGACCTCAGTTCCCCGAATACTGAAGGTCTCTTGCTGTGAAATCACACAGATCCCCATCTCTCCGTAGGCATTGATCGCAAAAGAGTTCATGCCTCCTCCGCAGAAATAAACGGTGTCAGTCCGAGCAAGGTTGGGCGGGCTTTCCAAATCGTGCTTGGCCAGCCTGCGATACTCGCTGGCTCCCTTCGGAGCGTGCATATCCAAAGCCACCACTTCCTCCGGCGTGAGCCTCACCGCCAGCGGACTTTGCGAGCAGTCGATGCGCGGATTGATCTGGCCGTCCATTTTGAATTCCACACCCAACTCTTCCTCCGCAAACTGCCTCATCGCTGACACTTCATGCTTGTTGATACTGGTCGCCACCGTCTTCAACTTCAACGGCAGCCCGCGTTCGCGTAGCAGATTGATCCCCCGCAAACACCGGTCGTAAGACCCCGGAATCGCCGTCAGTGCTTCGTACGTTTCTCTCGTGCGCCCGTATAGCGTGACTTCAATCGCAAACGGCGGCCACTGCAGAAGATAGTTCGCAATCTCTTCCGTGATGATCGTGCCGTTGGTGAACAGCGTGATCAGAAATCCTTTTTTCTTGGCGTAGGTGTAGATCTCGAGAAAATCCTTGCGCGCGAAGATCTCGCCGCCGGTGTAGAGCAGCCAGAACGTCCCCATTTCCGCCAGTTCGTCGAGCAGCCGGAAATGTTCTTCCTTGCTCATCTCCCGCTGCCTGGCATCCATGTCGCCCATGGGCAAATTGTTGTAGCAGTGCAGGCACTCCAGCGGACAGCGCCGTGTCACTTCAATGGAAACCTGCATCGGCGACCGCGTACCGGCCTGGCGCTGATGCAGATCCGCGCTGAATGCCCCGTAGCTTAGTTGATCCACATGCCCCCTCATCTGAAAGCAGCAGACGCGACTATCTCGCGTCCGCTGCCACCAGTCCTACCCGCCCCACTGGTCCTTCAGCCCCGACAGCCGCCACAGAAGTTGGGACCTCAACCAGACCAACCGATATCATTTCCCTCACAAACTGCTTCACATCCTGCTCGGCCCGTGGCTGCTCCACCTCAAACTGTTGCGCCACCGCCTCCACCAATTCACCGACCGTTCTCGGCGACTCCAACATCTGCCAGATCAGAGACCCCGTTCCGTTGAAGCTGTAAATCGAAGCCAGGTCTCCCACTCGTCCGCGCACCGGAACAATCAGAGTCTCGCCCGCCACAACCCGCGAAACCACGGATTGCGAGCGAATGAAGAGTTGTCCGTCCGGGTCCACGTGGCTGCAACCCTCCCCATTCCGGTTTTCGTAACATTCGCCACTCATCGAAACCTGCCCCTCTGGAATCACAAATTGAGATTACGGCAGAACTCCCCCCATAAAGCAATTGCCCAGCAGGGACAGGTATTGCTTTGGTTATCACCCCCCATGGTTCTCAACTCTCGACAAAAACAGGAGTTACAGGAACGACCTGCGCACGGCGCCGGGATGGCTCGCCGTCCGATTCATGCTTCCCTGGACACCGCCGAGGCACGGGCTTAGACTTTTTCCTGTGGACAAACGAAATAAAACGCTATAAAAAGAAATCCGAATCAAAACAGCGCTCGCGCCTCGAAACTTCCGCGTGTCCGCTGCCTGCAAGACCAATCTTGTGCTGAACGAAGAACGTCGCCGCGCCATCCTCGATCTGCTCACCCGCCAGGGCCGCGTTCTTGTCACCGAACTCTCCCGCACTTTCGAAACCTCCCAGGTTACGATTCGCAAGGATCTCGAAATCCTCCACGCCCACGGCCTCGTCCACCGCACTCACGGCGGCGCACTTCCCGCCCGTGAGAGCGCCCTCGAAGATCCCACCTTGCGCGAGAAGGAAAAACTTCACCGTCAGGAGAAGATGCGTATCGCCGAGAGCGCCGCCTCCAAAGTAAAAGAAGGACAGGTCGTCATTCTCGATTCCGGCACAACCACCACGGCCATTGCCCGCGCCCTGCGCAATTTTCACAATCTGACCATCGTGACTAACGCCGTGAACATTGCCGCCGAGTTGGCAGGTACGGCAGTAGAAGTAATTCTCACCGGCGGCACGCTGCGCAAGAATTCCTTTTCGCTGGTCGGCCCCATCGCCGAGGAAACTCTGCGCCGCCTCAGCGCCGATCTACTCTTTCTGGGCGTCGACGGTTTCGACGTTCACTTCGGCTTGAGTACACCCAACCTTCTGGAAGCCAAAGTCAACCGTGTCATGCTCGATGTTGCCAAGCGCACCGTCGTGGTCTGCGACTCCAGCAAGTTCGGGCGCCGCAGCCTTTCGCTCATCGCTCCGCCCTCCGCGTTGCAGGAGCTCATTACCGACCGCGCCATCCCGAAATCCGATCTTCGATCCCTGAAACAGGCAGGAATTGAAGTCACGCTCGTCTGAGATGATTGCGAATGTCATGATGAATGGCACCTGGCAAACATCTGTCATCCTGAGCGGAGAGAATAGAGCGCGAAGCGCACTATTCTCGGAGTCGAAGGACCTCTGCGACTCGGCACACACCGCGGAAGCAGCAAGGCGTTCTCCCCGTGCTGCTAGCCCTGCGCTCAAGATCTAATAGAGAAACTCTTATGCCCCACTTCGACATCACCATCGCCGGCGAACTCAACCTCGACCTGATCCTCTACGGTCTTCCCGAAACCCTCGCCCCCGAGCGCGAACTGCTCGCCGACCGCATGATGCTGACCCTCGGCGCCTCCTCGGCCATCGTCGCGCACAATCTCGCGGCATTGGGAAGCAAGGTCGGATTCCAATCCCGCATCGGCGACGATCCTCTCGGCCAAATCGCTCTCGACCGATTGCAGCAAAGCGGCGTCGACGTCTCCCGTGTTCGCCGCGTCTCAGGTGCAACTACCACCGGCCTTACCGTCATCCTCCACCACGAAGCCTGGCGCAATATCCTCACTTACTCGGGAACGATTGCCGAATTAACTTGGGACGACCTCGACCCCACTTACCTCGCCGACTCCCGCCACTTCCACCTGTCCTCTTATTACTTGCAGAAAGGCCTGCGCCCGCGCGTCCCCGAATTATTCCAGCGCCTGAAATCCGCCGGACTCACCATCTCCCTCGACACAAATGACGATCCCGACGACCAGTGGCAAGGCGGATTGCAGGACATTCTTCGCTACGTAGACGTCTTCCTCCCCAACGAGCGCGAAGCCCGCAAAGCCGCGGGAATTGAAGATCTGGAAGATGCGGTCAAGAAATTAGCCGCACTGGTCCCACTCGTGGTCGTGAAACTAGGCCGTGAAGGCGCGATGGCTCAGCGAGGAAGCGAGCGCTTCCTCAGCCCCGCGCAAACCGTGGTACCCGTCGACACCGTCGGCGCCGGCGACAGCTTTGATGCCGGATTCCTCCATCAATACGTCCGCGGAGCCGACCTACCAACATGCCTCGCCAGCGGCAACCGGGCAGGCGCACTCTCGACAACGCGCCCCGGCGGCACCGAAGCCTTCCGCGACGCCGTTCATCGGGAAAGGTTTTTTCGGGAGCGAGGCATTTGAGTGTTATGCCGATGTTACGCCAGTTGACCAAAGGTGCTTGGGCCGCATCAGACTGTGTTCCCGTTCAGAATGATTGGTGACACTCGAATAGAGTGTCGGCATGCAAGTTCGTGATGGAGAAGTTCCCCGTGCGCGCCAGCTGGCGCGCACGGGGAAAGAGCTGAGCCGGGAGGGTCGAGTCCGTCTGGAGTGGATGGATTACTACCGCCGCTGTCAGAACGCGGCCCGTACCTGCCGCCACTTCGGAATCTCGCGCCAGACCT
>JAIQFC010000021.1 GCA_020073465.1 Terriglobia bacterium
ACGGGAGATGCCGAACTCTTGGCACAAGGCAGTGAACGGCTTCTCCTGCCGGCTCGCTGCCACGACAAACCGCACGCGTTGTTCTTGCACATCCATGGTCTTCCACGGCATGCTGGCTTACACTCCCGCGCTCGCTTCGCTCGCGCCGGAGTGTAAAGGATGTCCCGGGACGTTTTGTAAAGGATGTCATGAGACTGAACAGCGGTTTTCGAAAGGTGGGGATTCCCGAGACAACGCTGAGGATCGATCTTGAATTTCCTTGGCGCTGATCCCATGGGCTTCATGCCAGGGAGTCTCAGCCGGCGGCGGTATGCGCAAATCTGCGCACGGCCGGTTGCCGGGCTTGGCGGGCCCGCCACAGGTCGTACTGCGACTGCATATTCATCCACAGCTCCGGGGAGGTGCCGAGGGCGGCCGCCAGCCGGATGGCCATGGCGGCGGAGATTCCGGCCTTGCCGTTGAGCACGCGCGACAGCGTCACGCGCGTCACCCGCAGATGGGCCGCTGCCGTGGTCACGGCCAGGTCTCCCAGATATTCGCGGAGAACCAGCCCGGGATGGGGTGGATTGTGCATGCGCATGGACGACTCCTTGCTCCTGTTATCGGTCGCGAGACCGTGATTCACAGCGCCGACCGGACTAGTGATAGTCCTGATAGTCGACGAGGACTGCGTCCTCGCCTTCGAACTGGAACGTCAGACGCCAGTTTCCGCTGACGCTGACTGCCCAGTGATCCTTGAGTTCCCCGGATAGCCGATGCAGCTTCCATCCCGGAGCATTCATGTCTCCCGGCTGCATGGCATTGTCGAGGGCAAACAGTTGCAATCGCAGCTTGCCGGCGTGCTTCGCCTGAATCCCAGCCTTCGATCCCGTGCGGAAGAACTTCTCCACGCTCCGATGCCGGAAGCTCTTGATCACTTCGTATAGTGTAACGATACATGCTACATAAAGTCAATCGCCGGCCGATTTGACACCCCCTTCCCGCAGGCGTACATTCCGGTTGAAAGACGTTCACCTCTTATCCCTACAATCTTTCTCTCCTCACAGACAACCTATTTCGGTTCATTGAAAGGAGGAAGTTATGGCAAAGCGATTCGCCATAGCAGTGGCGGTGGTGTGTCTCTGCAGCCCCTTCGCGTTCGGGCAGGCGCAGAAGACCACCGATCAACCCAGCAAATACATCTGGTACGAGACTGCCAAGATCAACAGCGGCAAATACGAACTCTTCAACAAGGTCATGGCGCAATACCGCGAGGCCACCACGACCACGGCACCCGAGATGTACTGGATCGCGGGCACGCCGATCACCGGCGACTCCGGCCGCGTCACCTTCGTCACCTTCCACGACAACATGGCTTCCCTCGAGAAGACCATGACCGCTTTCGAAAAGGTGGACCAGGCCATCACCCTCAAGAATGCGAGCTTCACCACGCAAGCCGCCGAAGCCGAAGCCGGTTCGCACTGGGTGCTCGCCGAGTACAGCAAGGAGCTTTCCTACCGGCCGGACATGGTCCCGATGGCCAACACCACCTGGTGGTCGAGCAGCCTGTTGAACCTCAAACCCGGATGCGAATATGAGTTCGGGGACGTGGTCAAGCAGGTGGCCGACCTGCACAAAAAGGCCGGCGACAATGAGCACTGGACCGCCTACGAAATTCGCGCCGGCTATTCCGAACCCTCTGTTCTTTTTGTGACCACGATGCGCTCCCTCGCCGACATGGACCAGGAACCGCCGGCGGCCGCGAAGGAACTGTTCGAGAGCGCGCCCATGCGGCAGATGTTCCAGAGGATCGGCAAGGAGTGCATCTCGCACATTGAGAGCACCTATTCCCGAGTAGAGCCCAAACTGAGTCGCGCGCCGCAGTCGGTGATCGCCGCCAACCCGGATTTCTGGACCATCAAAGAGGAAGCGCCGGTCGTGGCCGCCAAGAAAGGAAAGCTGAAGAAGGAGGCCGTCGTACCGGCTGCCCTCAAGGAAAAGGAGAAACCGTAGAGGTCAGGTGTCTCAGAACGATGGACGATCGGAAGGGTGTCCCGCCCAAGGTCCGGGGGACCCACGTTTGCCTTTCCGACTGCCGGAATCAATCCAACTGAGGCTGGTCCACCTTTCGCGGTTCTCGAAGGGTGGGGATTCCCGAGATAACGCTGAGGATCGATCTTGAATTTCCTTGGCGCCGATCCCATGGGCTTCATGCCAGCGAGTCTCAGCCGGCGGCGGCACGCGCAAATCGGCGTACTGCCGGTTGCCGGGCTTGCCGTGCCCGCCACAGGTCGTACTAAAAACTTTCTTTGTGGACCGAGCGTCCCTCAGGGGCTAAAGCCGCGGTTGATTTTGGGGCACTGATGGCGCGGCTTGAAGCCGCGCCCTTTCAAAGCGGGCCGGTGATGTTTCAACCGGGGATGCCGGGTCGGCATTTCGCGGGCGAAAACGCCACCTGCTTTCCCATTTCAGGAATCATTCTCACCTTTTTCGTTCCATTCTCTTACCTTCGACTTGTCCGCAAATTCCACTGGGAGCATAAGGCGGTATTGGCGAGTTTTGCGGCATTGCGGTCACTTTGGCCGTGCGGGAAACACAAGGTCCCTCCACGCGCTGGAGGATCGGCGGTTTGCCGATCCTCCAGCTTGGTCGGGATGACAAGATGACAAGAGGTTGAGGAGTGGAGCGAGTGAAGAAGCGGAAACCGAAGATCATCAAGGACCCGAAGGCTCGCGGTGAGTGGGTGGAGTCGGTTTTCATGGCGCGGGCTGGCGAGGAGGGGCTGGCGGTGAGCAAGCCCTGGGGAGATTCGAAGAGCTACGACTTTGTGGTGGGCCGTCCGGGACACTTTGTCAGCGTGCAGGTCAAATCGACGACCGCCGAATCGGGTGGCGGGTACAGTTGTGCCATCCGAAAGCAGGGCAGGTCGTACGCGCGCGGCGCGTTCGACTTTGTGGCAGCGTATGTGGTGCAAGAAGATGTCTGGTACATCATCCCGGCAAGCAAGGTCGCGCGGAAAAAGTCAGTGGGTTTGTGCTCGGATTCAATGCACGCCAAGTACGAGCAGTACCGCGAGGCGTGGCGTCTTCTGCGGGAAGCGGCGGCGGCGGTGGAAGATGCTCAGAGCACGGAGGCGGGTGCGGATGTGCAGCCTGTTGCGAGTCGCCCTACGGGGGCGCTGGGGCGATTTGAGAGCGCTGCGAATTATTTCAAGCGCTACCTGGAACGTAGTGATGTCCATTCACAAAAGCGCAGCGATGAGATTTGAGGCCTTGCGGAAAGCCTACTTCTCGCAAAAGAAGCGAGAAGTGGGGCACCCGGCGCGTCTTAGCTTCTAATTCCCGCAATGCGAAACGGCTGTTGTGCTAGGCTTCTCCTTCATCACTAAGGAGTCTCGAGTGAATCCCCGGCGATTGCTGTTTTCAGCATTCTTCCTGCTTGTCTTTGTATTCGATTCTCTCGCCCAAACCAAGACCATCGCGGAACGCCTCGGCTATCCTGCCGATTCGAAGCTGCTCATCGTGCACGCCGACGATCTCGCTGTGGCTCACTCGGTCGATGCGGCAAGCTTTGACGCGCTCGACAAAGACGCTGTCACTTCTGCCAGCATCATGGTGCCGTGCCCGTGGCTTACCGAAGTCGCGGCCTATGCCAAAGCCCATCCCGATGCCGATCTTGGCCTGCACCTCACGCTCAACGCCGAGTGGACAACCTATCGCTGGGGGTCCGTCGAACCGAGCGACAAGGTCTCCAGCCTGCTCGATCCCGCGGGGACGTTCTGGAGCGAGACCGGACAGGTCGCAACCAACGCCAAGCCGCAGGAGGCGGAGCGCGAAATTCGCGCCCAGGTTGACCGGGCCATCGCGCTGGGGATTCACCCCACGCATCTGGACAGCCACATGGGATCCCTGTTCTCCACTCCGGAACTGTTTGCCGCGTACGTCAAGGTGGCTCACGACTACCATCTTCCTTTTCTCGCTGTAAGAGTCACCGACGAGCGCGCGAAGCTCCTGTCGCTGCTCACGGAAAAGGACGTCGTGCTCGACGCGGTGGTGATTGCCGGCCCCGACGTTCGCAGCGAGCATTGGAAGGACTTTTATGTGAATGCCATCAAAGACCTCAAGCCCGGAATCACGGAAATGATTGTCCACCTCGGTCATGACGATGCGGAACTGCAAGCGGTGACGGTCAGCCATGCGGACTACGGCTCAGCCTGGCGCCAGCGCGACTACGATTTCGTCACCAGCCCCGAATTCAGGAAGGCGATTCAGGACAACCACGTCATTCTCGTCAAGTGGAAAGACCTGCAGAAACTTGTGCACTAGCTCAAATCTGGGTCAATCAGCGGCAACGAGTTTCTTCAAACACCCACTCCTCACTCACCAGGAAATTCGCCAGCGAGCAAAGCGCGATAGCGATCCCATTCGCCACCAGGTAGTTCATCTGTCCCACACCCACCATCACCCTCATCAGCGCCAGGTTGCCGACGATCGAGACGGCGCCCGTGGTGAGATTGAAGCGCAGAAACCTCACGAGCGACCGACGCCACGACGGTTGCACACGATCGGCCCAGGTGTAGCGTTCGTGCCAGAGGAAGTTGTGCAACACAGCAGTCTCCACTGCCAACGCTGTTGCGGTGAGATAGTCGAGGTGCAGTATGCTCTTGAGCAAAAACAACGCGACAAACTGCACAACAATGCCGATTCCGCCCACAAGATTGAATCGCAGCCATCGCACGAGCGTTCGCACGCGGGCCGGAGTTTCGGCGCGGAAGTTGGTGATCATTACAAGATCCTTTCTTCGCGATAGAGCCGCACTGTGTTCTGCAAAGTGAAAAAGACGACCATCGTCCCCATGCCAACGAGGCCAATCGCTCCACCAACGTCAAACAACCGATACTGCGTTCCCAAGACATGTGCGGTTGGCTTCCAGAACAGCGCCAAGTTCCCCACCGCGAGCAAGATGCGCAACTCCGTGGGCCCAAACCGCCAGAACGACAAACGGAATTCTCCCAACGCGTAGGTCGCGAGATACGACTGAATCGAGAGCAAGAGGAACGCGATCAGCAACCCAATCGCGATCCCCGGATGCATGTACCCGGACATCGCCAGACCACCCATAAGTGCAAGCGCGCCAAAGCTATCCACGATGTGATCAACATAGAATCCGTAGCGCGGGCGAAGCTTCTGCCGCACCCGCGCCAGCGTCCCATCGAGTGAGTCGCCAAACCAGTTCAGCGCGAGGCATGCGATCACCGCCAGCAACCAGTAGCGGTTCCAACTCGCCAGGGCGTAACACGCGCCTGCGCCTATCTGTGCGACTAAGCCCAATGCAGTCAGGTGGTCGGGACCAATGCATTCGGGCATACGCGCGGCCATCCAGGTCAGTGCGCGCTTCTCAGCAGCCGCGACCCAGCTTTCCTGGACGCGGCGAGTCTCGGCGAAGGGACGTACGCGCCGCATCTCCAGCAAGACGCGCGGGTTTACCTGCTCGCAGAATTCGGTCATCGGTTGAATACCGAGGTTTGGCATGTTCGCCTCCGTGCTTGCGGCTACTGTGCGATAGGACGGAGATGGCGACAATGCACGCCAGGTCAAACCGGGCTCAAATACGGATCAACCGGCAAGTCGTTAAAGGCACAGGGGGGTAGCAGGCGAGATCAACTCGCGACAAGGTCATCAGTGATGTCGGGTGGAGGAGGCGACCTCGAGGATTGCGGCACGCAGCTGATCGACCGACCAGACAATCTGTTCGGAGGTGATGATGGCGGGAGGCGCCAGGAGCAGGTGATCGCCGGAGATGCCGTCGACGCATCCCTGCATCGGGTAGACGAGCAGGCCTCGCTGGACGGCAGCAGATCCCACGCGGGGGGCGATGTTCATTTCCGGGGTGAAGGGGCGCTTGTTCTTCTTGTCAGCAACGAACTCGACGGCCCACAGCAGGCCGATGCCGCGGACGTCGCCGACGACATCCAGATCCCGAAGACCCTCCAGCGCGGTTTTGAGTTGTGAACCGGCACTGCCGGGGCGGCTGGATTCGGCGGCGGCGACGAGATTGTTGGTGCGCAACTGCTGCAGCACGGCGCGGCCGGCGGCCAGCGAGATTGGATGAGCGTTGTAGGTGAATCCGTGGAGGAACGCTCCGGAACCGGCGACGATGGCGTCGACGACCTTCTTGCTGGCGATCACGGCGCCAAGGGGAGCGTAGCCGCTGGACAATCCCTTGGCGGTTACGAGAATGTCGGGCGCGATGTCCCAATGTTCAACGGCGAAATTGCGGCCGGTGCGGCCCATGCCGGTCATGACCTCGTCCGCGATGAGGAGCACACCGTGGCGGCGGCATATCCCGGCGACGGTTTGCAGGTATCCGGGGGGTGGGACGACCGCGCCCAGAGTTGCGCCACTCACGGGCTCGAAGATGAAGGCGGCGGCTTCGCCGTGCGCTGCTTCAATCGCATAGTCGAGTTCGGCGGCGTATTCCTGGCCGCAGTTGCGGCAGCCATCGGTGCAATCGAAGGCACAGCGATAGCAGTAGGGCATGCCGATATGGGCGAACTCACGCACCATGGGGAGGTACATTTCGCGTCGACGCTTGTTGCCGGAGACGGACAGAGCGCCGAGGGTCGAGCCGTGGTAGCTCTGCTGGCGGCTGAGGATCTGATGGCGCTTGGGCTGTCCGATTTCGACTTGATACTGGCGGGCCAGCTTAAGCGCGGTCTCGATGGACTCCGATCCGCCACAGGTGAAGTAGACGGCGCCTCCGCGGAAATGATCTCCGGCGAAGTCCAACAACTCTTTGGCATATTCTTCGGCCACGGGCGTGGTGAACTGGCTGGTGTGGACGAACTCCAATTGCGCGGCTTGCTTTGCCATTGCGGCAGGGATTTCTGAAACACCGTGGCCGATGAAGTTCACGGCAGCGGAGCCGGAGAAATCCAGATACTTGTTGCCCTGGGCGTCCCATACATAGACGCCTCCGCCTCGGACTGCCGCGGGGAAGTCTTTACGGAAAGAACGCCGCAGGACTGGGGAACGCATCTGGTCTTGAGTTGTTCGGGGAGTTTCCACTCTTGAGATTATCTCTTGATTAAGGACCAAACGGAAATATGGCCGCTGATTTCGCAGAACACGCAGATAACGCCTTTGGGACTTATTGGGAGGAGCAGGAGAGGGGTTTCTACCGGGCCTGGTTGTTGTTTCAAACCGAACTGTGGCCGCTGATTTTCGCAGGGAACGCAGATAGGGCATTTGCGACTGCGACGCCTGCTGCGTGGGCTCTTGTTTTCAGAACCGAATGCCGCTGATTTTCGCAGAGGGACGCAGATACCCCAATTGGAGGTTCAGAGTTGCTGTAAGAGCTTCTGTTTGATCCGCGGTCGAGTCTCAAAACGGAACTCTAGGCCGCTGATTTACGCAGGTCAACGCAGATTTTCAGAAGAGCACTGCTAGCCTTGAGATGCACCGCAGATGCTCATCTGTTCTCTCGAGCGGGGAAGGCGTTTGAATTCCCCGAAGTATCTGCGTTCATCCGCGAAATCTGCGGTTTGGAGGTTTTATGACTTGGGATCCGGAGAGCTACAAGCATCAGGAACTCACTCAGGCAATTATTCTTGTCTTCTACGAGGTGTATAACGAACTGGGGCACGGATTCCTGGAGAGTGTTTACGAAGAGGCTATGGCGATCGCGCTCGTGCAAAAGGGACTTTCGGTGAGTCGCAGGAATCCGCTGCCGGTGTGGTTCAGGGGCCAGCAGGTCGGCGATTTTCGCGCTGATCTGGTCGTGAACGATGCGGTCATCGTGGAATTGAAGGCGGCAAGGAACCTGGAGTCTGCCCACGAGGCGCAGTTGTTGAACTATTTGAGAGCTTCCGACATCGAAGTCGGGCTCTTGCTGAATTTCGGACCGACGCCGAAGATCAAACGTATGGTGTTCGGGAATGAAAGAAAGACGCAACTGCTGGTACCGGCGTAGACCCACTGCCTGATGACCAAACTTTTGCGGTTCTTCCGTCCATCGCACCAGCACACGGCATTCTCCGCGACGCTGCTTCTGATGGGGACGGTGATGCTGTCCCGTGTGATCGGCTATGTGCGCGAGGCTTACATTGCGTATGCCTTCGGCGCCGGGCCGCAGACGGACGCTTACGTCGCCGCCTTCACGCTACCGGACTGGCTGAATTACATCGTGGCCGGAGGTGCGGCGTCGATCACGTTCATCTCGATCTACACGCGATTTCTGGCGGAGAAGCGCGACGCCGACGCGCAGAAAACTTTTTCCATCATCATTACCGTCATGACCGCGGTGATGGTCGTAGGCACGATTCTCACCGAGATTTTCACGCCTCAGTTTGTGCGCTGGATGTTCCGCGGGTTCTCGCCGGCGCAGGTGGAACTGTGCGTTCACCTGACGCGCATTCTGCTGCCGGCTCAGATCTTCTTCTACGTGGGCGGAGTGGTGTCGGCGGTGCTGCTCTCGCACCGGCTGTTTCTTTTTCCGGCGTTCGGGCCGCTGCTCTACAACATCTTCATAATTCTGGGAGGCGTGGTTGGCGGACATCGCCTGGGGATCGCATCGCTGGCTTACGGCGCCCTGGCGGGCAGCTTCGTTGGACCTTTTCTGGCCAGCGTGATCGGAGCGGCGCGGATCGGGACGGGCTACCGGCCGTCGTTTGACATCACCAACCCCGCGTTCCGGGAGTGGGTGCGGCTCTCGGTGCCGCTGATGCTGGGAGTGTCGCTGGTAACGGCGGACGACTGGATTCTCCGGCACTACGCGTCGAGCGGCATCGGAGACATCGCGCGGCTCAACTACGCCAAGCGGCTGTTCGCGGTGCCGATTGCGGTGTTGGGGCAGGCCACCGGGCAGGCCTCGCTGCCGTTTTTTGCCCGTCTGTTCAATGAGAAGCGGCTACAGGAATTCGCGGCCACGGTGAACGATTCGGTCTACCGGGTGTCGGCGGCTTCGTTTCTGACCACCGGATGGATGATGGCGGCGGCACTGCCGCTGATCGATCTGGTGTACCGGCGGGGACGGTTTTTGTTTTCCGACACACAGGCGACGGCTATCTACTTCTTCTGGTTCTCGTTGTCGCTGGCGCTGTGGTCGGCGCAGGGACTGTACGCCCGGGCGTTCTACGCGGCGGGGGACACTCTTACTCCGATGGTTGCGGTCACGGTCATCACGGCTGCTTCCTTGCCGATCTATTCAATTCTCTTTCACACCTTCGGGGTGGTCGGGCTGGCCTTCGCCTCGGACATCGGAATTGGCGCAAACCTGCTGGCGCTGGCGTGGCTGCTGCATTACCGGAAACTGGTTCCGCTGGGAGAACTACGTTGGGGAGAGTTAGGGAAAGCGGCGCTGACGGCGGTGATTGCGGGTGCGGTGAGCTTTGAGGTGGCGAAGGTGGTGCCGCTGTCTACGGCGGGGCTCGGCAGCAGGGTGGCGGATCTGCTGCGGTTAGGATTGATTTCGATCACTTGGGCGGGGGCGGTGGCGGCTGGGCTGTGGCTGCTGCGGTCGGAGTTGCCTGGGGACTTGCGGAGGCGGAGAGTGGCGGCGTACCCGGCGGTGGCGGGCGGACAGATTGAGGAAACGCGGGGCGCGGGGACGCAACCATAGGGGAGGGGTAGGATAAGCGATACCTTGAGCTGGTATTGCTTCCGAGTAGCCCGTTATTCGCTCTCTGATCGCTTACTGAGGGTCACTAGGCAGAGGGAACGCCTTGGCTACGACACCCCTGTGCAGCCCGGTGGTGACGGCTCATTTGATCGAGGAAGAGTGCGATTATACTGGTGCGGCTTGGCTCCCAAAGGAGAGAGAACATGCTGCGTAACACTTCGCTGATTGTGTGCCTGACGCTCGCCGTACTGGCTGTCGGGTGCTCGAATGCTCCCGCTCCGCCTCCCGACACGCGCGTTGCAGATGTGCAAGCGGTTAAGAACCTCGAAGCGGCCGCGGCTAAAGACGCTAATGCCAAAGATGCCGAGAAGTGGGCCGGCTTCTTTGCGGAGGATGCCTCAGGGCTATTCCCCGGGGCTGGCATACTGAATGGGAGGGCAGCCATCAAAGCGGCGATCGCGCCGCTTTTTGCTGATCCCAATTTCTCGCTGAGTCTCCAGTCCACACGGGCGATGGCCTCCAAGGGCGGTGACATGGTCTATCTGCAGGGCACCTACACCATGACCATGACCGACCCGAAGACCAAGAAGCCCATGACGGACAAGGGAAAGTACCTGACGATCTTCACCAAACAGCCCGACAGAAGCTGGAAGGCCATTGCCGACACATACAATTCTGATTCACCTATGTAGGCATTTCTCTTCCCTTCAGCGAAGGCGAGTTGGAGTTGGGGCTGGCGGGATTGTGTCCGGATCGTCGCCTACTCGGAAACTATGTTCACAAGCTGGCGTACTCTGCACCACTTTGAAGGCAGGCATCGAGCCGAACGGATTAAGCTAGTGCAAATCGGCGTTGGCTGGCCCGTCGCTGCTTTGTTTGATTCCTTCATTTCTTTAGAAGATTAGGGGGATCCTGTCCGGGGAAGGTGTCAGAGGTTGGCGCAAAAAGAACAAAGCGGCGGACATTCACGGTTTCCCGCGAACTCCGCCGCTAAATCTTTGCAGCCTCACTAACTCCTGGCGCAATGCCGGAGATCGATCCTACGCTCTGGCGCCGACTGCTGCTGGCTCGGGCGTCGCAACACTTTTCTCTTCGCCGTTGGCCTTCTGGGTGGGCTGGCCGCCTTTGCGGATGTCGATGCCACCCTTGAAGTAGGCGCCATCTTCGATCGAGATGCGGGCGGCGACTACGTCGCCGGTGAGGGAGCCGTCGCTGCGGATGTCGACCCGGTCGCTGGCGGTGAGGTTGCCGCGCACTTTGCCGAGCACAACGATCTCGCGGGCATTGATGTTGGCGGAGACTACGCCGTTGCGGCCTACGGTGACGCGGTTGCCGGACAGGTTGATGGAGCCTTCCACGCGGCCGTCGATGTAGAGCGACTCGGAACCAGTCACCTCGCCCTTGATCACCAGCGACTTGCCGATCGTGGCCTGGTCCGCAGTGGTGGTGGTCGCCGGGCGCGCGGCGGGAGTGGTATCACTCACGCTCGGGGCACTCGGTGTAGACATGGTCGGACGCTCGGGCTCGTTCGGCCGGGCAGGGGTCTGAGGCTGATTGGTCGGCTTCCACATGGGGTCAACAGTATCCTTTCCTAGTTGGGATTAGGGGTCACAGCCGCACTTGTGTGACCAAATCGCATTGTACTCCGCGGTTCCAAGAGCAGTGCTGTGGAAAATGCTTATTTTCAACGAAGTGGGCTGACCAGGGATGTACTTCTGAGTTTTTTCGAATCGAATCGGCGGGTTCGCCGTCTTGTTCTATGTACAGTCGTGTGAAGATTCCCGGAAAAATATTCCCGGGCGTGCGGGGTTTCACAGCCGTGCGGAGTATGCTCAGTGGATTCATAACCCAGAATGGAGCGAAACCATGCTTGAAGAAGTGACTGCCTCTCCAGCCCTGGCAATCGGCCGGCCCCAGCCCGGCGAGTACGCGCCATATTATGACCGCTACATTTCTTTGATTCAGGGGGACGACATTCTTGGCACGCTGGACGAACAGCGGCGCAAGACGGTGCTACTGCTTTCCGGGCGAGGGGAGGCTGAGGGCGACTTCCGCTATGCGCCGGAAAAGTGGTCGGCGAAGGAAGTGCTTGGGCATGTGAACGACACGGAGCGCATCTTTGCGTATCGGGCGCTGCGGATTGCCCGGGCGGATGCCACGCCGATGGAAGGGTTCGAGCAAGATGATTACGTGCGGAATGGGCCGTTTGCGCAGCGTCGGCTGGCAGATCTGATTGAGGATTACATCGCGGTGCGGCGGGCAACGCTGTCGCTGCTGCGGAATCTGGATGAAGCGGCTTGGATGCGGCGCGGGGTTGCAAATAAGAATGAAATCACGGTGCGGGCGTTGGCTTACACCATTGCGGGGCATGAGCTGCATCACCGGAGGATTCTGGAAGAGAAGTACTTTGGGGGACGAGGATAGGGCTCAGGTCATGGGTGTTAGGTCGTAGGTCTTTAGGCTTTGGCTTACCGGTGTTAGAAAGCTCGATCCAAGCGGCTCACACCCAGTAAAACCCTCGTCGAGACCTACGACCCAAGAACTGACACCTAAGGCCTTGAACTATGTCGTCACGCGCTCTCACTGAACTGCTGCACGGGAAAGGCGCCCACGCCGATCCCCTTGCTTGCGTTGAGGATCTTTCCGCGGATCTGGCAGCGCGGCAGGTGGCGGGATTTCCCCACTCTATAGGACAACTTGTCTTCCACATGAATTACTGGATGGAGTACGAACTGCGGCGCATTCGCGGGGAGAAGCCCCCGTATCCAGAGCACAACTCGGAGAGCTTTCCGCCAGCCACGTCGCCCGTTGATGCGCAGGATTGGGATCAGCTGAGGAAGCAGCTTGTAATTCTGCTGGGGGAGTTTTCGGAGCTTGCGAAATCTTCACGGGAGGAACTCGACCGTCAGATCGAGACCGTGCACGAAGGCGACAAGAAAGTCGCTGGCACGCTTGAGGCGGTGCTGTGGCAGATGGTGGCGCACAACAGCTATCACGTGGGGCAGATCGCCTTGATCCGGCGCGCGATTGGGGCGTGGCCGCCGCGAGCGGGTGGGGATACGTGGTAGGGGAACCGTCGTTGGTCATTGGGCGCAGCAGCCCGACGTTCTGTAGTTAGGATTGACTCGTGAATGGGATTAAGGAGCTCATCGCGGGGATCGGGTGGCGACTCTCGCCCTCGTTCTTGCGATCCTCTGGCTTGCACCATCCGCCGTTACGGGTTTCCTGCCGAAGCTGTGGCGCACCTGGAAAGGGAAACGACCCTAAGGAGCCCCTGCCTACGTCACGTTCCTGTCTGTCGTCATAGCTCTGTCATCCTGAGGTCCGCGTTCTTGCGGGCCGAAGGACCTGCGCATCATGAGTGGAAACACATAGGTCCTTCGCTTCGCTCAGGATGACAGAGCAGGTGGGAATGCACGGCTTGGTTCGGAATGACAACGTGCCAGTGGGGTATGCTGAGAGCTGACGGCTTCCCATGCTTTCCGATTCCAACATCCTGAAACACATCGCGCGGCAGCCCAAGCGGGCGGCTGGATTCAAGCAGTTGGTGCACGAGCTTGGGGCACATGGCGAGGCGCGCGGTGAGCTTGACGCGCATCTTCAAAAGCTTGTCGCCGCCGGGGAGCTGGTTCAGCTCAATTCCGACCAGTACGCTTTGCCACAAGCTGCGGCTGACAAGAACCTGGTTGCCGGACGGCTGACCATGCATCGCGATGGGTTTGGGTTTGTGATCCCCGATGCAAACTCCCTGCCTCCGTCACTGAAGTCGCGGCTTGTGGGCGACATCTTCATTCCGCCGCATCTGATCGGGAACGCCATGCATGGGGACCGGGTGCTGGTCGACATCGGCACTGTACGTCCCGATGGACGCGCCGAGGGACGGGTCGTGCGGCCGGTGGCGCGGGCGCATACGACTGTGGTCGGAATCTTCCACTACGGGGATCGCCGCAATTACGTCACGGCGTTCGACAGCAAGATCACGCAGGAGATCGTGATTCCGCCGGGGATGGAGTATCCGGAAACCCGGGCCGCAGATGACGCAGGGGACGCTGAAAAAAGAAGACACAACGGCAAGAAATCTGTCGACCGCGTGCTGGGTGACGAGGCTGCGCGGAGCGCGGAATGGGACGATCTCGAAGGCGTGGTGGTCGATGTTGAGATTACGGACTGGCCTACAGCTACGCAGAACCCTCGGGGCCGGGTGATTGAAATTCTTGGACGCGAAGACGACTTCGGGGTTGACGTCGAAATTACCATTCGAAAGTTTCACCTGCCACATCATTTTCCTGCGGAAGTGCTGGAAGAAGCGCAAGCAGCGCCGGCGGTGATCTCGACGCGCGAGATTCATCACCGGCGCGACTTTCGTTCCGTGCCCATCGTCACAATCGATGGAGAGACAGCGCGCGACTTCGACGATGCGGTTACGGTCCGCATGTTGCCGAATGGCAACTTTGAACTGCAGGTGCACATTGCCGATGTGGCGAATTACGTGACGCCGGGCTCAGCACTCGATCAGGAGGCACGGCTGC
Source organism: Terriglobia bacterium (assembly GCA_020073465.1). Lineage (GTDB taxonomy): Bacteria > Acidobacteriota > Terriglobia > Terriglobales > Acidobacteriaceae > Sulfotelmatobacter. The sequence continues at coordinate 14,127 of JAIQFC010000021.1, forward strand.
GGGGCACCAGTGTTTACTTTCCGGACCGGGCGGTGCCCATGCTGCCGCTGGAGCTTTCGACGGATATCTGCAGCCTGCGGCCACAGGTGGACCGGCTGGTGCTGTCGTGTGTGATGGAAATCGATCATCGCGGGGAGATTGCCGGCTACGAACTGTGCGAGGGCGTGATCCGCTCGGCGGAGCGCATGACTTACACGGCGGTGAATGCTGTGCTTGAAGGCGATGTCGCGCTGCGGGGGCGATACGCATCGCTGGCATCCACGTTTGAGTTGATGCGCGATCTGGCGATGATCCTGAACCGCAAGCGCGAGCGGCGGGGATCGATAGATTTTGATTTGCCAGAGCCAGTGATCGAGTTTGACGAGTTCGGGCTGATGAAGAGCATTGCGCGGTCGGAGCGGAACATCGCTCACCGGCTGATCGAGGAGTTCATGCTCTCGGCCAACGAGTGCGTGGCGCAGTACCTGGAGTCGAAGCGCATTGCGTCGCTGTATCGAATTCACGAGAAGCCGGAAGCGAAACGGGTCTACGACTTCGAGGTTATTGCAGCGACTTTCGGATATTCACTCGGCGTAGGCCTCCTGCCCATTCATCGCGTGCAAATGAAGGCTGACCGGCGGGCTGCGCATGGCACAGGCAGGCGGGTGCGCGAGGTTGAGGTCCCAAAGGAAGTGCACATCACGCCGCGCATGTATCAGAAGTTGGCGGAGAAGATTGCGGGCAAGGCGGAGGAGCGCATCCTGAGCTACTTGATGTTGCGTTCGCTGAAGCAGGCGCGGTACTCGGAAGAGAATGTGGGCCACTTCGCGCTGGCGGCGCCAACCTATACGCACTTTACGTCGCCGATCCGGCGGTATCCGGATCTGATCGTGCATCGGATTCTGAAGCAGGTGTTGCGGGAATCGGCGGAGCGGCGCGAGGGAGAGGTTCCGGTGGGAGTGGCTCCAGTAAGCGGAGAGGGTTCCGGCGCGGAGAAATCGTGGACTCTCAGTCCGCCATCGGGCCGGCGGGACGCCGGCGCTACTCCATGGTCGAAGCGGCGCGATCATGCGGCGCATCGCGAGGCACTGGCACCGCTTGCCGGACCGATAGCGCTCGATGAGCTGCACGACATCGCGGAAGAGTCGAGCGTGTCGGAGCGGCGCGCGGACGATGCCGAGCGCGAACTGATGGAATGGAAGAAAGTGAAGTTCATGCAGGATCGGGTGGGCGAAGATTTTGACGGGCTCATCACCAGTGTCACCAAGTATGGCCTGTTCGTCGAGTTGACGGACTTGTTTGTCGAAGGCCTCGTGCCCCTGAACTCGCTCACGGACGATGATTACCTCTTCCATGAGAACACCCGTGAGTTAATTGCCAAACACTCGCGCAAGACTTTCCACATGGGCGACCGGGTGCGCGTTCTGGTGGACCGGATTGATCCGGCGGAGAAGAAGATTCAGTTTGCCTTGTTTGAGGAAGTGAAGACGCACGTTTCGCACGGCAAGAAGAAGCACTGGCGGAGGTGAGTGTGCCCGGATGCACCGTGGGGGGCGTGGAGCACGTTGCCTTCTGAGTACGGCGGTGACGCGCGCAAGATCCCTTCGCCTTCGCTCAGGGCAGGTTCTTCGCCTCCGCCTGAAAAGCGGCTGCGCTCAGGATGACGCCGGCATGTGGGCACCTAGGAGGGAAGGTTTTCTGAAAGATGGGCTGCGCCGCCGTACAATGGCAATCGCTTTTGGCGGCAACGGGAACTGGACTCGCGACATCTTAGGAATTCTTCGGGTCTCGTCGCGCATGCTTCGCGGCGAGGAGGAAACGTAAGGAACACTTGCAGAACATTACCTACAGCCTCGTGATTCCCGCCTACAACGAGGGTGCCCGCCTGGGGGCGACTCTCGAGCGCGTGCTCAGCTATATCTCGCAGCAGGGAGGCGACACGGAAGTGATCGTCGTCAACGACGGCTCGCGGGACAATACAGCTGCCATCGTCCGCAGTTTTGCTGAAAAGAATCCCGCCCTGCGGCTGATCGAGAATCCTGGCAATCGCGGAAAAGGCTACAGCGTGCGCAACGGGATGTTGAATGCGCGGGGGAAAGTGGTGATCTTCAGCGACGCGGACCTGTCCTCGCCCATCGAGGAAGTCCCCAAGCTGCTTGACGCGCTGACGAAGGGTTTCGACATCGCGATCGGCTCGCGCTGGCTGCGCGCGGAAATGCAGACGCAGCGCCAACCTCTACACCGGCAGCTCTTCGGACGCATCTTCAACCTGTTGCTGCGAATCACGCTTGGGCTGCAGTACAAAGATACGCAATGCGGCTTCAAGGCCTTCACGCAGCAAGCGGCGCAAGGCATTTTTCCGCTGCAGAAGATCGAGCGCTGGGGGTTTGATCCGGAAATTCTCTTTCTTGCCCGCAAGTTTGGCTTCAAGGTACGGGAGGTTCCCGTCGCGTGGGGGCACAGTGGCGACACGCGCATCCACCCGCTACTGGACGGCTCACGCATGTTCATGGAGATGCTGCGGATCCGGTGGTATGACCTGACGGGAAAGTACGACGCAACTCCCACAGGGCGTCCGGCCACGACGTTGCCCGGAGGCCCGGGCGCAGCCTAACCCAACGAGCGAACAAGCACCCTACTGCGGCAACGAACGCGAAACCTTCACTGCCTCCGCAACGCGCTGGCCCATCACTGAGGTCGACACCGCCGAGCCGGTCGCGCCCGCGAGATCCGCGGTGCGGTAACCCTCCTCAAGCACGGACGAAACGGCCTTCTCAATGCAGGCGGCTTCCGGCTCCAGGCCAAAGGAATGCCGCAGCATCATGGCTGCGGACAGGATTGCGCCGAGAGGATTGGCGATGCCCTTCCCCGCAATGTCGGGAGCGGAGCCATGCACGGGCTCGTACAACCCAACCTTGCCGCCAATGCTTGCGGACGCCAGCAGGCCGAGCGAGCCGACGACTCCGCCTGCCTGGTCGGAAAGAATGTCGCCAAACATGTTTTCGGTGAGCACAACATCGAAATCCGTGGGGCGTTGCACCAGCAACATCGCGGCTGAGTCGACGTACTGATGAGCGAGCTTTACGTCGGGATAGTCCTTGGCCACGCAAGTGACCACTTCGCGCCAGAGGCGCGAGCACTCGAGGACGTTGGCCTTGTCCACGGACAGGACTTTCTTGCGCCGCTTGCGGGCCAGCTCAAAAGCAACCCGGGCGATGCGCTCAATCTCGGACTCGCCATAACGCATAGTGTTGATCGCCACTCGCGATCCGGCCGTTCCTTCAATCGAGCGAGGTGCACCGAAGTAGAGGCCTCCCAGCAGTTCCCGCACGATCAGGATGTCGGTGCCGCAGACGACTTGCGCGCGCAGCGGGGATGCATCCACGAGAGCCGCGAAGCATACCGCCGGGCGCAGGTTAGCGAACGCGCCCAGTTCACGGCGCAGGCGTAACAATCCAGCCTCGGGCCGCAGATGAGTCGGATTGTGATCGAAGGCAGGACTGCCTACCGCACCCATCAGGACTGCGGAGGAAGCGAGGCAGGCCTGGATCGTGTCTGGAGGCAAGGGATCGTTCGCGGCCGCCAGCGCGGCACCGCCGATGTTCTTGCTTTGCAGCCGGAGTTGATGGCCGAAGGCGTCGGCAGCGGCTTGCAGAACGAGGACGGCTTGCGCGGTGACTTCGGGGCCAATGCCATCGCCCGGGAGGATGGTCAGGTTCAGGAGCATGAGGGAATTAGTTTAGCGCGGGAACGGCGGTTGCGGAATGCTCGGTGCAGAGTCGTCAGGAGTGCTCGGCAAACGGTGGTGGCGATGCTCGCGAGATCCTTCGCTCCGCCTGAAAAGCGGCTTCGCTCAGGATGACGCCGGACCAAAAGAGGGCTGGCGGGCTTTGCCGGGCCGGACAGCCGAGGGCGGCTGTCCCCACATGAACCCTACACTCCCCAGAGATAGTCTTCCTGCTCGTGGTGGTTTTCCGCGTGTGCCGGTAGTGGGACGCCAAATGCATTCGTCTGCGTGGCCAGCGGAAACGGTTTTGGTGTCTCCGGAGATGGAGGGTTCCCAGCCGCCGCGGCTGCCGTCGGGAGCGGCTCGATTAACGGCGTCGCTGAGGCTGAGGGCTTATGCGTATCGCGGATCAGTTCGAGCAGGTGATGATCTTCGACGTGCTTGATCTTGTCGGCGAGCCGCACAAAGCGGCGGTAGATGTCGTCGAGGGCGCGGCGATCGAACTGATAGCCAAGCTGCTCGCAGCGCATGCCCAGAGCGTGGCGTCCGGAGTGCTTCCCGAGCACCAGCTTCGAGTCCGGCACGCCCACCGACTTCGGCGTCATGATCTCGTAGGTCAGAGGATTCTTCAGCACGCCATCCTGATGGATGCCGGCCTCATGGGCGAAGGCGTTGCGCCCGGTAATCGCCTTGTTGGGCTGCACGGCGACGCCCGTGATCTCACTCAGCAACTGGCTGGCGGCAAAAATCTGCTCACTCACCACGCCAGTCTCATACGGATAACGGTCGGGGCGCACCCGCATCGCCATGACAATCTCTTCCAGCGCGGCGTTGCCGGCACGCTCGCCGATGCCGTTGATGGTGCACTCGACCTGCCGCGCCCCGGCCAGGATCGCAGTGAGCGCATTCGCGACGCCCAAGCCCAGGTCGTTGTGGCAGTGGGCGGAGATCGTTACCTTCTCGATTCCTTTAACGCGCTGGCGGATGGTGGTGATGAGTTCGCCCGCTTCGACTACTGCGTCAAGCACCCGGCAAAGAAAATCAGGATCGGTGCGGGTCGCATCTTCCGGAGAGAACTCAACGTCATCGCACAGAGACTTGGCCAGGCGCACGGCCTCGCGCGCATTGCTCACGCACTCATCGCGTGTGATGCGCAATTTGTATTGGAGATGAATGTCGGACGTGGCCAGAAACACGTGGATACGGGGACGGGCGGCGTCTTTCAGAGCCTCCCATGCGCGTTCGATGTCGGGGCGGCAGGCGCGAGCCAGGCCGGCGATGATTGGACGTCGTACGACGGACGCAATCGCCTTGACGGCTTCGAAATCGCCATCCGAAGAGATGGGGAAGCCGGCCTCGATCACGTCCACACCCAGGCGGTCGAGCTGGTGCGCCATCCGCAGCTTTTCCTGATGGTTCATGCTGCAGCCGGGCGACTGTTCTCCGTCGCGCAGAGTGGTGTCGAAAACCGTGACTCGGGCTCGCTCCGTGCTCATGGGTCTCCCCTTCAAAAGACAGATGTTCTATGCTACGGGGCGGCGGGAGAGAAGCAAAACTTATAATTCTTTAGGAACCATCAATATTTCTTCTACAATTAGATTTGCTAATATATTTGATGATTTCGATTAGGAGGTAGTCTTGGAGCTTTCCCAGCTGGAAGTCTTCCTCGCCGTGGCGCGCGAGCGCCGGTTTTCACGGGCTGCCGAGAAGCTTTTCCGCACGCAATCCGCGGTCAGCCAGACCATTCGCAAGCTCGAAGATGAACTGGGCGAAGCCTTGTTTGACCGCTCCTCTCGCGAAGGAGTGCTGACCGATGCCGGAAAGGTACTCCACGAGTACGCGGAAAAACTGCTCAACCTGCGCACCGAGGCGGCGGAATCGCTGAGCGAGTTGCGCGAACTGCAAAAGGGAAAGCTGGTCATTGCGGCGAACGAGTTCACGGCGCTGTACCTGCTGCCGGTATTGGTGGAGTTTCGCAGGGTGCATCCCATGATCAAGATCGCGGTGCAGCGCGCGCTTGGCAGTCACATCCCGGATGACGTGCTGCGCTACGGCGCAGAACTTGGGATCCTCTCCTACGAACCGCAAGAGCCGAGCCTGCGCTCGGTAGTCGTGTATCTGGATGAGCTTGTCTTCGTGGCTCCTCCGAATCATCCGCTGGCCTCGGCGGGGCAGGTAAGCATACGGCAGCTTGGGGCGGAGTCGTTCGTCGCGCATATTGTGCCGTCGCCGTACCGTGACAAGGTGATCCAGCTGTTCAAGACGCACAAGACTCCGCTGCACATGGATCTCGAACTGCCCACCCTGCAGGCGATCAAGCAGTTTGTGGCGATTGGCAATGGAGTTGCGCTACTGCCTGAGATCTGCGTGGAGACAGAACTGGCGCGGAAGGAGTTGGTGCGAATCCCCGTACGCGAGCTGCAGTTGAAGCGAAAGCTCCGCCTGATCTACCGCAAAGAGGGAAATCTTTCTCATGCGGCCCGCGCGTTTCTGAAGGTGGCAGAAGCGGTCGCGGCGGAGCGCAAGGGCGGATACCGCTTCCAGCGGGAAAGCTGAAGTCGCAGCGTTCAACTGATGTGATCCGGGCAGGGATGCTTCGACTCCGACATGAGGATCGCTTCGCGCTCCTCATGGCTGCGCTCAGCATGACGCCATCCGATCAAAACAAAAAAGGAAGCAAAGTCTGCGCTTTGCTTCCTACCTGCTCACCAGATCGGAGCGACTATCGTTTCAGCAATCCGCGCACACCTGATCCTCGCGGAAAGATTCCAGGGCATTGTCCACCGAAGAGTGAATCTCCAGCACGGAATCCAGTTTTGTCAGGTCGAGCAGATTGCGGATGAACGCGTTCGGGCCGGCGCACTTGAAACTGGCGTTCCTGCCCTGAGCCCAGCCCTGCAGCAGGGCGAGCTCGCCGATGCCGGCGCTATCCATCGAACTCACGCCGCTGAGGTCGAGAATCAGCTTGCGCGTGTGTTGCAGGACTTCGCCCACCAGACGCGACAGTGCGGCCGCCTCATCGCGATACACGATGCGGCCGTGGCAGTGAACGATCATCACGTCCCCATGATTTCGCGTTTCCAAACTCAGTTTCAACTTCGGCTCCTTGTGCAGTCCAAAGGCAGCCACACCCAGCGGCTGCTCCCATATTTGACATTCGGTATTCATAGTTTGCATGTTACTAAATAGACGCGCGTGAGAGAGTTTCGGCATCATGAAAAATGAGTAAATTTTTACTACGATCGCCGCAAATCGGAACATTCCCAAGCGGACAAATTTTGTCACCCGATACATCTTGGGCATCCGGTACACTGCATCTAACTGATTTCGTTCATTCGAGTAGACTTTTTTCTGCCGGCGGATGTGCCGGAGGAGGGGAATAAGTTCGTGTCGAAAATCGCAGCCGTGGTGCTCGCGTCTGTCTGCCTGATGTTGTGTTCGGTGCCGATGTCAGCCCAGTTGATCCCGCATGGGAACGCTTACGTGGGCGCTTCGTATTCCAGTTCGGTCTACGTGGTCACCCGCGAGAGTTTTCGGGGATGGAACGCCTCTCTCGAATTCATTCCGTTTTCCCGCTATTCGTTCGTTGGCCTGGTGGTGGATGGGAGCGGATACTATCGGCCTGGCATCAGCGAATACAGCATTCTCGCCGGCCCGCGACTGGCTGCTCATTTCGGTAAGCTCCGGCCTTTCGTACAGGGGTTTGCGGGTATCAAAAGAGTCCCCGTAAATGGAATCACGTATCAGCCGGTCGCGACTGATTTGGGCGGCGGTTTCGATTACAAACTCCCATTCCGGAATTTCTCCTGGCGAGTACAGGCCGACTACATGCACACGCGCTACCTTGGCGCAAATCAGAATGATGTGCGGGGTTCCACGGGAATCGTCTGGCGCTTCTGAGACGAGTCTCGCCGAAATTTGCCGGTCCATCAAAATGTCCCTGTAGTCCTTTTCCACTCTGACTGCATCCAAGCGGGTAAGACTCTTTCATTTCAGATACGGGAGTGGATTAGTATGCGGAAGATCACCCTGCTGACTCTGTCATTTGTTCTCTTCGCAGCCCTGGCGACGGCACAGGTCCCCACTGCAGGGAACGTTTTCTTCGGATACTCCTACTACAACACCAATCTTTCCTCCATTGACCGCGCCAACACGAATGGATGGCAGGCGTCTCTGGAAGGGAAGGTGCTGCCCTGGGTCGGCATTGTCGCGGACTTCAGCAGCCACTACGGCTCCCAGAATTTCCCGGCGGAGTGTCCGCAGACTCCTTGCACGCTCAACTTTGACGTTACCGAGCACAACTATCTGTTCGGACCGCGCGTGTCCGTATCGGTGGGGAAAATCCGGCCCTTTGCCGAGGGTCTGATCGGCGCGGGCCACGTCAACGTCAAGGGGTTCACTTCTGACACCTCTTTCGCCAGCGCCCTGGGCGGAGGCATCGACTATAAGGTCATTCCCCACCTGGCTTGGCGTATCCAGGGAGACTACGTGCAGACCCGCTTCTTCAGCACGACACAGAACAATGTCCAGTTAACGACCGGCATCGTCATCCGGTTCTGACTATCTGAATCTTGCCTGCCCCGGTCTGCATCTTTTATGGTTAGGCATGAGCAAAATTCACATTCCTACGCCATTGCGGCAGTATGTGGGGAAACAGGCAAGTGTTGAGGTGCAAGGGACGACGGTCGCTGAGGCCATGAACGCACTGGTGGCACAGCATCCCGAACTGCGCCGCCACCTCTACACCGAAGACGGCAAGCTGCGTGCCTTCGTAAACCTCTACGTCAACGACGAGGACATCCGATACCTGCAGAAAGAGGCGACCTCGCTGAAAGATGGTGATAACATCTCCATTGTGCCTTCGATCGCGGGAGGCGCAGTCTGACAGGGGATTCTGTCGTCTAGGTTGACTGCATCAGAGAACTGAAGATCAGAGAATGAAGCCTACCGTCACAGATCGCTGTTGCATGTGTTGTCCTTCCTGTCGCTAGTGCCCCGAGCTGCAATCCCCAAGTTTTGAAATTTCAACCGAGGACTTTATGGCCAGCACCACCACCGAGATTCCAGTGACTCTAAGCAAGGATGAAATCCTGCGCTACTCGCGCCACCTGATCATGCCCGAGGTGGGGATGGAGGGGCAGCAGAAGCTGAAGGCGGCGCGTGTGCTCTGCATTGGGACGGGAGGGCTGGGGTCGCCGCTGGCGCTGTACCTGGCGGCGGCGGGAGTAGGAACTCTGGGGCTGGTGGATTTCGATGTGGTCGATTACACAAATCTGCAGCGGCAGATCATTCACTCCACCGCGGACGTGGGAAGGAAGAAGCTTGATTCCGCGGCTGACAAGCTGAAGGCGATGAATCCGTTTCTGAATCTGCGGACGTTTGACACTCGGCTGAGCAGCGAGAACGCGCTCGAACTCTTCCGTGATTTCGACATCATCGCCGACGGCACGGACAACTTCCCGACGCGGTATCTGGTGAATGATGCGTGCGTGCTCACGGGAAAGCCGAATGTCTATGGATCGATCTTCCGCTTCGAAGGCCAAGCCAGCGTCTTCGCGACCGAAGAAGGCCCGTGCTATCGCTGCCTTTATCCTGAGCCGCCACCGCCGGGACTGGTTCCTTCCTGCGCGGAAGGCGGAGTGCTGGGAATTCTGCCCGGACTGGTCGGGGTGATGCAGGCGACGGAGGTGATTAAGCTCATCCTCGGCGTCGGTGAGCCACTGGTGGGGAGGCTCCTGCTGATCGACGCGCTGGGCATGAAGTTCCGCGAACTGAAGCTGCGCAAGAATCCGGACTGCCCGGTGTGCGGCACGCATCCGACAGTAACGAAGCTGATAGACTACAACGAGTTTTGCGGCATTCGCGGGGAGGAGAAGCCGGTGGAGAGCGCAGACTCGGATATGCAAGTGGAAGAACTGAAGCGGCGCATGGATGCGGGCGAAGACCTTTTCATTCTCGACGTGCGCGAGCCGCACGAATATCAGATCTGCAACCTGGGTGGGTATCTGATTCCGCTGAACGATTTGCCGAAGCGCGTGCACGAACTCGACTCCAGCCGCGAAATCGTTGCCCACTGCAAGATGGGCGGACGCAGCGCCAAGGCGGTCGCCTTCTTGCGGCAGGCGGGGTTCACTAAGGTTCACAACCTCGCAGGCGGCATCACGGCCTGGGCAGATCGAGTGGATCCAAGAGTGCCGAAGTACTGAAGGGCAGTTCTAGTTCTCAGAGGCGGAGCGCGGCGTGGATGCGCTCCGTTTTCGCTTTCCCTGGACTCTTGCGTCAAGACCTTTTCTACTGTGATTCCAGCCCTTGCATTTTTCTGAGGACGGCGGATAATTTACGCTTCCTTCCCCCCCGGGAGGTCCCAATGCAGTTTCTTCTACACACCCTGCGTTCCGCCGTAGTGTGTCTGGCGGGGACGCGTATACGCACCGCTACACTTTTCTCACTCGCGATACTGGCGCTGCCAATTCTCGGGGCATCTACGGCGGTTCCAGCGGTTGACCAAAATGCGCAGGCTGCCGGTCCAAACTCCGATCCTACCTACCAGGCATTGCGCAATCTGGCGCTGGGGGGCGAGGCAGTCAGCATCAGCAATTTTGACCTTAAACGCGATGCCGGGACATTCCATCTGCGCTCGGGCATGGTCTGCTTCGTGGCGCCGGTGCAGGGGAAAGTGACCGGAGCAGTGTTTGTGGGCGATGGCAATTTTGTTCTCGATCCGCCGTCAGCGTCGGAGCGCAGTTCGCTGAAATTGTTGACCAAGTCCGACGAGTTCAGCGAGCAATTTGAGCGTCTGGTTTTGCGGTTCACGGACACAACGTATGACGACATCAAGAGAGGTGGCAGCGTTGTCTCGACTGGTTGCGACGCAGGACCGCTGAAGGACAGCCAGCACGCCATGCGCCACAGCCGGGTGTTCAAGTACAACCTCGACGCGCGCATTCTGGCGGACGTGCTCAGCAACAATCCGGGGCATTTGTTCGTCGCGTTTGTGCACGGCAAGCGCTACAACGATAAGGAGCTGTTTATCGTCGATCCGCACGGAGCGCCTGACGTTGCCCCCGAAGAGGTCGAACTCATGACCTACGACGAGAACAAGTTTGGCGTGTGGACGGCCTTCCACTCGAGTGCCTCGCAGGGGCGGGCGCAAAGAGTTCTCCGCATTGAGCACCAGCAACTCGACACCACCATCGAAAAGAACGGGAACCTGGGTGGAAAGGCCACAACGACTTTCGTATCACAAACCGAAGGCCTGCGTGCGGTTCCCTTCGATCTTTTTCCGAGTCTGCGAGTGCAGTCCGTGGCGGCAGAGGGAAACCAAGCGTTGGCGTTTATCCAGGAAGACAAGCACGACGATGCAGACTTCTGGGTAATCTTGCCCAAACCTCTGGCGGCCGGGGACAAGTACACAATCACCACTACGTACGGCGGAAAAGAAGCAATTACCAACGAGGGGAGCGGCAACTATTTCCCCGTCGCACGCGACAACTGGTATCCCAACACCGCATTCGGCGAGTATGTGAGCTACGACATGACCTTCCATATTCCGAAGGGAATGAAAATGGCAGCCACCGGGCTGCTGGTCAGCGAAAGTAATGACGGTGGGCAGAATGTGACCGTCTGGAAAGGGGAAGCGCCACAAACCGTGGCCGGCTTCAATTTCGGCAGGTTCAAAATGGAGGAAGCGAAACTGGACAAGCCGGAATACCTGGTGCAATCGTTTGCGAACCAGGACCCGCCGGACTGGGTGCAGTCCCTGCAACACGCCGCGAGCGGCGACGACCTGCCGACTCAGGGATCGCATATGGGGGCGGGCGCTGCACTCGGAACAATGAGCACGACTGGACTTAACAAGAAGGCTCTGGCAGAAGGCCAACTGGCAGTGCAAGTTTATACGGACTACTTTGGACCTTCGTCCTTCAAGCATCTGCAGGTTACCCAGCAGACGGCGTGCGACTTTGGACAATCCTGGCCGGAGTTGGTGTGGATTCCCCTCTGCTACTACTTTGACACGACGGTGCGGCACGAACTGGGGATGGATTGGGGTGACCGCGGCTACTGGAAGGTGGTGACCCCCCACGAAGTCGCGCACCAGTGGTGGGGACACACGGTTGGGTTCAATTCCTATCGCGACCAGTGGATGAGCGAGGGTTTTGCGGACATGTCGGCCTCGCTCTATCTGACCCTGATCGAGAAGAATACGAACAAGTTCATCGCCTTCTGGAATGATGAGCGCGAGTTGCTGGTCGAACGAAACAAGGAGGGCTTCCGCGCGATCGATGCGGGACCGGTGACCATGGGGTATCGCATGAACAACTCGCGAACCGGATTCGATGTGACGCGCAGGCTCATCTATCCCAAGGGCGCCTACATCCTGCACATGCTTCGCATGATGATGCGCGACAACCGCACCGGCGATCAGCACTTCAAGGAGACGATGCAGGACTTTGTCAAAACCTACACGAACAAGGCAGCCACCACCGAGGACTTCAAGGCCATGGTGGAGAAGCACATGACCCACGAGATGGACCTGGAAGGCAACCAGAAAATGGACTGGTTCTTCAATGAGTACGTTTATGGTACGGCCCTGCCGACGTACAAACTGGATTCATCGTTCGACACGGGAGCGGACGGCGATGTCGTGCTGAGCGTCAAGATCACGCAGTCGAATGTAGATGACAAGTTCCACATGCTCGTGCCCCTCTATCTCGAACTGGCGGACGGGAACATGTTCTTCCTGGGACGGGCGAGGCTGACGGGGAACACGTCCATCGAGCAGAAGGTTCCGCTCAAGGGGTTGAAGACGAAGCCGAAGCGTGCGCTCATCAACTACTACGACGATGTGCTGGCATCGCCTAGCTAGAGTCTCGGAGCTGGAAAATAGAAGGGAGCACAGTTTGTGCTCCCTTTTTTTCATTGGGGCTAGTCCAAGTAGCGCTGGACGTTACTTGCTCGACCCGGCCTGCATGCCGTCGCTGGACTCGCCGATCTCCAAAGCGATCTTCTTGCCTCCGAAGCGGACCCCAGCGAGGGTGCTGCTGCCGTCGTTATTCTTCTGAACGACTGCGGCGTCGTTCTGGGAAGGCGTGTTCAGGTCCACGACGTGGGCTGGCACTTTTACTACAACGTTCTTGCCCTGGATGATGCTCACTTCGACGTTGGGGCCATTGCCGTCCCACTGCACCTTGTACTCTCCCGCTTTCAACTGCGTGCCGTTCACGCTCACCGGATGATTGAGCTGCAAACTGCCCTTGGTCGCTGCAAACGCACTGGAGGCCAACAGCACGGCCAACCCCATTACCAGACTCTTCGAAACTGTCGCGAACTTCATGGCTGCTCCTTGTTTTCTTTCCCGAAGGTACGTCGGGAATCGGTTTGGGGCGGCCCGGCTCGCGACCTTCGCAAGAAAACTCTTGTGTTTCCCCGCGAATCGCCTACAATGCACGCGCCGGGGTTGTGCAGAACAAGTTGAGCCCACAAGCACTTCTTGTGCTGCTGTGATGGGGATCTTTCTCACCTGGGCCGCCAAACCGAGTGTGAGAGAATCCCCAGACCCCGCAATCCTGTACAAAGAACTCTGCCGGCGTCACCTCTGCGGCGGTTGCCGTTGCTCTTCCACGTTACGCAGTTCCCTTACGGAATGTTCCGCGTTCCGCTGCAACTTTCTTCATGCCTCCTTGGACGCGGCGCAAATATTTCCGGTAGCAAGAATCGGCCCGGAAATCGTTCTCAGTCCGCGGAACAGCGCGGGGTTGTTATTGTGCTGTTGATGAGGAGTAACCCGTCAACCGGTTACGAAACATCGAGGGAGTAATTAGGACAGCCCCGGGCCGGTGCAGGTTTTTTCTTGCGGCATGCTGCTGTTTTGAGGAACAAAAGGGGACCAGCAAGCGTACTCCCCGGTGTCAGTAGTTGTGGTGTGTTCGGTTTCCGGAGGCGTCAAACGACGCGCGCAAATCCATGATTGAACTGGTTCATCTTCGCAAGGAATATGACAACGTGCTGGCCGTCGATGATCTGACGTTGACCATTCCGCAGGGAGAGATCTACGGGCTCATCGGCCCGAACGGTGCGGGCAAAACGACTACGATCCGCATGGCGTGCGGGCTGCTGGCACCCACCCTGGGACGGGCCCTTGTGGCGGGCGTTGATGTGGCGCAAGAACCGGAGAAGGCGCAGCAGTACATCGGGTATCTCTCGGACTTCTTTGCCGTGTACGACGAGCTGAAGGTCTGGGAATACCTCGACTATTTTGCACACGCCTACAAGATGCCGGAGGCGGAGATTCCCGCGCGGATTACGGAAGTGATCGCGCAGGTGAATCTGGAAGTGAAGCGCGACGCCATGATCCGCGGGTTGTCGCGAGGGATGAAGCAGCGGCTCGGGATCGCGCGGGCGATCATTCATCGTCCGAAGGTCATGCTGCTCGATGAGCCGGCATCGGGACTCGATCCCAAGGCGCGGCTGGAATTGCGAAACCTGCTGCGTTCGCTGCGCGATCAGGGATCGACGATTCTGATTTCCTCGCACATCCTTACGGAACTTGAGGGTTTCTGCACTTCCATCGGCATCATGGAAAAAGGCCACATGGTGCGGAGCGGGAGCATTGAGGAAGTTACGGCGGCGGCGGGACAAACGCGGCTGGTGCGGTTGACCTGGGCGGGAGATTCACTGGCGATGGTGCAGGAAACTCTGCAGCGCGATTCGCGAATCTCTGATGTCAAAGCGACAGCAGGTGCGGGGACGTTCGGCTTTGGTGGTTCAGAAGACGATCTGGCGTCGGTGTTGGCAGGCTTGGTCGCGGCCAACGTACGCGTGACCTCTTTTGGAGAAGTGAAGCAGACCGTCGAGGAGATCTACATGAAGCTCTCGACGCACGAGGTGATGTGATGCCGCGAGTCTGGAGTAATCCCGAATTCGTAAGGCACCGGCGCGCGGAGCTGCGGCCGGTGCGGGCGATTACTGTGGCCGCATTGGTGGCCGTGGTGTGCGTTCTCGTGGGCTTGGCATGCTGGGCGAGCGAGCGAGCAGGCCTCGAGGGAATCCGCCAGGGAGCGGAGACGTACGCGACCGATGGGTGGAATCAACGTTTGGCAACGGCCGAGCGCGACTTTGCGCCCAGAGTCTGGTTGCTCTTCTACAAATGGCTGATCGGGTTGCAGGGTGCTGCGCTGACGTTCTGGACGTTATTCTCTTGCGCGCAGTCGGTGTCAGGCGAGCGCGATCGAAAGACGTGGGATTTCCAGCGCACGACGCGGCTTACTCCCGCCGAGATTCTGATCGGGAAACTGCTGGGCGAGCCGGTGCTGGTCTACTTTGCGGTGCTCTGCGCCGCTCCCGTCACCCTGATCGCGGGACTAGGCGGAGGCCTTTCACTGGGCACTGTGCTGTCGATTTTTATCCTCCTTGCCACAGTTTCGCTATTTCTGGGTTTGGGCGGGATGTGGCTCTCGACGTTGCTGGAGACACGGACGCGCGGGGTTGGCCTGATTGGCGCGCTTGGGCTCTATTTGGCAACTGTCATGATGTTTCAAATGCGAAGCGGGGGCCTTCCCGGGTTGGCTGCCTTCAGCCCGCTGATGGTCTTTTTCGGACTGATGGACCTCGGGGACGACGCGCCGTACCACAATGTTGCGCCGGTCCTTTTCGGTCACGAAGTGCCGTGGCTGTTGATGAACGTATTGCTCTGTGTCACGTTCGGTGCTTGGCTGGCGCTGATGCTGGTGCGTAACCTCAAGCGCGACTACCAGGAAATTCGTCCCCTGTCGCGCTGGCAGGCAGTAGGCTGCGCCGCATTCTTGAATTTCCTCATTTATGCGCTGCTGAGTCCGGTTCACTCGATCACCGTGGAAGGGCGAGTCGGGTGGTTCGACGATGCCAAAGTCGTTGCGGCCTTTGCTGTGGCAATGAACGGTCTCATCCTGTTTCTGATGGGGCTGGCAACGTTGACTCCGCAAGAGCGGTTGAAGGTTTGGCGGCGCAAGCGCGCCACCGGCGAAGCAGCAATCTTCGCCGATGATGGCCTGCCGTGGCCGTGGCTGGGAATATCCGCAGTGGTCGCGTATGCGCTGATGGTCTGGGGACTGCTGGCGTGGAACAACACTTTGCCCTTGGACATGAGTACTCTGCAGACCGCAGCGGTACGCCTGCTGATCGTGCTGGTCTTTGTGACCCGCGACGTGCTCTTTCTGCAATGGTGCATGCTCACGCGGCTGCGCCAGCCGGTAGTGAAAGGAGTTTTGTATCTCTGCCTCTATTACGCGGCAGCGGCTGTCATGACAACCCTGGCTGCGATTTCCTCACACCAGACCGGCAATTGGGCGATGTCTTTGTTAACCCCGGTGCAGGCCTTCGATCCTGATGTGAAAGGGCTGGCATTTCCGACGGTCACTTACATCGGCCTGGCGTTGCAGATGGGGCTCATTGCGGTCGTGCTGGCCGCGATCAGCAGCCGTTTGCAGCGGCCGACCCAAGTGGTGTCGGCGGCAGCGTAAGGCCTTCATCGCAGAGGATACGGAGAAGACGCCGCAGAGGGCGCGGAGAAAGACCCACTACTCAATCTGCGTGCTGACGCTCGACCGACCAGATGCTGGCCACGTCCTTCTCGAAAGGGTAGACATGGACCATCCAGTTGAAGACTACGGGATGGAAGGTCCCGCCCGCTGCGTCGCAGGCTTCTTGCGTTGTAATTGATCCCTTCAGCCCAAATTGCGGATTGGGCTCCAGAACTTCCTTCCGCCGGCCCGCCGGTGGCGCGCAGAAGTTCACGTGCTCATGCCACTGCGCCACACTCAGCGGAATACGTTCATCGAGTTGATCTTCGCGGAAGCGTTTCGGCGCGGTGTACATCACGCCGATCAATTTGTAGTCATCGCCGTGCTTTTCGTAGAGCAGCGACGTCGGATGTTCCGGATTGAAGCGGAACGCCGCTTCCACCGCGTATCCGTAGTTGGTGAAGTGGTACATCTTCTGGGGGATGTTGGGCAGGAAGATCTTGTAGCCGTCGGCCAGCGCGGCGTGGAAGTCTTTGTACTTTTCTGATGTCTTGCGCGCGGCATCCACGACCTGTTGAGCGCGCTCGGCATCGCCAGGCTTGGTGGCGCGCAGCTCTGTCATCTTCATGTGCGGACCCATATCCATGTGGCCTTCCATGGAATGCATGGCGTGGATCGCGTCGCTGTCGCTTTCTTTGTCAGATCCCATGGGCATGTTCGACATGTCATGGCCTGCCGTACCGCTGCCGGACATGTCCATCCCGGGCATCGACTGCTGGCCGCCGGCGGGCGCATGTTCCGGCGTTGCGCTCTGGGCCTGTCCCCAGGCCACGCTGTAAAGCAGCAAGCTGACGGCAAAGATGACGATACGATCGTGCATGGCAACCACCCCCGTTCTCAGTTCTTACTAACCCTGTGGGGGCGGAGTTGTTTCTGCAAGAAATAGCGGTTACCGGGGATTACACGCGTAACCGCTGCCGGAAAACCCCTGCGGATCAGCTTCTTCTCTTGTAGTGAATCGGCCACTGGACCTGCCAGGTCTTGCCGCCATCGCGCGAAGCTTCCCAGCTCCAGTCCAGTTCGTTTGCGGTGATGTTCTTCCAGACCATGCGCTGCAGAAACTTCGTGCCATCTTTCTGAGTGGCTTCGCGCTGCAGAATCATCTGGCCGTCTTTGAGTTCGCCGGCAAAATCGAGATAGCCGCCTTCGTTGTCGACCCAGGTTTGCTTCCACTTGCCGGCGTTGGCATCGAAGATGGAGACGCTGGTTCCGCGCAGGTGTCCCGAGGCTTGTCCGGAGAAATTCTCCTGCACCACGCAGCCGTCGAGAATGCGCTTGATGCTGTTCGAACCGTGGCCCACTTCGCCGGCATTTTGCCCCGGCCAGGTCAAATCCCACTCACCAACCCAGAAATCGAACTGCCTCTGTTGCGCGGTGGTGCAAGGGTCCGGCGCTGCCTGTGTTGTGGACTGCTGTGAGAAAAGAGCGGAGACAGAGAGGAGAGACAGGAGAAGTGCACGGCAGAGTGTTTTCACGATTTTTCCCATAACGTCTTGACGTGGCAGGCGGGAAAAGGTTGGGCGCGTTGGCGACTGGACGCGGTTTCTGATACACCTAACTGCTTGAAGCTCGAAACAGTCATCTTCCTCTTCATCGCCGGAGCGCTGGGCGGAGCGTTGAATTCCGTAGCCGGCGGCGGAAGCTTCATTGCATTTCCGGCACTGCTTTTCACGGGCGTCCCGCCGATTCCCGCCAACGCAACCAACACGATCGCGCTGTGGACGGCTGCCGCGGCCAGCGGGGGCGCGTATCGCAGCAAATTGGATATTCCTCGCCGAGTCATGGTGCCGCTGCTGGGCGCAAGCCTGCTCGGGGGGCTGGCTGGGGCATTCCTGCTACTGAGGACTCCGGCGCATACTTTCATGCGCGTGCTGCCCTGGTTGACGCTGGGCGCGACCCTGCTGTTTGCCTTCGGAAAGCAATTGGCGGGTGGCCGGAAATCGATTATTGAGCATGAGGCGACCAGCGCCGCAATGGTGGGGGCAACGCTTTTCCAACTGGTGGTGGCGGTCTACGGGGGCTACTTCGGCGGCGGCATGGGCATTGTCATGCTGGCCATGCTGGCCACGCTGGGCATGACCGACATCCATGCCATGAACGCGCTGAAGAGCGTGATGGGGTTCGTCATCAACGGAGTCGCGACCGTGACGTTCGTCCTGAAGCGGGCCGTGTACTGGAGACACGGCATCGTGATGATTCTCGGCGGTATCGTCGGCGGATATCTGGGCGCCCACTACGCGCAGAAGGTGCCGCAGGCTCGAATCCGGGCCTTCGTCGTGCTGGTCGGGGCGGGCATGACGGTTTACTTCTTCTGGAAGGCGTACTGAAGGGCTACAGTTGGGTTTCTCTCGTTGCAGTCATCCCGAAGCGCAGCGAGAGATCTAGGTTCTTGCCTGTGCCACCACGTCTCAGCTGCTACAGGCAGAAACCCAGATCCCTCGCTGCGCTTCGGGATGACAAGCAAGAACTACTGCACCGGCTCCGAGACGTGTTCGTGGACAGTCAGCCACTTGCCGTCCTGATTTTCCCAGATGACGGTCCAGCGGAAGTTGCCCATCTCGACTTTGCCCGCCTTGGTGGTCATTTCATAACGCACAGTCGCGGTACCCCACACCAGGTCGCCGTGCGGGTGAATGGCGGCATCGTCGTTCACGGTGCACTTGGCGCTCTTGTAGCCAGCCAGCACGTTTTTCACGCCGGTCTGGTACTCATCCCAGCTCGCGTATTTCAGCGGGGCGATGTCGAAGAACGCGTGCGGGCCGCTGGCGTAGTACTTGGCGACGTTGGCGGGGTCAAGCGTGGACCATCCGTCCCAGATCTTCTGCATGTAGGCTTTGTCGGGGACAGGACCGGCGGCGGATTTCTTCATGGGTGACTTCTTGGTTTGCGCAAAACCAGAGAGAGTGAGGGCAAGCAGACACAACGAAACGGTGAGAAGGCGCTTCATTCTTTAGTTCCTCCGGATTTCGGCGAAATTCTCGCACAGATGGAGGGAAACCACAAAGAGCCCGACGGGAGACGCTAGATCCATCGCGTGCTTGTCGGCTTTCGATTGACCGATTTCCACAGCACACGCTAAAATAGTTGAGTTTGCCTGTACTCGCCGACCCGTTCTGGGGACGCCTGCCCTGGCTGCCGAAGCGCCGTGGCGGAAAACACAGCAAGCACAGGAAATTCAGCGGGTCCCGTCGGTTGCGCCCGTGTGCGCCGGGGCTGGTACGAGCTGATTCTGACGACATTTTGATGGAGGCAGAGGCATGTACGCGGTCATTCGCGCCGGTGGAAAGCAGTACCGGGTGGCGCCCGGCGATGTGATTCGAGTAGAGAAGCTGGGCACGGGCACCGACGGTCACGTCGAGTTCCCCGAGGTGCTGGCGGTTTCCGGCGACGATGGCAAGGTCGGCAAGCCGCAGTCGGAAGCGCGCGTGGCCGGGCAGGTTGTCGAAGAGGGCCGCGGCGCGAAGATCCTGGTCTTCCACTACAAGCGCAAGAAGCAGTACAAGAAGCTGCGCGGGCACCGGCAAGCGTACACTGCGGTGCGCATCACGGAGATCGCATTTGGCGGCCAGAGCTTCAAAGCGCCCGAGCTTCCGAAGAAAGAAGCGAAACCTAAAAAGGTGAAGGCGGTTGAGGCAGAGGCGCCAGCCGCAGAAGCCAAGGCAGCCAAGAAGAAGGCGGCTCCGAAGAAAGCAGCGGCGAAGAAGCCGGCCGGGAAGAAGAAGTAGAAGTCATGGGCTGCCGGGTCTTTCGACCCGGCCGGACGGCCGAAGGCGGCTGTCCCCACACGGTCTTACTGAGAACTGACAACCGAGAACTGAGAACTGGTTTCTTATGGCACACAAAAAAGGACAAGGCACTTCACGAAACGGCCGCGACTCGAACGCACAGCGGCTTGGCTTCAAGGCATTCGGCGGGCAGATCGTGCCCGGCGGCACCATCATCGTGCGGCAGCGCGGCACGCGCGTGAAGCCGGGGCTGAACGTCGGCCGCGGCAAAGATGACACGCTCTTCGCCAAGATCACCGGCCGCATCAAGTTCCTCAACAAGGGCTCGATGGGCAAGTTCGTGATGGTCGAGCCGGTCGAAGCGAAGTAGGTCGGGTATTTGTGTTGGAAGATCGCGGGCGGAAGCGTCCGCACCACGCAGCCTCCGCCTTTGGGCCGAGGCTTTTGTTTTGTGACGGTGCGGGAGTGCGCAGAGAAGAGTGACTGGACTGGCCTCATAAAGGCTCCGGAGGGAAAATGAAACGCCCTCAGGGGCTGAAGCCCGCATCCTGATTGACTGTCAGCGGCACGGCTGGAAGCCCTGCCCTTCCCAAAACTGTTTATGTCACTGGCCATCGACCACCGATCACCATGTTCATTGACGAGGCCAAAATTCGGGTGAAAGCCGGAGACGGCGGGAACGGCTGCATGGCGTTCCGGCGGGAGAAGTTTGTCCCGCGCGGCGGGCCCTCGGGTGGAGACGGTGGCAAGGGGGGCGACGTGATCATGGAGTCCAGCGAGCGCCACAACACGCTGGTTCACTTCCGTTTCAACCCGGAATACAAGGCCCAGCGCGGACGCCACGGCGAGGGCTCCAACAAGACCGGCCGCGAGGGTGAAGACGTGCTCTTGAAAGTTCCGGTCGGCACGATCGTCTACGACGACGAAACCGGAGAGAAGGTCTTCGACTTTTCGGGGCCTGATCAACGCATCGTGATTGCCCGGGGAGGGCGGGGGGGCCGTGGCAACGCCCGTTTCGCCACTTCGGTACATCAAGCTCCTCGTGAGCATGAGGCCGGACGGCCTGGCGAAGAGCATACCTACCGTCTCGAACTCAAGCTGCTGGCTGATGTTGGCCTGGTTGGGTATCCGAACGTGGGCAAGTCCACGCTGATCTCGCGGATCTCGGCGGCGCGGCCGAAGATTGCAGACTATCCCTTCACCACGCTCGAGCCGAACCTCGGCGTGGTTGCGGTGGGCGACGCGAAGGAGGAGATCAGCTTTGTCGTGGCTGATATTCCGGGCCTGATCGAGGGCGCGCACACAGGCGCAGGGTTGGGTACGCAGTTCCTGCGACATGTTGAACGCACGCGGCTTCTGGTGCATCTGGTCGATGTCTCGGATTCGAGCGGGCGGCCTGATGTCACCAAAGACGTCGAAGTAATCATTGAGGAACTGGGGAGCTTTGGCGCGCACCTCGAGGAAAAGCCGATGATCATGGTGGCTTCAAAGATCGACGTCGCGAACAAGGACAAGCTTGCGAAGCTCAAGCGCTACTGCAAGAAGCAGAAGCTTGAACTGCATGAGATTTCGGCCGTTACCGGCAAGGGCGTCGAGGAATTGAAATACGCCATCGCAGAGGCGGTACAAGAAATGCGGGAAAGGGAATTGGTGGCGGCGAGCGAAGAAAAGGCTTAAGCGCAGAGAGCGCGGAGGGCTCGCAGAGTACGGTGGTGATGTGGTTTGCCTTTGAGTGCGGTCGCGATGCGCGCGAGATCCTTCACTCCGCCTGAAAAAAGGCTGCGCTCAGGATGACGCCGAACCCTCAAACTGCACCACTACCCAAAGTCCGCAGAGAAACACGAAAGGCGGCCTGAAGGCCGCCTTTCTTATTCACTTCGAACCCGCCACATAACCTCTTCAGCGCGTTCAGGCGCGCGGGAGATGAGTTCCGTGCTGGAAGTGGTACTGCAGAATGCGCGCGGCGAGCGCCGGACTCAACGTTTCGCCGTTCTGTTCAACCGTGCGTACCACCTCTCCGCGGCACACAACTTCTGTGGCCGAGAGGCCGGCAATCTCGGCCGGCAGTACGAGGTTGATTTCGAGCAGGGCACTAGGCTGCAGTGCCTCCTCGGCCTTGAACAGCATGCCAGAGCGGCTGATGTTTTCCGTCGTGCCTTCGTGCCAGACGTTCTCACCCAGGCGACGGTACTTGAGAGGCAAGTGGAGTTGGAATCGTTGCGCGCGGGAAGGCGGGTACTGCTGCCGTCCTTGCACCGCGTGCCGTTGTTGGGTGGCTTGAGCGGACATGGCGACCTCCGGGGGAATGGGAGTTGCATCGAGCACTTCGCGCACCTTGTCTTTCAGGTCACGAAGGTTGAAGGGCTTCTGAAGCAGACGGATGCCCGCGTCCAGCGTGCCGTTGTGTCCGATCACGTTTTCGGTGTAACCGGACATGTAGAGTATTTTTACGTTGGGGCGAATTTCTGAGATGCGCTGTGCCAGTTCGCGGCCATTCATTCCCGGCATGATGACGTCAGTCAGCAGCAGATGAATAATGCCCTCGTGCGCGACTGCAATCTGCATCGCGACGGCGCCATCAGCAGCCTCGATGACTTTGTATCCCTGCTTCTCCAGGAACTGGCGGGCTAGATAACGAAGGTTAGCCTCGTCCTCGACGAGCAGTATGGTCTCGGTGCCCGGCTCGACGCGGTGGATTTCCGCCGGCGTGACGATCTGGGCAGCAGGCTCACCGGCCGCCACGACTCTGGGGAGGAAGATCTTGAAGGTGGTTCCTTTGCCGGGTTCGCTGTTGACCCAGATGTAGCCTCCGCTCTGCTTAATGATTCCGTAGACGGTGGAGAGACCCAATCCCGTTCCCTTCGGTCCCTTGGTCGTGAAAAAAGGTTCGAAGATATGGGACTGAGTTTCCGCGTCCATGCCCTGGCCGGTGTCGCTGATGGCGAGCATCACGTATTCTCCCGGGCGAAGAGGCGCATGAAAACGGGCATACTCCTCATCGAGAGTCACATTCGAAGTTTCGATGGTGAGCTTTCCGCCCGAGGGCATGGCGTCGCGTGCATTGACGGCCAGGTTCATGATGACCTGTTCGATCTGGCCCGAGTCGGCGCGGACGGCTCCAAGGCTGGCATCCGGGACCATGACCAGGTCAATGTCTTCGCCGATCATGCGGTTCAGCATCTTGAGATTCTCGGTCACCACGCCATTAAGATCGAGAATCCTCGGCGCCAGCATCTGCTTGCGGCTGAAGGCAAGAAGCTGGCGGGTCAGCGACGAAGCGCGTTCGGCAGCGCTCGCAATCTCCTGGGCCGGAGCACGGAGGGAAGGCTCAGGCCCCAGACGTTCCAGCAGGAATTCGGAGTAGCCCGAGATCACCATCAGTAGGTTGTTGAAATCGTGCGCGATGCCGCCGGCAAGACGGCCCACGGCCTCCATTTTTTGAGACTGGCGGAGTTGTTGTTCCAGGGCACGCCGCTCAGTTACATCTTCGGTGAAAAGCTCAAACACCATGCCGTCGTCGCCATTGAACACCGAACGGCCGGAGACCCGGACGACTGTTGTGGTGCCGTCCTTACGCCTCCACTCCGCAATCAATCCATTAAAGTGCGCAGAGGATCGAAGATAGTCGGCCAGATCGAACCACTGGTGCGTATCGGCGTAGAGGGCTCCCAAGTGCGTCCCGGCGAGCTCCGATGCGGAAGAGTACGCGAGCATCGTGAGGAAGGCAGGGTTGAGATCGAGTAACTTGCCGGAAGAATCGACCCTGCAGATTCCATAGGGAGCGTTGGTGACGAGCGAGCGGAAGTTCAGTTCGGAGCGGCGCAGTCCCTCTTGTGCAGCACGGAGAGCGGCGTTGAACCAGCAAATCAGCAGCGCCACAAAAAAGAACAGGGCCAGACGAAACACCGCGGTCTTGGTTTGTTGCGGAGAGTGCGGTCCAGCGAGCGAGAAGTATGCGCTGACGGTCAGGGCGAACGAGGTGGCAACCAGGCCGGGCTTCCAGCCTCCGTACCAGGCGCTAACCATCACCGCAACGCCAAAGACCGCGAGACGGCTTTCGGCTACATCTGGGAGCAGGAGCGCGGGAATTAACGCGAGGGTGGTGCTGAGTACAGCCACGCCGTATCGCAAGATAGGCGCACGAGCAGGGGGGATGCCGAGTAGGGGGAGGGTTACCCGCATAGCCCTCATGCTAGTGCCAAAATAGGAAACACGCGACGTTACAGGAGTACATTTCGCTTTCCCGGACACGGCACGTTTTATCGGAAAAGGGGCCTTGGCCTAAGGGACAACGGCCAAAGGTCTTATGAACCCGCCCGTGCTAGTCGCGGACCAGGGGGCACCGGGCAATATTCGACGCGGGAGCTTCAGACTTGCATCCGGAACCGTAAATCACGACACTAGCCAGGACCCATGAACATTGGCCTATTTGGCGGAACCTTTGATCCCATCCACCGCGGGCACGTCGCGCTGGCCCATGCCGCGCTGCAGCGCTACAAACTTGGCCGGATTTACTTTGTGCCGGCAAACATTCCGCCGCACAAACAGAAGCAGCCGATTGCTCCGTTTCTTCACCGTTACGCCATGATTGCGCTGGCCACAGCGCCGGAGAAGGCGTTTGTCCCTTCGCTCCTGGAGGCTCCCGAAGAATCCGGTGCGGCGACAAAGAAGGAGCGCCCACCAAAGCCGAACTACACGATCGAAACGGTGCGGCGCTTGAAACAAACGTTCGGAAAAAGTGACCAGCTGTTCCTGCTGATCGGAATAGACGCCTTTGCCGACGTAGCCCAATGGCATCAGCCGGAAGCTCTGTTTCGCGAATGCGAGTTCATCGTGGCCAGCCGCCCGGGGTATTCATTGGCTGATGTGGCCAATGCGCTGCCGGAAAGTCTCCGTCCCCGGCCCGAGGCGACGCGGCCGTTTCAGAAGCAGGCGGCCACCGGAGACCTCGTTCTGAGGGGAGCGACCATCCACCTGCTCGACCAGGTGTGTCAACCGGTCTCAGCCACGGCGATTCGCGCGGCCGCGGCGGCGGGCAAACCTCTGGCGCGTTTCCTGGATGCCTCGGTCGCCCAATACATCAAGAAGGTTGGACTGTATAAATAGCGGGCTTCGGGCTTCGGCAAAGTTCTTGCCCGGCCCGACGAGGCCACACGACTGTCAGTTACAATGAGATTCAAGCTAACGACCAACGACGAACGACCAACGAGCGCATGAAGAAAAACGATCTCAAGAGCCAAATAGACGCCGCCATCCAAGCCTGCCTCGAAAAGAAAGCCGAAGAGCTTACCATCCTGGAAATGGAAAAGGGTTCGGGCGCATTTACCGATTACTTTGTGCTGTGCAGCGGTACGAATCCGCGGCAGATCCAGGCCATCGCCGACGAAGTCGAGCTGCGCCTGAAGGCCGCTGGGTTGCGGCCAACTCACGTCGAAGGCTATCGACAGGCTGAGTGGGTACTGGTCGACTATGTCGATTTTGTCGTCCACGTCTTCTCAGAAAAGGCGCGCAAGTTCTACGATCTGGAGCGGCTATGGAAGTCGGCCAGGAAACTGGAGCCCGCCCAACTGAAAGCAGCGCCCCGCAAGAGGAAGACGGCGGCCCCTTCGGCTGAACGGAAGAAGAGGCAGAGGGCATAGGAGAGTTCCGTCATTCAGAGCGAGTTGGTCCGTTGCAGCCCCACGTCTGCGTAGCACATGACATCCAAACCAGAATCCGAACCCTGTTGGGGCAATCATTACCGCGTCATCGCCGCCGAGAAGTGGAAGGCCAAATCCGCGGCGATGGGACGGCCGGTAACCGACGCGTTAGTGGAATACGCACAACCACGCCCGGGGATGCGGGTCTTGGATCTGGCCAGCGGCACCGGCGAACCCGCCATCACCCTCGCGATGCGCATTGGTGAACGCGGCCACGTCACGGCGCTTGATCTGAGCGAGGAACTCCTGGAGGTTGCGAAGGGACGAGCGGAAAACCGCGGGCTCAAGAACTTCAGCGTTCAACCCGCCGATGCGCACAGCCTGCCGTTTCCGGACGGCAGTTTCGATCTTGTTACTTCACGTTTCGGAGTGATGTTTTTCCGTGATCCCGTGCTGGCGTTTTGCGAAGTGCACAGGGTACTTCGGCCCGGTGCACGAGCCTGCTTTCTGGTATGGGGAAGCTTCGAGCAGCCGTTTTGGCAGAGCATGGTCGGCGTGGTGCACCGCCACGTGGGTGGGCTGCTGCTGCAGCCGGGTGGTCCGGATCCATGTCGCTTCGCCGATCCGGGTAGCTTGTCTGCCGTTCTGCGAAGCGCGGGATTCAGCAACGTAGAAGAAGAGGCGAGAACGCTGCCCTGGACGTGGCCCGGGCCCGTCGAAGAAATCTGGGAGCAGGTGCAGTCGGTGGCCGTGCCGTTCCGTCCAATGCTGGATCGAGTGCCGGCGGAGTCGTGGCCGCGGATTCACCAGGAAGTGCACGCGGCAGTGGGGAAATACTTCGACGGAGAAAAGGTTGCGTTCGGTGCGACTGTCGTGTTCGCATCGGGATCCAGGTAGATTGGATCAGGTCTGCAGCACACCGTGAAGATCAAAGTCGCTTGGATCGGCAAAACGAAGGAACCGGCAATCCAGTCGCTAACGGTCGAGTATCTCAAGCGGATTGCCCGCTACGCTCCGGTTGAGGGGATCGCCCTCCGCGACGAAGGCGCGCTGCTCGAGATGTGTGGGCGGGCACTCTCCGGGAAGCGCCAGAAATCCGTGCGGGAAGACAAATCGACCCTCGCGCTCATGGACTCCCGCGGCAAAGAACTTTCTTCCGAACAATTCGCGCAGTTTCTGAGGGACTATCAGGATCGTAATCCGTTGCCGCTGGTTTTCGCTGTCGGTGGCGCGGACGGGTTCAGAAACGAAACCAGATCCGCTGCGCAACACGCTCTCTCATTCGGCAAGATCACGCTGGCCCATGAGTTGGCGCGAGTGGTTCTGCTGGAGCAGATCTATCGCGCGTTCACGATACTCAAGGGGCATCCTTACCATTGCGGGCATTGAAGTCTGCGGACTAAGGCAATCCTTGCCACTGTCATCCCGAGCGCAGCGAGGGATCCAGGTTCTTGCCTGCAGTAACCGAAAAGTTGTCGCGCCAGCAGAAACCCAGATCCCTCGCTTCGCTCGGGATGACAGGGTGGAGTTATGAAGTGAGCCTCCGGGAC
Source organism: Terriglobia bacterium (assembly GCA_020073465.1). Lineage (GTDB taxonomy): Bacteria > Acidobacteriota > Terriglobia > Terriglobales > Acidobacteriaceae > Sulfotelmatobacter. Next base: position 41,304 of record JAIQFC010000021.1, read on the forward strand.
ACGACCAGTCGTGCAGCCTCACTAGGGGCGCCGACCACGATCTTCATCACGTCGGTGGCCAGAGCGGCTGCATCCACGCCGTCCATATTGATCAGGATCACGACTCCGGCGCGCTGATCAGGGACGAGCATGATGAAGGTGCTGGTGCCCTGTTGACCTCCGCCGTGTCCCACGTCGGTGAGGCCCGCTTTCTTGCCGCTACTCCGTTGCCGCGATGCTGACACAAATGCATGGGAGATTGTCCTTAAAGAAGAAAGTGAAGGCTATTGTAGCCAACAAGAAATCCGCGTTCATCCGCGTGAATCTGCGGCAACGAAGTTCGCGGGCGAGGGTCCCTTCGACTATCGCTCAGGGCAGGTCTGCGCCACGCAGACCACACGATTACCTCACGCCGTTGGGATATACCAGAATCTTGCTGGCCTCGCCCGTCTTCAGGCGCTCCATGGCCTTGGCAAAATCTTTCATCGAGATTCGATCGGTGATCACGGGATGCAGATCCAGCTTGCCGCTCTTGAGCAGCGCCGTCATCTGGTACCAGGTCTGATACATCCGCCGCCCGTTGATGCCCTGGACGGTGATGCCTTTGAAAATAATGTCTTCGGAGAAATTCACGGAGATGGGCTTCGAGGTCAGGCCAAGAAGAGAAATTCTTCCGCCGCGGCGCACGATGTCGAAGGCGGTTCGGATCGAGTCGGGATGCCCGGCCATCTCGAGCACGACATCAACTCCCAGGCCGCCGGTCTTTTCTGCGACGATCGCGCGCACATCCTCTTTTGCGGGGTTGAGGACGTAGTCAGCCTTCATGGCGCGCGCGACGCTCGTGCGATGCTCGTTGACCTCGATGGCAAACACGGTGGTGGCGCCCACCGCCTTCGCCACGGCAATCGAGAACAGCCCAATCGGACCACAGCCCGTGACGGCCACGCTTTTCGCGGCAATTTCTCCGGCCAGGACGGTGTGCACGGCGTTGCCGAGCGGGTCGAGAATCGAAGCATATTCCTGCGGAATCGCAGGATCGAGCTTCCAGATGTTCGACTCGGGAATCACGACGTACTCGGCAAACGCACCGTCGGTATCCACGCCAATGATCTTCACGTTCTGGCAGATGTGGGCTTCGCCGGTGCGGCATTGCAGGCACTTGCCGCAAGCCACGTGCATCTCGGCAGAAACGAAGTCGCCTTCCTTGACGCTGGTGACCTCGTCGCCGTATGCGACGACTTCGCCGCAGAATTCGTGCCCCGGGATAAGTGGTGGGTGGATGCGGTTCTGCGCCCAGCGATCCCAGTTGTAGATGTGAAGATCCGTACCGCAGATCGAGGCGACCTTCACTTTGACGAGGACGTCGGCACGTCCAAATCCGGGGACTTTTACCTCGCGAACCTCCGCGCCCGGCGCGGCTTCGGGCTTGACGACAGCGAGCATGGTCGATGGCATGACGGGTACCTTATGAATTCCAGGTCAAACACAAAACGTATGATTCTAGCACCGGGCGAGATCGCAAGCCCCGGTGCCTGCTCTGGCCGCGATCTCATTCTCCTCCGTAGCCAAGCCAGTTACAATCTGCTCAGATGCTAGCCCGTTTAGTCCCCGCTTCGTCCAGCAAGAGAAGCTATCTGGTGTTGGTGCGTGTGCTGCTCGCGAGCGCGGCTCTCGCGCAGACAGCTTATAGTGCTCCTTCCCGTCGGGACCTCCTGCAGAAGCTGGTCGCGGCCGCCGTCGAGTGCACGCATCACTCTGTTCGCTATGTTTCTGTCTATGTCCGCATTCCCTATCCCGGCGGAGACGTGCCCGCCGACACCGGCGTTTGCACGGACGAGATCATCCGCTCGTACCGCGCCGTCGGTATCGATCTGCAGAAAGAAGTCCACGAAGACATGCTGCGGAATTTCGCAGCTTATCCGAACCAACGGCGCTGGCGGCTCGCCTATCCCGACCCGAACATCGACCACCGCCGCGTTCCGAACCTGATGGTCTTTTTCCAGCGCAAGGGAGAGACTCTGCCGATCACCAACCGCGCCGAAGACTATTCCCCGGGCGATCTCGTGACCTGGGATTTGGGTGGAGGCGTACCGCACATCGGCATCGTGGTCGATCGGAAAGCTCGTTGGAGCGGCCGCTTCATGGTTGTTCACAACATCGGGGAGGGGCCGAAGATGGAAGACGTGCTTGTCAACTGGAAGATCACCGGCCACTTCCGCTACTTCAGGCCAGTCTTATAGCAAACGGGACACCCGCTCGCTTTCCCTGGGACAGACGCCAGTCAAACTTCGGCGCAGCGCTCTTCTAGTTTTCTGACCAGCCGCGCGGACTTACATGCCAGAACTGGCCGGAGGGACGATTGGGTAGGGCGCCGTAGGAGTCGCCGGCCGCAACTCCACCTCGACTTCGAATCCACCCACCCACTTGGCAAACAAGTTGTAGAGCAACGCGCCGATCGCTCCCGCGATGAATCCGAGGACTCCGTAGAGCACGGGCATCAGGATGGCGAACACCATGCCGAAGATTCCTGCAAAAGGCGACTTTCCCGCGCCTGCCAGCGAACCGATCAGTCCCATCAGTAAAAAAAACGGGGCAAAGATCAGCCCCATACAGCCGTAGATCAAGCCCATGATCTTGGCCACCGACATCACTCCAACCGACTTTACGACGTGCATTGGTTTCTCTCCGTTCATTCAACCATCAACAACTGCCCCAACCGCCACCACCGGGCGTTTCAATCCTGATCCGTTCCCCTTTGCTCAGACGTGCGCTGAACTTGCCTGGCATGGATTGAAGCGAACCATCGCGGCGGATAATCTCCGCTTTCCCCGCGTTTCCATCCGCGCCTCCACGCAGCCCCCACGGGCCGCGTTCGCGGCGGTCGGCCAGCAGGGTGACTTCGCAGTCAGCCAGTACTTCGATCTCGCGAACGATCCCGTCTCCGCCGCGATGCCTCCCCTTGCCGCCGCTTTCCTTCCTCAACGAGTAGCGGCGCACGCGCAGGGGATACGCATATTCGAGGGCTTCGGCGGGCGTGTTGAGCGAATTCGTCATGTGCGTATGCACGCCGGAAACGCCGTCTTTGCCAAGCCTTGCGCCCATGCCTCCGGCAATCGTCTCGTAATAGGTAAAAGGCTGGCCGCTGCGGGGATCGATTCCGCCGATGGTTAGATTGTTCATGGTCCCCGACGCGGCGGCGGGGATGCGGTCTGGGATCGCCTGCGCCAGCGCGCGCAGCAGGACGTCGACGATGCGCTGAGAGGTCTCTACGTTTCCTCCGGCCACAGCCGCCGGCGGAAGCGCATTCACGATGGTTCCTTGTGGCGCGATCACCCGAATCGGACGCATGAGTCCTGCGGTGGCTGGGACATCTTCGGCCAGCAGGCAACGAAAAACATAGAAACAGGCCGAATAGGTGATGGCCTCGACGGCGTTGACGCTGCCCTCGACTTGCGGATCGCTGCCGGTAAAATCGACAGTAACAGTGTGGCGCGGACCTGCCCTGAGCGATAGTCGAAGGGGCCCTCGCCCGCGAAGGCTTGCGCTGCCTCTCCTGCCTGCCCTCCCATCGGGGTGGTCGACCTTCACCGCCACCGCAATCTTGACCGGCTTGTCGCTGATCCCGTCATTGTCCAGAAAATCTTCCGCCCGATACTCACCTGGCGGCACACGTTCAAGAAAGGCCCGCATCAGTTCTTCGGAGTAATCCAGCAACTCCAGGGCTTGGAGCTTCGCCCTCTCCATGCCGTACCGGGCGCAAATCTCGCGCAATCGCTCAGCTCCTGTGTGGCACGCTGCGATCTGCGCACCCAGATCGCCTTCGCGCTCTTCGGGAGTGCGGACGTTGTTGAGCAGCAGAGCGAGCACATCGCGATCCATGACTCCTTCTCGCATGATGCGCACCGGGGGAATCCGCAATCCCTCCTGGTAAATCTCGCGGCACAGCCCCATGGACCCGGCGTAGGCTCCGCCTACGTCTGCATGATGCGCCCGGGATGCTACGTAGAAGTCGGGATCGTTCCCGGCTTTTGGCGGACGAGGGCGTCCGCCCCACACATTCACATACACCGGCGCCACCAGCGTGATATCGGGCAGGTGTGTGCCCCCGCGAAAGGGATCGTTAAGCATGACCACGTCGCCGGGCTGCATCTCGCCAGCGGCAATCGCCGCCTGCACCGACATCGGCATTGATCCCAGATGAACCGGCATGTGATCGCCCATGGCGATGACCTCGCCGTCGCCATCGAAAACCGCGCAGGAGTAGTCGCGCCGCTCCTTGATGTTGGGAGAGAACGCGGTCCGGCGGAGTGCCGCACCCATCTCTTCCGCGATGGAGTGATAGAGATTCTTGAAGATCTCGAGTTCAACCGGATCCCGCAGCATCGAGCGCAGTGTACTACCAGTCGTTCGTCGCTGGTCGTTTGTCGTCAGTAAGACATTCGTCGCCCGATTCAGAAGCAGTCGTAATTTTGGCTGACGACCAACGACTAACGGCCAACGATGTTTTTCGGACGCAGAAATCGACACGAATCTGCAAAATTCTGTTGACACTGCGTTCACCTTGCCGCAATATCTTGTGTCATAGAGGCTTCCCATACTACTAGTTGGGTTTGCCTTTCAAGACACGGGCCCCGGTCGTTAGCACCCTTTGCAAGGGAAAAATCGTTCACGGAGGAACCTTCATGGCAACGAAGAAGAAAGCCAAAAAGAAAAAGAAACACTAACCGTCAGCGAGACGACACCTCGCACCACCACGAATTTCACTGGCCTCTTGAGAGAAGCACCTCTTAAGAGGCTTTTCCATTCGTTGCCGCCTAATCAATGTTAGAGAGAGCAGAGTGTGGCTGGCAAGGAAGTTGAAGTTGACGATATATCCTGGCAAGCGTCTTAGAGCAGAGGACTATCTCATGAAGAAGACATTCGTGCTGGCAGTGCTGCTATCGATCGCCACGATGCTGCTGGCGCAACCGCCACAGGCCCAGGACACAGCCGCGGCGCGGCAGTTCACAGCCTGGCTCACCGCCTTTAACAGCGGAGACCGCACCACGCTGCAGCAGTATCTGCAGAAGAACCGGCCGTCGGAAGCGGCGAGAGTTGACGACGAACTGGCCTTCCGTCAGCAGACCGGTGGATTCGAATTCAAGAAGACGGAAGAGTCTACGGCGACACGCTTTGTAGGCCTGTTGAAGGAGCGGGACTCCGATCAATACGCCCGGATCGTGCTCGAGATTGCAGCGGAAGAACCGCACCTGGTCAAAAGCCTGGAATTACGCGCCATCCCCCGGCCCGCCGACTCGGCGATTCCAAGGATGAGCGAGGGGGAGGCAACTGCCGCACTCCGTCAGGAACTTGAGAAGGCCGTGGCTGCAGATCGCTTCGCCGGGGCGGTGATCGTCGCAAAGAATGGCAAGCCCGTGTTCTCTGAGGCTTATGGCATGGCCGACCGCGAGAAGAAAGTTGCCAACCAACTGGGAACGCAGTTCCGTATCGGCTCGATGAACAAGATGTTCACCGCGGTCGCCACGCTGCAACTGGTGCAGGCCGGCAAGATCAAGCTGACCGACCCAGTTGGCAAATACTTGCCGGACTATGCGAACAAAGATGTCGCCACGAAAGTGACCATCCATCACTTGCTCACGCATACCGGCGGTACGGGAGACATTTTCGGACTGGAGTTTGATGCCCACCGTCTCGAGCTGCGAACTCTGCAGGACTACGTCAAGCTTTACGAAAAGCGTGGACTGGAGTTCGAACCGGGCAGCCGCTGGGAACACAGCAACTACGGCTTCCTGCTGCTGGGGGCGGTCATCGAGAAAGTGAGCGGCCAGACCTACTACAACTATGTTCGTGAACACGTCTTCAAGCCTGCGGGCATGACTTCCACCGACGCGCTGCCCGAGAGCGAGGCCGTGCCCGGGCGTTCCACCGGATACATGAGGGAGGGCACAGGCTGGAAGCCCAACACCGACACTCTTCCCTGGCGCGGCACGTCTGCTGGCGGGGGATATTCAACGGTCGAGGATCTTCAGCGATTCGCCAACGCGCTCCAGGGCCACAAGTTGCTCGATGCCGAGCACACGGATCTGCTGGTCACCGGCAAGGTAGACACCCCAAGGGGCGACAAGTATGCATACGGCTTCCTGGACGGCACGGAGGCGGGAGTCCACTGCTTCGGCCACGGTGGCGGCGCGCCGGGAATGAATGGCGACCTGAAGATCTGTCCCCAGTCGGGTTACGTGATTGCCGTACTCGCCAACCTGGATCCGCCCGCAGCCAACCGCGTTTCAGAATTCCTCAGCAGCCGCCTGCCTGCGCCATAGATGGGGACTGAGTCGGTTCCCAAATCTGTGCTGCGCCATGCTCTTCCGTGCGCGAAAATCTCTCTTTCCAACTTTCAAACCTGTGTCACAATAGGCGAACCGCAGGCATGCCAACTATGACCGCTCGGAAGAAGACCACCGGCAAGAACAAAGCAGGGGATATCTTCATTCCAGACAAGCTTTACTTCCGCATCGGCGAAGTGGCCAGCCTGTGCCGCCTTCCCGCCTACGTGCTGCGCTTCTGGGAAACCGAATTCCCGCAACTGAAGCCGGTCAAGAGCAGCACCGGACAGCGCATGTATCGCAAGCGCGACGTCGAAAGCGTGCTGCGCATCAAGCAACTGCTCTACGAGCAGGGATTCACCATTTCCGGCGCGCGCCAGCAACTGCGCTCGGAGACAAAGTCCGATGCGAACCAGGCCGCCATCCCATTTCCCGCGCACTCCGCCGCCGAGTTGCGGCATATCCGCCAGGGGTTGCGGGAGATTCTAAACCTGCTATCGACCCGCAGGACGGGATAGTTCCTAAAGGTCGACCTACGCTTCCACCCAGTTGCTGCGCTCCAGGATTGTCGGCGGCTCGTAGGTCTTTCCCCTCGCCAGCCGCTTCTCTTCGCGCCGAGTGGTCCACAGCAACACCGGGCCCAGCACAGCCGGCAGCGTTCGCGCCACCAATCCCGACTCCTTCTTGAACTCCTTGCGCAGCGCGTGAATCTGCTCACTGACTTTGCTGTCAACTTTCTTGAACTGCCGCTCCATCACCCAGAGAGCCGCGCTATAGATGCCGCTCAGCCGTCCCATCTCGCGCGTAAAACGTTCTCGCACGCGGGCATCCGGCCAATCCTTGTAACGCTTCCAGCCCGCCAGCAAGGTCCGGGAGATGCGATACAAACTGGGGCCGTTGAGCTCGAAGTCGCGCCAGAAAGCCCAGTCCAGAAAACGCTTGGAATCGTCCCGCGAGATGGCGGCGTGCTTGAAATTGAATTTGAACTGTCCGTGAACGTCGGCATAGTCGACGTCGCGGAGCAAGCGCCCCTGCTCAGACATTTCCTGATAGAGCGGTGTACCAGGGACCGGCGTGTACAGCATGAACTGATGGAAGTCGGTGTCGTGCGACACGGCGTGCTCGATTTCCGCCAGGATGTTGTCCGGCGTGTGGTGTTCCAGACCGATGATGGTCGAGCCCTGCACGCGAATGCCGTGCTCTCGCAGTTCGCGGGTCAACTCGCGCGTATCCGTGCCCTGCAGCTTGGCGTAGCCCGCGCGCGGAGATTCCAGGCCCATCCACAGCCACGACACGCCCAGGTCAACGAGTTCTTGCATGGTGTATTTACGAATCGCGTTAGCGGATGCAAACACCGAAAGTGTCCAACTCTTGTTCGCTTCCTTCATCCGTTCCAGCAGGCGCATCGCACGTTCCCGATGCAGCAGGAAATTTTCGTCCATGACGAAGAATGAGCGCACCTTCAGCTTGCTCTCCATCTCTCTCATCACTTCAAACAACTCGTCGCCAGTTTCGAAGAAGTTGACAAACTTCCCCTTGCCGCCAAAAAATGCCGAGGTCGTGCAGAAGTTGCATCCCATGGGACAGCCGACCGACGGGATGATCGTCGCCGCAGTCGATCCCTTGCGCTCGGGGAGCCGAATTCCCATGATGCGGGTACGCATTCCTGACACAATCTCAGGATGGCGAATGGGCGCGCTTTCATCTTCACCCAGGTAGCGGCGCATCCAGGCAACGCCTTCTCCGCGCACGATGTGGTCAGCATCGACCATGGTCTCGATCCCCGGGATCGCCGCCACGTGCCCGCCCAGAATGATTACGGAGTGCGGCGACAACTCGCGAACCATGCGGCACATTTCCCGCACCTTGCCGAGGTTCACGATGATCGAGGAAAGGCCGACGACATCGTAGTGATTCGCTGTCAGCTCGCGCGCGAAGTCCTCCCTGGTTGGGAAGTCCAGCACGGTGCAAGGCGCAGAAATATTCTCCTGGATGAGCATGATGCCCCAGGAGCGATGGAACATGCGCAGCGAAAATGCCCCTTGCGCACGCGTGACTTGATTGTGATAAAGCTCCATCGGATTGATGGAGCGGCTGCCGAACTCGTCGTCCTGCGCGTACGGTCCGAAGACCGAGCTCAACAGAATGCGAGCCCGTGATCCTTTGGGATGTGTTTCCGACGAGCGAGCATGTGTTTCCTTACTAGCGAAAAAAGTCTCCACTGTCTGGCCATTCCATTCTCCCCACTTGCCGTTGGTCTCATCGTAAGCGCGTTCCAGCTCGACGGAGCTGTGCCGGGAAAGAAAACACAGAAAAATTACAAAGGGCAGGAATCCGTCAGTTCCGGGAAGACTTCGGCGATTCGCCAGATTTGGTCAAACCACAGCTTGGATTTGGCGGACGCTGGTGGGCCACTGGGCTTGAACCGGGCTTGCCACTGAGCCTACAATCACTGCCCTATGGCGTCGGAGCCGCTTGAGATCGAGCACGTCGACCGGGGAGTGCTGAGCCTACGCGGCCCGCTGACCATGGAAAACGTCTCTCCGTTCCTCAACGCTGTGCGCCGCGAGAGCGCTCCCACCATGATCCTGGATTTCAGCGGCGTGCCTTATCTGGATTCCTCGGGCCTCGGGTCGCTGGTCAGCGCCTACACTTCCTGCCAGAAAGCCGGACGCCGCGTCGCCCTCACCGGCGTGAATAAGCGCGTCATGAAAGTATTCGAGATCACAAAGGTCGAGGAGATCTTCCTGATGTTTCCGACGCTCTCCGACGCGCTCGAGGCATTCACCAACGCCGGCACGGCGTAGGTTGCGAATGCAGCATCGCCGGATCCACTCCAGCGCGGGAACAACTACGCGGCCCGCTCCGGAGAATTCGGCTTCTTGACCTTCTCCGCGTTCACCGCGTCCAGCCGGATGCGCGTCACGCGCGTGGTTTCCTGCACCAGGTCGTCAGTCGCCTGAGAGTCGTCCCCTGACATCACCGAGCCCGCGGCGAGGGCGAAGCGCAGCGCGTCCGCCTGATCATCAAAATACAGAATGACTTGCCCCGACATAGCACATTCCCCTGGGTCCCATTCTCTTGAAGCTGTCACCGCAACGCACGAACTTCGATCCTCGCCCACCGGCAAATACAGCTCCGGGAGCGAAAAGAAATCTGGCCCGAAAAAAGCTTTCCACGAGGTCGGCGCTGCCACGAGAAACAGGCAGTGCTTTGCTGATTGTGGGGGACCCGTAGTCCTCGTTAAAGTGATTTTGTTGGTTCGATGTACCTGTGTGTGGAGAAGATGGAGCGCGCCCAGGCGATCGACCCGGCATCGGAGCAATTCTTGGCGGATAAGGGGCGCATCCTTTACGTTCTCGGCCGCAGGCAAAAAGAGGCGAATCTGATACAGCAAAGGGAGGGCACGGAACCGGACTTTGTGTCCCCACGTTTGGCGCCGCTGCCGTACCGGCCTCGAGTTACCTCCGGCTCCCGGGCCCGCGGCCGGAAGGCTGGCCAGGGATGGAATACTGAACCGCGTAGACTTTGCATTCGAGGGTAACAGGGCCTTTTTCGGTTGATGAACAGCGGATCGTGACCGGTTCTCCTGGGCGCAAGGTGCCGTTGCGGATCTCACCCACAGCCCATGACAGCCCACTCCAGATCATCTTGTCGTAATTGATTACGATTGGAACATCGCGTCCTTGCTGTGTTGCCTGCAACACAAGAACTTTGCCAACGGGAGTCCCGTTCGGCGGTCCACCCGGCCAACTGCGTAACAGGCGGCCATCTTTTCCTCGCTGCTCCAAAATGATCCTGAGATCTCCTTCCTTGGGAGCCTCGACCGTCGCCGTGAGTGCAGTACCCTGCAACTGAAACTGCGCGGTCACCGAGTTGATGCGTTGCGGAATCCGCACATCTTCCTGGATCCCGAGATCGTACTTGGCGTCCGCATAACGTCCGAATCCCACGGCAGCCATTTGCCCTGGACCCAGTCTGATCCTGTTCCCATTCAGCGCGGGCTTGAACCCTGCATCGCGGAAGAGAATCCGCCCAGTGGCAATCTGTGGCTGCACCCTCGATAGCAGTGGCATCTCGATCTGTTCCACAGTCTGTCCTGGATTGACTACCGTAAAGACCGCCCCTCGACTATCGAACGAACCAAAACCATAGGGCTTGACCTCTCCCGGGATTCCGCCGAAGGTTTTTGTTCGCCCCATTGCTTGGAGAGGTGCGTACATCGACTGCACTTTGGCGAACCAGCGCGCTTGTTGGTCATCGAGAAACTCAAGATTACCGTGAACGGTATTGACCCAACCCCCGCGAGCCACCATCAGCAACAACATTCCTTGCCACGCGTTCGTCTTGCGGTAGTAGATGGTTCCAGTGTTACCGATCATGAAGCCGGTCGAATCGATGCGCTCAAGGGGCAGAGAACTCTGCTGGTAGCGGCGCACCATGTGGTCACTGTATATGTCCACGGAACGCCAGAAATTCATCTCGGGAACATCGGACGGTCGCGGGTCCCCGGAATACAGCGCGTCGAACACCTCCAGCCAGCGCAGGTCGACAGGATGCTGGAAGGGAAAGGGCGCATCCGTTGACTCGACGTCGCCGCCGAACCCGTTAAACCCTTCGAGAATCACGTCTGGATTTTTCTGGCGAAACTTCTTGAGCGCTTCGCGGAACGCGGTTTGATTGCGAAAGTTGATGTCCTGCGGCGTTTGCGTTTTTTCAGCATCCGGAGTCGCCGCGGCAAAGTCGACGAAATCAAACTTGAACATGCGGATACCCCGGTCATACCAGAACTGGAGAACGGCCATGAAGTCGGGCAGGAACCCACCTTCATAAAACGACATCGATCCTTTGTTCTTGTTGAGAGAATCCTGCCACTGCGGCGCGGCGTTGATTTTGACTAGCGTGTTTGTGCTGAACCACAGTCCGGGAAGGATTCCGTTCCGCCGGCATTCCGCGATCCAGCGGTCCGGGCCGTTCGGCCAACTCGGCTTCCGCCACTTACGATAGGCGCCGTCCGGATCGAACCAGAACGCGTCCATCATGTAGTAGTCGAAATGCACTCCGAACTGTCGCAAGCGCAGAATCTGTGCCAACTCCCGCATGGCCAGATCTTCGGTGAGGAAAATGCGGTCTGACAATTCGTCGTAGGACGACCAGTTGTTGTACACCCAGATCGGATCGCGCAACAGCGTCTCGCCCAGCCGTTGGGGATTCCACTTTTGTGCCGCGGCTTTCACCGGCGCGGCCAAAGCGCAAGAGCCGAGGAGCGAGAGGAGCGCGATTCGGAAGATTCGCGAGGCGAGAGAAGTGATCTCCACATTGTTGATCTTCATATTTACGTCACGAAGAACCTGGGGAAAGCTCAGTGTTCGCCCGTGATTCCCGGCCAGTCGTCAGTCCGGAACGGCGAAGCTGGCAAGCCATCCTTGTTAAAGAGGTTGCACTGCGGGCTGTCCGCCCACGCGTAGCGTACCGCCACCGGTCTGGGCACATCCCTGCTGGACACTACCACGCTGTCGCCATCAATACGAGCCTCGGCCCAGTGAAACTTTCGATCCGCACCCGCCACTGCAAAGCCGCGTAGCTCTTCGCCGCCGCGAGCCTCGAGCCCGGAACCCACATGAGTAAAGCGCACATGGAGTTCACTACCTCTGACCTGCATCGATTCGTACAAAGGACCCGAATACTCGATCGGTTGCTTGTAGATGGTGGCCAACGCCCACAACGCGAGCCGTTGTCCAACTTCCCGCTTCCGGTGGGGATGAACGTCCTTCGGATCCCCAACGTCGATGGTGACCGCCAGTCCCGTCCCTGGCACCTGCCTCAACGTCAGCAACTGCGCCTCGCGTAACTCGGCCCAGGCCGATTCGCTCGGCTGGTCCGGGGTTGCGCCGTGATTGGGCAACTGCACGACCAGGAACTTCAGATCCTTCTGGCGCGAAGCATCGCGCCAACTGTTGATCAGCGCGGGAAGCAGTTTCCGGTACTGATGAGCCTTCAGCGCGTTGCTTTCTCCCTGATACCAGAGCGCGCCGCGGAGTGCATACGGGAGCAGGGGAGTGATCATTCCTTCGTACAGGCCCGAGACCGGCATGGGCGCATATCCCAGAGTTGTCAGACTCTGGATCGTGAAACCTGACAGTGCATCCTGGGTGAAAGGAAGTGAAACTCCCCAGCCTTCCTGACGAAGATCGCGGAACCAGACTGTAACCGGTTGCCAGTCGGCAGATGCTTTCATTACCGGAGTGGCGTAGTCGTCCCAGTCAGTGATCGTAGGCTGACGGGATCGAACACGGAAGGAACCATTGCCCCGCACCCAGAATCGGATGCCCGCATAAGAGGTCAGGTCGACGGTGGAACCATCCAGCCTGTAATTGGTGGCCAGGATAGAGTCCTGCGTTCCGTCCAGGTGGCCGGTGATTCGGGCCGCAAATCCAGCCCCTCCACGGCCGGGCGATACAAGATCGAAGAGTGCGTCGGGCGCATCCGCCCAATCATAAGCAAAGGATCCGCCCATCGAAATGCGTGCTGTTCCATCATCAAAGTTCGCGAGCGCCTTGCCTGCGGAGTTCGCGGAGGCGGGGATAAGTTCGAAATCGTCGAATTCGAGTTCGAGAGGGAGCGGGTTCTCGGCGAACTGCTTTTCCGCCGGCGTCGCGTGATTCCATTCCTCGAAAGCAGACCGCAAGGAGGGATCGGCCTGCAAGGCATCCGGCGCAACCCACTCCTCAATCGTGGTTCCGGGCCACGCGCTCTCAATGACACCGACGGGAACATTCTGGGCGTGATGGATCTCGCGCGCAAAGAAGTATGCCACTGCGGAGAAACGCTTCGCCGCGTCAGGAGTGCAAATCTGCCAGCGTGCAGGCAGGGTATCCTCCTGTGGTGACACAGCAACCTGTTTAGGCACGGTGAACAGCCTGATCTGCGGATAATCGGCTTTCGGAACTTCAGTCGCGGCGCCCTCGGCATTCTCCAGGGCAAATGCCATGTTCGATTGGCCGGAGGCGATCCAGACCTCTCCGATCATCACATCTTTTATTACGATCTGCTTGTTGCCTTGGACTGTTAACGTGAATGGCCCGCCTGCGGACATTGCCGGAAGGTGAACGCTCCAGCGGTTGTGCGCGTCTGCAGTCGTCGTTGCCGTGTGACCGGCAAAACTCACGGTGATCTTTTCTTCCGGATCAGCCTTGCCCCAGATATGAATCTCGCGGCCCTGCTGCAGCACCATGTGGTCACTGACGAGCGTGGGCAGGACGGGATCAGCCCACGCACTCAGGCTGCACGCGAATATGCATAGGCCTGCAGCGGTGCGCACCGATCCGCGTAAACGGTGGCCCGATTCCTCGATGTGACTCATTTCTCCTCGACGAGGACTAGGTCCCATGGCTTGACCGTGATCTGTTGCGAGTGCGTTACCGCAGCTTGCGTGAGCAGGTTGGTGCCAGAGCCGTAGGGATAGCTGAAAGTCCGGGCATCGCTCGAATAGTTCAAATAGTAGTGGATCGTCCTTCCGTTGCGGTTGACGCCATGTTTTGTCCGGACATTTGGGGGAAGGGTCTGGTCGGGTCCGGTTACCGCAGCTCTCTGAAACACCTCCAGCAGCACCTTCTCCTGCAACGCATCTGTCAGCACAGTCCCCTCGTAGGTGAGGCTCCCGTTGCCAAACCGATTCCGCGTGATCGCCGGATATCTGCCGAAGAAAGGATGGTCGTAGTACGCGACTCCCTCGGCAGAATCCAGATTCAACATCTCCGCCCAGTCCGAGACCTTGTTCTCCGAACCTGCGCGGAAAGGGTCACCCTTGAGCGCGAGCGGTTGGCGCAGGTTCGAGAATTCCTGATAGTGAAAGCCTGCTGCTTCGCGCAGGATGCCAGGCATGATTGTCCACCGCACGGTGTTGTACTCATTCGTGAAACCGCTCTTGAACGCCATCACCACGTGCCCGCCGCCGCGCACGTAGTCGACCAGGTTCTTCAGCACAGCATCACTGGCTACGTAAAGGGGCGGAACCAGAATGACTTTGTAGTCGGAGAAATTCCTGCTCTCCGGGAAAACAAAGTCCACACCCACGTTATTGCGGTAAAGCACGCGATACATCTGCTGCAAGATCGTACGGTAGTTCACGCGGGCGCTGAACCTCATGAACTCGATACCATAGTAAGAATCGTCGCTGTAGAGGATGGCAACTTGGTTGGTACGTTTGTAGTCGACGATCTGCTGCCCAATGCGTCGCAGTTCGTGCGCGGTCCGGCTCACCTCCTCGTAGGCGCGCCCCGGCTCGAGATCGTGACCGAGCACGCCCTTCCAATAGGTTTCCTGCCCATAGTGGATCGAATGCCAGTGCCAGTACTCGACCATATTCGCACCCGACGAAACGTGGGTGTACACATCGAGACGCAATTGACCGTCGTACGGCGGATATTGGTCCTTGGAATCCCAGCCGATCGATTCCGCGTTGGTCTCGGTGACCAGGTAATTCGCGTGCTTCAAAGACCGTGTGTAGTCCCCCGCAAGAGACGAAGTTTCTCCGTCGAACTCGTCCTGCGTGCCGTGATACGGGTTGGCTGCCACGATGTCCAGGCTCTTTGCTATATCGCTTTCGTTGACCTCAGCCCGCGGCGGACCGGCCAGATCATGCGTCACGAACTGGTCGGGCCGTTTGTACTGATTAACGATCGCTGCCTGCCAGGCCAGAAAGTCCGTCGTGATCCACTGCGAGTAACGTTCCCACTCCAGCTTCCATCCCGGATTGATAATTCCTTCCTGCGGTGGAATCTCCGTCCAGTCATTCAACCGCTGGCCCCAATAATTCAATCCCCAGACCTTATTCAACTCGTCCACTGTCTTGAACTTATGCTGCAGATACTCGACGAATCCCGCTTGCACATCGTGATTGGCGGCGCCGCCCGACGATGTCTCGTTGTCAATTTGAAAGCCAATGACGGCCGAATTGTCTTTGTAGTGCTCCGCGATCTTGCGGATGACGCGCTCACAATAAAAACGGTAAGTAGGATTCAGCAGGTCTGTATTCTGACGGTATCCGAACGTAATCATCTGCCCACCGAAGCGAGTGATGGCAATCTCGGGATGTTCTTTGTACATCCACGCCGGAATGGAATACGTCGGCGTGCCCATGATGACCTTGATTCCCGCCTTCTGCAGGCGATCAACCACACGGTCCATCCAGGCGTATTCAAAGCGCCCGTCCTCCGGTTCCCACAGTCCCCAACTGGACTCTCCTACGCGGACCACGCTGATGCCTGCCTGCTGCATCAGTTGGACATCCTTGTCGAGCCGCTCGTAGGGCATGTACTCCGGGTAGTAAGCCGCCCCGTAAAGAACGGTTTCCATTGTCTGAGGGTTGAACGCAGGCGGAACTTGCCCAAAGGAACGCTGAACGATAAACAAGAAAGCCCCGACCAGCAGGAACGCCTTCTTCGGTCCAGATAATATTCGGATCATGTTTCCTCACAGGTCAACATGCGTATTAAGGATGGGAAGATTGCTGATGCCGTGAACACTCCCGCGACTCGATTGCGCCACGATCCACGCCGCCGCACTGAGGAACGGTCGTGCCCAGAAAGTCCCGACCGCCGCTGTTCTCGATCATTCTTCCGGAATCAATCGCAGGAGAACCCGGGCGCAACCAATATCCGGACAGCGTATGCCGCCCAACCCCGGCGTGCCCGGCATTCTCCAGCAACGGATTGCTTGTCAGGCCGTGCGCGTCGTTCGGCGCTTCTACTCCGTAATACACGTTGAAGTCGAAGACATTGTTCGTGCTCTTGCCTGGTCCCGGCGCCGTCGCGTACGATCCGTCCGGATTGCCCGACACTCCGTACGAGAACAATCGCCCGGTGCCTTCGACGTAGAAGATGTTGTTATAGAAATACGTATCCGAGGCCCATCCTGTCCAATCCGTGTGGAGAACCAAGTCCACATTCTCCCCTTTTCCCACATAAATAGTGTTGCCATAGATGAGAGTGTTCTTCACTGGACCGGAAAGTTTGATGCTCCGATGATGATCGTTCTGGCTGATGTTGTAGCGAACGATCGTGCCTGTATTACCCGCGCTCTCCTTCGGATCTTGAGACCCTTCATTGCAGATCAACAGAAATCCGCCGTCATTGTCGTGGCTGTAGTTGTACTGGATGATCGTGTTGCGGCTGTTCCAGTCGGAATCAAAGCCTTCTGCGTCGCGCTGCCCATGAGTTCCGTAAACTTCGTTGAACTGCACGACTGTGTTGTCAGCGCTCCATGGCCAGATACCCACGTTGTAGCCCTCTGACCGCTGATTCGCGCGGCTGACCACGTTGTATTCGAGAACCGCGCCATCGGTCGCGACATTGACGATACCGTCGCCGCCAATATCATCAAGCACATTGTTGCGAATCACCACCCCCAGGCTGGGATACCACTTCGACCGCATCCAATGCGTCGACCAGCCGAAGATCCCGCTGCGGTCGACGTGTGAGATGTGATTTTCTTCGATGCGAAGATCGATGAACCGGCTCGGCTTCGAGTCGCCAATCGCGCTGTAGTGAATGCCACCGTTGACTTTGTCCTTGTCGGTCCCGTTGACATCGTGGATGTCGAGATTCTGAACGTAAAGATGATGAAGCTCTCCTGAGTTCTCCGCGACCAGGTGCACCCCGCGGCGCGTTCCGGATGTCGCGCCAGTGTTCGTGATTTCCAGATTGCGAATCTCCCAGTACTCCTGGTTCTTGAGCAAGACTGTGTCTTCGGCGAGTCCCGAACCGTTGATGGTTGGCTTCGTGTCGCGTCCGTATTTGTCGACAACGATGGGATGCTCCGCGGTGCCAGACCCCTTGGGCCAGAGCTGGCCCGTCCAAGTTGAACCGGACTTTAGGAGGATATGGTCGCCGGGGTGGAAGACCGTGGCGTTGACTCTGTCGAGACTCCTCCATGCGGTCGCGACGGAAGAACCGGTGAGGCCATCATCGCCAGACTTGGAGTCCACGTAGTACGTCGTGCCGACGGCGCCCTCTCTGGCCGCCAGTTGTGAGCTACATACCAGCGCAACGAGAGCCGCACCAACCCGAAGCAAGGCACCACGATATGGCGATCGGAAAAAGGTCATCATGCAATGGAACAGAATCGGGCAACCGCTTGGGCGACAGTTGCCCGAGAAGATTCTCCCGCAGACCGGCTAGAACTCGAAGCGCAGTCCGAACTGCCCGAAACGGGGACTATCGGTGACCCCAAATATCTGGCCGAAGTCGCCATTCCCGATGGTGGATCGATTGCCTCCGCAACCGTTGATATTGTAGTAGTGACGGTTAAACACGTTGTAGAACTCGCCTCGGAAGGACAACTTGTACTGTCCGTCGGAGCCCATGGGGAAGTATTTCAGCAAGCTCGCGTTCTCGTTGGCAGCGCCCGGGCATCGCAATGCGCCGGTGGTCGGGGGCCCTTGCCCAAACTGTCCTGCAGCGGGCTGAGAGGCCACGCTTGCAGGCATGTAGATCTGCACGGCAGGGAATTTTGTCGGATCATTCGGACCTTTGAACCCGCTCAGATTGAAATTCGGATAGATGTTGCCCCACTGAGGCCAGTAAGGATTCTGCGCACTAACCGCGAACGGCTGCCCGGAGTTGTAGGCAAGCAGCCAGGTCATATTCCATCCTCCGAGGATCCCGTTCACCCAGCGGTTCTGGTTCGTCATCCAGCGCCGTCCCTTGCCGAAGGGCAGTTCATAGCTGACATATCCTTTCACCACGTGGGTGAGATCGTAGCCGGTGAGGGCGTGGGCTGCCACACCCATGTTGTTGAAATCCTGAATGCCCGTGTAATAGTTGTTCCCTTCCTGTACTGCTGAGTAGCTATTACCCTCTTGCCGAGACCAGGTGTAACTCATGTCCATAGTCAGGCCGCGCCCGGTGCGCTTGACCACGTCAAACACCACGGAATCATAGTAGCTCTGCCCGAGAGGGAGCCCCACGTACAGCAGATTCGGATAGAACCAGTAATTTGACTCGGCTTGAGCCAGCTGCGGATAGGGTGCGATTGCAGAGAGTACCGGTCCGCAGAAACCGGGGTACGGGTAGCTTACGCCGTAGGACGCCGTGTCCGTGTCGCTGCATACGTAGTGGTTGAATCCGTTGATGTCCGGATTCTGCTGCGCCAGCCGCAAGAACGTAGAGGTGGGACCCTCGTTCCAAGCCAATGCGGTATCGGTGAGACGATGGCCGCGGTTCCCCACATAGGAAACTTCGACACGCATGTTGGGTGTCAGTTCATACTGCGCACCGAAATTGAAGGCATCGCTATACCCTACGCGCAGGGCTCTGGGATCCACCGACACCACCGGGAACAGGAATGTCGGATCCACATTCTGGTTGCCAGGCTGAAATACTCCCGGATAGCCGTTGTCCCATGGGAAAGGATTGTTGACCTGGTTTGTCCCCTTGAATCCGGGAGCAAAGCCGTTGGGAACACCCTGGAAGTACGCTACACCTACCGGGTTGTAGATGATGCCGAAGGAACCGCGAAATACGACCTTGTTCCAGGGGGAATAAGCAAACCCGATCTGCGGTCCGAAGTTGGCGGCATACTCGTTCTTTTCGAAGCTGTCTCCGCCGTTCTTGGCGAAGACGAGCTTTCCGGGAACGCCGTACGTGGGATCAATGGCTGTCAGATCGAGATTCGCCCAGTGCCCGTACTTCTCATGGAAGCGGAAGTTGTAGTCCCAGCGCAGCCCCATGTTCAGTGTGAGTTTGGACGTGACTTTGTAACTATCCTGGGCAAAGAGCGACATGGACTTCTGTCGGCCGTACAGGTTGTAAGGGGTGCTCGCACTTGCCGTGTTCACATCGCCCAAGAGATAACTCGCAAATCCGAATCCCACGTACTGGCCATAGGCTTCGCTGGGCGCTCCCGTGGTGTTGTTGGCGAAGTTAAAGGAGAGCGCGCCCGATCCGCTGTGGCTGTTCACCTGGTGAGCGCGAAAGTCGCCCCCGAAGCTGATGTTGTGGCGGCCCCTCGTCCAAGTCACGGTATCTCCAGTAATGATATTGGCTCCGGAGAAGTCCCCCTGGAACGAGTTGCCGATGAAGGTTTCGCTGAAACCGTTGTTGATTCCGTTCTGCGCCCCGTCGAAAGAGATGATCGGGAAGTTGGTGGCACCGGTGGTTCCAAAGCCGAGTTGAGAGTTCCAGTCGCCTGAGGCCGCCGGACGGTCACCCTGCCAGTCATAGTTGTACGTGAAGTTCAGCACGTTCAAGAGGCTGGGAGAGAAAGTGTGCGATTCACTCACTCGGAACTGGTGGTTGCGAAACGCGTTGAGTCTCGCGGCAGAAAGAGGACCGCCATCCGTGGTGCCGGCAGACCACACACCTCCGCTGTCCACCAAAGTTCGGGGCTTGTGATTGTAGATCCATGATCCGGACAAGCGGTCCTGCTCGCGCAAGGTGTGGTCCAGTTTGATCACTACCGAGTTCGGAGTCTGGAAGGGTGAATTGCTTAGTGGAAGCCGGTTGTTGAGGACCCCATTGCCTTGCGGAGCATAAGACTTCTGGTAAATCGCATTGATCTTCTGGGCCACGCTGCTGATGCTGGTGGACGGAATCGCGTTGTTCGTGAACTGGTTCCCAGTCTCAGGGTTGAAGATCATGCCCTCCTGCAGGAGTACTGATTGACCGTCTTCGTTCAGCACGGAAATCGGCGTCGTGCCCGCGCTAGTGCAGTCCGGTGCAACGCTGGTGTCGGGCTGCGTACACAGTTGTGGGCCGAGCAAGGCGGCGAAGTTCCCGTTCAGGAAATCCGCAGTCGGCACGATCGAACTGTATCCGCCCAGTCGGCGGTCGACCTGGGTGTAGCGTTCGAATGCGCCGAAGAAGAAAGTCTTATTCTTGATGACCGGGCCGCCCAGGCTGAACCCGTAGTCCCAGGCTCTCCGCTTGGGCTTGCGCTCGCCATTACTGTTATTGGTCCAGGTATTCGCATCGAACAACTCGTTGACGCCGTAGAGGAACGCCGTGCCGTGCAGCTTGTTGGTTCCCGACTTCAGATTGAACGACATGACCCCGCCCCCGGTGATGCTGCTCTGGGCGTCCAGGCCACTGGTCTGGGCCTGCAATTCCTCCACCGCTTCCATACTCGGACCGGCTTGCATCGAATTGCCCTGAATATCGCCGGTTGCTGAAGTACCGTCCACGGTGTAGTCCTTGGTGAACCACTGTCCGCCATTTATTACCGCCCCGTACGGGCTGCTATAGATGGAGTAACCCGGCGTAATCGCGACTGCGAAGTCCTCCACAAACCGTCCCCCGCCGTAAATACTGAGCGGGAGGTCGGTCACGACATCTCCCTTCAGATTCGTGCCGACGGAAGCTCGCTCCAAGTCGAGCACCGGTGCATCGGTGGTGACGGTCACCGATTGGCTAACCGAGCCCACCTGAAGAGCGGCATCAAGCCGGGCTACTTCTGTCGAGTCGAGGGTGACAGATGGACGCCACAGCGTTTCAAACCCCTCCTTCCTGAACTCAACCGAGTACAGCCCCGGGAAGAGATTAGGGATAACGTAGATGCCGTCCTGGTTGGAGACGGTCTTCGTGGGCACGTTGGTGCCCTTGTTAACGGCGGTTACTTCAACGCCGGCCACCACCGCTCCGGAAGTATCCGTCACAGTTCCGGTGATCGTCGCGCGATTGGCCTGCGCTACCGCGGATTGCGCGGCCAGAATAATCATCAGTGTGACAAAAACAAATAAACCGCAGAACTTTGCTTTCGACATGTTGCCTCCCCGCAAACCGTGAATCGGATTCCTATCATTCACTTCTACCCGGCACCGCACGAGCGCGCACTAGTGGCCGCTGCCTGCGCTCGCCGTCTGCGTTGTCTTCAACTGAACTTCCACCATCCCCATCGCACCGGGAGTCAGCGTGATGCCATTTGCGTCCGGCGCCATGCCTGGAACCTTCTCGTTCGCCGTATAGAACAGCGTGAACGAATCCTTACCCTCGGCGATCAAGCCCAGGGGCGTTCGCACTTCTGTCGCCCACACGCCATTTCCGTCCTGGACCACCAGATGCTGTCCCCGAGACCAGTGAATTCCATCGCTCGAGAACGTATAGCCAACCGCACTCGGCTCATCGGTGTCGTACACAGCCACGTAGCTCCCGTCACCCAGCTCCGTAACAATCGGATTCTCGACGAAGCGATTCTCCATCTTCAGGGGATTAAATTCTGTGTAACGCGCCCAGGGTCCGGCGAGATCGGGCGACTTCGCGAGGCCCACTTGCCACAACGACAGGGGTAGCTTCTCCGTGTGCGCACTTCCATAGAACGCATACCAGCGATCACCCACGCGGTAGGGGAAGAACGAATCCGTTCCCTGCAGTCCTTCCCATGAGTCCGAGTCCGGTCCGCGCTGCAAAACGATTCCCGCGTCTTTGTAGGGTCCGTCGATTCCGTCCATTCCCGGAGTCTCGGAAACGGCACGCCAAATCCGGCCCTCATGATTGGTCAACCATTGCTGAGATGTATCCGGAGCTGCCTGGTACGCCACGTAGAACAGGTTCCATCGGCCATCCTTGGCGTTGTAGACCGGCATGGGAGACCACAAAGCCGCCCGTGGATCCTTTCCCGTGAAGTCGCCACTGGACTCGAGAAGCGTTGAAAGCCGCTGCCAATGCACACGATCCCGGCTCACCCAATGCGCCATCCTCATCTTGACCCAGTGCGGATCACCGACCATCTCCGATGTGAACAAGTGATACGCGCCACCGAGCTTG
The DNA here is from genome assembly GCA_020073465.1 of Terriglobia bacterium. Taxonomy (GTDB): domain Bacteria; phylum Acidobacteriota; class Terriglobia; order Terriglobales; family Acidobacteriaceae; genus Sulfotelmatobacter. The sequence goes on from JAIQFC010000021.1 coordinate 63,367, forward strand.
AGCACTCTTCCGCCCTCGAATCCGTACTTGTTCCCTTGCGCGCCTTCGGAGTGGATCGTCAAGACTGGGTTGTCAAGACGACGAGTGACCGCCAGCACCAGCCCCGTTCCGGGCGCCGAGCCTTGGAATGCGAGAAGGGACGGCAAGGTCAGCAGGCTGAAGAACAACTTCCCGGAGGTAGACGCCCATCCCGTCGTGTCGAGCACCCTCGATACTCAGGCGTCAGGAGGGGATGCCGCAAGGTAATCGAGGTTATGGGGACGTTAACAGCGGCCGAATCGCTTCCGAGTCGCCAGAACAAGCGGTTCTAGAGGTCACGTAGCACCGAAATTGGACCCTGGAGGCTGCGCTGGCCAATGACTGGCTCCGAGTCGATGCTTCCACTTCTTCTAGTTCTGAACATTTCTGTTAGAAAACGTCACCAATCAAAGCCACGCAGCCGAATGCGCGCCCGCGGAATTAACGGGGACTAACGGGGCGGATAACCGTTAATTGTCCCCTTTGAGCCCGCGCGTTGACGGTGATGGATGGGCGGTGCTATCGTCCCACCGGGGCCGCGAGCGCGTCGAGCTGTGTTTCGAGCGTGCCCCTCGCGGCGCCCAACGCCGGCAGCTAAGGTGGTCTCTGTTCACACTTCCGCGACGCCGCCAATCTCGCTCTTCGAGAAGCGGGAAGAGCTACGCCGAATCCTGGAGAGCAAACACTTCGCCAACTCTCCCAAGAAGACCCGGTTTCTTGAGTTTGTTGCCGAGCAGAGCTTCCTGGGGAATGGCGACAAGCTGAATGAGTATCTCATCGGCGTCGAGGTCTACGACCGGGGAGTCGACTTCAATCCCCAGAGGGACCCCATTGTGCGCGTGCAGGCGCACGAGATTCGGCGCATCCTTAAGAAGTATTACGAGGAAGATGGCCAAGGGGCCCTGATTCGTATCGATCTTCCCTCAGGACATTATGTTCCTATCTTTGTCCGCAGCGCTCTGGAAGAGGCCTCCCCTGCAAGTATCCCAGGCGCGCAGGTCAGTCCGGATGCGCAACCGTCAAATCGTCTGCATTTTGCGTTCACCGTGAGCCTTGGAATTCTGTGTGTTGTGTTCGCTTCGCTTCTCGCCGTGTCGAGGTGGAGCAACGGACACACACAGTCTCGAATCCAACCCGGTACCTTGCCGGACGGTCTTGAGTGGTTCTGGCACCCGTTCCTTCCTCCCGCGGATGCCCCGCTCATTACGATCCCAAATCACCCATTGCTGCGAGCGGCTCACGACGGGGACAGTCCTCAAACCCTGGCTGGCGGCCATGAGATACCCAAGGCGGATCTGCCGGAATTCCGCGACACAATTCATTTCCGCGAACTGAAGCGTTTCCTCTTCGTCCCAAGCCTGACCGACTTCACTTCTGTGGGGGAGACCCTGGGAGTGGTGAGCTTGTGCAAGATGTTTTCCAGCGTCGGCCAACCGTGCCGGGTACAGCAATCTCGCCTCGTCAACCTCGAAGAAATCAAGGGGGACAACGCGATCCTGCTTGGAGGAAATCAGGCCTGGAGCGGACGAGTCTTTCTCAATGTCGAGGGATTTCACTTCCAGAGCGGCGTAATCCTCAACCGCAGTCCTCAGCCGGGAGAGCAGGCGGTCTACAAGCCGGAATTTGACTCCGTGACCAACCAGCTGACGCGAGACTACGCGGTTGTGCTCATGCTTCCGAACGAACGAAAAGAGAAACGTGTCCTGCTGATCTATGGCATCTACACTCAGGGTTCGCAAGCGGCAATTGAGTACCTCACGAATCCGGAGCGCATGGCCGAACTGCGGAAGGCGTTGCTTGATCGTTCGCCCGACCACAAGACCATTCCGCCTTATTTCCAGCTTCTGCTCACCACCACGGTCGAGAATTCGGTGCCGGGGAAATCGTCGCTGGTGGCCCTCCGGATCATCTCGAACTGAAGCGCCGTTGTTGCGGGGCTGCTCGCAAGTCGGCGTTTCCTCAAGATAGGCTGACCGCACTTCGCAACGCGCGGGCACTGCTGGGGTTTGCGAGTGGCTCGAGAGATCTCCGACAATTACTGTTCGAGCTTGAAAATCCTCTCCATCAGGAGCCACTTCTCGCCCGGCCTGGCCTGGGGTAGTGGTTGCTGAAATCTCCACATCAGTTGTTCCCACTCGCGGACCTTTGGATTGTTCCGGTCGGCTTCCGCCTTGGCGTCGAACGAGAAACGATCGTTCACTTCCAAAATCATGAACATGCGTGTCCCGAGCACGTAGATCTCAGCGTCTTCAATGCCAGCGGACTTGAGACTTGCGGTGATCTCGGGCCAGATCTTCTCGTGGTATCTCTTGTACTCTGCGATCAGTTGCGGATCACTTTTCAGGTCCAGGGTGAGGCAGTAGCGTCGGTTCATTCGACCTCGCTTGAGGCAATGCTCAGACTTGGATTAGCAGGTGCCACGGTGACCGGTTTGTAGCCGCGAAGGGCGAAATAGAGGATGTAGGCGTGACAAGTCAGCGGCACCACAAACGCTACCTGGATGTTCGTAGCATCGGAGATTCGACCCATGACCGCGGGCACAATCGCGCCCCCAACAATGGACATAACCAGCAACGACGATCCCAACTTCGTGTAGAGGCCAAGGTCTTTCAGACTCAGCGCGAATATGGTCGGAAACATGATCGAGTGGAAAAAGCCGAGCAGGACCACGGCCCAAACCGGAGCGTGTCCGGAACCGACCAGAACAACCAGCAGGCAGGCGAGGGAGCCGGCTGCAAACAGGCTGAGCAGCCTCGGGGCGGCTACCTTCTTCATGATCGCCGACCCGGCGAATCGTCCCAGCATGAAGCCAAGCATGTGCAGTTGCAGGTAGCGGGCAGCGACTTTTTCGTGGGTGCCGGGAACAGAGTGTTCGGCAAAGCGGATGATGAAACTGGCCACTCCGACCTGCGCGCCGACATAGAAAAATTGCGCGACCACGCCTTTCACAAGATGCCCGTGAGGCCAAATGCCGCTCAGATGCGTCCGCGAAGCCTCGGTCTCGTCGGCCTTGCCACTCTCCCGAACTTCCGGCAAGGCGGAGAAATAGATAAGGAGAGCGACGCACAGGAAGATCCCGGTGATCACGAGGTAGGGTGCTCTCACCATGTTCGCTTCTGATGCCTGATAAGCCAGCAACTGTGCCGGAGTCATGGCCGCGAGTTCAGCTGGCGTGTGCTCGATGCCGGAGAGAATGAACGCCGCGCCCAGAAAAGGCGTCGCCACAGCGCCGACTGAATTGAAGGATTGGGCGAAGTTCAGGCGCCGTTCCGAACTTGCCGGGGGGCCCAGTATGGTCACGTAGGGATTAGCTGCAACCTCAAGGAAGCACTGGCCGCACGCCATCACGAACAATGCGAACAGAAAGAATCCGTAGACGCGAATCGACGCCGCTGGAATAAACAGGAATGCGCCCGTGGCGCAGACGCACAGTCCGATCAAGATACCTTTTTTGTATCCGAGGCGCTGCATCAGCCACCCTGCGGGGAGTGCGGCCAGGAAGTATCCGCCAAAGAAGGCGGACTGGATGAGAGAGGATCGGAAATCCGTAAGACTGAACGCCTTCTTCAAGTGAGGAATGAGAATGTCGTTGAGATTCACGCCGATCGCCCAAAGAAAGAAGAGGCTGGTAACGAGGATAAGGGGCACGACGAAGCGTCGTTCCGTGATCGGCGCAGATGGATTCATCATGCTCGTCCTTTATGTGAGTGCCCGGTCGAGATGCACATAGCCGCCATCCACGAACAGATGCTGGCCGGTAATGTGTGACGCCTTGGCGGAAATCAGGAAAACGACCATTGCGGCGATTTCATCGGCACTGGTCATCCGCTTGTCCAACGGAATTTTGGAAACAATCGTCTTCAGCTTCTCCTCGGGATTGGGAAACGTGTTGAGCCACTGACGGTAGAGAGGAGTCATCACTTCCGACGGCACGACCGCATTCACGCGAATGCCGTAGGGAAGCAGTTCGACGGCCCATTCACGAGTCAACGCGAGAATTGCTCCTTTGGCCGACGCGTAGCCTGAGGTTCCTCCCTGGCCGGTCACCGCCGTCTTCGAACTGATGTTCACGATTGAGCCTTTGCAGCGTTTCAAGTGGGGCAGGGCATAGTGCGCCATATTGAAATAGTGAAGGAGGTTTCGCTCTAAGGAGGCAACGTACTGCTCAGGACTGCCGTGCTCAAGGCCGATGCGGTCATTGACGCCCGCGTTGTTGATGAGCGCATCCAGTTGGCCAAACTCCTTGACGGTTTGTTCGATGGTTCGCGAGCAGCCTTCGGCTGAAGTCAGTTCGGCCGAGATCAAAGAACATCGGACTCCGCTGCCGCACAATTCTGTGCGCAGTCTTTCTCCTGCCTCGGTGTCTCGATCCACTATCACCGGGATCGCACCCTCCTGCCCAAGGGCCTGAGCCGTCGCGGCACCGATGCCCTTCGCGCCGCCGGTGATGAGTACGACCTTATCGCGCAGTTGCAGGTTCATGATGTGAGGTCTTCAATCCGTAAAAGTGAGTCGCATTCAAGCCGAAGATTCCTTCCTGTTTCTCGATCGGCAGGTTACGAATATAACCGGCAACCAGCTGTTTCACCCGGCCATACGTTCCGGCCAACAGGCATACCGGCCAGTCGGAGCCAAACATAAGCCGGTCGGGGCCAAAGGCGTCGAACACCACGTCCAGATACGGCTTGAAGTCAGACTCACACCAGCTCTGCCAGTCCGCTTCGGTGATAAGGCCCGACAGTTTGCAGTACACATTCGGATTCGACGCGATGGTTGTGATCTGCTGCGCCCACGGCGAGACTTCACCGGAGCGGATCCGAGGCTTGGCCAGGTGATCAATCACAAATCGCTGCTCAGGAAACTTTCCAGCCAGTTCGATTGCCGCAGGGAGTTGCTGAGGATAGATCAGGATGTCATAGGTGAACTTGAATCGTTGGAGAGACCCGATTCCGGCAAGGAAGTCTTTGCGCAGCATGTATCGATCGTCGGGTTCAGATTGGACTACATGCCGGAAGCCGCACAGTCTCTCGAAGCGTGAGAAGTATTCGAGGCGCTGCGGCAGCTCTGGAGAACACAGGTCGACCCAGCCGACTACGCCCTTGATCCCGCTGAATCGGCCAGCCAGGTCAAGCAGGAACATCGTCTCCTGCTCGGACTGATCCGCCTGTACGGCTACCGATCCGTCCATATAGTTGGCGCGTAACTCGGGAAGCAGATCTTCGGGAAGGAAATCGCGCTTGAGTACCGACATCTGGGGTGTGATCCAACTATCTCGGCGTTCGTCGTAGCGCCAGAAGTGCTGGTGAGAATCGATGTGCATGGTCTGTCATTCAGCCGCGCAGATTCAGAAACCCCCCATCAATCGCATAGTCCGTACCAGTGATGAAAGCGGCTTCGTCGGAGCACAGAAACAGAGCGAGTGCGGCGATTTCGTGAGGCTCGGCCATGCGTCCGATGGGCTGCGTGCGGGACAATTTATCAAACATCTCCTGCTCGCGGCCGGGATAGTTCTTACGCAAATACCCATCTACGAAGGGGGTATGGACTCGCGCCGGCGAAATGCTGTTACAGCGAATGTTGTCCGCCAAATAGTCTCGGGCTACCGAGTTTGTCATGGCAACGACCGCGCCCTTGCTCATGGAATACGCGAACCGGTCGGCTAGGCCAGCCCATGCCGCGATCGACGCAAGATTCAGAATGACGCCGCCCCCCTGCATCTTCATGTGCTCAACCGTGGCCAGCATGCAGTTGTAAAGGCCCTTGACGTTTACGCGGAACACCTTGTCGAAATCCTCCTCGGTGGTATCTCCCACCTTTCCGATGTGCGCAATCCCGGCATTGTTCACCAGGATGTGGACGCGCTCTCGTCCAAAAATCGCTTCCAGGACCACCTTCACCTGCTCCTGGCGGGAAACATCGCATTCGTAGGCGTGTGCCTGCCCGCCTGCCTCCGCGATCTTCCGCGTAGCAGCTTCGGATTCGCTGCCGTGGATATCAAGGACGTGAACGCTGGCTCCGCTCATGGCAAATCGGTGCGCGATGGCTAGACCAATGCCACTGGCGCCGCCGGTGACGATGGCGGCTTTGCCGTCCAATCGAAATCCATTTGAACTATCGGCGGGACTTGTCAGAGCGAGACTCCTCTCTTCCAGGGAATGAAATCGTCCTGGCCCAGCAACTCTGCCTTGGTACGGACGTCTCCGCTGGCGGTTTGAATTACCAGGTCGAGAATCGCTTCTCCCATTTGTTCGATCGTCGTCTCACCTGAGATGATGCTGCCAGCATCAATGTCAATGATGTCCGGCATTCGCCGGGCGAGATCCGAATTGGTCGAGATCTTGAGCACCGGCGCAATGGGATTGCCAGTCGGTGTGCCCAGGCCGGTTGTGAACAGCACTACACTCGCACCCGCGCCGACCTGTGCCGTAACGCATTCCACATCATTCCCCGGCGTACACTGCAAGTGGAGCCCCTGCTGGTGGGAGTATTCGGGATAGTCCAACACGGCTGTGACCGGCGAGGTTCCGCCCTTTCGGGCCGCTCCAGCGGATTTCATGGCGTCGGTCACAAGTCCGTCGCGAATGTTGCCCGGAGAAGGATTCATTTCAAAGCCGGAGCGCACCGCCTTGGCCCGGGCCGCGTAATCGCGCATCAATTGAATGAAGCGGCCGGCGACTTCCTTATTAATGCAGCGGTCAATGAGTTCCTGCTCGACGCCGCACAATTCCGGAAATTCCGAAAGGATGGTCCTTCCCCCCAGAACCGCCAGCATGTCGGACACGTGGCCGATGGCGGGATTGGCCGAGAGACCGGAAAATCCGTCGGAGCCTCCGCATTTCAGACCCACGCAGAGATGGGAGAGGTGCTCGGGTGCACGGTTCGCCTTGTTCGCTTCCACCAAGCCCAGGAAGGTGGCCTGGATTGCCTCGGAAAGCATCTTGAATTCAGACCCGCTCTGTTGTTGCTCAAACAGCAGCAAGGGCTTGTTGAAATCACCATCGCGCCGTTTAAGTTGCTCGCGGAGAATTCCAATCTGTGAGTGTTGGCATCCCAGACTGAGGACCGTCGCTCCGGCCACGTTGGGATGATGGATGTAGCCGGCGATCAAACCGCAGAGATTGTTGGAATCTTCGCGCGTCCCGCCGCAGCCACCCTCGTGCATAAGAAACTTGATGCCGTCAACATGCTCAAAAAGTCTCGGGCGTGCAGAACTCTGCAAGTCTTCTTCAGCCGAGCGTGATCTGGCGTCGTCCAGCGATCCTTTCCGATAACGCCTGACCAGTTCAGCCACCTGTCGCCTGTAGACCTTTGGGGGAGCAAAGCCCAGTTCCTCCTCAAAGGCCTGCTTCATCACATCGACATTTCTGTTCTCACAAAAGACCAGCGGCACCACCAACCAATAGTTACGAGTACCCACTTGCCCATCCGGACGCCGGTATCCGAGGAACGTGCGCTGCAGCCAGCGGCTTACATCGGGTGGACTCCACTCATATGTATGTGAGCTTTCGCGATACGCGGCCGCTTCGTGAATTGTGTTGCGCGGGGTCAGGATTTCCCCAATTTGAACGCTCTCCCTGGCCTTGCCGACGAGAACGCCGTACATGATGACATCACCGCCGGGTTTAAGATTCTCGATTACAAACTTGTGCTTGGCAGGGACGTCTGATGCCAGCAAGAGCTCGTGGCCGGAGAAACTGATCCGGTCGCCTTTGCGCAGATCCTGCAAGGCGATCAGGACGTTATCTCGGGGATCGAGCTTCAGGACTGTGATCTTCATTATTGCAGTCTGGCTTCACGGCGCCCATCACGGAGCGTCCGCGGCAGGGCAGCAGTGTACACCCGCCGCTATTGCTTGGCGCCGGACCAACCGCCACTAAGTTGCGGTTGCCAACAGGTGTTTGCACCATTTGTCTGCCAGATTGGGGCACGGTCCTGGATGGGCCGGTCTGCATTCCCCCAAACTGGGTGACTCAGCAGGGCTTGGCGAACCAATCCTACTTTCGGAGGATTCCCGACTCTCCCCATGAAGGTAAGATTCCGCGAACTGTCTGCTCGGCTTTGAAAGCAGGCGTCTTCTACCGAACTGTCATATTGCCGTCATATTGCGACAACGCATGAAAAGGATTGTGCTGGGCACGATCATCGCGCTCATCGTATCGGCCCCGCTGCTTGCTACGACCCGCGTTGACCTGGATCACGACTGGCTGTTCCGCACGGACCCTGGGGAAATCGGGGAAACGGCCAATTGGCAGAAACATCCTCCTCCGAACGCCGACTCGATCAATGTTCCACACACCTGGAACCTGGGCCGTCATGACGGCTATCTTGGCAAGGCGTGGTACTTCAAGACGTTCGACATGCCGGTGCAGTCGCCGGACTTGCATGTGAAACTGCATTTTGGAGCGACGTTCTATTCCGCGCGTGTCTGGCTGAACGGCGTTGAGCTCGGAACACACGAGGGCGGATACACCGCCTATTCCTTTGACCTCACTCGGGACCTGCAGCCGAGCAACTACGTTGCAGTCGAGATCGACAACCGCATTGGAGCGACGACCATTCCCGGCCTGGCGCAGCGGGGAGAGGATCATGCATGGTACGACTGGTGGGATTACGGCGGAATCGTTCGCGATGTCTGGCTGACGCTGGGCGGTCCCGTCCAGGTGAGCCGCCAGCAAATTCGCAGCCAGATCGTAGACAACGGAGCTGTCATCGAGGACCGGATCTTCCTGGAGAATAGCCTGGCTCAGAAACAGCAACTCTCGGTGCAGATAACGGCACTGGGACCTGACAGCCAACCCGCCGGGAGCGAAACTCGAACTCTTGCAGTTGCTTCAGGAGTCGACGCTGTAACGATGTCGCTGCGATTCCAGGAACCGAGATTGTGGGGCATCGATCATCCCAACGTGTACCGGATGCGGGTGCTGGTTACCGACCAGCAGGGTCACATCCTGGACGAGCACAGTGATACGTTCGGCATCCGCAAGATCGAGATCCGCGACCGCCACCTGCTGATTAACGGTGAGCGGGTGCGTCTCACCGGCGTGGCGCGGCACGAAGAGTCTGCCTGGGAAGGACTGGCTGAGACTCCTGGCACGATGCGTCACGACTACGACGACATGAGGTTGCTGCAGGTAACTCTGACCCGCCCTGTCCATTATCCGCAGAACTCCTTTATTCTCGATTACGCCGACCGGCATGGCATCCTGCTGATCCCCGAGATCCCTGTGTGGCAATTCAGCGAAGCCCAGCTCAAAGACCCTCGGGTGCTCGCCTCAGCTAAACAACAGATGCGCGAGATGATCGAGGAGTCGGGCAATCACCCCAGCATTTTTGCCTGGAGCGTGTGCAACGAAAGTGATACGGGAACTCCCGGTGGCATCGCCTATTTCCGGACCATGCGCGACTTCATACGGCAACTCGATCCCAGCCGGTTTGTAAGCTATGCTGACGATCATCTTCCGAAGTTGAAACGAGCTGAGGACTCCGCGGCCAATGACGCGGACTTTCTGATGATGAACCAATACTTCGGAAGCTGGCACGGACCGGAGGCCGAGCTTTCAGAAACGCTGGATCGAATCGGGCAGATGTTCCCCGACCGGATGATGATCATTTCTGAATTCGGCCTGGCCGGAATCTTTGCCAAGTATCCCGAAGAGGCCGATCGCATGCGCGTACGGGTCATCAGCGATCAGATGCCAGAGCTGGCACGACGCGATTGGATTGCGGGAGCGATCTTGTGGTGCTATCAAGACTACAAATCGAGGAGAAATCTCCGCCCAGGGTGGGACGAAGGCTACGTCGAACACGGTCTGGTGGACGAGAACCGTCAGCGTAAACCTTCTTACTATGTCTGGAAAGAACTCAACGCGCCGGCGGCCATTGAGGCCCACTGGGACCAGGCACCGGAGGCGGTGCCGTCGAGTTTCACAATTACGGTAAAGCCGAACGGCATCAATGACCTTCCGTTCTATCCACTTCACGACTATCGGCTGGTCTGGGAGGTGAGCGATCAGGGTGGCAAGCTGCTTGGCCGCAATGAGCAGCAGTTCACTCATCTAAGCAGCGAGCAGACGGTCTCCGGTAATATCGGACCACAACCCGATGCCAGGATGCTGAAGCTCCATTTGACCCTGCTGCGCCCCGGAGGCTTCATCGCTGCCGAGAAGTACATGGACTGGTACTTCCCAGATGTTGCCCGGCAACCTGCCAGTAAATAAGAGGATGCATGAGAGCACAGGTCCGACATCTCATTTTCCTGCTACTTGCAGTAACCTTTGCAGCCCGTCTCGCCCAGTGCCAGGAATATGCAGTCGGTGCAGACGTTTCCTTCCTGGGTCAGGCGGAACAGCAAGGGGTGGTCTTCAAGGACGGTGGGACCGCTAAGCCTGGTTTGGAAATACTCAAATCCCACGGCTACAGCTGGGTCCGGCTCAGGCTCTTTCATACCCCCACTGAACTGCCAAACAGTTTGGACTACACCATCGCGCTGGCCAAGAGCGCCAAGAAACTCGGTTTCAAATTCCTGTTGGATTACCACTACGCAGATGACTGGGCAGATCCGGGTAAACAACCTCTGCCCAAAGCGTGGCTAGGCAAGACGCACGCCGAGCTCGTGAAGGCTGTATTCGAGTACACCCGAGACACCATCAGCGCGTTCCGCGATGCCGGTGTTTTACCCGACATGGTCCAGGTGGGCAATGAAATCACCAACGGGATGATGTGGCCTGACGGCAAGCTGCCGGAGAATTGGGACAACTTCGCTCAATTGGTGTACGCCGGCATCAATGGCGTGGACGCTGGCCGCGGAAACGGCCCTCGCCCAAAAATCATGATTCATATTGATCGCGGTGCCGACATGAAAGGAACGAAAGCGTTCCTGGACAAGCTGAACAGTTATGACGTGCCTTACGACATCATCGGTCAATCGTACTATCCGTGGTGGCACGGAAGCTTGAATGACCTCCGGCGAAACCTGGAATTCATGGCAGGCGAATATCAGAAAGACATCATCGTGGTGGAAGCCGCCTACAACTGGCAGTGCGGCAATTACGTGAACAAGCCAGCACCGTTCCCGGAGTCTCCTGAGGGGCAACGTGCTTTTCTGGACGAAGTGAACCGCGTGGTGATGGAAACTCCGAACGGACGGGGCAAAGGCGTCTTTTGGTGGGAACCGGCAGTGACGGGACCTCTCACCATTCGTGGATTCTTCGATGACCAGCACAATGCTTTACCTGTGATCACAGTGTTTGACCGGTTCACGCGAAAGTAGGAGAAATTGTGATAGATTCACGGTGCTTGAGAGCAGGGTACGGCTTCCGTAGACAAGTTGCAGACACCATCGTCTGCGTTCCATGGTGACTGAGTTACATTGGGACCCGATCGCCGTTCGACTTAAGTTGCTGCGCAGGGCCGCCTGCATATTGCTTTGCCTCGCTTCCTTCCTGGCTATACCCGTGGCCGCAGTGGATACTCCACCTTTCACTTATACCCAGCGCCTGTGGCAAATGCAGGACGGCCTGCCGGAGCAAGTCGTGCAGGCCTTCGCTCAAACCGCCGACCGGTACTTGTGGATCGGAACTACGGGCGGGCTTGTCCGCTTTGATGGTGAAAGGTTCCTGACATTCGACCGTGAAAACACTCCCGCCTTCAGCGACAACAACGTTTTTTGCCTGACCGTGGCCCGCGACAATACGCTCTGGATCGGAATGGAGGGCGGTGGGCTGATTCGCTACCGCGGCGGGGCATTTCGATCCTTTTCGAGCAACGATGGTTTGACGAATGCATTCGTGCGCGTCGTTTACGAAGACAGCCAAGGAAGGATCTTGGTGGGCACCGACAGCGGATTGTTTCTCCTCTCCGGCGACCGCCTGGACCGAGTTGACAACACGGCAGACATTCCGGCGATTGCAGTCCATGCCATCCACGAAGATCGTCGTGGCCAGATTTGGGTGGGCGGCTCCAAGTTCCTGCGCCTCACCGGGAACGTTGCTTTTGAGTATCGCCTGGGTGGTGAAGCCAGCCAGAACCGGGTCAAGTCGATCATGGAAACGCAGGATGGGACCGTGTGGGTGGGCACGGTTTCAGGCCTGCAGAGGATGGCTCCCAACGACGCTTCGTTCAAGGCGGTGCCGGAAGTCAAGGGAACGGTCCGGGTTTTGCATGAGACGTCGGACGGAACTCTTTGGATTGGGACGATCGGGCGAGGACTTCTTACTTATCGCGAGCATCATTTTTCCGGAATTGCGGCTCCTGATCCACTGCCCAGCAACACTGTCTTAAACCTTTTCGAAGACGTGGAGAGGAACATTTGGATCGGCACCCAGGGCGGCATGCTGCGGTTGATCCAAACCCCCGTCAGGACAGTGAAACTGCCCGATGCCGCTGATTCAGACGCAGAGACGGTTTATCAGGACCGCAATGGTGACCTCTGGGTCGCTGCCGTAAACCTGTTCCGGGTACGAAACGGTCAGGCGGCCCCCTACCGTTTCCCGGGGATCTCAGGCGTAAGAGTGCGGAATGTGTTTCGTGACAGAGAGGGCGCGCTGTGGATTGGGACTGAAGGCCGAGGCGCATACCGGCAAGTCGGTCAGCGGCTCATTCACTACTCTGCGACAGAAGGGTTGGTCAACAACTTCATTCGCGCGTTCCTGCAAGGCCGGGACGGCAGCGTTTGGATTGCCACCGATGAGGGGGTAAGCCGCTGGCGTCCCGAGGGAATCACCAACTATCAGATGCGCGATGGGCTCGCCTATTTCAGCACGCGGTCGCTTCTGGAAGACCGTCATGGCGATATATGGATTGGCACTGACCGGGGCGTGAGCCGCCTGCATGGCGACCGTTTCCAGACCGATGGCGTCACGGAAGCGCTCAAAAATGAAAAGGTCTGGGCCATCCATGAAGACCCGGACGGTGGTCTGTGGTTCGGAACCCGGACGGGAGGTTTGTATCGCTGGCGCTCGGGAAGCATGACGCACTACACCGTTGCCCGCGGGCTCGCGAGCAATGGTATTTATGAGCTCCTTGAAGATGGCAAAGATAATCTGTGGATGAGCGGACCGAACGGAATCTCGGCCGTGAGCCGTCGCGAACTTGACGCTATTGCCGAGCACTCCTCGCGGCCGGTTGCGCTCACACTCTATGGAGTTTCAGACGGTCTCGAAACCATCCAGATGTGTGGCGGTGAAAAGCCGGCCGGAGTACTCACCGTTCAGGGCGAAGTTTGGTTCCCCAGCAGCAAAGGCCCGGTGCGTGTGTCCATTGGTTCGCCGATGCGGTCGAAACCCGCCCCGGTGGTGATTGACCAGGTGATGGCGGATGGTTTGCAGATCCCCGTTACATCTGGAATTTCTCTTGGGCCCGATAACGCGAAGCTGGAAGTGCACTACGGAGTCGTGCTGCTGCGTTCCCAGGAGCGAATCCGGTTTCGGTACATGCTGGACGGCTTCGACAAAACCTGGAGCGATACTTCCCCGGCGCGAGTAGCCTACTACACGAATCTTCCTCCGGGCCGGTATCAGTTCCGCGTGGCTGCCTTCGAGATGAACAATCCCGAACAGGTTGCGTCCGCAGCGCTGGAGATCGTGCAGAAGCCGCATTTCTACCGAACCTCCTGGTTCCTGGGTTGCATGGTGCTATCGCTGGGAGCCTCCATTTGGGCCGTCTACCAATTCCGGCTGGGCCAACTGCGCGCACGATTTCACGCCGTATTGAACGAACGCAATCGCTTGGCACGGGAAATGCACGACACGCTCATTCAGGGATGCGCCAGTGTCTCGGCTCTGCTCGAGGCGCATTCCAGCCTCGGCCAGCACCAGCCTGACACCAATGGTGATTTGCTGGACTGCGCCCGCACGCAGTTGCGCTCCACCATCGAGGAGGCACGCCAGGCCGTATGGGGCCTGCGCAGCAGTTCGGAATTCACCAGCGACATCATTCCACTGCTGGGCAAGATGACCGAACAGTTTAGTCACGAGTTTGCCCTGCCGGTGGAGTGCCGGACTTCGGGCAAACCGTTTGCCCTTGACCAATCCACCGTGCATGAGGTGCTCATGGTGGCGCGCGAGGCCCTCTACAACTCCGTTCGCCATGCTCGACCCAAAAACGTGCAGCTTACGGTTTCTTTCGAAGAAAACGTCTGCAGCATACGAGTTCGGGATGATGGCTCCGGATTTGACCCTGCCACCTTGTCCCATCTTCCGGAAAACCACTATGGCTTGATCGGCATCAGGGAGCGGGTGGAACGTATCGGCGGCAGATTCACTTTGTATAGCGAGATCGGCGCAGGGACCGACCTCAGCATCGAGGTCCCGCGCAGGACTGGTACTTCCGCAGGCCGGGTTTCCGAGATCACGTTATGACTCACACGGAAAAGATCAGAGTGATGGTGGTCGACGATCACCCACTCATGCGAGTGGGAATCGCGGCCATTATCAACGCGCGCGCTGACATGAATGTCGTCGCCCAGGCAGGTACGGGAGAGGAAGCCGTGGCACTCTTCCAGCGACATAAACCCGACATCACTCTTATGGACTTGAGGCTTCCGGGAATGGGTGGGGTGGAGGCGATTGCCGCCATCCGTTCCAAATCTCCGCGTGCTCGCTTCATCGTGGTGACGACCTACGACGGGGACGAAGACATTCACCGCGCTCTGGAAGCCGGAGCCCAGGGCTATGTCATCAAGGGTATGCCTTACCAAACCCTAGTGGACGCTCTGCAGAAGGTTCACGGCGGAGGCCGCTTCCTGCCGCCGCCCGTGGCTCGCGCTTTGGCGTCGCGCCTTCCCCACTCGGACTTGAGTTCCCGAGAACTGGAGGTACTGCACCTTTTGGTGGGAGGGAACAGCAATAAGGACATTGCCAACCTGCTGGGGATCACGGAAGCTACCGTGAAGAGTCACGTCAGTACGATTCTCATGCGACTGGACGTTGAGGATCGCACCCAGGCTGTTGTCGCCGCTCTGCAGCGCGGTCTGGTCCATTTGTAGCGCCATTCGCATAGGCTTATCCCTGTTGTCAAGATAAATACTTTTTTCGCAGTCCAACTTTTGGCGGATTCGCGGACTAGTTGCTTCGCATTAGGATTCCGCACCAGTAGTAGGTGAGGTGTGTTTTTCACAACTCCCGCTAGGAGTGTTCGCGTCCTCCAGATCCAAGATGAGATGGGAGCGCGATCCTGGATGGGAGCCAATCTCTGGAGGCTCCGCGATGAGATTCGAGATGATCCGCCGCTTTGGGCGCATTGGTTTGCTGCTGGCCGCGGGCTTAACGGCTACCCTTGCCGTCGGCCAAAACGCCAACACTGGAGAAATTAAAGGAACGGTTCAGGACTCCACGGGCGCGGTAGTGGAGGGCGTCAAAGTCACGATCACGAATCTAGATACGGGCGTAAACATCGTCTCGACGACGAATTCGGCCGGCTACTATGACGCGCCTTCGGTGCCGACCGGCCCCTATACGATCACTTTCTCGAAGGCTGGATTTAAGGACCTCGTCCGCAAAGGCGTCACCCTGCAACTGCAGACGATCGCAGTCGACGCCACACTGCAGGTAGGCAACACCACAGAGCAGGTTACGGTCATCGGCGAAGCTCCGTTGCTGCAGACGGAAACCTCGGATCAGCAGACGAACTTCAGCACCAAGGAAGTGATGAATGCACCCATCGTAGGAGGCGTCTGGTTCAATGAACTAACCAAGGTGCTGCCCGGAGTGCAAGGGGGCGGAGCTGGTTCTGGAAGAAACGGTGCCGGCGGAGAGAGCGTTGCGGTCAATGGCACCCAGTCTTTCATGGCCAACTTCCAGATCGAAGGTTCGACCGCTACCAATCCACGCGACGAGAACGCGAGTAACTTCTATCCTCCGATTGACGCCATTCAGGAAGTGAGCGTCAACACCGCTTCGGGCGCTCAGTATGGAGGCAGCCTGCTGGCTTTGAATGCCAATCTGAAGAGCGGTACGAACCGCTGGCATGGCTCGCTGTTTGAATTCAACCAGAATGACTTCTTCGAGTCGCGAAACTACTTCAATACCGGCAAGAAGGCGCCGCAGAGGTGGAACGAATTCGGCGGCAGCGTCGGCGGCCCCATCATCAAGAACAAGCTGTTCTTTTACTTCACCTATCAGCGCAATCCTGTCCAATCCAGTGGTTTCTACACGACGACAGTTCCCACGGAAGCGATGCGCGGTGGTGATTTTTCCGATCCCGCCTTCCATGCGACGATTTACGACAAGAACAGCTGCTCGGGCAACTGCGCCCGGACACCGCTCAATGGCGGATCGAACATCATCGACCTGACCACCCAAGCCGACCCGGTGGCCCTTGCCATCCTGTCCTACATGCCTCACCCCACCGATCCCAATGCGTTGACGAACAATTTCAGCGCGGTCGTTTCCACGCCAAGCAAGTCGACGTGGTACGTAGGGAAAATTGACTATCAGATCAACTCGAAACACCGCCTCTCCGGGTCAATTCTGGAATTCCCTACGGTTCTCACATTCAACCCGGATGCCTTGTGTGGTTTGGGTTTCGACTGCACCACGTCGACTCCCAACAATCGCAACCAGACCGCACGTATTACGGAAACTTGGAGCGTTAGCCCCACCATTGTCAACGAATTCCGCGCCGGGGCGATGCGCGAGCACGATCAATATGCACCGGGGACCTGGCACAAGGGGTTTCTGACAAAGATCGGCATGCAACCGGCCTACGGAGGCCAGGCGCCGGCCGACGTTTTCCCCAATATCACAGTCTCAAGTTCGGCGCTGGGAGTCGGCGCACAGACTTTCATCGGCGGCGGCGTGCATGCCAACCTGGTGGAGGATGACCTTACGGCGTCGGATGTTCTCACGCTCATTCGAGGCAGGCACACCATCCGCCTGGGTGGCTCCCTTGACCGCCAGTTCCAGCACGACACAACCTGGGGTGACTCCTCCTCCGGGGATTTTACTTTCACCGGCGTGGGGACAAACAGCGGAACATCGGCTGATCCTCGCAATGGAGGTGAGACGAGTTCTGGCATCCCCTTCGCGGATTTCCTGCTGGGCAACGTTGGCACATGGAATATTTTCAACGGCACCCCAACGAACATCGCCTCGTGGATCACGGGTGCGTTCGTGAATGACGATTTCAAGGTCACTCCCCACCTCACCTTGAATCTGGGTGTTCACTTCCAGCACCAGACAGGCTGGGCTGTAGCCGGCAGCATGTTCGGAAACTTCGATCCCAACCTTGTCAACCCGGCGTCCTATCTCCCTCCCAACAGCCTGGGAGCCGTCCGCTACGGTGGAGTCGGTGGCAGCAACACCATCGAGCCCGGGGTCAATTCCTGGTCGCCGAGAATCGGGTTTGCCTGGGCGCCGAGGGACAAGTGGTCGCTGCGGGGCAGCTACGGTATCTTCCAGGTATCTCGAGGTACAGAGCTGTATGCCCATGACAATTTCCCGGCCACGCTGGCCTTGGGATTCACGCCACACGGTTTCATCGGAGACGGGTCCAACGTCGCATTCCCGTTGCAGACCGGACCACCACCTGGGTCGCTTATTGTTCCGACTCTTGCCACGCTGACCCCCGATCAGTTCAATTTTGATCGAGTCGGCTATTATGCGCCGACGATCCCGCTCCAGTATTACCAGCAGTTCTTGCTGAGTGTTCAACGCGAGCTGCCCGTGGGTCACTTACTCGATGTGAGCTACGTCCACACCAAGGGCACGCATTTGAACTTCGCCACCGACATGAACCAGGTGCCGACGGATGAACTGGTGAATGGCGGCGACTTCAGTTCTTTCCGCCCCGTTCCCTGGTTCAGAAGTATCCTGGCGCACGATTTCACGGGTTGGTCCAACTACGACGCGTTGCAAATGCGGTTGGTGAAGCGCTTCACCCACGGCGTGTCCTATCAGTTCAACTACGCCTGGTCGAAGCTCCTGGATACAGGCACGAGTTCGGGTCACGACCAAAATATTGATTTCTGGCAGATTGCCAGAGATCCTCGGGCCAACTACGGGCCGTCGCAGATCGATGCCACCCACAACCTCACCGGCTCCATCACCTACGAACTTCCCTTCGGTGCGGGGCGGATGTACGCCGCTCATGGCGTCCTGAATCAGATTGTGGGCGGTTGGCGCATCTCCGGCATCATCCAGGCACATTCGGGGGCTGTGTTCACTCCCACCGTCTCGGACAACGCGAACGGAGGCGACCCCGCTCTATCAGGAGCGCCGAATTGCTTCTGCGGCTACTCACTGAGACCGAATCGTATTGGCAGCGGCAAGGTCTCCAGCCCGACCCTCGCCCGGTGGTTTGACCCAACCGCATTCACGGACCCGACCGATAACGGCCTCGGGTCAGGCACCGCTCCCGCGTTTGGCGATTCGGGAAGGAACATCCTGCGCGGACCGAGACTCGTGAATGTGGATCTCAGCTTCGGTAAGACCTTCCGCATCACCGAGACTGTCGCCCTTGACGTGCGGGCCGATTCCTACAATGCCTTCAATCACCCCCAGTTCAATAACCCGGACAGCAACATCATGTCGTCCACGGCTGGCCAAATCGGTTCGGCGCAAGGCGCGAACAACTTTGGACCCGGTCGCATATTCCAGTTGGGAGGCCGTATCACCTTCTGATCGAAGCCATAGGACGCTGGGCTCTGGGTCGAGATGCACTCTTCGATTCCGAGCCCAGTGTGCTTTCCATCCAGTGGGGTTCCGAGCTCCTGGTGCAAATACGTAGAATTGGGCATGCGATCCTCCGTCGAAGGTCTTACCGCCAGTGCCCGTAGGGCCACTCTACTTATGGTTCTCGCGCTTGCGGCTGCAGCCGCGCAAACTGCCATACCGAAGGCGTCGCCGGTCCGCACGCATCTACAGCGGGCACAGGCGGCACTGACGGCCCACGACACGGAAACCGCCACGCAGGAGTTTCGTGCGGTTCTTACGCTCGACCCGCGAAATGCCGAGGCCCACGTCAACCTGGGCGTCATTGCATTTTCCCAGGGGGACGTTCGGACTGCCTCCGAGCATCTGCGCAAGGCTCTGGCGATACAGCCCTCGCTCACGCAGGCGCAGGCCTTGTTGGGTATCTGTGAGAAACGACTCGGCAGCAGTTCCGCCCAACGCCTCCTGGAAAGCTCTTTTGCGAAGCTGACGGATACAAACCTGCGCACCCAGGTGGGGAAGGAACTGATCGGCCTGTACTACCAGCGAGGCGACTCGGAGCGGGCTATTCCCGTCATTCAGAAGCTTGTGGACCTAAATCCTGACAACGTGGAAATCCTGTACATGGCGCAGCGGCTCTACAAGGAGCTGGCCGACGACACGCTCGATAAGCTGGCGGTACTGGCCCCCGGCTCAGCCCGCATGCAGCAGGTAATCGCAGAACGGCTCATCAATGCGGGCGACGCGGAAAGTGCGATCGACCATTTCAAGAAAGCCCTGGAGATCGATCCCAAGCTTCCCGGCGTGCGTTTCGAACTGGCGCAAGCCATCCTGGAATCCGCCAGGAGTAATCCTGCGGTCCAGGATGAAGCCGAGAAAGAGTTTGAAAGCGCCATCACCGCGGAAGGCGACAGCGCGAGTTTGCAGTGTGCTCTGGGCGGCATCGCAATGCTCCGATCCGACTCGGATAAAGCCTTCTCTCACTACACGCGCGCATTCTCGATGGATCCCGGGTCTACGCAAGCCCAATTGGGGCTAGGCCAGGTTCTGATGACCATGGAGAAGCCGGAAGAGGCCAGGAAATATCTTGAGATGGCGGTTAAGTCCGATCCCCTGAACGGCACAGCTCACTACCGTCTTGCCTCCGCCTACAAACGTCTGCAAATGCCAGACCAGGCGCAGAAGGAAATGCGCTTGTTTCAGGAGATTAAAGACACCAAAGATCAAGTGAGAAAAATTTACCGGCAGATGAAGAGTCAATACCACACAGAACCCGGGGGAATGTCTGACAGTGAGGAGTAAGGGCCGAATCGTGACAGCTGAACTCCGTTTGGAACCGCGCCGTTTGCCGCTTCTACCGTGTCTCGCGCTCGCTCTTCTGTGGAATGTCGGCTGCGGTGGCGGGGGATCGAGCACTCCTCCTCCGCCTCCCGTGAAACTAGCTCCCACCATCACGAAAGCATTCGGGGCCGCTGGGGTAAATTTGAACGGAAGCACGACCCTAAGCTTCAGCCTGTCCAATCCCAACAGCGGCACATCTTTGAGCGGGATCGGCTTTACCGACAATCTCCCAAGCGGGCTGGTTATCTCGACGCCTAACGGCCTGACGGGTGCCTGCGGAAGCGGAACGATCACCGCTACGGCGGGCGCAAACAGCATCAACTTGGCAGGCGCGACGCTCGCCGCGGGCACGTCGTGCAGCTTTGCAGTGAACGTCACCGGCAGCAGCTTGGGAGTGCAGAACAACGTTACGACGGCCGTGACCTCGACGGAAGCAGGGAACGGCGGCACAGCATCGGCCCGCATCACGGTCGTCCCGCCGAGTCAACAACCGCCGGAACCTACCGACATCAGTCCCATCGGCGGTGAGGTTTATTACCTCGTGAATCAATTGAGCGGCTTGCAGGCCGACCTCAACAGCAATTCCGTGACAGCGGGCGATCATATCGTTCAGCAACCACGGAGTTTTACAAACACGAGCCAAAGATGGGCCTTCACGAAGGTCCCAGGCGGATTCTGGCAGATCAGCAATGTCCGCAACAGTCTCTGCTTTGATAGTGCGAACATTTCGGGAGTGCTGTACGTGGTACAGAATCCGTGCACTGGCAGCGCCACGCAGCAGTGGACGCTCACTTCGACGAGCAATGGTTATTACACGATTTCGAACAAAAGCACTGGCTTGCTGATCGATGTATTTCAGGCGTCGCTATCCACGGGCGCACTTCTGGACCAGACTTCTTCCTCCGGCACCGCGACGCAGAGTCAGCAGTGGCTGCTGCGCCCGGCTTTCTTCCGTGGCGTGGACAATGCCTTGCTGGAAAAGCAGGAGGCGGCACGCGCCTCAACAGGGTTGTCCTGGTGGAAGGATGCTGGCCAGCCAGAGGACGTGCTCGCAATTTTCAAGAACCACGGCGTCAACATGATCCGCCTGCGACCAAGTTCGGCTCCGCCGTATTCCAACCCTTCGCAGACCGGTTGCAGCGGCAACGCCTGTTACGCGGAAACCGAAGCGCAGGATCTGGACCTCGCCAAACGCACCAAGAACCTGGGAATGAGTGTGGAATTGACCCTGCTCTTCGACGGCGGAAATTCCGCCAGTGTGCCGCCGTCGTGGGCGGGCCACAGTCTGAGTCAACTGCAAACCGACATTTACAACTATGTAAAAGCGGAAATCATGGCATACCGCCAGGCCGGGGTAATGCCCGACCTGGTCTCGATCGGCAACGAAGTCGACACCGGGTTCCTGGGCAGCATTGGCAGTCCGACGGGAGCGAACTTCGGTGGTTTTGCAGCCCTGCAGATCCAAGCCATGCAAGCCGTGCACGACGCTGCTGCCGAGACCTCCATTGGTCCGGCCATTCCGGCCCCGCTGACCTGCATCCACATCACCCCCGCGTGGGATCTAACTCAGTTCTTCACGCTCGCCAATCAGAATGGCATTTCGTATGACGCCATCTGCCAAAGCTACTATCCTCTTTTCCACGGGCCTTTGACCGATGCCCAGGCTGCAGCCACCAATCCGGGAAACAAGCCCGTGGAGCAGGATGTACTTGTCACTGCAGCCAACAGCTTGGGCAAGCCTATCTTCATCATCGAGGCCGGAGAACACTACGAGAACGGTTTTCAATCGAACGATCCCTGGTATTCGCCGCCCAGCGTAGCGGAACAGACTCAGTTCCTGCTCGACCTGGTGAGTGTGCAGGAAGGTTTACCCAACAATCTGGGAATGGGTGTCGAATACTGGAACCCCGCCGGCGTGAACATACCGAGCTTGAGCGGCGGATTTATCAACGGGGACAATCTCCCCGATGCAATCTACATCTGGAATGGTCTGACGCTGTTTGACAATGCCGACAGCTCAGGAACAACGAACGTGAATGCGCCGAATTACTCGGCGTTGTTCCCCAGCATCGATGCACTAGGCGGCAATCCCGGTCCTGTCCGAAGGTTGCAGCGGCAGACTATTTCGCCGCACTGAGGGACCGTTACGGCGGCTGGATTGAGAAAGCAGGAAACTCCCTGTTAAGGCTTCACGTCCAGAATTGATTCATATTCCAGAATGGTCTCGATCTCTTTCAGGTCGACAATCTCACCGCTCGGGGAGGGCGCAGGACGCGCACCCGCAGGAAGATAGATTGGCGCCTGGTTGCGCAAAGGCAGAACTTTCAGTTCAAGCCGATCCCACTGCCGACACGGAATCCGGTCCAATCCAATCAGCCAGGGAGTGCCATTGTAGAAATTGTCGGAGAACAGCTTGCCATCGACGTAGAAGCGAGCGACATCCCCTTCGTACGCAATCCGCAGGAACACTCTGCCGGCACCGCGCTCTACGCAAGGCACTTGGATCGCCCAGCTTGCGGCGGTCTCGAACGCGGAATCGTCCGGAGCCAGGGCCACTTCCTTGCCCATCATCTCTTTGCCCATCCTGAGCGGAGGATCGGACCCCGCGTCTTGGTTCTTCTGAACTCGTGCCGAAATGCGGAGGGGTTGTGTACGCGCCGCATAGAGTTTGAAGATACCGTTCTCTCCGTCTGGAACAAAGCCGCCGCCGGCATGTTCCGGCGGCGGGAAGAAACCCGCTCTCAACTGCGACGGCTCAGTGGCCACCACATGAACCTGATCATGGTCGAAATATAGCTGGGCAAAGGACAAGATCAGCCGTTCCCGTCCAGCAATCTTCGCCTTCCACGTATTCAGGGCCTGCTCTTGCGACAAAACAACAATACTCACGCTTGTGCCATTTCCCTGACGGACCCGGATCGCGACCTGAGTTCCCGGCTCGATCCCGCTTACATAAGCGATTCCTCGCTCTCGGGCAATTTTCCCATGCAGGCTTTCGATCGAGGTGCCATCCTTCTCTTCGAAGGCAAATTCCGGTGAAATCCCAGGCCAGGCAAAAAAGACGAGCGTGTTCGGGTCGTCCAGCTTGCACAGGAGTTGCGCGGTTGCATAACGAAGCCGAATTCCGCCGGCGTCGAGATTCACCGGCCAAATGGCATACGCTCCACTGGGAACATTCACAGGAGTTCGAGGCACATCCACAACACTGGAAGGAAACTCCAGCCTGACCTGGAAATTCTTTTGCTCCGCCAGCGGGTAAGTCCGTTCGTAGTTGTTGACGAAGATGTACCCATGATCATCCTGAATGCGTGCAGCCACGCGAGGCGTTGCGGTATCCCGCTTGCCTGTGGGCATTCGCCCGGGAAGGTACGAAGTCATGGGCGCCAGACTGGCGCCAAAGTCTCCTAGGAATAGATCGAAGGCCTTGAGCGTGCCGTACGACGGATTCATCTGCCCGAACTCGCCGAGAGGAGCCTGGAAGTCGTAGGATTTTATCGGCAGGTCGTTCGGGTAACCGGTCGCCTGCGATTCCTGCAACGTGGTCTTCTTTCCCTCCGGATTCGTGCCCCCGTGAAACATGTAGTAGCCATACAGAACCACGCCCGATCCGAGTTTCACCACCTCCATGGCTGCGGTGTCACTGGGACTCAGGAGCGGTCGCCGGTGATAGGAGAGCTCCATCCCTCCACCCATCTCAGCGGTGAAGAATGGGTACGCAAGGTTTAGTGCATCGATATCAGGTCGTTTGGAGCGCAAATCATCGCCGACATTCTCCTCACACCGGATCTTTGTGAAGAAATAGTTCGGATTGGGCGGCAGATCCTCCAGGCTGCGCCACCAGAATCCGTCTGCGTATCCACCGAAGACCGGGAGCACATCACGCGAGGGAATGACCGCATTGTCCCATCCAGTAATGGTGTAGAAGGGAGCGTCCAGGCCCGCTTCGCGCGCCAGGTCCCGCAGTCTGAGAATGTGGTCGGCTCCCTTTCCCGGTCCGCGGGCGCTGTACTCATTTTCGATCTGAACACCGAGGATCGGTCCGCCGTCCTTCCAGAACAGCCCTACTACCTGCCTGCCGATTTCGTGATAGAAGCGACCGACGGCGTCGAGATAAACGGGGTTGTTCTCTCGCGTGGCCGTCTTCTGGACCAGCCAGTCCGGAAGCCCCCCATTCCGCACTTCGCCGTGATCCCAAGGTCCAATGCGAATCCATACGTACAGGCCGTGTTTCGCGCAGAGTTCGACAAAACGCCTCAGGTTCCGCTGTCCTGTCCAATCGAATTGGCCCTCTATCTCCTCATGGTGAATCCAGAAAACATAGGTTGAGATGATTTGGATCCCCGCGGCCTTCATTTTCAGAATTTCCTGTTCCCAGTCCGCCTCGGGATAGCGTGAATAGTGGAACTCACCCATCACGGGAAACCAGGGTTTCCCGTCCAGCGTCATGTAGCTGCTGTTGGCAGAGAGCACGTGGCCGTCAGGCGATTGGCCACCCACGGGAAACGGAAGCGGCGCGGGTTCGGGGGACTTACTCCGCGCATCGATGACGATCGGGGCGGGCCGGACCTCGCCAGACAAACCTGCCGGCGTCAGCACGATGACTAGGAGCACAAACAAAGCCGCAAGCAGGCCAAGCCTGGGATTTAGCGTCATGGCTAAGGTAAACCGTGTCAAAACTTCAGATTAACAGTCCCGCCAGGGATCGTAATCCAACGAAGGTCGGATTGCGTCCCATCGACGGTCGGTCGGGAGTCGCTTAGCAGTGCGGAATCCACGTAGATCCGAAACCGGCGGAGGCAGGCACAGGTGCATCGGCATGGATCGAACACCAATCCTGACACTGGATACACGCCCATATGTGATTGAAATCACATGAAAATCTCGAAGGGCTTAGTAGTTTCTTAGTAATGAATGCGCGCCCATAACTACATAGAATGGCGCACGCGGCTCATGAACCCTAAGTGGAATGGCCAGTTCTCGTGTTTCGATCTCGTCGCTAAAACCGACGTGTGCGCGAGCAGTGTGGTTCGCGTCGGCGACATCGAGATCGGCGGCGACGACTTCGTCGTGATGGCAGGCCCGTGCGCGGTTGAGTCGGAGCGCCAGTTGTTGGAGACCGCCGAAGCGGTGGCCGAAGCAGGCGCACGCATTCTGCGCGGAGGCGCATACAAACCCCGCTCTTCACCGTACGCGTTCCAGGGTCTGGGCGTCGAAGGTCTGAGGATTCTGCGCAAAGCGCGAGAACAAACTGGGCTTGCGATCGTTACCGAGGCGATGAGCGAGGAAGATGTCGACTTGATCGCGGAGTATGCCGACCTCATGCAGGTGGGCACCCGCAGCATGGAGAACTACGCGTTGCTGGAGAAACTTGGCCGATGCGGACGGCCGGTGCTGCTGAAGCGGGGGATGACTGCCACATTGGAGGAATTGCTCCGATCTGCGCAAGTGATCGCGGCCAGTGGGAATCGCCAGATTGTTCTCTGTGAACGCGGCATCCGAACATTTGAGACGGCGACCCGTAACACATTGGACATCGCTGCCGTGCCGGTGTTAAAGACCGTTTCGCACCTGCCCGTGATTGTCGATCCGAGCCACGCCGCTGGAGTGCGCTGCCTGGTTCCGGTCTTGGCACGGGCCGCTGCGGTCGTAGGTGCTGATGGACTCTTAGTCGAGGTGCATCCGTCGCCGGATCAGGCCATGAGCGACGGAGCCCAGTCGCTCACCTTCCGCAACTTCCGCGAGATGATGGATGATCTGCAGCCTTATCTGGCGATCCGGGAGGCTGCCCGGCGTCCTGGTCCGCATCTGGTCGCGGTCGGAGGAACAGACTAGTGCGGGCGCAGCCCATCGTGGTGGGGCTGGTCTCGCTCATCATTATTACTGCGTTCGCGCCCATGCGCTCCGTGCTCTCCTCGGGTCCGGATGCACCTGCAATCCTATTCACCGTCGCGAAACACTACGAGCCTCTGGCCTGGACTCACGGTGCGGACCGATTTAGCTCCGATGCAATCATCTTTCTCCAAGACGTAACCGGACGGCATCCTCTAGCCCCAAATTTTCCAGCATCTGCCGATCCCACTGTTTCCTTCGACGGGAAGAGAGTTTTGTTCGCCGGCAAGCAGAAGGCTCAGGACCCGTGGCAGATCTGGGAAGCTACTTTGACCGGCGACTCGCTGCATCAGGTCACATCATGCGCGGAGGACTGCGTTCGTCCCCTCTACCTGCCGGACGACCGCATTGTGTACGCAAAGAAGACCGGGGGCCGGTTTGTGATGGAAGCTGCCGACCGGGCCGAGGGCAAGACCGTGCAATTGACCTACGGTCCGGGAAACTTCCTGCCAGCCGATGTTCTGCGCGATGGCCGCATCTTGTTTGAAGCGACGTACCCATTCGGAACCAGTGGCGCTCCGGAACTCTACACCGTCTATTCGGACGGCAGCGGAGTCGAGTCCTACCGCTGTGATCATGGCAAAGCGCGTCACTCCGGCCGGCAGATCGCCTCAGGAGACATCGTGTTTGTCTCCGGCTCCGGCCTGGCGCGGTTTACATCGTCGCGGGCGGAAGAAGTTCGCATCTCAGCTCCGGCCGGAGAGTTCCCCGGAGAGATCGCTGAGACGGTTTCGGGCGACTGGCTCGTGGCGTGGCGGGATGGGGCAACCCCATTTCAATTGATGTGGTGGAAGCCGGGCACCGGCACTCTGCGGCCAGCCGTGGCCGAGCCGAATGCGAATGCAGTGCAGCCGACGCTGGTTGTGGAGCGGACGGTGCCGAAGCGGCACCCCTCGGCCTTGCATGACTGGCCGAATGCCAACCTTCTTTGTCTCAATGCATACACCTCGAAGTACAAATTTGCTGCCGGATCAA
This sequence comes from Terriglobia bacterium, assembly GCA_020073465.1. Lineage (GTDB taxonomy): Bacteria > Acidobacteriota > Terriglobia > Terriglobales > Acidobacteriaceae > Sulfotelmatobacter. The sequence continues at coordinate 90,237 of JAIQFC010000021.1, forward strand.
TCCACTCACTTCGGCTCTACACGCGTGACCACACCGGGGCCACGAAGCTGCTGGGCTCAGCACCCGTGGAACGTGACGGATCATTCTTTGTTCAAGTCCCGACGGAGCAACCGCTGCAGATGGAATTGCTCGACAGCTCCGGCAAAACCCTGAAGCGGCAGGCGGGATGGTTCTGGATGCGCCGCGGCGAGCAACGGGGATGCGTCGGATGCCACGCGGGCCCGGAAACTGCACCGGAGAATGCCGTGCCCATGGTCCTGCTCAAATCCACGACTCCCGCCGACATGACGGGCGCTGCGGGCCACAGTGCTTCGGGAGGGCAATAGCTTGAAGACGCGGATCGTAGTCACGCCAAGCCGGGTCGCGGTAACCCTGGCACTGCTGTTGATATCTTCTGCTCTGGCGCAATCGCCAGGGGCGGCCTCGCCGGGCGCGATCCGTTTCGACGACGCAACCGCAAAGTCAGGTATTCAGTTCACGCATAACTTTGGCGCCCAACGCCTGGGTTCATTGCTCGAGAGCACCGGAGGCGGCTGCGTCTGGTTCGACTACAACAACGACGGCCTGCCGGATCTCTACGTGGTCAGCGGGAAGCCGCTCGAAGAGGGGATGCATCCATATCCGCTGAAGCAGCTCCCGGAGGTTGCACCGCACAATCATCTGTACAGGAACAACGGCGACGGAACCTTCACCGACGTTACCGACAAAGCCGGCGTCGCGGCAAACATTTACGGAATGGCCGCGATTGCCGCCGACTTCGACAACGACGGCTTCGTCGATCTGCTGGTTACCGGCTACGGGCGAGCGATTCTCTATCGCAACCGGGGAGACGGCACGTTCGAAGACGTGAGCGCAAAAGCCGGAATCAAGGTTGACGGCTGGTCGATCAGTTCCGCATGGCTCGACTACGATCGTGACGGCTGCGTCGACCTGTTCGTCGGCCGATATGTAAAGTTCGATCCCAAATATCGCAACTATTACGCTGCGGACAACTATCCTGGCCCACTCGACTACGCCGCCGACACGAACCGTCTTTTTCGCAACAACTGCAATGGAACGTTCACCGACGTCACCGACAAGTCGGGAATCGGCGCCTACAAAGGCCGCACGATGGGCGTCACCGCTGCCGATTTTGATGGTGACGGCTATCCCGACATCTACGTCGCCAATGACAAGACGGAGAACTTCCTTTTTCACAACAAGCACGACGGCACGTTTGAGGAGATCGCCGCCGACGTCGGTGCTGCCTATGGTCAAAACGGCGAGAACACTTCAGCGATGGGCCCAGTGTTTGCCGATATCGACGGCGACGGCCATGTCGATCTCTGGGTGACCGACTCGAAATACAACCGCCTGATGCGCAACACGGGCCAGAACGGGTTCGAAGACATCGGGCCAAGTTCGGGAATTTCGCAGGCCACGGCGCAATACACCAGTTGGGGCACAGGCATTTACGATTTCGACAATGATGGCTGGCTCGACATTCTGATCTTCCACGGCGGACTGATCCACTTAGTCCCGCAAGAGCAGTCTTTGTTTCGAGGGCTGGGAAGTGGCAAGTTTGCCGATGTTTCGCGCGATGCGGGTTCGGTGCTCGACGTAAAGACGGTCTCACGTGGGGCATGTCTTGCCGACTACGACAACGACGGACGGATCGACGCGTTCGTCGTGAACCTGGGCGCGCCCGCGACTCTGCTGCACAACGTTACCCAGAACAGCAATCACTGGCTGACCGTGAAGTTGAAAGGGAAGAAGAGTAATCGCGACGGTATTGGTGCACACCTGGAGTTGCTCTCCGGCGGACGGAAGCAGATCGCTGAGCGCATCGCAGGATCGGGCTATCTCTCGCAGGATGATGGCCGCGTTCATTTCGGCCTGGGAAATGCGACGAAAGCCGACAAGCTTACGATCCACTGGCCCAGCGGGCACGAGCAGGTTTTGGAGAATCCGGCAGTGGATCGCGTTCTCACGGTAGAGGAGCCGTAGATGCAACTGGCGACTACATGCCGTGGCAAAGCAAGGCTGATCGCGAGTCTCGCCCCTGTGTTTGCATTGATTTCTGCATTGATGTTGCTGGCGCCTACGGCCAAACCCGCGCGGGCGCAATCCGAGCCCGAAAACAACAAGCGTTACCTGTCGCCCATCGAGATGGCGCTATCACCGGATGGGCGCCTGCTCTATGTGGTGTGCCAGGCCAGCGACGAACTGCGTGTCGTGGATATTCAATCCGGCAAGGTCGTGGATGTTGTTCCGGTCGGCCACGTGCCGCGCGGAATCGTGTTATCGCCCGATGGCCGGCAGATTTACGTGACGAACGCCTGGTCCGACACGGTTTCGGTGATCGACGCCGCAACTCTGAAAGTCGTGCGGACCCTGCCCACTGGCCTCGAACCGACTGGCATTGTTTCAGACCGGAGTGGCCAGACTCTGTACGTCGCGAACCGCCTGAGCAACGACATCTCTGTGATCGATGTAAACACTGGCCAGGAGACCAAACGACTGCTGGCCGGGCAGGGCGCAAGCTATCTCGCGTTGTCTCCGGATGGAAAGTGGATATACGGCACGCACATCTATCCAAACCACGGAGCCTTCCGGGCACAGCCGAACTCCGAAATCACGGTCATCGACACGGCGCGGCAGGCCGTCGTCGAGCGCAAGCGACTGCACAACGTCGCAGGCGTGTTTCATGTGGCACTATCTGCCGATGGCAAGCTCGGCGTGGCAACCCAGCTTCGTCCCAAGAACCTCATCCCACTGGCGCACGTTGAACACGGATGGGTGTTCGGCGATTCGCTGACCCTGTTCGGCGAGGATGTCGGCGGGACGGTTCAGGTCCCTATAGACGAGCTTGACCGCTACTTCGCGCTGCCTTGGGGTGTGGCCATCACCCCGGACAAGGCGAAGATGTTTGTGACTACAGCCGGGTCCGAGAATGTGACGGTCATCGACGTGCGAAAGCTGTTGGGCTTCGCGCGCACACGGCCGCAGTCCTTCGTGAATGACCTTTCCGCGTCGGCGAACTATGTAACTGCAAGAATTCCCGTCGGCCATAACCCCCGCGGTACCTTGTTGTCGCAGGACGGCAAGCGGTTGTACGTAGCGAACCGCCTCGATGACAACCTCTCCGTCATCGATACGTCGACCGAGAGAGTAGTTTCGACGATCGATCTAGGCGGGCCAAGAACCGTCAGCGCGCTTCGCCGCGGGGAACAGATTTTCTTCACCGCCAATTACGCATTTCAAGGCCAGTTCGGCTGCGCCAACTGCCATCTGGACGCGACCATTGACGGTCTGCAGTGGGATCTCGAACCCGACGGTTTCGGCAAAGACATCGTTGACAATCGATCACTGGAGAACCTGGCGGGCACCGAACCGTTCAAGTGGAACGGCGGGAATCCCGACATGCCGACCGAGTGCGGGCCCCGCACCGAGAAGTTCTTCTACCGCTCGCAGAGTTACAACCAGCAGGAACTCACCGACCTGGTGACATTTGTTTATGCGCTTCCCTATCGCCCCAATCGTTATCGCATGGCCAATGGAGAGTTGACCCCGGCGCAGGAGCGAGGCAAGGCGATCTTTGAGAGGACAACATACAAGAACGGCCAGCCGATTCCACAGAAGAACCAGTGTGCGTTTTGCCACAGCGGGCCCAAGTACACAAATCAGCAGCAATTCGATGTCGGCACCGCCAAATCTACCGACCGCTCGCCGCTGGTCGATGTGCCTCAACTCTCCAACACAGTCTATTCCGGGCCGTACCTGCATGACGGCTCGGCGCGTTCGCTTGAAGAAATCTGGACCGTGTTCAATCCGAAAGATACACACGGCGTGAGCAACGATCTGACCAAAGACGAATTGAACGATCTCATCGAGTATTTGAAAACGTTATGAAGATGAAACTGAGACTGCTGTTTGCGATGCTGGCTGCCGTCATCGCGATTTCCCTCGCGAATGCCCAAGACATGCCCCGCTTCCGCTGGGACAACTTCACAACCGCCAACGGTCTTCCCGACAACCATGTTTTCTGCGTACTGGTCGACGGGAGCCGCGTCTGGGCTGGCACGGAGAACGGGCTAGGCCTGTACGAAAACGGCGCATGGAAAGCATTTCGTCCCGTCGACGGTCTGGCTCACCAGGCCGTGCTGTCGCTCGCGCTCGACAAGCGTACCGGGGACCTGTGGGTCGGCACGATGGGTGGGCTGAGCCGCATCTCCGCCGGACGGATTGATAACTTCACGCAACTGAATTCGGGCTTGAGCAACGACATCGTGTACGGCGTCGGCGTGCAGGGAGATTTCGTCTGGACCGCCACGGCCGCCGGAGCCAGCCGCTTGAATACGCGTACCGGGCAGTGGGCACTCTTCAACGAGCGCAACACCCCGATGTACGAGATCTGGACTTACGCCGTCAGCCCCGCCGAAGACAAGGTTTACTACGCGGTCTGGGGCGGCGGAGTTCTCGAATATGACGTCAAAACCGAGCGCTGGAAGGACTACAACGATCCCGACGGCGAAACCGAACTGGTCTTGATGAAGGACCAGGGGCTTATTCACGAGATCACAACATCGGTCAGTTATGTCGACAAGATTCTCTGGGTCGCGACTTACTTCGGTGCCAGCCGCTACGACGGCCGTTACTGGCATAACTTCCTTCAGAAAGACAGCGGCCTGCCCAGCAACTTCCTGAACCAGATCAAAGCCGTGGACGGCAATCGCGCATGGTTCTCCACCGACAAGGGACTGGCTTATTACGACGGCACAAACTGGGCGGTCTATCGGCCCGCGCTCGACACGCACAAGCCGGAGATGGAGGTTCGCGACGCAGCCGGCACCGTGACGAAGATCGCGGTGCAAAGTGCTCCGGCCCACAACTACGTTCTCGGAGTCGATTTCCAGGGAGATGACCTTTGGGTGGCGACGGCCAAGGGCTTGAGCCACGGCATTCGGCAACACGGTCCGACACAGACCGCACAAGTTTTGCGCGCACGGCAGTCGATACGGAAGAAGTGAATTCTTGGAGGAGTCGTCCTATGAATGTTCAGGAGTTGCTAGCGGAAGTAACCACGGCGCCCGTTGTGAAGCGCGCCATCACCAATCACTCGGCGCTGAATGAAGCCTACGCTTACGGCAGCGCGTTCTCGCGCGGCATGCGGATCGATTTGAACGGGCTGACCATCCTGTTGATCTCGGGCACGGCCAGTATCGACGATCAGGGCCGAACCGTGCACGTGGGCGACTTGCGCGCCCAGCTCCGTCGCACGTTCGAGAACATCAGCGCTCTGCTGGCCTCCGAAGGCGCAACGTGGCACGACATCGTGCGCACCACGTGCTATCTCCGCGACATCGAGCGCGACTACCAGGCCTTCAATGAAGAGCGGACCGCGTTCTACAAGGAGCAGGGGCTGGATCCGCTGCCTGCTTCGACCGGCATTCAGGCGATTCTCTGCCGTCCGGACCTGCTCATTGAGATTGAAGCGATTGCCATGTTCCGCAACGAATCGCACACGGAGTAACGCTATGCGTCGCGTGCTGGTATCGGTTGTTGCCGCTGTGCTCGGGTCCACGGTGTGGGCCCAGACGCCTGTTCCATGCTCCTGCGGGAGCAATCCTCCAGGTCCGCCTGCACCCCGGTCTCTGAAACCCTACACCGGCGCGCCCGACGACCTGCGGCCGTTTTCGAAGTTCACCACGCCCTACTACGAGCACTACCAGAATCTCATCGAGTACAACGGCGCGGCTCGCGACGTACCGGACCCCGACCTGAAAGATTTGTCTGAGATTCGCATCGGCTTCGTCGGCCCGCTCTATGCACACCCCGACCAGGCGTTGGGCAATCGCATGCTCAACGGCGCTACCTTGGCCGTTGAGGAGGCGAACGCGGCTGGCGGGTACGGTGGTAAACCGTTCAAGCTGATGTTGCATAACGATTCAGCAATCTGGGGCGCAGCCAGCAACGAGATCGTCAAGATGGTTTACGACGAAAAGGTCTGGGCCATGTTCGGATCGATCAGCGGTGACACAACCCACATCGCACTGCGTGTCACTCTGAAAGCCGAAACCCCGATCGTCAACAGCGCCTCCACTGATCCCACCATTCCCGAGACCATCATCCCGTGGTACTTCACTGATCTTCAGGACGACCGCCTGCAGGGCTACACGCTCGCGCGGCACATCTATACCGAACTCGGTCTGAAGCGCATCGCGATCCTGCGCGTGAATGACCGCTACGGGCGCTTTGGAGTCATCAAGTTCCGTGATGCTTCCCGCCGGTTGGGCCATCCCGTGGTGATCGAACAGAAATTTCGGCCCGGCGATACCGATTTCCGCCACCAACTTCAGGTGATCGAAGATTCGCGCGTAGACGGAATCGTGCTCTGGACCGACATTGGTCCAGCCGCGATGATCCTGCAGCAGATGCAGGAACTGGGGATGAAGCAGCGCGTGTTCGGCAGTCACCGCACCATCGGCGACGAACTCGTCAAGCTGGCTGGCCCTGCCGCAGAAGGCTTCGAGGCTGTTTTTCCCTACGATCCTACCCGCACCGACCCGCGCTGGCTCGACTTCAATTCCCGCTATGAGGCCCGCTTTCACGAGAAGCCGGATCACTTCGCCGCCCTCGCCTACGATGCCATGCAGATTCTGCTGGACGCGATCTGCCGTGCGGGCTTGAACAAGGGCAGGATCCGGGATGCACTGACCGGCGTGACGAGCCACAAGGGCGTGACTGGCGATATGGTCTTCGATCCGAACTGCAAGAACATCGCTCCGCTCTTTCTCGCCCGCGTACACAATGGAAGCATCGACTACCGCCGCATCACGATGGAGAAACCGTACGCTCGCGTGGGAGAAAACGGAGTGCAGTACGCCGGCCCAACGCTGGCCGAGGAGAAGACTGAGAAACTGCAAATCGGCGTCTTCGGGCCGCGAGCCGATGAAGTCGTCCACTCAACTGCAGTCATCCGTTTACTCGATGCGATCAACAGTGGCAAGGGCCAGCATATCTCGCTGATTGGAATTCCCTCTCAGCTTTCCTGGGGAAAGGCTTCCGGCGAACTCGTGAAGGCGGTTTACCAGGATCATGCTCTGGCGTTGATCGCTCTCGACCGCCCTTCCAGTCACCTGGCCGAACAAATCGCCGTGAAGTCGTTCATTCCTGTAGTCGCCATCTCCTCCGACCGCGCGCTCACTTCAACCAACATTCCGTGGATCTTCCGCCTGCCGGAAGGTACGCCGATCGAGCAAGCGTTGAGCAGTCTCGCGGAAGCCATCAACCGTGCCGGGCCGAACCGCGAAAAGATTCGTGACCTGCTGGCTTCGGGTGAACGCGTCGGCGGAACAAGCTTCGAATCGACTGGCGAGTATCGTCAATCGGCTCGATGACCGCGTCGTCCTTATAGGCACGGAGAAACCCTCCCTTCCTCTCGTGCACTCTACCCCTCCACAGTCCGCCAGCAAGAGCGTATCCTATGGCTCGGACGGCCAGGCTCCGTCTCGTCTTTCCCTTCTGTATTTCTGGAACGGAACGAGAAAGACGCATAACAACTGGCGTGATGTGCCGAGGAGGGGAGATGCCGACTCGAATTGGCCGTCGTGAGTTCCTGCTCCGTGCGGGAGCAATGGCTGGCGCTGTGGCTGCGTCCCCTGCCCTCAATGCCCTGGCGTACAGGTTGCCGCCCTGGGCGCCGGACCTTCCGGGCTCTAATGAGCAAGCATCTGCAAAGAAGGCGGAAGCTCACAGCCTGACCTCCCCCTTCCGCGTGTCCATCATCAATGATGAAATCTCGCAGGATTTTGGCCGCGCCTGCGAGGTTGCCGCGCGCGAGTTCGGAATGACGTGGATCGAACTGCGTGGTATGTGGAAGAAGAACATCGTCAACCTGGACTCGAAGGAAATTGCCGAAGCGCGGCGCATTCTCGACAAGTACGGATTGCGGGTGACCGACATCGCCAGCCCGCTGTTCAAGGTCGACTGGGCTGGCGCCCCGCGATCAAAGTACAGCGAGCACAATGATTTCCACGCCGACTTTACCTTCAACCAGCAGGATGAAGTGCTCGAGCGCTCCCTTGATTTGGCGAAAGCCTTCGGCACGGATCGCGTTCGCTGCTTCGATTTTTGGAGACTCGACGATCAGGCTCCGTATCGCGCCGCCATCAATGAGAAGCTGCTGGAAGCCGCCACCAAGGCCGGCAAGAAGGGCATCACTCTGCTTCTGGAGAATGACGGTGGCCTGAATACCGCTACGGGTGCCGAAGCGACCAAAGTTCTGAATGCGGTGAAATCCCCTTACGTCATGCTGAACTGGGACCCGGGCAATGCCGCAGCCTGGGGGGAAAAAGCATATCCCGACGGCTACAATCTTCTGCCCAAGGATCGGATCGGCCACTGCCACTGCAAGGATGCGGTCAAGAGCGCCAAAGGCTACGACTGGGCTCCGATGGGGAAAGGGATCGTCGACTGGACGGGGCAGTTCAAAGCGCTGGAGCGCGATGGTTATCACTTCGGGGTGAGTCTGGAAACCCACTGGGACGGCGGCGGTACCCCGGAAGAGTCGTCGCGCCAGAGTTGGGCAGGGATGAAGCAGCTTTTGCAGCAGGCTGAAGCTCTGTGAGCAGTGGAGGAGTTCCACGATGACAGAAAGCACGAGACGGGATTTCTTGCAGCGAGCGGCTTTAGGCACGGCCGCTTTTCTCGCCTATCCACCTTCCAGTGTTCTGGGCGCCAATGACCGGATTCGGATTGGCATGATCGGCGTGGGCAACCGCGGACAGGATCTGCTCGAGGAAGTGCAGAAAGTTCGCGGTGTGCAACTCGTTGCCATGGCCGATGTCTACAGCCGGCGCCGCGACGAGGCGAAAAAGATGGCTCCCGGCATTCAGACCTTCGACGACCATCGCCGCCTTCTCGACATGAAGAATTTGGATGCTGTCATCGTAGCGAGTCCCTTGCACACGCACGCCCGGCATTTCCTGGACACGCTGGCAGCCGGCAAAGATCTTTACGCTGAGAAGACCATGACCTGGTCGATTCCTGAAGCCGAGCAGTGCCTCGCTGCGGCAAAAGACTCCGGGCGTGTAATTCAGATCGGGCTGCAGTGGGAAAGTTCGGGGGCGTTGGCGGATGCGAGAAAGTGGATCAGAGACGGAGCGGTGGGGAGGGTCACGCAGGTGAATTCGTGGATGAGCCGCAACACTCCTCACGGGAAAGGCCAGTGGGCGCGCGCCGTTCCCTCGGACTGTACCGCACAAAACGTAAACTGGAGCGCATTCCTCAACGGCCGGCCGGACCGGCCCTTCGATCCTTTTCGCTTGATCAACTGGCGTTTGTTCTGGGAGTTTTCGGGCGGAAATGCGACGGAGAATATGGTCCACCAGATCGCGTGGATTATGACTGCTCTGGATCTGCCACTACCCTCCGCCGCGTACATGTCGGGAGGAGTTTTCTCGGAGAAGGACGGCCGTGAGGTGCCCGACACCATCGCGGTCACTTTGGATTTCCCCAATGACATCGTGGTGACCTGGCAGTCAACCTTTAGCAACAACCACTACGGCTTAGGCGAGCACATCCTGGGCAGTGACGGCACGATCGAGCACACTTGGGGAGAATCGGACATGGTGAAGGGCGAATCCGGCGAAGGTGTCCGGTACTTTTCCGAGAGAGTAAACCGTCCGCAAGGGCCGGCACTCACAGGCAAGACTCCAGACCAGGATCACATGACGAACTGGGTCGATTGCATCCGCACCCGCAAGACCCCGAACGCGTCGGCCGAGATTGGCTACCGCTCTGCTGTTGCCGTGCACATGGCCAACCTGGCTTACCGGCAAAAGCAGCGCGTCACGCTGGAAATGGCGAAAACGGTTAAACCTGAGTTCTGATGTTGCCCTCCCGGCTCGCGTTCTGAGGATTTTTCTCGCGAAGGTCGTGCGAACGCTGGCCCCTTTGCGAACCTCAGGGGCCTCAGAATCGTCATCAGGAGAAACTCCGCGACATGCCAAAATTAGTTGGGCAGCTTATGAGCTTTGAAGAGCCAGACCTGCCCGCACAGAATAGTGCAGCATGGGAGGAGGCTCATGCCTCGACAAGAAAATATCGACATGCTCCAGCGTGCCAGCCTGCGATTCAAGGCGAGGGATTTGGAAGGACATCTGGAGATGTACAGCAGCTCTGTGATTCACCATGGCTTTTCCAGCCGCATCCGGCCCGGCGTTCCCGGATTGCGTGACCATTACAACAACCTGCTGAAGGGATTCCCCGATATGCGCATTGAGATCAATGACATCATTGCGGACGGTGAGAAGGTTGCGCATCGATTCACGTTCCATGGCACCCACCGCGGTGAGTTTCTGGGGATTGCTGCTTCGGGGAAGACGATCACTGCAGCGGGAGTCCACATTCATGCTTTTCGCGGCTGGCAAATGCATCGAAGTCTGGCAAGTACTGGATACATTTCGTTTCCTCGTTGAAATTGGCGCAGTACCCCAGCTTCGCACGAGGCGCTGAATTATCGGACCCGGAGGACACCTGTGGACCAATCTGCCTTTCCTGCGACCAGGGAAACCTGGCGGTGGCCCGAGTCGCTGGACGCGCTCGTCGCCGCACCGGCCTTCCACGATCTGCTTTTTGAAAATGAGCGGGTACGGGTTATTCACACCCACATTCCACCGGGTGCGTTCGTGCCCGTCCATACGCACCGTTTCTCGGGGGTCGCGTACCTGGTCAGCTTCAGCGATTTCATCCGACGGGATGATCAGGGCAAGGTCTTGTTCGACAGCCGGCAAGCGGAACCACCGCGCAAACTTCCTGCGACACAATGGCTTGATCCGCTCCCGCCCCATAGCGTCGAGAACGTTGGTGGGTCCGAAATCAGCATCGTCATTGTTGAACTCAAAAGTTGAGTTCAAACATTTGGAGAACTAACCAGCGAGGGCTAAGCGCGAAACTGCTCCATTGTGGTCTGGAACGACCGTGTGACAAGCTCCTGCAGGGGTCTCTTGCGAAGTTCCTCCGAGAGAACTTCAATTCCCCAGGGGCCTCGATAGCCCGCCTTTTGCATGCACTCGATGAAACCCCTGACGTCGAACTCGCCCTCGCCGCATAGCCTTCGGTGGTTGATCGTATCCTCGTGAAGGCTCCAGGGAGCCTTGAACGTCCCGTCATTCAGTTCCACGCTGACCAAGTACTGCAGCGGCACGCGACCCACTTCTTCGTAGGGGATGCCCAGCTTCACAATGTGCCAGAGGTCGAGGATGATGCCGCCGTTCTTGGCGCCCGCGCCCTCAACCATGGTCAGTGAATCTTTGAGGCTGTCGAGCATGGCGAAGGGCATCAGCTCGAATCCGACCTTGGTTCCGTGTTCAGCCGCATCCTTGCACAGCGAAGCAAATGCCTCAATCAAGCGTGGCATAGGAGTGGTCTGACGCTCAAAGTCACCAACCTTAAGATGCCGCGCTCCGAGCACCTCGGCGGCAGTCAGAAGAATCTCCTTCTGGGCGTCCGATTTCTTCTTTCTGTCTCCATCCAGAAACCAGCCCGTGAGAAATTCCAGTTCGACGTGCTCGATGCCGTTGTCGTCGAGGATCTGCCTCATCTCCTTCAGACTTCTGCGCTGAAGAACATGGTCCAGATCAGCGTGCCATATCCCGAAACCAGTAAAACCGGCTCTGGCCGCGGCTTTCACGCGGTCTTTGAAATCAAAGGGGCTGTACTCCCGGTCGGTGTGCGGGAGCCCGGCGGAAATTGTCCAGTAGGAGGCAAGCAGTTCTACATCGGGTTTCATCGTTGTGTTCTTAAGCGGCTACGGTCTGTTGTGCGAGCACGGACTTGACCGCCTGTACGATCTTGTCCTCGTTGGGCAGAATAAAGTTCTCCATCGGCTCGCTGTAAGGAACCGAAGAATCGATCGCAGTAACCATTTTGATGGGTGCGCGCAGGTACTCGAACCCGTGCTCGGCGACCTCGCCCGCGATCACGGTGGCGGCCGAAGAATGACGCGGCGCCTGGTCGACCAGCACCAGCCGGCCAGTCTTCTTCACTGACTCCACGATGGTCTTCACGTCCAGCGGGGCCAGCGTGCGAGGGTCGACCACTTCCGCGCTGATCCCTTCCTGAGCCAGACGCTCCGCGGCAGCGAGTGATTTCTTGACCATCCATGCCGTGGCCACAATCGTCACGTCACTTCCGAGACGCTTCACGTCCGCTACACCGAGAGGAATCGCATACTCACCTTCCGGCACCTGGCCCTTGTCGAGCGTGAGCATGTAATGGTGCAGGTAGACAACCGGGTTATTGTCGCGAATTGAAGAGGTCATCAGGCCTTTTGCATCCGCGGGGGTTGAGGGCACAACGACTTTCAGACCGGGGATTCCCATCATGGTGTGGTAAATGCAATTCGAGTGCTGCCCGGCCCAGCCCGCACAAAATCCGAAGCCCGCCTTGAGTACCACTGGAACCTTCACCTGCCCGCCAGACATGTAGTGGAAGCGCGGAGCCTCATTGATGACTTGATCGAAGGCAACCAGCATGAACTCGCTCATCCACAATTCGACAATCGGGCGCAGGCCGGTCATGGCTGCGCCAATCCCAATGCCAATCTCGGCAGTCTCAGAGATAGGAGCGAGGCGGACGCGCTCTCTGCCAAATTTCTTGAGCATCGGATCGCGCTCCGTCATGCCCATGTTCTGACCGTAGAAGATGACGTTTGGATCACGTTGCATCTCCTCGATGATCGCAGCGGCAATCGCGTCGCCGTACATCATTTCGCGCGCCATATATCTCCTCCTATGCGTACACGTAGTTGATTGCTTCCTCGGGTGCCGGCATGGGGCTGGCCAGCGCGAATTGCATAGCGTCTTTGACTTCAGCCCGGGCAGCGTCTTCGATATCCTTCGCCTTCCCCTCGGTGAGAACCGCATCACCGATCAGGCGCGAGCGGAATTTCGGGACCGGATCTTTCGCCTTCCACTCCTCCAACTCCGCCCTGTTGCCATAGACGGCGACGGCCTCATGCTCAGGAAATTGCGTCGGCAGCGGTGGCACGGTAATGACGTTGCCGTGGGCGCTCAGGCGATAGAATTTCGATTCAATCAGGCTCGGCCCCTGACCTGCGCGAGCGCGTTCTGCCGCAACGCTGACCGCTTCACGTACCGCAAGTGGATCGGTGCCATCCACGGTCATGCCCGGAATGCTGAAGGCTGCCGCCTTGTTCGAGAGTGGATCGCCCGCCACGGCATTGGCATCCTCGAGGCTGTAGTGCGTGTACGCCTGGTACTGGTTGTTTTCAAGAACGTAGACGACCGGCAGCTTCCACACCGCGGCCATGTTCAGGGACTCAAAGAATGCGCCTTGCTTCGAGGCTCCGTCTCCGAAGAAGCAGTAGACGATTTGACCAGCTTTCTTGACCTGCGCGGTCAACCCAGCCCCCGTCGCATGAGCGATGCTCTGCCCGATGATCCCTGAGGTTCCCGGAAAGTGGTTGGCTGGATCCGCCAGGTGCATGGAGCCTCCGTAGCCCTTGCACAAACCATCCTTCCGGCCGAAGATCTCCGCCATCATCTTTCGCAGAGGCGTCCCCAACACGATGGGATAACCGTGGCAGCGGTAGCTTGGCATCACCATGTCTGTAGGGTTGCGCGTGGACAAAGTTCCCACAATACTGGCTTCGGCTCCATCACCGAGGTGGGCATGCCCGCGAATGGCTCCCGGATGCTCGATGAACGCGTTCTTCACCGCTTCTTCGAACTCGCGGATGCGGACCATCTGGGTGTAGATCCAGATGAGCTTGTCTTTCCCGAGCTCTTCCTTCTTTGACATGGCTTCTCCTCTTCTACGATTGCGGTATCGGATCGTTGGGCTGGCCGATGTGACAGAGAGGATCTCCCACCGGCACCTCAGCGGTTTCGTTGGCCACGACGCGGAGCAAAATGCCCTCGGCCGGAGACTCTAACTCGTAGCTCACCTTCTCGGTCTCCAACTCAACCAGAGGCTCTCCGAGTTGGACCGCATCTCCTTCGTGCTTGAGCCAGCGCACGACAATGGCCTTCGTGCTTGTCACTCCCCCCGACTTCGGAACAATCACAGTGGTCAGAATGTCCTCCTCGGCCCCAGCCTGAATAGCCCCAATCGATGGGCAGTGTCAAGGCAAAGCGTGCTTAAGGGCAGTCGCTCAGTGCACCTGGCGAGCCGCACTGGCCCAGAACGGTTGCCGAATCGTTTTGCGATCGATCTTTCCGGCTGCTGTCTTCGGAATTTCTTGCCAGAACTCGACAGTCTTGGGCGCTTTCACGCCGCCTAACTTCTCTTTGCAATGGCCGATGACGGCCTCTGCGCTGAGGGGTTCACCGTTCTTGAGTACCACAATCGCCTTCACCGCCTCTCCCCACTTGTCATGGGGCACGCCGATGACCGCACACTCATGGACTTGGGGGAGGGCCATGATGCCGGCTTCAACCTCGGCGCAATAGACGTTGAAACCGCCGGTGATGATCATGTCCTTCTTGCGATCGACAATGTAGACGTAGCCCTCCACGTCGATGTAGCCGACATCTCCCGTGTGATGCCAGCCATGCATCCGGATTTCCGCTGTCGCGTCGGGCATCTTGTAGTATCCACCGGTGACCAGCGAGCCGCGCGCGACAATCTCGCCACGCTCGTAGGGCTGGAGCAGTTGACCCTCATCGTCCACGACGGCAAGACGGATCGCAGAAGTCGGCTTGCCACAACTTCCCAGCCGCTCGGGATGATCTCCGCCAGCGGCTGCAGCCACCGTTTTTGCATCAAGAAACGTCAACAACATGGGCGCTTCCGTCTGACCATAGCTCTGGCACATGCACGGACCGAAAATCTCAACCCCTCGCTTGAGTTTGTCGGGAGACACCGGCGACCCCGCCAGGAGAAAAACGCGCAAACTGGAATAGTCGAAGTTTCGCACCTCTGGATGGGCAAGCAGGTTGTAAAACGCGGTTGGGGGAAGGAAAAGATGCGTAACCCGAAAGCATTCGATGTTGCGCAGCACTTCCAGCGCGTCGAACCGCGGCATGATGACGTTCGTAGCGCCGAGCGCGCACATCGTGAATGCGACCACGCCAGCGGCGTGCGAGAGTGGTGCGGTGTTGAGGCAAACCGGATCCGCACAATCGCCCTTCCAGTAGTGGGTGGCCATCTCGGTCATGGTGCCCCAGGCGAGGCTCGTTACGCGGACTCCCTTGGCCGGTCCGGTGGTGCCGCCGGTCGGCACGAGACCAACCAGGCGGTCAACATTTCCGTACGGATCAGCCCAGGCAACATCTTCCGCGCTGGCTCCACGAGCCATGAAGGCTGCCAGCGAGGGATGATCTTCATCCCCGTCGATGCAGATCAGATGGCGCAGCGAAGGAACCCGCAATTCGATCTCGGCAACACTGTCCCGAAAATTGCTGTGATAGAAGAGCCAGGTCATCTCCACATAGTTCATGTAGTCGACGTTGGCGTCCATGGCGTTGCGGTAGTTAATGGGGACCCAGACCGCACCAGCACGCATGATTCCCAGCATGCAGAACAGGACGCGAGCATCGTTGTGGGAAAGTATGCCGGCACACTGTTCGCCGTCCAGACCACACGCCCACATGGCCCGAGCGATACTCTCCGTGATGGAGCGGGTATCGCGATAAGAGTAGCGGGCGTCGCCGTCCACGACGGCAGTCCGGTCGGGATTTGCATCCGCTCCCTTGTCGAAATAGTCAATCGCGCGCATGGCGTCGTGACACCAGCCTCAGGAGTATAGTTTCGCTTTCGCCAGACCGTGGCTTTCAAGAACGCGAAGCAATTCGCGGGCTCCAAATGCTTCCGCTGCGGAGGCGAAACCCGCTTTGCGCGGCGGCGCGTAGAGCAAGTGATGAGCGGCAAATGCCTGGATCAGTCCAGTCTGACGGTAAGCGCAGGTGCCGAAGACAACGCACTGTCCGTAGTCCATGGTCCCGCGCCCGGCCACGACATCGATGGTGCGCTGCTCATGTGTGTTTTCACGAGGCGGCGTGGCGCCTTGCACGGAATTCGCCATGTCCGCCAGTTTCTTCTCTTGTTCAGCCTTGGGCAGGGGACGGATTTGTTCTTCGAACATCTTTTCCGTGGCTGCAATGTTCTCCATGATCTGGCGATCGAGCAATCCGCCAAACGACCGGACATTCGCCACCTGTGGGTGGTTCTTGAACCACACCGGATGGGGGAACCCGCCCCAGGCCAGCGCGAGCTGATTCTGGATATATCCGGGGATGGCCACGTCATAGCGCGTGGCTCGCGGCCACGGCTTGTAGCGATTCTGCTCCAGGTAGTAAGCGTCCGTCTGGATTACGGCAAAGATCGTCTGCGTGGAACCGAAGGTGGGAATCCCCTTGAACATGGTTACGGTTTCGAGGGTGTCGATGGCCCCAGTCTCAAGCAGGAGCCGGGCAGCAGCATCGCTGACCGCGGACATGAACGCGGTGGCGGGCGCTGCCAGCAACCTGCGCGCGGCGAACTTTTCGCCCCACTTTTCGTCGACTTCGCGGATCCATGCCTGCTCGCCACCAATGTCCATGTAATGGCAGTCGGCCTGCAAGCTAGCCTCGATGACACGCGGTCCGTTGTAGATGAACGGGCCAACCGTGTTGCATACGACCTTCGCCCCTGCAAAGAGCTTGGCTAGATCGTCCACGGATTCTCCGACGGCGGCAATTTCGTAGTCCGCTGTCTCGATGCCGGGGACGCGGCTCATGACTTCTTCCAGCTTGGCTCGGTTGCGTCCGGCCGCAATGAAAGGAACGTTGTATTCGCGCAGGAACTCCGCGACCAGTCGCCCGGAGAAGCCGCTGGCACCGTAGATGACCACAGGTTTCTTCTTGCTCATGTCTTCGCCCTGTTGGAAGATCGCTCGCCAGGCGGGCGGCACGCGGCTGCTCGCCGCGCCCGCCCAGCCTTCGCGTTCCAGAAATCATGCCGGGGAGGGCGCTTCTTTCTGGAACAAAGTGCCGATTTTAAGCTAAAGTATCTTTATTGCTAGTAGGCACCTTTCGGTAACCTGGGATCGGTATGGAGGCAGCACGATGGAAGAGTTTTACTGCCCGGTCAAGCTGACGGCCGACATCATCGGGGGCAAATGGAAGCCGATGATCCTGTTCTACCTGGAAGGCGGAACCCGCCGCTTTGGCGAGTTGCGGAAGCTGATCCCCACCATGACCAAGAAAATGCTGACCCAGCATCTGCGAGAACTGGAGCGGGATGAAATCATTCACCGGCGCGTGTACGCCGAAGTTCCCCCCAAGGTCGAATACTCGCTCACCAAGCACGGACAGAGCCTGAAACCCATCCTCAAGCTGATGTCGGCCTGGGGGACGGAGCATCGCGTGCGCTATGGCATCCCAAGTCAGAGCGGTACGCGGAAAGTACTGGCCGCGACCAGCAAGCGTGCCTCTGGGGCATCGGAAAGGATCGCGCACGTCTGAGTCCGGGATGGACCCGGAGACTCGCGCGCCGGCAAGCTCAAGGAACCTCATGACCACTCGACCCAAAGGCCTGTTGTCCCAGTACGATGACGTGTGGCTGGTGGATGGCGTGCGCACGCCGTTTGCGGAGTACAACACCGTCCTCGGCCTGATCTCACCTATCGATCTCGGCATCAAGGCGGCGCGGGAAGTCTTTCGCCGCTCCTCGGTTTCGCCAGAGGCAGTCGACACGGTGATTGCGGGAAACATGGCGCAGGCGTGTTTCGACGCCTACGTATTGCCCCGCCACATTGGCCTCTATTCCGGCGTGCCGATTGAAGTGCCGGCACACCTCGTGCAACGCGTCTGCGGAACGGGCGTGGAAGCGATTCTGCAAGCCGCAGATTCCATCAAGCTGGCAAAGGCACAACTCGCTCTCGTCGTGGGCACCGAGTCCATGAGCAGAAATCCCGTCGCCGCTTACACCCATCGCGGTGGATTCCGTTTGGGGCAGGTGGAATTCAAAGACTTTCTTTGGGAAGCGTTGCTCGATCCGTGCCCCAACGTGACTATGGGTGGCAGCGCCGAAGGTTTGGCCAAGCAATACAAGATCTCCCGCGACGAGGCGGATCGTTTCGCTGCCGAAAGCTTCGCCCGTGCGATTGCCGCGCAGAAGAGCTGTTTCCTCAGCGGCGAGATTGCTCCGGTCGTGAGCGAGACCTTCGAGCGCGATGGATACCAGGCGCGTGGCATTCGTCTTCCACGCAAGGTGGAATCGTTTGGTGAAGACAGTCACGTCCGACCTTCGCCGCTTGAGGTGCTGGCCAAGCTTCCACCAGCTTTCGGCGGTGTACAAACTGGAGGCAACAGCTCGGGCATTGTGGACGGGGCGGCTGCAACCCTGGTCGCGTCCGGCGACTTCGTGCGCGGCCACGGCCGGCCCCCATTGGCCAAAGTCGTCGCTGGCGCTGCCGTCGGCGTTCCGCCGGAGATCATGGGCGTCGGCCCGGTTCCCGCGATCCAGGCAGTTCTGGAAATCAGCGGACTAAGCCTCGACCAGATCGACCGGGTCGAAATCAACGAAGCCTTCGCGGCGCAGGTGCTGGCTTGCGAACGAGAGCTTGATCTCGACCACGCCAAGGTGAATGTGAACGGCGGGGCCATCGCGATCGGCCATCCCCTGGCGGCTACTGGAGTGCGGCTGGCGATCACTCTGGCACGAGAACTACAGCGCTCGGGCGGACACTACGGAATTGCCTCGGCCTGCATCGGTGGAGGGCAGGGAATCGCGCTGCTGCTGGAAAATACCAAGCCAGGGAATGCTGCGGCGTGAGGGACAATCAGACTGACTTCAGTCGCGCGAAGGCGCCAACCCTTAGACTGGCCAAATACTTAGTGCCGTCTCGCTGAGAATCTGCCGCTTCACCTCGTCGGGCAGCGCGAGCGCACGGAACGCGTCAAGGTTCTTCTTGATGTCCGTAACTCCCGGCCCTGGCCAATCCGTCCCGAATAGCGTCTTGTGCGCGATTTCCTCCAGCCGCGGGAAATATTTCAGCAGAGCCTTGGGAGGAATGCCACTGATGTCCAGGAAAATGTTGGGGTGGCGCCTCAGCAAGAAGAACGCAGTATGCATCCACAGGGGCCGGCCCCCGTGGGCCAGCAGGATCTTCATCTTGGGAAAGTCGACGGCGACGTCGTCGAGGTACATCGGATCGCCGTAGCGATTGCGGGCTCCGGCGAAAATGGAAGTCCCGGTGTGAAACATCACCGGAATTCCATTCGCCTCGGCGGCGCGGTAAATGATTTCCAGTTCCTTCACGCCATTGAGATAGTCGTTGGGGAACAAGAGCTGGTGCGGAGGATGAATCTTGATCATGCGGATCTTGAGCCGCAGGATCTGTTCCACATCCGCCAGCATGTTGGGGCTTTGTCGGGGATGCAGGCCGCCGCAGGAAATCAGGCGCTGCGGCGCTTCTTTAACATACCCCGCGACAAATTCATTCACTGCCGAAGTGAATCCGATGACCTCGGGAGCCACATAGTTAATCAGCACGGCGCGGTCCAGGCCGACCGCGTCCATGTGCTTGAGAAAAGACTTGGGCGAGCGGCAGAACTCCTGAATCTGTGCGAAGTGTGGCTGCGTGGTCCGGATCAGCTCCAGCGCGGGAGGCTTGATCATCTCCAACGGCAGAATGTGGATGTGGCAGTCGGTGATCAAAGTAGTTGTCAGTGTTGAGCCGTTGCTGACTGCATCGCTCCAAGTACGACGCGCACTGCCAAGTACGACGGAACGAGGGGATCGGCTTACAGCCGCTTCACCGCGGACTTAACGCCCCCCAGGAAAATGTCGCCAACCTGGCGGGCCAGAGCCACAGCATCGGGGTCGACTTTAGGCTTGTACCAGGTGTAGATCCAATTCATGGTTCCAAACAGACCCAGCACCGCGACACGGGTATTGAAGTCCAGTCCTTTTTCGCGCTTCAAGTCATCCACGAGCTCGGCGCAGCTGTGATAGTACTGGCGCTTGAGCGAGACAATCTCAGCGCCCAGCTCGCCGCCCAGCACGTCATCTTCCTTTGAGAGAACCTTCGTTGCCTTGTAGTTTTCGGCCAGGAAGTATTCAAAATGGTTCAGGATGAAAGCGCGCACCCGTGCTTCGCTGTCTTTTACACCTTCCAGGCGTTTGCGGAGCCGCTCCACCACGACGGTGAAGTAGTGTTTCTGAATCAGGTACAGCAGCTTTTCCTTGGACTCAAAGTAGTAGTACAGGCCTGCCAGCGAGAGACCGGTGACGCGCGACAAGTCGCGCATGGAGGCGCCCTCGTATCCCTTCTTGTAAAACACTGCAGTCGCATGTTCGAGGATCTTGGCCTGACGCCGGTCAAAGCGGGTCGCGGCGCGGGGCCGCGTGACCTCAGGCGTCATTTGACCAGTACTCATATCTATCGAACGTTCGTTACTAATTTTAGATCAAAGTCCTAAATCCGGCAAGGGTTTACAGTCGTCCTGACTGCGTCGATTATTTGGTTTTTGCGACAATATCCTCGTAAGCCTTCTTCACCAACTGTCCTTTCATCTCGTATCGCGGGAGCGTCCCCGCGGGAACCAGGTCCACGGACGCCGAGACACTCAACGTGGCCTTGATTTTGCGTTCGATCTCGTCTTTCAGGGCCGGCAAATCCGAGCAGCCTGTCGCATACTCCGCGACCACCTTCAGCGGCGGAACGACCTTGGGCCCAGGCTCATCCAGCACGACCTGAATCTCCCCCGTGGTTCTGGGATGAAAGCTGGAGACGATCTCCTTCACCGCGGAAGGAAACACGTTGACCCCCAGCACAATCAGCATGTCGTCGGTGCGCCCGATGCAGCGCAGCTTGAAGCTGGTGCGGCCGCATGAGCAAGACGTGCCTAGGACGGCCACGCGGTCCCGGGTGCGAAATCGGAGCAGCGGCACGCACTCGCGCTCGAGGCTGGTATACACCAGTTCCCCCGTGGCGCCCGCTTCGATCGGCAAGACCTCGCCGCTTTCGGGATCAATAATTTCCACCCGCACGAATTCCTGCCCGTTGAAGTGCATGCCCGACTGGTCGGGGCACTCGCTGAAAATGATGGGCGCCATGTCCGCGTTGCCCAATCCCTCGGTGACTCTGGCTCCCCAATCCTGCTGCAACCTGGCGCGAACCGCCGGAATCCCGGCCCCCGGCTCCGCCCCGCAGAAAAGCTTCTTCAGTCCCAATTCTCGCGGCTCCAGCCCGGCTTCCCGCCGTATCCAGTCCGCAAAATACGTGGCATAGGATGGTGTGCAGTGCATGGCGGTCGCTCGCAAGAGTTGTATCGCCATCAGCGCTTTCTCCGACGCTCCCGTGCCGATCGGGACGAACATCGCGCCCACCGACTCGATGGCATCCTTCGAGGAGAGTCCTGCCACAAACAGCGTGAGCCCGGCGGCGTGAATTACGATGTCAGGTTTCCGTAGACCTTGCGTGTAAAACGACCGCGCGGTGAGCCGGGTCCACACCTTCGCATCGCGACGCGTAAGTCCGACAAAGCTGGGCTTGCCCGTCGTACCTGTGGAACTGTGCACCCGAATGATGTCATCGATGTGCGCGGCCACATGCTTCCCCAGTGGCGGGCAGGCTGCCTGGCTCTCCCGCAATTCTTCCTTGGTCGTGAACGGGAAGCGGGCCAGGTCGCCCAGACGGCGATAGTCCTTGCGACGGATACGCGCCGCCTGAAACTTCTCCTGATAGAAAAGGGAACGGGCAAAGAGATAATCCAGCTGCTTTGCCAGCCTCGCCTCTTGCAGTCTCTGGACTAGCTTGAGGCTAGCGGTTTCGACCTCTCTGTCCAGGTACTCCGCTGTCCGCATGTTGGCCCCGGCCCGGCGTGGATGCGGGTTTGAACGATCCCCCGCGCCGTAGAACATTAGCGAACGTACGTTATAATTTGCAAGCCTAAAAATGACCTGTTCTCCTTGTAAATGGCGCTGATTGTTGAGCACGAGAAAACCGTATGCAAGGCACAATGATGCACTACCCGCTGACGCTCACCCATCTTTTGGAGCGTGCCGGAAAGCTTTTCCCGGAGCGAGAAGTTGTTTCCCGGCTGCCGGATCGTTCTTTGCATCGTTACACTTTTGCCGACGTTTACCGTCGCTCCCGCTCTCTGGCCGAGGCGCTTCAGAAGGCTGGCCTGGGCCGTGGCGACCGTGTCGCTACGTTGATGTGGAACCACTACGCGCATCTGGAGGCGTATCTGGGAATACCCGCGGCGGGCGGCGTCATGAACACCTTGAATCTCCGGCTGGCGCCCAAAGAGATTGCCTACATCGCGAACCACGCCGGCGCCCGGTTTCTCATCGTCGATGACGTGCTCCTTCCGCTCTGCGAACAGATCAGAGAATCCGCCAAGTTTGAGCGTGTTTTCGTTGTGTCCCTAACCGGACAACCTGTGCCGCCGGGCTACGAGCGCTACGAGGATCTCCTCGCCACGGCGAACGGTGATTTTCGCTACCCCGATCTCGACGAAAACGAAGCTGCCTCGATCTGCTACACCTCAGGGACAACCGGTGTCCCCAAAGGGGTCGCGTACACGCATCGTTCCGTGGCGTTGCACACCTTCCTGCTCACCACGGCGGACAATTTCGCCATCAGCCACGGGGACGTTTGCCTGCCTGTGGTTTCGATGTTTCATGTGAATGGCTGGGGTCTGCCCTATGCAGCGGCCATGGTCGGCTGCAAACTCATTCTTCCCGGTCCCCTCTTGGATGCGGAAAGCCTGCTGGACCTTTGCGAAACCGAGAACGTCACGGTCGCCGCGGGAGTACCGACAATCTGGCTGAACGTTGTCGACGCGCTGGAACGGCACCCCGGCCGCTGGCAGCTCCAGCCGATGCGCATCCTGGTGGGTGGTGCCGCGCCACCCGCTGCACTCATTGGCAAGCTCGAACAGCACGGATTCCGACTCCAGCAGGGATGGGGTCTCACGGAAAGCAGCCCGCAGGCCACCACGAACCAGCTGAAGGCCCACATGAGGGACTGGGATCGGGAGAAGAAACGCTGCGTCCAGGCGATGGCGGGCATCCCGGTGCCCTGGGTCGATGTGCGAGTGATCAACGAGTCCGGCGAGGTTCCACGGGATGGCCAGACCATGGGAGAGATCCAGTTGCGCGGACCCTGGGTCGCCGCCCGCTACTACAACTTACCCGAAGAGACTGACAAGTGGACCAAGGACGGGTGGTTCCGCACCGGCGATGTGGGCGTCGTCGACCGAGAGGGGTACCTGAGGATTGCCGACCGTACGAAGGATTTAATCAAGTCCGGGGGCGAGTGGATCAGTTCCCTGGATCTGGAAAATGCTTTAGCCGCGCACCCGGGTGTGCGCGAGGCAGCGGTGATCGCAGTTCCGCATCCCAAGTGGCAGGAGCGCCCTGTCGCCATCGTTGTAGCCAGAGACGGAGTAGCACTGGCGGCGGAAGACCTGCGTGAGTTTTTGACCGGGAGGTTTGCCAAATGGCAACTGCCGGATGCGTTCGTTTTTGTGGATCAACTTCCCCACACTTCCACGGGAAAGCTCCAAAAAAAGGAACTGAGGCGGCGCTATAACAATTGGAAGTGGGAGGGCTGAGCGCCGCCTTGCACAATTTCTGAATCTCCAGAGGCTACTTTTCCTGCAGCGACTCGATGTAGTGATTCAGATTCGCGATGCGTTGCTGCACCACTCCTTCACGGCCCTGGCTCATCTTCCAGAAAAGGGGACCCCACACTGGCATCTCTTGTGTGCCGTGCGCGGCAACGGTGGCCTCGCCCCGCAGCACGCTGGTTACTCTTAGCGCCGGGTATTTTCCGCCATTGCTCTTGGCCAGTGCGGTCAGATCCGCGGGCGTCTTGTTGAGTCCGGCTGCGGCGGGACCGTCGCCCTTGGCGTTTTTACCATGACACGCCGCACAGTACGACATGAACATCTCTTTCCCCGAAGCGGGCGACGTTTGTGCCGCGGGGGCGTGCTTGATCGCGGGCTTCTGGTCTTGTGCCGCGGAAAAGATGACAGCCGCTAGGAAGAAACCCGCACAGCTAACCGCGCAACGAACCGTCATGAATGTCCTCCTGAGGTTCACCCGTATCGGATGGCTGGCCGCTCCCTTTGAGTCAGTAAACGGCCAGCCCCCTCGAAGCTGTTCCCGCTAGAACGAGAACTTGATGGCAAACTGCAACTGCCGCGGATTGAGCATCGTCCTGGGCGTCCCGAAGTTGCTGTTCGGAGCCGGAGGAACGAAGAATTGCGGAGGAAGCGCTCCAGCCGGAATCTGGCCGGCAGCCGTCAGGTCGCCCATGGTTGGACAGGCCGCCGCTCCTTGCTGAATCGCCAGCGACGCGGCGTCTCCAAAGTGCTGTGGCACGGCTCCGCAGAAGACGGGTGAACCATACACGGTGAACACCTCGTCGATATTCTGGCGGTTGAGCACGTTGAACGCGTCCAGCATCAGGTCCAGCTTCTTGTGCTCGCCCAACTGGAAAGAGCGAGACACGCGCAAGTCCCACGAGCGTAGTGGCTGACCGATGTACGAATTCCTTCCGGAGAGGCCCACACGATCGGTGACCGGGTTCGTGTCACCGTTAGAGTCGCCGCCCACGAACATGGTGAAGGGCCGTCCCGACTGAATCGTGACAATGCTGCTGAACTGGAAGCCCCTGGCGAAGCCGTGATCGGGCGCGTTCGCGGTGAAGTTCGCCACGAAGCGGTGGCGCGCATCCTGATTCGAGAGCGCCCGCTCCGACTTGTTGTCAAACTGGTTCTGTGGGAGGTTAATGAAAGTCGTGAAGTTTCCGTTGTCTAGGATCTTGGAATACGTATAGTTCGCATTCAGGCTGAAATGCGAGCCGAGCTTCTCGATGGCCTGGAAGGTCATGCCGTGGTAAATCGCATTGACCACGTTGTAGTTGTAGTCCAGAAAGCCGCCATTGGAGAATTCCAATCCGTGGGCAGTGGCCCCGTCATCGAAATAGGGCTTGCCTACCAGCAAGGTTGGCGTCCCATCGCAGCCACTGATTGTGCCATTGGCATTGAGCCAACCGTTTGCATTGGCATCCGGCTTGCTGGTGCCCACTGGGCAGGTGACGTTCAAACCATTTCCGAGGACGAGGCGGTGGGCCTGCACCATGAGGTATCCGATATCAACCGTCAGCCCTTTGCCGATCTGCCGGTCGATCTCCAGGCTGGCCTGCTCGGCGTAGGGGACTTTACTGCGGTGGCGGTCCATTCCTCCGGCGCCGACCGTACAGTTGTATTCGGCACCCACCGGAAGGAACGGAGTGCAGTTGCCGGTCAGGGTCTGCTGCGGGTAGAGACCGGTTGAAAGAATACTCTGGGCTGCGGTGGCAGCCGCCCCGAGACAGAAATCACCTCCCAGGTCGATACCCTGGCACTGTCCCACCAATGACTGCGGCAGGAAGCCGGCCGCATTCACCAGATTCAATTGCCAGCCACCCGTGTCCGCACCTTTGCGAACCATGGGGAGGGTAATACCTGGAATGAAGTTGGGGAGAGTTTTCTGGTTGCCGGTGATGAAAAAGAAGGTCATGTTCTGGCGATCATCAAACATGCCAAACCCGGCACGAATTACGGTCTTGTTGTCCGGGGAATACGCGATCCCCACTCGCGGCTGAATTGCGCCATAGTAGGAGTCGATCTGGGCCGACAGGCCAGTTTCAAAGTCGTACCGCAGACCGTAGTTGAGGGAGAATTTGGGACTCAGCTTCCATTGGTCTTGCGCAAAGAAGCCGTAGTAGCCGTGGTTCAGCTTGTACTGGTAGTTCGACTGTAGCTGCGTCGGAAATGCGTTAGCCCAGTTCGTGGTATCCAGCCCACCCACATTGTTGCTGAGGGGGAAGTCGCCATTCTGGAAACCGGTTCGGGCCAGGGCGACACCATAGAAAGTGGCTCCGACACCAAAGAAGAAGGGAGGGAGAGGGCAAGGCGGGCCGGGGATTGGGGAAATGGCTGCCCCGCCCGGCTTGTTGATGAAGTTGGCAAAATCGACCATGCAGTTCAAGTCCGGCAGGATGATTCTGGCCGGCGTAAATCCGGGATAGATGGTCGCATCCCAAATGTAGTTTGAATCAAACCCAAACTGCGCATTGTGCTTCCCTTTGAACCATCCGAGCGAGTCCGAGAACTGGAAGCGGCTCTCGTAAATGGAGTCCAGAGTTCCAAAGTTGTGCCCGAACGACAGGTCGTTGGGAACGTCCAGATCCGGCTGACCGGTTACCCCGGGGAAGTTGTAATGCCTTCGGGCGTACTGGACCAGGGCAGTGTTCACCAGGGATTGTTGGTGTTGATCTGATGATCAAGCCGGGCAAAGCCGTAGTCGTTGTCTTTTGTCTTCAGAGGATTGGGATCCTCCCCTGGAATCCCGATATACGCCTTGGCCAGGTTGATGGTCGCAATGTTGTCCCTGAAATCGGGCGGGAGGATTGGGTCTTCTCCACGCCGTACGCCCTCGTAGTTCAGAAAGAAAAAAGTCCTGTCTTTGACGATGGGACCGCCGAGAGTCCCTCCAAACTGGTTTTGCCGCAGGGCAAATGGTGCCGGCGCCGGTTGCAGCAGCGAACGTGCGTCCAGTTTGCTGTTCTGGAAGTAGTCGTAGATCGAGCCATGCAGGTTGTTGGTACCAGACTTCGTCACTACGTTGACGATGCCGCCCAGTGCCCGTCCATACTCCGATCCAAAACTGTTGTTGACCACGCGAAATTCCTGTACTGACTCTTGTGGAGGTGTGGCGCGCTGTACACCGGTGTTCGAGTTGATGAAGTCTGCGCCATCCACGGTAATTTCGTTGCTGAACGATCGCATGCCACCGAACGAGATCTGCGTGATCTCAAACTCAGTGAAAGTAGTGCCCAGACTCGTGCGGCCGCTGGCGACACCTGGAGTCAGCAGAGCGAAATCTGTGAACAGGCGTCCGCTCACCGGTAAGGAACTGATCTGCTTCGGGTCAATCACCTGGCTGATCTCGGTGCGCGTGGCCTCCACGGTGGGCGCTTCCGTGGTGACCACAACCTCTTGAACCACCGCCGCCACCTTCATGGTGACATTCATGGTTGCAGTTTGGCCGACCGTTAGAACCACGCCGGTGAGTTGGTATTTCCCGAAGCCGGTGTAGGTCACCGTCAGTTCATAGCGTCCCGGTGGCAGGCTGGGGACCAGATAGTACCCGGTCTCATTCGATACGGCGCTGTAACTCTGATTGGTATCGAGTGCCCGAACCGTGATGGCCGCTTTTACCAGGGCCCGGCCGCTTTCGTCCGTGACGGTTCCGCTGAGCTGGGCAAAACTTATCGTGGCTTGAGCCGCGGCAAACTGTGTCGAGAGCACAGTCATCATCACCGCGGCCAGGAACGTCCAAATGCGCAGTCTCATAAGCCCCCTTGTCAGGATCCCCTTGGCGCGTTAACTCAAGATTGCTCAGACCTCTAACCGGCTTAAACACTCGGGCCGGTCGGGATGAATGCGACTGGCTCAACCGAAAGCACTCTGGAATCGGGCTGCTTCCCCACAGTCTTACTCTATCGAACGTCCGTTCACTATATTTGCCTGAGTCGCAGTATTTTCCACAAGCACCCCGTGCTGTCAAGAGAAATATCGATCGAGACGATCTGTTATTCCACTAACGGCCTGCCAGAACCGGTTTCCCCCAGACCTCGCGCGCCGTCTCAGCCACCAGCCGGAGTTTGGCCTCCTGGTCGGCCGGGGTCAACAAGTTCCCTTCCATGGTCGAGGCGAACCCGCACTGAGGACTCAGGGCCAGCCGTTCCAATGCCATAAAGGCGGAGGCCTGTTCAATCCGGTGCTTCAGTTCGTTCTTGCTTTCGAGGACCGCCTTCTTCGAACTGACCAGGCCCAGAACTACGGCGCGATCCTCCGGAACCTGGCGCAAAGGCTCGAAGCCTCCGGACCGTTCGTCGTCGTACTCGAGCAGGAAGCGCTGAAATTTGGTCTTCTGAAAGACCTTGGTGATCGGACCGTAGTCTCCCGAAGCGTAAAACTTGCTCTGGTTGTTTCCCCGGCACAGATGCAGGCCAAAGGTGATTCCCGGATGGTCGCCAATCACCGCATTGTCCATCTCGATGGAGAGATCCAGCAGCCGGTCTGGGTCATTGCCCCGCTGGCGGTATCCCTCGCGCAACTGCGGATCGAGCAAGGCGGTGTATTGCGGTGAATCGATTTGAATGTAAGTGCAGCCCAGGCGGATCAACTCCTCGACTTCGCCGCGCAGGATGTCGACCAGGTCCGCCAGATAGGCATCGATCTTCGGATAAGCTCCGCTGGATTTATTGCCATCGTAGTAAGCTGCGGCTTGCTGTGCGCTGATCATGGTGGTCTTCGCGGCGCGATCCGTGCGCGCGCGCATATAGGTGAATTCCTCGGCGCACAGCGGCCGCTTGCGGCGCAGCTTGGATACAACTACGGGCCGGGGCAGGACCAACTCTTCGCCCTTTTCGTTGCGGAAAGGAATCGCCCAACCGCCGAACTTATCGAAGCCTTCGACTGCATCAATCAGGTGTCCGTAGAATGCATACCGCCGCATCTCGCCATCAGTCATCACTTCCAGGTCGACGCGAGTTTGTGTATCGATGGCTTCATTCACGGCGCGGTCTTCCACGCGCTTGAACTCTGCTTCACTCAGCTTGCCCGATTCGTGACGATCACGAGCTTCCTTCAGATATGCCGGCCGCAACAGACTCCCGATCACATCGCTGCGATACATGGGGGACCTCCTCACCGCACTGAGCCTCTGTCCCGCATGCACCGTGCGATTGCCGCTGGTTTCATGGGGCCAAAGGCTTGAGCGGGCATCACATTACTCCAGACGGAACTGGACCCTCAAGCCAAATTTATTTTGAGAATTCGAACAGCACGCGGTGAATTTCGGCCCTGAGCATTTGACATGAAGCAGTTAGGGGCAGTGGTTTTGCGGCGTAACGAGGCCAAAAAAACTTCTCTGCAATTCACAACTCAAGAACCCTCTTGCAAACCGGGGGTATTATGTTTTCGCTTCAGGCGGCCGCGACCGGCGGAAGGAAATCATGAGCGAGCGAATCAAGACCACCGTAGTGGGCAGCTATCCCGTTCCCTCCTGGCTGGTGGGCAACACTTCGCGCCTGGTGTTGCGCGACGCGGTGATGGCCGTGCTGAAGACGCAAGAACTTGCCGGGCTGGACATGGTGACAGACGGAGAACTGATGCGCTTCGATCCCAGTCATCCTGAAACCAACGGAATGGTGGACTACTTCGCGTCTCAGATGGACGGAATCCGCAAGCATTTTTCGCTCTCGGACTTTGACCACTTCCGCTCCGACCGCGCCTCCGGATATCGCCTGCTCACCGCGGGAATGGTCGTAGGCAAAATTCAGGATGGAACTCTAAATCTGGCCCGTGAGTATGAATTCGTCAGCACGCTCACCAAGCTTCCCCTGAAATTTACTTGCACCGGCCCGCACATGCTGGCGCGTGTGCTCACGAACTGTTTCTACAAAAGCGTCGCGGACCTGGCCATGGATATTGCCGTCGTACTGCGCCGCCAGCTGGAACTGATTGAGGCCGACACCATTCAACTGGATGAGGCTTGTATCGCCGGCTTTCCCGAAGATGCTCCATGGGCGGCGGACGCGATCAACCATGTTCTCGATGGCCTGCTGAACGAGAAAGCAGTCCACATCTGCTTCGGCAACTACGGCGGCCAGCCGATGCTGAAGGGTTTCTGGCGCGACC
Source organism: Terriglobia bacterium (assembly GCA_020073465.1). GTDB lineage: Bacteria > Acidobacteriota > Terriglobia > Terriglobales > Acidobacteriaceae > Sulfotelmatobacter. The sequence goes on from JAIQFC010000021.1 coordinate 119,936, forward strand.
TGATTCCTTTCCTGAACTCCCTGCGTACCGATCACCTGGTTCTGGAGTTCGCGCGGCGCGGCTACGAAGAGTTGCCTGTCTTCTCCGATCTCGATCCAAAGATTCACCTTGGCGTTGGCCTGATCGACATTAAGGACAACGAGGTAGAGACCCCCGACCTTATCGCTTCGCGAATCGAGTACGCGGTCAAGGTCCTCGGTATGGAACGCCTGCGCTACGTCCATCCCGATTGTGGATTCTGGATGCTGCAGCGCAGTGTCGTCGATCGCAAGATGCGTGCGTTGGTCGAAGGCCGAAATCTCTTCGAAGGACAGCAGTAGCAGTCTCACGGAAAGGAGCGTGGGGTTCCTCACATGATGAGCAGATCACCGGCAGACGGCGAAAGAGCAACTGTTCGAGCGTTGGTTTTCAGCCATCTTGCGGGCATTGTTCTGGCTCCTGTGGTCAAAGCCCTCTGGGACCGGAAAGTTTTTGATCTATTGAATGGTCCATCTCAGTGGACCGGACTCGATGAGATCGTTGAACACACTCACGGCAACCGAGGGTATTTGCGAGTTGCCCTCCGGCTCTTGACCAGTTTCGGCTGGCTCGAGGAGCACGTCAGTGACGGCGGGACGCATCGGTCGTATGCCCTGACGCGTGCTGGCGTGTTGGGCTCGTCCGTCGCTCCACCTCTGTACGAGGAAGTCGTCGAATTCGTTCCGAAAGCGATCTTCTTGGAAGACTTCCTGTTCGGCACCTCCGATGAAATCGTGCTTCCCTCTCTGCAGGAACTGGTGGCTCGCGCCAAGTCCGGCTGGGGGCTCGCCTCAGACCATGGCCCTGAGTCGGCCAAGGTGCATGATCAAATCCGCAGGCATCTGGATGGCATGTTGATCGGTCCCGCAATGGTTGCGTTGGCTCGAGCCGGAATATTGGACCGGCTCGGGCGCGGACCAGTCGCGATGAGCTCCATCGCAGCCCACCAGGCCACCCTCGGCTGCATATTCGATCTCTTAGCGGCGCAGGGCTGGGTAGCGCGTGAACACGACACGGTTCGCCTGACCGCGTGCGGCCAGTACGCTGCCCAGATTTCGACTTCATACGGGGTTACCGTGTCCTACCTTCCGATGTTCAATGTAGTGAGCACCCTGTTGTTCGGAAATCCTCGCATTCCGCGATTGGACGAGAGTGGGGTCGAGTTGCTGGTCAACCGCGGCATGAATGTGTGGGGAAGTGGAGGCGCTCACCAGACCTATTTCAAGAAGGTCGATGAGATCGTTGTCGAGATCTTCAACCGCCCGCTCAACCAGCAGCCGCAGGGCATCTGCGACATGGGTTGCGGGGATGGCAGCTTTCTGGAGCACCTGTATTTCGTCGTCAAGAATCACACTGCTCGCGGCACCGTGCTGGATAAGTATCCGCTGATTCTTGTGGGAGCAGACTTCAACAAGGTGGCGCGTCGCGTCGCCAAGCAGAAACTGCGGAAAGCGGGCATTCCCAACTTCCACGTGATCGGCGGTGACATCAATCGTCCCGCGCAACTGGCAAGCGATCTCGAAGAACTTGGGCTGGATGTGCACGATCTGTTGCATGTCCGCTCTTTCCTCGACCACAACCGGCCTTATATCGCACCGGCCAACTACGTCCGGGGAAGTCGGGAGGCGAGATCCACCGGTGCATGGGCGCACTTCGGAGCGGAAATCACCGCGGATGAGTTGGAGGAGAACCTCTTGCGCCACCTGCGCCGCTGGGCTCCGTATGTCGGGCGATTTGGCTTGTTGGTGCTCGAACTCCACACCTTGCCCCCTGTAGTCGCGGCCACCAACCTCGAGAGAACACCTGCTGTCGCCTACGACGGCACTCATGGGTTCTCCGATCAATACCTGGTGGAGTTGCCCATTTTTCTGGACTGTGCGCGGGAGGCGGGATTGCGAGCGGACCCGCGCCACCAATGCAAGTTTCCGCCATCGGAGTTGGCTACAGTCAGCGTCAATTTCTTTGCGGCGGGAAGTTAGTCGAGTTGGCAGGGACCGAACCTTGGGGAGTAGGGGATATGTTTCTACGGAACTACTGGTACGCAGTTGCCTGGGATCATGAAATCAAGCGCTCGCCATTCGGGCGAATCGTATGCGGCGAGCCGATCGTTCTCTATCGCCAGACGAATGGTGCTCTCTCGGCATTTGAAGACTGCTGCCCGCACCGGTTGCTGCCTCTTTCGAAAGGGTTCCTCCAGGGCGATCAACTGGTCTGCAAGTATCACGGACTGAAATTCGACCAGCGTGGCGAGTGCGTTTGGATGCCGGGCCAGGAAGGCGTCCACAAGGACACGAAAATCCGGACATACCCGGTCGCAGAAAAGCATCGCTTCGTGTGGGTCTGGATCGGAGATCCCGCGTTGGCCGACGAAGCCAAGCTTCCCGATCTTCACTGGTGCTCTGACCCGGCTTGGGTCTTCGAGGGCAGCACCTACCATGTCAAGTGCAACTACCAACTTCTGGTGGACAACCTGATGGACCTGTCCCACGAGACTTTCGTGCATCCTTCCAGCATCGGACAGCACGAGATTCTTGAAGCTCCGATCAAGGTCACGTCGGATGAGCGGTCCGCGACCGTGACGCGGTGGATGTACAACATTGATCCACCACCATTCTGGGCGGCAAACCTCAGGTCATTCGAGAAATGCGATCGCTGGCAGATCTGTAACTTCTCCTTGCCGGCGAATGTGATGATCGATGTCGGTGTGGCTCTGGCGGGAAGTGGCGCCCCGCAGGGCGACCGCTCCAAGGGTGTCACGGGTATCGTTGTGGACTTGATGACGCCTGAGACCGAAACGTCAACCTGGTATCACTGGGGCATGACGCGGAATTTTCAGGCCGATGATCGAGGTCTCACCTTCCGCATTCGTGATGGCCAGGCGGCGGTGTTTGCAGAAGACCTGGAGATCCTCGAGGCTCAACAGGAAAACATCCTGCGCCGTCCCGACCGGGCCTTGCTCGATCTGAAGATTGATGCCGGCGGCGTCCAAGCCCGCAGAATTATTGCGCGGGAACTGGAGCGCAGCGCGGCTGCCCGAGTGAAATGAAATCGCCAGGTCGCCTTCGCGATCTATTTGGCGTCCGCCTTTGGCTTCGCCTGCACGGCCGACTTTTCCTGTGCCAGAGTCTGCTGTGCACGCTGAATCACGTAGTCACGAATCGCCTTCGCATCGTCGTGCGAAAGTTCCTTTGCGAACGACACCATGCCTTCCGTTTGCAGTTGCCCGTCCAGAACAATGTGGTACCACAGGTCATTCGAAAGCGTGCTGGAGTAGCGCAGGTCGGGAAGAATACCTCCACTCACGGCAACGTCGCCGTGACAAGCCGCACAGTAGCGCTGGAATAGACGCTCGCCCCGCGCAACTTGAGCAGCGCTTGCCCTGGTTGACGGAGGCTTAAGCGCGGGTTCTTCGACTTCCGGCAGCGGTGGCAGGCTCGCTTTCCCGCCCAGCTTGAACGCCAGCATCCGGCTCACATTGCGCACACGCCCCGATCGAAACGAAACCTCGCCAGTAGCCAGCGGAAACACACCGCCCCAACCCGCGAGAACCGCCACGTACTGTTCGCCGTTCACGGTGTAGGTCACCGGGCCTGCCATTACCCCTGTCTGCGCGTCGAATGACCAGACCCTCTCGCCGGTGTCGGCGCGGTACGCGTCAAAGCGACCGGCTGCCGTGCCCTCGAACACGAGGTTCCCTGCCGTCACGAGCGTTCCGCCGTTCCAGGGCCCTGGACGTTCCACTGCCCACACCTGTTTCTGCTGCGCCGGATCCCACGCAACCAGCTTCCCCTTGACGGTATCAAGAATGGCCTTCTTGATCTTGGGATCTTGCGGCATGCCGGCAGCCACGACATCGATGCCGTAGTTTGCAGCCAGTTTCTTGAACTCGAATCCTTCCGTGGACTTGAACTTGAACCCCACGTCATTGACGGGAATGTAGGTCAATCCCGTCAGCGGACTGTACGACATCGGCTGCCAGCTGTGCGCACCAAGCGGCCCGGGCACGATCGGTGGCGGGTTGTTGCCGGGATAGCGCGCGATGTCCGTTTCAATCGGACGCCCGGTTTTCAAGTCAAGCCCCGTCGCCCAATTGACGAAGGTGTATGGCTTGCCGGAGATCACCGCGCCGTTCTCACGATCGATGACGTAGAAGAACCCGTTCTTCGGCGCGTGCAAGAGGACCTTGCGGGGCTTTCCATCGATGGGAATGTCGGCAAGGATGATCTGTTCGGACGAATCGAAATCCCACTCATCGGCGGAGTCTTCCTGATAGTGCCAGACGTATTCCCCGGTGTCCGGGCGAAGCGCGACGATCGAGCAGGTGAGAAGATTGTCGCCGCCCTTGGGACTTCGATACTTGCTGTTCCACGGCCCACCGTTGCCGACGCCGACGTACAGGAGATCAAGTTCTGGATCGTAGACAATCGCGTCCCACACGGTCCCGCCGCCACCAAACTTCCACCACTCCCCGGTCCAGGTCTTGGCGGCTCGCTCCAGAATGGGGCTCTCGAACGGCTTTGAGGGATCACCGGGAACGGTGTAAAAGCGCCAGACCATCTTGCCCGTCCCCGCATCGTAAGCGGAAACGTAACCGCGCACTCCGAACTCTCCGCCTCCGTTGCCGATGATGACCTTGCCCTTCACAACCCGTGGAGCGCCCGTGATGGTGTAACGAGCATCGCGGTCGACAGTGAGTGTTTCCCACAGTACTTTGCCAGTACCTGCGTCGAGTGCAATCAGACGTCCATCCAGCGTCCCGACAAATACCTTGCCCTCCCAAACGGCTACGCCGCGGTTCACGACATCGCAGCAGGCATTGACCGCCCACGCCGGTGGCACCTTGGGATCGTAAGACCACAGTCGTGCACCGGTAGCGGCATTGAGCGCGAAAACCTTGGTCCATGCGCTGGTGAAGTACATAACGCCGTCAACTACCAGCGGCGTGGCCTCCTGGCCGCGAGCCGTATCCAGGTCGTAGTGCCAGGCCAACCCCAATTCACCTGCGTTCTTGTCATTCACGAACTTCAACGGGCTGAAACGCTGCTCGTTGTATGTGCGGCCGTGAATCATCCAGTTTCCCGGTTCGCGATCGGCAGCGAGAATCCGGGCGCCGTTGACGTCCGCGGGATTTCTGGAAGCAGCGCTCTCGTTCGCGAGGTTCTTGCGGCTACACCCCGCACATAGCGCGAGTGTCAGCACGATCAGAACAGACCACACCTTTGGGCCCACCATGAGTCTCCTACTCGCCATTCGGCAACGGATCTGCGCAGCGAGATCTGCGATCCCAACCACGGCCCGCGAGTCTAGCACCTCCTGTTTTCCATTGCAGGAGGGAACTGCGAGGGTACCTGGTACCCGAGCGAACACGGAGTCGAGATAAGAATGCACCCGGGCGCCGTCGCATTGAACCTGGGTTGGCTACGTGCTCTTCAACTTCTCAATCTCGCTGCCGGCAATCTGAAAGGCGGTGTTCGCCGCAGGTACTCCGGCATAGATCGCGGTCTGCAGCAGCACTTCCTTCAGATCGCACGCTTCCAGTTCATGCATCAGGCCAGCGCGCACATGCATGCCGAACTCTTCGGTACGGCCGAGCGCCGCCATCATCGCCAGCACCAACAGACGTCGCGTCCGGCGATCCAGTCCCGGACGCGTCCAAATGGTTCCCCACGCGTAGCGCGTGATCAACTCCTGGAACTCACGGTTGAAGTCGTTGGTTCCAGCAATGGCGCGGTCGACGTGCGCATCGCCCAGCATGGCCCGCCGCGCAGCGAATCCCTGCTCCAGCGTATCGACTTCGACCGGGGCCGGCTGCAGGAACTCGAGCAGCGCGGTAGTAAACGATCGCGGACGTTCGAGGTTGGACAAATGTGCCGCGGGCAGCCGCACCGCTCGCGCACCGGGAATCTCGCGAGCCAGGATTTCGCCATGCCCTTCCCAGGGAGTGGAAACATCACGATCGCCAACGATGACCAGCGTCGGAACGCGAATCGTTCGCAGCGATTCCCGGTGGTCCACATCGCGGAGGGCCGCGCAACAACCGGCATATCCCTCCGGATCGGTACCCAGCAGAACGGACTTCACCGAGTTCGCATCGACATCGCCACGCGCCAGAGTCGAAGAAGAGAAGAACCGACCCATCACCACATCGACGATCGCGTTCATCCCACCTTCCCGCACCATCCGGATGCGGGTCTCCCAGTTGGCGGGCGGGCCAAACTGCGGAGAGGTGTTAGCCAGCACCAGCCCGGTCAGGGAATCGGGAGCGTGAATGGCAAGCCACTGGCCGATCGCTCCGCCCATCGAGAGCCCACAGAAGGCGAACTTGCTGATTCCCAGCGCAGCCGTTAAGCCCAGCACATCTCGCGCCAGTAACTCGACCGTGTACTCTCCCTTGGACGCGTCGGAAGCTCCATGCCCACGCGTGTCATAACGCAACACTTGAAAGTGAGGAAGCAGATCCGCAATCTGCGGAGCCCACATCGCATGATCCGTGCCGATGGAATGCGACATCACCAGCACCGGAGCTCCCGCTTTTCCTTCCTGACGATAGAACAGCCGCGTGTTGTCGATGGTTACAAAGGGCAAGGTTCTTGCTCCTTTTTCATCTCTTGATGTTCTTCTGTTGCGTGGAAGACAGCAAAGCCTCGCGGAATTTCTCCGCCGAGCCCAGGTATTCTTCCGGCAGCTCGAGCTCGCGCAGCACCGAAGCATCGATGTGGCCAGCGACCTCGGGCATTTCCGCCAGGGCATCGGCGAGGTGCTTCCCCTGCGCAACGCTTCTGCGTGTGGCTTCTTCGAGGAGGCCGTGGGCCACATCACGGCCGAGAGCCGCGCCCAGCAACATCATGGCGCGCTCTGCAAAAATGACTCCATGGGTGGCTTCAAGGTTTGCGCGCATTCGGGTTGCGTCTATCGTGAGTCCTTCCGCCACCTCCGCCATGGATGCGACCGCCAACCCGGTAGTTTGAATCACCGACGCAACCGTTGGCCACTCCGCTTGCCACCCGCCAACTCCACGTTCGTGCTCCTGTACCATGCCGGAAAGAAAAGCTGCCACCAGACCGGGAGCGCGATACGCCGCGGCAAGCGTGACCGAACAGCCGACCGGATTGCGTTTGTGCGGCATAGTGGAAGAGCCGCCTCGCCCTTGTCCGCCAGCTTCTGCCGCCTCGCCAACTTCTCCCTGCATGAGCAAGCTAATGTCGCGAGCCATTTTTCCGAGCGCGCCGACGAGTACTCCGCAACTGCAAACCAAGTTTGCCAGCCGATCCCGTTGGGTATGCCACGGAGCCTCAACAAACCCGAGTCCAAGTTCGGACGCAAGTTCCCGAACTACAGCAGTTCCCTGTGCCCCGAGAGACGCCAGCGTACCGCTCGCACCGCCAAACTGCACAATCAGGCTTTCATTAAAAGCAGCGTCGAGCCGATTCCGACTCCGATGTATCGTCGCCAGCCACCCTGCTGCCTTCAGCCCGAATGTGACGGGAGGCGCAGGTTGCATCAACGTTCGCCCAAGCATCACGGCGTTTTTGTGTTGCTCGGACAGTTTTGCGAGCGCGGTTTCCAGACGCTGGAGATCGCTTTGCAGAAGCGGACGCGCACGCTGGAGCAGCAGAACTAGCGCGGTGTCAGCCACGTCCTGGCTGGTTGCGCCCCAATGGACGAAGCGAGCCGCTTCCGGACTGCTGGCTCGTACCTTCTCGGTCAGCGCCTTCGCCAACGGAATGCCGGGCGTCCCGCCGCGCAAAGTGTCGCGCGCCAATGTGGCCGAATCAAAGGCGCCCGCCTTGGCTGCCGCAGTAATGCTCTCGGCCGCTGCCACCGGCACAATGCCCACCCGTGCTTCCGCCCGTGCCAGTGCGGCTTCGAAGTCCAGCATGGCCTGCAGCACAGACTGGTCCGAGAACACTTCCGCAAGAGGTTCGGTGGTCGCAAGGCTCTCGATCAGACGCGCCGGCATGAAGGGTCCCGCCTCAACGCGGCATTATAGACGCTAGGGTCTACGGCCATCGGGCGCGTTAGACGTCGAAGAATACAGTCTCTTGTTCGCCGCACAAGTGGATGTCGAAGCGCCAGCCGCCCGCACGGTCGGCATCGCGGTGCGCTAACAAGGTTTCGCGGCGCTCTGCTGGCACTGAAATGAGAATCGGATCCTCTTCATTCGCCGGCTCGCCATCAAAATAGATGCGAGTGTACAACTGCAGCAGAATCCCGCGCGCATACACTCCAACGTTGAGATGGGGTGCTTGCAGCCGGTTGCCCGGGCCAGGAACGCGGCCCGGTTTGACGGTTTCGAATTCGCAGCTGCCATCTTCGCCTGTGCCCATGCGTCCAAACCCAAGACAAGCAGAATCCGGCGTCTTGGCCTGCCGATCGTCGGGATGGTTGTACTTTCCCTCACTGTCGGCTTGCCAGATTTCAACCATGGCATCGTTGACTGGAGCGCCGTCGCCGTCGAGCACGCGGCATTTCAACCAGACGCGTTCACCCTTGGCTTCAGGTCCGGCCAGACACTTCACCGAACGCTTCTCCGTCAAGCCGATTCGCAAGTAGGGTCCAACCGTCTGCGAAGGAGTTGGCACGTATTCCATGTCAGGCCTCGAATGGGGTTGCTTCCGGACCGCGCAGCACGATGTCAAACCGAAAACCGAGCGCCCACTGCGGCTGCGTAGTCTCCAGGTCGAACTTCGAGATCATCCTCTGCCTCGCTTTTTCATCCGGGACCGATTGGTAGATCGGATCGTAGGCAAAAAGCGGATCGCCCGGAAAATACATCTGCGTGATCAAGCGTGTGAGAAACGCCCGTCCGAAAACCGAGAAGTGAATGTGTGCCGGACGCCAGGCATTGTAGTGATTAAACCAGGGATAAGGCCCGGGCTTGATCGTCACGAACCGATAGTTGCCATTTCCGTCGGTGAGGGTGCGACCCGCTCCGCTGAAATTCGGATCCAGCGGCGCCGGGTGCTGATCTCTCTGGTGCAGGTAGCGGCCGGCAGCGTTCGCCTGCCAGATCTCGATCAGAGTGTTGGGGACCGGGCGACCGTTGTCATCCAACACCCGGCCGGTCACGATAATGCGTTCTCCTTGTGGTTCGCCTGCATGCTGCCGCGTGAGGTCGTTGTCAGTTTCAGACATCGCGTCATGCCCATAGACCGGGCCCGTAACCTCAGACAGGGTGTGCGGCAGGAAGATCAGAGGCTTCGCAGGGTTACGCCGCACGGTTGATCTGTAGGGTTCGTAGACGCGGCTGGGCTGACTTCCCGGCGGATAGCGCCGGTATGGAGTAACGATCGAACCTTCGTTTGTTACTTGGCCCATGGGCAATCCGATACGTGTGCTGATCTCTGGTGCAAACCGCCGCATCATATCCCAGCGTTCAAGCTTTGTCACGGCGCTGGTCTCTGCGAAGAAACCAGGTTACGCAGGAGTGCCTACTAGCATTCGGAAGACTTTAGCCTAGAATTTGCACCCAGGCTCCGCTGGAGACTCGCGGCTCAGTATTTGGGAGGAACATGGCGACCACGGCAGCACCGATCCAACTCGAAAACAGCGTCACGGAATTCCTGGGAAAGCCCAGGAAGATGCTGATCGGCGGCAAGTGGGTGGAAGCTGCGTCAGGAAAGACCTTCGACACCATCAATGCTGCTACAGGCGAGGTGTTGGCTCGTGTCGCCGAGGGCGACCGTGAGGATATTGACCGCGCCGTCCAAGCCGCCCGGCGAGCTTTCGAGCAAGGACCGTGGCCCGAGACGCCGCCGTCGGAAAGGGCGCGCCTCTTGTGGCGCCTGTCCGATCTCGTGGATCAACATCGCGAAGAACTGGCACAACTGGAAACCCTGGACAACGGCAAGCCCCTCTTTTTCTCCCGCATCGTTGATGTTCCGACGGTCATCGAAGTGTTCCGCTACATGGCAGGGTGGGCGACCAAGGTCGAAGGCAACACCATTCCGATCTCGATGCCTGGTGCCAAGTACTTTGCGTACACCTTGCGCGAGCCGGTCGGCGTTGCCGGACAAATCATTCCGTGGAACTTTCCGCTGATCATGGCCGCCTGGAAACTGGCTCCAGCCCTGGCCGTGGGATGTACTGTTGTTCTCAAGCCCGCCGAGCAAACCCCGCTCACCGCGCTGCGTCTGGGGGAACTCATCCAGGAAGCGGGCTTCCCGGACGGAGTGGTCAACATTGTCCCAGGCTATGGAGAAACTGCCGGCGCGGCACTCGCTGCGCATCCGGGCGTGGACAAGGTCGCCTTCACCGGCTCAACCGAGGTCGGGAAATTGATCGCCACGGCTGCCACAGGAAACCTGAAGAAGGTTTCGCTCGAGCTTGGTGGCAAGTCGCCGAACGTGGTCTTTGCCGATGCCGACCTGGATTCAGCTATTCCCGGCAGCGCCAATGCCATTTTCTTCAATCAAGGCCAGATCTGCACCGCCGGCTCCCGTTTGTTTGTGCACAAGAGCATTTTCGACAAGGTTGTCGACGGCGTCGCTGAGCAGACCAAGCACTTCACCGTCGGCCCGGGAATCGACCCTGCCACCAATCTCGGTCCGCTGGTGTCGAAAGAACAACTCGATCGAGTCTGCGGTTACCTCGAATCCGGCGCGCGGGAAGGAGCCAAGGCCGTTGTGGGCGGCCGCAAGATCGGCGGCACTGGATACTTTGTCGAGCCCACTGTCCTGGTCGACGTGAAGCCGCAGATGAAAGTCGTCCGCGAAGAAATCTTCGGCCCGGTCGTGACCGCAATTCCGTTCAGCGATCCCGATGAAGTGATGACCTTCGCCAATGACACAGTCTACGGACTGGCGTCCGCAATCTGGACTCGCGACCTCAGCAAGGCACACCGCATGGCGGCAAAGCTCCGCGCCGGCACGGTGTGGATCAACTGCTATAACGTGTTCGACCCAGCCCTGCCCTTCGGGGGCTACAAACAGTCGGGATGGGGCCGCGAAATGGGCCACGCCGCGCTGGAGTTGTACACCGAAACCAAATCGGTCTGCGCGCAGCTCTAAAACGTTGTCGCCCGGGCTGCAGCAGCCGCAGCTGCCGCCGAGTATCAGAAGATTCTCGATCACACCGGCGTTGTGCGGAGTGAGCCCATCGGCGCATTGGCGCACTGGGGACTGGGCAAGGCCTACGTTCTATCAGGAGACACAAGCAAGCCGACAGGGCCTACAAAGACTTGCTCACACTCTGGAAAGATGCTGACCCGGACATTCCGATCCTCAGGCAAGCTGTGGCGGAGTACTCTAAGCTGCATTGAGCGACGAACTGCGGGTCTTTGTGAGTTTCGATCCTGCATGCGACAACTGGTTTGGATATTTCCTGATCACTGACCCACTGTGGATGGCTGCACGTAGAGTGAACCTCCCGTTCGGAGCCCCATTTGCGTATTTCCGGCGAATGATGGCCCACGAGGAAGGGACTGTTGATAAGAGGCGTGGGTGTTGAAAAAGTAGGTCAGCAGAAGATCTTTTGGGCTGCGAGCAAGCCGTTGGCGAGTTTTCTTCTCTCAGTTCGGCTAAGTAGTAGCTGGCAGAACCGCTGTTGTCGGCTGGCTGAGGAAGCGCACCAGGCGCTTGATGTTCTGGGCTACCGCTGCCAGGAAGAACTGCTCCCGCACGAACTTCAGTCTGCGCAGGCGCAAGCGACGTAGCCCAATCTG
>JAIQFC010000022.1 GCA_020073465.1 Terriglobia bacterium
ACGGACGACCGACGCGAGCGTACATCGTGTCGAAGCGCCGCGACAGTTGAGTAAGTACCTCGTCCACCATGCCTCGGATGGCGCGCAGCGGATGATCCTTCCGCACCCGCGCTTCCGGCGACAAGTAACTGAACATGTGACTCTGCTGCTGATCGTCTCCGCGCATGCCTTCTCGTACCATACAAGGCTGTGGATTACGAGTGGTTTTTCAGCAGCCTGCTAGACCTGCTGGTTCACGCGTGCGTGACGTCGTCTTCGATTCCGGCTAACGGCAGACTCTCGGGTAATCCGCTCCCAGCGGGATGGCATTCCCTGTTGGATACGTCGCTGCAATGGAGGTAGGGCAACGGAACTGCCCTAAAAAGAGGTTTCCCCGCGCATGGCGCGGGGAAACGTTAGTCCTTGTTCTTAGCGGAGGAGGCAATCGCCTGCGAGTTCGACTACGGGCCGCAGGAGCCGTCAGGAGCGTTGCCGGTGGCTGAAGCGACTCCGACAAACACGGGCTGAGACACGACACCTTTGTAGGTGGCCGTGATCTGATAAGAGCCGACGAGCGCCCAACTTGGGTTCCCCGTGCCGGTCTGGTTGAGATCGGTAAAGGTGCAAACGAAAGGCTGCACCGCCGTTACCAGGCCGGTAGGGCTGATGGTCATCGTCAACGGAGGAGCATTCAGTGCAGCGCCGGTGAGATCGAAGCCAGTCGGGGTGACCGTGTATGTCACCCAATTGGTGACGTCCACTAGTTTTCCGCTGGTGTAGTTAGCCGTCGCCTTAAGCTGGAGCACTCCACCCTCGCCTTTGACTTCAAAAAACCCGGCGCTGCCTGCAGACGAGAGCGTAACCGACACCATTTTGTCGGACGTGCCGCATCCGCTCAAAGACAGGAGCACTGCGGCGCCAAGAATTGCGGCCAGAACGTGTTTGCGTTTCACTTGAGAAAATCCTCCGCGAGATTTCAATTTGCATGTTGGCAGTTCCTAATTTCCGAGGCAAGGGAAATGTGAGGTTACTATGCAAACCATCGTTCACGTCCTATGGTCACGAAGCTACTCACTGCGAGGAGTTTAGCGACACTCACGCTATAAGTGGAGAGTAACCTCGCGAGGAGTGGAATCGCTGACTCCCGGCTCTCCGTGCGGCTTTCGAGGGTCTCCAGGTCACGGCGCTTCGCAAAATACATTTCCTGAAATCACTGGCGGACATCATCTGAAGTTATAAGTCGATCGCGTAAGCCACATCACTCCATAGCAAGGTCAGCGTGCAGAACGCTCGAACCCTCGTCAGCTTTGGGTTTGGCGTGATGAATCAAAACGTTACCTGCGTGAGACCAGTGACATTCGTAACGTTGCCATCAGATTACCTTCTATCTAGTATCGCGACTGGATAAGAGTTTCTTCACTCCTCGGCGGGGAACCACACCGCGAGGACGGTCCGGCCCCGATCCAGATTCGCGAACGTGCGGTGACTCGTTCGCAAGATAGAACGTTCGCAACGCGTGAAGTTGAGGTGGAGGTAGTTTCATGATGGCAAGAGCTCGAGCGCTGCTCCTCAGTGTGTTCGTGATGCTGCTGACCATGTTCCTGGTCAATTGCAGTCCCTATTCGTGCCGAGTCACGTTTGGCAATTCGACCTGCACCCCATCGGGTTCCGGGCTGGGTAGCGGCGGCAGCGGAGGAGGCGGCGGAGGTGGTGGAGGAGGCGGGAGCACGATCGACCCCTCGAAGGCGAGCACCCTCGTTTACTACTCCAGTTCGCTTCAGGCGGCGGGCTTTGGAGGCACCACGTTCTTGCCACTGACCGGCTACACGGCTCCGGCCACGTCCAGCCTTGCCGACGAGTTGGCGATTGTGAACAAGAAATTCCTGTATGTCCCTACAGGATCTGACACAGTTGAAGGATTCAGTATTAACCGGAGCACCGGAGCGCTGACGCCCGTTCCCGGAAGCCCTTTTACGGCGCCCGGGGGAGGGACGGTAGATGGTGTGTGGTCTGATCCACAGGGCCGGTTCCTCTTTGCAGGAAGTGAAGGGCTGCCGTTCATCTGGGCGTTCCAGATCAATGCCTCGACTGGGGCGCTGACTTTGTCTCCCGGATCTCCATTTACGACGGGCTTTTCCGGCGCTGACATTATTACGGTGGATGCAAGCGGCAAATTCCTGTATGCAGGACAGAGTTCCGCGCTCAGTGGGGTCGCGGCATTTTCCATTAATCAGTCGACAGGTGACTTGACGCCGATCGCCGGAATGCCGTTCTTCCTTGGAATCGCCCAGCTCCATGCCAGTCCGACGGCGGAATTTCTGCTGGGAGTCACCGACATCCAGGACTCAGGAATGGGGACCAACCAGCACATCTTTGTGTATCCGATTGATCCCAACAGCGGAGTGCCGTCGGCGATCAACGGCCAGCAATTCCTGACCTCTGCAGCGCCGATTGACTTTGCCATATCGCCCAACGGGCAGTTGGTCTACACCTTTGGGACTCTGACAAATACGAGCTCGGTACAGGCCATCGAAGGCTTCTCGATGAACACAACCACGGGAGCACTCGCATCGTTGGGAGCACCGTTCACGAGCCTGCCCGCAGCGTCAGGGTGCCAGTTTGACCAGAGCGGTGCGGACCTGTTCTGTGTCGATTCGATCTTCGGCTCGCAGCTGTTCGTGCTGGGTGTGAACTCCGGTACGGGAGCGCTCACGCATATCGCTGATTTGTCTGTTGCAAGTAACTTCCCGTTCGCGGTGACCGACTAGGGCAAGAGCGGAGAACGACGCCGCAACGGTGGCTATTGGCGTTTTTGAGACCCGCGCACCACGCGGGTCTCTTCTCGTTTACGCGGACGGCGGTACAATAGAATATCCATTGATCCGCGAGGCGTGGCCGAGTTGTCGCCGGGGAAGGAACGTGCCCGAGGAGAGAGGGCGATACAAACCTTTTTACGCGTCCCATCGTCTGAGTTAGAGGGGGCAGTCCGCCCGCGAAATAGTGGCCATCAAGATCAAGATTCCGAAGGGTGACGGGGAACAAGGCAGTCCGCGGAGGCGCGGGTTACCTCGTGATCCAGTCCTGCGCGCCGCTCTGGTGGCGTTCCTGATTCTCGCGGTTTCGTTTACCGTCCTGTTTTCCTATTTCTATATCAAGTACGACCGGATCATTGAGCGGCGGTTCCGCTCTCCGGTGTTCAGCAACTCGGCGAAGATTTATGCCATCCCGCAAATGGTGCGGGACGGAGAGAAGATCGGGGCCAGGGAGATTGCGGCGAGCCTGCGGCGGGCCGGCTATGCCGACAAGGACGGCGAGTCTCAACTCGGCAGCTTCCGGCTGGTGAGTGATGGAATCGAGATCACTCCGGGGCCAGAGTCGTACCACAGCCCGGAACCGGCGCGGATCAAGATCGAGGACGGGCAGGTCGCCAGCATCACCAGCAAGGGCAACGAGCTCTCTGCGTACGAACTGGAGCCGCAGCTAGTCACCGCATTGTTCGATGCCGAACAGCGCTCCAAGCGGCAACTGGTGAAGTACGACGAGATTCCTCCGATCATGATGCAGGCGGTGCTGGCGATTGAGGACCGGAGGTTTTTTGAGCACAGCGGGGTGAACTTCCTGCGCATGGCGGAAGCCACCTGGATCGATTTGACCCGCGGCCGGCATGAGCAGGGTGGATCGACCATCACCATGCAACTGTCGCGCGGATTCTTCCTGACCCCGGAGAAGACGGTGAAGCGGAAGCTCACCGAAATGCTGATCGCGGAAGAACTCGAGCAGAAGTTCAGCAAACAGCAGATATTCGAGTTCTACGCGAACTGGGTCGATCTGGGACAGCGAGGATCGTTTGCCATCAGCGGGTTCGCGGAAGCCTCCCGCGCTTACTTCAATAAGGATCTGAAAGACATCACGCTCCCGGAAGCGGCGCTGCTGGCGGGATTGATCCAGCGTCCAAGCTATCTGTCGCCCTACCGGCACCCCGAGCGCGCCCTGGAGCGGCGGAATCTCGTTCTGGACTCGATGGTGGATATTCACGCCATCACGCGGGAACAGGCGGAAAAGGCCAAGGCTACGCCGTTGAAGCTGGCGCCGCCGAACGTGGAGGCGAGCGATGCGCCCTATTTCGTCGACATGGTGCGCGACACGCTGATCAACAAGTTCAACGAGCGTGACCTCAATGATCAGTCGTACCGCATTTACACCACGCTTGACCCTGATTTGCAGAAGGCGGCTGCCCAGTCCGTGGAGATGGGCATCAAGCTGGTGGATGAGCAGGTCAAGAAGCTGCGGACCAAGCGTGTGAAAGTTGGGAAGAAGATGGAGAACCAGGTCGCGCCGGGCCCGCAGGCGCAAGTGGCGCTGGTGGCTTTGGATCCGCATACCGGTGCCGTCCTGGCTCTGGTGGGAGGACGCGACTATGGATGGAGCCAATTGAATCACGCAGTGGCGAAGCGGCCCACGGGATCGATCTTCAAGCCGTTCGTCTACGCCGCAGCCGTGAACACGGCGTTGGACGGCTCGACGGCGGTGATCACTCCGGCTTCTACGGTGACCGATGCACCTTCCTCTTTCGCCTATGGCGACCAGATTTATGAGCCCCGCAACTACAGAGAGGAATATCACGGCGATGTGACGCTGCGGTACGCGTTGGCCATGTCCCTGAACAACGCGACGGTAAAGGTGGCGGAAGAGGTCGGTTATGACAAGGTGGCCGACGTGGCGAGGAATGCAGGCATCGTGTCGGTGAAGGCGACGCCGGCAATGGCGCTCGGCTCTTACGATGCGACGCCGATGGATATGGCTGGCGCGTACACCTCCTTTGCGAACAATGGCATTCGGCTCTCGCCGATTCTGGTGAGTTCCGTTCGCAACGCCAAAGGAGACGTGATCGCGAACTTCAACACTGACCAGCGTCAGGTGCTCGATCCGCGCATCGCCTACGTCATGACGGACATGATGGAGGGCGTCATCAACAACGGGCTGGGATACTCGGCCGTGCGGGTGCGGGGATTCACACCGCCCGCAGCGGGAAAGACTGGCACTTCTCACGATGGCTGGTTTGCGGGATACACCTCGAACTTGCTCTGCATCGTCTGGGTGGGATTCGATGACTACAGCGACTTGCGGTTGAGCGGTGCGCAGACGGCGGCTCCGATCTGGACCGAGTTCATGAAGAAGGCGTCGACGCTGCCGCAATATTCGGACATGAGGGAGTTCGCCCAACCCACCGGCGTGGTGGATGTGCAACTGGACAAGGCGACCAACCGGCTGGCCACTCCGACCTGTCCGGACGACTATGTCTCTGCCTTCGTCGCGGGAACCGAGCCCCGCGAGACTTGCGACCAGCAGGGCGGAGTGGCGGGGTTCTTCTCGCGGATGTTTGGAGCTGGGGCCGAGAAAGCAACGCCTCCGCAGGCCCAGGCAATTGGGCCCGATGGGAAGCCGATCGAGGATCCCAAGAAGAAGAAGGGGTTTCTGGGTAAGATTGCAGGCATTTTCAAGGATGACAAATCGTCGGCTCCGGTGTCTAAACCTGCAGACAGCGGGGGAAGTCCGCCGCAGTAATCGGCCGCATGGATTGGTTGCGTTTTGGGCCTTGGCAGGAACAACTTAACGCAAAACCTGCGCCGCAAGGCTGAAACTGTGTCAGAATAACTCCGCTGGAATGGTTCGTCGCTTGTTCGGGGGTGGCCCATGACGTCCTGCCCGAAGTCCTTCCTGGTTTTCGTTACTTTTCTCGTAACCTTTGTCCTCACTCTGTGCGCTGGTTCTTCGGCGCAGATTTCTCACTCCGAGCAGGTGCAGATTACGCCTCCGCTGATCCGGACGGTTGATCCGCCGGCGCCGGATGCGACGGTGGCTGACCTGGAGTCGCGCGCCGACCAGTTGCGCAGTTCGAAGCTCTATCTGGACGCACTGGACTACTATCGCGCGGCGCTGAGCAAGGAACCCAATTCCGCCCGCTTGCTCAACAAGATCGGCATCAGTGAATTGATGATGCAGCGCTACAAAGAGGCGCGCAAGTCGTTCGAGCGATCGGTCAAGGCAGACCGCAACTTTGCTGATGCCTACAACAATCTTGGCGTCGTTTTGTACGAGGGGAAGAAGTACGGAGCTGCGATCAAGCAGTATCGCAAGGCCATTGCGCTCGATAGCAGCTCGGCTTCGTTCTTCAGCAACCTGGGTGCGGCACATTTCTCGAAGAAGGAATTTGAGCCGGCTGTGATCGCTTACCAGCACGCTTTAGAACTGGATCCCGAGGTATTCGAGCGGACTTCGCGTGGAGGAGTGCAGGCACAACTGCCTAATCCCGAGGACCGCGCCCGCTACGACTACACGGTTGCGAAGCTTTACGCGAAAATGGGGTTCTCGGACCGGTCCCTGAACTACCTGAGAAAGGCGATTGAAGGGGGCTACAAGGATTTCAGGGACGTCTACAAAGACGTGGAGTTCTCGGAACTGCGCAAAGATCCACGGTTCACCGAGCTGATGGCTTCGAAAACGCCGGCGCTTCCGGAATAGTCCCTTCCTGCGAGCGGCACGCACCGATCTTCGGCGAAACAATAACACGAACGCCTGCAGTGTTTTCTGTGTGTTCGGTCGGTGTGTGCGGCTATTCTGTTGTCGAACTCCGGACAATTACAAAGTTTTACAAAACTAGACGCAACTTCGCGGGGTTCTGGGGTTTAATCATTGCAAATACTCCTGAAAACAACAGGGTGAGTAAGGAGAAACGGTAGCCCATCGGATGCTGACCCGAGCACGCCCCAAGCAAGCATCCGGTGGGTTTTTTTCTGCTCTTGGCTGTTGGCTCTTGGCCTTTAGCTCGAGCTTCCTCCGAGCACACTGCGGACTCAAGACGAGAAATCCGGGGGTGTACGGTTGGGAGCTGTTCTTATTGCACCGAAGGACTGCGCTGGTTGATGTATTCCCCGACGATGCGCTTCCATCTGCCTTGCGCCTTGAGGATGAACTCCACGGCGTCTCGCAGGGCGCCTTCGCCTCCGGGGTGGGGGGTAACGTAATGGGCCTCTTTCTTGACCTCGGCGCGGGCGTTCTTCACGGCGATGGCTAAGCCTCCGGCGCGCATGGCGGGGAGATCAATCACGTCGTCGCCGATGAACGCAGCTTCTTCACTTTTCAAACCTTCCTGCTTCACGATTTCCAGGAAACACGTCGCCTTGTCCTGCACTCCCTGACGTACGTGCTCGAGTTTGAGGTCGCGGGCGCGAAGCGCAACGGTTTCGGAAATGCGCTTCGTGATCAGCCCGGTCTTGATGCCGGCCATGCGCGCCAACGAGATCGACGTGCCGTCATGGGCGTGGAAGCCTTTGGCTTCGATCAGGCTCTGGCTATGCAGGCCAAAGCCGCCTTCGCCGCCGTGCTTGGCGGACTGTTCGAGCACGCTCTGCTGCGATCCGGCGGGGGCCGGAAAGATGAAGAGCTTGCCGTCGGTGAGGACTCCATCTACGTCGAAGAGCAGGAGCTTGATCTTGCGGGCGCGGGCTTGGGCTGAGAGTCTGGGCATCGCGGGAAATTCAGTTTTCCTATCTGGAGCATCCGATTCTATCAGGACACTGGCGCGAACTACGGGCTCATCACAGCCGGCGAGGAACGCCTATCAGGCAGCAGATCATTTTGCTGCGGGATGTGATGGATGCAGCTCTCCGCAAGCGGACCCTACGCGACAGAATGGGAGACTCGCGTTGGCTGGGGGCGGAACGCGAGTAATCCAGCAACTGCAGGGGGCTTCGGAGGAACAGGGGTCTGGCGGCGCCAGGGTGCCCCTGAAAAATGGCTGGACGGCAGGGAACTTTTTTGCCGGAAGAGCCGTAACGTCAATCAGAGACACTGCAGCAAGAGTCTCAGAACTTTGAACACTTCTCACACTCGGTTTGGCGGCCCAGGTGAGAACAGTTCTGGAGTGCAGAGTCCTATTGCTGTCTTCCAGGCATTTCTCTGCTGCTTCCACCAGCGTCAAACACCAGCCATGCCGCCTCCAACCGGTTCCCGACGTTTTCGGGAAAGAATGAGGATCGCATGAAGTCGGGAAAGTTCTTTACAAGTCTGTTGTTGGGTGTGGTGATGGCGATGGCGGCGACCGCGTCCGCGGCCGAAAAAGCCACCCTGGAACTTCGGGACGCCGTTACCGTGAACGGGAAACAAGTCCCTGCTGGCAAGTACACCTTAACTTGGGAGGACAGTGGGCCAAACGTGGAGCTCAAGTTCCTCAAGGGCAAGAATGTGATCGTCACGACTACAGCCCAAGAGGTGAGTCTCGCCACGGCTGCTCTCAGAAACGCGATTGTGACCAAGGATGGTGACAGTCCTCTTGCGCTGACGCAGCTTCAGTTCGCCGGGAAGAAGTACGCCTTGGCGATCAGCGCGGACTCGGTGCAAACGGCAGCCGACACCGGTCAAAAATAACGGTGCCGATCGAGATGGGAAACGGGGGCCTGATGAGGTCCCCGTTGTGTTTTGGTGCGGTTGCTCCCCGGAACTGAACCGCGGCCAGGCCGGATCCTCCGGCGGGGATGCCGGCAGCTCGATCCTGAAAAGCGAACAATTTACGAAAGTCAGCTTCAGAGTTAGAATACCGGCATGCCGTCCCTGCCTGCCTCTCTTGCCTGGGCTCATCCTCTTGTTGCGGAGTGGTTCGTGCGGCGGTTTGAGACTCCGACCGAGCCGCAGGAACAGGGGTGGCCGCACATCCTGGCAGGGCGCACCACGCTGATTTCCGCGCCGACCGGGTCGGGCAAGACGCTCGCCGCCTTCCTCGCTTGTATTGATCGGCTGGTGCGCAAGGCGCTGGCTGGAGATTTGGCGGACCGGACCGAGGTGCTCTACGTTTCGCCGCTCAAGGCGCTGGGCAACGACATCCAGAAGAACCTTGAAGTTCCGCTGGGCGAGATCCTCGCCCTGGCTGGCGAACGCGGCCTGCTGATGCCGGAGATTCGCACTGCGGTGCGCACCGGCGACACGCTGGCACACGAGCGGCGGGCAATGCTGAAGAGACCTCCGCACATTCTCGTGACCACGCCCGAGTCGCTCTACATTCTGCTCACCGCCGACAAGAGCCGGGCGATTCTGCGCGATGTCGAGACCCTGATTGTCGATGAAATTCACGCCGTGGCCGACGACAAGCGCGGGGCACATCTGACGTTGTCGCTGGAGCGGTTGGACGCTTTGGCCTGCAGGCCGCCCGTTCGCATTGGGCTTTCGGCCACGCAGAAGCCGATTGAAGAGGTTGCGCACTTCCTGACCGGCAATGGCAGGGCTGATCCCGTCATCGTTGATGTCGGACACAAGCGCCAGCTCGATCTTGCCGTCGAAGTGCCACCCATGCCGCTGGGGCCGATTGCCTCGAACGAATTATGGGACGCGATCTACGACCGGCTGGTGGCGCTGGTGGAGCAGCATCGCTCGACCCTGGTGTTTGTGAATACGCGCCGGCTGGCGGAGCGGATCGCACACCAGCTGGGCGAGCGCATAGGCGAGGAGAACGTGGCCGCGCACCACGGCAGCCTGTCGCGCAAGCTGCGCCTGGCGGCGGAGAAGAGGCTGAAAGAGGGCCAGGTGCGGGTGCTGGTCGCGACAGCGTCGTTAGAACTCGGAATTGATGTCGGGACGGTTGACCTTGCCGTGCAGATTAACTCGTGCCGGGCGATCGCCGTGGCGCTACAGCGGGTTGGGAGATCGGGACACTGGCGCGGTGCCGTCCCAAAGGGACGGTTCTTCGCGACCACGCGAGACGACTTATTGGAAAACGCGGCGCTGGTGCGGGCCATTCGTCAGGGAGATCTGGATCGGCTGATCATTCCGGAGTCTCCGCTCGACGTGCTGGCGCAGCAGATTGTGGCTGCATGCTCGGCGGAGGAATGGCGCGAAGACGACATGTTTGCACTGGCGAAACGCGCCTATCCCTACCGCAACCTGACGCGAGAAACCTTCGACTCAATTCTGGAAATGCTTTCGGAAGGGATTGCGGCACGACGCGGGCGTTATGGCGCATATGTGCATCGTGACCGGGTGAACACCAAATTGCGGGCGCGGCGCGGCGCCCGCCTCGCGGCGATTACCAGCGGCGGCGCGATTCCGGATAACTCGCTGTACACCGTCGTCGCGGAGCCTGACGGCGCTCTCGTGGGCACGGTGGATGAGGACTTCGCCGTCGAAAGCAATCGCGGCGACATTATGCTGCTGGGCAACACTTCGTGGATGATCCACCGGATTGAGACCAACGCGGGCCGCGTGCTGGTGCAGGACGCGCACGGAGCCCCGCCGAGTGTGCCGTTCTGGCGAGGGGAAGCTCCGGCGCGGACCCAGGAATTATCAGCGCACGTCGGCGAGTTGCGGCAAAAGATCAGTGAGATGCTGCCGCACACGTCGCCGGTGGGATTTTCGGCGACACAGCCGGAAGTGGCGTCCGCAGTGGGCTGGCTCAAGCAAGAGTGCGGGTTGGATGATTCCGGCGCGGAGCAGGCGATTGAGTACGTTCTCCAGGGGCGCGCTGTTCTGGGAGAAGTGCCGACGCAGAGTACGGTGATTGCGGAACGCTTCTTTGACGAAGGCGGGGGAATGCAACTGGTGATCCACGCGCCCTTTGGCGGACGCATCAACAAGGCTTGGGGACTGGCTTTGCGCAAACGTTTCTGCCGGGGATTCAACTTTGAACTGCAGGCTGCGGCTACCGACAATGGGCTGAATATCGCACTGGCGGAGCAGCACAGTTTCCCGCTGGGCGATGTGTTTCATTTCCTGCAGGCGGACACGGTGCAGCCGATTCTGGAGCAGGCGGCGCTGGATTCTCCAATTTTTGGCACGCGCTGGCGCTGGGATGCGAACCGGTCGCTGGCCTTGCTGCGCTTCCAGAATGGCAAGAAGGTTCCGCCGCAGATTCAGCGGATGCGGTCCGACGATTTGCTGGCCTCGGTGTTTCCCGATGCGGCGGCTTGTTTTGAGAACATAGAAGGAGAGAGGCAGATTCCGGACCATCCACTGGTCGGCGAAGTGATGAAGGACGTTCTTACGGAGGCGATGGATGTTGAGGGGTTGAAGCTGCTGCTGCGGGGGATGGCTTCGGGGCAGATTCGGGTTGTGGCGGTGGATACGCCCGTCCCGTCCCAGTTCTCGCACGAAATCCTGAACGCGAATCCGTATGCCTATCTCGACGACGCTCCGCTGGAAGAGCGGCGGGCACGGGCGGTAGAGATGCGGCGGGTGTTGCCGGAATCGGTGCTGGAGGAGGTCGGGAAGCTGGATCCAGCGGCGATCGCGCAGGTGCGGGAAGAGGCGTGGCCGGATGTGCGGGATGCGGATGAGTTGCACGATGTGCTGCACACGTTGGTGGCGCTGCCGGAGGAGTATGCCTCGGGTGGGCCGTCAGGGAGTCGAGCTGCGCTCGACCGGACAGCCGAGGGTGGCTGTCCCCGTATTAGTGTTGCTGATTGGCGCGGGTATCTCGACCGACTAGTCAACGAACGGCGAGCGGGAGTGGCGTCCCTAGATGGGCGTCGCTATTGGGTGGCGGCGGAGCGGGCGCGAAGTCTTGCGATGCTGTTTACGGGAGCGGAGTTCCTGCAGGAACTGCCAGAGGTTGAAACGACTCCAACCTCTCGCGAGGATGTCTTGCTCACGTTGGTAATCGGTTGGATGTCCCATTCGGGTCCGGTGACGGCAACACAGTTGGGAGAAGTTCTGGGTCTTCCGGCTTCCGATGTTGAGAAGGCTCTGCTTCGCATGGAGGCCAGCGGGACCATTCTTCGCGGCAACTTCACCGGCGCTGCTGCGCGGGCGGGGGCCCCTTCGGCTCTCGCTCAGGGCAGGTCCGCGCCACAGGAATCGGAGTGGTGCGAGAGACGGCTGCTGGCGCGGATTCACCGGCTGACCGTGGGGACGTTGCGCAAGCAGATTGAGCCGGTGACGGCGGCGCAATTCATGCGCTGGCTGATGCGCTGGCAGCACATTGCTCCGGGCACGCAGGTTGTGGGCGAACGGGGCACGCTCGAGGTGCTGCAGCAGCTGCAGGGGTTTGAGATTCCGGCGAATGCCTGGGAGCGACAGGTACTGGCGCGTCGGGTTGCAGATTACGACCCCAAGTGGCTGGACCAGCTTTGCCTGACGGGGGCGGTGGGATGGGGAAGGCTGTCACCGCATCCGGCGACGCTGGATTACTCCGCCACGGCCAGAAGCGCAGGAGACTCATCGGTGGTCACCGCACCGGTCCGTCAGCGGCGCGTCATCCCGACCAGCGTTGCGCCGATCACTTTTTTTGTGCGCGAAGAGGCGGACTGGATGACTCCGCGGCATGAAGCAAGCGAGCAAGAGAATGCGCGCGGGCTTAGCCATGGAGCGGAAATCGTGTTGAATTTCCTAAAGCAGAGAGGAGCGTCCTTCTTCGCCGATATTGTCCGGGGCACGGGAAAACTGAAAGCAGAAATCGAGACTGCACTTTGGGAACTGGTAGCCGCGGGGGTGGTCACAGCCGACGGCTTCGATAATCTGCGCTCACTGATTGATCCCAAGCGGCGCGCCGGACAGGGAAGCGGACGGAGCACGCGTCCGCGGCACAGCACGGGACGATGGGCCTTGCTCCATGCGGTGGAAGCGGTCGAAAGACCGCGCGCGGTCGAGGCTGCATGCTGGATGCTGCTGCGTCGCTACGGGATGGTGTTCCGCGACTTGCTGGCGCGCGAGGCGAACCTGCCTTCGTGGAGAGAGTTGCTCATGGGGTTCCGCAGGCTTGAAGATCGCGGGGAAATCCGCGGTGGACGCTTTGTCGACGGGTTTCTTGGAGAACAGTTTGCGCTGCCGGTGGCCGTGGAGTCGGTACGCGCCATGCGCAACCTGCCCTTGAGCGGCGATGTCGCTACTCTGTCCGCTGCCGATCCGCTGAATCTGGTGGGGATTCTGGTGCCGGGCGAACGCGTGCCGGCCATCTCAGGAAGGACGGTGGGCTATCGAGATGGGATTGCGCTTACCATTCCTGTCCAACCACTGAGAGAAGGCGATTCCGCCGCAAGTTGAAGGACTTCTAACCGGCACTGTCGCAACTAAAGAGGAGCCTGTCTCCTATTTGGCCTGAAAATTTGCCGGATCGAGATTGGGGTTCTCCACGATCTTGTCCGCAGTCATAAGCCAATCGTAGACACTGTTTGTGCCGTTCTGCAATTCCTGGCTGAACCGCAGGTCGTACTTCCGGGGAAGGGTGATACCACTGTCGGTTTGGAAATCGCTGAATCGCTCCTCGATGATATAGCGGACTTCGTGCTGGGTGGCATTAGCTACGTCATTCGCGGCGATTACGGGAGCCCTCGCCACTGCATAGACCGTCATTACGTGGTGATGAGTGTCGGGCTCAAAATACAGCTTGATAGTCATGGCGCCGTTAGCCTTCGAGAGATACTCGATTCCCTGCAGTTCGCGGCCATCGATCTTCTTGAGACCGATGTAATCGAGCTTGACGCGGTGGCGGTCGATGTTTTGGAGGGCCCAGCCCGTGCCAAGTTCTCCTCCCAGCAAGCCTTCTTTGACGAGGGAGTCCTGGCTCGCTACGAATCCTCCGAATGCGCTCCACTTGCCCGACAAGGTAGCGGCTGAAAAAGATGCTTTGTCGCCATCGAAAACAAATTGCTCTCCCCACCACTTATCGTTGCCGAACTTCATCACGAATCTCGACTTGCGCTGCTCGGATAGGAGTTGCCAGTTCCCTGCAGTCTCGCCCCCGCCGCCAACCACAATCTTGAACCGCAGAGTACCCTGAACAGCGCGCGACTTCACGGCGGCGCGTGCTTCCGCGGTGCCGATCGAATCCAGATGTTTAGCAATGACTTCGTCTGGCTTCATGTCGGCCGCTGCGGATTTTGGATAGGAAGCAAACAGCAAACAGATTAGAGCCAGATATCGCATCAACAATTCTCCGCGGTCACTACGGATTGCCGGACTTATTGCCAATTGGTGGCGTCTGAAGATCCTGCCTCATATACCACACAGGAGTTGGGCCGGGTAAAAAAAATCAGGAGCTCGATGAGGGGGTCCCTCGAGCTCCTGATTAGCGTTTCTCGGCAAGACCATTCAAAAAGCGCTTCCCCCATCGCTTTCTGCCGAGCTCTCGCATATTCCAGTAGAGCACGCGCGTTTCCAACACGCAGGCCGCCTCACGGAATACACTTCATGAGCTAGCTAAGCCTAATCACTACAGTAGCTTGAATGACGTTTGGTCTATTTGAGCCCCTGCTCTTGGGCGCCCGGCAACGCGTCTTTTTCCTATCCGATCGGATAGCTTAATATCCGTTCGGATATTGGAACGTGGCCGAGTTGAGAATGCATTTCAGCCCACACTTGTGGTAAGAACAATCGCACGGAACCCGAGGGAAGATTGCATCCCAGACTGCTGGCCATTGCTGGACCACTGAAAGATTTGACCCTTCCTCTGCCCGAGGGAGAAATTACCCTGGGCCGGGACCCTTCCAACACACTGCCGGTCGCTGATCTTTCCGTTTCCCGAAAACACTGCTTGTTGAGGCGGGAGCAGGAGCGCTTTCAGGTGCAGGACCTGGAGAGCCGCAACGGCACCCTGGTGAACGGTTTCGCCGTGAAAGAACAATGGCTGCATCACGGGGACGAGATTGCGATCGGCGATTCGGTGTTCCTGTTCTTGCTGGAGGAGGAAGAGAGGGAAGTTGCGCCGAGCCGGGTGGAGTTCGACGAGGGTCACTTCGCTGCTGATACCAAGGTGATTCATCCCAAGGACGTAGTTTACCTGCAGCCGGAACGGCTGCTCCGGGAGTTGCCTGCCACCTCGCAAGTCGCGCGTAACCTGAACGCTTTGCTCAAGATCAGCCGCGTCGTACACGCCATTCGCGACCTCGGCGACCTGCAAGGACAGTTGCTCGATTTGATCTTTGAGGTGGTACCCGCTGGTCGCGGTGCCATCCTGCTCGCGAACGGAACGGCGGGACAATTCAGTTCAATGTATGCGCGTACCCGGCAGCCGGGACACTCACAACTGGTGAGGGTCAGCCGCACGATCGCCAGGCAAGTCATGGACCAGGGGGTTGCGATCCTGGGGATGGATGTTGCCCGCAGCGGAGAATTGCGGCAAGTCGAGAGCCTGGCAGCCGCGGAAGTGCGCTCGCTTCTGTGCGTGCCTCTGACGGTTTTCCATCGGGTGATTGGCTGCATCTACCTTGACAGCAGTAATCCCGCCGGCCGTTTTCATGAAGATCATTTGCAGCTGGTGACTGCGATAGCGGGTATCTCGGCAGTCGCGCTTGACAACGCCCGCCGTCTGCAATGGCTGGAGCAGGAGAATCAGCGTTTGACCATCGAGGTCAACCAGGAACGCAGCCTGGTCGGCGAGAGTCCGGTCATGAAAGAGATTTACCACCTGTTGGCGCGAGCGGCCCCCTCGGATTCGACGGTGCTCATTGAGGGAGAGAGCGGAACGGGCAAAGAGCTGGCGGCGCGGGCCTTGCATCGCAACGGTCCTCGCGCTGGCAAACCGTTCGTAGCCATCAACTGCGCTGCGATTCCGGAATCGCTTCTCGAAAGCGACTTGTTTGGACATGAGCGGGGTGCGTTTACGGGTGCCGCAGTGCAGAAGAAGGGCAGGCTCGAGGTCGCCAACGGCGGAGTGGTATTTCTCGACGAAATCGGGGAACTCGCGCCGGCACTCCAGGTCAAGTTATTGCGCGTGTTGCAGGAGCGCGAATTTGAACGGGTGGGGGGAATTCATCCCATCAAGGTCGATATCCGGTTGGTCGCGGCCACGAACCGCGATCTGAACGAGGCTGTGCGTCTCGGAGAATTCCGCCAGGATCTCTACTACAGGCTGGCCGTGGTCAAGATGACCATGCCTCCGCTGCGCGAACGCAAAGAGGATATTCCAATGCTCACCCGGCATTTTGTGCAGAAGTGTGCCGTACGCTGCAAGGTGCGAGCCAAGCCGGTTTCCCACGATGCCATGTCTTGCCTGGTGAACTACGACTGGCCCGGCAACGTCCGCGAATTGGAGAATGCCATCGAGCGGGCACTCGTACTCGGCTCTTCCGAGACTGTGCTTCCGGAGGACTTGCCGGATTCCTTGCTCGAACATGTGCCTGCGCCGGACATTACGGAGGCGAAATATCACGCGAGCGTGAAGGAGCTCAAGCGACAGTTGATCCTCGATGCAGTCGAGCAGACCGGGGGGAACTATGTCGAGGCGGCGGGAATTCTCGGTGTACATCCCAACTACTTGCACCGCTTGATTCGAAATCTTGATCTGAAAGACACGCTAAAGGGGGCCCTGCGCGAAATGCCACGAAGTTTCCCGCGGGGCCTTGGAAAAATTTCCGGGGGATCGGCGTAGGAGTTTTGATCGGGTCAGGGCAGATGCAACTGCATGAGTCGAGAGGGATCGAGGTACGTCCCTTGCCACCGAACGGCGACATGCAGATGCGGTCCAGTTGCCCGGCCCGTGCCGCCGCTCAGGCCGACTTCCTGACCGCGGTCCACGTGGTCGCCTTCCTTCACCTTGATGGCGGAAAGATGCAGATACAGGGTTAGCAGACCCTGCCCGTGGTCGAGCACGATGAAGTTGCCCTCATAATAGAGCGGGCGCGCCAGCAGCACGGTCCCGCTATTCATTGCTGCCACTGGAGTTCCACTGGGAACGCGGAAATCCAATCCTTGATGAGGACTCGACGTCTTGTTGTTAAAGACACGCTGCGATCCGAAAACGTCGGAGACTGCAGCCTCGGCAGGAGTGTCGAAGTTGCCGGACCATTCCCGGTCCGGAGTGACGCGGTTCAAGTAATCCTGCTTTACTTTCTTGTCTTCGTCGATCTGTTGGAGTTGCTCCGGGCTAGGCTCGGTGAATTTCCCCTCCACCGTAAGGGCGACTTTGATCTTGGGATACTTGCCGCGGGCTACGACGAACTTACGGCTGAATGCGACCCTGTTGTTGGCCGTTTTGGATGCCAATCGTTCGCCAGTTAGTTCCAGAGTGTACGTGCCGGGCGCTGTCTCAAAGCTGACGCCTGCGAGTGCGAACCATGTCTTGGCCGAGCTATCAAAGCTGAAAGCAACCTGGTGGCCAAGCCATGCTCCTGTCAGCGACTCGAGTCGCGCAGGCGTCTTCACTTGAAACAAGACGGGAGCGCCGTTGACCAAACGCGCCGGTTGAGCGCGGACGCTCCAGCTCGCGGCGTGGGCTGTCATCGGAAACAGGGCGCCGACACCCAGGGTGAACAGGAGAACGATGCGATAAGGGGACCAAGAGAGAGTCGCGGGCGTGGCAAGCGGGTTCACGCTATCCAGCGTAGCATTCCCACGAATGCCTCCGGCTATAATCCCGCGCATGAGAATCCGGTTTCATACGGCGATAGTTTTCGGTTTGCTGTTCGCTGTCGGTGGCACGATGCTGTCTTCCGCACCTGCGCCCCGGGCGGACCGGGTGCTGGTGCTTAAGAAAGAGAGGACGCTACAGCTATTGAGGCATGGAAAGGTCATCAAGAGCTACAAGATCGCACTGGGCGGCAATCCGGTTGGTCCGAAGACCAGGCAGGGGGACCACAAGACGCCCGAGGGCGTCTACGTTCTGGATTTCCGGAACTCCCACAGCCAGTTCTACAAAGCGATCCATATTTCCTATCCGAGCGCGGTAGATCGCAAGGAGGCAAGTAAGAAAGGCGTGTCGCCAGGTGGCGATGTTTTTGTCCACGGGCTGCCGAATGGCTACGGCGCCATCGGTGCCGCCCATCGCTTGAAGGACTGGACGGATGGCTGCATTGCCGCCACCAACGAGGAGATCGATGAGATCTGGCAGGCGGTGCCGGACGGCACTCCGATCGAAATCAGGCCATAACAGGGGCCCGCAGATGTGCGATTGAGAGAGTTGGTGGACCTGGTCGGGATCGAACCGACGACCTCTTCCATGCCATGGAACGGAGAAAATCGCAACTTGCTGACGGCGGAGGCTTTAATAATCGGAAGAGTCAGCAAAAACCGCTAGAATCGGCGTGTTTTGCTACCAAAATGCTACCAAAACACGTGCTACCAATTTGCTACCAAACTGATTTGGGCCGAGGGCTGACCGCGGGGCACAGCCCTTTTTTCTCAAATGATTGTCCCATTGAAGTGTTGCTGAAGGATTCGATAATGGGTGTAAATGGGCGTGTTTTTGGGCTTTGACAAATTGGGTGTAATTGGGTGTATTATTGGGCATCATGATCCAGCCAGCCACCCTCAAGATCACCCCAGAAATTCTAGGCTTCATTGCCGAACTCGATGAATTCAAAGGGGCTTGGCGGTCTCTAGGTACCTTGGCTCCCGAGCGTCTATCCGCCCTCCGCAAGGTGGCCACCATTGAAAGCATCGGATCATCCACCCGCATCGAAGGCAGCAAGCTCTCCGACAGGGAGGTCGAAAAGCTGCTGGCCAACCTTGAAATCAAGTCCTTCCATTCGCGGGATGAGCAGGAAGTGGCTGGCTACGCCGAAACCATGGAGCTGATTTTCCAGTCCTGGGACGAGATCACGCTGACAGAAAACCATGTAAAACAGCTGCACCGCGACTTGCTCAAATACGGCGAGAAGGATGCGCATCATCGTGGCGAATACAAGACCCAACCCAACAGCGTCGTGGCCTTTGACGAGACTGGAAAGCAGATCGGCATCGTGTTTGAAACGGCTACCCCGTTCGACACCCCGCGCCTGATGACGGAAGTGGTCGGTTGGGCAAGGGAAAAGCTGGAGAGCCGGCAGCTGCATCCTTTGCTGGTCATAGCCATTTTCGTCGTCGTATTTCTTGAAATCCATCCCTTTCAGGACGGCAACGGTCGTGTGAGCCGCATCCTGACCACACTGTTGCTGCTGCGCTCTGGCTACGCCTATGTTCCCTTTAGCTCACTGGAGAGCGTGATCGAACACAGCAAGGAAGGCTATTACCTCGCGCTGCGCCAGACGCAAGGGACCATCAGAACCGACACGCCGAATTGGCAGCCATGGGTCTTGTTCTTCCTGCGCGCGCTTCAACAGCAGATGAAGCGGCTGGCCAAGAAAGTCGAAAGAGAGAAAATTGTTCTATCTGCCCTGCCCGAATTGTCCGTGAAAATCCTCGAGTATGCACGCGAACACGGGCGCGTCACCATCGGCGACATAGTTACGCTGACCGGCACGAGTCGGAACACTCTCAAGCAGCACTTCCGCCAGCTTCTGGAAAAAGGCCACCTAGTACTGTACGGCAGAGGTCGCGGCGCCTGGTATGGGTTGGCATAGGGTCCGAACTTTGTGGCCACAGAGGAAGATGAAGGATCTGAGAGGGGAACTGGTTTGGAATTTTGGACCGAAGAGGCCCATTAGCGGACGAACATGGCTCCTCACGAATGGGTGTCGATGCCGTCAGAAAACACGCTCGTGAAATTACGTTCGAAGTCATAGCTCATCTCGGCTTCGATCTACACCTTGTGGGTTGACATTGAAGCCCACGCGCCCGCCCAGTCCTGCGTAGCAATGTGAGGCAACGTACGGTTCAGGTTGAAATATCGTGAATGGCTTCTGCAAGCGTGTGTTCCGTGAACTGCCCATGGAATTTGCGGTGGAGGCGCAGAAACTGGTGGGTGTGAGCCTGAAGGCAAACTTGCGGTTCCCTCCCGACGCTACGATAGGGCGACGTTTTGGACCCCGCCATACAGGAAAGACCCTAGAGTTGGTCCGGAAGCCTCATGATACATATTGTACTTGATCTCTGGATTTCCCCCGCAAGTCATTTCGTTCGATGTCCGTCGTGGCCAGAATTCCGGGGTGCGGTGTCCACCACAGCGTCCTGTCGGTATGCCTGATTGGATCTCCATCTGGAAGCCGGCGTGGCAGTGCAATAAGAGCCAGCGCGACGAGAACCTGAACGAGTGATTCGCTTCGGCTTAACGCTTTCAAATTCTATCTTAGGATCTGGTATTTGATTTTTCCCCAGCGGGAAGATGACCATGAAGAAAAATAACCGGAATACGGCGACCGCGATCACCAATCGCGATGCAGGGGTAGGACAGAGCGGCAACGGGCACTTACTGCTGATTGACGATCCTGTTGCTGCCGACCTGAGCGCGGTTCTTTCAAGTTTGCAAACGATGCGTGATGGCGACTTTTCCGTGCGCCTCCCAGGCTCATGGACTGGCCTGGCAGGGAAAATAGCAGACACCTTCAATGAGATCGTAGCCGCGAACCAACAAATGGCAGATGAATTGAAGCGGGTTGGCCAAGTGGTGGGCAAAGAAGGAAGAACCCGCGAGCGTACCCGCTTTCACGAATCCAGGGGCGCCTGGGGGGACATGGAGAGTTCCGTCAATGCGCTGGTGGAAGATTTGCTACGTCCTACGGCGGAGATGACCCGTGCCATTGCGGCTGTTGCCCAGGGGAACCTGACCCAAACGGTGCGGCTGGACGTGGATGGGCGGCCCTTGGAGGGAGAGTTTCTGCGCTCGGCGGATATCGTCAACACCATGATCCAGCAGCTTGGTGTCTTCACCGCCGAAGTAACGCGCGTGGCGCGTGAGGTGGGTACGGATGGGAAACTGGGTGGACAGGCGCAGGTACCCGGCGTGGCCGGCACCTGGAAGGACCTCACCGATTCTGTCAACTCGATGGCCAGCAACCTGACCGGACAGGTTCGCAATATCGCCGAGGTCGCAACTGCCGTGGCCAGCGGCGATCTTTCCCGCAAAATCACGGTCGACGTGCGCGGCGAGATTCTTCAGCTCAAAGAAGCCATCAACACTATGGTGGATCAGTTGCGCTCCTTCGCTTCCGAAGTGACGCGCGTGGCTCGTGAAGTTGGTACTGATGGCAAGCTTGGCGGCCAGGCGGTCGTGGTCGGCGTGGCAGGCACGTGGAAGGATCTTACTGACTCAGTCAATGCTATGGCTGGTAATTTAACGGCACAAGTTCGAAACATCGCCGAAGTGACCACGGCCGTGGCCCGCGGTGATCTGTCGCGCAAGATTACGGTCGATGTGAAAGGCGAAATTCTGGAGCTGAAGGACACTATCAACACGATGGTGGACCAACTCAATGCATTCGCCGGCGAAGTGACGCGTGTGGCCCGCGAAGTGGGCACGGAAGGCAAGCTGGGTGGCCAGGCGCAGGTGCCCGGCGTCGGTGGAACCTGGAAAGACCTCACCGACAACGTGAACTTCATGGCCAGCAACCTGACTGGCCAAGTGCGTAACATCGCTGAAGTCGCGACAGCCATCGCCAACGGCGATCTTTCCCGCAAGATTACGGTCGACGTCCGCGGTGAAATTCTCCAGCTCAAAGAAACGCTCAACACCATGGTGGATCAGCTCAATCGCTTTGCGGGCGAAGTGACGCGCGTGGCCCGCGAAGTGGGTACGGAAGGGCGTTTAGGCGGACAGGCTAACGTTCCCGGCGTAGCTGGCACGTGGAAAGATCTCACCGATTCAGTGAATTCGATGGCCGGGAACCTCACCGGCCAGGTGCGTAACATCGCGGAAGTGACTACGGCTGTGGCACGTGGGGACTTGTCCCGCAAGATCACAGTCGACGTGCGCGGCGAAATTCTCCAACTCAAAGAGGCCATCAACACCATGGTCGACCAGTTGAATGGGTTCGCCGGTGAAGTGACGCGCGTGGCCCGTGAAGTGGGTACGGAAGGCAAACTTGGCGGCCAGGCGCAAGTGCCCGGTGTCGCCGGTACCTGGAAAGATCTCACAGACAACGTAAACTTCATGGCCAGCAACCTGACTGGCCAGGTTAGAAACATCGCTGAAGTAACAACGGCCGTGGCCCGCGGAGATCTGTCGCGCAAGATTACGGTCGACGTGAAAGGCGAAATCCTCGAACTCAAGGACACCATTAATACGATGGTGGACCAGCTTCGAGCCTTCGCCTCGGAAGTGACGCGCGTGGCTCGTGAAGTCGGCACCGACGGCAAACTCGGGGGCCAGGCGCAAGTGCCTGGAGTGGCCGGAACCTGGAAAGATCTCACCGACTCTGTTAACTCGATGGCGAGCAACCTGACTGGCCAAGTCCGCAATATCGCGGAAGTGTCCACGGCCATCGCTCGAGGTGACTTATCCAAGAAGATCACGGTGAACGTGAGTGGTGAAATCCTGCTGCTCAAGGAAACAATTAACACCACGGTGGACCAACTCAACGCGTTCGCTGGCGAAGTAACACGCGTGGCTCGCGAAGTGGGAACTGAAGGTCGCCTCGGCGGTCAGGCGAATGTTCCCGGCGTGGCCGGAACCTGGAAAGATCTTACAGATTCAGTGAACTCGATGGCCGGAAACCTGACCGGGCAGGTGCGCAACATCGCGGAAGTGACCACAGCAGTGGCCCGCGGTGATTTGTCGCGCAAGATCACAGTCGATGTGAAGGGAGAAATTCTTGAACTCAAGAACACGATCAATACGATGGTGGACCAGCTTAACGCGTTCGCTGCCGAAGTAACCCGCGTGGCGCGCGAAGTCGGGACCGAAGGCAAACTAGGAGGACAAGCACAGGTTCCCGGTGTGGCTGGCACTTGGAAGGATCTCACCGACAACGTGAACGTAATGGCTGCAAACCTGACGGAGCAGGTACGCGGCATCGTCAAGGTTGTAACCGCTGTCGCGAATGGCGAACTTACACAGAAGCTGATTGTGAATGCCAAGGGCGAAGTTGCAGCTTTGGCTGTAACCATCAACAACATGACGGACACATTGGCCACATTCGCGGACCAGGTGACCACCGTTGCCCGCGAAGTCGGCGTGGAAGGCCGACTGGGTGGCCAGGCCAACGTTCCCGGCGCGGCTGGCACGTGGAAAGACCTCACGGGCAACGTCAATCTCTTGGCAGACAACTTGACGAACCAGGTGCGAGCAATTGCCGAGGTAGCCACAGCCGTTACCAAGGGCGACCTCACCCGCTCCATTCAAGTGGAAGCCAGCGGCGAAGTGGCGGAGTTGAAAGACAACATCAACACCATGATCGACAACCTTCGTCTGACCACGGATAGAAACACCGAGCAAGACTGGCTCAAGACGAACTTGGCTCGCTTTACCGGCATGCTGCAGGGCCAACGCGATCTGACCACCGTAGGACGCATGCTGTTGTCGGAACTGGCGCCACTAGTTAGCGCACAACAAGGCGTGATCTATCAGATGGGGGCTGAAGAATCGGGCGAGATGGTGATGCTGTCGGCATTCGCAGGCGACGGGAAAGACGGACATCTCCGGCAATTGAAAGTTGGGGAGGGGTTGGTCGGACAATGCGCGGCGGAAAAACGGCGGATGCTGATCACTGATCTGCCTCCGAACACGATCAGCATTCGCTCCGGTTTGTTCGAGGCGGTGCCGCGTAACGTCATTGTTCTCCCGGTGTTATTTGAAGATCGCGTGAAGGCGGTAATCGAACTGGCGTCTCTGAACGCATTCACTACTTCACACCTGGCATTCCTGGAACAGCTCACGGCCAGCATCGGCATCGTGCTCAATAGTATCGAAGCCACAATGCAGACCGAAGGCTTGCTGAAACAGTCGCAGCAGCTGGCTACCGAACTTCAGATGCAGCAAAAGGAGCTGCAGCAAACGAACGAGCAATTGGCGCAGAAAGCCCAGCAGCTTGCCGAGCAGAACGTGGAAGTCGAACGCAAGAACCAGGAAATTGAACAGGCCAGGCGCGCTTTGGAAGAAAAAGCCAAAGAACTGGCGCTGACTTCTAAGTACAAGTCCGAGTTCCTGGCCAACATGTCCCACGAGTTGCGCACGCCGCTCAATAGCATTCTGGTGCTGGGCCAGCAGCTGAGTGATAACCCCGACGGAAACTTGACACCAAAGCAGGTTGAATTTTCCCGCACGATTCACGGCGCAGGTACAGACTTGCTAAACCTGATCACCGACATTCTCGATTTGTCGAAGATCGAATCAGGCACCGTCTCGGTCGAGGCGGAGGAAATCTTCTTTACCGGCCTGCTTTCGACCTTGGAGCGTCCGTTCCGGCACGAGGCGGAGAACCGTCGTCTGAGCTTCGAGGTCCAGACCGATCCGCACCTTGCCCGTAGCCTAGTTACTGATTCCAAACGTTTGCAGCAAGTGTTGAAGAACCTGCTTTCCAATGCCTTCAAGTTCACCGAAGTTGGAGGTGTCAGGATGTTGGTGTCTTTGGCTACGAGTGGCTGGAGCGAGGACCATCCCATTCTGAGCAAGGCCGCGTCGGTGGTGTCCTTCGAAGTTACCGACACCGGTATTGGCATTCCCCTCGATAAACAGCGCCTCATTTTCGAGGCGTTTCAGCAGGCCGATGCCGGCACCAGCCGCAAGTACGGCGGCACTGGCCTTGGGCTGGCAATCAGTCGCGAGCTGGCCAGCCTGCTGGGAGGTGAAATCCAGTTACGCAGCGTCCCGGGAAAGGGAAGCACATTCATCCTTTACCTGCCGCAAACCTATGTGGGGCCCTCCGGCTCCAGTACGGCCACGGTGATGGAAGGACGAGCCACGTCACCTGTTCCACCGCGTCAGTTGGCTGCAGTGGGAGTTGCGGAACTCCCAGTCGAAAAAATTGCCGACGATCGCGATAATCTGCAACCCGACGACGCCATTCTGCTTATCGTTGAAGATGATCCTCACTATGCGCGGGTGCTGTGTGACCTTTCTCGTGACCAGGGATTCAAAGTTCTGGTGGCGACTCGCGGTGCCGAAGCGCTCGCTCTTGCACGCGAGTACCATCCAACGGCGGTTTCGCTGGACGTTTTCCTGCCTGACATGCTGGGCTGGACCGTACTGAATCACCTGAAGCAGGATCCCGCTACCCGTCATATTCCAGTCCAGATGTTAACCCTGGATGAGGATCGACAACACGGCTTGGCGCGTGGGGCATTCGCATTTGTAACCAAGCCCACCACCCCAAAGGGACTGGAAAATGCTTTGGCCCGGATCAAGGAATATGCGGCGCCGCGACGGAAACGATTGCTGGTGGTCGAGGATAATCCCGCCGAGCAGCTTAGCATCCGCGAACTGCTCGGTTATGACGATATCGATGTCAAAGTTGTTTCGACGGGTGCCGACGCTCTCAAGTTGGTCAATGAAGAGGCTTTTGATTGCGTCGTTCTCGACCTGCGCCTCCCGGATATTTCGGGCTTCGACATTTTAGAGCGCTTCCGTGATACTCCATCGCTGAACGACGTGCCGGTGGTAGTTTTTACCGGTCAGGAGCTTTCGCCGGAAGAGGATGCACAATTGCATGCACTGGCTCGCAGCGTGGTGGTGAAGGGTGTCGAGTCTCCAGAACGTCTGCTCGATGAAACCGCTCTGTTCTTGCATCGCGTGGTTGCGGACCTTCCGGCGGAGAAACAGCGAATGCTGGACCGCCTGCACCGTTCCGACGATGCCCTTGTGGACCGAAAAGTGCTGGTCGTCGATGACGATGTGCGCAACATTTTTGCCCTGAGCAGTGTTCTCGAACGTAGAGGAATGACGGTCCTTACCGCAGGTACGGGCCGCGAAGCGATCGCTATGCTCGAATCGACGCCGAACGTCGCGATCGTCTTGATGGATATCATGATGCCCGAGATGGATGGGTTTCAGACGATGCAGGTGATCCGCCAGAACCCTTCGTTCCGGCGCTTGCCCATCATTGCCCTGACCGCGAAAGCAATGAAGGGAGATCGCGAGAAATGCCTGGAAGCCGGGGCCTCCGAATATCTAGCCAAGCCGGTGAATACCGACCAACTGCTTTCAGCATTGCGCATGTGGCTGCATAGATAGCGTTCTCGCCGGCGTTGGGCAATCGGAATTTTCAAAAATGCCCGTGCCAGCAAGGAAAAAGCAATGACCACGAGTCAACCAGTCAACATTCTCATGGTGGATGATCAACCCGCCAAACTGCTCAGCTACGAGGTAATGCTCGGTGAGCTTGGCGAGAACTTGATTAAGGCTACTTCCGGGACAGAAGCCCTGGAACACCTGCTCAAGGCCGATATCGCGGTCGTGCTCATGGACGTCAGCATGCCGGAACTGGATGGCTTTGAACTGGCGAACATGATTCGCCAGCACCCACGTTTCCAGAGGACCGCCATCATCTTTATCTCGGCGGTACATTTAACCGATCTGGACCGGCTGAAAGGTTACGAGCACGGAGCTGTGGACTATATCTCCGTGCCGGTCATTCCCGAACTGTTGCGGGCAAAAGTCAAAGTGTTCGCCGAGTTACACCGCAAGACACGACAGCTTGAAACGCTGAACCGCGAACTGGAACAGCGCGTCCTGGAACGTACCGAGGAACTTGCGACGAAAGCAGAAATTCTCCAGCAACTCAATACTGAGTTGGTTCGAAAGAACCAGCAACTCGATGCGATTGTCAGTACGGCTCCGGATGTCATCTTCAGCAGCCAGGCTAATGGGATCTATGACTATGTAAGCGACCGGTTTCACGAATACACCGGCACCGAACCCGCCTCCAAGAATGGCGTCAGTTGGCTCGACTTTGTGCATCCCAACGATTTGGAACGGAGCAAAGCAGAGTGGCAGCGTGCAGTCTCGTCGGGAGGGAACTACGAAGCGGAGTACCGTTTGCAATCCAAGGACGGGGGATACCGCTGGTTTCGGACACGCGCAGTTCCCATTCGCGATGCCGAAGGCAACATCATTAGATGGTACGGAACTTGTTCCGATATTCACGACAGTAAGCTGCTGGAACAATCGATTCGCGACAACACGATTGAGCTGGAGAAAATGGTCGATAGCAGGACGGCGGAACTGCGTCGTCTCTCAGTTCGGCTGATGACAATGCAGGACCAGGAAAGACGCCGCATCGCTCGCGACCTGCACGACGGGCTGGGACAGGAATTGGCTGTCGCCAAGATGGTACTCGACAACATGCTTCAGCAAAAGTCAGTTCACTCGGAAAAACAGGCCAGCATTGAGGCGAGCAGCATCATCGACCGGGCAATCCAACAAGTACGAACCATGTCCCATCTCTTGCATCCACCGTTACTCGATGAAGTGGGCCTGCTTTCCGCGCTTTCCTGGTATGTGGATGGCTTGACCGAGCGCAGCGGAATCGAAACTGCGCTTGAGGTCCAGACGCGAAACTTCCCCAGGCTCACGCCGGAGGTGGAAACCGCGATTTTCCGAATTGTTCAAGAGGCTTTGACCAATGTTTTCCGGCATTCGGGGGCACAGAGGGTGTGGATCAGCCTGACTCAACGGGATGGCAGCATCGTCGTCATGGTCCGGGATGATGGTAAGGGGATCAAGGCCGATATTGCCGAATTGCGGCCTGATAGCATCGGGATTGGTATCGGAGGCATACGTCAGCGAGCCAAGGAATTCGGCGGAGAATTGCACCTCAGCAATACGCACCCCGGCACTCTCCTCGAGGTTATAATTCCGCCGAACAACGTGATACTCAGGGAGCCGAGCGCAGTATTAGATGGATGCGTCTAGCAACTCCGTTTTGACGCAGCAGCCCCAATGTCTTGTGCACGACCGCGTGCAGTTTATAGGTGAACTGTATGGAAAACAGAGGATTGTCCGACGGATACATGGACTCGGTGATGGACATGACCGAGCGGAAGGCCGCGGAGGATACGAGATCGAGGCTGGCAGCGATCGTGCAGTCTTCCGACGATGCGATTATCAGCAAGAATCTGAGAGGGATTATCACCAGCTGGAACCCCAGCGCGGAACGAATCTTCGGCTACACAGAGGATGAGGCCATTGGGAAATCGATAACGCTGATCATCCCTCCTGAGCTCCAATCCGAGGAAGACCATATTCTCCGACGACTGACGTCCGGCGAGCGCATTGAACACTTTGAAACTGTGAGGGTCAACAAGAGCGGGAAGCGCATTGACGTGTCGCTGACAATTTCCCCCATCAAGGACTCTTCCGGCCGCATTGTCGGTGCGTCCAAGATTGCCCGCGATGTTACACAGATGAAGCAGGTGGAACGGGCTTTGCGAGACAGCGAACAAAGAATGCGATTCAGCCTCGAGGCTGCTAGCTTCGGCACCTGGCACTGGGACATCGCCAGCGGGAAGGTGAGCTGGTCCGACAACATGGAAAAGATTCATGGGCAAGCCCCAGGATGGTTCCGGGGAGACTTTGACGGCTGTTTTGAGAATATCAACGCGGAAGATCGTGAACGGGTTCAGGAAGCGTTGCGGAAAGCGCTTGAGGGCGACGGGAAATACGGAGTTCAGTATCGCCAATTCAGAGCAGATGGCATTCTTTCGTGGTTGGAAGCCCACGGTCAGGTCATCTACGACGAGCAAAACTGCCCCGCTGCCATGATGGGCGTGTGCTGGGACATCACCGAGCGTAAGCGGTACGAAGAGGAATTGAAGCAGGCTCGTGAGCTCTTGGAGACACGTGTACGTGAACGCACCAGCGAACTGGAACATGCACAAGAACGGTTGCGGATGTTGTCTGGCCGGCTTTTGCGAATGCAGGATGACGAGAGGCGCCGCATCGCCCGCGAACTGCATGACACCGTTGGACAGATCGTGGTTGCTTTGAACCTCAATCTGGTTCCGGTCGAGGAAGAACTGCTGAACAGTAACCCCGCTCTGGCTAAACAGGTCACGGCGAGCCTGAGTCTGGTGGAGGAACTCTCCAGGGACTTGCGGACGATTTCCCATCTGTTGCACCCACCCCTGCTTGACGAAGCTGGCCTGCTATCGGCTTTACGCTGGTATGTGGAGGGATTCTCCGAACGCAGCAAGATTGACGTAGATCTTCAGTTGGATTCTGGGGTGGGACGATTGCCTGCTGAGCACGAGACCGCTATTTTCCGGATCGTGCAGGAGTGTCTTACGAATATTCACCGTCACTCTGGCAGTAGCACGGCCAAGATCAGCATCGCCCGCAACACCGGGAAGCTGGAGATCGAAATCTGCGACCAGGGGAAGGGCATGCCGATGCCGGTTCCCCGGGCCGGTGTGGGCATCCAGGGCATGGGAGAACGAGTTCGCCAGCTGGGAGGAAGTCTCGAAATCGGATCTTCCTCTGGCGGAACTCGAGTCGTAGCGATTCTCCCCGCCAACTATTCTTCTTCTGAACATACACACGACGAAGCTGTCGATGTGGCTTCGTAAAGAAGGTCTCTCTCCGGAAGTGCTTCGCTATTTTTGCTACCCGTGGATACGGTCGCACCGCGACTTGTATCCCAGAGTTTTTTGAAGGGGCAGGCGCCATTCCTCCCAGCGGAACGGCGCCTGCTTAGGGGGCGTGTCGAGTAGGACCGCAGAATAACCGCGCGCACAAGACGTCACAATACCGCAT
This sequence comes from Terriglobia bacterium, assembly GCA_020073465.1. Lineage (GTDB taxonomy): Bacteria > Acidobacteriota > Terriglobia > Terriglobales > Acidobacteriaceae > Sulfotelmatobacter. The sequence goes on from JAIQFC010000022.1 coordinate 29,240, forward strand.
GCGCCGTACTGGGTAAGGAAGTAATACGTAGGCGTCTGGCAAATGCATTAGCTCTCCGGCAGTGCCCCTGAATCCACTTTACAGCCCTTACCGGATAGAACAAACAGACCTGCGTGGCTAGGGTTGACACTGCTGAAAATCAAACAGGTTGCTCGCTTCGAGCACGGAAGAGGTCTGCATATGATGCGAACTCGCGGAACATGGCCGAGATGTCTGGTAGTCGTCGGCGCTGGGCTGCTGATTGTTGGAAGCCTGGCGTGGTCCTCGGATGACAAAGACAAGTCGGAAATCGAAAAACGAATTACGGCGTCGGCTGGAGTACTCAATGAAATCATGGCCACGCCCGACAAAGCGATTCCAGATAAGGTGATGAGCGACGCGAAGTGCATTGCGGTCATTCCCTCGATGATAAAGATCGCAGTGGGCTTCGGTGGCAACCACGGCAAAGGTGTGGCCACTTGCCGAACCGAGAATGGAGCATGGAGTGCTCCTGCACCAATCACAATCACCGGTGGCAGTTGGGGGCTGCAACTTGGTGGACAGGCGGTTGATTTGGTCATGATTGTGACGAATGAACAGGGAATGCAACACCTGCTTTCGAGCAAGTTCAAGCTCGGGGCTGATGCCTCTGCGGCAGCCGGCCCGGTTGGGCGCGACGCCGCTGCGGACACAGACTGGAAGATGAAGGCGGAAGTGTTGACTTATTCTCGGGCCCGCGGAATTTTTGCCGGCATCGACCTCAACGGCTCTGCCATCACGCAAGACAAAGATGAAACCCGAATCCTGTACGGGAGCTTTGTGCCCTTCACTGACATTCTTGCTGGAAAGGTTACTACTCCGGAGTCAAGCGAAGTGTTTCTGACAGCGGTGAAGAAATATGCGGGGCAGGCCCGGGAACATGGTGAACTGCAGCCGGCTCCGAACAATGCAGGCGCAGCAGTTCGATGAGGAAGAGATCCGCTCGCAGGCAAATTCGTGGATAACTGATCGGAGGCTGCTGATGTCCACCATTCTAGTTGTCATTTTGGTTTTGTTACTGGTCGGAGCTTTGCCAGCATGGCCCTACAGCCGGTCGTGGGGTTATTACCCCAGCAGCGGTCTTGGGATTGTAGTTGTGATTCTTCTTGTGCTGCTTCTGGCTGGTAGATTATGACGCTGACTACCTGACCGATCTTCAATGTCGGATGTTTGTTCTCTCGAAAATGGTGGGGGTTCTGTTCCCACCATTTTCTTTTCTCGTTGAAAACGCTTGCCATTCGCCGACCCTCGCGCATTTCCGCTGAACACGGCAAACACAATCCATCAGATTGCATCTATTAGGGACCGGAATGTTTGCGCAAACCAAGGTTCGCACAAACTGAAACCAGGAGCCGTACATGTCGAATGAGCAAAGTCCCCGCTCCGCTGCCTACACGCCTTTTCCATCGACATCCTCAGCGGTCTTCGACCGTCCATACGCCCCGCGCGCATTGCCCTCGGTCCGAGCCACACAAAAACGCCAATCTCCAAAGTCTCTTGCTCCGGATGAGATATGGGGACACTACAACAATTATCGTTCCAATGGTTTTGTGGTCTCTGCTCTGGTGCATACAGCCATACTCGGTTTGATCCTTGCTGGGGGCATCTTTGGGCATCGAGTCGTACAACAAATTCAGAAACGTGAGGTAGTCACGTTAATCGCCCCTTCGCCAGATTCTTATGCCTTACCTACAGCCAAGACAGTGGTCAGCGGCGGAGGCGGAGGAGGAGATCACGATCCCCTGCCTGCACCAAAAGGGAGATTGCCGAAACCTGCACTGCAACAGATCACCGCGCCGCAGATCGTAGTGCGCAATGAAAAACCCAAACTGACGGCAGAGCCGACGGTAGTAATTCCTCCGCAAGTGCACTTGGCGGACAATCACATGCCGACTCTGGGCACGACTACAACCGCGCCCCTTCCAGCTGCCCCGCCCTCGAACGGCAGTGGCTCTGGAGGCGGCATCGGTTCCGGGTCGGGTGGTGGGGTGGGCGTTGGTCACGGCCCAGGCGCTGGCCCTGGAAGCGGGGGTGGTATCGGCGGAGGTGTGTTCAAAGTCGGTGGCGGAATTTCCGCGCCACAAGCGATTGCAACACCCGATCCTGACTATACCGAGGAAGCGCGCCGAGCCAAAACTCAGGGGACCTGCATTCTCTGGATGATTGTGGACGCTGCAGGCCGTCCCCGCGATATCCGCGTAGTCCGAGGCCTGGGTTATGGTCTGGACACAAAGGCCATCGAAGCCGTAAAGCAATGGCGTTTTCAGCCGGCCCTCAAGGACGGCAAAGCGGTGAATGTGCAAATCAGTGTGGAAGTTGCTTTCCGCCTCTACTGATCGGATGAAGTCGAACCCCGCGAGCTAGGGCGGGCCCCGCTTGGCCATCTACAGGCATTTCCGAAGTACACTGCAGGATTTCCTGCAGGACTACTGGACATCGGCCGACTTGAATTCCTCGCAAAACACCTCCATAGGAAAAAAGTTGCGCTTCGCAAAAAGAAACAAAATCGAAAGGCCTCAACGATTTACTTCACTTCGTTGTAAGGCGCGACCCACTTCGAATTACAGGCGGAACCCGATAGGACCTGAGCGCCCCTTTCTCTAAGCTGGCTTTCGAAAGCCGAATGCCCAACAAGCAGTCCAGATTTTGTGAAGGAGACAACAGTGGCTACTTGCGCAATTCCCGCGACAGCAACGAACGTTATTCCACTTGAGGACAACCCCCAGCGCAACAACTCCGAACGCAGCCTGGTCCAGCGTGCACAGCGTGGAGACCAGCAGGCCTTTGCGACATTGTTTGAGTTGCACAAAAAGCGTGTTTATTCGGTATGTCTGCTTATGACCAAGGATGTGGCAGAAGCCGAAGATTTGACCCAGGAAGCTTTTCTGCAGGTATTTCGCAGCGTCGGTACTTTTCGTGGAGACGCGGCATTTTCGACCTGGTTGTACCGCGTGGCGGTGAACACGGTGCTGATGAAACTGCGCCGCCGAAAAGGGCTCCCGCTACTTTCGTTGGATGAACCTGTATCACCCGACTCGCCATCTCTGCGACGGGACGTGGGAAAGGACGACCCGCGTCTGAGTGGTGCTGTCGACCGTATTGCCCTGCGCCGGGCGATCGAAGAGTTGCCCGAAGGCTGCCGCACCATCTTCACTCTGCATGAAGTGCAGGGGTATCAACACCACGAGATTGCGCAGCTCCTGCGCTGCTCGATCGGAAACTCGAAGTCGCAGCTGCATAAAGCGAAGTTGAAGATGCGTGACCTGCTGTTTCCGAAGCGGAGAGGCGCAAGGAGGCGAGCCGCTGTTAACCGCGGCGCGGAGCAGCCGGCTTGTCGGCCAGCCTGAACTCTCGCTTTAGCATGACACGCCTGGCAGATCAGGAAGTGTGGGCCCGTGAAGATTGCCGCAGTCGAGGAAGGACAACGTCCGTGGTGCTAGGAGCAATTGTGACCGTCGGCATCGGAGGTGATGCTTCTGCTTGTGACGCATCTGCCGATTCCGCCACATCTGACCGGAGCAGAGACGAAACACCGTTTCCGATACCGTTGAGCTGCGTCGACGTGCTCGGTCGTTCCGTGATTGAACGCATGGTAGAACGATTCGCCGGCGCTGACGTTGAAGCTGTGTCGGTATTGGTACATGCCAGTATCTCGCATCTGGTGCCCGCTTTTCGGCGTTCGTTCGAAAAGTTGGAAGTGCAGGTTGTCGAAGATATGCAATTCGCGATCGGCCAGACTCTGAAGCACTACGCGGAGAGTGGTGTCGACTTCGCGTTCGTAACCGATGCCAACACCTATGCCGAATGTGATCTTATCGATTTACTGTGGTTCCACCGCGGTAGCCGGCAAGTAATCACACGAACCTTCGATCGAGAAGGCGCTTTGAACTTCTGGGTTGCGACTTGCGCGAAAGCCCACGAAAGCGACTTGGCGATCTTGTTTTCGAAGACGGAGGAGACCGGATCCGCATCCTACTTCATTAGCGACTATCTTACCCGGCTCGCGCATCCGCGGGACGTTCGCAGGCTTGTGGAGTGTGTCCTTCGAGGGCGCTGCGAGATGCGTCCCTTGGGGCAGGAAGTTAGACCTGGGGTGTGGGTCGATGATGGAGCGCAAATTCACAAGCGCGCCCGAATTGTAGCTCCCGCGTATATCGGTCGCGAATCTGTGGTGCGGGAAGACAGCGTGATCACTCGCTTCAGCAACATTGAAAAGCAGAGCTATATCGACTATGGCACTGTGATTGAAGACAGCTCTATCCTGACCAACAGTTATGTGGGCATATGGCTCGACGTGGCTCACGCGGTTGTGCGAGGGAACAGACTCTGGAATCTAACCCGCAATGTCATGCTCAAAATTTCTGATCCAAGCGTGATCCGACGAAATGTTCCGCCCCAAAATAAAATTCGCGGTGGGCTAAATGTCCCGCCACCCCTCGGACTGCTCGCGTTTGCCCCTTTGGGGTGAGTGGCAAGGAGAAGGGGAGAATGAATGGAAAATAAGTAAGGATTGTTAGCGTTCGCAAATGAGCATTCAGCGCAGAAAACGCTGCGGACTGAGAGCCAATTCTTAATCGAGGAGTGAGTGCCATGCATACCAGAGGGCCCGTAGTCGTGATGGAGTTGCCGGAACAACTGAACCATCCCGAAGTGATGACCTTTCTCGATGAGATAACGCCGCTGCTGGAATCTGACCGTCCGCGCGTAGTTTTGGACTGTTCCCAAGTCCGGTACATCGATAGCGCCGGCATCGAGATGTTGCTGCGCTGCATGGAAGAGGCCATGAAGCGTGATGGCGATTTGAAGTTGGCGGCAGTCTCACCTGAGTCGGCGGTGATTCTCGAACTGATGCGAGTCGACCGGCTCTTCGAAACGTTTGAAACCTCTGAAGCAGCTGTACAAAGTTTCCACGGGCTGCCGGCACGCGAAAATTCACAGAGCGAACCATGGAACACCGGCGCTTATGGCGCTTTAGGTGATCTAGAGGCTGCTGGCTAGTTCGCCGATTGACCGCGTCGGAGATGACAATGAAAACGTCGAATCAAGTGTTTACACACATGGCGCTGAGCGGTCTGGTGATTCTTGGACTGCTGGGCGATGGATTGCCAGCAGCCGCCCAACAGTCGTCTGCCAAAGTAACGAATCAGCAGACAGCCGCAGAACAAGAACCGCAAGCTTCAACGACGAGCACAATGACCGAGCAGGCCAACATCAGCGAACTGCCAGACAGTCCCGGTGCTGTCCTTTCCCGCATGCAGGACCAGTCGCCGACGCAGTCTGACAATTCACAACAAACCAATTCACAACCGGCAGCCGCACAATCCTCAACGCAACTCCAGAACCAACCGGCTCCGGCCCCCGCACCGCCTCAAAAGCCAGTGGGAACTGCCGCTGCGGAGACTCCCGTCGTAAGCGGGGTAGCGGCTTCTCAACCTGCAGGTGTGGCCATAGCGCCTGCAAAGCAGCGGCGTGCGCGCACCATCGTGTTGAGAATGGGGGCCCTTGTAGGCGCGGGCGTGGCTCTGGGAACCGTTGTGGCTTTGACGCAGGCAACTCCGAGTAAACCTCCGGGGGCACGCTAGGTTTCAGCCGTGAAGATAGTGAGTTTTTCCGGGATCGACGGCGCGGGCAAGAGCACGCAGATCATCACGCTCGAGACGTGGCTCCGCGATGCGGGGCTTCGCATCAAGCTACTGACGTTCTGGGACGATGTCGTCGTCCTCTCGCGACTCCGGGAATTCATGAGCCATTGGGCATTCCGAGGAGACGAAGGAGTCGGAACGCCCGAGCAGCCAATCCACCGGCGCGACAAGAACGTGACCTCGTGGCCGGTCACGGTCATGCGTCTCTGCTTCTATTGCGTGGATGCTGTTAGCCTGTGGCTACAGGTTCACAAAATTGAGAAAACTGACGCCGATGTCGTGATCTTTGACCGCTATATTTACGACGAGCTCGCCAATCTTTCCATTAACAGTTGGCTAGAGCGCGCTTTCGTGCGTCTGATCTTGAAACTCACGGCTGCGCCTGATGTGGCATATCTCATTGACGCAGACCCGGCACAAGCACAGGCGCGCAAGCCTGAATATCCTCTCGAGTTTCTGCATCACAATCGTGAATCCTATCTGGCACTCAGTCGACTTGCCAGCCACATGGTGGTCATCCAAGCCTCATCGATTGCAGCAACAGAAGAGAGAATTAAGGCGGCGTTGCTGTCCAAGCTCTCTGCAGAGGATTCAAAACTTCTTGCCCTTGCATAGTGCGCTCCGTCGCAAGAGACGCTTTCTCCGCAAACCGGAACCAACATATTCCTCAACGGACTCATCGAACTAACAACACCACCGAAGCCGGAGGATAATGAAGATCTGTCTGGTGACGACCTTTCCCCCAAGTCAGGGAGGATTGAGCGAGTATGGTCTGCATATTGCGCAAGAGCTCCAGCGCAATCCATTTCTCAGCTTGACCGTTCTCGCCGACGAGATTTCGCCATCGCTGTCGGAACTCGAGGGCTTCTCCGTCCTGCGCTGCTGGTCGTTTGACGATCCTGCAACGCCTGTACGTCTGCTCCGGACGCTGAATCGGCAAAAGCCGGACGTCGTCTGGTTCAATCTGCTGTTCAGCACCTTTGGCCGCAATCCATTTAATGCCTTCGCCGGGCTCATGACTCCTCTTCTCGCCCGTCTCAGCGGACGCTATGCGCACGTGACGCTTCACCACTTGATGGACACCGTGGATCTGAAAGATGCAGGAGTACGCTTCCCGGGCGCGTATCGGATGGCTGGCGTAATCGCTACCAAAATGTTGCTACTGTCGAATTCGGTCTCGGTTCTTATGCCCGGTTATCGCAAGATCCTCGATGAAAAATACGGTGGTGACAACGTACATGTACGCTCCCACGGCACTTTGACTCGACGTCCCGAGTACCCTGATTTTTCGCGCCGCGGCAATCCCGAGCATCGCATTCTGGCATTCGGAAAGTGGGGAACTTATAAACGTCTCGAACTCATGATTGAAGCCTTCGACATGGTGGCACAGGCTCTTCCCAACGCGAAGCTCGTTATCGGTGGAGGTGATCATCCCCAGGCTGCGGGCTATGTGGAATCGGTCAGGAAGCGGTGTTACGGCAATGCGGGGATTGAGTTTACAGGTTACGTTCACGAGGACGATCTACCAGGTCTTTTCCAGAGTTCCACCGTCGCCGTCATGCCGTACTCTTCCTCGACGGGATCCAGCGGTGTAGCCCATCTGGCCTGCGCGTATGGGGTGCCTGTAGTCTGTGCGGATCTTCCAGATTTTCGTCAGATGGCGGTGGGGGAAGAGTTGGCGATTGAGTTCTACCAGGCCGGCAACTCTGGCGATCTGGCCGATTGCCTGATTCGTCTTCTGGAGAACAACGAAAAGCAAAAGGCCATGGCAACGCAGAATGTTTCTGCCGCTCTACGCATGACGATGCCCAACATCATCCAGAAATATCTGCGTCATTTCGAAGTCCAACAGAGAACCGAAGCTCTTCGATACGTGACCCGATTTCGCAGACTCCCGAGTTGGCTTCCCTCGCAATCTTTTTTGCTGCGGGCGATCACCCGAAAGTCGTTGAGCTGGGCGCAGCGTCCGGCGATTCCACATTCTGGGTTGGAGCGTCGGAACGGCAAACGCTTATTGAATGTTGATGGTGACGGTCGTGGAAACTTCAATCGGAACGGAACTCCCGGTAATGGTCACGGAATATTTACCGGTAGCGGCCTGCTGTGGCGAGGAAGAACTCCCACCGCAGGAACTGCCAATCAGGCAGAGTCCAGCGAGAAAACAAACGGCAACGGCCTGGGCCATGCGTCTTCTCCGCAGATTGCCGACAAAAGCGAAGCCAGCTATCCCGAAGGGCAACACCGCAGCGGCGAAGAATGGACTCTCTCGCCGGGGCAGGTTCATCCCGCTAACGGAAACGGTAGAGATGGTAAGAACGGAAGTCGCAGTACCAGTCCCGGGAGTAATGGCCACGGGCGAAAAGGAACAAGTGAGACCGCTGGGCTGTCCGGTACAGGAGAGCGAAACGGGATTGTTGAAGGATCCGGACTGAGCTTTGGCGGAGATCGTGAAGCTTCCTGATTTTCCCGCACTGATGGTCAGCGATGACGGGGCGGCCCCGAATGCGAGATCCGACGAACCGCTGCTTCCGCCGCACGAGGGCGTGTAACTCAGCGGTCCAGACATGTGGTTGGCCAGGCTAGGCTTGCCTACCGCCTGTAGAAACAGCGTGTAATTCCCGGCTGGAATCGGGAAGCTGCATAAATTGACGGAGCGAATTCCTGGTACTGTATCGGTCAGGTACATCAGGTTTTTCCCGTCCGCACTGATGTATGTGCGGTTATGATCGATGGTGCTCTCACTTCCACTGATTTTCCACTGCAGAGTATTTCCCGAGACGGAAGGCGAAAGCGTCAGACAATTGTCGATGCCGGACTCAATCTCCGAGCCCTCTTCATAATCATTCCACGTCACAAGCTGCAGGTAGGGCAGCTGTTTGCCTGAATTGTAGAGATCGTTAATTTTGGAAAATGTCTGCAGCCAGGATTGGCCGCATTGTTGTCCCATTACGCGGCCCTTTCCCCAGGATGCGAGTGTGTCGTTGAATCCTTTGTATGTTGCGCCTACGGTTCCCTCAGCCGGAACTGAAAGCCCAGTATTGTAAAAGCTGGAAAGATAGTTCATTCCAAAATCGGTGGTCGTCGGCATCACCCACGAATAGCTCCCACCGCTGAGGACGTGGCTGAATCCGTCATTGTTCTGGAACAAGAAGACAGGATGCGCACTCAACGCCGCATTCACCGCATTCCAGTCGATTCCCGGGTAAGAGAGATCGATGTCGAAATCCGTCACCACAGGCCGACCCTGTTGCATCATGTATGCAGGGGAAGAAAAATACTTTTGCTCAACATATTGCAACTGGTTGATGAGCGCTTCCTGCGGTGTACATCCCGTGCAGGAATCCCCCGCAATAGCACCCTGATCGACCATGATCGCGAACGTGAACCCTGGATGCAGCTCAGCTTCGGCCATGACCAACTGCGTAGTTTGGTCCTTTGAATTGTTGGGTCCGTACCAATCGATAATCACGCCGTTGATGCCACGGCTGATCATGTCGTTGATTTGCCGCTTCACCTGCGCCGGGTCCGTGGAGCTGTATCCGACGTTCATGTGGTTCGATTGCCCGAACCACACAAGCAAGTGAGCATAGGTCTTGGTGGTGTTCCCTGAATAGAGCAGAGTGTGAATGTTGACTTTGCTGATGTTTCCCGCGCCCAGATTACCATTCGTTTGGTTCCGGAAGGTGTTGGCGGCGCTGGTGTTGTTGGCGGTTTGAGCCGCGAGGGTCGTGGTCGGCTTGATGTAGCTATTGCCTGCTAGACACACCACCGGCACGGCCAGAAGCAGAACTGCAACGAATTGTGTACTGCGCATCAGTCCTCAGGAGCGGAATAGAGCCGAGGATCTTGCCTGTCATTGAGGCTGGTCTAAGGAAGGCACGCCCGCCTGTAGATTTCCTCTTTCCAGCCTGGTCTTTCTGGGATCGAAGCCAGCTTAGGATTGAAGACAGCGGGGGCGATAGATGACGTTAGTTGGGGAACTTACGTGCCACGACTATAAGGCCATTGCACAATGTCGGGGCTGCAAACCTTATGCGTTTTTTTCATGCCCCTGCACCCGTAATTTTTCCTCCAACAGGCCTAGACCAGAGCCAACATTCGGAGGCTAAAGCTCATCCTATGCACGCCTTGCGATTCTCATGTTCAGGTGAGGGCATCACAAATGGTCTTAACCGAGCAGCAGTGCAAAATTTCTATGGTGTGCATGACCGGCTTGTTGATGGCGCTCTGCGGCTGCCAGGGGCTCAAGGATGGAACACCCACTGGCTCTAATCCCGGCGTCGCATCCATCAATCACATCATCTTCATGGCCCAGGAGAATCGTTCCTTCGACACGTATTTCGGTCAATTGCCGGCCTATTGGCAGGCGAACGGTTTCCCATCGCAAAGCATCGATGCAATGCCAGCCAACGCTTCCAATCCAAGTTTTGACGGAACCACGATGATCCCGGCGTATCACGTGGCAACAGAATGCTTCGAGAATCTCAGCCCTTCTTGGAACGAAAGCCATGTTGACTGGAACCGGACGGATCCTACATCCAGCACTGCAACCATGGATGGCTATGTCTTCAATGCGGCCAAATATGCGATGGACAATGGGTTCCTCGACACAACCGGCATGCGCGCCATGGGTTACTACGACGGCAGCGACCTGAACTACTACTACTTCATGGCGTCGAACTTTGCGACGTCGGACCGCTGGTTCTCGCCCGTAATGGACCGCACGCAGGTGAACCGCATGTACCTTTTTGCGGCGACTTCTCACGGCTATGCATATCCTCCAGGGACGAATGCAAACGACAACGCTCCACTTGACGTTCCCACAATCTTCGATGCGCTCCAGCAAGCCGGAATCTCCTGGAAGGTCTACACCACGGATACAACCGCCGGAACGGACCCGGTCACGTATCTGACTCAATTTGCAGCTTATGCTCCGCCAAACCAGTTGCCGGCCAACGTTGTGTCCGCCAGTCAATTTCTCACCGACGCACAAGCGGGCACGCTTCCTGCGGTGTCGTTTATCGAGGGTGGTTACAACACGGGTAGGGACGAGCATCCTGACAACAACGTACAAACCGGCGCTGCCTATGTCCAAAGCCTGATCGATGGGCTAATGAGCAGTCCTTCGTGGAAGGATTCGGTCTTCATCCTGACCTACGATGAGGCCGGAGGCGTATACGATCACGTTCCTCCGCAGCCCGCTGTCAGTCCGGATGGAATCGCCCCGGTAGACCTCCAGCCCGGAGATACTTGTACCGGGAATGGAGGAGCGAACTGTGACTTCACCTTTACCGGTTTTCGCCTGCCGTTACTCGTTGTCTCCCCGTTCACCAAGAAGAACTACGTTTCCCACACCGTAGCGGATTACACTGCGATTCTGAAATTGATTGAAACCCGCTTCAACCTGCCATCGCTCACACAACGTGATGCAGCGCAAATGGATATGACTGAGTTCTTCGATTTTCAGAATGTCCCCTGGGCCACGCCGCCAACGCCACCGGCACAAACCACGACTGGGGTCTGCGATTTTCAGCACTTGCAGTGACGGTATGACTCACTGGGATAGCTGGTGTCTCCAATTTTTCTGGATGCCCCACTCTTGCATCTACAGTGAAAATAGCTTATAGCATACATATACATTGTAGGCCATTAGCGCCCGTTTCTGATTCCGGTAGGGACTGGGAGGTCACTCAGGCCCTTGAAGTCGCTGTGCGAGCATCTCTGTGGGCTCTAGAGGCATCCTACGCAAAGTCAGGAAACATGAAAGCGCCCCGAACTTTTACGTGCTGCTGCCTTTTTTCAATAACTTAACGATAACTCACTGAAAACAAACGGAAGTCCAAGGGTCGAGCCTCACTTACTTCTCAGAAGATTGGTTTACCGTCACCGTATGGGCTGTGTAACGATCGCCATCGAAACGCGCAAGGACCGTAACGTCGGCTCCTTGGCGGAGGTTGTCGTCCACGGGGACAACGGAAGGATCCAGGTAGATCTCGTATGTCTTGTGGTCCGTTGCAGACGTTAGAACAAGCAGGCCGGTCCTGAGGTTCAACGTCGTAAGTTGACCCGTAAAAGTGAAACTGGTTCCAGGAAGCGCGAGCACCGAAATCTCACGGGCAATACTGCTTTCGCTTTCCGCGCCAAACTTCAGGGCAACCAGAGTCCCCGGTGCGAGCTGGCTTGCCGGTACGGCATGATCGCCCTGAACAATTGTTGTCGCCGAAGAAATGTGCACTTTGAGTGGCTCGGGTGAGAGCTGATCACGCACCAAGAGTTCGCCCTTATCGTGGCGGTAGTTCATCACCACTCCCTGGCTTTCGCCCACTGGCGCATTGGTATTCATTCGAATATTGCGGGCGAAAATGGTGGTTCCATTCAGGATGGTATCTACGTGTACGCGATCTCCGGGCCGCAGGTCGGAGACGGAAGCGGCTTTTCCATCGCGATAAATGCGCGTGCGCGTGTCAAAGAGAACCTTCATTCGCCCGCCACCGAAGACCTGCATTGTGAGCCGATCCTGTACGCGGTCGATAGTTTCTACGGTGCCGCCGAACAGTGTGGCGTTTTCGGGCCGAAGCGAAGGAAGATCGGGAAGCAGGCTGGCTGGATCGAGCGCAATATCAACAGTGCCTTCTGAAGGTGATGCCGGTTCCTTGACCGCGGAACTGTTTGCAGTCGACGACACAACCGATTCAGCTGACGTCACTTGCCCATACGCGGTACTCAAAAGAGCGACGACCCCAACGACTATCTTCGGCAGGAAGCGATCCATAGCGTCCCCTTTGGTTACGATTTCGGGTGCCGTTTTTGGATGCTGGCGGCAGCCCAAGGGTGACCGCATATCAACAAAAAATTGCTTGGAATACGGCAAACGCATGTCTCATTCCAGCATCGAAATTGTGTCCACTCTGCAATAGAGTCACACGGAGAATCTTGACCATGTCGTTGAAACACCAGTTGTGGAAGCGCTGGATGACCGTGGGAGTGATCGGTGCAATTGCAGGTTTGAGTTCCATCGCCCACGCCGGTGATTTGAAGATCACCATTCCCAAGCGCAGTCGCGTGACGCCAGTGCAACGGCTAAATCGTGAGGGAGTGGAGGCTCTCCGCAAACATCATTACGAAAACGCTGAGGCCCTATTCTACAAAGCATATCTCTTTGATCCCGACGATCCTTTTACGCTCAATAACCTGGGCTACATCTCAGAGCTGAAAGGCGAGGTGGATCGAGCCCAGCGTTATTACGCGCTGGCTGGGCAGCAGGCTACCGATGCCGTGATCGATTTGGCGAGCACGCAGCGAGTGGAAGGCCGCCCCGTGAATGAAGCGTTGGCGATACCGGATACGCCGCTGCAAATCAATCACGACAATGTCGAAGCAGTACGGCTGCTGTCGCAAGGCCGCGCTCCGGAAGCGGACATCCTTCTGCAACGGACACTGGCTCGCGATCCGCAGAACGTTTTGACGCTGAATAACATGGGCGTCGCCAAGGAAATGGAGGGAGAATCGCAAGACGCGCTGAAATATTACGATGCGGCGTCGGCTGCGCACTCTGATGCTACAGCCGTGGTCACGCTCGACAGTTCCTGGCGGGGCAAACCGGTTAGTGAGATGGCGGCGGAGAATGCGAAAGGGCTACGCAGCCGCCTGGAAGCGCAGAACACGCCGGAAGCGGGAGTCGCAGAACTGAACCTGCGCGGAGTTTCGGCGATTAATCGTAACGATTTACGGGAAGCAGAGCAGAACTTCAGGAAGGCGTATGCTCTCGATCCGAACAACGCTTTTGCGCTCAACAACATTGGTTATGTATCGGAAATCGAAGGCGACCGCGAGACCGCGCTGTTTTTCTACGATAGCGCTGCCAAAGCAGGTGGCGCCAACCGAAGAGTCGGGTTGGCTACACGGCGTACGGCAGAAGGTCAGCTTCTGTTCCAGGTCGTGGCAGACAGTGACTCCAAGATAGAAACGAAACTTACGCTGGAACGCGAGTCGCGACGGCGGCAAGGGCAGCCAATTTTGCTGCGCCGCCGGGATAATACAGTGGTGGAAGAGCCCGCGAGTCTGCCGGACGGGACTTCCCAACCCGCGCAAAACCCTCCATTAAGGTAAAACCGTCTGCGGGTAGAAACTCAGATTTCAGCGCTCAGGAGTCACTTTCCTGGAAGCGGCCGATGTCGGACTCGGGGTCGTAAGAAATGTAGCGCACAAGATTCTTGAAGTATCGCAACAACGTGTTGACGTTGGTTGAGTACCAGCAGCAGTGCGACATCTCAGTGGAAAGCCCACAAATAAACTGGAATCGGGTCAGTGCAGTCGACGGCTGGGCCAGCATCGCTGCGGCTACACGGTGGTTACCGTCGAGAATAGTCAAAGGCCCTTTGTCGTCCACTCCGATCAACAGGACTGTGGGATTGACCAGAGTTTCCTGGACGGAGTCTCGAAGCCGGCGAAGCTTCTGGAGAAAGTCATCGCCGGGGGAGTCCTCCACCCTAACGCGAATGCGCTCGACCACCTCGGTCAGATAAAAGTTGCCTTGGGCGATACGGCGCCAATGAGCGCGCGGAAAAAATCGAATTCGCGTCAGATCTTCTGCCACCAGTTCGACCTCGAACCATTTCGTGTCGGCTGGCAGTTCACGCCACATCGGCCCGCGCCGCAGGAACAGCAGCGCCCGCCGCAACGCATTTTCGCGAGGACTGGTCAGATCCGGGTGCGTGACGAGATGCTCGAACTCACGCCTATAGTCACTGAATTCCGGATGATGGAACTCGCTGCGCAAGAACTCTGCGATCACTTCCTCCTCGCTGAGCGGCCGGCTGAGACGCAGCCGGTTGTATTTGGGCAGCACGCTCGGGTTGAGTTGCTGCCGGAATAAAGGAATGAGGAGTATCGCGAGCATTGCCAGCACCAGCAGCAATTGCACCAGAACGACCTGACGAAGAGTCTGATGGAAGGCGTAAATCCCAAAGACAAGGACGCCGCTGAAGGCAAGCTGCAGCCAACTGGTGTTCGCGATCTTGCGCGACATCTCGTAGGTGATGATGACCGAACTGAGCGAATAAATCCCGGTGCTGATGGCATAAAGGATCAGAAGCGAGGCCAGCGCCCCATAGTTCCCCATTTCAAAATGAGCGCCGAAGAGAACTCTCCACAAGAAGTTAGGTACGATCCACAGGCCGAACACCAACACAGTGAGGATCAGTAAGACCAGCGATAGCGACGTGAACAACACGGAAGCGCTCTCGTGCTCATCGGCGCCCGCGCCCGCAGAGACCGGAAACATGCTGTTGACCACAGACCATGCGCACATGTTCACCAGACGCCCGACCAAGGCGACTGCGGCGTAGAGTCCGGCCTCGTCGGGCGGAAAGAAATGCTTTACGAGGACGATGTCGAAGTTGTTGATGACGGTCTGGCCTAAGAAGAAAACAATGGCCTGCAAGCCTTCGAGGAATGAGATGGAGATACCGTGAAAGCTGAGTGAGGTGATCCCTGGGCTCGGTAGAGCAGCAAAATAGGCAACGATTACGGCCAGTACGCTGGCCAGAACCGCACCTCTTACTCCCATTCCGAGCGCGATCAGCAGAAAGACTCCGCCCAGGCGAACCAATCCTTCCAGCACAAAATTGACGGCCAGCGGGCCAAAGGCATGAATGCCCTGGATATATCCGCGGCGTACTCCGAGCGGAATATAAAAGGCCGTTCCTAACGCCAGAAACGAAATGAGAACGGGGTCGGGAAGATTCAGGTATGCGGCGAGCACTCCCTGAAAGACAACCAGCACGAGACCCAAAGCGATGCCAGCAAACCATGAACTTCGATGCAGGCTGGCAAAGACGAGCGTCTTTTCTTCATCTGACGTGCCCTTCGCAACATACTTCGCGCACACGACTTGAAAGGAAAGCGTGATCGCCGACATCAGCATCAGCATGGTGTAGACGGCGGTAGCGTGGGCAAATCCTGTGGGGCCAAGAAGGCGGGCAGTCGCAACGTTGTAGACCAGGTTGGTGATCCCAACGAGTCCGGAACCAGCAAGCAGAGTGAGGCTGCCGCCGAGAAGCTGGGCTTTCAGAGTTCTGGCGGGTGGTTGTGGTCTGTCCGCGATGGCAATATCAGACGACGTGTTGTTCACGAGTTTCGGGGCGCCAATCATGAATGGGTTCGAGCAATCTCAAAATAAGGTGAAGTGCACCACGGGAAGAAGCGTGGTTTTCGCTGACCCAGCGAAGTTGTAAAAAGTCTGCTGCTGGACTCCGAAAGAAAATCGGATTGGATAGGCGACGGGGATATCTCCGGCGCCATCTTTCATGCTTCCGCGGACGGGGCGCATGTAAGAAACCAGAAACTCGCTCTGAGCGTTGTCATACTGGTGATAGCCCTTTCCCTGCGAGAGCAGGAACGATCCTTGTACACTCCAGCGTGGGTTGGCACGAAACTCGAAGCGAGCGCCGGGGAGAAAGGCCTGAGCTGTGGCGTACTGCGGGCCCTGAACTCTCCACGACCGGAGATCTTCAGCCAGAATCGCCGCCGTTAGACGTGTGCCAAATTTGTGCTGAAGCCCCACATAACTCGTCGTGTTGAAGTATTCCTGGACTATGGGGTGGAAGAGCAAGTCACGCACCGAGTAGCCAGCGAGAAGAGAAGTGCTTCCCCAAGGCCGGCCCACCGTGAACTCTCCGCTGGCAGATACGTCGCGTGAACGCAGATTCTGCTCTGTAAAAGGTCCTGCTTCATGGATCGCGTTGCCACTGAACGATACCCAATTAAAGAATGAACTCGTCGAAATGTAGAGAAACTGACGGAACAGGTTTTGATTCATGTAGAAGGGCGAACTGGTGTCGCGCCGCACGGTGAACTGAAGCCCGCCGTTGATGGTGACCGTATTCGACCCGAAATGGAGTACGGGCGTGATTCCGCCGTTGAAGAACGTGTCGTAAGTATTGCGGTCTTGCACAATATTGGCGCTCGGGAACAGAAAGCGGCCGGTGGTCATACTCTCCCCAGCGAAACCCGAGATCAGCGGCAGGTTTCCCAGATGAATACGGTAGTGAGATTCGGCAAGGTTTTGGAAGGAATGACGTGGGGGCGGAAGTTGTGAAGGATCGGTAACGTGAAGCATTCGTGCGTCAAGTGTGTAGACGTTGATGTCTTCCAGAGCGCCACCGAACGATGCTTCGGGAAAGAAACTAACCTTCTGATTGATCTGTCGGCCTTCTTCTCCGGCTAGTTCGTATTGCGCGGCCTGAGCGATCCCCTGGCCCTCCTGGCTGGCGATGGCGCTGGCTTGCGAGAAAGCGGAAAGAGCGTGTACCGAATCCTGTCGCTGGCGATACAGGTTCGCCGAAGCCATCATGTAGTCGTAATCATCGCGGAAGTCGTTGGGGGATCCGAGGCTGGCTAATTCCGCCTCGGCTTTACGAGTCTCACCCTGCGCCAGGTATGTGTTGGTCATGCCGACGGTGACTTCGCGGGGATTCGCTCCCGCCAGCCGCGACTTGTCAAAGTAGGTTTCAGCGAGGTCGAAATCGTGCATCGCCAGAAAGATGTTGGCGGCTTCGAGGATGTCTTCCGGCGTGACTGGGGATACATCCGTACGTGCCTCAGCGAAGCCGAGAGCAATCTGGCGGCGGGCGTCATCGAAGCGGCCTTGGCGCAGAAATATTTGCGCGACGGCGAGACGTACGCCGATACGGTTTCCATTGGGGGCGTCCAGGGCGCGCGAGAAGCGCTGCATGGCTGCATCGCGTTCGCCAAGGCTCAGCAAAGCGTCACCGGTGGCGGTGAGGATGGAGACCTGATTGTTGCCGTATTGCTCGGCTAACTGGACGTCGCGAAGGGTCCCGTCACGTGCGCCTTGTTTCGCATGGACTTGCGCCCGCAATGCATAGATACCAGCATCGGTGGGCGCGAGCTTTACAGCGATGTCGAGCGCGGCCAGCGATTCCTGGTAGTGGCGCATGCGGTAGAGAGTGTCGGCATAGGCCATCTGCGTCGGGAAATCGTTAGGTGTTTCTACTAAAGCAAGACGGTATTCGGGCGCCGCATGTGAAAAATCTTGTTCCTGGCGAAAGGCTTCGGCACGCGCCAAATGCCAGGTATGAGATTTTCCTAGCATCTTCTGCGCACTCTCTAGTTGAGTGAGAGCTGCCTTCGATCGATGGAGTTGAAGATCGGCATACGCCAGGCCCAGGTGGGCTTCGCTGTAATCGGGTTGTAATTTAATCGCGGTCTGAAAATCTTTGGCGGCTTTGCTGGGTTCACGAAGATCGTTAAAGACGAATCCGCGATTTACATAGCCAGTCGCCATCTTGGGATCGCGTTCCAGGGCGCGAGTGAAATCGGCGAGGGCTTCGCGGGATTGCCCATCATGAGCGTGCACATAGCCAGCGATTAAAGCGAGATCTTTATCGTTCGCGAGCATCGAATCATATTTATCGACCAAGGCCATCGCGTCCTGGTAGCGACCGAGGTAGTAGAGATCGTATGCGAGATAGACGACAGCCTCGCGATCGTTGGGGAGCTTTTCGAGAGCCTTATACCCGAGTTTTGCTGATTCTGCATACTCACCCTTCAGGGTGAGATAGCGCTCACGTTCGCGGTTTACCTGCGGGCTGTTGTCCATTTTGTTGCTGGCGCGGTCGAGCCAGCGTTTCGCCAAGTCAAGATTGTGCGCCTCGATCGCGGCATTGGCGCCTCCCGCTACAATCAGCGGATTGCCCGGCATGCGTTGGTACGCATTTTCGTAATGGGTTTCAGCGGAACGGAAATTTCTTTCCGCGGTGTACAAGTCTCCCAGGGCAAGGTGAGGGGTGAAGTCTTTTGGATGTGCTAATGCCGCGCTGGCAAAATAGCCTTCCGCTAGCTTCGTGTCGCCTTTGTCACGCGCCAGATAACCCAGCGACGAGAGAGCCGTCCGATTGTGATGATCTAAGTCCAGGACTTTCTTAAAGGTCTGTTGAGCGGCATCTTTTTGACCCAGCTTCCATTGCAAGTTGCCGTAGTTGAGAAGCGAATTGACATTCGAGGGCGCAAGCGCCAGAGCCTCCTGCAGATCCTTGTTGGCAGCGTCGAGATTTCCGGACGCCGCCTCGATGGCGGCGCGCAATCTCAGCATCTCAGGCCGGGAGGACGTAGGTACAGTCGTCTGATTGATTTGCGCGGAGGCGGCGTCGAGGTGCTGTTTGGCTGTGGCCTGATCATCTTGCCGGATGCTGAGTTCGTAAAGATTCAGGCGAAGCTCGATCGGATACAACGCCCCCTCGGGGACTCGCTGCGGAAGATTACGCAGAGCGAGACCGTATTCGGAGGTTGCATCCACGAGGCGATCTTCCGACTCGGCGACTGAACCTAGAATCGCGTGCAAGCGATAGTTGTTGGTATCGATCTGTCGAGCATGATCAAGAAAAGGGCGGGCGGCATCGATCTGGCCGAGGGTGATCCATGCCTGAGCGGCGCTGAGGTCGAGGCTGATATTGCCCTTGGCGGACTTTGCCAGACGCGCATAGAGGGTTACAGCCTCTTGTAGCTTTCCTGCGAGTTGATAGGTGTACGCCAATTCGGTCTGTACATCCGCACTCTTCGAGGGAACGGCCAGCAGCGTTGCGATTGCCAATTCGAACTGACCCTGCTCACGATATTGGCCCGCGATCGCGCGCAGCACATCTGGATCTTTTGGGGCGCGGCCTTTTGCGCGATTGAGATAGCGAGTCGACTCTTGGGGCTGTCCGAGACGAGTGTAGGAGTGCGCGATCAGCAGGTCGGTGTGAGCCGAGGGTTGGAGCGCGTCAGCACGTTGCAGCAGAGCGAGCGAACGCTTAGCGTCGGTGTTGAGCAGAAGCTCTCCAGCAAGTTGCAGGCTATTGGCATCCTTCGGACTTGCCTCTACCACGCTGCTTAGCAGTTGCTCGGCGTCGCCATCGCGGCCCATTCGGGCATAGGTTTGCGCCAATCCTGCGAGACCACGCACCGAGTTGGGTTGGAGCTGTAGCCCATGGTTGTAGGCGTCAATCGAAACCTGGTAGCGCTCGTTCAGGCGTGCAACGTAGCCCAGAAGGAACCAGTTCTCGGGGTTCTGGGGAGCGGATTTGGTCGCACGTTCCGCAAATGAAAGCGCAGCGGCATAATCGTTCCTCTTTAGTGCATCTTGCGCGGCACGCGCCTCACGAGCGACATCGATGCTCGATCCCCATCCCAGGTTGGGAGCGTTTTGTGGAGTGTCGCCGGATTGTGTTTTCTTCTGCTTGTTGGTAGGCGTGGAGTTGCTACCTTGGTTGTTGATCTCGTAGGTCTGCCCAAAGGCGCAACTCACGAAGCAGCAGAAGATGTAAAAGCTCGTGAGCGGAAGTCGGCTTTTCACGGAATCACCCACTATTGAAGTCTTCGAGATACCCTCTCCGCATCTCTATTTCTGCGGCTCATTTCAGATGCTCTTGTGAGGATTAGGGCTGCCTGGTTTAGTACGGGAGCAGCCAGGGGGAGGAGGCGGGCTTTTTTTCCGGTAAACCTTGCGAGACGTTTCGGAATCGAAGCTGGGTGCTACAGGCATCGGAGCGTGTCATTGTGAGGACTGCTGTGAGCACCGCCGAAGGCTACTCTCGTCCAATCCCGCTTCTGGCAATCGTGCTGGTGGCGCTGGCGGTCCATGGGCCGCTGCTACTTATGCAGCTTCCCGCCGGATCATTCGATACGAACTTCCACATCTTCTTCGCCTCGCATTACGTCCACCACTGGTTCGATCCGTGGAACGAAAAATGGTTCGCCGGATTTTCACAGACGACCTATCCGCCTTTAACGCACCAATGGATCGCACTGCTCTCCAACGTAGTCGGCTTGAAGATGGGCTACATGCTGGTGCAGTTGATCGCGGTGCTGTTATTGCCGGTGGGCGTATTCCGCTTCGCGCGCATTTGGGTGGATGAACGCGCCGCAAGTTACGCTGCTCTGGGAAGTGTTTTCCTTGGCGCGTTGGCATTTCTGGTTTATCAGGCGGGTCAGCTGGCTACGGTGGCTTCTGCGGCGCTCTATTTGAACGCGCTGCCGTATTTCTATGAATGGATGACAGAAGCTTCGGGACGCTCTCTGATCAAAGGAATCGCGATCAGTTGGACCGCGGCGGCGGCCCATCATGTCACGTTGATTTTTGGCTTGGTGCTGTTTGCTGGTCCAGTGCTTTGGGTCGCGTGCATTGATGCACGGGATGAGCGGGTGGCGGCATCCACAACGGGCGCGCTTTCGCGGGCCATAGTATTCGCGATTGTGGTGGGACTGGGTGTAGGCGCGGTTTTGGGGCCTTACTGGTTATCCATCTTGCAACACCCCATTCATCAGGTTCCAATTCCCCACGATAGTCGTGCAAATCTCCTGTTGAACTCGATCACCGCGGTGAATTACTTCGTAATCCCCTACGGCGCGTTGATTCTTGCTCTTCCGTTTATTTTGATGCGCGGTGCCTCACTCCGCCGGTTGCGGCCTTTGCTGCTGGGCTTCTGGCTCACGTTTATTTTTGGACTCGGTGGCACTACGCCACTGCCGCGATGGCTGCTCGGCCGAGCCTACGAGATTCTAACGTTCGAGCGATTCACATTCTGGGCCACGCTGATGGCGATGCCGATTGTCGGTCTGCTGGCCGCTGATCTGCTGGACCGTTTTCGGGCGAAAGCAGCGGTTGGACTATCGCTGGCAGCGGTTATGACTATAGGAGCCGCTCTGACGTGGCTTACTGCAAATCCATACCGACCCGCCGGCAGCGTGAACGTGGATTCGGTTGTCGCGTTCCTCAACCGCGATGGTCACGATACGTATCGCTATCTAACGTTGGGATTTGGCAGCGAACTGGCGAAGGTTTCTACCTACACGAACGCTACCAGCGTGGACGGAGACTACAACTCTGCCCGCCTGTTGCCGGAGATGACGCATTATGGGGCGGCACAGCTCACTAATGCCAAGTTTTACGGGTCCGCAGGGATGGGAGCATTGCGTGGCATGCTCGATCACGCGAATCGCTACGGCTTGAAATACATTTTTGTTCACGACGCGTACTATGAGCCGCTCCTTACGTTTGTGGGATGGCGGAAGGTTGACACCTTCAACAACGGCGAGATTACGGCATGGTCAAAGGATGATGTGCCGCCCGCACACAAGATTGTGTCCGATGCCGTGCCCCCGGCTTGGCAGGGATTGCTGTGGGGAACGCTCCCCATCGGAGTCAGTCTGTTGGCGCTTTTCCTGGAATTGTTCTTGCCGGGTGGACGCCGAATGCCAGTGCCGGTAGAAATTTCGGCGCCAGCTGAAGAACACTACGTTGCCTGATATGGAGCTTGGGAACAAATAAAAACTCTTATGAGATTTGCGCTGCCCATTCTTCTCGTCGCTGTCACGGTTGGTTTGATCGCAGCCGCGCTGTTTGGGGTCGGACAGGCCGGCGGAACGGTCGGCATTGCCGCTGGGTCTGCGCTGCCTGGGCTTACTCCGAATGCAGGCACGCCCGAACAAGCGCTGGCGAATCTATTTACAGACCTGCAGCGCCGCAATTGGAACCGAGCGTTTGCCGCTCTCTCGAAGACCAGTGGAGTCGACGAACCGTCCTTCATTCAGGACTGGGCGGGAGCCAACGGAAGCCTGCGTACATTTTCGAATCTGGAAGGCTACGACTCGCGCCCGCTGCACGCGACCAGCGACGATGCTCAAGTGCGCGTGCGTCTTCATTGGGCGACTCCCGTTGGTCCCGTCGAGGACGTTCGTGACTTCCACTTAACTCACGAAGGCGACGGGTGGAAAGTAGTTTGGCCCAAGGTTGAAGCGCCTACCGTACCGGCGCAAGTGGTTCCTGTGACTTACTTGCGTTGGGATCTGATCAGTGGCGGCGCAGAGGACGGGTGGGGTTCCCGCAACGTGGATTCGCCCCATGTGCGGATTATCTCCATGAATGCTGTCGAATCTGCCGAGGGGTCAGTGGTGATGGGTGAGGTGGTCAATGAAGATACCATCCCCGCGTTTGTGAACGTAAATGCGGCTCTCGTCGATGGATCAGGCAATGCCATTGACGACGAGAGTAGTTTCGACAAGATTGCGCACGTGCTCCTGCCTAAGCAAGTCTCGCCCTACCGCATCGACTTCCCCAATATCAATCTGAAGAATGTTAAGAATGTTCGCATGGACGTGAAGGCAACTCTAGTGCCGGCCTCGGCTGATCCTGTCATTGGTGTAATGGATCAAAAACTTGATCCGGACGTGCAAGGCAAAAGCGTGCTGCACGGAGAGCTGCTCAACCAGAGCGGACAGACGGTGAATATTCCACATGTCATCGCTAGTTTCTACGATAGCAATGGCAAAGTCGTATGGGTTGCGGACGGCTACGTAGATCGTTCGCTGCTGCCCCAGACCTCAGAACCATTCGCCGTTGAGATTCCACGCACACTGGCAGGGAAGGTGCAGACCTTTCATGTCGTGGTCAACCAGTACAGCCTGGGAAAGTCGTAACATGCGGCGTCTTCCACTAATGGTCCTGCTATGCACCGCATGCCTAGCAACAATGACTTTGGCGCAGGACCCTCACTTGCCGACGTCTGCTGTGGCTGGCGATGAAACCACAATCTCGACCAGCGGGAATGGCCAAGCCATTTTGTATCTTGTTGGCCCGGGGGTTGCCAGTAAGAGAGAAATCAGTCTGGGTGAGGATATTCATTTACCCTCTCGGGAGCTGCAAAATGCGGGCCGGTACGTCGTGTCTGTGTGTTCTGACGCGTGTAGAAGCGGCAGTTTCTACGTGGCTGCAGCGGAGCCGGCAAGTTTGACTTTCCTCGTGCATCCATCCCGTGTGCCGGTGGGCCTGAGCGATGCAATAAGCGGCGTCGCGCTACCGTTTGATCCATTTCACAACCTGGTGCGCGTGCCCATGGCGATCACTTTTCAACTGACCTCAGGGAAGACCGCGATGATGTCGCGTTCTGTTCAGACGCAAGATGGAGTTGCATGGTTTCGTACCAGTTCCGGCAAAGATGCCGGTGTGCTGCATGTGGTTGCTGCGGTGGATGAACTGTCGGCACGCCGTGCGGTTCAGCAGGTTGCCTCCGAGCCTTGCAATCTTCGTATCAAAGGCCAGCGAACACCGAAGGCAATTTTGGTAGAGACAGAGCCCGTGCGTGATTGTTCCGGCAATCCGGTGCCAGATGGGACCATCGTCACATTCACTGCTGCTGAGGCGGACGGGAAGAGCACGGTGGACGCTCCCATCAAGCAAGGGGTGGCGCGTGCGCAAATTATCGTAACCAAAGCCGCTGTGATCTCAGCAGCTTCTGGAGTGGTGATGGGGAACGAACTCCGCCTTGGGGCACAGCCATGATTGGCTACATCAAATCTCACGTGGTGCGGTGGGTTGTTCCCTTGGCTGCTGTGATGACGGTGTTGCTTTTGGGCTCATACGATTTACGTGGTGCCGACCCCACTGTTCAAGTGCGATTCGATGCGAGCAAAGCAGGCCCCAGAGTGGTCGAGAGCTTGACCGAGGAGAGAATTCTGCGCGACTACCGGTTTGCCTGGACGAGTCTGACCCAGGCGATGGAATACAACACGCTTGATCCTTTAGAAGGGCCTTTTGTGGGCACTGCAAAACAATGGCTAGCGCAAACCGTCGTGAGCCAGCGGCAAACGGGCCTGAGATCTCAATACACTCAGCAAAACCACACGCTGGAGGCGGTATTTTACGCACCGGAAGGTGACGTCATTGAATTACATGACACTGCGGAGTATCACTTGCAGGTTTTGGATGGAGATAAAGAAATTCACAACGAGCAAGTGATTGTTCGCTACGTAGTGCTAATGACACCAGCGGCGGATCGTTGGGTGATCCGGCAGATGCAGGCTGTGCCGCAGTTTTGAGCGTATCTGCGGACTGGGGAACGTTGCTGCTTCGAGAGCAAACGGTGCACTCGTCGCAAGATAAGCACGCCAACCGCCCCTTTCTCGAATGCATCCAATTTGTTACCAAAGGACTGACAGAATGGAGCCGTCGTTTGTCGAAGGCATGGCTGGGTTTCACATTAGCGTGCTTTGTTGTTGCCAGCGGATGTACGCATACGGGCATGCGCGGTTCCCTGCAACACAATGAACAGGCGCCTGGATCTTCTCCTGCGCTTCTTGCCGTTTACATGCCGTGGTTCGGCGATCATGTCCACATGGATGTTGGCTATTCGAGCCAGGATCCCGCGGTTCTTCGCCGGCAGATTCAAGAGGCACGCCGCATGGGCATTACAGCTTTTGTGGCCGATTGGTACGGAGAAAGCAAGGTCTACTCCGATCATAATTTTGCCTTGCTGCAAGAGGCCGCGAGCGAGAGCCGCTTCCACGCAGCGCTCCTCTACAATGAGGCCGAAGATGAAGACGCTCAGGCCACGGACGCTGCGATCGCCGCGCTCGACAAAGCGTATCAAACTTATATCGGACCCACGGCTAAGTATCGCGATACCTATCTGACGTACAACGGGCGCCCCGTGATCTTCATTTTTCCGAAGAGTGGGCATGTCGACTGGAATCGTGTACGGGAGAGATGTAGCCGCTGGGAAGTCGCTCCCCTGTTGATTTACAAAGACGAGCCGCCTGCTCAGTTTGCGGATGCATTTGCGGGGTCATTTGCATGGGTGCAACCCGGACGCGACGGATGGACGCCGGATGGGCGCAACTGGGGCGAGCAGTATTTGGATAACTTCTACCGGATGATGAAGAACAAGCACCCAGACAAGATCGTCGTTGGAGGAGCGTGGCCGGGTTTCGACGATTCCGGTGCGAAATGGGGTCTCAACCGGCACATGCAGAGCCGATGCGGGAAAACTTTGGATGAGACGTTGGAATTCTATCGGCGCTATTACGACGACTCTAATACTCCTCCGTTTCTTCTGATTGAAACCTGGAATGACTATGAAGAGGGGACCGCCATCGAGCGGCGCACGCTCGCCGGCTGTAGTGGAGGGGAAAAAGGCGACTCGCAACCCACGCTGCACTGAGAGTACAAACCGTTGCGCCAACCCAATCAACAGTTCTCACATCGAACAGAAGCTCGCTACTTCTTGTGAGTGACTGCAAATGAATGGTGTGAAGAATTCAACGAAGTGCCTGACTCTTCTTTCTGAACTGCTGCTGCCAAACACCAGCGGTGTTGAGTTGCCTCTCTCGAACATCAGCCCAGAAGAAATGCATGACCTGTGTACCCTGGCGAACTCGCATCACGTGATCATGCGGGCGTTTCCAGAATTGCAGCGCAGGATCGCGACGAACGAGTCTGCCGCCACAGCAGAATGGGCCGAGGAACTGGAAGGGGCGATAGAGCGAGAACGGGCTCGAATCAAGTATGCGCTGCCGTACTTGGAGCTTATTTGCGACACGCTCGCAGCGGTGGGAAATGTGGTTGTAATGAAATCCCTAGATCACTGGCCTGACCTGGGCAGTGATCTCGATCTGTTTACTGACACTGAACCCGTCGATGTTATTGCCGAAATGAAAAGAAATTTCCAGGCACGGCTGGCAGATCGCAGTTGGGGAGACCGCCTTGCGAATAAATGGAACTTCATCGTTCCAGGATTGCCGGAACTGGTGGAGATCCATGTTGGGCGCCTGGGCCAAACCGGTGAGCAAATCGCAGTCTCGCGATCTCTGGTTGCGCGTGCCCGTACAATCCAAATCGGAAAGTATGAGTTTCGAGTGCCGGCGCCAGAGGAGCGCTTGATTATCAGCACACTGCAGCGCATGTATCGTCATTTCTACATTCGCCTTTGCGATGTGGTGGACAATGCCGGGCTGGTGGAAAGGGGCGAGGTCGACTTCGCATATCTGCAAAAACTGGCCCAGTCCGCGGGTTTGTGGGATGGGCTGGCTACTTATCTCGTAATTATCTCCGACTATGTGCGGCTCTACCGGGGAGAGGGCCTGGCGCTGCCGTCGATGGCGACATCGACGGCGCGCTTTGGAGGAGAACAGATCTATTTCCGCAAAAAGTTTCTTCGCATTCCAGTGTTACCGCATGCGGCCAGTCTGTACGCGTCGGAACTCACCAGGCTTTTTCTGAACGGCGAGATTCGTAATACGTTGCGCTTGAGTCTGCTACCAGGTTTGGCGACGGCGGCAGCTCTGGAACTGAAGCTCACGGGGAGCGACAAGGGAATCTGGTAATGCGGAGAGGCCTGTAGCATCGTGAGCAAATGCTACGGAATCTACCGGATTGCGACTGCTGTGTCGTGATCCTAAGGTTAAGTCAGAAATTGCAGCAAGGAAACGATGGAGAAAGAGTCCCATGCCGGGAAAGAAGCACTTGCTCGGTGTAAGCAATAAGGAAGAGCGGCAGTATGAGCACATCAAGGAAAGCGCCCAGCGGTCAGGACGCTATGGCAGCCGTGCCAAGGAAGTTGCTGCACGAACAGTCCTCAAACAGCACAAGGAGAAGGGACACAGCAAGGGGCACTAAAACGGCGCGGGATGTGGAAATATTTGGTTGGGGTGAGGAGATCTCTTGGTTCGAATTCTAGTGGTTGACGACAATCCAGCGGTGCGGCACTATCTGCGTGCCATCCTCGAACAGCAGAGCTCCTGGCAGGTTTGCGATGAGGCGCGCACTGGAAGCGAGGCACTGGAGAGGGTACAGAAAGCTCCACCAGATTTGATTTTGCTCGACTTTCAGATGCCGGACCTCAACGGACTTGATGTTGCCCAGCAGATCTCTCACTTATTTCCCAAGATTCCCATCTTGATGGTTACCATTCATTTATCCAGGCAGCTGGCTGAAGCCGCGCAAAATGTTGGCATCCGGGGAGCCTGCGCAAAGACCGATGTGGGCTCGATCGTGGAAGCTGTGGACGCGCTTCTGCATCAACGAACGTATTTCCCGACCATAAGTGCAGCTGCGCTTTAGACCCCACGGTAGAATTTAGGCAGGACAGTAAGAAAGGCGAACTTCCAGCGATATACAGGATTCTCTGTATACGGAGCCTGATTGGCACATGATAGGGTTCTTGGAGTCGCGGTGGAAATGCGGCTCATGGCGTTTGACGGGAATAGCTTTTCGGCGGAGACTCAAGACAAAACGCGCATGGTCAAATCTCAGCCTCCCCCGAAGGGCTACAAACGGTCATGACGATCCGTATCTTGTTGGTAGACGACCATCCTATTGTGCGGCAGGGGTTGAGGACTCTTTTAGAGGGCCGTCCAGGTTGGGAAATAGTAGGGGAAGCATCCGATGGAGTTGAGGCATTGGACAAGGCCAGCAGCTTGATGCCTGATGTTGTGGTGCTGGATGTTACTATGCCGAAAATGAACGGTTTGGAAGCCTGCCGGTTGATCCGTCAAAAGGCGTCAGACCTGGAGATTTTGTTCGTTACGCAACACGATTCTCCGCAAATGATGCGTGAGGCATTGGAGGCTGGGGCCCGGGGCTATGTCGTAAAGTCGAATGCTGCGCGGGATCTGCTGGAAGCAGTCGAGGCAGTAAGCCAGCACCGCGTGTTTACGGCGCTGGCGCAGCGTGAGTCGGCTCGTCCGTGTTGAGTTGTGGTGGGTCAAAGAAATAAAATCTAGGTGAAATTCCAATGGAAGTTTCCCTTAATGAGGAGCTGCCATGAGATTGCGTATCTTGTTAGCCGACGATCATGAAATTGTGCGTCGAGGTTTGAGCGCGCTACTCCAAAAGCATGAGGGGTGGGAAATCTGTGGAGAAGCCTCCGACGGGCGCGAGACGCTGGAAAAGGCCAAGGAGTTGAAGCCGGATGTCATCGTCCTGGACATTGGCATGCCGTACCTCAATGGCCTCGAGGCCACCCGTCAACTGCTGCAGCACGATCCACGTTTCAAGATTATCGTGTTAACGATCACCGACTCTGATCAGGTCATCCGCGAAGCCCTGGATGCTGGCGCGCGCGGGTTCGTTTTGAAGTCGGATGCGGCTCGCGATCTGGTCTCCGCGGTGGAAGCGTTGCAGAGCAAGCGTATGTTCTTCACGCCCCGGGTGAACGACTTGGTGCTGGCCGGGTTTCTAGATAAAGGGCACGCGGTTTCCAGAACCGAAGTTCCCAGTTTGCCGACGTTAACCGCACGGGAGCGCGAGATCACCCAGCTTCTGGCTGAAGGGAAAAGCTCCAAGGAAGTTGCGTCGCTGCTGAACTTGAGCACCAAGACTGTCGAAACTCACCGCAGCAACATCATGCGAAAGCTCAGCCTGCACAGCATTCGCGATCTGGTGGTCTACGCCATCAAGAACAACATTATCCAGATTGAAATGCCTCCTCCACTCAAGACCACTCCGGCAACTTCCGTCGCCTGAAATCTATCCAGTACTTCTCCATCAATGGGTGGAGTTTGGGGAGAAGTATCCGGTACGGGTGCGCACTGTGAGCCTGCCATATCCAGGAGCGCGAGCTTCAACTCGCAACGACTGATACTCCGGTTTGACGTTCTGGTTTTGCGGCTTGTAAGCGATTGTGTACTGGCTGCGAATGTCGTGGGCCACGGTCTTGGTAATATTGTCGACCTGATCGAGAGTCTCTGGAAAGTAGGCCACCCCACCGGTGCCATCGGCCAACCGTTGCAGAGCTTCTCGGCCTGGACCAAGCAAGCCGCCACCCAGCAAGCCCACTGCATACAAGGTTGGTCCGTTTGCTTGTTGCAGCCGGCGCGAAGCTTCCTGCAAAGTTTCCTGGCTCATGTTGTCCTGACCGTCTGTAATCACCAGGAGGACTTTCTTTTCCAATCGAGGATTATTCTTGAGGTGTGCCGCGGAAGCGACGATAGCGTCATAGAGGGCGGTACTCCCCCTCATAGGGCCTTGATGCAGAGCCACCTGCAGCAACTTTGCGTCCGAGGTGAAATCCTGGTCTAGATAGTAGTCCTGGCTGAAGTTCACCACAAACATCTCGTCCTGCGGATTACCGGCACGAATCAGATTCAGCACTGCCTGATTGATCTTTTCCCGCTTGTCGCGCATCGATCCTGAATTGTCGATGACGATTCCCATCGCGACTGGAACGTCTTCCCGGCGAAATGAAGTGATGGTTTGGGGCTCCCCATTTTCAAAGACCGTAAATGCAGTCTTGTCCAAATACGGCACCAATCGCCGTTGTTCGTCGAAGACAATGGCATGCAAGACGACTTCTTCCACTTGTTTCTTGAAAACGAACATGCCGCTCTGATCGTTGGCGGTAGGTTCCTCGGTGATCGGTTCCTGGTTTGACGGTTGCCGGCTAGTCTGTGGCGAAGCAGGGTCGTCTGACGAAGGTGCTACTGAATTGCCATTCGTTGCAGGCGGAGGGGTGGGAGATGGCGCCGACGAAGTTGTTTGCGCCAGCCCAGCCGCACTCAGGAAGCAGAGTGCAACGGCCGTCCAAATTGCCCTGTTCAATCGGCCAGAAGCGACAAAGTGCATGAGATTCCTCCAACGCTTCTTGGATGCAAGTTGGCGCGTGAGGGGAGAGCGCGAAAGTGCGCCAAGAACCTACAGGAAAGACCTGAGTAGCAGGAGAGTTGGGAGATCGCTGCGGTCTCAAAGTGAGGTTTCCCCCGATCCTTAAGAGTGCGGTGATCTGGGGCGCCGGGAAAAACTTACACAAAGACGGTCCACGGCGACGTCAGAGAATGTCTTTATCTGCAATGAATTGGAGATTTGGCAATTCCTGTGCTGTACAGTCTGGCATCCGCGAGAACTTGGAATAACTTCGCGGGGAATACGGCCCGGCGGTCTCATGTATTAGTGGGCGTGAACCGCGCTGGCCACAGCCGTCGGTAGTACCAGAAATTCCTGTGAAATATGCATCGGTATTCTATTGGAGGTGAAGCATGAGTGTGCTTCGAATCCTGATTGTGGACGATCACGAAGTTGCCAGAAAAGGGATCCGCGCTTTGCTGGAGAGCCACGTGGGATGGGAGGTTTGCGGCGAGGCCCGGGATGGGCGAGAAGCGGTGGAATACACCAGCAAGATGAAGCCAGATGTGGTCCTGCTGGACATCGGTATGCCGAACCTGAACGGCCTGAACGCTGCCAGACAAATTCTGGCCATAGCCCCCGACACTCGAATTCTGGTTCTGACCATGCACGATTCGGATCAGGTGGTGCGAGAAGTGCTCGCCGCGGGCGCTCGCGGATTTCTGCTCAAGTCCGACGCAGGGAGGGACTTGGTGGCCGCAGTCGAGGCGTTGCAACACCAGCGAACATTTTTCACGACCAAGGTGGCACAGATGGTGCTGGAAGGGTATCTGCATCCAGGCAGCGAAGAGGAGCATTTAAGTGGCCAGGTTCTGACCCCACGCGAACGGGAAGTGATTCAGCTTCTCGCCGAAGGAAGGAGCACCAAGGAAGTCGCTGTCACGCTCAACCTAAGTGTTAAGACAGCAGAAACTCACCGCACAAATCTGATGCGTAAGCTTGATATACACTCGGTTGCGGATTTGACGCTTTACGCCGTCCGCAACGGAATCGTCCAGGTTTACTAAACGCAACACGTTTCGCCGGCGAACGTGTTGCGGTATGGCAGATGGTCTGCCTGGCAAAGCACTATCGGCTGCACCAACCGTTGTAGACCCCATCACATTCGCGTAAGGCGAGACCACCGCGCAATTAGAGACTTTACCGGATACACCGCGCACCCGCGCGTGCATAGACTCGCATCTGCTTGCGGCAAGGCGATCGGAAAATTAAAGGGAAGGAGTTCTCACGCGATGCTCTGGACCATTGTTGCTCTGCTGTTGATTCTCTGGATGTTAGGCATGGTTAGTTCATACACGCTGGGTGGATTCATCCACATTCTGCTTGTCTTAGCCGTGATTGCAGTCTTGATCCGCTTGATCCAAGGCCGCAACCCAGTGGCTTGAATTCTTCGTGGCTCGAATCAACAACGGCGATCCAGACTGCCCTGGCGCGCGGTTCTGCAGTGAAACTGGCGGACAATCGTGAACGGCAACGTCCGCGGGTTCACCTACATCACAATCACCGGCAGCATTTAACACATCAATCGACATGGAGACAAAGATGACTCAAAATCGAACGGATCTTCACACTTGCGGTATCTGCAGCCAGTCATTCAACTCGGAACGTGAACTGCAGGAACATCAGAGCAGTGCACACAACCGACCGGTGCAGGGTGAAAAACAGCCAGACTTTGAGCGCAAACCGAAAGGTGGGCCGGACCAGGACGAACAGAAGAAAGAGAAGATCGCCTAGGCCTTGATCCACAGCAATAGCCACAAAGTATCTCGGCACGGATCGCTTTCACCCCGACTTCGTGGGTCACGACTCGAGAGTAGGACAGATGCCGGAACAAACAGACAAATCCTTGAGGAGAAGAATGCCATGAATAAGGATCGTGTAGAAGGTAAGGTTAAAGACATTACCGGACGCATGGAGCGCCAAGCCGGGGAGTGGACCGGCGACGAGGAGAAACAGGCGCACGGAGCGATGAAGCAAGTTGAGGGGAAAGTGCAGAACGCGGTGGGCAAGGCGAAAGACGCGATCGACGACGCGAGAAAGCGTGTTGCCAGCGAAGACGATGACGTGAACGAAAACGAAGAGACTGCAGAAGATGTTCGTGAGTCTCGGCGAAAGGCTAGCTAACTCTGGCTATGTCTTTTGCTTGAAAGAGGCGGGAGTAAATAACGGCAGGGTGGAGGAGCGTGTCCACGCGCCCCACCCTGCTCAACCTAGGCAGCTTTTCTGGACCTGACCTTGACGGACTCCTTGGTGTCTGGCTCTGTAGTTGTGAGTTTGTTGGCTTGTGCGTTGATCGCGGACGAAAGATTAGTGAGCTTCTCATCGGCTTGCGTTTCTTCCTGTAGTGTTTTGGTAAGCAGAGAAGCGTGTTCGCTCAAATTCATCAATTCCGCAAAGGCTCGAGCTGTGCCGTATGCAGCGATCTCGTAGTGTTCCACTCGTTGAGCTGCGCCGATCAAGGCAGCATCGAGGACTGCGTCCCTGTACGCCCCGCGCATTGCTTCCATCCCTTCTTTGAGCAGGCCTTCCATTCCGAGGCATTTCTTGCCGGTAGGCCTTTCCTCCAAATCTTCAAATATTCGCTCAAGACGGGACACCTGTTCGGATGTTTGTCGCAAGTGCTCCTCGAAGGCCTGGCGCAGCTCACTGCTGGACGCCGCTTTTGCCATCCGGGGCAGCGCCCTTACCAGTTGAGTTTCTGCGCTATACAGGTCTCTGAGTTCGTCTACATATAAGTTACGGAATGAAGCTTTCTGCATGACAATCTTCTCCTTAGAAAATATTCCAGCTTGACGAGGCAAATCGCGCTGCCAGTTAGATTCCGCTTCGTTGTTTCTTGTGTTCCTGCGTCGAAAATAGTCGCCGCATTTGTATCGCCGCAATACACCAGATGCCGTAGGGTTCAGCGTGCGGAGAGAGGAGAAGAAGCCGCCGCGCGTTCTGCGTTGTGGGCGCGCTCTTAGGAAATCAATTGAATGCTCACAACGTGGAGGATGTTACGGTTCACGTCCAGATTGCCGACTACCTTTACTTGCTTGTCCTCGTAATGCTTCACATCGTCCTGATCGTCGAGTTGGTACGACGTGCCGCCTGTCTTGAGAACGTACCTGGCGCCATCCTTCAGGATCGTACCTGTGAAAGTTTGGTTTGCGGGGGCTTGCTGCTGAGCCGGTGGCAGAGCCTGCGGGTTCGTAGGTTGTCCCGGCGTCTCTTGGTCGCTCTGTCGTGTGGGCCGATCGGGCGGCGGAAGTGGCTGGGGCACCGGCTTCGGTTTCTGCAGCTGAGACCATGCAATCAGTTGAGGTCCGAGGACATCTGGCGGAAGAGCGGGGCTGGATTGCACCTGAGGGTCCTGGCCGAAGCCTGATAGCGCCACCACCAGCACGAAGCTTATTGTGGCTAAAATATTTGTCTCTCGTTTCACGTCACACCTCCGAAAGACGAATCTGGCGGGTCTTCGATCCACGATCGCAGGCCGCAATCGGCCTCTCATGTCGCAGAATGTGGATCACAATCTCCGATGGGGTGAACCATCAGAGGAACTTGCACACCCACTCTCCACCTCAAGTACTACCTCGTCTCATCCTGCATCGTCCATACAGCTTTTCTCGTAGGTAATTCCAGTTGTTAAGGGAGTGGGTTGAAAGGAGAAAGCGGACAAGGAACGCAACAGATAGAGGGGGCGACCTCTCCGTCTGGTGTCCCGCCCGACACCCACCCCCAGTCTGTAGTTAAAGCAGCAAGGCTCCTGTTCATGAAATAGGGGGAACCCCGTAGGCTCGTTCAAAGAGCAAAACAGAGACGTAGCAAGCTACGTCTCTACGGGTTTGCATCTCAGGCCCGGCTTACATAGTGACGAACAAAGCGATGCGCACGCCGGGATGGATCGGGTTGAAAAGGAAATACTCTCCATCAATGTAATCGATGTAGCAACCGTCGGTATAAGCCCAGTCAACAGGCCAGACATCGACGATTTCGAACCAAAACCCGGAGTACTGAAACCGGGGCCGGCCTTCGACGATGACGGGCCGGTTGATTACCACAACATGCTGGCGTCCGAAATTGGCTCGGAACTTCTCATCAGGAATGTGAACGCTTTTGCCCGCGGGACGTTCGTGCCGCTGTTCTTGTCTCTGTTCTCCGCGTTGCTGATTGGCGGTCGGTTCGTGCATTGGCTTGGCGTTCTCCTGCTTCTCATGTTTCGGAGGCTTGGCGTCTTCCTGTTGTTGTGGTTTCACTTCGCTATTTTGCCGAGGAGACGATTCATGTTTCGGTTGCGCCTTTGGTTCTTCCTGCTGTTGTGGTTTTGGCTCGTCTCGCGGTTCCTGGGCAAAGGCAAACGTGGCGAAGAACAAAACAGGAATTGCTATGGGAAGTGTTTTGATGCGGTTCATGGTTGTCTCCATCCTCGACCAATTGCGGTCTTAAGCGAATCCAACGAGGTTCTGCCAGAGTGACTCTGGCGTTTCTCAGATGCCAAACGGGTTCGCGAGGGATGCCGCCCAATAACTGAAAAAGCTAGGGCGACTCGGTCCTGATGGCGATCCGTGATGCAAATCGACTCCAAACCTTGCAGTCTCCGACTGCAACTAAAGGCGATGACACAAATTCATTAAGTGCGAGGAGGCTCGCACTTCTTTAGGAGGATGTTCTTATGGCGGAAGATATGGAGAAGAAGGGGCAGCACGGTAACCAGCCCGGACAAGGTCAGCAACAGGGTGGTGGATCCGGGCAGCCCAGCCAGGGCCAACAACAGCAACCGAAGAAAGGTGGCCAGGGCCAGGAAGAGGAAGATGATGAGAACCGCGACCGTTTGCGTCGCGCTTCGTAGTCCTCTTTTTCGAGTAACGTCAGCAGGAAGTCCCGGCCTACGATGCCGGGACTTCATTTTTACCGAGGCGGCGGTCCACCCGGGACTTAAAGACCGCAATGATTCGGATTGAACGGAGACGTATGCAGAAAGATGACCTGATGAAGCCCGACTTGTTATGCAAAGTCCTACTGGGCGGCAGTCTGACGGTTCTGGTAGCCCTGCTGGTGCTCGTAGCGGCGACATTTCTGCATATGGCAGGATCACACTAACGAGTGCATCACCATATTTCCACCGAGGAACTCTATGACCGACAAACCAAGTACTACTCTGCCCGCAACCGTCGAAAAGATCATCAAGTCTCCACACCCGTGCGAACCTGAAAAAGCTCAGATCGCGGTGGAAGGGGCCGATGATCTTTATCGCGAACTTCGTATTGAAAACATTCTGACTAAAGAGAATGGTGACAAGGTGCGCCTCAAACAGGGTGCCGAAGTCGAAGTCACCATTGAAGCGGAATCAGAGGCAACCACGGCCAAGACTGACGATAAGACACTACACCCCTCTGCGAAATGACTTTCCCCCGCGTATCAGAAGGTGTTGGATCCAGGCGGCCGTTTATGGCTTTTGGTTTTGGGATCTTGGGGCCGTGTATCCAAGAGGTCCTGAGGAATGATTGAGCATCGACGGTTTTCCCACTGCCTGCACGCACAGAGCATCGACTTCGGGCTGCAGATGAAGGTCGTGCAACTGGACTGAACGTGATCCGGCGGGCAGGGTTGCCAGATCTTTCCATTGAGCGTCTTTCTCCGCCATGATCACGTAATGGTCAATGGTGTTCTCGCGTCCTGAGATGCTCCAGGCAAGCTCGTCACCCGTGATCGACGCTCTTACGTTTACGCAATTGTCGACACCGCTTTCGATCTCAGTGCCTTCCTCGTAGTCATTCCAGGTGGGAATGATCATTGCCGGCAGTTGATGATCAGAGGAGTAGAAGCGTCCAGCTTCGGCGAATGTTGCGATCCAGGTCTGCCCACATTGCTGATCGATGGCGTGGCCCTTGCCCCAACTTGCGTCGGAATCGTTGAAGCCCTTGTAGGCCGAACCCATCGCTATTTTGCTCGATCGCTGTGCTTTGGAATAAAACCTTTCCAGATACTTCAGTGCCATGGGGTCATCAGCCCCTGCAGTTTCAGGAGCCATCCAGGAATAGGCACCATCGGCATCAGAATTGCCGAAGGTCCCAGAGTTGCGAAAGAACAAGAGGGGACTGAGCGGCAGGGTCTGTCGTACCCGGTGCCAGTCGATGGTGTACTTTTCGAGCCCAAAAAAGAAAACTGCGGGCCTTCCGTTGAAGCGAATGTATGCCGGGGAAGCCTCAAAGTGCTCGGCGGCGTAGCGAAGGTCGGAGATGAGCTGATCAGTTGGATTGCAGCCGTGTTTTTCGCAATCGCCCAGCGCCCCCGCATCCTCCGAAATGGCAAACTCAAAACCTTGACGCTCAGCCTCTTTCATGACCAGAAGCGTGCTCTCGTGCTTAAGGCCGGAGCCAGGCCCATACCAGTCAACAATGGCGCCCTGGATGCCTCGGCTGATCATGTCAGACACCTGTCGGCTCACCTGCTGCTGGTCATCGGAACGGTATCCCACGTCGCGATGATGGGGATCACCGAACCAAGGCATATAGCGGACGTAGATCCGGGTAGTTGCGCCGGAATACAGCAGGGAACGAATCGGCAGCTTACTGACGTTTCCGGGAAGCACGTTACCGCTGTTGCCGGTTCGATAGCGAGAGTTGGCGCTTGTGTTGTTGGCATTGTCGCAAGACAACGCATTTTGCCCCGTGACTCGCAGGCAGCAAACTCCAGCCCACGAGAGAGTGAATATCAAAATGAAGCGGGACATGTCGCCCCGTTGGATGTGACACCAACATGAGGGGTTTGCGTCGTGGGAAACTAAAATTGCCAACGAGCACGGCGTAAACCACCGTGCTCGTGTCGATTGAGGGAGGCTGTAGCAGCGACGTTGTGCGGACTATCTCAGCTTCTCTCGTGACGCTAGAAGTACGTGACGTTCAATTTGTCCAGATAGACAGAATATGACGATTGCTTGTAATTTCCATCCAGTTGGAAATTCACGACGATCCCGTACCAGCCCGGAGCGGAGAACGGGTTGTACGTCCAGTTAAGGGTACTGGTCACGCCATTGAGCGTAATGGATTTGTATAGGAGTTGATTGCTCGAAGTTCGTTCAACCTGAACGATGAGGTGGTTCCAGGAATTGCTCAGTGGTTTGCAGGGAATGCCGGTCGAGTCCCACTTGGAGTCAACGTTGTCCCAGACTGCCCACTGCTGGCCGCTGACCATCCGGCATTCAGTGCCAAACATGAATCCCAGGTCGTCAACGAACTGGGCCAGGTCGAATTCAAGATTCTCTGCAAGCGACAAGTTGGTGCCGTAGAAGTACACGTCGTACGTGAGATTGTGAATGGTGGGGACGATCTTGTGAGCACTGTCGAGCATTCCTTGCGAGGAACCATCGCCAATCAAATGATTGTTCCATAGAACGTCGGAGTAGGGCGTGGTTCCACCGATGTTGAATTTTGCGGCCTTGCCGCTCAATGATGGAGACGTTATCCCCTGCGACATCGACCACGTGACTCCAGGGCCGCACTTTGTGCAGATGTCGTATTTCGGGGCCAGTTCACCGTACCCGGCCCAGCCTCCGCTGGCCTGCAGGCTCGAGAGAGTCTTACCGCCAACGACGATCGTGACGGGCGTAGTGGTTGCTCCTCCACAGTTATCCCATTCTTCCACTACCGTGTCATAGGTTCCGGCGCTCAAGGACAAATCGGTGCTCAGGCTGGATCCGTTTCCCACATACGCTTTCTGGTTAGGCGCCGTATAGATTCCCATGGAGGCGACACCTTTTGAGCACGTGGTGGTTGCAGTAGCGGAGTAGTGCACCGGCGAGCTCACGGTGCTGTTGTTTGCCGGTGCAGTCACGAATACACCAGTATTGTCTGTGACCGTGATCTTCACACTCGTCGTGGCCGCGCCGCCACAGTAGTCCCACTGCTCGACGGTAGTGTTATAGGTGCCGGGACTCAGTTTCAGATCGGTGCTAATGCTGGAACCGTTGACGGTATAGGCCAGCACACCCGGCGCAGTATAAATCCCCATGGAGGCCACACCCTTTGAACAGGACGTAGATCCGGCTGAGGCGCTGTAGTGTACGGGTGACTGCACGGTTGCGCCGTTGGCAGGTGCGGAAACGTTAACGCCGGCAATGGCAACAGATGCCAAGAATGTAAGAAAGCACACGATCAGCAAGACACACTTGCACATTCGTACTTCTCCCAGGTTTTTAATTGGCTTGCGATCTAGCGAAAAATAAACTGCTTTGCGAACGCCCGGCGTTTATGAGCGGAAAACGTACGTGACAGAATCGCGAGAAGTCGGCAACGATGACGCCGTTTCCAGCCCTTCCATTTCGGCCTCAGATTCAAATCCCGGAGGCGATACCGCGGTCGAACGCGGTATGAAACTCGTGGGTTGAAAGATTGGAGGAAGACTACCAGAAACCCTATATTTCAAACGAGCGGAAACCGTATTTCTCATACTCAAAAGTTCTAAGTCCGACTCTGTACTTCTGCAGACAGGCGGCCAGATGCTCTGGCTTTGCAACCCTTGTCACGCCGTTCACATCGAAGAGCCGCTGAAAAATCATCAGTGCGTAAAGGGGAAAGCCGCAATGAAGAATCGCCCCGTAGTTCAGGCGGGACACTCCCTTGTTCTGCTCTTGATCGCAGCCTACATGGTGAATTGTGGAGGAGTAAGCCAATCCGGCCAGAATCCCGGCTCTGGCACTGGCACGGGTGGGAATAACTACACCGGCGTGCTCATGTGGAAAGGAGATTCTTCGGAAAAGGGCCTCTACCCGCAAGAAACTACGCTGACACCAGCGAATGTGAACTCGTCACAATTTGGACGCTTGGGAAGCTTTCAAGCCGACGGCATCCTGATGGCTCAGCCTCTTTACATCGCGAACCTCGACATGGGGCAAACTGGCATGCACAACGTCATTGTGATTGCGACCGAGCATGACAGCGCTTACGCAATTGATGCAGACGATCCAGGGGCGAGCCCGTTGTGGGAACGTCACTATGTGGATCCGGCGAACGGGATTACGACGCTGCCGGACAATTTCGGTGGGAGAACCACGCTGGGCGGTGAAGTTGGAATCACTGGAACTCCGTTCATCGATCCTGCAACCGGGGTCCTCTATTTTGTGACAACGCTCGCTCGCAATGGAGTTGCGGAGCAGTGGCTGCGTGCGATTGATATCCACTCGGGCAGCGATGTTGGTCCAGGAAGCATGCAGATCCAGGCAAGCGTGCCCGGCGATGGAAAAGGTAGCGCGAACGGGCAGATTGTTTTTGATCCTTCGATCCAGAACCAGCGCGCAGGCTTGACCAAGGTGGCGGGAGCTATTGTGGTGGCCTGGGGATCGTTTTCCGACTGGGGGGTGTATCACGGTTGGCTGATGGCATTCGACCCCTCCACCCTAAAGCTACTCGCTGCTTTCAATCCCACGCCACAGTTTCAGGCAGTCGATTCGGCCAATGGTCCAGCAGATCACGGCGGTGGTGGCGCCTTCTGGCAAGGCGGGGCGGCGCCTGCCGTGGATTCGAGCGGTAACATTTATCTCAACGCCGCTGATGGCAGTTTCAACGCCGATCAGAATGGAAACAACTACGGCGATACCCTGCTGAAGCTGCAGTTGAACGGTAGCAGCTTCCGGGTTGTGGATTGGTTCACCCCTTCCAATCAGGCTTGTATCGATTTGGACGATCTCGAGCTTGGATCGGGTGGAGTTGCATTGTTGCCGACTGACATTACTGGCGGGGCCAAGCTCGCGGTCGCTCTGAGCAAAGAAGGCCGGCTCTTTCTGGTCAATATAGACACGCTTGGCAAGTTCAATGCTGGCGGAGACAACCAGATTACGCAGGAATTCATGGTCGGGGAACAAACCTGTTCGGACTCGACGACTGGCGGCGCCGCGGAAGGGCCGGGCTGGAACCGACTTTATGGCAACGCATCATACTGGAATGGAAATCTCTATGCTGGAGCCTCGAACTTGGCGCTAAAGCAATATCAATTTCAGAATGGATTGCTGAACCCCACACCAGTGGCAACTTCGCCCAGCGCCTATGGATACCGAGGTGCGAACACCGTAGTCTCCGCGAACGGGACCCGGGATGGAATCGTCTGGGCTTACGAAAAAGCGGTCACCAACCAGGGCATACTCCACGCTTACGATGCAACCTCAGTTTCGAAAGAGCTGTGGAACAGCAATATGAACTCCGGCCGCGATGCTCTGGGAGAAGGTATCGGTTTTGCGGCCCCAGTCGTGGTGAGTGGGCATGTGATTGCAACGTATGACACCAGGGTTGGTGTCTTTGGTTTGCTGAAGTGAGACGTGAGTTGTAGAGCAGGATCGTCGGAGCATCCTGAAGTGTTGGTCCCGCTATTTTTGTAGAAGGACATTCAGGACACGGCTCAACTCGACCTTCTCTTCACGGTTGGTCTGTCCCCCAGCTTCTTCGGTGAGCGTAGCAAGCTGGTGAATTACCATCCGCACGACGATGTCGTTTGGCAGGCAAATCGCCTCGGGTGGAAGGGTGACTTGCCAAGCATCGTGGTCCTGGCGGACCAGAGGCCAGTGTTGTCGTACTGCGTGTTTCTTTGAGTTCGGCTTACCTGCAGATATTGAAACAGCGCCGCTGATACGAACATCTGCCCAACCCTGATCACGTTGAAGGTGCACTCGCTCTACAGAAAACTCATCAAAAACGAGCAGAGGGTGGGGGAGGCTTAGAACATCCTGGTCGCGAAGCGCTTCTTCGGTTTCCCTGTACGCCTCCTGCAATGCATCGCTCACATCCTTAGGTCCGGGGAGTTTCGAGTGCACGAGTTGGAACCGAGGCGGCGTAGTCGCAGTGGAATCCATGGAACCGGATCTCGGGGATGACCGGTCAGTCTCATCGTCTTCAACGGTCGCGAGCCGTATGTTCCGAGCAATCGCCGAATGCGATTCTGGGTTCGCATTTTCCTTGAGACTGGATTCCCGGCTTGAAGATTGGGCCTGAATTCCGGCTGGGGTGTCGGTGACGTAGCGCAAGAAACGCGGCTTGCCGCGCTCCTTCCAATACGCGGAGTTGTAGGAATCTACGCCCAGCCCAGAGCGCAACGCACTAAAGAATGAGTGTTGCGCTGGATTGACCGCGATTCCCACATGTCCGGGCCAAACCACAAGATCTCCCGGTTGTGGACTCGCAACACGCCGGAATACGTCAGTTCCGGTGTAGAGCTCCGAAGAGCTGGCATATTCGTAGGGGAATCCGGCGCGCTCGTAGATGGCATGCACGAGGTGTGAGCAATCGGACTTGGAATCAAGGCGTGCGCGGGATTCCAAAGCGGCACCAAGAACCGCCAAGCCTTCGTCGGTGGTTAAGGCGTGGGATGCCGCAGGCTTCGCGCGTCGGCTGGTGCTGGGTGCAGTTTGGGGGTAAATCGCTGCTGTGGGTTCGCGGTGTTGTTGTGCGAACGAAGGCGACGCCGCAAGAGTACACAGTATCAGGGGTACGCAGACTCGATTTTGTTTGCACCCCATAGTTCACCATTTTGACGGGCGTCAGAGAGTGGCGCAGGTTACGATAGTGCCGCTACTGCGTGAAGAGACAAGTCTGTCTCGTGTCGCCCTTTGAATATTCTTGTATCTAGCAACTTCGATGCCAGGATGGGGAAGCCTATGTTTCTGATTACCCATGGGTTGGGGATTTGCGGAACGGGGCCCGACGCTTCCTGGGATGAAATCTTTTCCTGCGTCATATGTGTCGGAGAGCCAAGGAAGGTTGGCAGCAGGAGTTTTGCGTACGGAATTCCCTGTATTGCGGAGCATATCCATACCTATTAGGTTTTTGCTTAATTTGTCGTCAATACGGGGGAGGAATCATTTCGGATTCCTCGAACTTGGGGTGATCATGGGTTAGTGTTGGGCGCGCCCACATTCCGACCCTCACGATCACCCCAGACTTCTTCTTGTTCTCGATATCTCCGCCCTGAAGCTTTCAGTCCGTAGCGGGTTTGCAGGACCTTAGGCAACATAGATGAATACCACTTCGTTCGAGGACCGGGTTACAGATCTGTGCTCGCGCGCATTGACGTCCCGGGACGATGATGAAGTGAAACAACTTGTGACAGAGTTGCGTCAGGTCCTCCACGAACGCATTGAAGAACTTAGGCGCAGGCTGGCGTTCAGCTCTGGCGCCTCGGCTCTGACGTTTGATCGGTCTCGAACGAATGAGATGGGGCGAGACAGAAAAGGCTAGACAAATGGATTATGCCGGAACTCCGACCGGGGCCTCATTTTCCAAAGCTGCAGATTCGCTGGCTCCCGTGCGCTGCAACAATTCAATGGCTAAGTTCGTCTTCGCGTATCCTGGGCACGATACATAAACCATCGCTCCGACCTGGCGCAGTTGATTGTCGAGTCTCTCTGCCTCCTCCTTTCGGAATCCCAGAGCAGCAAGAGTCTTTGGGTTTCCGTATAGAGAGGGAGCGCCCTTCGAATCGGTCAGGGTGTGCAGAAACACCCGGGAGTGGACGAAGAAAGCGACGCTGGGGATGACGACGGCGCCAAACTCGGACAGCCAGCCAAGCAATCCAGTTGTGACCGCTCCACGTTCCCGCTCGAGACTCAGGATGCTGCCTTCCCGCACCACGCTTGCGAGTGGATGAGCAGGCGCGAGCATTATGCAGATATCTTCATTGCGAAATCCAGCATGATTCAAGCTGCGGACGATCTCGTGCAGGGCCGCGTTAAGAGGATAGATTCCGTATGCAGCTGGTCGATTCATCGCCATCGGTTGGTTCCAGTCTGTGAGCAGAGCGTGAATTGATGTCCGGAAAATAGAAACGCGCGATCATCGCAATGAACAATGCTCACCGTTCCCAATTGTTGACGGGCGCTTTCACTCACCGTACAGAACCAGCGATTCAGTGAATCTAGGGTAGTTCCTGTAGGTAGCCGAGGGAGACGCCGCATTCGTCTCTGACGCTTCAACTCCAAGATTCTTATGTCTCGATATTGGTTGCTGGGAAATATTTGCGGTTGAGCGGTGAAGAAATTGCCGGCTTAGGCGCGTGATGCTAATGCCTGTTGTCTTCTTACTCGTGCAATCTCAAGGCGAAGCCGTTTGGCACATCTCGTGCATTTTGTGGCAGGGACGTAAGAAACGCTAAACGCAACTTCAGGAGGTTTGATGAACAACTTTATCTGTCGCCTGTCATTGGCCGCAGCCTTGATTCTTGGAGTCACCGTCCTGGGAGGAATCGCCAACGCCCAGGAACCGAGTTCTCAAGATCCAGCCACCGCCACTCCGCCTCAGCAGCAGTCGCCTGCGGCACAAGACCAGCAAGCGCCGACCGCTACTCCGCAGGAGTCACCAACAAGCCAGCAGCAACAGGATGAGCCACGAATGCCGGCTGCTAGCAAGGAAGCGCAAAGCCAGGATGCCCAAGCGTTTACTGGCCGCATTGTGAAGGAAAATGGCAAGGTTGTGCTCAAAGATCCGGTCACCAAGAACAGCTATCAGATCGATGACACAGCCAAAGTCAAGCCCTATATGGGCAAAGAGGTGAAGGTAACCGGCAAGCTCGACATGAGCAGCAACACGATTCACGTGGAGAGCGTCGGGCCAATGTCCTAACGCAAGTTTTCGACGTGCGCGGCACTTGTCTATGTGCGCGGAGTGGCTGTGTTCAGCCCTCCGCGTTGCATTTTCTTAAGCGGTAAAGGGAAACGTGATGATGTCTGACATCAAATTACGACCACGACCGCAGTATGATCTTCCGACCGCGATTACATTCCTGTTGGCTGGCCTTGGGATCGGATCGCTGCTCGCGATCGTGTTTTCTCCCCGTCCAGATTTCACGGTGCGCCCACGCCCCTGACTCACTCACGGAGACTGCGAATTCGCCGTCTAGGCCAGGGGCGGTGTCTTGAGTCCCCGAAAATAGAGCGGCAACTCAGACCTAACGAAGGCGGAACCCGTTCGACCTTTGCTGGAGCACCTACTTTGAGGACGTGCGGTCTTCAAACAACCCGGTGTGCACCGTTGAGAGACCTAGTTGTCGTGTTGTGAAAACCGGCCTTGT
Source organism: Terriglobia bacterium (assembly GCA_020073465.1). Lineage (GTDB taxonomy): Bacteria > Acidobacteriota > Terriglobia > Terriglobales > Acidobacteriaceae > Sulfotelmatobacter. The sequence goes on from JAIQFC010000022.1 coordinate 73,385, forward strand.
CCTGCGACAAGGCTTTCCAACGGCTTGGACCGGATGAGAGGAAACCGTTATGTCCGGTTCTTAGCGGAGGGAGCGGCAGCAGTGCCGCTCTCTTACCCGGCCCCCATTTGTTTCTCACATTTTTTCGATAGCTGGAAGCAACACAGGAGCGGAAGGGAGGTTAGTCAAGGCCGCATTCTCTGCGCCGCGTAGCGGTCGGAGCGAAGCGCAGAGCCTTGACTGGCCTCCCGCGCTCAGTACACTCGCCAGCGGAAAAATGGGAGATCACCCGTTCCCGTGGCCGCCGAGTTTTTCCCGCTGCGCTCTCTTTCTGTCCCCCTGCTGCCGCAGCGCAGGGTACTCTGCCACCGAAGCTCAGCGCCGCGCTTCGTGGTCTTTGAGCCGGTCCAGAGCCACACGCGTCTTCTGCTTCTTGACCAAGTCGACGATTCCGTCGAACACCTCTGACGTCATCGCCTGGCCTTTTGCCAGCGGACCAAGCAGGTTCACCAACAGCAGCCGGCACGCCGTGATCTCCACCATCTCTGCACTCGCTCGAAGGCCCGTCTGGTCCTGTTCGATCTCGCGCAGCACCAGCCTGCGGATCAGCTCCGCCTGCGTCTGCTTCCGCTTCGCCGCCAGCACTTCCAGCTCGTGCAGTTCCGCCTCGTTCAGCTTTGTCCCCACGTGATGCACTCGGAATCGCGCCCGCTTGGCCGTCTCCGCTGCTAGGTTCTTCTCATTGAGCAGCGCCATCGCTCCCAGCCCTCCCGAAACCCGCGTTTACGAAGGTATACGCGGGTTTCCTCACGGAACCCCGGAATACGCTATCTATCGGATCCAAAGATGTTTGCCCCTTAGCACTCGCAGGTTTCCCTACAGTTCCCTCCCAGGGGTGGAGTGTCAAAATTCTTCCGGTGCGAAGCACCGTTCTTGCCCCGACTCGAAATTGAATGCAGGATCACGCCTTCAATACCTGCGTAGAACCCTTGGACTCCACCCCGGCTACAGGCTCCCTTGGCCACCACTCCGCCGCACCATTTACATGGGCCAGCGCGTGCAGAATCGACGCCCCAATCGGGTTCGGAATTCGTGTACTCACCGAGACGTTTTCGCAATGTGATTGCGCGAGACGAAAGCATGGCGTTCGTCGCTAGAATATCCAACCGATGGCCATCGGGATTCCGAGTGGAATCGCAAGAATGTTCGAGGGTAAATGGATACGCCAGATCGTGCTCGCAATTCGGCAATCCTTGCAGGCGGGGAATCCGGCTGCAGCCGGTAAAATCGAGATAGCTGTCTAACACGATGGTGCGTAGTTTAAGCATGCTTTCCTGGTGCATGAAGGTAAAGCCGACAACGCGCCAGAGGAGCTGATATGTGCCGAGCGATGTCGAGAGGATCGCGGTTGGCGTGGGACTTGTATCGGAGGGCGGGAGCGAAGTGAGCTCGGCCTCCCCGATATCGAAATCAAGGTGCCGATGACGCACCGTGCCAATGCTCTCTTTTGTGAGGTTGCGACGGCCAGAGCGCAGAGGATTGGCAGCAAGGTAGGTCTTGGTTTCGCTGATACTAAATTGGAGCCAACGTGATGACGTGTGCGCCTCCGGGGAGAGCAGCCTAAACCGGCTGTTGGTGGCGCAAGGCTAGTCGCACTCAATCATGCTGTCCAATGAATTCTGGGCAGTCAGTTATTCCTGGGAGGAATAACAGAATTAAATCAGAGTGATTCGGTCGGCAACTTTGTTGTCGCGCTTCGCAGCAGAAATCTTCATCCACCTCTCGACAAGAGACATAGCAGACATCGTTTCGCTAAGCTTTCGATTACTCACACGCCGTCTGGACCACTCGCGGCGATTGGTCCGAAGCGGTACCGACATGGCCACGAGAAGGATCGCGCGAGTGGTTAATCAATGTCTCGTACTTTTTCTTAAATGACAGGCATCCCCGTAAGTCACATGCTCTGAGGACGATTGCTTCCGCAAATCTGCGAGTTCGACGAGATCTTAAGGTGATAATCAGCGCCTTGCCATCTGTTATTCCCGACAGGAATAACATTGTTCCGAAAAGTCATTGGACAGGGCGGCAAGACTGGGGTCAAGTTGGCTAAAGAGATGATGTATGCCAGCCAACTCTACGATTCCGTTCCCAATCTCATCTACTGAAACTGCATCGATGCCGGCCACCGACCTGAGCACTGTCTCCAAAGCTCAGCCTGAAAACCCAAAGAGAGCTCTTCGCGCTTGGTACGGGCAAGACGGGGATCCTCTGCTCACAGCGGAGGATGTCGCTCAGCGTTTGAATGTGACGAAAGACTGGGTGTGGGACCACTCGTCACGTAAGGCCCCGTACCTTCCGGTTATTCGCATGGGTGATGGGACTCTCCGCTATCGTGCGAGCCGAATTGAAGAGTTCATCGACGAACGGGAGCGCCTCACTCAAATCCGCCGTAAGCGCGCGTAAAATGGGTGCAGGCCCACTTGTTCCCCCGCAGAAACTGAGGAATGAATGGGTAAGTCGTATCAAAGGGGTTGGATCGTTTCCCGTGGAAAGAAGTGGTATGGGTACTTTCGCAAGACGGTATTCGATCCGACTGCGAATCAGCAGAAAGGTGATGTCATCTCGGTAGTTCTCGGGCTGAAGTCGCAGATGAAAGCGTCTGAAGCGCGAGAAGTACTGGAACGTGAAATAACCAAGCAAACCGGACAGTCCGGACCAAACGCCGGCAGAGTGATGAACGATAGCTCTGTCACGTTCGGATGGTTTGTTCGGAACCGCTTTTTCCCTCTCAAAGAGGCGCACTGGAAGGAAGAAACAGCAAAGGTGAAGAAACTCCTCATCCAAAGGGATCTCATCGATCCGTTCGACAAGACTCCTCTGGAGAATTTGGACAAGTTCACCCTGCAAGTGCACCTTAATAATCTGGCGAAAACCAACTCCAAGGACAGAGTGCTCCAGATCAGAGCTTACCTCCGCGACATCTTCGCGGAGGCGGTGGATCAGGACTTCCTCGTCAAGGACCCAGCTCGAAAGGTCACGGTCCCGACTCAGCTGCGCGACACTGATCGGACGACCTTGACCTGGGCGCAGTTGCGAGGTGCGCTCTCAAAGCTAGCTCTGAGAGACCGCGTTCTCTTGGAACTTGACATGACGAATGCACTCCGTCCCGGCGAACTGTTCGCGCTTCGCTGGCAGTATTTCAGCCACACCGAATGCACCATGCGGCTCGTGGAAACCGTATACAAAGGCAAAATCCGACCCTGGGGTAAGACTCGAAAGAGCTTGGGATCCGTGCACGTTCCGAAAGAACTGGCCGACGATCTGTGGCTCTGGAAGCAGCGATGCCCCAACCCGTCTCCGGATGCGTTCATCTTCCCGAACAAGAAAGGCGGGTTCATGGACAGCAACAACTACCGGAATCGGGTTCTGCACGGATTGGCGCAGGAACTTGAGTTGCCCAAGCTGACCTTCCAAGTGATCCGGCGCACTATTGCGACGCTGGCGCAAAAGAAGGGGACAGTGAAGGACATCCAAGGCGTGCTCAGGCACTCCCGCATCGCAACGACAACTGACGTTTACATGCAGGAGATTCCGGAGAGCGTGCAGAAGACGGTCGACGCCATCAGTGCCGAGCTTCGACTTCTTCCTAATTTGGAAGAGGTCACGCACGGGACGAGCGTTTTGCTACCAAATGCTACCAAACTGAAAAGTGGGGTATCTGCAAGTAGTTGAAAATTTGGTGGACCTGGTCGGGATCGAACCGACGACCTCTTCCATGCCATGGAAGCGCGCTCCCAGCTGCGCCACAGGCCCACTTGAGAGAGAAATTCCCTAGGGTTCGGAATTTCAGGAAGGAACCTCAATCATTCTCGCTTACCGTGACGCGATAGTCAACGCGTGGCACATTTTGAATTTCTTTCCACAGCCCTTTTCTGCCATAATTGATCGTGCACCCCACCTGCACAAATCTTCCAACACAATTTAGAGCGAGGACGAGATGCCGGCGAAGTACATCTTTGTGACGGGCGGAGTTGTGTCTTCTTTGGGCAAGGGATTGGCCGCAGCTTCCATTGGATGCCTGCTGGAGAGCCGGAGCCTCAAGGTCAACCTGATGAAGTTTGATCCCTATTTGAACGTCGATCCGGGGACGATGTCGCCATTTCAGCATGGGGAAGTGTTCGTCACCGATGACGGTGCTGAAACTGATCTCGACCTCGGTCACTACGAGCGATTCACTCACGCCAAACTCTCTCGCGACAACAATTGGACGACGGGGCGTCTCTACGAGCAGATCATCGCCAAGGAACGGCGTGGTGACTATCTCGGCAAGACGGTCCAGGTGATTCCGCACGTCACCAACGAAATCAAGGCGGCCATGAAGAAGGTGGCACAGGATGTGGACGTCGCCATCGTGGAAATCGGCGGCACGGTGGGCGACATTGAGTCTCTGCCGTTTATGGAAGCCATCCGGCAGATGCGCCAGGAACTGGGGCGCGAGCACACCCTGTTTGTGCACGTGACGCTGGTTCCGTTCATCGCGGCAGCGCAGGAGCTCAAAACCAAGCCGACGCAGCACTCGGTGAAAGAGTTGCTGAGTATTGGAATTCAGCCGGATATTCTGCTGTGCCGCACCGATCGCTTCCTGGCCAAGGAGATCAAGTCGAAGATTGCGCTCTTCTGCAATGTGGGAGAAGAGGCCGTCATCACCGCGAAGGATGTTGCGTCTGTCTATGAAGTGCCTCTGGTGTTCGCCCATGAAGGTGTGGACACCCTGGTTCTCAAGTACCTCCACATCGAGGCCAAGGATCGCGACCTCTCCAAGTGGGAAGACATCGTGCACCGCGTCTACAACCCGAAGGACACGGTCACGATCGGAATCGTCGGCAAGTACGTGGAGTACGAAGACTCCTACAAATCGCTGAAGGAGGCGCTGGTGCATGGAGCGCTGGCGCACAACCTGAAGTTGCAGATCAACTGGATCGAGGCTGAGGGCCTGGAGGCTGGCGACGCGACGTGCGAGGCCCAACTGGAAGACTACGACGGCATTCTGGTGCCCGGCGGGTTCGGCAAACGCGGGATTGAAGGGATGCTGATTGCAATCCGCTATGCCCGCGAGAAGAAGGTTCCCTACTTTGGAATCTGCCTGGGCATGCAGACAGCTTGTATTGAATTTGCCCGCAACGTGGTGGGACTGGAAGAGGCGAATTCCAGCGAGTTCGATCCGGCGACGCCGCATCGCGTGATCTACAAACTGCGCGAGTTGCGCGGGGTGGAAGAACTCGGCGGAACCATGCGGCTGGGAGCCTGGACCTGCAAAATCGAGCCTGACACGCTTGCTCACAGGATTTACGGCAAGCTGGAAATCAGTGAACGGCATCGTCATCGCTATGAGTTCAACCGCGAGTATGAAGAGCCGATGACAGCGGCCGGCTTGCGAATTTCCGGTTCGACTCCCGACGGGACTTATGTCGAGATGGTGGAACTGCCCGACCACCCGCACTTCATCGGTTGCCAGTTCCATCCTGAGTTCAAATCGAAGCCGCTGGAGCCGCACCCGCTGTTCAGTACATTTGTGGGAGCGGCGTACGAACACGGTCAGAAGCGGCGCGAGGCGAAGAAGTCGGTGGCCGTGGAGATGTTCCACCGGCCAGACCGCGTCCGAGTCTGATTCCGGGGATTCCCATGCCACAAATGAGCGTGGAAATTCGCACGGTCGCCGGCAGTTCGCTGGCTGTCGGTTCTTCCGGACCGAGAACAGTCACAATTGACCGCGCGAAAGAAAGCGGCGGTCTTGGGCTGGGATTCAACGGCGGGGAGCTCCTCCTGCTGGCTATCGGAGGGTGCTATAGCAACGACATCTTTCGTGAAGCCGCCAAACGCGGTTTACCCGTGAAGAACGTGCGAGTCGAGGTGGGCGCGGATTGGGGCGGTGATCCGGTGCGCGCGCAGAATGTTTCTTTCTCTGTCGTGGTTGAGGCGGATGCGGCTGAGCAGGAAATTCTGGACCTGATCCAGCACACCGATCGAGTCGCTGAAATCCCCAACTCGCTCCGGTTGGGTGCTGACGTAAAGCTAACCGGAGCAAGGGCCGTGTCCAGCAGAAAGGTGCGATGAGCGCTTCCTTCCAGGTCGGCGAGGTCACCATCGGGTCAGGGAATCTTTTTCTGATTGCGGGGCCCTGCGTCATCGAGAGCGAAGAGCACGCCATCCGGATGGCGGAGATCATCAAGGGTGTGGCACGGTCGCTGGAATTCCCGTTCATCTTCAAAGCCAGTTACGACAAGGCGAATCGCACTTCAATTCGCAGCTTTCGCGGTCCGGGGTTGAAGGAAGGTCTGCGGATCCTCCGCAAGATCAAAGATGAAGTCCACGTTCCGGTGCTCACCGACGTTCACGAAACCGCCGACGTGGGGAAGGTAGCGGAAGTCGTGGACGTTTTGCAGATACCAGCGTTTCTAAGCCGCCAGACGGATCTTGTCGTGGCCGCCGCGCTGAGCGGGCGGGCTGTCAATATCAAGAAGGGGCAGTTCCTTTCACCCTGGGACATGCGCCATGCGGTCGAGAAGTGCCGTGATGCCGGCAACAAGCAGGTCTTCGTCACCGAGCGCGGCTCAAGTTTCGGCTACAACAATCTGGTGGTGGACATGCGATCGCTCTCCATTATGCGCAAGTTCGCTCCCGTGGTCTTCGACGCCACGCACTCGGTGCAACTGCCGTCGGCGCAAGCCAGTGAGAATGGCCCGGCGGTCAGCGGAGGGCAACCCGAGTTCATTCCATTACTGGCTCGTGCCGCCGTGGCCGCGGGAGTGGACGGAGTGTTCATGGAAGTTCATGACAATCCGAAGGAAGCGAAGTCCGACGGGGCGAACGCGCTGGAGTCTACCAAGCTGCGCGGAGTGCTGAAGGAGTTGCTGGCAGTGAGAAAGGCTTTGGAACTGGCGCATGCCACTCCGTGAATCAGGCGGCTGACTGATGTTCGTCGATCCAGCGTGACCGGGCAGCGACTGTTCTATTCCCGCCGTGCTCCCACCCTTCCGACGAATTCCCAGTCCTTGGCGGCCATCACTCCACGGTAAAGGGCAACTTAGCCGAGCGGCCGCCGCCACAAGGACCGCCGAGGTTGCTTCCTCCGGGAGTGCCTGACACCCACACCTCGAGCGTACCCGGTGCTGATATGTCAGTCGGTTCGATGGTCGCGGTCATTGTCGTGTCGTTGACCGTGGTGCTGGCAAGCTCCGCTCCGCCAAAGAACAGGATTGTGTCCGAGTGGAAGTGTCTGCCGGTCAACGTCAAAGTAAAGGCAGGGGCGCCGGCCAGGGCACCCGTGGGGGAAATCGAAGTAAGTACCGGTACATCGGCACACCCGGTGTAGCCACATGATGAAAACGGGATGATGGCCAGCGCGCCAAGGAGCGTAAGGCAGATAGCAAACTTTACGCGAGGGGGCATGAAGCACCTCACGGGAGACTCTTGTGAGTTCTCAAGTTCGTCTTGAAATCAAAACCTGCGGCACAGACTGGAGGCCAACCTCATAAACCGTGTGACCTGGACAGGAGCGCGAACCTCACGAGCCAAAGCCCGAATCCGAGCGCAACGGGTTGACACGGCTGGAGGCCGTGCGCTTCCCTAAACCCCATCCATGAAAGAGTTTCTGGCTACTCCAGGACGAGAATATTCTTCTTCGCGCACATTGTCTTCAATATCTTGGGCCACACGGTCACGCTGACTTCACCCAGGTGTGCCTTGCGCAACAAGAGCATCAGCGTGCGCGACTGCCCGATGCCACCACCGACGGAGAGCGGCAGTTCGTTGTTGATGATGCCCTGGTGGTAGGGGAACTTGAGATTGTCGAGCAGGTTCGACATCTCAAGCTGGGCACGCAAGGTTTCAGCATTCACGCGGATTCCCATCGAGCTTAGTTCGTGGCGGCGCTGAGTCACGTGGTTCCAGACCAAAATGTCGCCGTTCAGCCCATGGGTGTCGCGCTGAGTCTGCTTGCTGGTGTCGGTGATCCAGTCGTCGTAGTCGGCGGCCCGCATCTCGTGGGGATAGCCGTCCTTCAGCGGCCAGCCGATCCCGATGATGAAGATGGCGGGATGCTTCTGCAGGATCACGGTTTCGCGGCGCTTGCGGGGAAGGTCGGGATACATGTCGAGGACTTTTTCGGCATGGAGGAATGTGAGTTCCTCAGGCAAGCTCGGATAGCGCGGGCTGCGCAGTACTGGAAACAGCTCTAGCGCATATTTCTCCGCTCCGACCAGGACCTTCCATATCTTGCGCACGACGGATTTGAGGAACTCCAGGTTGCGTTGCTCGGCCGTGATGGCGCGCTCCCAGTCCCACTGGTCGACATAGGCAGAGTGGTCATGGTCGAGGAAATAGTCCTTGCGCACGGCTCGCATGTCGGTGCAAATGCCTTGTCCGGGCGCGCAATCGAACTGCTTGAGCGCTATGCGTTTCCACTTTGTGGCGGCCTGTACGACTTGTGCGTCGAGGGGATGCTCGCCGCGGTCATTGGAAATGTGAAACTGAATAGGAGTGCGGGAGCCGTCCCGGTCGAGCATGTCGTTGACGCCACTTTCCGCGTCCACAATCAACGGGACCTCAACCATCATCAAGTTGAGCTCTTTGCAAAGGTTATCGGCGATGTAGCGCTTTACCTGGAAAATTGCCTGCTGCGTTTCTTTGGGATTGAGCAGCGAATGATAGTCACGGGGAAGAATCTTTTCGAGTTCGTTGTAGTTGCCGATGCCAGGGCCCGCAAGGTCTGCCTTCTTGCTCTCAGCCTGATCGATCGGAGATGTAGGCATGTATTCCTCCTTCGCCAACGGGTCTCGCAGGCAGGGGAAGGCCTGCTTGCCCCAAACGTAATTGGAGTTCCGATGGCAGGGAGGAGCAGTGATTGGAATCACTATGGGCCGTGAGTGGACTAACGGAATCAGGTGGAACCGACTGCCCGGAGCCGTATGCGTACGAAGCTCTCGGTTTGTGTGTGGTAGATTCTCAACAAGACCATGAAGCACGTCGCCAACTGGGTTCTGAACGTCGCTACGACTCGCGGAGCCACTTATGCGGACACGCGCATCGTTGCGCAACGCAGCCGCGCCCTTACCACCAAGAATGGCAAGGTCGGAAGCGCCTCGGATGCGGAATCGGTTGGGATGAGCGTGCGTGCGATTGTGGATGGCGCCTGGGGATTTGCAGCCTGTGACAACCTGAGCCGTGCTGCCGTTGAAGCCACAGCGGCTCGGGCGGTTGAGATCGCGCGCGCATCGGCGCAAGTCAAGCAGCAGGACGTTCGCCTGGCGCCGGAAAAGCCCGTCAGCGCCGACTGGACCACTCCGCACGAGGTCGATCCTTTTGCGATCTCCGTCGCTCAGAATATTGACCTGCTGCTCAAGATAGACTCTGAGCTACGCGCTGTTGCTGGGATCACGCTGGCCGAGACTAATTTGAACTTCAACCGGGAAGAGCAGTGGTTCGTCTCGTCGGAGGGCACCGACATTCATCAGACCAAGTACTCGACAGGTGCGGGATACTGCGCCTATGCCTTCGCGGGTAATGAAATTCAAAAGCGATCATATCCGAATTCATATGGCGGGCAGTGGCAGAACAAGGGCTATGAGCTGATTGAAGAGCTGAAACTGGTGGAGAATGCGCGACGCATCGCAGAGGAGGCGGTCGCGCTGCATCATGCCGACCAGTGCCCGGAGGGGACGTTTGACATCATTCTCGACAGCTCGCAACTGGGGCTGCAGATTCACGAGTCTGTCGGTCATCCCATCGAACTCGACCGGGTGCTGGGGATGGAAGCAAATTTTGCCGGAACATCATTTCTCACGCTGGACAAGCTGCGCAAACTGCAATACGGCAGCGAACTGGTAAATGTGGTTGCGGATGCGCGGCAGGAGCACGGCCCGGGTCTGGGCACGTTTGGTTTCGATGATGAGGGGGTGCCGGCACAGTGCACGCCGATCATCACGAATGGATTGTTCACCGGGTACCTGAGCTCGCGGGAAACGGCGCACACCATTGGCGAGGGTCGATCTGGCGGAACCCTGCGTGCCGAAGGGTGGAATCATCTGCCGATGATCCGGATGACAAATATCAGCCTTTTGCCGGGGGAGAAACCGCTGAGCCTGGAACAATTGATGGCGTCCACGGATCGCGGCATTCTGATGCAGACCAATCGCTCGTGGTCCATCGACGACAAGCGTTACAACTTCCAGTTCGGTTGTGAAATCGGGTGGGAGATCAAGAATGGCAAGCGGGTACGCATGGTCAAGAATCCGTCGTACTCAGGTATCACAACGGAATTCTGGAACTCGCTGGACGCGATTTGCTCGCGCAACGAGTGGACGTTGTGGGGCACGCCAAACTGTGGAAAGGGACAGCCACAACAAGTGATGGGTACCGGACACGGAGCGGCGCCGTCGCGATTTCGCGGGATCAAAGTGGGAAGCGCGTACAAGAGCATGTGACATCCGTCACTGAGCAGTTGGCAGTTAGCAATTAGCATTTAGCACCTCACGTGAGGTGCGCGGCATGAAGGACTTTCGACGGCTTAAAGTCTGGGAGAAAGCTCATCATTTGACACTAGACATCTACAAAGCCACAACAAACTTTCCGCGAGCGGAGTTGTACGGACTGACAAGCCAGATGCGTAGGTGCAGTGCTTCGATGGGCGCGAACATCGCAGAAGGCTGTGGAAAGCAAGGAAACAACGAGTTACATCGTTTTCTTCACATCGCATCGGGCTCGGCCAGTGAACTCGACTACCAACTCCTGCTTGCGAGAGACTTAAACTACATGACGGATGAAGAATACCGACGAATCGATGGACGTTTGCTTGAACTGAGAAGAATGCTGACGGCATTGATTCAGAAAGTTGGAGCTGATCGTTTTGCGGCTAACTGCTAATTGCCAACTGCCAATGGCTGCGGCCTGGGAATCACGATGCTGACCCAGGAACAAGCTGCCGACATCTTCGACCGTATCCGGAAACTCTCGACTGCCGATGAGGTCGAGGTTTTGTTCTCTGGCGGGCACTTCGCCTTAACCCGGTTCGCCAATAACACGATCCATCAGAACATCGCGGAAGAGAACTACATTGTGTCGGTGCGCACGGCGTTTGGTGGACGCACGGCTCGCGCCACGACGAACAAGTTCGATGAGGAGAGTCTCAGGCGGGTCGTCAAGGCTTCGGAGGACTTGGCCAAGGTGCAGCATCCCGACGCGGATCTCTTGCCCATGCCGGATACCCGCGAGGCTGCGGGAGACGTGGGCGAGGGCGCGCGCGCCACACAAGTTCCGTCGCGTTATTTTGCCGAGACCGCGGCGGTCACACCTGAACTGCGGGCGGAGGGCGTCAAGCAGATTGTCGGTGTGGCGCAGAGGCACAAGCTCACAACTGCCGGGGTGTTCTCCAGTGCCGACTCGCTGGAAGGCATTTTCAACTCGCGTGGATTGCAGCAATGGCACACACAGACACTGGCTGAGGTGTCGGTTACGATGCTGGGCGAGGATTCGTCCGGGTGGCAGAAGGCCAACTCGCCAAATGTAGGAAATCTTAATCCCCTGTTGCTCGCGGAGGTTGCGGCCCGGAAGGCGATCGATTCCGCGCGACCGCGGGAAATTCCGGCAGGGAAGTGCACCGTGATTCTCGAGCCCGCCGCGGTGCTCGATCTGGTGGGCTTCATGTTCTGGGACTACTCCGGCATGGCGATTCTGGACCAGCGGTCGTTTCTGACCGGCCGGATTGGCACGGGACTGTTTGGGGAGAACATCACCATCCGCGACGACGTAACCCATCCGCTCCAGACAGGCTCTCCGTTCGATGGCGAAGGCATGCGCCGGTGCACGGTACCGTTGGTAGAAAACGGCAAGGTCAGTCGCGTGGTCTATGCTCGGGCCACTGCTGAAAGGATGAAGGGATCGGAACATAAAGACAAAGTGGGGACGATTGCAGCCACCGGCCACGGATTTTCCCTGCCCAACGAAATGGGTGAAATGCCGCTGAACATCGTGTTCGCCACGCCAGACAATCCCCAAACCGTGGACCAGATGATCGCTTCCACCGAACGTGGCGTGCTGGTGACCCGGATGTGGTACATCCGTGAGGTTGATCCCTTCGAGAAGATCCTGACGGGAATGACCCGCGACGGCACTTTCTATGTGGAGAATGGGCGGGTCAAGCACGGACTGCGAAACTTCCGCCTCAACGAAAGCCTCATTCACATGCTGTCGAACGTTGAGGCCATGAGCGTGCCACTACGTTCCTGCGGGGAAGAGTCGTTCGACATGGTCGTTCCGGCGATGAAAGTGAAGGACTTTAACTTCACGGAAGTGACGAAGTTCTAGGGCTGGAGGCTGCCGCCCTACGCCTCCTTTTTGCCGTGTTAGACAGCTGAATTACTGGTTTTTACCCCTCCATTTTGGATGTATCCGCAACCGCCAAAATCTTGGCTAATCCGTTCATAGAAAAGAAGTTAGCACCCATCGTTCCATGACTTCGGTAACTTTGCATGCCTGATTCAGGGGTGTACGCTGCCCTTGAGTTGCGCAAGGCTCGGAGTCGCCGGAAAAGGGCTCCGGAAAGGTTTTCTCAAGACGTGTCAGCGGACGCAAGCAAGGAACCGACGAACCACGAGCAAGCGGAAGGCACGCACTACGAAGAAATGCAGAGTGCGCCGCGGTTTCCGCTGCATTTGCCCGTATCGGTGAAGGCGCAGAGCGGTGCCTATTCGGCGGAGACGCAAAACATCTCGGCCAACGGTGTACTGTTTGCGATGGACAACGATGTCCCGGTGGGTTCAGCAGTGGACTTTACGATTCTGCTGCCGGGCGACGTCGTGGGATCGATGAAGAACGTCCAGATCGACTGCCGGGGACGCGTGGTGCGCAGCTTCGAGGATCGCGGCCGCCGCGGGGTAGGCGTGGTGATTGACGAATATCGTTTTGAGCGTTGTTAGGTCCAAGGGAACCGAATGGCGAGCATTCCGGTCGTAGAAGAAGATTACGGAGCAGGGGAAGAAGGCGGCAAGGGCATCATCCGAGTGATCTTGGCCGATACTCAGGCCATCTTCCGCGCCGGACTCCGCAAGATTTTCGCGCTGGAAGATGACATTCGCGTCGTCGGGCAGGCCGAGACGCAGGCGCAAGCCTTGTCGGCAGTTAAGAAATTCTCGGCGGATGTGCTGATCTTCGAGTCAGCTCTGGCGCCCAATCCAGTGGAAGCCGTTGCCGACCTGATGCGGCAATCTTCAGAGATCAAGATCGTAGTGGTCACGCCCGGGTCCGATGAAGACCTCACGCTGGAGTTGTTTCGTCGCGGGGCTCACGGCATCGTGTCCCGCGAAGTGGAACCGGAACTCCTGGTCGACTGCCTGCGCAAAGTAGCAGCTGGCCAGACGTGGCTCGACAGCCAGGGTATCCACTGGGTCATGGAAGCTTACCGCAACCAGAATTCGCGGCCTTCCGGAGCGCGCCCGAAGGTGCAGCTCACACCCAAAGAGACGCTAATCGTTTCCTGCGTGACGCAGGGAATGAAGAACAAAGAGATTGCCATCCGTGTCGGCACGACCGAGCAAGTGGTCAAAAACTATCTGCGCAAGGTGTACGACAAGCTGGGAGTCGCCGACCGCTTGGAACTCGCACTCTACTGCCTAAACCACCATGTGATCGATAGCAGCAAGCTGCCGGCGGTACCTGCCGCCCCGAGCAACGGCAACGCAGCCGCCGCTGCAGCTGGGGCGTCCGCCGGATCGAGCTCAAACCTAGGTTCCGCTCCCGCCACGGCCAATCCCTCCGGCACGACCGAAAGCACCTCCTAAAGTCATTCGCACCCTCCGCCGCGCGTCTCTTTCGAGTTGCGGGGAAACGCCCTCACCCATAGAATCAAGTGCAGGCCGACAGAATTCGCTCTCATCTTCTTTCGGCTGGTTCGAAGACTTCTCAGGACGTTCCTTCCGTAGATTCTCGCCGGAGAGATGGCCGAGTGGCTGAAGGCGCACGCTTGGAAAGCGTGTTTACTCGAAAGGGTAACGTGGGTTCGAATCCCACTCTCTCCGCCAGACTTTTTGTTTTGAATAGCTTAAGTGCTTTGGTGTCTGTTCTGGTGTCTGAAATCTGTGGGATTTGACCGAAAGGCGATCTCAGGAGACAACAGCACCCATGAAACGGCACGCCTCGAACACTCAAACCCCTCGCGTCAACATTCTCAAAAAAATCAAGGTCAATGGAGCCTGGAAGCTCATGCCCGCCGTTCTAGAGCCGAACGGCAAGCTGAAAGACAAGGTCAGAATTGGCGGCTCTATCGAAATCCATTCCGAGGGCACCTATTACATAGAGTGGTGGGAGGGACCCAAGCGCAAACGTGAAGCCATCCCCGACCGCGCGCGTGTTCCGGATCTTGCCAACAGAAAGGCTCTTGCACTGGCGGCTGCAAGAGCAGGACTCGATGTTGGATCAGATGCCCTAAATCGCGGCGAAAAGGTAACTCAGGGGATTCCCCTCGACGTGGCTATTCAGCACTATCTGGACGACATCGAGCCGCCGCAACGTGAGCCCAAAACGTATACGGCCTACAAGTATGCCCTGAATGCTTTTCGAAAAGGTTGCGCGAAGTCATCCATCGAGCACATCGTGCGCGCGGACCTGCTCCAGTTTATCCGTGGCCAATACGAATCGGGCTGCAGTGCACGTACTGCCTACAATCGTGCCAACATCGTAGTTCAGTTCCTGAAACTCAATGGGGTCAAGGGCCTTTTGCACAAGCGTGACTGGCCGGAATATGTCGATGCCATTCGAAAAATATACGAGGCGGACGAACTCAAGACTCTGTTTGCGGCCTGCCTTGAGCATGAGAGAGTCCGTTACCTGTTTTTCTTGTTGACCGGTGAGCGCGACAAAGAGGTTCGCTTCACAGCCTGGAGAGACATCGATTTCCGGCGAGGCACGGTTCGTGTCACGGCCAAGCCGCAGCTAGGGTTCAAGCCAAAGAACAAGGAGGAGAGAGAGATCCCAGTGCCATCTGCATTGCTGGAAGCGTTGAAAGACTACAAGAACCGCCAGCAGGGACCGAACCCTTACAATCTGGTGTTTCCCACCGAGGCAGGGCGCCCGGACAAGAATTTCGAAAGCAAGCTGAAAAACATCGCCAAGCGGGCCGGCCTAAACTGCGGAACCTGTGCATCGCGGCACGGCAACCGCTGCTCCGAGGGGCCTTATTGCAGCAACTGGTTCCTGCACAAGTTTCGGCACACATTTGCGACCGTCAACCTGGAAGGCAATGTCTGCAGTATTTGTAAACTGCAGGAATGGCTCGGCCACAAGGACCTCGCGTCCACCGTGGTGTATTTGAAATACGTTCGTGGCAAGGACGTTCAAGAGCGACTCGACAATAGCGAACTCGCCGGTTTCGCAATTCCGCAAGCGCTCAAACAGAGCTCGCACGAAATCGATCGGCCGAGCCCTACTTAAATTGTCTTGCGACGCACATGGCGCAAAAGAATGGCCAGCTGAGAGAGCAGTATCAGCTGGCTTTTTCGCATACCATGGAATTGTCCAATTCCCGCGCATTCCATGAAGACTGAAATTCGGTCGTCGCCCAAAATCCTTATCGCGCTTCACATCGCGGACAGATACCGTCTAGAAAATCATTTTGCTGGAAATTGGGTGTCAGGCAATTCTGAAGTACTGCCGAATGGCCCCGATCAGGTCCGCGCTCTTCAACTTGCTATTTCCAAAGGTTGTTTTCAACGAACCCAGAATCGAAGGCCACTCGGAACTTTCTTCAGGAAATGCCGCCAGGAACGTCTTCAGGTCTTGCTCGATTCCTTGCGCCAGATGACCGCTGGATTCTCCGGATAGTGTCGCACCAAGTCGGAAGACGTCGCTTCGATGTTTTTGAATATCTTTGGAGTCGATCTTCTCACCTTTCTTTTGGCGTTCTGTCATATCGATCCAAGCGCGAGCCTTGAGGGGGATCAAAGCCTCGGGAGTGACAAACGGCAAGCCGTCATCTTCGCGACGGTGTTCGAGAATCAAAGCATAGTAGTCGTCGTCCAGAAGAATGGCGGAAAGGCCGGCGGAGTTTTCGTCGATCTCGACGGATATTACGCGTTGTTCCGGCGAAAGGTCGATCTTTCCCGGTTGTCTGCTGAATAGCTCAAGCACGGCGGGATACGTGTCATCCTTGGGCTTCGAGAAGCGACAAAGTTCTCTCTTACCTGTAGCCCGCTCTCTGATTTCGTACTGCCCCGCTTCGACGAATTCCCAAAATCGGGCGATAAATCCCTGGTCGAGAGCTTCGACAATCAGCACTATGTCGATATCCCTGGTAGCGCGGAATTCCAGACCCTGAGTCGCAAGCCACTCATGACAAGCAACGCCGCCGATCAAGACGAACGATTTTGTGTGCTCGGCAAAGTGTGCTTTGAATTTGTCTAAACCTTTTATCATGGCAGTGTCTGGCGGATGAGTTTCTCGATTTCCTTTTGCACCCGTTCATCGGCTGAATGCCGGAGACTGAGGTAGAGAGACAAGGGATCAGCGATTCCGGAACGGGCAAGGATCGAAGGATCATATTTCCAGGTTTCCATCCGTGCCTCCGCGTCTTCGCGGCCACCACAGCCATAGGCCTCGCCTTTTTGTAACGCAGCGACGAAATCCTTGTCCCGCATTGCGTACGTGGGGAGGGAATCGTCTTCCAGCATTGAATATTTGCTGAGAGCTGTCATTCCCGCAGTCACGGCAGGCACATTTTGTTTTCCCCAACGGAACCACAGTGTCCGCTTCACAGGAGTCGACAATAGGGGTGCGGCTTTTTGCCAAAGATCTTTTCCCCTCAAACCGAAGTGCAAGGAAAGCGTCCGGCCCGAGCGATGAACTTCGCACAGGTCAGCATTCTGCAGTTCGTCTTGAGCCTTGCTGATCGCCATTGGCGAATATCGAAGACGCGAGGCGATCTGTCCTAAAGGCGTCTCGCTGAGCGATTCCCGCGAGAGGTGATAGAGAATTACGAGCTGCGAAACGGCGGACAAAACGTCTTGGGACTTGGTTTTTGATTTTGGGAAATGCTCTCGCAGGTCGATCATCAGCATCGGCAAAAACATCTGCGTGCCGGGTACTATGAATGGCACCTTTTGATGTATCAAGCGGTTTCTGACATAGGCAGGAATATTCGATAAGACGAGGATGACGTCTGCGGTAAGCCGTTCTTTGATCGTGCGAGCATCGCGGGCGTACTCCGTCGGGGACGGGTCACCTTCTCGTGGCTCTTCAATCGCGAGTAGGTATTTTCGCCCAAACAGATCGGCGCGAGAAATCCGATATCGCTGTTTTAGGAATGGAGGAAGTTTCGAAGCGAGCTCCGGGAGCGGCTCAATCCACGGCAAGTCTCCGCCGATTGTGCTGAGATAATTGACTAAGAGCGTGTCGCTGGATTCCCTCATCGCTAAACCAGAATAGCACAATAAACGCACCTTGTTTAGCGAGCAAAGTTAGTTTATTTAACTCCGTAAACGACTGTATATAAAAGGCTTACAATTGAGCAATCAGCGACAACGCGTTTTATGGTGCTTCTATTCGGGATTCGGCCTCGGACTTCTGCAATTCCGAAAGCAGCTCCCGATGCTGCTTGCCGCCCGTTCCAATGCCTTTGCCAGGCCGCCATCTATTCACCCACTTAACCTTGCATCTCGGACTACAGCGCCAATTAGGGGCGACGAGAGGTCCTTTCCTACCTGGTTCTCTTCTGTTTTCCGCGGCTTGCGGCCACGTCAGGCATGAGCTCTCTTTTCAACCACTCTGCCAGGATTTGTGGGTCGAATCTAAGTGCGCGATTTACCCGAAATGCACCCGGAATCCGCCCCGCAGCCCGTGTCTTGTAGATGTGCTTCGGGGTCACGCTCAAGAGCCTTGCGAGTTCGGAAACCTTAACAGCGTCTTTGCGATTCTCTAGCGTTTCTATGATTTGCATGTCTTTATTATCCCGCGCGGCCACCGGTGGCCCCGTCTGAACATTCTCGCAACCCGCTCCGATTCGTATATTTCTTATCCTTACTCGTGAACAAAACCGAGTGCCTGCTTTTCGTTCTTTTAGAACAACCCTGTTTTTCGGTCAAAAGGCGTAATGCGAGTCGAACAAATACCGCCACTAGTCATCATTGTTGCCGCGCGGATTTGACCGAAATTTCATTTGGGCTTAGCTTCTTCACGGTCAGGACCGGAATTGGCATGGTCCTAGGCGGAGGAGGAGCGAGTGTTTTCGTCTCTTCAAGAACTCGAAGGTGGCCTTCGCGCGAGTGGCTACATTGCTGATTCGGTAGCCACGACAACGGTTTACCTGGCGGCGAGACTGCAGAAGCCGTTGCTCTTGGAAGGCCCCGCCGGCAGCGGTAAGACTCAGTTGGCCTATGCAGTTGCGGATGCAGCGGACACCACCGTCGAGCGTCTCCAGTGCTATGAGGGCATCAACGAAGAGAAGGCCATCGGCAAGTTTGATGAACCGCTGCAGAGACTTTGCGTCGAACTGAAGGCCAAGTCCGCGAGCGTCGATTGGGAGTCCCTACAGACGGAGTTGCACAGCCAGCAGTTCTTCGGCGCCGGGCCGCTTCTGCGCGCGTTGCAGTGTGAAAGGCCCTGTGTCCTGCTGATCGACGAACTGGACAAGGTGGACCACGCTTTTGAGGCCTTGTTGCTGGAATTACTGAGCGTATGGCAGTTGAGCATTCCGAAGCTGGGCACCATAA
>JAIQFC010000047.1 GCA_020073465.1 Terriglobia bacterium
GATCACGCTCATGGCGTAATCGAGGTAGGAGCGCTTCATCTCCTCTTCGATGTTGATCGGGATCCGGTTCTCGGCGGCTTCCATCTCAGATGTCCAGGTTCTTCACGTCCAGGGCGTTTTCCTCGATGAAGAGGCGGCGCGGCTCGACCGCGTCGCCCATCAGCACCGAGAAGAGCATGTCCGCCTCGGCCGAGTCCTCAACGCGGACCTGGAGGACGCTGCGGCGACCCGGGTACATGGTGGTCTCCCAGAGCTGTTCCGGGTTCATCTCTCCCAGCCCCTTGTACCGCTGGATCCCGAGACCCTTCTTCCCGTCGTCCATCAGGTGGTGCAGGAACGCCTCCTTCGAGTCGAGCCGGGTCTCCCCGTCCTTGTGGCTCACCACGACGGGCGGGGGGGACACCAGGGACACCTGCGGGAGGAGGCGGCGGAGCTGCCTCATCTCCACCGCCTGCGCCAGCTCGAGGTTGACCCGGACCTCCCGCTGGCCGCGGGCGACCTCGCGCAACTCCAGCTCGAAGAGGCCGTGCTCCTCGTCCCGGTCCGTCGAGAGGACCTGGTGGCCGAGCGCCTCGACGCGAGCCGAGAAGATCTCGAGCTTGTCGCGCGTCTCGAAGTCGGCTCGCTCGGCGAGGCCGCACTCGAGCATCGCCTCCGCCACGTCGCGCCCCACCCCGAGACGCTCCACGGCGCCGAGGTAGTGATCCCAGTCGATGAGGGCGTTGAGCAGGCGGAGCAGCTCCTTCCCGGCGAACGTCCGCCCGGTCGCCGGCACCGACACGGTCCTGTTCTCGATCGCCTTGCGGACCACGTAGGCGGATAGCTCCTTGTCGTTGGCGAGGTAATGCTCGTCCTTCCCCTTGGAGACCTTGTACAGCGGGGGCTGCGCGATGAAGATATGCCCCTTCTCGACCAGCGCGCGCATCTGCCGGTAGAAGAACGTCAGGAGCAGCGTGCGGATGTGCGAGCCGTCCACGTCCGCGTCGGTCATGATCAGGACCCGGCCGTAGCGGAGCTTCGCCAGGTCGAACTCGTCCTCGCCGATCCCCGTCCCGAGTGCGGCGATCAAGGTCCGGGGATCAGAAAGTCGATGTAACGTGATCCGGGCTCCGAGGACGTCACAGCCGACGTGGGGACGGCATCTTTACGGCCGGCCGCTGTCTGCAGCGAATCGTCGACTTCGGCTTTGGCAAGCACGCTCTCGGGACGCGCCGGATCGTAGCGGTACTCGAATCCACCTTTGCCATCCGGTTCGATTACGAGGTCATACTTGCCGAGGCGAAAGCCTTTGCGGGCATCTTCCAAGTTCTGCATCTGGATTTTGAACGACGGTTGATGCGGGGAACGCTCCAGCAACGCCTTGGCTTGTTCGGAGCCGGCTCCGCTGACAATCGCGACCGATGGGGCATCACTCGGCTTGTTGCGGAACGCAATCCCGAGACCCAGCGCGAGCAGCAGCGGGAATACGAAGACCCAAAAGATAACTTCTGGCTCGCGCTTAAGTTCCAGCATGCGCGCCATCAGGAGATGCAGGTAGCCGGACCAGCGCCCGTTACGGCGGAGCGGCGAGCCCCCTGGCACCCGTGGAATAGCGATCGGTGTTTCCTGTGAAATGCTCATGGGAATTGTCTTACAACCCTGGCGGTTTCCACTTGTTCAGGAATTCCAGCAACGCCGCTGGCGTCGTTGCCCGCGCATTCTTTAACTCGCCGTTCTTCTGGCTTACGACCAGTTTCCCAACACTGTCCAGCACGACCAGCGCAGGAACACCTTTGTCGAGCGGGATGCCGTATTGCAGGGTCAAGTCCGCATTCTTTGTTCCGTCAGGCCCTATGTCCACGTGCACCACTTCATACCGATCCATCACGGGTGAGAACTCCGGACGGTGAAATGCCAAGTCGAGCACATAACAGTCGTAGCACCAGTTGGCTCCAAAAACCAGGAGTACACGTTTATGCTCCTTGGCTGCGATGGCTTCCGCTTGCTTGATGTCGGCGTGCGCATCAGCATCGGCGGGATAAAGTTTGTTATCTTTCTTGAAAACCTGTTTCAAATGGAAGGCATCGCTGCGCTCCACCGCCGCCAGACGCCACTGATCCAGATCCTCCTGCTTTCGCCAAACCTGTCCTTCCTTCACATAGACAGTCTGCCCATTCGGGGGCGTACCCGAGGACACCTCAGCTTGAAACACGACGACACGAACGTCAGGTTGTGGCGAGTTGGTTTCAGCAATCTCGAGTGTGATGCTTCTCGCTTTCAGTACCATCCAGAAATCAATATCGGCGGCGTCGTTGATTTTCCCGGCAGAAGAAGTGATTTCCGCCGGCGGACTGGTGCTGTAGAGCTTTTTGAGTGTTGCGGCGTCGCCGGTAAGGACCGAGTTCCTCCACGCCTCAAGCGGTGGAAAGTCCGCGGCGGCACTGTCTTGTTCGACGGCGGCCGTCTGCCCACCGCACTGGCCGGCGACGGCAATCACTATCGCCAGACCCGCGATCACCAGACAAACCTTGAACTCGGACTTCACACCTGGTCCCTCGATGCTCAAGGCCCGCCTCATTCCTCGCGGAGATGTCTTCCCGTAAGACGCACAAAAACGTCTTCCAAACTTGCCTGGCGAGTGGTCAGATGCTGCAGTTCGCTCCCCTGCTTCTCAACGGCGTCGAGAAGGGCGGGAATCGTGAGGTGCGGTTCTTTGACGTTCAACGCGACCATGCCTTCATCTTCGCGGACTGACTCCACGCTTGGCAGACCGCGCCAGGCGTTGAGCCACGCACCGTCCGAGTTGCCGCTTACTGCGAACTCGACTACGTGATGTCCGCCGAGGCGCTCGATCAGGTCGGGCGGGGATCCTTCGGCAATGATCTGCCCGTGGTCGACGATCGCGAGGCGATCGCAGAGGCGCTCGGCTTCGTCCATGTAATGAGTGGTGAGCAGGACCGTGCCGCCGTCGCGCTGGAACGCGCGAATGATGTCCCACAACTGGCGGCGGCTCTGAGGGTCGAGCCCCGTCGTGGGCTCGTCCAGAAACAGAATTTTTGGATTGCACACCAACGCTGTCGCGACCGCGAGGCGCTGTCTCTGTCCGCCGGAAAGTTTGCCGACCCAGGCATCGGCTTTCTCGGTGAGCTGTAGTTGCTCGAGCACCTCGTCGGAGGAGCGAGGCTCGCGGTAAAAGCTGGCAAACAACTCCACCGTTTCGCGCACGGTGAGTTTCTCGGAGAGACGTGTCTCCTGCAGGGAAATTCCCATCCACTCGCGCAGCCCCCGTTCATTTTCGCGCCAGGAGTGGCCCAGGATCGATACCTCGCCCGACGTAGGCTGGAGCAGCCCTTCAAGAATCTCGATGGTCGTGGTCTTCCCCGCACCGTTGGGCCCGAGCAGACCAAAGCATTCGCCAGTCTGGATCTCGAGATTTAACCCGCGCACGGCTTCCACCTTGCCGTCGTAGGTCTTGCGCAGATCGCGGCACTGGATGGCGACGGGCATTGCCCCGATTTTACCGGATGGTATTTGTCCTCGTCTCGCAGCTCGAATCAGTTATGGACGGGTTCATTCGCCATGTCTGTGTCGGCGGGCAGAAGAAGCATCTCCACTCCTGGACTGCATTTGTGAAACCACGTCGCCAAAATCGACAATCTGGTTCGCAGATGTTGGCACGACGGTGGCGGCGAAATGACAGGAAACAAAGTGACAGGACGACACCAGCGGGACTAGCGGGAAAACTGCCCCTTTACCGCCTCGTCGCTATGACCTCCCCCGGGCCAGGGGGCCCCTGCGGGTGAGGCGCGTCAGGCACAATCGGCGGCACCGGGGATGCTCCGTTCGCAGGCTTGGGTACGTCTCCCGCGTCCTCGCCAGGGCGCCGCAGGCTGGGCGCGTTGGCAGGTAGTTCTTCCTGCTCCTGCTTGGCTTGTTTCTCTTTGTCGGGCTGGTCGAGCACCACTTCCTTCTCGGTGCGCACAAGCTTTTCGCCGCCAACCTTCATGGTCTCCACGCGCACCACTTCGTCACCCACCATGCGGACGAAGTCCACATCTTGCGGTGGCTCGCCGTAGATCCACTCTTCGTAGTCTGTTTCTCCGTCCTTCTCCCGGACTTTCTTGGGCGGCCTGCCCTTGGCGTGGACGACCATCTCCTGGTTCATGCCCACCAGAACGTGGTGGTTCTGAATCGCCTGCTTAACTATGGGCGGGACGGTGTCCAGATATGCCTGCTCTTTGTTCCTGGCGTTGAAGTCAAGGACGGGGAACAGCAGATCTCGGAGTTGCTGTGCCGTCATCTCGGGGACGTATTTCTCGAAGTACACATCCACGTACGAGCCGTGCGGATTCGCCTGGGGACTGTCGTTTCCCGGCGTTACGGGCCCGGCGCTGCCGGAAACCTCAATGCGCTGATACCACTTCTTGCGACGAACCGGCCCCCCGTTGATCTCCAGGCGGATGTGATCGTCCTTGATCTGCACGTAGGAAATGTGAGCCGGATCGCCGACCTTCACCGCCGGACCATAAATCGCCATCGCCTGCTGCAGTTCCTCGGCGCTGGGGCTGATGACACCATCCTTCAACCTCAGTCCCTTCGTTCCCATGGGAAAGGCCGTCCGCGCGTAGACGATCTGCGTTTCGAAGTCGCGAATAATCTCGTAGCGGGTCTGTTTGGAGATGCGGGGGGCGTTGGCGGGAATGGGCGCGGGGCTGGGTTTCTGCTCCGGCGCGGACGTCTGCTGCTTGGGTGGTGCGGGCGTCGGCTGCTGAACCGAAGGGTTGCTTTGCCCACTGGCGGCGGCAATCAGAGCTGAAACGAGTGCAAGAGAGAGAAAGCCCACATCGAACCGCTGCATAAGCCACCTGGCCCCACTTGGCTTCATTATAGCGCCGGGCAGGGGAACCACAGAGGGAACCTCGGGAGTCTCTGAGATCCAGGGCAAGTGCCCTTCTGTGTACGGGTTGGGCGCTGTTTCACGTTGACAGCTTCAAACGTTTGCGACAGACTGCAGCCAAGTTACGCCTGCGCCGCGTTCGTTTGAGAGCGGTCGTCCTGTTTCAATCTGGCCAATGTGAGTTGGGTCATGGGCCAATCGCCGTATCCAGCCTCAGAAGGACTGGGCCTCCAGGTTCCCGCTTCCCCGCCACCACGCCACCGGATCCCGCAAACGGAGCCCGTTGCGGTGATCACATCCTTGCGTGAGACCCTCTCAGCCAGAATGCGCCCTCCGGATGCTATTTTCCGAACCGTCTCAGATACCGCCAAGGCGCTAACGGGAGCCGAGGGAGTGGCTCTCGCGCTGCGTACCGGCGGCGCCGTTGTTTGTCGCGCGCGGAGCGGAAACCTCGCTCCTGAAATCGGTGACAAGGTGGACGCGGGCTCGGGAATATCGGGCGAATGCCTCCGTACGTCCCGGGCCCTCCGCTGTGATGACACTCAAACCGATGATCGGGTAGATCCGGAGGTTTGCCGCAGTCTGGGAATCCGGTCGATTGCGGTTGTGCCCCTGCGATGGCACGACGGAACCGTGGGAATTCTGGAAGCGTTTTCGCCGCGTGCGTACGCCTTCGGCGGCGAGCAGATCAGTCTCCTGAAGCGGTTGGCCGAGATTGCCCAGGCGGCCTACGAAGTCGAATGCAGGGCGCTGGAGCCCGCACCAACAAATCAGAACCAGACGCCGAGCCGATCGCGCATTCGGCCAGAACTCTTCCTGGCCTCCAGTGCAGGGACCTCGACTGGAACTACGTCTGCTGCAAAGGAAGCGCGCATGACGCGCGAGTTGTTCGGCCAGGATTCGCCAAGTACGCGGCGGTACTGGATTGCCGGGGCCGCGGTCTTACTGCTGTTGACAGCTTCCGTAATATGGACCACCTGGCACCAGCCGGACGAGGACGCCCCGGTTCCTCAGCAGACGACACAGCCCCAAAAGCCATCGGATGACGCTGCAGGCCCGGGCTCTCCGACAGTGATCCCGTGGAAGCCACCGGCTGGGCGGCCAGCGCGGGGCATGGAGAAGCGACCTCTCCAGAATGCTGCCGCCATAGAAACAGAAAGGGATGAGACTCCGCTCCATCCGCACAACGACACAAGGACAGCTAGTGTGGAGGTGATAGCAGAAAGCGCCCCGCATACGGCGCCTGACTCAGCGGGATCAACCCTCGAGGCGCCGCCGGCCGTTGTAACGGTCGAGAATACCGAGGGCTTGGGAAGGCTGGCCTCTGCCCCAACCAGATTGCCGGAACTCGACACGCCGGTGTCTCAGGGTGTCATTGACGCTACTCTGGTGCATAAAGTTCAGCCGGTCTATCCGGCAGAGGCGCGCCGCCAACGCGTCGAGGGTTCCGTGGTGTTGTTGTTGACGGTCGGCGAAGACGGTTCGACGCGAGACCTGAAGGTGGTCAGCGGCCCGTCTCTACTGGTGCGCGCTGCCACGGAAGCGGTTCGGCAGTGGCGGTATCGTCCCGCTGCGCTGAACGGCAAGCCGATCGTTGCCCATGAGCAGATTACGGTGATCTTCAAAGCGCCGTGGTGATCTGGCGCGAGGGGCTTGATGGCTAAGCCAGATTCAGAGCCTTCTTTACGGTGCCTCGCTCCTTCTGGATCTTTTCCTGCAAAAGCGTGATCGCGTAGATCAGCTGCTCGGGGCGGGGCGGACATCCGGGAACATAGACGTCGACAGGGATTACCTGGTTGACGCTCTGCACCAGGGCATAGTTCTGGAACACGCCTCCCGAAGTGGCGCACGCGCCCATCGACATCACCCACTTCGGTTCCGGCATCTGCTCCCATAACTGGCGGATGACGGGAGCCATCTTGTTCGACACCCGGCCGGCAATGATCATCAAGTCGCTCTGCCTGGGAGAGGGACGAAACACTTCGGCGCCGAACCGCGCAATATCAAACCGCGAGGCGCCCATCGACATCATTTCGATGGCGCAGCAGGCCAGGCCGAACGTCATCGGCCAGATCGAACTCTTGCGCATCCAGTTAATTGTGGAATCGAGCGTAGTCAGGATGACCCCTTCGGGCGTGGGATTGCCGAAGGTCAGGTCTTTGACGACCTTCTTGCCGTCGTGCACGTCGACGTACGGGCCGAAGTTTAGTTCGCGGGACATTGAGAATATTCTAAACCACGGAGTGTGCGCAGGTCACAGAGACCTCTGGTACTCTGTGTCCTCTGTAGTGAAACTTGGTTTCCTAGGGATTCACCACGATCTTCCCGAACATCTGGCTCTTCTCCAGGTGCGCGTGCGCGGCCCGTAGTTCCTTCAGGGGAAAGACGCGATCGACTACCGGCTTCAGCCGTCCAGCAAACACATGGCTCAGAACCTCATGTAACTCGCCCATTGTGCCCATGTAGGAGCCGAGCAGCGTCAACTGTCGGGCGAACAGGTGCCGCAGATCAATCCCGACGTTCGGCCCCGTCGTCGCCCCGCAGGTGACCAGCGTGCCGCCCGACTTGAGCGACTTCACGCTCTCATCCCAGGTCGCCGTGCCCACGTGCTCGAGCACGATGTCGACGCCTTCTTTGTTCGTGATCTTGCGAACTTCTTCTGAGATACGCTGCTTGTAGTGGTCGATCCCGAAATCTGCTCCCAAGCCTCGCGCCTTTCCGAGCTTGGCTTCATCCCCGGCGGTTGTGATCACCCGGCAATGAAACAGCTTGGCAATCTGGATCGCCGCGATACCTACGCCCGAACTCCCTCCCAGCACCAGCACCGTCTGTCCGGGACGAATTCCCGCGCGCCCCACCAACATGTGCCACGCCGTCAGAAATACCAGCGGGACGCTGGCCGCCTGGTTGAAATCCAAAGAATCGGGGATCGGAATCACGTTCACCGCGGGCATCGCGATCAGCTCGCAATTCCCGCCATCCACTCCGTTGCCCAGCACCGTAAACTGGCGGCATTGGTTCTGCAGGCCCGCCACGCATTTCGCGCACCGGCCGCAAGAGGTCATGGGGGCGAGCAGCACACGCTGTCCAGCGCGGAGTTCCCTGATGTACTCGCCGACCTCGACCACTTCCCCGGCGATGTCACTTCCCAGAATGTGCGGCAGCTTTATTCCGGGCAACTCTTTCCGCACCCATACATCCAGATGGTTCAGCGCGCATGCGCGTACTCGCACCAGCACCTGATCCTTGCGCAACGACGGGTCGGCCACATCTTCATACGTCAGAACCTCTGGCCCGCCAAATTGATGGATGCGAACGGCTTTCATAAGTGCATGCCTCCCTGGGGCGAGGACTTTTCAACCTAACACACCACCGGGCCTTCTCACCCCGTGAAAATGCAGTGACGAAAATCACCAAGTAAGACTCCGTTCCCTGAGAACATGGACGTTTCGAGGATGGCTTCATGCATCACGTGTCACTCATGTTCCCCCAGGATGCTGCCCACACGCCGAGTCTCATTCGTGCCAAATACCGCGCCATCTCTGTACTCATCGGTCTGGTCACCCTGGCGTCGCTGTCCGCGCCGCTGCTGTCCCAGGACGACGAGGAAGGTCACGGCCCGCCCCCGCTCGCCATCGGCGCCGCGGCGCCCGATTTTTGCCTCTCGGGAGTGGACGGCCAAAATCACTGCCTGAAGGACTACGCCAGCGCAAAGGCCCTGATGATCGCCTTCCTCTGCAATCATTGTCCGACTTCGCAGCTCTACGAAACCCGTGTTAAGCAGATCGTCGACGACTACAAGGGGCGTGGTGTGGCTGTGGTGGCCATCGAGCCCAACAATCCCAATGCGGTCCGCCTCGATGAGATGGGCTACACCGACGTCGGTGATTCGTTCGAGGAGATGAAGATTCGCGCTGAATACCGGCACTTCAACTTCCCTTATCTCTACGACGGAGAAGATCAGAAGATTTCCAACATGTACGGGCCCACGGCCACTCCGCACGTGTTTATCTTCGATGCGCAGCGCAAGTTGCGCTACGAAGGCCGTATCGATAACAACCCACGTGAACCGCTCGTCACCAGGCGTGACGCCCGGCTTGCTCTCGATGCCCTGCTGGCGGACA
Source organism: Terriglobia bacterium (assembly GCA_020073465.1). Classification (GTDB taxonomy): domain Bacteria; phylum Acidobacteriota; class Terriglobia; order Terriglobales; family Acidobacteriaceae; genus Sulfotelmatobacter. Next base: position 9,001 of record JAIQFC010000047.1, read on the forward strand.
AGGCAGTGACGATCACGAAGACTCCCTCCGTGGGCTGCTCCACCAAGTGGCTCTACAAAGAGGAAGGCCGCCGTGAGGAGATGGCCGAAATCGAGAAGAGGTCGGTGACGCTGAAGGCCGCCAGCGCAGACGATCTCAAGGCGCTGCGCAAGAATTCCACCGGCAAGCTGCTGCTGGTGGATTTCTGGGCCACGTGGTGCGGGCCCTGCCGCAAGGAATTGCCCGAATTTGAAACCATGTATCGGATGTATGGGCATCGGGCATTTGATCTAGTGACCGTGAGCATCAACTATCCCGACGAGAAGCCCGGGGTCGAGAAGGTGCTGAATGCGGAACATGCGACCAGCACGAACCTGATTCTCGGCTCGACCGACATCTACGCGCAGCTGGCAGCGTTTGATCCGGAGTGGAGCGCCGCCGTGCCCTACACTCTGCTCATTCGCCCCGACGGCACTGTCGCCTACAAGGTTCAGAGCACCAACGTTGACCCGCTGCAATTGAAGAGGCTGATCATTGCGAATCTGGCAGACGACGACTACATCGGCCACCAGGCATACTGGAAGACGCTGGTGGAAGCGAAGAAGTAACCAGAAGCAGTTCCTAAGTCGTGCTTCGCGAGGTTTGACTCCCCCCTGTTCACTGATTGACAATCACATCGGAAGGCCTGAGCTTGATGGACATCTACGAGCAAATCGTCCACCTTCGCCGCGAAGGACGCCGCGGAGCGGTCGCCACGATCGTCAACGTCCGCGGCTCGATCCCGTCATTCAAGACTGCGAAGATGCTGGTCCGCGACGACGGCTCAATCGTGGGCACGATTGGCGGCGGCTGTGTCGAAGCTGACGTGTGGCAGACCGCCCGTGAAGTCATGGAATCAGAAAAGCCTCGCACCCTGCACTTCGACCTGAACCAGGATCCGAAATACGACACTGGCCTGGTCTGTGGCGGGACGCTGGAGGTTTTTGTGGAGCCGATCTTGCCTCCAGCATTACTTTATGTTTTCGGCGCAGGTCACGTAGCTGTCAATCTTTGTAGGACCGCCTCGAACTCAGGATTCGATCTGATCGTCACCGACGACCGCAGCTCGTACGCGTCCCAGGAAAGATTCCCTGCTGCTCGCGAAGTGCACGCTCTTGACTTTGAGGAAGCCACGCAGAAACTGGATCCGAATGAGTCTTCCTACATCGTGATCGTCACTCGTGGCCATCACGATGACATGCGGATCCTGCGCTGGGCGGTGCAAACCCGGGCACGCTACATTGGCATGATCGGTTCCAGGCGCAAGGTGATCGAGATCTTCAAGACCCTGCAACAGGAAGGCTTGCCGGCGCACCTGTTCGACCGGGTACACGCGCCCATTGGACTCGACATCGGGGCAATTACACCGGAAGAAATTGCCGTGGCCATCACCGCCGAACTGATTGCTGTACGCCGCCATGCCACGGCTGTCCTGCCCCATATGAGTTGGTTCAAAGGATCGAAAGACGAACTCGTGAAGGATTCCGAGAGGGCAGCCGAAGCTCTCGAAGACTCTGACTCTAACGCCTGAGTGCCGGCTCTTTTCCCGTTGCCAATTGTCGGTCCTTGATTTCCAATCGGCAGTTGGCAGGTCCAGGTCCTATGTCCCACGTCAACAGCTTCGCTGGAGTGATACTCGCCGCTGGAGAATCGTCACGCATGGGCACGGACAAGGCTCTGCTGCCCTGGCCTCCGCGCCCGCCAGGGGCAGGATCGTTAGAGACATTCCTCTCCGCAGCGATTCGCTCACTTTCGCTGGCCAGCGATTTTGTGCTGGTGGTTGCCGGAAAGAACGAAGCGGCTCTCGCCCCCATCGCCTACGCGAACGGTGCATCGATCGTAATCAATCCGGCTCCTGAACGGGGCCAGTTCAGTTCCCTGCAGGTCGGCTTGCGGGAAGTGCTCAATCGCGGACGCGATACCGCGATGGTCACGCTGGTTGATCGTCCCCCGGCCAGCGCTGCCACGATCCAGACACTGCGCGAGGCCTACGAATCCGCCGGCAGGAGAACCTGGGCGGTCGTGCCAGAATTCTCGGGCAAGCACGGCCATCCGTTCATCGCCGGGCGCGAGATGATCGAGGCCTTCCTTCATGCACCCTCGACCTCGACAGCTCGCGACATTGAACACGAGCACCAGGACAATATCCTGTACGTGGCGGTAAGCGATCCGCTTGTAGCCCTGAACATCAACAATCCCGAAGACTATGCCGCCCTGGCGGGAAAATTATCCTGATCGCTTGTGATGTAGTTCGCTACCTGCACGATTGCCCAATCGCGTACCTGCGGGTTATCGTCGTGAGATGGACGCAGAGGCTCGAACACTCCGCCCAACCGCCAACTCATTCGTAGATTCGGTCCTCCGCCTCCGCCCCCGCGTCGTTGCGTTCGACTGTGACGGCACGCTCTGGTCGGGCGACGCCGGCGAAAACTTCTTCGACTGGGAAATCAAGCAAGGCGTGGTCAGGGCGGAAGTAGGGAGCACGATGCGCGCCCGTTATGCCGAGTACAAGGCCGGCAAGGTCTCGGAAGAGCAGATGTGCGGCGAAATGGTCACCATGCACAAGGGGATGGCCGAGTCTGACTTGCTGCGCGTGGCGGCTGAGTTTTTCGAGCATTCGTTTCCAAGCCGTGTCTTCCCCGAGATGCAGGAGTTGGTCCGGCGTCTACAAGGCACCGGTTGCGAGGTGTGGGCCGTCTCCTCCTCCAATGAATGGGTCATTCGCGCTGGGATGAAGGAGTTCGGTATCCCTGAAAAGTGCATCCTGGCGGCGGCTGTCGAGGTCGACAACGGCATCATCACCGATCGCGTCATCCGAGTACCGTCCGGCCCGGGCAAACCTGAAGCTCTGCGTGAGGCTGTCAAGAAGGACATCGACTGTGCCTTCGGTAACTCGCGCTGGGATACCGAAATGCTCGCAATGGCGAAGCATGCTTTCGCTGTGAACCCGAATCGGGATCTGGCCGCAACGGCCCGTCAGCGGAATTGGACTGTCTACTTTCCAGATGGGACTTCTCCACACGCGTAGCCTGCGAGCGACGCGCCTTTTTGAGAAGTACGGTGCTTCTCCTCGTTACAATCGAGAGCAATGTACTCTGCCCCACTGCTCGATCATTTCCAGAACCCGCGCAATGCAGGCGAGCTCGCGGATGCCGACGCCGCCGCGGAGATTCAGAATCCAGTGTGCGGAGACGTCCTCCGGCTCACGTTGAACGTAAGGGCAGGCTGCATCTCGGAGGTTCGCTTCAAGGCCAAAGGATGCGTTCCTGCCATGGCCTGCGCCTCGGCTCTGACGGAACTTGTCGCAGGGAAGACTCTTGAGCAAGTTAGAATGCTGCGTCGCGAGGACGTGATCGATGCCGTCGGCGGAGTGCCGCAAGCCTCGACTCACGCGGCCCAGTTGTCGATGGATGTACTGTCGGCCGCACTGCGGCAGATCAAGTCATGATCGCCAGGGCGACTGAGACAGTCGCTTGACAGGCGAACGCTTGATGCGGGCGGAGACAGATTAGCCGCTGCGAGCCACGCCGGGTATTGCCATACACGCCCGGCGTTTTGCCCATAAGATTGCAGGATGCCCTTGGATCACACTCCACGCCGGATCGTCTGTCTGCAGCCCAATGCTACCGTCATCCTGGCTGCGATTGGTGAACTTGATCGCGTGGTGGCGTGCACAAGGTATTGCACGGATGTGGTCCCAGGAATCGCCAACTCCTCCCGCATGATCCTGTCCGATTCGTGGACCGCAAACACAGAGCAGATCATTGCGGCTCGCCCCGACCTCGTGATTGCCGCCGTTCCGTACGGGGAGAAGGCAGTGAGCGAAATCCTCAGGGCCGGGGCACGTTTCCTGGGCCTCGCTCCCAAGATCCTGGCCGATATTTACACAGACATCGCCACGATCGCGGGGTTGGTTGGCGCGGTGGATCGTGGCGAAGCAGTCATTGCCTCGGTACGCCACCAGATCGAAGACACCCGAGCCAAGAGTTGCGATTGCCTGAAGCCAAGAGTCTTCTGCGAGGAATGGGGCAAGCCCCTGATTGCGTCTCAGCCCTGGGTATCAGAACTGGTCGTAGCCGCGGGAGGCACCTTCCTGGGCGAACCCGGGCAACAGATCTCCGCAGAGAACGTCCGTCAACTCGACCCGGAAGTCATCGTCGCTGCCTGGTGCGGGGCGGGCGATCGCGTGCCACTGGAGAAGATCATCGCCGATCGCGGCTGGCAGAACACAGCGGCTGCACATGCAGATCGGGTCTTCTGTATCCGCGACGAGTTCCTCAACACTCCTGCGCCAACGTTGCTTCAGGGTCTCGACGCTCTGGCTTTCGCGATTCACCCCGAACTCTTCCCGCAGGCGCAAGGAATTCGTCAGATTACGCGTGAGCCCACATGCACACTCCCCAACCCGGCTCCGTGAGTTAAGATTTCTTCCATGTCGGTCACTCCCCGGATTGGAGAACTTCGCAACGACGTCAGCGAACTGGCTCGGAGCTCCCCAACCTCCGGCGACCTGATGCAACGACTGTGCCGATTGCTGCACGAGCGCATGCTGAAGTACAACTGGGTGGGCTTCTACATGATCGAGCCAGAATCGCAGCCGCCGATGCTCTCGCTGGGAGCATTCGTGGGCGCGATGACGCCCCACACTCGCATCCCACTCAACCAGGGCATCTGTGGAGCCGCCGCATCCAGCGGCCAGACGGTTGTGGTGGACGATGTCAGCAAGGATCCCCGCTATCTGGCCTGCTCGCTGGAAACCAAGTCGGAGATCGTCGTTCCCGTCTTCGCTCACGGCAAAGTGGTCGGGGAGTTGGATATCGACAGCCACTTTCCCGCCGCCTTCGGTCCTGAGGATCAGCAACTTGTCCAGCACTGCGCCGCCCTCGTGGGCAAGAAACTGGAAGCCTCAGAGCCATGAGAGTCGAAAAGGGCAAGGTTCGTGCGCCCGAGATCGGCCGCGTCTGGCTCAATTCCACGCCGCTCAGCTTTCGCCAACTGCGGGGACGAGCAGTGCTGGTCGACTTCTGGGATTACACTTGCGTCAACTGCATTCGCACGCTTCCTTATGTGCAGGCCTGGCACGAGCGTTACCGCGACAAGGGCCTGACGGTAATTGGCGTCCACACTCCTGAGTTCACCTTCGCACAATATGAATCGAACGTGGAGCGCGGCATCCGCGAGTTTGGGCTCACGTACCCCATTGTGATCGATAGCAATCGTGAAATCTGGAAAGCCTTCGCCAACCGCTACTGGCCGACCAAGTACCTGCTCGACAAAGATGGCTACCTTCGTTACGGCCACTTCGGCGAGGACGGCTATGGGGAGTGTGAACAGGTCATCCAGGAACTGCTGCGCGAAATAGATCCCGAGGTCGCTCTACCGGCATTGATGGATCCACTACGAGAAGAGGATCATGCGGGCGCCGTCTGCTACCGTGCTTCCGGGGAACTCTATCTCGGTCATCGCCGCGGACGCATTGGCAATGAAGGCGGGTTCAAGGAAGACCAGATTACCGACTATTCGTTCGCCGGCAAGCTCGAAGAAAATTTCTTCTATGCACAGGGCCGCTGGGCCTCAACTGCAGAGTATTTTGAAGCAGTCGAAGATGGACCGCACAGTCTGAAGTTGAAATACGAGTCGGCTGCCGTAAACTTAGTCATGGCTTCACCCCACACCCAGTCAGCGGAAGTCGTAATCGAGCAGGACGGTAAGCCGCTCGCCCCGAAGCAAGCAACACGCGACACACGCTTCCGTGTCTCCCAGTCTCCTGGAGTGGAGGAAAGTTACCTGGTCGTCGACTCCACCCGCATGTATTTTCTGGTGGACAACCACGATTTCGGCGAGCACGAACTGGAACTTCGCTGCTCTTCAGGCGTTGCCGCCTTCGCGTTTACCTTCACCAGTTGTGTCGACCCGGTCACGAGCGCGCTGCAGGCGGGCGCGACCCCGAGCCTATGAAGCGCGTGGTCGCAGCCTTGATCGAAAAAGGTGGCAAGCTGCTGGTTTGCCAGCGTACGCGGCACCAGACGATGCCGCTGAAATGGGAGTTCCCCGGCGGAAAAATCGAAGAGGGAGAACAGCCGCGGGACGCTCTGCGCCGCGAGTTGGAAGAAGAACTCGGGATCATCGCCACCATCGGAAATGAGGTTGCGCGGATTCAGCACGAGTACCCCAACGGCGGAATGGTTGAGCTGCGCTTCTATATTGTCCGCGAATATCAGGGAGACATCGAGAATCGTATATTCCGCGAGATCCAGTGGGCGGTGCCGGGGGACCTTCCAAAATACGATTTCCTTGAAGCTGACTTCACTCTGGTGAGAGATCTGGCGGCGGGGAAGTTCCTCTAAGCAAGCTTCAACCCATTGTCTTTGGCCATCGCGCAGCATTAGCCTTTGCAATCTTCCTGGCAGCAGGAACGGGTCCCGGAGGGCCCCCTGACAATAGCCCGCCACTTCCAGTGGCGGGTAGTCGCAGCGAGAGATTTCGCGTCCCGGAGGGACGCCTGAACCTATCTCAGCGTCCAGAACCACGCTACTGTCAGCCCGATCATGATAACGGTTGTCCCCCAGGCCACGGCGTTGAACACCCGCGTATTGACGTACTCGCCCATCAATTCTTTCTTGTTGATCAACAGCAGCATAAAGATCAGCACGAACGGCAGCACTACCCCGTTCACCACCTGGGAGAAGACGGCAATTTTCACAAGCGGCAGATCGGGGATGAGGACCACAGCCCCTCCTGCGACGATCAAAAGTGTGTAGAGCCAGTAAAACATCGGCGCCTCACCGAACTTCAGCCCTACGCCCGACTCGAACCCCAGCCCCTCGCACACCGTATACGCCGTCGAAAGGGGGAGAATCGAGGCGGCGAACAGCGACGCGTTAAACAACCCCACAGCAAACAGAATGTACGCATACTGCCCGGCGAGCGGTCTCAGGGCTTGAGCCGCGTCCGCCGCATATTTGATGTCGCGGTATCCGTGAATGTAAAGCGTGGCTGCGCAGGCGACGATGATGAACCACGCCACGATGTCCGTAAAAATGCACCCAGTCACCACATCCAGCCGCGACGCCTTGTATCCGCGCCTTGTGACGCCCTTCTCCACGATCGATGCTTGCAGGTAAAACTGCATCCACGGTGCGATCGTCGTCCCCACGACTCCGATCACCATGAACAAGTACGCCTGGTTGCGAAACTCATGCAGTGCCGGTGGCTGAATAGTCGCGATTGAAGCCTCAATCCAGGCAGGCTTGGCCAGCACTCCGGCAAGAATGTAGGTCACATAGAAGAACGATGCTGCCAGAAAGACCTTCTCTACGCTCTTGTATTGCCCCTTCACTACAATCAGCCACACGATTACACAGCACACCGGCACCGTCACGAATCTCGATAGACCGAACAACTCCAGGCTCGTGGCAATTCCGATGAACTCGGTCACTACGTTGCCAAAGTTGGTGATCAGTATCCCAATCATCATCAGAAACGTGATGCGCAGCCCGAACTCCTCGCGGATCAGGTCGCTGAGGCCCTTGCCAGTTACCGCCCCCATCCGGGCACACATCTCCTGCACCACGATCAGCGCGAGCGTGACCGGGATCATGGTCCACAGCAGAAGATGTCCGAATTGCGCCCCGGCGGACGAGTAGGTCAGGATGCCGCCGGCATCATTGTCGACGTTCGCGGTAATGAATCCCGGACCCACCACGGCAAAGAACAGCAGGATCCGGCTCTTCCAACGCCTCAGGAACTTCATGCGCACTTATCGCAGACATAGGGACGGAGCAACTACCCGTGCAAACGACGGAACAGGATAAACGCACTTCAGGAATCTAACCAAAGGAAAAGTGCGCGAGAACCGAGAAAAGCAGCAGGGGTTGAGAATCGCGCTTTCACCTGTGACAGAAGAGCCGAAGCCCGAAGCCCGTTTTCTACAGCTTCGCTCTTAGCATGCTGATCACGTCGTCGGAGGTAATCACGCCGGTCAGCTTGTTGCTCTCGTCGATCACCGGAAGCATCAGCAGGTTGTACTTGTCAAACAATTCGGCGACTTCGTTGTCGTCCACGCCCTGGTGGCTAAAGATCAGCGGCTCCTGCGTGAGCGAAAGCATCGGGGTTGCCGGCTCGGCCAGGACAATCTTCGCGAGTGGCACGGCTCCTACCAGCGTCCCATGCGAGTCCACAAGGTAGATCGTGCTGACTGCCTCGACTCCGCCCTCGAACTCACGCATCGAATCCACCGCATTCTTCACTGTCGCGTGGAGCGGCAGTGCCAGGAACTCCGTGGTCATTCGGCCGGCGGCGGTCTCTTCCTTGTGTTCGAGGAGTTCGACAACATCTTGCCGGCCCTCAGGCTCCATCTGCACCAGAATTTGTTCGGTGCGCTCGTCCGGCAGATCGCCAAGCAAGTCGGCGGCGGCGTCCGGGTCCATTTCATCCACGATCTCTGCCGCGCGCTCAGAGTCCAGCGACTCTACGATTGCCTTTTGAACCTTGGGTTCGACCTCTTCGAGAGCCTCGGCGGCGGTTTCCTCGTCCAGCGTCTCGAACACTGCCTCACGCTCATCCGGTGCCAGATCTTCGACGATGTCGGCGATGTCAGCTGGGTGGAGCTTGGCCAGGCGTTCGTGGGAAATCTTCAGCTTCACGCGGCGAGCAGGATCGGTCTCGATGAGGTCGACGAAGTTCCAGGGAATGCTGCGTGGCGGAATCTTCCCCAGGAGAAGATGCAAGGCAGCCCGCGGCGCCACGCCGCGCAGCAAGCGGCGCACCGCTCCCCGGGCGCCCACATCTACCGAGAGAACCCGCAGCACCGGGGATGCTTTTCCGGCTTCCTTCGGCGCCTCAATCTGCAATTCCACATCGTTGACCCGCACCACCTTGCGCCCATTGATGTCGATCACCTGCTGATCAAGCAGGTCCCGCTCCAGCAGGAATAACCCCTCGGTGCCGTTCGTGGCAGCCCACTCGCCGGTCACGGTGGCCGCGCGGACGCCCCCGTTGATCGAGGACACCGAGGCAAAAGGCAGGACCCGGTTCCCCGACTTCGTTTTCACGATCAGCGACGCTACCCGATTACGGTCCTCCTGCGGTGCCAGCGCCACTTCGCGCACACGTCCGCTCGCCGCGCCGGACGGGTCATACACCGTCGCGCCCAACAATTCGCTTAAGGCAAGCGTCGTCATCCAGCTAGAGAATACTCAACTCGCAACCGATACGGAACGATTTTCTGCCAAACACGCAGAGAAAAGCCTTTCTGGGCCTCTACCCTCTGGACACGTTCCCGCTCACAGATTCCGGCGCGGAACGTCTTAGACTCAGGCTCCGCACTCACTAATGCACCGCAATGGCGGAGGCACGCGGACTCTCTCCCCTATAATGACCTTGTGCGCCTGATCTTCGACATCTTCGGCCAGACCCTGCGCACCCTCTGGGCGCACAAACTACGCTCGTTCCTGACCATGTTTGGAATTGCCTGGGGCGTCGGTTCCCTGCTCTTGCTGGTCGGCCTCGGAGAGGGTTTCCGGTCAGGCAACCGCAAGCAATTCGACACGCTGGGCGAGAACGTGATGTTCATCTGGTCGGGGCGCGCTCCCGTGGTCCAAGGCAGCTTCACCGCCCTGCGCCAGTACTATCTGACTTACCGGGACTACGAAGACATTCTGCGCGAGTGTCCCAGCGTCGGCGCTGCCGCCCCTGCGATTTCCCGCGGCGACATCCGATCTGTCAGCGACTTCTTCCAGGCCAGCGGCCAGGTCGTCGGCGTTCCCGCCGTGTTCAACAAGATTCGTAATCTCCCGATCAGCGAAGGGCGCTGGATCAATGAAATGGATGACGTCCAGAAACGTGCCGTGATCGTCATCGGAGACGAAGTCAACCGAACTTTATTCCCCGGCAAGCCCGCCATCGGCAGCACCATCCTGCTGAACGGAATCCGCTTCCAGGTGATCGGGGTGTTGCAGAAGATCGGTCATGGCGACAACATGAATTTGAACCTGCGCAACTTTGTGCCTTTCCACACCATGCAGCAGTACTTCCGCCCGTTCAATGTAGGCACTGCGCCCGACGTCATTTCCTTCATCAACTACCAGCCGAAGTCCCGAGCCCTGCACGAAGCGGCGCGGGAAGAAGTCCACAAGGTCGTTGCCCGTAATCATGGCTTCGATCCGAAGAATGCCGATTCCTTTGACGAGTGGGACACGGTCAAGACCGTCGACCAGGTTGGCAAAATATTCGACGCCATGAACCTGTTTCTGGGCAGCGTGGGCCTGGTGACGCTGGCCCTTGGCGCCATCGGTATCGTCAACATCATGCTGGTGGCGGTTGCCGACCGGACCCGCGAGATCGGCCTGCGCAAAGCCGTCGGCGCTACCAACAGCAGCATCATGTTCCAATTTTTTGTGGAAGGAGCCTTCCTCACCCTGCTTAGCGGAGGCATTGGCATTGCCGGCGCCGCGGCGCTGATGGCGCCGTTCTCTGGGGTTGAACTCGGCCCGGGATTCGATGCGCCCAAGCTTGTTCCTGCCACCGCCGCTCTCGCAGTGCTCTCACTCGCGATCGCCGGAATTGCGGCTGGCCTGTACCCTGCCCGCCGCGCCGCCCTGCTGGAGCCAGTGGAAGCACTGCGCAAGGAATAGAGATGCAAGAACCTTTCCACGAAACAAGCATGGACACGATGGTCGATGTGCTCGCCGGCGCGACTGTAGACGCGCCCCAATACACAGTTCCACGGCGCGAGCACCGTTCCGTAACTCCTGTATTCATGATGTACGGCGATCTGCTCCACCAGGCGTACTCTGCCATGCGGCACGACCTTCGCCGCACCCTTCTGACCATGGCCGGGATGGCATGGGGCATCGCCACCGTCGTGCTCCTGCTCGCCTACGGCAACGGCTTTGGCCGCGCTATCCAGAACATTTTCGAAAGCTTCGGCGCCACCGCCGTAGGAGTGTTTCCCGGACGCACGTCGCAGCAGGCTGGCGGCAACAAGGCTGGAGTCCAAATCCGCTTCACCAATGAAGACGTCGAGGTGCTCCGCAACAATATCCCGCTGGCCAGGCACATTGTTCGCATGCTGCAAAAAGACTCCACCGTTCAGAACAACAATCGCTCTTTCACTTTTCCGGTGATGGGACTCGACGCTGCGATCGAAGATATCTGGAATCTCGATGTGGATGAGGGCCGGTTCCTCAACGACAAAGACAACATGCAACACGGCCTGGTTGCCGTGCTCGGCTCCGAGGCTCGCGAGAAGCTCTTTTCCGGAATGCCTGCCGTCGGCGAGTCGATCCGGATCGACGGCGTTACGCTGGAAGTAGTCGGCGTTCTCAAAGCCCGCATGCAGGAAGGCGACAACGACAACAACCGGGTCGTCTATCTCCCGTACAACACCATGGACGTCGTCAAGGACAACCACTATCTCGACGGCATGTGGCTTGATTCCGCCGGACTCGACCACGACAAGATGGCGAAGACGATCAAGGGGGCCCTCGCGGTTGCACACAACTTCAAGCCCGACGATCCTCGCGCTGTTTTCGTCTTCGACGCGCAGAAGCAACTCTCGCAGTTTGGCATCATCACTATGGCTCTGAAGGTTCTACTCGCATTCATCGGCACGATCACCCTTGGCATTGGTGGTGTCGGACTCATGAACATCATGCTGGTTTCGGTGACGCAGCGCACCCGCGAAATCGGTGTGGAAAAAGCGCTCGGCGCCCGCCGTCGCGACATCCTGTTCCAGTTTCTTTCTGAAGCGATGGTCATCACTGCCGTCGGCGGCGTATTCGGCATCTTGCTTTCCTATGCCGTTTCCCTCTCCGTCGGCCGCCTGACCCTCTACAGCGCACTGGCGAAACACGCTGACGCTGGGGACATTCGCCTGATCGTCTCGCCGATGATCCTGCTTGTGGCAACCTCAATCCTTGCCATCGTCGGCGTCATCAGCGGCATGGTAAGCGAAAGCTTGCCCTGAGCGAAGTCGAAGGGGATCTCGCGCGGATCGCCAACCGACTCAAAGGGCAAGTTGCATCACTGCCGTCCTCCTCCTCTGCTTTCTAAACAGGCCGGGACTCTTTCAGCATAAAATCAGTCTCGTCCATGTCCGAAGAGATCCTGAAGCTTCCGCCGCCGCCCGCTGACGCCCGTGTGGCTTACGGTTCCGACCCTAATCAGTTTCTCGACCTGCGTCTGCCCAGGACGAAAGGACCGCACCCGCTTGCCATCAACATCCATGGCGGATACTGGCGCACCAAGTACAACCTGGAGCATGCCGGCCACCTCTGCGCCGCCCTCGCGGCAAAAGGTATCGCCACGGCCAACCTCGAATACCGCCGCGTGGGCAACGAGGACGGAGCGTGGCCGAACACCTTCGCCGACATCCGCGCCGCTTACCGGTTCCTGCGGCAACACGCTGCCAAACACAGTCTCGACTCACAGCGGATCGTCGTGATGGGTCACTCTGCTGGAGGCCAACTCGCCCTCTGCCTGGCGGCACACGAATCGAGCGTCAAGCAAGTCATCTCGCTCGCTGGCGTCGTCGACTTGCAGCGCGCTTACCAGCTCCATCTCAGCAATGACGCCGTCGTCGAATTCCTCCGCGGCACGCCCCGTGAAATTCCAGACCACTACCGCGAAGCCGACCCCATGCACTTGTCGCTACCCCAGGCGCGCCAGTGGCTCGTTCATGGCTCTTCCGACGACGTCGTGCCGCCTGCTTTCAGCCGCGACTATGTCTCTGCCAAGCAAAAGCGAGCCGGCAAGGAGAAAGAAGACGTCCACCTGCTTGAGATCTCTGGCGCCGACCACTTCGACCTGATCGATCCCCGCACCTCCGCCTGGAAGCAGATCGAGCAAGTCATTCTGCAACTTTCTGCGTAGGCGAACCTTGGTGGGAAGTCCCTGCCCCTATTGATATTGCGGCGTGCACTCAAGGCAGCTTAGAATTCCCATACATCGCCGAACCCGCCACTCAGCGGCTCATGGGTCCTCTGCTGATACCCTAGGCGAGTTCTGATCCCCATGACCTACGGAACGCTTTCCCAGGAAGAGGCTGCCGCGCTTCGCGACAGCGAAGCCCGCTACCGGATGCTGTTTGAGAACAGCCTCGACGCCCTGATGCTCACCGCACCTGACGGTTCCATTCTGGATGCCAATCCCAGTGCCTGCCGTATTCTTGGGCGAAGTCGCGAAGAGATTCTGCGTGGCGGACGCAAAGGTGTGATCGACACCTCCGATCCGAGACTGGCCACCTTACTCGAGGAACGCGCCCGCACCGGCAAGGCTCACGGCGAACTGCGAGCTCGTCGCAAGGACGGCTCCCTCTTTCCCGTGGAACTTTCGTCTGTGGTTTTCCGAGATCCTGATGGCAATCCGAGGACGTGCATCATTCTGCGCGATATCACTGATCGAAAGGCCGCCGAAGCCGAGCGCGAACGGCTGATCGCCGAACTCAAAGAGGCCTTGAGCAAAGTGAGGATGCTCAGCGGATTGCTGCCCATCTGTGCGTCCTGCAAGAAGATTCGGGATCCAAAAGGGACGTGGCAGCATCTGGAGAGCTACATCCGAGACAATTCAGAAGCCGAGTTCACCCACGGCATCTGTCCCGACTGCCGGCAGCAGCTCTATCCGGAACACTTTCGCGGATGAGGGCCCCCGGTTCGTGGATTGACACGCCCGGATGCGGCCCATACGATCTCCACGGGCTATCCCATCATGAGGACTCTTCTGCCAAAGTATCGCAGTCTCCATCGCGTCGTGCTCGGCTTCCTCGCGGTCACGTTGCTCACCGCCGCAGCCTCGACTCCGACGGGACAGGCTGATCCGGCGCGGTACCTCGACGACATCAAATCCCTCACCACTCCCGACATGGAAGGCCGGGGGGACGGGACCAAGGGTCTGACGCGCGCCGAGCATCTCATCGAAAAACGTTACAAGGAACTGGGACTCGTTCCCGCCGGAGCCCAGGGCTACGAGCAGCCCTTCAGCGTGATCACCGGCGCGCGCTTGAAATCTGACAACCATCTCAAGGTCGAGACCGCCGACGTCCGGAAGGATCTGAGGATCACCCAGGACTTCGTTCCCTTCAGCTTCTCTTCCTCCGGCCAAATCACCGGTCCAATTGTCTTCGCTGGGTACGGTGCCACTGCCGACGAGTTTCACTATGACGACTACGCCAACCTGGACGTGAGGGACAAAATCGTCGTTGTCCTCCGCTACGAACCTTCCGGCTTCGCCGAGAAAAGTGGCAACCACGGTCTCACGCAACATTCGCAGCTGATCACGAAAGCCATCAACGCCCGCAATCACGGGGCGAAAGCAGTCGTCGTCCTCAACGGCAAACTTGGCGATGGGGAGGAAGACCTGCTCACCCGCTTTGGCAGCGTCAGCGGTCCGGAGAACGTCGGCATCGTTTTCGTGCAGGTGAAGAATGCAGTGGCTGATTCCTGGTTCCAGTCCGCCGGAAAGTCTCTGAAGGACGCCCAGGACCAAATCAACTCGATGACGAAGCCCGCCTCCTTTGCCTTCCCTGACACCCTCCACCTTTCTCTTCACATCGACATCGACACCACTCGCGCCGCCGTCAACAACGTCCTGGCATGGCTGCCCGGACAGACAGACGAGTACGTCGTCATCGGCGCCCACTACGACCATCTTGGCCGCGGCAACTTCGATTCGCTGGCGCCCTCGCAGATTGGTCAGATCCATCCCGGCGCCGACGACAACGGCAGCGGCACCGCCGGAGTTCTCGAACTCGCCCGCCTGTTGGCGCCGCAGCGCGGCCAGCTCAAACGCAGCATCCTGTTCATGAATTTCGCAGGAGAAGAATTAGGACTTCTGGGCTCCGCCGAGTGGGTCAAAGAACCGACGCATCCGCTCACCAAAGCGGTCGCCATGATCAACATGGACATGATCGGCCGCGTTAAAGACGACAAGGTCTACATCGGCGGTGTCGGTACCGGGTCGAGCTTCAAATCGGTTCTGGAACAGGCCCAGAAGGATTCGCGGTTCAAGATCGAGTACTCGGCTGGAGGCTATGCCTCGAGCGATCACACCTCATTCGTCACCAAGAAGATTCCCGTCCTCTTCTTTTTCTCGGGTTTGCATTCCGACTACCACAAACCCTCTGACACCTGGGACAAGATTAACGCCCCGTCCGCGGCTCGCCTGCTGGACTTGATCAGCAGCGTAGCTACGCAACTTGCAAATGCGCAAGATGCGCCGACCTTCCAGATCGTCGCCGAGGATAAGCCCCCGGCTGGCGGAGGAGGCGGCGGCTACGGCCCGTACTTTGGCTCCATCCCTGACTTCGGCCAAACCGAGAACGGCGTCAAGTTTTCTGACGTGAAGCCCAACTCTCCCGCCGCTAAGGCCGGCCTGAAAGCAGGCGATGTTCTGATCCAGTTCGGCGATAAGCCTATCAAGAATCTCTACGATTTCACCGACGCCCTCCGCCGCAGCAAGGTGGGCGACGTAGTCGAAGTCAAAGTCCTGCGAGATGGCCAACCGGTCACCGCCAGTGTCAAGCTGGAACAGCGGAAGTAACTCGGGATCACCCACAACCTTGTCATCCTGAGCAAAGCGAAGGACCTATGCACTATGACACTGCGACTGCACATTGCCCGCGTGGTTTGTGCCTCTTCTGAATCCGTGTTGATCCGTGTGAATCCGTGGCCAGGAAGTTCCGCACTCAATCCCTTATAATCGTCCGTCGCATCCAGAGAGGAACCTTTGCCCTTCGACGACCTCCGCCAATGGATCGCTGCGCTGGATCGCGCCGGTGAACTCAGGCGCATCCGCACAGAAGTCGACCCGATCCTCGAAGTTGCCGAAATCACCGACCGCGTCTCCAAGTCGAAATCAGGCAAGCCCGGCGGGCCCGCGCTCCTCTTCCAAAACGTCAAGGGTCACCCTGGCTCCCAACTCCTGATCAACCAGTTCGGCTCCGAATCCCGCATGAAGCTTGCCCTCGGCGTGAACTCGCTCGACGAAGTCGCCGACCGCATTCGCATGTTCATGGACGTGAAATCTCCCCAAGGCCTCCTCGACAAAATCAAAATGCTTCCCATGCTCGCTGAGATGGGCAAGTTCTTCCCCCGCACGGTCGCCACGGGCCCATGCAAAGAAGTCATCCGGCGCGACAACTTCTCCCTCCTCGACTTCCCGGTCTTGCAATGCTGGCCAAAAGACGCCGGGCGCTTCATCACCCTCCCCTGCGTCGTCACGCGCGATCCGAAGTCGGGCAAACGCAACGTAGGCATGTACCGCATGCAGGTCTATGACGAGCGCACCGCTGGGATGCACTGGCAGCGCCAGAAGGTGGGAGCCGAGCATTATCGCGAAAAACTTCGACGGATGGCGATGTCGCAGTTGGGAGCCGACACGCAACCGCACTTTCCGAGCAACAACGAATTCGCTTCAGCGGCTGTTGAGATCATGGCTCGAACTTCGGGGGGTTCCCAGAAACCCGAGGGCTGGATACCCTCCGGCAAACTCGAGGTCGCCGTCGCCATCGGCACCGAGCCTGCGGTCACTTTTTCCGCCATCGTTCCCGCGCCGCCCGACGTCGAGGAATACCTGATCGCCGGCTTTCTCCGCGGAACTCCGGTCGACCTGGTCAAATGTGAAACCGTTGACCTCGAAGTTCCCGCCGGCAGCGAGATCGTCCTTGAAGGTTACGTAAACCTCGACGAACTCCGCACTGAGGGCCCTTTCGGCGACCACACCGGCTTCTACTCGCTCGAAGACCTGTATCCCGTCTTCCATGTCACCTGCATCACACACCGCAAAGACCCCATCTATGCCACGACGATCGTCGGCAAGCCTCCGCAAGAAGATGCGTACATGGGCAAAGCCGTCGAGCGTATTTTCCTCCCGCTGATGAAGCTGACGATCCCCGAACTGGTCGACATCAATCTGCCGATCGAGGCCGTATTCCACAACCTGATGATCGTCTCCATCCGCAAGTCCTACCCCGGCCAGGCCCGCAAAGTCATGAACGCGATCTGGTCGCTGGGTCAGGCCATGTTCACCAAGTGCGTCATCGTCGTCGACGAAGACGTCAACGTGCAGGATCTCGCCGAAGTCACGCTCAAGGTGTCGAACAATATCGATCCTGAGCGCGACATCCAGTTCACGCTCGGCCCCGTCGACTCGCTTGACCACGCCAGCCGTCTCCCCAATTACGGGTCGAAGATGGGCATCGACGCCACCCGCAAGTGGTCCAGTGAGGGCTTCGCCCGTCCCTGGCCAGATGAAATCGTCATGGATGTGAGAACCAAAGCCTTGGTGGATGGCAAGTGGAAGTCGATCGCCAAGGAACTGGGACTGGACTGACGATCGCAATCTGGCGACAAATTTTTTCGATACTCCAGCTAAGATAGTCCCGCATGCAACTCTGGTTTGCGCGTGGCAGTGAAGTCAGCATTCGCGAGCAACTGGTCACACAGGTTGTGCTAGGCATTCTGAGCGACGACCTGGCGCCGGGCCGGCGCCTGCCCAGTACGCGAGAGCTGGCGCGGCGTTTTCGTCTGCATCCCAACACGGTAAGCGCAGGTTACCGCCAGCTGGAACGGGAACGCTGGGTCGAGTTCCGCCGCGGCAGCGGAGTCTATGTCCGTGCCAATAAGCCGGAGGCGGCACGATCCGGAGCGCTTGCCCTGGACCGGATGATCGGAGGTCTCTTTGCTTCTGCGCGAAAGCTGGGCATTCCTCTGCCCGATCTGCGCGCACGGCTGCGGCAATGGATGGAAATGCAGCCTCCCGACCACTTTCTCCTCATCGAACCGGACGAAGAGCTGCGAAGGATATTGGCGTCCGAGATCGAGCGCGCCGCCAGTTTCCGCGTACTGAGCTGCGGGATCGAGGATTGCGCGCGGCGTGAAGACGGCGGCATTCCCGTAGCGCTTCCGAACCGCGTGGCGAAGGTCCGCGAGTTGCTTCCCGCTGAGACCGAGTTGCTCACGTTGCAGGTTCGATCGGTGCCGACGTCGCTTGGCGAGTGGCTCCCCGCGCCGTCGGGAGCTCTGGTCGGTGTTGCGTCTCGCTGGGCGGAGTTCCTGAAGGTGGCGCGCACGGTGCTGACTGCGGCGGGCTTCCACCCCGACAGCCTCGTCCTTCGCGATGCTCGCGAAGCCAATTGGCATCGGGGGCTGAAGCAGACCGCAGCCGTCGTCTGCGACTCTGTCACGGCAACAGAACTCCCGGCGGGGTGCCGGGCAATTCCCTTCTCTCTTCTTTCCGAATCTTCGATCGCAGAGCTGCGCCGATACGCGGAGTTCGTCAGCCTGCCCCTCGTCCCCTGATGTGACACTCCGGAAAGTGTCCCAAGTCTGCCTGTTTAGAAACCCCTTCCCCGCTAACCTGTGCTCATGAGAAATCGAAGACTGACTCTGTGGTTGAGCTGCTGTCTGCTCGCCACTCCCAGCTGGAGCACGGCGCAGACCGGGTTCATGATGGCGCTCACTCAGCACCGCCAAGCAACCGACACACCTGGCGAGGTCGCGGCCATCCAAAATAGAGCCGAACCGATCACGATTCCGACCGGCACACACCTGCTCTTGAAGTTGACCAGCGCCCTGCACACAACGTCGGGGACTCCGGGCGCAGGAGTCTACCTCGAGACCTCCTTTCCCGTGATCGTCGACGATCGTGTGGCCATCCCCGAACATACTCGCGTGCTAGGAATTGTGGAGCGCGAGCGCCGGCCGGGCCGCGTCCGAGGCCGCGCCCAGATGCGCATGCGATTCACCGAATTCATTCTTCCCGATGACCGCGTATTGTCCGTTGCGGCGAGCCTCCAGAGTCTGCCCGGTGCCAGCCGCCATCGCACCGTCGACAACGAGGGCACGATCGAGCCCGTGGACCAGATTGACGCCGACGTCTACACCGTCGCCAAGACTACGGGCGTTGGCCTTCTGATCGGCTCGATGAGCCGCGTCGGGATTGGCGTGGGTCCGGGCGTTTTGATGGGCGCAGGGCTTGGCCTGGCCAAGGTGCTGTTCACGCGCGGCGACGAGATTTCCCTTCCCGTGGGCACAAGGGTTGAGATGGTCCTGCAACGGCCGTTGACCGTGGCGCCACAACCGTGAGCAGCGATGCCCAGAGGAAACGGTCGCAAACAGGCCAACCGCAGCTCCCACACCATCACCAGGATGCGGTTATGAAACGATCGAGAATACTCCCACTGTCACTGGCGCTTATTCTGCTGGTCTCGAGTGCGACGGCGCAGTCGGCGGACTGGCAGGCAGTAAAGAACATTCCACCGGGAACCAAGATCAAACTCACACTCAAGCACGGCCGCACTTTTGGCCACTGTGAGTTTGAGGGAGCAACCGACGACGCACTGGACTGTTATCTTCCTCATCTGGGATTGCGCTCCTACCCGCGAGAGAATGTTCGTGCGGTCTCCCTTGTCCACAACGGAGTCAAGATCGGCCTTGCGGTTGGCGCCGGCTTGGGTGCAGTCAGCGGCGCCGTGAAGCCTCAGCCCGGGCTGGGCCGTGGCGGCAGCGCCCTTGTCAGCGGGGTGTTGCTCGGCGTTGTCGGGACGGCCTTTGGAGCGGTCTTGAACCCGTTCTTTCACGGCAAGACCATCTATCGCAGCCCCTAACGACAAAGGCAACGGCGCAAGCCCGCCTGCACCCGGTTCCGCCACGCATCCGCAAAGTTTTGATCTCGCTGTCATCGCCCGCTGACGGTGCCCCACTCTTCGCGGTTTTTGTGAAGGGTGGGAGAGAACAGACCCCATCGCCGGAACGAACAATCTTGCATTTGCAGCATCCCCACCCACCCTTGCAAAGAACGTGTCTAGTCCCACGACATACTTTACAGTTTGTCCCGACACATCCTTTACAGTTTTCACTTGGCATCCGACTGGGGGAACCAGCGCTCGACCGCGGTCGAGTGCTGGTTCCCCAGATCGAGTTCGCGGATCAGGGTGCGGCAGTAGTACACCAGCACCCGCTGTCCGATCCGCTCCAGTTGCACCCACTCTCCACACA
>JAIQFC010000023.1 GCA_020073465.1 Terriglobia bacterium
TTGGGCCCCCCCCCCCCCCCCCCCCCCCCCCCCGATTTTGATGGAGGAGCCGGTCCGCTGCCGATATTTCGGCACGAAAGCAGCCGCACGGAGATAATCTCCTCATGGAAGCAGGATTTCAGTGTGCCGGTTGTGGGGAGTGGAACATCACGACTGTCGATCAATCGGCCGGACGCCAGCAGAGCTACGTCGAAGACTGCCAGGTCTGCTGCAAGCCGAATTTGCTGCGGGTTCAGTACGATCTTTCTGCGGAAGAGTTCTTCATCACGGCCGAACTGGAGTAGAAGACCTCAGGCCTCAGACCTCAGCCGGCAACTCTCAGCCCCAGCTCTAAGACCTAAGACCTCATGCCTAAGACCTGCGGCGCGGGCTTGTGGTTGGCTGCAGTCTGAGGTCCGAGGTCCGACGCCAGGCGTCCGCCGTGAAGTACTCGCCCTCGCTCTCCACTCGCGTTATAGTTAGCTGCTCAGCGGGCGCAAGGGGAAGGATTGCCATGGCGACAGGCTTTGCGGGGGGAGGGCGGATGGTAGGACACTTGATGGTGACGACACAGTTCGAACTGGCCGGGTATCGCGTGACGCGCACGCTGGGAGTGGTGCGCGGCATCGTGGTGCGCTCGCGTTCGATCTTTGGCACGATCGGCGCCGGATTGCAGACGCTGGTCGGCGGCAACATCACCCTGCTCACCAACCTGTGCGAGAAGACGCGGCAGGAAGCTTTTGACCTGATGCTGCAGCACGCGGGGGAACTGGGCGCCAACGCGGTCGTGGGTGCACGCTACGACGCAACCGAGGTGATGCAGGGAGTCACCGAAGTGCTGGCCTACGGCACCGCGGTCGTCGTCGAACCGGTGAAGTAGAGATCTCTTCGATTTCCTATTCTTTATTCTTTGTAGATCCAGCCTGCGACCAGTGTCGCCAGGATCGCGCCTACCCACATGTCCAGCATCCAGCCCAGGGGGAACATGCGATCCACCGGAGACCACGTGGCTTGCGCGAAGTTCAGCGGAAATCCAGCGACGAAGCCCACAAGAACACCGATTTTCAGTGCCGTGCCGGGGCCTGGACCAAGTGTCTGGCGGGCCCACGCGTACAGGTGCGCCACGATGATCGCCGCGATGAAGAGGATGAGAAGCCACTGGCCCACAAAATACGGATAGCGCGCCATCTTCAAGAACAGTCCGGCGTTCTGCACCGCCACGTAGCGCGCGTCCGTGATGATGAACTTGCCAACGAGAAAGCTCCAGAGCACCCAGACCACGCCTCCAGCAATACCACCCAACCAGATTCTCGCTTTGTTGAGCTGCATAATCGCCTCCGTGATGTGTGCGCCTCGACGGCGGCGCCAGAAGCGCACGAAGTGTACACCAAAGCCTGCAGGAGGAGGCGGCCGTAGGTCACTTCGGTGTCTTGAGACCGGCGGCCACAAAACGCACTTTTCGGTGAACCGCCGTTGATTTCCACAAGAAAATCCGCGTCAGTCGCGGAGATCAAGAAAAATGTGAGCGAAAGAACGGCGAAGGAACCAGGAGCGTAACCCCAACCCCTTGTGGTCGCTTGAATGGTTAACCACAAGCCTTCGTATTTTCTGGAATCAGTGCTGGAGTGGGACTGGCACCTTCAAGTTTCTGCTTGACAATAAACGACTTACGGCTAAGATGTGGTACAAAGTGGTAAGAAGTGGTAGCACCAGTTGGGTTCGTGGGAGTTAGGAGCTGATAACGAGGAGCCGGTGGGAAACCGACCCAAAAGCACGATAGACAGCCCGAACCGCCCGAGATTGATCGAGTTTTGCGCTGTATTTACCTCCTCCCTGGTAGTGGTCGCAGTAGCCGATAAGGATGCGTGCCAAACGCGCGTTTTTGTTGCCCGCAAAGAACGCGGGCAATTCGCGCGGCACGCCCAGGTCCTTCGGCGACGAAAGGCATGTCGCCTCAGGATGACAGATCAAGAACATGTTTCGCGGCAATCATCCAACCCGGGTCGACGAAAAAGGACGGTTGAAGGTCCCGGCCGAGTTCAAGCGGGTGATCGACGAGAAGTACGGTCAGCAATTCTACATCACCAGTCTGGATGGGAAGGTTGCTCAAGTGTATCCCTTCGAGGAGTGGGAGCGCATCGAGCAGAAGCTGGCCGGTCTCTCCACTTTCAATCCTACGAAGAAGAAGTTTCTGGCCCGGGTGAACTACTACGGGCAGCAGGTCGAGATGGATGGGCAGGGGCGGTTGCTGGTGCCGCAACTGCTACGCGAGTCGGCGCAGATCAAGGGCGAGGTAGCGGTTCTGGGGAACCTGACCTATTTGGAAGTCCGGAACCTGGAGCTGTTCAAGAAAGAGATCGAAGAAGAAAAATTCACGCCTGACGATGAGAAGACGCTCGACGAATTGGGCATCTAGTGGGCGAGGGTTCAACAGACACCCCTCAGGGGGTTGGGCATGGTGGTGGAAGGGAAGCGCGCCATGTGCCGGTTCTTTTAAAAGAAGCGATCGACTTTTTAAACGTGCGGCGTGGCGGGACCTATATCGACGCCACGGTGGGCCTGGGCGGGCACAGTTACGAAATCGCAAGACGCCTCGGCGCACCGGGACATTTGATTGGGCTCGATAAGGATCCGGCGGCGCTGGAGATTGCGGGCGAAAGGCTGACCCAAGGTCCCTCGACTGCGCTTTCGGTCCCTGGCGGGACCGAAATGCTCGCTCGGGATGACAACGGATTGAGGGATTGGCCGACGATCGAACTGCGGCAGGGTTCCTTCGCTGGTTTGGCTGAGGGCCGAGGGCTGAGGGCTGACGGCATTCTCGCCGATCTTGGAGTAAGCAGCCTGCAACTCGATGATGCCGCGCGCGGATTCAGTTTTCAGGCGGATGGGCCTCTTGACATGCGGATGGACCCGCGGTCGGAGCGCACCGCCGAACAAGTGGTAAACCACCTCGACGAGCGCGAGCTTGCCGATGTGATTTACGAATTCGGAGAGGAAAGGAGGTCGCGGAGAATCGCCAGAGCCATTGTCCGGTCGCGGCCGATACGATCTACCGCACATCTTGCGGAGGTCATATCAGCCGCGGCCCGGCCAATGAACCAGGCAGAACGTAGGATTCATCCCGCGACGCGAACTTTCCAGGCGCTCCGAATCTTCGTAAACCGCGAACTGGACGATCTGAAGGCGCTGCTCGCAGCGGCGCCCCGGATTCTGAAGCCAGGCGGACGGGTGGTGGTGATCAGCTTTCATTCGCTGGAGGATCGCATCGTAAAGGATGCCTTCCGCGAGGGCGGAATGAAGGACAAGTACTACCGGGTGCTGACCAAAAAACCGGTGACAGCATCGGAAGAAGAAAGCGATCGCAATCCGCGGGCACGCAGCGCGAAGTTGCGGGCGGCGGAAAGGATCTAAAGACGGCGTCGGACCTCAGACCTCGGGCGTCAGTACAGGGATGCAGAGATCGAATTGGTTTAGCTGAGGTCCGAAGCTGAGGTCTGACGCCGGTTTCAAAAGTTTAGGCTCCGGAAAAACTGCCGGAGTCCCCGGCATAGCTGTGATGGCGGTGCCGGGTCAAGATCAGGTTCGACGAGGCGGACGGAGATCCGCTGCGAAATGCGACGTCAGACCTCGGACGTCGAACCTCAGCAAAGCCGCTGAGGGCTGAGGGCTGAGGTCCGAACGGGTTCCGTGGTAGGAATCCAAATTGAGGTTGAGGGAAATGTACACGGGCACACTGATTCAGGAATTGATGGCGACGGTCGAGCGGGCTGAGCGGGACGTCAGTCGGCGGCAGGTTTCCGAGGTGATGGAGTTAGAGCGGCTCTACGAGCTGCGGATTCCTTCGATGCAGGGCGACGAAGTTTTCGCGGGAGCGGCATAAATGGCGGCAGCAGCGGCGGCAATTCGGGATGCGGGACCGGTGGCGGGGCGGCGGACTTTGTGGACCGGGACGCCGGAGATTTACTTCGCCAAAGCGATCGATAACTCGCGGCTGGTAAAGGTGGAAGATCCGCGGCGCAATCGCGAGATGAAGCAGTTCGTGACCGCGCTGGCCTGCCTGTTCCTGTTCGTCTTTCTGTACGCTTGGCAACATTTCAAGGCGATCGAGTACGGGTATCAGATCGAGTCGGCGAAGCAGGAACTCGGTGCGCTGACGGAGATGAGCAGAGCTTTGAAGCTGGAGGACGCCTCGCTGCGCGATCCGGAGCGAATTGATGTGATGGCGCGGCGAATGGGTCTGGTGCCACCGGAGCCGGGACAGGTGATCCGCATGGATGGTGCGGCGGCGGAGGCGAGCAGTCCGGTCATGGCGAGCGCGAGTCCGATTACGGTGATGGCAGGGCAGTAGAAGATTGTGTAGGGCCGGATCTTCGATCCGGCCGTGCCGAGCGAAGCTCGGCTGAGTTTCGGCGGCGGCCTGTCTGTATGTGGGCCGCCATGTTTGTCTGAGGTGAGGTTGAAGTCGTGGCGGAAATTCCTTTCGAGGCTGCCGGCAGCATCCAGGTGGTAGGGGTCCTTCGACTGCGCATTCCGATTCGCTTTGCTCATCGGAATGCTCCGCTCAGGATGACAGGGTTTTGATGAGCCAACGACCAACGACTGGCGACCAACGACGGTTTACCCATGGCGGCTGACTCCAAGCTCGGCAAGAACTCCCGGCTTTACCTGTTGGGTGGGATGCTTTTGCTGTGGGGCGTGGCAATCTGCTTCCGGCTGGTGCACCTGCAGATCTTCAGCTACGGCAAGTTCGCCAAGCAGGCGGAGCATCAGCAGCAGCGCGAGATTCCGTTGTCGGCCAAGCGGGGCGTGATCTACGACCGGGCCGGGCACGAACTCGCGATGTCGGTGCTCGTCGACTCGGCATTCGCTGTGCCCACGGAAGTCAAAGACCTGCCGACGGCGGTCCATCTCATCACGCGGATCACGGGCGATGACTACAACGTTGTTCTCGCCGACTGCCGTAATCACAAGACATTCTGCTGGGTGGCGCGCAAGGCTAACGACGAGACCATTGACCGCATCAAGTCGCTGAACCTGCAAGGCATCCATTTTCAGAAGGAGCCGAAGCGGTTTTATCCGGCGCGCGATCTGGCAGCGCAGGTGCTTGGGTCCGTCGGGATGGAGGACTCGGGGCAGAGCGGCATCGAGCACGCCTTTGATGACGAACTGCGCGGCAAGCCGGGGAAGATGTTTATCTCGGTGGATGCGCGCAAGCAGTGGTTTTCTGACGTGGAGAAACAGCCGGAGCCGGGCGAGAACCTGGTCCTGACCATCGACAAGAACATTCAGTACATCGCCGAAAAGGAACTGGAGCAGGCGATTCACGACACGCAGGCGATTGCGGGCACAGTGATCGTGGAAAATCCGCACACGGGAGAAATCCTGGCGCTGGCCAACCGTCCGACATTCAATCCGAACCTGCGGAAGCAGATTACGCCCGCGGCGCTGACCAACCGCGCGGTAAGCCATGTGTACGAGCCGGGGTCGACGTTCAAGCTGGTGACGATTTCGGCGGCGCTGGAAGAGAAGGTCACGAGTCCGGATGAAATCTTCGACTGCCAGATGGGTGCGATCGTCTACAACGGCATGCGCATCCGCGACTCCAAGCCGCACGGGCTGTTGCCGGTGTGGGGAGTGCTGGCCGCGTCAAGCGACGTGGGCGCGATCAAGATTGCGCTGCGTCTGGGCGAGGATCGTTTCTACAAATACATTCGCGCGTTTGGATTCGGACAGCAGACCGGGATCGAACTGCCGGGGGAGACCCGCGGCCTGACCAAGCCAGTGAGCCGATGGTCGCGGGTTTCGATTGCCGCGATCTCGATGGGGCAGGAGATTGGAATTTCGCCGCTGCAGCTGTCAGGGCTGGTGTCAACGTTCGCGAATGACGGCGTCTGGGTGGCGCCGCGGATTGTTGCCGGCACCGTGCCGCCCAATACCGATCTAAAGAGCGCTCCGCAGACGGTGGCATTCCATCCCGCAAACTCGCATCGGGTGATCTCGCCCTACACTGCCGCCCAGATGCGCTCGATGATGGAGAAGGTCGTGCTCGATGCGCACGGCACCGGCCGCAGGGCGATTCTGGAAGGGTATACCTCCGCGGGGAAGACCGGGACAGGGCAGAAGGTGGATCCGGCGACGGGAGCGTATTCGAAGACGAAGTACATCGCATCGTTTGCGGGATTCGCTCCGGTGAATAATCCGCAGATCGTGGTGGCGGTGATTCTGGATTCGCCGGTGGGATTGCACCAGGGCGGACAAGTGTCGGCTCCGGTATTCCGGCGCATTTCCCAGCAGGTACTCGAGTATCTCCATGTGCCGCACGATCTGCCGCTCGCGCCTCAGCATCAGTTGCTGTTGGCCGCGGCTAAGACGAAGGAGAAAGATCTGGAGGAGGGGACGCCGGATCATCCGGGTGAGCCGTTGGAGACGGCGGAGGTGAATGGGGATACGGGATCGGACGCTACGCCGGCGAAGGTGCCGGGGGCTGGGTCCGCGGGCGAGGGCGCCCGCGCCACATCTGTCGTGCAAGCGGCGATGAGAGAAGTTGAGTCGGGACCTGCAGCCGCAAGAGGAAGCAAGGGGCAAACGTCCCCACCGCAAACTTCGGGCGCAGCGGATGCAGCCGCGACACAAGCCAAGCTCCCGGTAACCGGCACCGTAGTCCTGGATGTCGAGCAAGGGGGAATCGAAGTGCCGTCGTTCGTCGGGAAAACCGTACGCGGCGCGGTGGAGGCTGCCCAGGATGCCGGGCTTCAACTCGAGGCCGTGGGCAGCGGCGTGGCCCGGCAACAGTCTCCGGCAGCCGGGACGCACGTGGCGGCAGGGTCGCGGGTGACGGTGCAGTTCGGGAAGTAGATCCAAGAGAAATCTCAACCACAGAGGACACGAAGTTACACGAAGGAGGTCCAGATACAAGATCCTTTAGTTCCTCTGTGAAATTCTGTGACCTCTGTGGTGTGACCCTCCTGTTTGACCCGCCGAAAAAGCGCGTGATACGGTTATCAGTCACACCATCCCAGCAGGCCAGCCGCTGCGCTGATTGAGGTTCTGCTTGTCCGCTGTTGAGGCGACCACAACTCCCGCCACTCCCGCCATCCGCAAAACTGCGTTGAACGCCGTCCATCGCCAGATGGGGGCGAAGATGGTGGAGTTCAATGGCTGGGACATGCCGGTGGAGTATCCCGCGGCGATCGGCTGCGGAATCATCAACGAGCACATGGCGGTGCGCACGGGTGTGGGCATTTTCGATGTCAGTCACATGGGCGACATCCGCCTGGCGGGGCCGCAGGCGCTGGCTGCGGTGCAGCACATCTCCATGAACGACGCTTCGCGGCTGGCGGTGGGGCAGGCGCAGTATTCGGCGCTGCTCTATCCCGAGGGGACGTTTGTGGACGATGTGATTGTCCACCGGCTGGGTGAGGACGAGTACCTGCTGGTCATCAATGCGGGCACGCGGGAGAAAGACTTTAGCTGGGTACGGGAGAATACGCGACAGTTTGACTGCGCGGTGGAGAATCTGTCGGACGACTTCACGCAGATTGCGATCCAGGGGCCGAAGGGCGTGGATCTGCTGCAGAAGCTGACGGACGCGGAATTGAGCGCGGTGAAGTTCTACTGGGTGACGCGCGGGACAGTGTGCGGGATTCCTGGTGTGTTGATGGGGCGAACGGGGTACACGGCGGAAGATGGGTTCGAAATTTATGTTCCAGCAGACGAGGCGACCAGCGCGCGAGTGTGGCATCAGATTCTGGCGGGGGGAAAGGAATTCGGCGTTGTCCCCTGTGGCCTTGGTTCCCGCAACACGTTGCGTCTGGAAGGCAAGCTTCCGCTCTACGGGCATGAGATTTCCGATACGATTAACGTTTGGGAAGCCGGGCTCGATCGCTTCTGCAAGATGGAGAAGGAGGAGTTTGTTGGGCGGGCCGCGCTGGAGAAGGCTCGGGCCTCCGGTGTGAAGCGGACGCTGGTGGGTCTCGAGATGACCGAGCGTGGCATCGCGCGCGACGGATATAAGGTGCTGGACGGCGGTGAGCGTGAGATTGGGTATGTGACCAGTGGGTCTCCGGCACCGTTTTTGAAGAAGAATATCGCGCTCGCCTATGTGCCGACGGAGTTTTCGGCAGTAGGGACAGCGATCAAGGTCGAGATTCGTGGGCAGGGCGTAGGAGCGGTGGTGGTCCCGACGCCTTTTTATAAGCGGCCGAAGAAATGAAGACCCGGCAGGGAAAATCTTCAACCACCAAGGACACGAAGGTACACGAAGTAGAGCTAGAAGCTAGCAGCTAGGAGCTAGAAGCTTTTATGGCGTATCCAACAGATCGCAAATATACGAAAGAGCATGAGTGGATTCAGACGAGCGGAACGTCCGCGACGGTCGGCATCACGGACTATGCGCAGGAGTCCCTGGGCGACATTGTCTTCGTCGAAGTGCCGAAGGTGGGCGTGGAACTCACGGCGGGCAAGACGTTTGGCACCGTCGAATCCGTGAAGGCGGTGTCGGACTTGTACGCTCCCGCTTCCGGAACGGTCACCGAAGTGAATGGGGATCTGGCATCGTCGCCGGAGAAAGTGAACAAGGACCCGCACGGCTCGTGGATGGTGAAGATCACACTGAAGAATCCGAAGGATCTGGATGCGCTGCTCTCCGCCGCCGACTATGAAAAGTTCGTGGCGGAAGAGAGCGGGCACTGAGGCCGGACCTCAGACTTCAGACCTTAGACCTCGGCCATGCATTGCTGAGGTCTGACGCCCGAGGTCCGACGCCGGTTTTGGTGCACTTGAGCGTTGGCGAGGCGGCTGCAATCAAACAGAATCTGTCCTACATCTAATTAACTTCTTATGCGCTATTTACCGAAATCTCCTGCCGACCGCGAAGCCATGCTGAAGGCGATTGGCCTGCGCTCGGTGGACGACCTGTTTGCGCCGATTCCGGCAGAATACCGGCTGGACCGCGATTTGAAGATTCCGCGACAGATGGCAGAGTCGGAAATTGTCGACTTCTTTAAACAGCGCTCGCGCGAGAATGGCGACGGCTATACCAGCTTTCTGGGCGCTGGAGCGTACTTTCATTACCGGCCCGTCATTATCGATTCGCTGATTTCGCGCGGCGAGTTTCTCACTGCCTACACCCCTTACCAGGCGGAGATTTCGCAGGGGACGCTGCAGTCCATCTTTGAATTTCAGACGATGATCTGCGAACTGACCGGCATGGAGGTGGCGAACGCTTCCATGTACGACGGTTCGACCGCGGCGGCTGAGGCGGTGATGATGGCGGTGCGGCTGACGGGACGACGGTCGGTGGTGGTGGCGCGCAGCCTGCATCCGGAGTATCGCGAGGTGCTGGCGACCTACGCGACGCATCAGGGGATGCCGCTGGCGGTCGCGGGCTTTGGTGCTGACGGGCGGCTGAATCTCAAAGAGCTTGAGAAGTCGATTACCGCGGAG
Source organism: Terriglobia bacterium (assembly GCA_020073465.1). Lineage (GTDB taxonomy): Bacteria > Acidobacteriota > Terriglobia > Terriglobales > Acidobacteriaceae > Sulfotelmatobacter. Next base: position 9,424 of record JAIQFC010000023.1, read on the forward strand.
ACGGCGGCGGTACTGATCCAGTCGCCGAACTTCTTTGGGACGATTGAGGACGTGGCCGCCGTTGCAGAGATTGCCCACAAGCACGGGGCAATGCTGGTAGTTTCGATTGCCGAGGCGGTGTCGCTCGGAATCGTGGAGCCGCCGCGGGAAGCCGACATCATTGCAATGGAAGCGCAGTCGTTCGGCGTACCGATGGGATTCGGCGGGCCGTACTGCGGAGTGATCGCCACGCGGGAGAAATTCGTGCGGCAGATGCCGGGGCGACTGGTCGGGCAGACGACCGACAAGCACGGCAATCGTGGATTCGTCCTGACGCTGGCTACCCGCGAGCAGCACATCCGGCGGGAGAAGGCGACATCGAACATCTGCACGAACCAGGCTTTGGTGGCGCTCATGGTCAACATCTTTATGACCGTGTACGGAAAGATTGGGCTGAAAGAACTTGCGAAGCAGAACCTGGCGAAAACCGCGTATGCAGCAGGGCAGTTTGCCAAGCACGGGAAAGTTCTGTTTGGCGGTGCGCCACGGTTCAACGAATTCGTAGTCGAGACCAGTCAAGATCCTTACGCGATCAACAGCCGCCTGCTGGGACACAAGATGGTGGGTGGATTGCCGCTGAAGAAGTTTTATCCCGAACTGGGGAATGCGGCGCTGTGGTGCTGCACCGAACTGACCACGCGATCCGCGATCGACACAGCTGTGGGACTGGTGGCTGAAAGCGAGCGCTCGGTGCGACCGGCGAAAGAGGAAGTCGAGGAGGTGGCGCGATGAAACGCATGACCCGCAAGGCCACGCGCCACGTCAATCAGAACGAAGGGCTGATCTTCGAGAAGTCATCGGCGGGAAAGGCGGCGTGGAAGTTGCCGCCGCTCGATGTGCCGGAAGTGGATACGGCCGCGCTGCTGGGCGTGGCGGAGAGAAAAGACCTGGGAAGCATGCCCGAGGTGAGCGAGATCGAGATCATCCGGCATTTCACTCGGCTTTCGACCTGGAACTATGCCATTGATCTGGGTATGTATCCGCTGGGATCGTGCACTATGAAGTACAACCCGCGCGTGAATGAGCACGTTGCGCGAGTGGAGGGCATCGCGAACGGGCATCCGTACCAGCCGGAGAAGATCTCACAGGGCGCGCTGCACATCCTGAAAACGCTGAGTGAATGCCTGCTGGAAATCACCGGCATGGACGCGATTACGCTGCAGCCCGCGGCCGGCGCGCACGGCGAGATGACCGGCCTGCTGATGGTGCGGGCGTATCACCACTCGAAGGGCAACGCGCGGAAGAAGATTCTGATTCCCGACTCGGCGCACGGGACCAATCCGGCGACGGCTGCGATGGTGAACTATGCGGTCGAGAATCTGAAATCGGACTCGCGCGGCATGGTCGATATTGCGGCGTTGGAAGCGCAGATGAGCGAGGATGTGGCCGCGCTCATGCTGACGAATCCCAACACGCTGGGAGTTTTCGAACAGGACATCCACAAGATTGCCGACATCCTGCATGCGAAGGGCGGCCTCCTCTATATGGACGGGGCCAACATGAACGCGTTGGTGGGCAAGGCGCGTCCGGGCGATTTTGGTGTCGATGTGATGCACCTGAACCTGCACAAGACGTTTTCGACACCGCATGGCGGTGGCGGGCCGGGATCAGGGCCCGTCGCAATCAAGAAAGCCCTGGAACCATTTCTGCCGCGGCCCGTGGTGGTGACCAAGCCGGACGGCACGCTGGGCTTCGACTACGACCGCCCGCAGTCGGTGGGGCGGGTGCGCGCGTTCTACGGAAATTTCGGCATGTTCGTTCGCGCCCTCGCCTACATTCAGGCAAACGGACCTGACGGTTTGCGGCGGACGACCGAAGATGCGGTGCTCAACGCGAACTACATTCGCAAGGGACTCGAGGGCACGTACGATCTGCCGTACGCGACGCCGACGATGCACGAAGTTGTCTTCAGCGACAAGGTGCAGGCGAAAAAGGGCGTGCGCACGATGGACATTGCCAAACGACTGATCGACTACGGATTCCATCCGTATACGACGGCGTTTCCTCTGATTGTGCCGGGCGCGATGATGATTGAGCCGACGGAGAGCGAGTCCAAGGAAGAAATGGATTTGTTCATCGAAGCGATGAAGTCGATTGCGGACGAAGTGGAAGAAGATCCGCAGACGGTGCTCGATGCGCCACATTCGACGCGGGTTTCGCGGTTGGATGAGACGGCGGCCGCGAGGAAGCCGGTCTTACGGTGGAAACCGACCGCGTGAATTGTAAGCGGCTCAACAGTATGCTGAAAGACTCGGTTGGGTACCTCGGGGGCTAAAGCCCTGACAGAAAAAGGTCTTTATCGCAGCGCTGAAAGCGCTGCGCCACCCAAAATCGAAGGCTTTCAGCAAACCGTAAAGCCGCGGGCTCTGCCCGCGGGACAGCCGAGGCGGCCGTCCCTACACAAGCCCCTTCCCCCCAGTCTTGCGGGGACACCAACGGCAATCTGCCTTTCGATCAACTCTTCCTTGACGTCACCGCAAAAAACGCGGCAGCCTCCTGCTCCACGTGCTTACTGCCACAATGAGGACATTTGACATCTTCCTTGTCGTGCTCGGTCAGGGTGAGGACGGTTTCGAAGGACTTGTGACAATCGAGGCAGACGTAATCGTAGACGGGCATGGGAACCTCCCGTGGGGAATGCTGCTAGGAGAATTGTACGCCGAAGGGAAATTGTTGATTGTTGATTTTTGATTGTTGATTGAAACCCTTCGATTTCAGTGGCGAACCTCGCGTGAGGCGGTTTTCCAATCAACAATCAAAAATCAACAATCAACAATCAAAAGCTGCTCGCCCTCGGCCTTACTTCGCCGAGATGTCGACCGAGGCGCGGGTGGATTCCCAATCCATGCGCAGCGTGCAGCCGCTGCTCGACTTGTCGTAGGCAATGGTGAAGTTCTCAACCGGCGACGGCAGCTTGGAAACCTTCATGTCGACGCGGGCCAGTTCGTCGCTCTCGTACTTGTAGGGGATACCCCATTCGCCGGTTTTCTTGTTGATGATGAGGGTCCACTTGTCGGCGTTGGGGACGGTGAAGATGGTGTAGCTGCCAGCGGGAACGGCCTTACCGCCGACTGCGAGATCGGCGCTGGTGACGAAGGTCGTGGCTTCATTGGCTCCGGTGCGCCAGACTTCCCCGAAGGGTACCAGGCCGCCGTAGATCTTGCGTCCTTTTACGCGCGGGCTGGAGTAGTCGGTCTTGATGGTCTTGCCGCCCAGATCACACGAAGCGGAGGCCGGGGGGCTGGGGCGGCTGCCTTGGGCCGAGGCGAAGAGGGTCAGAGCGAAAATCACACATGTGAATAGGGCGAGTCTTTTCTTCATGGTCTCTCCTTTTGGTAGTCAGCAATCGTTAGTCGTTAGTGGTCTGCAATCGCCAAGAGATTTTGACGTGCGAGTGAGGAATATGTCAGCAGGACGTAGCCATTATGCTCCTTGCGCGACGGCGGTTACAATCACCCCTATGCCGGTATTCGATGAAAAGCAGGAAGAGCTGGAACATTACGAGACCATGATGGGCGTCCCACGCGGGCGGCTGGCCGTCACGATGGATACAATCACCGACGCCATGGCGCTGGTTGGGCAGCATGGCGTCTACTGCCAGAGCCAACGCTGGCCCGGCAAGCCCGTGATGGACATCCAGATCGTCATGAAGAGCCTTACCGACGCGAAGGAACTGATCCAGAGTGTGATGGAGGAGCTGAAGAAGGGTTGAGGGACCGCGCGTGGGACACGCTCCTGCTTCATCTTCACCCTCCAGGCCGTGTCATCCTGAGCGGAGGGATGCTTCGCGAAGCGGAGCAGCCACGCAGTCGAAGGATCCCTATCAGCTTGTAGTACCCGGCGGTTCAAGTGTTCTCCCCGCGATCCAGAAGGGTCTCTCGATCGCCGGCCCTACCGAGATGCCGCGGTTGAAACGCCTTGACGAACCGCCGGTGCTGCACGGGTGCAAGGGATCCTTCGACTCCGCAAGTGCTTCGCATTCGCGAAGCACTTGCTGCGCTCAGGATGACAAATTATAAGTTACGGTTTTGCGGCGACCATCACCACGGCGTGCGAGGCGACAGACGCCGAAAACTTCCCGGTGAACTTTCCGAGATCCTTGTGCTGCCACAAATCGCGGACGGCTGCGCTTAGATGATCGGGATATCCGAGATCTTCCCAGGCTACTGTAATGTTTTGCTCGGATGCGCTGCGATTCAGCAGCACCACGGCGCGACTTCCGTCCTTCAACTGTTTGGCCCAGACTTCCAGGTCGCCGTTCTTTGCAACGCGGGTTCCTTCGCGGCCTAGAGGATCCTGATTCACGGCAATGACCTCTTTGTTAGTGAGGATGTTGTGAGTTGCGGGACGCATGCTGCGCAGGTCATTGCCTGCAATCAGCGGCGCCGCGAGGATTGCCCATAGGCTGAAATGGGAGCGGTACTCGGTGTCCGTCATGCCGCCGTTGCCAACCTCGAGCATGTCAGGATCGTTCCAGTGGCCGGGACCGGCGTAGGACTCGAGTCCGACTTGCAGATCGAGGATGTCGAGCATGCCGTAGCTGCAGCAGTCACCGGGGGACCACTCCTTCTTGCCTTGCCAGCGGTCCTGAATGTCGCCGGTGGTGCGCCACAAGTTGCCGCCAACTTCTTCCCAGAGCCAGGGCTTGGCCTTTCCCCACTCGCAGATGCTGAGGACGATGGGGCGGCCGGCAGCGTCGAGCGCGGCGCGCATGTTGGCGTAGGCGGCCTTGGCATCCTGCGTGGTTGTGCTGCACCAGTCGTATTTCAAATAGTCGACGCCCCAGGCGGCGTATTGAATCGCGTCCTGATATTCATGGCCGAGGCCGCCGGGACGGCCGGCACAGGTCTTCGAGCCGGCGTCGGAGTAGACGCCGAACTTCAAGCCGAGTGAGTGAATGTAATCGCCGACGGCCTTCATGCCGTGCGGAAAGCGCTGCGGGTCGGCGACGATGTTGCCGGCCGCGTCACGGCTGACCTGCCAGCAGTCGTCGATATTCACGTATTGGTAGCCGGCGTCTTTCATGCCGGACTTCACCATGGCGTCGGCCATGCTCTTGATCATGTCCTCGCTCACGTTGCAGGCAAACTTGTTCCAGGAATTCCAACCCATGGGTGGCGTGGGGGCAAGAGTGCTTTCCTGGGCTTGCAGGGAGCCGGCAAGTAAGAGTCCAAGGATTGCGATGAGGTGCAGCGCTCTGGTTTTCATCGTGACATTTGTATCAGAGGAACGAACGGGTGAGAGAAGAAAACTGGAGCCATCTCGTGAAGTCTCCGCACTGGAACAGAAGCGCGACCCTGAGGGGCTAAAGAACGGATCTTAGGTGACACTTGGAAGGCACCCTTCGGCTCGCTAGCGCTCGCTCAGGGCAGGCTCTAGAACAGAAGCCGTGCCCTTCCCAAACCATTCATGAGATCGCTTCCGACTGCTCAGGGCAACAAGCCGAAGACGGCTACGCCGGTGGGCGTTCCTACGTATACCTTGCCATTGGCGATGATGGGGGCGATGAACTTGTTTCCCGGTCCGAACTGGTCGCGGGAACCGGCGGCCTGATTGCTGTTGTAGAGCTCGGTGGCCAGGTTGGTGGCGTCGTAGGCATGCAGGACTGCGGGGTTGCTGTTCTCCACGGCCCACAGGATTGCGCTGCCGGTGCCGTTCGCCGAGACACTGGGCGTGGCTCCGGGATAGGTGAAAGTAATGCTCGTCCTCGAACTCGGGCTTGTGCCGAGCCTGGCATTGGAGATGGTGAACGCTTTGATGGCATCCGAGACGGCGCCATAGTAGATCGTCTGGTTGAAGTATGCGGGAGTGGAGAACACGCTGCCGGCCAGGGCCCCAAGAATCTCCTGGTAAATGGTGTCGGTGGAGTGGAATTTCCCCATGGCATTGCGATCCACCACGTAGATGATGCTGTCCTTGCCGGCTCCGACTGCAAGCTGGTGGATCTGGCCGCCATTATCGGAGAGGTCGGGCAACACGATGGCGCCGCCGGAGCCGAGGTCTATGTCCGCATTGGATTCGGCGATGGTGTTCGACATGGTGAAATAGTCGGCGACGCTGAGCGTTCCTGAGGTGGAGAGCTTCACGAAAGCGTTGCCGTAGTTGTCCTGACTGGGGAAGCCGTTGGCGTCGAGCGTCGTGTCAAAGGTGCCATTTCCGGTAAGGAAGTAGATGTTGTTGCCGGCATCGGCGGCAGGGCCGTTCCCGGCCATCCAGATCGCGCCTTCATTTCCGTTGGGAGTCACGTTCAGGACGTGGGTCTGGGACAGCGTGGACGCGTCGTAGCCGATGACCCATCCCGTGTACGGACGAATGTCGCAATGCGAGGTCCAGGTGGTGTAGAGCACGCCATTGAGCAACAACAAAGCCGCGCGTTCCTCGTACTGCTTCGAACTGAAGGTCACGTTCCCGCCGGAAGCGCCGTCGCCCGTCCCCGGGTAAAGCGCCTGGACGGCAACCGGACCGCCGAACAACTCGTTCCCGGTACTCAGGCTCAAAGCGTGGATGCGCTGGAAGTAGCTTGACCCGCTCTTCGACATTGCGACCAGGTAGATGGCGCCACGCGAGCGGTCGATGACCGGAGTCGAGGTGATGCCAATCTCAGGCGTGACCTGAGAGCAACCGTTGACCGGTTCGCTGGTCGTCTCACCTGTACCGAGCATCGACTTCTGCCAGAGAACGGCTCCGCTGTCGGCGTCGAAAGCATAGACGCTGTCATGCTCAGTTGCCACGTAGAGAACGTTGTGGGTTCCGCCTGCAATGCTGTGTTGAGAAAGATAAAGAGGCTGAGCGTCGACCTTGCCGTCGACGGTGAAAGAGCCGATCTTTCCGAACTTTGTGGAGTTCACGTTGCTGGGAGTGAGGATCACTTCTCCCAGATTTGCGCCGGTGCGGGCGTTGTTGTACTGGAAGGTGACGACATCGGCTAGAGCCACGGCTACGTTGAGGGTCGCCGTGTTGCTGGTGACGTTGCCCAGCGAGTTGCTGATGGTGACGCCGAACTGCGACCCGTTGTCGCCGAGCGTAGTGGCGGGCGTGGTGTAGCTGGCGGAAGTTGCTCCAGGAATGCTGACGCCTCCCTTTTGCCATTGATAGCTCAGAGGACTGGTGCCCGCTGCAACCACGGCGAACGTTGCCGGCTGGCCGACAACCACCGTCTGGTTCGAGGGCTGGGAGGTGATCGAAGGTGCGACCGGCGGTGGGGGCGTCGAACTCGAACCTCCACATGCCGTGAACAGGGAGGCAGCCAGAAGGACCGCGACCGATGCGGCGGGTCGTCGAATACGGAACGACGAAAAGCACATGCCAGAGCATTGTAGATCAGGAATGCCCGGCGCCCTGCAGTAGAAAGTGCCGACTTACGCCATGATGCCGGGGGGAAGGAACTTCGCGGGGGTGAGGCAAGTCGGATTTACAATCCTCGGTTGCAGCCGCTGTCGTGTTCCAGAGCTTTCATCGGACGGGGGAAATTCTCATGCGTAAAGTACGACGGTCTTGTGTGTTTGCGGTGAGTGTTGTTTGCATTGTTGCGTTTGCGCCTGGCCTGCTCCGGGCGCAGGGTGTGGCGGCGCCCGTCGGAATGTTCGAAGGCCATGGGGACGTCGGCACCGTGCTGCATGCGGGCTCCGTGGACTATGACGGGGCGAAGCGGACATACACCATCTCCGGCAGCGGCGAGAACATGTGGTCGGTGGCGGATGCCTTTCAGTTCGCATGGAAGAAGGTTTCCGGGGATGTGACTTTGACCGCCGAAGTCTCGTTCGTGAACAAGAGTGGGAACGAACACAAAAAGGCGGTGCTGATTCTGCGGCAGAGTCTGGATGCCGACTCCGTTTACGCGGATGTGGCGCTGCATGCCAGCGGTTTGACCTCGCTGCAATTCCGCGACCAGAAGGGCGCGGTCACCCGTGAAATTCAGTCAAATCTCTCGGCTCCCAAACGGCTGCGTATCGTCAAGCGTGGAGAGTACGTCTACATGTCGCTGGCTGCGGATGATGGCGAGCCGAAGGTGGCCGGGGGATGGCTGCGAATCCCGCTGCAAGGCGCGTTCTACGTCGGGATCGGAGTCTGCTCTCACGACAAGGATGTGGTGGAGAAAGCGGTGTTCTCCAATGTGTCGCTGGCGGCACCCAGTTCTGCAGCATCCGCTCAGGCGACGCTTTACAGCACACTGGAGACCGTAGCCATTGACTCCGCGGACCGGAGGGTGGCTTATCTCGCGCCGGGACGCTTCGAAGCGTCCAACTGGGCGCGCGAGGGCAGCGCGTTCCTGTTCAATCGCGAGGGGCGCATCGTGCGCCTGCCAGTTGCCGGTGGCACGCCCGAAGTAATTGATACCGGCTTCGCCACGCGCTGCAACAATGATCACGGAATTTCGCCAGATGCTTCGCAGCTTGCGATCAGCGACAACTCACAGGAAGATCACAACTCGATCGTCTATGTCGTGCCCATCGGCGGCGGGACGCCGCGGCGGATCACGCAGAAGTCGCCGTCGTACTGGCACGGCTGGTCGCCGGATGGAAAGACGCTGGCCTTCGTTGGCCAGCGCAACGGCGAGTTCGACATCTATGCGATTCCCGCTGCTGGAGGGGAGGAGACGCGGCTGACCACGGCGAAAGGTCTGGATGACGGCCCGGAATATTCTCCGGATGGAAAATACATTTACTTCAACTCGGAGCGCACCGGCCACATGCAGGTCTGGCGCATGAAGGCCGATGGCAGCGAGCAGCAGCAAGTGTTCTCGGACGATCTCAATAACTGGTTCCCGCACGTCTCGCCCGATGGGCATTGGATGGTATTTCTCACCTACGAAGCGGACGTGACCGGCCATCCCGAAAACAAAGATGTGATGCTGCGGCTGATGTCGCTTAGCGACAAAAAGATCACCGTGCTGGCGAAATTGTTTGGCGGGCAGGGGACGATCAACGTGCCGTCGTGGTCCCCGGACAGCAAGCGGGTGGCGTTTGTGAGCTACGTGCTCGTGCCGTAGGAGGGCACGGCAGTGGCAAATAGCTGCTCGGATCCAACCAGAACAAAGGTAGAAGGCTAAGAAGTAGGGAGGAAGAGTTAAACAAGGGGCTTGATGTGTTGACGGATCCAGTCGAGGATCTGGGCAAAGCGGAATTCATGGCGGTCCATCGAGCCATCGATGAACGCGTGTCCAGCTTTGCCATCTACTTCCAGTTCGAACCCGTTGGTCCGGAGCAAGACATCGGTGGCGGTGAAGGCGATCCGCTTGTTGCCGTCGACGAAGCCGTGATTGTTGCCGAGCGACTCCATCAGCGCTGCCGCCTCTTCTTCAATGGAGTTGTAGTAGCCGGTTTGAGGACGGAAGACAGCGGCCTCAACAGCGCCCTTGTCGAGGACACCATGTCGGCCGCCAAATCTTTCGATCAAGTGATGCTGCATCAGGTAGACTTCGGCTACCGTCAGGTACTTCGCCATTTACTTGGCGAGACGCTCAAGAAGGTCTCGGTTGCGGGCCACGGATCGCTCGAAGGCGTTCATTACCTCAGGGCGGACAAGGTGCTGAGACGGAACCACATTGCGCAGATAGAACTCGAGCGCCTGCTCGAGAACATGCCGTTTCGTCTGCCCATTCTGTTCGGCAACCGCAACGAACTCATCGTAGAGCTTGGCATCGATCTCAGGAGTAAACTTCTTGGTCTTGGTGGCTGGCATGGTCCCCACCTCCCTGTTTGACTTCTATCTTACCCCTTAACCATGATAAGTCAAGGCAAATCGTTATTTATCCATGTCGTTGAAAACAAGTATATTAAAGGGACTTATCCATTTAACTACCTAAGTGCAATGACTAAACCATGATACCTTCGACTAGGATTTCGATCCAAGATGAATCGCCGTGCGTGCAGGTTGCCGCGTGTTTTATCGTCCCACCCCGCGAAGCGACGGCCCGACAATCGCAGCACCGTTTCAGTCCCCATTGCTCGACGCTCTTCATAACCTGCCATGCCTTGTACGGGCCACGATACAAGTCTCCGTGGGGCGAACGCCAGAGATCAACGCGAACGGCTGTCCATCCGGCATCGCGTAACTCTTGCTCCCAGTTCTCAGGCATCGGCCTTTTTCCACTCTGGGAACGGCGCTTCGCTTTCCCGATTCCACCATCGAAGCCGAAGGCCGCGAAATCCAGGTATCGGTTCTGCGATGGTGCAAGCCACTCCCCCGCCGTGCCGGATAATGGCGTAACTCTTGCCATCGCCGCCAACGTCTACGCGCACGACAGGTGCCCATCCCCGCAACTTGCCGTGAGCCACAACGTAGAAGCGATCTCCGGGCTGAATGCTACGGGCCTTGCGGTCGCCCGTGTACCATCCCCATTCTTGGCCAGTGTAAGGTTCGCCAGCGGCATCGCCTTCGGCGATCCACTCCGTCCAGAAATCTTTCGGGCAGGTCCCAACAAGATCAGCCACGTTTCACCTGCTTCGCTCGCTTCCGTTTGCGCGGCTTTGGCTGTTTCGACTTCGGACGGTAGGCCAGGACTACATCCGCTATCTGCTCTAGAGCCTTCGGTGGTTTCATGACTGCGCCCCACGTTGCGCGGGGAAAAAGGCGCTTGGTGCCCAATCGCAAACCCGATTGTCTGCGATGTTACCGCCAAGGAAATCGTTGCACTTGCGAAACCGCGCGCAGTCGGAGCAGGTTTTTCCTTCGGGAAGTCGCATGTCTGGCTCAGACCACGAAGGCCACGCCCACACTGAAGGAGTTACTTGGATCGAGTCGCTCATGCGGTCAACCCCGCATAGGTCAGGCGCTTGCCGCTGACCGCTTCGATCATGCTGTCCAGCCGCTCAAGGCTGTGGCGCTTCACGTTGCCTTCGTTCAGCCGGAAGGTGAACTCGTTGACGTACCGGGCAAGATGTTTGGGGCTGACCTTGTGGTAGACGCCATACAAGCCGCGTTTCAGCACTGCCCAGACACTTTCGATGCTATTAGTATGGGCAGCACCAGCCGCGTACTCGCCAGCGGAGTGATTCACGGCATCGTGCTTGTAGAACAGGCCGTCCAGCCCTGTGAAAATCAGGTGCTCATCCGTGTAGAGTTGCGTTCCGAGTTCAATGTTCTCGTGGATGCGCTGTGTCGCCTCTTGCAGGCTGCGCTCTGTCATCGGAGCGGCAATGGTGCGACCGCCGCGTTCCCGCATTCCGAGCACGGCGGTCTTGCCAACGGCACCACGCCCCATGCGGAGCTTTTTGTGCTCGTGTTTGTTGGCTTCTTTACCACCAATAAAACACTCATCCAGTTCGACGATACCCTTGAGCTTCGTCAGTTTCGGCCCACCGCAAGCTTCCCGAAGTCTGTGCAGCATGAACCATGCGGACGATTGCCGGATACCGATCTCCTTCGCCAACTGCATCGAAGAGATGCCCTTGCGGGCGGTCACGAGCAGATACATGGCATAGAGCCACTTATGCAGGGGAATGTGCGACCGCTCGAAAACCGTCCCGGTACGGATGGTAAAATCCAGTTTGCAGGGGTTGCAGCGGTAGAACCCGCCCTTGCGCGTGGTGATGTTCTCCGAGGCTTTGCAGGCGGGACAGATTGCTCCGTCTGGCCAAAGGCGCGACTCCAAAAACAACCGCGCAGACTCGGCATCGGGAAACATCGTGAAAACTTGAAACGTGCTGATTGTGCTTTTGCTCATGTACGTATTCTAGTTAACTCCCTTGAGCTTGTCAAGGTAATTAAATGGATAAGTCCCATATTAAAGGTACAGAAGGTGATTCCGCCGACCCGGTACTTCGCGGCTAAACAGATGCGCTGGAAGCATCCACCTTCCGAGCGCCGATGGCATGATGTCGCCGATGGCCAACAAGGCACCCCAGGGCCAATCCTAGCCACGAGTGAGTTTCCATTGTTCGCACCGACTCGCTATTAGCGCGACATGCTCATTACACCAGCAACACCGACATCTGCTTTGTAAGCCCTACCGTCCAACTCTCTCATCGAAGAACTTCGCCATCAGTGCGAGCGCCTCTTTCGTCTCGGGCAACTGGAAGTGATACCAGAAGGCGTGAGGCAGCGCCTCAAAGACGACCAACTGCGCATCGTCTCCGGCGCTCAGCAAGGCACGATGAAGCGTGGCCGTGTCGCTCAACAGCAGGTCGCGTGTGCTGGTGACGAGCAGGCTGGGCGGCAGGCCGTGAAGGTCGGCGAAGATGGGAGAAAGGACTGGGTCTTTGCGATCGGTTTTGCCGACATATTGATCGTCTGGCAGGTGATTGGGATCGACGGGCTCCAGCCGCCCGGGGAGACCGTTGAGTGTGAACATTTGCCGGGAGTCGCCGACTCGGCTGAAGTCGGCGAGGCCCGAGAAAATTCCCAGCGCGGAGGGCAGTGGGAACCCGAGTTGTTTGAGACGGACAGCGACTTCGCAGGTGAGGATGGCTCCCGCCGACGTGCCGAAAATTCCAATGTTATGCGGTGGGTAGGTTTTCAGTAGCTCTTTGTAGACCGCGACTACGTCATCCACGGCTGCCGGGAACGGATTTTCCGGGGCGAGGCGGTAGTAGACGGAGACGACCTTGATTCTGGCCAGGTTGGCGATGGGGACGCCTTCGATCAGCGAGCCTGAGTCAGAGTTGAATCCGCCGCCGTGAAGATTGATGATCACACGATTGGTTTTCGGAGTTTCAAGTGGCGTGATGATGTCTGTGCGCACACCGGCGATGCTGGCTTCCTCGATGTTCACGGGATAGAGTTTGCGTGCCTCCGCCGAGTCCATCTTGCGCCAGGCATCGGTGTGGGTGCGGCGTTCGGCGAGGGTCTCCGGCGGTCCGACTTTTTGCTGGTTGAGCGATTCCAGCCATTTCTGCGCCTCAGGACTGATGGTCGATGGCATCGGAATGACGCGCGTGACATGCGCGGTGCCGTCAGGGTCGAAGGTAGCGGAGTCCTGCGGTGCGGCTGGGCTCGACTGGGGGGCCAAGGTTGCTGCAATCGCGAGCGTGGCGAGGACGTTTAGTGCTTTGATCTTCATTTTGAATTTGTATCAGAGGGATCGTGACTGAGGAAGGGTGGGGTCTGACAGCAGTTTCACTCTGTCATCCTGAGCGGAGCGAAGGACCTGTGCAGCTCCCAGCCGATTGCATAGGTCCCTTCGGCAGGCTCAGGGCAGGCTCTTCGGCCCGCAAAGGCGCGGACCTCAGGATGACAGGCTTGTAACGAGAGACCGTAACGCGACGTAGTCCTAAACTCATCTACGCCAGTGTGTATTTTCCCCGCTCGATCGTCTTCTGCGCGATCTGCTGGCGCAGTTCGATGGTGTTGAACGGCTCGTACTTGGCGAGTCGGCGAAGAATCGCCAGCTGCGTGCGCAACATGTCGCCATCGGCGACGGCGGCAATGACTTTTCTGGCGGCAGACTCGACCTTCTCTATCGCTTGCGATAGATAGACACGCGTCATGGCGATGGGAAGAGCGGCATCCGACTCGCCTTTTGCCTGGGCGATCTTCTGGGCGCGCAACACCGCCGATTCCATAGCATACGTCTCAATTGTCATGTCGGCGATGGCTCCCATGATCTCCTGCTGGTCCTGGATCGCCTGCATGTATTTCTGGGTGGCTGCTCCAGCGGCAAACAGGCCGAGCTTCTTGGCCTGCGCCACCAGTTTCCGCTCGTCGGCAAGCGGGCCTTCTAGGTCTTCGCTCACCGACGGACCGGAGAGAACTTCGTCCATCAGCTTTTTGATGGCGGGCATGAGCGGCAACTGGCCTGACATGGCACGCTTCAGCAGGAATCCCGTGATGATGAGACGGTTGATTTCGTTCGTGCCTTCGAAGATGCGGTTGATGCGTGCGTCACGATAGGCACGCTCGGCGGGATATTCTTCGACGAAGCCGTAGCCGCCGTAGATCTGTACCGTCTCATCGACGACGTAGTCGATCATCTCCGAGCCCCAGACTTTGATGATTGAGCACTCGACCGCGTATTCCTCGATGGCTTTGAGGGTCTGTTTGGCGGCATCGGCGGCCGACTTGTCGACTTCGCTGAGCGCGCCATCCATCAAGGCGACCGTACGATAGACGAGCGATTCGCCCACGTAGAGCAGCGTTGCCATGTTGGCGATCTTTTCGCGCACCAAGCCGAAGTCGGCAATGACTTTGTTGAAAGCCTTGCGCTGCTTGGCATAGGCGATGGCATTTTCGAGCGAGACACGGCCTCCGCCGACGCACATGGCGCCGAGTTTGAAGCGGCCGACGTTCAGAATGTTGAAAGCGATGACGTGTCCCTTGCCGATTTCCCCGAGCAGGTTCTCGACCGGCACTTTGCAGTCGTTGAGGATGATGGGGCAGGTGGACGATCCGCGGATGCCCATCTTGTGTTCTTCGGCGCCGATGGAGAAGCCGGGGAAGCCTTTTTCAACCAGAAATGCAGTGAACTTCTCGCCATCGACCTTCGCAAAGACGGTGAACAGGTCGGCGAAGCCGGCGTTGGTGATCCACATCTTTTCGCCGTTGAGGATGTAGTGTTTGCCGTCGGTCGAAAGCTGGGCCCGGGCGCGGCAGTTCATGGCGTCGGAGCCGGAGGTGGACTCCGACAACGCATACGCGCCAACGATTTCTCCGGCGGCCAGTCGCGGCAGATATTTCTTCTTCTGCTCTTCCGTGCCGAAATAGACGATGGGCAGGGTGCCGATGCCGGTGTGTCCGCCCCAGGTCGTGGCGAAGCCGGCGTATTTCGCGATGTGGTCGGCGATCACGGCGGCGGTGACTTTGTCCATCTCGAGGCCGCCGTAGGCTTCAGGAATCTCTACCGAACTCAGGCCGAGTTCTCCCGCCTTCTTCAACAGATCGCGCGTGACCGAGAAATCCTTGTGCTCGATCTTCTCGACGTTGGGAATAATCTCGTTCTGCGCGAACTCTTCGGTGGTCTGACCGATGAGCTGATGCTGCTCGGTGAAATCTTCGGGCGTGAAGACTTCTTCGGGGCGCCGAGTTTCGAGCAGAAAGCTGCCGCCGGTGATCTTGGTCTTGGGAACTGCTGTCGTCGTGGACATCGAAAACCTTTCAACCACCAAGGACGCGAAGGTACACGAAGGAAGCCCTTGCGTTTCGACCTTCGTGTGGCTTCGTGTCCTTGGTGGTTATTGCTCTACTTCCAGCCTGTACCGTTCACGAATCGCTTAATGCCGTCTTTCATGTGGACAACATTGAAGTTTATAAGCAGTCCGATGGATTTGCCACTGAGTTTCAGGTACGAAAGGATTTGGGCCTGGTGGACAGGTGAGATGCCGTCGACCGACTTGATCTCCACGACGACGAGGTCTTCGACCAGCAAGTCCATACGATAGCCGAGTTCGAGCTTCACTCCGCGGTACACGACGGGGAGGCAGGTTCACGATGGGAGAACCTCTAAAGAGCCAGCGGATCCGGCAGCATCGCCCGACAGGCTATGGGCGCTTCGTTCATGAGCATCCGGTAGCGCTGCAGCACGAGATCGTAGCTTTGCTTCAGATCGCTGCACTGCTGCCCCGAGGGATTGTTCGAGCAAGCGCCCTGCATGCCCATCTTGGCCGTGCGCACCTCGTGGGCCAGCAAGGCCGCTCTCGCATTGATGCTGGCACATTCATCCGCCCTGGTTTCGCATCTGATGCCATTCCAGAATTCATCCGGGCGGCATTGAGTCTGGGCGTGGTTCACGCAAACGGCGCCATTCCAAGTCTGGTTGGGCTGGCACTGGTCAGAGCTGGTGGTTGTCGGTGGAGTTGTGGCCACGCACTTTCCATCCTTTCCCGCCGACTGTCCGGCCGGACACTCCAGGCAGGGACCGTTGAGGCAGACTCTGCGGCGCAGGTCGGACTCGGGCGGTGGCGGCTGCACAGGAGCCTCGGCACAAGGCCCGTTCAAGCAGATTCTGCGGCGCAGGTCCGGCGCGACAGGTCTCAGTTCGCGTTCCCGGGGAGGCGCGGGTTCGCCAATGCGTGGCGACGCAATGATCCTGCCCTCGTCACCGGGGAGTTTGCGCTCCGGAATCACGCGTTCGGGGCTGGGTTCGGGAGGATGCACAATGGGGCGCGACATCGTCGATCCGCCACTCGGGCTCGGGGAGACGGAGGGGCTGGGAACGTGGCTGGGCGCCGGAGTTGGGCTCGCCGACGCATGGCTGCCCATCGAAGAATTCACAGGACTCGGGCCCGGACTGGGGCTTGGAGTCGGGCTCGGGCTCGGTGCACTGGCGTGTGACACGCTCGCGCTCGACGAAACGCTGGGTGCAGGGCTGGGCGCCGGTGCGGGCGGGGGACTGCTGGGAGCCGCGCTCGGTGGCGGACTGGGGGGAGCGCTGCTCGACGAGGAATGTTGTGTGAAGCCTGTGGAGGAGAACAGCAGGATGGCTGCAACAACCAGGCTGGAGAGCCGCATAAAGCACCTCCTACCAACCGCGACAGACTTTTCGTCTCACATCATTCAGACTCAGCCGACCATCTGAAGGGTAGCGCAGAACCGCGTAAAAGAGCGTAACGATTGGGTAAAGAAGTGTTGGCAAGGGCGTAGAATGGCAACCTCCCCCGGCTGGTCTTGATGCAAGGCGTCGCCCCACATGAGTGTTGGAGAGGAGTTATGCATAGTTCAGACATGCAGAAGTACTGCGACCTGATGGAAGAAATTAAGAGGCGGATGAATGTCATTGATCTGTTTCTGAGCGGTAAAGGGCACGCCGTCTACGAGCCCACAACACTTGAATCAGTTGGCTTGCAAGTACGAAAGATCCTGGAACTGATCGCCTTTGGGTCCCTCGTTGCCAATAAAGCCGTCTATTCGGCGATCTATTTGAATTTCGCAAAGCACTGGCACGCTGGCCGCTTGCTAAGAGATCTCGCAAAGGTGAATTCCAGCTTTTATCCGAAGCCAATCGTCGAGATCCCATCAAAACAACCAGGTGTCAAGAGTGAGCTTAAGGATCGCGATCCCGACTACTTGATCAAGGCCGACTTTGAAGAGGTCTATGACGAATGCGGTCCACTAATGCACGCTGCGAACCCGTATGGGTCGACAATCGACTACAAGCACTATCAAAGGAGTTTCCCTATTTGGCGGCAGCAGATTATCAATCTGCTGAACTCGTACCAAATTCAACTGGTAAACAACCCGAATCTCTACCTAGTCCACATGAGAGAGGATCGAGATGACAAAGTGCACTATTACGCGTTTGAACCCGCGTCAGGCCCCCGGCATAGTTCGGAAGGAGTCAGTGCACATTCTCGAAAATTCCCGCCGCGCCCATGCCGCCGCCCACGCACATGGTCACCATGCCGTAGCGGGCATTGCGCCGCTTCAGTTCGCGGATGATGGTTGCGGTCAGCTTTGCTCCGGTGCAGCCCAGGGGATGTCCCAGAGCGATGGCGCCGCCGTTCGGGTTCACTTTTTCCGGATCGAGTCCGGCTTCCTTGATCACCGCCAGCGACTGCGCGGCGAAAGCTTCGTTCAACTCGATCACATCGATGTCGGAGAGCTTGAGCCCCGCCATCTTCAGCGCTTTTGGAATTGCGAACACGGGGCCGAGTCCCATTTCTTCGGGCTTGTATCCGGCGGTCGCGAAGCAGACGTAGCGGGCCAGTGGCTTGATGCCCAGAGCCTTTGCGCGCTCGGCTGACATGACCACGGCAGCAGCTGCGCCGTCGGACATTTGCGAGGAATTGCCGGCGGTCACCGTGCCTTTCACGTGGAAGGCCGGCTTGAGCGAGAGCAACGCTTCGAGGGACGTGTCGGCGCGCGGGCCTTCATCCACTTTGAAAGTGATTTCGTGCTTTTTTGGTTTTGAGCCATTCGGGGTTGTAAAGCTCACGGTCACTGGGACCGTCTCGTCGTCGAACTTTCCCGCCTGGATCGCAGCCATCGCCTTCTGATGACTGCGCAGCGAGAACTCGTCGGCCGCTTCGCGCGTGATTCCGAACCGTTGGCCGACCCGCTCAGCCGTCAGGCCCATCGAGAGATACGCGTCCGGATAGTGATCGACGAGCCAGGGGTTGGGCGAAATTTTGTGGCCACCCATGGGGATCATCGACATGGATTCGGTTCCGCCGGCGACGATCACCTCGGCGCCGCCACTCATGATGCGCTCGGCGGCGATGGCGATGGCCTGCAGGCCCGACGAGCAAAAGCGGTTGATGGTCAACGCCGAGATCTCGACCGGCAGCCCGGCGCGCAGCGACGCGATGCGGGCCACATTCATGCCTTGCTCGGCCTCGGGCATGGCGCAGCCGAGGATGACGTCTTCGATATCTTTAGGATCCAGTTGGGGTACCCGCTGCAGCGCGCCCTTGATTGCGACAGCGGCCAGTTCATCGGGACGGGTGGCGCGGAGCGTACCTTTGAAGGCGCGTCCCACGGGTGTGCGGACGGAAGAAGCAATGATGACTTCACGCATAGAAAACTCCCAGGGTCCATTGTAGATCGACCCAACACGGGTCTCCACTCATGCTATTCCCTATGGGTGGGGAGTGTTCAAGTCCTCTCCTTTGAAAGCACGGGCGGTCACGCCCGCATGCGGGCTGGATTGACTTTGGAGCCGTAGCCATAGGACAATTCGCAGCTTGGAACGACCGGGTGCGATCCGCAGCTTCCCCTTTTGAAGATCCCCGGAGTTGGTCGAAACTCCCGGCAGTAGCCTTCAAACTCGCGGTTGAACTTCGGACTTCTGGTTTCCGTCCCCCAGGAAACCGGTGAAGGGTCAACCTATGAAGATCAGCAAGTTTCGAGAGGAATTGTCCGCCTGCGACTGGCTGTTCGATCTTTTCGCAACCGGGTACGACTATCTGTTGAACCGGGTCGTTTCCGCCGATGACCAACTCAACCTGACTCTGTTTGAGCATGCCGAGGAACTGGGCCGCCGGCGAATCCGGCCGAGACTCGTCACCTACGATGGGGGGATCCCCCCTGAATTGTGGATGTTTCTGGGAAACTCCAGCCAGGTCCCCGACTGGAAGAATGTTCCAGACACGCAATTGGAGGACGAAGCTTTTCTACGCCGCCTGCTGGCGGTTCTTCGTCTCATCGATGAAGTCGCGGGGGATTTCAGCTACTTCAGTCACGGATTATCGGCGAGAGAGTGGCAGGGGGTGCAGAGCTTTCTGAAACTGCACCACCACGAGCTGAACCGCGACACCGACAGAACCGTGATTCTGAAGCCCCTCGCCCTGGAGGCCATGGAGTGGTGGCAAGTGGCGACCCGGCCATCCGGCCCCAAAGTGAGCGATTGGAAGCAACCGGAGATGCGCGGCCAGTTTCTGGAGCGACTCTTCAAGAACCTGTCGCGGGTCCCGAATTACGGCGAATTGAACAACTGCAATGTCACACATATTGTTGTCCCCGCCCGGGACGATGCGGAGAAGGGACTACGAGGTCCACTCAAGATCGCGGTGGTGCCGACTATCCACGACGCGAAGGGTGACACAAGCGGCCTGAAGCTCCTCCCCGGACCGCTGTGCATCGTGCCGGTCGACGGATCGAAATTCGTAGTCCGCGTGGAAGACAAACCTGATTTTGGGCCACTAGTGAAAAGCGTGGAGAATTCGCTGCGCACATTATGCCAGCGCGGTACCCATGTCATCGTGTTTCCCGAACTTGTGATTCCGGACCCGGTGCTCGCAAAAATCCAGGAGACTCTGCTCTCCTTGACCAAGGCGGGCAGCCCGGGTCCTTTTTTGGTTGTGGCGGGGAGTTTTGGCAGACCCGGTCCGCAGCGCGGCGATGACTACAACACGGCCGTAGTTCTCAACGGACGCGGCACGGTGCTCTTCCGGCAACGCAAGATGCACGCCTACACGATGTATCCTTACGAGCAGCCGAGATATAGCCTTGACAAGCTATTCGGCGGAAAACCTCGTACCGAGCAGATGCAACTGGCACCTCGGGAACTGGTGGTCTGCGATTCTCCGCAAACCGGGTTCCGCTTCAGCATCTTGATCTGCGAAGACTTCTGCCAGGCGAAGCCCGGCCCCAACCTGATTGCAGAGATGGGCGGGAACCTCGTCCTGTCTCCGGTGATGGCCGGTAGTCTCACGGAGAAATCCGGCTTCTTCAGTTCTGCGAAGTCGCTGGTGGATACGGCGGGAGCGGCGGTGGTCGTCGGCAATTCCTGCGCGCTGCCTTCACAGGAGAACGGTTTTAAGAAATCAGGTTGCGGGCTGGCGATCATGGGCTCTCCCCTCAAGGATCTTTCCGCCGCCGGCGACCTTCAAGTCAGGGTCGTAAAGCACGTTCCGGGCCAGGATTTCGTGGAATTCTCCATCCCGAATAAGTTATTAAGTATATTAGTTTCATGCTGTTGTAGATATGCAGTGTTGATAGTATAAAATAGTATTGACACGGATATACGTATTCTGTACATTATGACAGTGTATTAAATACGTATAGTCATCTTGAACCTTAACTCTTGAGTGACGATGAACGGGACAGCATCAGCAGGGAGTAAGTATGGCAAGTAGCGGCGAGCACATCAACGCCATTTCCGAAGTTTGCGATTGCCTGCGGGCGGGCAGCCTTGAAGAGAGGAGCGGCGAAGAACGGGAGCAGTTGGGGAATTTGCTGAAGGCCGCACAGCTCCAGCTACTCCACATTTTCACCGAACCGTTCACTGATCGCGTGGAAACATTCCTCTCTTGTGTGCGCCGGGCTGGATCTGTAGTAGCGGCCACGGCGGGACCGGTTCACACCAATCCCGCGTACTTTCTGGGCCAACTCGATGCCATGGCCGAACTGGCCGACCTGACCCGTCAGCAGAAGATTCCTCCCACTGCAGCGAAGGTACTGATCAACCACAGCGATGCGCCGCGAATTGCCGCCATTGTTTTTGAGCACGGCAGCATCGGTTTGACGCGGCTTGCCGAAAAGCTGGGCAAGCACTCGCAGAACCTGCACAGCATCCTCCGTGACATGCAGGCGGCACAGCTGCTGCGTCGCGATGAACTGGGGCGCAATGTCCTGTTTTCTCCCACGCCACTGACGCGCGCCGCCATTCAATGGAGTGCAGAAGAGTCTCGCGCGCAAGAAAAAGCGGCTTGACCGCGGAACAGACACAGAAGGGAAATTCGGGCCTGGAGTAGTTATGACACAAACAGCCGAGGTTGCTGAGCAGCAGGAAACTTCCACCGACGCGATTACCATGCTTCTCGACTGCCTGCGAGCCAGCGGTCTGGAAGGGAAGAGCCATCAGGATCTGGACCGGATTCAGGATTTGCTGAACGCGGCGCAGCTGCAATTGCTCAACATTTTCACCGAGCCGCTGGTAGATCGGGTGGAGCCCTTCCTTACTTCCCTGCGCAGGGCAGGATCAATCGTGGCGACTGCCGCGGGACCGCAGGCGCACCAGGCTCCGGCCTACTATCTGGGTCAATTGGACGCGATGGCGGAACTGGGAGAACTGACCCGCCGACAAAAGATTCCGCAGGCAGCGGCCAGGGTGCTGATCAACTTCAGTGATGCTCATCGCATTGCCGCCATTGTTTTTGAGCACGGCAGCATAGGTTTGGCGCGGCTGGCCGACAAGCTGGGCAAGCCTTCTCAGAACCTGCATGGCATTCTGCGCGAGATGCAGGCCGCCCAGTTGCTGCGTCGCGATGATCTCGGACGGAACGTCCTCTTCTCTCCTACTCCGCTTACCCGGGCTGCGATCCATTGGGGAAATGAAGAAGCCTCTTCAGCACCTTCGTCAGCGGCCGCGGCGGTGTCGGGCAGCAGGTCTCAGGCCGGAGCCGATTGATGCTGGGCTTTGGGAACTGATCCACGATCGGTCGTGCGTGCGCGCGAGATTCACTTGGCAGGAGCGTAGAAGTAGTAGTCCGCGGTGTAACTGCTCTTGGCTTCGGCGCCTTTGTGAGATTCGTCACAGCCATCGGCCGGCGGCTTGCCGCCGTGGGTGTGGACGCGCTGAATTGTCGTCACGCTCGTGAGCACGCCTTTTCCGGAATGACTCACAGCGTTGACCAGTAGCCACGGGATCGAATCGGGGTCCAACGAATCTACGTGGGCGGCAGCTTTGCCGGTGACTTCACTGCCATCTTTCAGTTTCCATGTAGGGCCGGCGGAATGCTGACCGATCACTTTGTCGTTCCGGTCGTGCAACTCAGCCTCAGGCGCTTTGAGCGTCCAAGTGAACTTGCCGTCAGCGTCAGCCTGGCAGGCATAGATCTGCGAGCCAGAGGCACGTGCGAACAGGACAACTTCCAAGCCTGCAGGAACCTGAATCGCGTCCGGAACGTCGGGCGCAGTTTCTTTCTGCGCGTTCGCCAGAGGGAGTCCGAGGAGGGCTGCGATTCCGATGATCGCGGCGGCACAAGCTGACAGCAGCCTTCGCATGGGGCGATTGTAACGCAGCAAGCTTCAAGGATCGGAATCTCCGCCGTTTGAAAACCGTGAAGGGGGCCCGCCCTCAAGGGGATGGACCCCTGCAGCACGGAAGCAAAGGCAGGCCAGCCCCAACCAGTGCTCAGGCGCGCTGCATCTGCGCAGACCTGCCGTACTTCTGAGTGGCGTAGCCGACGATCAATCCGACCATCCCACCGGGTAGCATGATCTGGAGATAGTAGCCGTGCTGCAGCACGGCAATGACGAAGGCGAGCGCCAGGCCGACTCCCAGCCCGAACAAGATCCCGAGAGCCAAGGAATGTACCTTACGCGCGAAGACTCCGATCAGAATGCCGGCGATCACGCCCTTCATGGTCGATCCAAAGACGATTCCGACGATGCCGGCTCTGGCTGCAGGGGTAAACCACGCAGTCAGACCGTCGAAGATGCCCAAGATTCCACCCAGAATCAGTCCTAGCAATATTTTGTTCATGTCGTCTCCTGAGGAGCCTTTTCTGGCGCTCTGGTCCTGCTCCCTGTAGATCTATTACCCGATTTGTGAACTTCCTTTAGCGCTTGGCAAAAAGAATAAAGAGACCTCTCATGAACAGGTAAGCCAGAACCAGGACGATTGCGGTCGCGTGCCGGTGCATGAGCCGGACGCTGCGCTCCAGGACGTTTTCCCGGTAGGCGCTCACCGGCATTTGTTCCAGGTACCTGGAGATGTCTGCGGCGAGCGCCTCGACGGACTCATATCGCAAGGCGGGATTCGCCGCCATGGCCTTCCCGCAGATTGATCGCAGCGGGCGCGGCAGGGAGCGGAAAGCATTCTTGGGTGCGGTGTGCGCCAGCGTGAACGCCATCACGGCACCGAGGGAGAAAACGTCCGACCGCGGACTTGCGGCGTCCCCCCTTTCCTGCTCCGGCGACATGAAGCCAGGAGTTCCGACAACTCCGGTCGCCGGGGGATTGGTGCTGTGCCCAGCCTCCGGGTGAATAGCCAAAGGTGGGGCGGTGGCTGCGCTAGCGAGTTCGATTCGTTTGGCCAGTCCCCAATCCATGACCAGCACCTCGCCGAAGGGGCCAATCATGGTGTTTCCTGGTTTCAGATCGCGGTGTAAAACGCCATGGGAGTGGGCGAAGGCCAACGGCTCGGCGATGCGCAGGATCAGCCGAAGGGCCTCAGAAGTCGATCCCAGACGTCGCACATGCTGCTCCAGCGTTTCTCCCTGCACATACTTCATGCAGCAAAACACACGGCCGTCCGCGAGGGTGCCAGCATCGTGCACGGGGACGATGCCGGGATGTTCGAGGCTCGCCAGTATCTCGGCCTCTCGCAGCAGTCTCGCAGCGAGGTCATCTTTCCCATCTGCGAGATCCAGAACCTTCAAAGCGACCTGCCGGTGGAGAACGGTGTCTTCCGCCAGCCAGACGGCAGCCATACCGCCACGGGCTAGAAGCCGCACGGCGCGATAGCGGGTTCCGCTCAAATCGGGGAACCCAAGGTTCGCGCGGAGCTGATCGACTACCTGATCAGAGAGCCACTTCATTTTGCGGTTGCACCCAGCAGCGCCCGGGCTTCGGCCTGAAACTCTTCTTCGGTTGCGGTCATGTCGCGAAGCTGATCGAGAACGCATTGCCTGAAGTCTCGGCGCGCAGAAGATAGGTAGTTGGTTACATCGGAAGGGGAAAGGTGAAACTCCGCAGCCAGTTGCGCGTAGGTCGGATGCGAATCCTGGTCTTCTGTTAAGTTGTATCGCTCGAACACGGCCAGGTAGACGAGTTTGCCAGCGACGTCATACTTGCTGCGCAAGCGTTCCAGCGCCAGAGCAAACAAGCTTCGGAGGCATTCTCGCTCGAAGTACTGCTCGAAGTTGTCCGCACTCGAAAGGGCGGTGTGCGCAAGCTCCCGCTCGGCGGTTTCAAAATCGAGCTCGACATGGGAGTTGTCGCCGCCTCGCTTCAGGCGATGTGCGTCTCGCGACTGCTTCAGGAACAGCCGGTCGGCGCAGGTGCGCAGGAAAGTGCGCAGCCGTCCTTTGCCCGAATCGTAGCCGGCGAGAAAGTCTTTTTCGATCAACCGGGCAAAGAATTCCTGCGTCAGATCCTGAGCGTCGGCCGAGTTGAGTTCCCAGCGCAAGCGGAGGTGTTTGTAGATCGGCTTCCAGTAAGCTGCCGTGATGGTCTCGAGGGCTCTCGATTTCTCGGCCGGGTCATCGCTCTGTACCGCGGCAAGGATTGAATGCCGCGTCAGCGGGAACTTGTCGGCGACGACCTCTTCCATCCAGAATACTCCTGAGCTGAATCTAGTTCCTCAGCGTCTTGCCGGTCTTCAGTGTGTACTGAATTCTCTCCTGGGTTTTCTTCTCACCGCAGAGTGATTTGAATCCCTCGCGCTCGAGGTCAAGGATGTACTGCTCGCTCACGGGCGTGCCGGGAGTGACGTGGCCGCCGCAAAGCACTTCGGCGATCTTGCCACCCAGCTTCACTTCATAGTCGGTAATGTAGTCACCCTGGCGCATGAGGTGGACGCCCATCTTGAGGGCGGCCAGAAGATTTTCGCCGGGGGCAGGGACGTCGGTGCGGGGGACGGGTGGCTCGTAACCCGCGCGGACGAGTTCGAGGGCGCGGCCCTTGGCGTCGCTGAGAACGCGCTCGCGGTTCATGGAGATGCGGTCGCTGTCGGTCAGGAAGCCGAGGACGCGGGCTTCGTGTGCCGAGGTGGCGACCTTGGCGGTGGCGATGGTTTCGAAAGCGCGCTTCATGGCTTCCATCATTTCGACGGAGCCGGCAAGGGCTTCGCCGGAAGTCTTGCCCCGCGATGCAGCGGCGCTATCGACGGCGCGCAGCAGCATCTCTTTGCAGCCTCCGCCGCCGGGGAGCAGGCCGACGCCGATCTCGACCAGGCCGGTGTACAGTTCGGCGTGAGGCTGGCGTGCCGCGGCGTGCAGCGAGATTTCCGTGCCTCCACCGAGACACAGTCCAAACGCCCCGACGACTGCGGGCTTGGGAGAGAATTTGATGGCCTGGGTCATGCCCTGGAACTGGCGGATGGCGAGGTCGACGTCGTCCCATTCTTCTTCCTGCACGCTCATGAGCAGCAGCATCAGGTTGGCGCCGACGGAGAAGTTCGCGGCGTCGTTGGTGATGACGAAAGCGTCGAAATTGTCGCCGGGACCTCCGGGCTTCAGGGACTGCGTGATCAGGCTGATGATATCGGCGCCGAGCGAGTTCATCTTGCTGTGAAACTCGATGCAGGCCACGCCGTCGCCGAGATCGACCAGCGAGGCGCCGGAATTTTTCTTCACCACGCCGTTGGATTTCTTGGCGACGGTGACCGACCACACGCCGGCAGGGACTTGAACCGGCTCCCAATTCTCCGTTCCCAGTTCCCAGTACTTGCGCCCCGCTGGTGACTTGGGATCATCGCTATACCAGGATTTTCGTCCGGCATTGAGCAGCTTTTCGACATTGTCGGCGACGGGACGACCCTCTTTCTTCATGCGGGCGACGGTGGCTTCGACGCCGGCGGCGTCCCACAACTCGAAGGGGCCGAGTTCCCAGTTGAAGCCGAGGCGCATGGCGCGGTCGATCTCGACGATGGAGTTGGAGATTTCAGGGACGCGGTTGGCGGAGTAGGTCCACAGATCACACAACGCAGACCAGAGGAACTGTCCGGCTTTGTCGCCCTTCTGCGGGCCGGCGCCATCCAGGCCGAGCAGGGTGCGCAGGCGGGCTCCCGTATCTTCGATATTTCTTGCCATGTCGAGCGCGGCAAATTTCGGCTTCTGGCGGGGATGGTATTCGAGCGTTTTCCAGTTGAGAGCGAGGCGTTCGTCTTCCTTGCCGTTGCCCTTTGCTTTCTTGTAGAAGCCGCCCTTGGTCTTGTCGCCGAGCCATTTGCGCTGGAGCATCTGAGTGAAGAAGTCGGGCAGGCGAAGATCGTTGCGTTCGTCGTGGACGTTGGTGGTCATGTTTCCGACCACGTGGCCCAGGATATCGAGCCCGACCAGGTCGATCGTGCGGAAGGTCGCTGACTTCGGCCAGCCGACGGCCTGTCCCGTCAGCGCGTCAACTTCTTCGATGGTGAGGTCCATCTCCTGCATCAGGCGAATGACGTTGAGCACAGAGAACGTACCGATGCGGTTGCCAATGAAATTAGGAGTGTCTTTGGCGATGACGACGCCTTTGCCCAGGCGCACGTCGCAGAAGTGGGCCACCGCGTCGATTGCGGCGCGGTCGGCTTCGGGCGTCGGGATGATTTCGAGCAGGCGCATGTAGCGTGGCGGATTGAAGAAGTGCGTGCCGAACCAGGCCCAGCGGAAGTCGTCGGAGAAGCCCGCCGCGATTTTGCCGACGGGCAAGCCGCTGGTGTTGGTCGTGACGATGGTGCCGGGCTGGCGGATGGCTTCGACCCTGCGTAGCAGGGAGCGCTTGATTTCCAGATTCTCAACCACTGCTTCGATAATCCAGTCGGCGTCGGCGAGCTTCTGCAAGTCGTCTTCGAAATTACCGACGGTGACGAAGCGGGCAAGCGACGGCTCCATAAAAGCAGCGGGCTTGGATTTCCTGGCAGCGTCGAGTCCGGCGGCCGCGATCTTGTTGCGGGCAGGCACATCAGCGTCAGGAGGCACGATATCGAACAGGTAGCTGGGGACGGCGGCGTTGGCGAAGTGTGCGGCAATGCGGGCGCCCATGGTTCCGGCGCCGAGGATGGCGACCTTATTGATGCGTTTCATGAATTAGCCCCGCTGATAATGACGTTCGAACCACAGAGGATATGGAGGACTTGGAGAATTTCGGATTTTCGATTGCCGAGTGCCGATTGAAGATCCGCAGAGTCTCGGGTCGTCGGCAATCGGAAATTGGCAATCGGAAATCGGGATCTGCTCCTGTCTAGGGAAGTTTATCGATTGTCCAGTCATTGTTGCCAGTGTTCAAAACAACTATTTGGGAGAACCGGCGGCGGGCGCGCTTGCTCCCCAGGGCCGGACCGACCAGCACAACGGGAAACTCGTAGCGTCCGTGGCGCAGCATCTTGCCTCGACCAATCTCGTAAGCAAGAGGACCGGGGGCAGAGAAGACGTCTTCGAGGATGTCAGTTGTAACTTTTTCCTTGGCATGGTTGGTCAGCAGCGCCATCCCGGTTTCGACATCGCCAGACTGCCAGGCCTGCAGGTAGTGGTCGGCAGTGGCGAGGGCGAAAAGGTAGCCTGGGTCCAAGGGCGGCGTGCGTTGAGTCTTGCCGGCAACTGTCGACAGCGGTAGCGCTACGCACAGGAAGATGAGCGGCAGGCGGAAAGGGAAGGCAGGATGCCTTCCCGACAGCCGGCGGGACGCGGGCGCTACGTTGCTGGGAACGCTCTTGCTGAGTCGCATGCATTCATTATGCGGGATGACGAGAACTTCTTCTGCTTAGGGGGTGAGTCACGGTAGGACATCCGAGGGATGCTCCTTTACATACTCAAGTGCGCGTCGTGCAACATCCTTTTCTCCCTTGTATGCGAGCAGTTTTGGAGCATCCTGCAAGGGCACCCAGCACGCACGCGCAACTTCGATACGCATTTCCGGGGTGATGTCGTCGATGCGTCCGGATTCGTAGCGCAGCAGGTAGAAACTTACGATCTTGAAGACGCGCTCGCCGTCAGCCCAGGTGCGGACGTAGACATACTTGATGTCGGCGAGCTTGCAGACCGGGCTGGCGGTGATGCCAGTCTCCTCCTGAACTTCGCGCAGGGCTGCGTCCACAGGCTTTTCGCCGGGATCGACCAGGCCCTTGGGCAGGGCAAGGACGGGCTTGGGTTTCGAACGGGAAACGCGGCGAGCGGGATCGGGCAAGGCTGTGTCCGGCGCCGTCGGCAGTTCTATGACGGCCATCCACCAGGTCCCTTCCTGGTTCCGGATGACCACGCCGCCGGCCGAAATCTCCCGCACCATACAGTCGGCAAGTTAGCAGGAATACAGCGGTTAGTCACGCCCGGCAGGGTGCGGTGGTAACCAGCTGCCTGAGGACCGTCGTAATCCGCATGTAGCACGGTCGTGCCCTACATCCGGTGCAGCGAATGTGGCATCTTACATGCTACGTAGTGGTTCGGTAGTTCCGGCAGCAGCGAGGCCGGAGATGTGGGGTACGCAGTGAAGAGCCTGGGGAAGATTATCCGGTCGGTGCAGGCCTTTGGGCGGGAGCTCTCCCGCAAGACTGGCCTTCCAGAGTCATCGCGAGCGATTCCAGCTGTGGGTGTGGCGTTGGGTGGCGGATTTGCCCGCGGCATCGCGCACATTGGTGTTCTGAAGGTTCTCGACGAAGAGGGGATTCCCGTCCGAGTGGTTACGGGCACGAGTGTGGGCGCGCTGATCGGTGCGTGCTATTGCAGCGGGCTCTGTTCTGAAGAACTCGAAGAAGTCGCGCGCTCGGTTCGCTTTACCACGTTCGCGCGCTGGACGCTCTCGCGCTATGGCTTCGCTACCAATGACCGCATGGTTGAATTTCTCAATCGTACCCTGAAGGTGAAGACCTTCGAGGAATTGCGTGTTCCTCTGGGCGTAACGGCTACGGATTTCAACAGTGGCGAAGGAGTTGTGTTCCACTCCGGAACGATTATCGATCCCGTGCGCGCCAGCTGCGCCTATCCCGGGATGTTTCTGCCGGTGAATATTCGCGGGCGGTGGCTGGTGGATGGAATGTTGTCGCATCCGGTACCCACGCGGCCGTTGCGTGAAATGGGGGCGGATCGCGTCCTCGCCGTGCACTTGAAGGGGCAGTGGTCGAAGAATGGCGCACCCCGGCACTTGTTTGACGTGATCGGGCAGTCGTTCGCCATCGCACAGGACAGGATGTCGGATGTGTGGCGGGGCGCGGCGGATCTGGTCATCGAGCCGGATGCGGCCGGCTTCGCCTACGACGACTTCAAGCGGGCGGACGATTTGATGCACGCTGGAGAAGTGGCTATGCGCAGGGCGCTGCCCGCAGTGCGCAAGTGGTTTGAAGCTTCCCTGGCAACTTCTGCTGTACCCGCGAAAGCGCGTCCGGCGGTGGCAAAGCCCGCGCCCGTGCCGGCGGACTGACTCGCCACGCGTACTCCCACCTTGCTTCCTCTGATGAAAGACCACGGTAGCGCAATCCTCACATACTGAATGGTCTCGGGAGTCAATGATTTCAGTAGAGCCTCGTGATGATGGCAAGGAGTGGTAAGAGCAATAAAACCCAAAGGCCGTACTTTGCGGAACTTGGCATGTTCGGGGACCCCTGATAGTACAGAATTGTCGCAACGAGGCCGATCACCAGCCCGATGCCCAGAGGAAGAACCAGTTCGCGATACGGTGTGTACATCAGATAGAGCGGACCTCCAAACATCAAAATGCACCACAGCACCGAGGCTACTGCCGTGATGGAGGCACGAACAGATGGGGTGGCTTGAACGACTCTCGCGGTCGGTGCCCAAGCCGCCAATCGGCTGCGGAAGTCGTCATAGTCAAGCAACCCATTACTAACAAAGAGGGTCTTGAGCCGGGAGTTTGTCTGAATATTGATTCCGCGAGAAGACTCTACGATTGTCGTGACGGCATTCGGCACCATGTCCAGGGGAGGAAAGTCCGGCAATCTACGAATCAAACAGGCGTCGCTGAGCTCCAGAACCAGCGCATCCCACTTTCGGCGTTCGCGTTGAATCGACCGGTAACTCACCCACACCAGCATTAGTGGGAGGAACACGAAATCGAAGAGGCGGTGCTTTGACTCGAAACGCCCATCCAGATACCAAATCCCCGCAAGCATCAACGGGCCGACAATAGCCACGCCAATAATCATTCTTCGACGCAGTCCAGCAAAGCGCGCTGGGTCCAGTCGGTAGCTGCGCGACTGCGGGACAGCCGGGTTCTCTACGTTGGCGACCACCGAGCGAATGTTAGCACGCTCCAGAGCCAATGCACCGCAGGCGATGTGGGCCTTCGCAAACTCGGAAATCGCTTGACAAGAGCAAGTTGGCGAATCAAACTGATGTCTAGTCAGACTAGTCATAATCGAAAGGGAGTTCCATGGCAAGATCACTGAAGAAGCCCAACCGCGGCGTCACGCCTGCCCCGTCTCGCAGCCTCAAAACCTCCGGAGATTCGTGGCAAGTTCAGACCGCGAAGGCCCGTTTCAGCGAAGTGTTCCGGCGGGCGCGAACGGAGGGGCCGCAACGCATCACGCGGCAGGGTAAGGAAGGCGTGGTGATGGTTGCGGAGGAACAATACGAACGCCTGGTGGGCAAGTCTCATCAGCCCAAGAATCTGGTGGAATTCTTCCGGCAATCGCCGCTGGTGGGGGTCGAGCTCGACCTGGAGCGAGATCGCGATGCGGGACGCGACGTTGAGCTATGAGTGGATTCCTGCTGGACACGAATTGCATCTCTGAAGTTGTCCGCAGCAAGCCGGAACGGCGCGTGCTGGAGTGGATGGCGGCAGCGGATGAGAGTTTGCTCTACCTGAGCGTCCTGACGCTGGGGGAGATTCGCAAAGGAGTGGCGGGCCTGCCGCAGAGCAAACGGCGGACCCGGTTAGAATCCTGGCTGGAATTGGAGCTGGGAGCCCGCTTTTCCGGGAGGATTCTCCCCGTTGATGCGGCGGTCGCTGACCGTTGGGGGTTGCTCTCCGCCGAGGCGAAGCGCAACGGAAGGTCCCTGTCGGCGATCGACGGTTTATTGGCCGCGACTGCGCTTCACCACAATCTCACGATCGTTTCGCGGAATGTCAGCGACTTTGCGAACACGCAGGCACCCGTTTTGAGTCCCTGGGAAGCGTAACCTTCCGGAGTGTCCAGGTGACGGACCGAGATCGAACCGAAGGCTATTACGGCAGAAATGCTTTTCCCTGCAACTCCTGAGCGGCTTGGGCCACATTCTCCGGCTTGCCGAGATCGCGCCAGTAGTATTCATCGGCGCGGAAGGCGAGGATCTTCTCTCCCTGGCCGGCGACTCGCAGATACGAATTGATGATGGAGAAAACGCCTGGCTCCGACATCATCGGCAGGAAGCGTGGGGAGATGATGTGAATACCGGAGAAGGCTAGTGTCTGTGTGCTCTTTGGTGAGCGGACGAGTTCGGGTTGCTTATCGTGTCCGGAGCGGCGGCCGCAGAGTTCGTTGTTCTCGTCGAAGAGGAGGTAGCGCGAAGTCTCGCGGTCTTGCACCGCCAGCGTGGCCAGAGCTCTGCGGGCTGTGTGGGACTGCAGCATGCGTGGCAGATCGATCGTACTGATCACATCGACATTGTGCACGAGAAACGGCTTGTCGGAGGAGTTGGAGCCTTCGAGAAAGAACCAGGCTGCCTTCTTGAGCCCACCGCCGGTATCGAGCAAGACATCTTCGCGCGACACCTCAATCCGCATGCCGAAGTTGTCATTCGCCTTCAGGTAATCGACGACCATGTCGGCAAAGTGATGCACGTTCACGATCACTTCGCGAATCCCCAAGGTGCGCAGGCGGGAGAGGGTGATCTCCAGCAGCGTGCGGCCGGCGACTTCCACCAGCGCTTTGGGGCGATTGTCGGTAAGCGGACGCAGGCGCGTTCCGAGGCCGGCGGCCAAAATCATCGCCTTCACCGGGCTGCCTTCTCCGACTCCAGCGTCTCCGACGCCATTCTGTCCAATTCGCGATGGTGTACCACCACCTCGACGTTGGTTCGTCCGCGCAAACGCTTCGCCACCTGCTCGGCGAGATAAACGGAGCGATGCTGGCCTCCGGTGCAGCCGAACGACACCATCAAGTTCTTGAAACCGCGCTTCTGATAGTTGTTCACGCTGGCATCCACCAAAGACATCACGCTGGCGAGAAACTGGTGCACGCTCTCCTGCTGGTTGAGATAGTCGATGACCGGAGCATCTCTTCCCGTCAGGGGCTTGAACCGATCCTCGCGTCCGGGATTCGGCAGGCTGCGGCCGTCGAAAATGAATCCGCCGCCATTGCCGGTTTCATCTTTTGGCAATCCGCGGTGGAAGGAAAAACTGAAGATCCGCACGATCAGGTTGTCGGCGTCGGATGCCAGGCCCTGTAGCTTCTCCGACGCCAGCATGCTGTTGAAGGCGTCCATCAGCGTGGGCAACGCGATGGGCAGGGTCACGTTGTGCAGCAGCCAGCGGACGTTCTTCAGGGCGTAGGGCACGCTCTGCAGGAAGTGGACCTTGCGCTCATAAAATCCGCGAAAGCCATACGCGCCCAGCGCCTGCATGATGCGGATGTAGACGTAGGCGTAGTAGTGCCGCATGAAGCCTTCGCGGCCAAGGTCGGTGAACGCGGCAAGTTTGTCGAGATAGTGATCAAGGAGTTGCTGCCGAAGTTCCGGCGGCAGATCGGCCTTGGCATCGTAGAGAAGCGAAGCGACATCGTATTGCAGCGCGCCTTTGCGGCCGCCCTGGTAATCCAGGAAGAACGGATGGCCGTTGTGCAGCATCACATTGCGCGACTGGAAGTCACGATACAGGAAGTATTCGCGGTCCGCGCTCAGCAGGAATTTCGTCAGGCGGCTGAAATCGTCCTCCAGCGCCTGTTCGTTGAATGGGATACCGGCGAGCCTCAGAAAGTAATATTTGAAATAGTTCAGATCCCAGGCGATGGACTGGCGATCGAAACTGCCCCGCGGGTAACAGACCTTGTAGTTAAGGTCGCGGGCAGCTTCGATCTGAAAGCGTGGCAGGGTGGCGACGACTTCACGGTAAGCGTCAATTGCTTGTGGGGAAATCGTCTCGCCCGCTCGATTCTTCGAGAGGAACTCAAACAGCGTGGTGTCGCCCAGGTCCTCCTCGAGGTAGGCGCCCTGGTTCAAATCTTCCGCATAAATTTCCGGTACGGGCAGGCCGTGACGGCGAAAATGCCGCGAGAATTCGAGGAATGCGGCGTTCTCTTCCCGAACGTTGTACAGGATTCCAATCGCACTGAATTTGTCGTTGGCGAGCCGGATGATATTGCGACCGGAGCCGCTGAACTGGCCTTGCAGCGGCTGCACGCGCTCGGCAGGCGAGTGGAAATGCTGCTCAAAGAGTTTCTGGAGAACGTCCATGAAGAATTGTCAACGGTTCAGGTTTGCACGGATCACCACAAAGATAACATCATGGCCATCGCTGAGCGGACTATTAGCTTCTAAGTCGGGGTGCATTTGAGTACATGAAGATGCACGCAAGATCCTTCACTCCGCCTGAAGAGCGGCTGCGCTCAGGATGACGCCGGACACATCAGGGATGATGAGCTCGAACTGCATCACCAGTCTTTTCTGCTTCTTCCCGGATACGTTCCCAGGCCCGCTCAACATGCCGTGCCTGCGTGTGGGTCTGGCCGACGGAGAGGCGCAGCGTGAGTTTCCCGTTGAGCTTGGTGTGGGTGAGGAAGAGATCGCCGCTGCGGTTCAGGCGGTCCATGATGGTCTGATTTGCCGTATCTCCACTTTTGTGGCGGAAGCAGACCAGGTTCAGCGGGGCGGGTGCTGCCAGCTCGAAGCGGGCATCTTTGCGAACCCACTCCGCGAACTGCTGCGCCAGTTTTACGTGCTGACGGATGTGATGCTGCAGGCCCTCGACGCCGTAGTGGCGGATGACGAACCACAACTTGAGCGAGCGAAAGCGGCGGCCGAGCTGGATGTGCCAATCGCGATAGTCGATGACGGCTCCTGATTCCGTGGCCTGGTTGCGCAGGTATTCCGGCAAGATGCTCAGCGTCTGAATCAGCGCCTTGCGATCAGCGACCCAGAAGCAGTTGCAGTCGAAGTTGGTGAACATCCACTTGTGCGGATTGAAGTTGTAGCTGTCGGCGAGTTCGACGCCGTTGTGAAAGTGGCGGAATTCAGGACAGAGTGCAGCGGTCCCCGACATGGCGGCGTCTACGTGCAACCAGAGATTATGCTGGCGGCAAATTTCTCCGATCTGTTTGACCGGGTCCATGGCATTGGAAGAAGTCGTGCCAACGGTGGCGCACACGAAGCAGGGAGTCAGGCCGGCGAGCTTGTCGGTCTCAATCTGGCGGGCGAGGGCCTCCGGACGCATGGCGAAGTTCTGGTCGACTTCGATCAAGCGCAGGTTCTCGACGCCGATCCCGGCGATCATTGCGGCCTTTTCCAGAGACGAATGCGTTTGGGTCGACGCGTAGGCGACGATGCGGCCATCGCATCCCTTTTTGTTGCTCGTGTACTGGGTGGCGCGCTCGCGACCGGCCAGCAGAGCACAGAGCGCGGCGCTCGAAGCCGTGTCTTGAATCACGCCACCGCCGGTCTTCGACGACAGGAACTTCTCCGGCAAGCCGAGCATCGAGACCAGCCAGTCTAATACATGGGTTTCGAGTTCGGTGCACGCTGGGCTGGTCGACCAAAGCATTCCCTGCACGCCCAATCCTGAAGAGAGAAGATCACCGAGAATTCCTGGCCCGGATGCATTGCAGGGAAAGTATGCGAAGAAATTAGGAGACTGCCAGTGCGTGACTCCGGGCAGAATCAGTTTTTCGACGTCTCTCATCAGTGCGTCAAAAGGTTCGCCCTTTGCCGGAGGAGAAGCCGGCAATGAAGCGCGAATGTCTCCCGGCTTGACCTGCGAGAGCACCGGGAATGATTCGATACGCGATTGGTAGTCGGCGATCCAGTCCACCACGGCGTGACCGTGGCGGCGGAATTCGTCGGGCGTCATGTGGAAGGACTTTTCTTCAGGCACGTGGATTGACCTCAGAAGATACGGCCAGAGCAGATCGTATCAGAGCAGATCAGGGTTTTACCTTCGTGAACCTTATAGTCCTTCGTGGTAGAAAATTCATGACCGCGAAGGACACCCTTCGGCTCCGCTCAGGGCAGGCTAAGGTTCACGAAGGAAGTCGGGCTTCAGCTCAGGTGGCCGAAATAGAGGCGGGTTTTGTATTCGAATGCGACTTGGCCTTTGATGGCATGGGCATCGAAGATGCTCCTCAACTCGCGCGCCATCGGATCATGCCTGGGATGCTCCGGCCCCGGCGCGTACGATGACGAAAGCAGCCGGCCTTCCAGACCTCCGTAGTCAAATTCCTGCCGCATGTCGAACGTACGCTCGTGAAATGGGGCCGGGTCGAAGAATTCGTTGACTGCGGCGGTCGTGTTCTCGTGGCGGACTTCCTGATAATCGGTCCCGTAGGTCAGCAGCAACTGCTCGTAGGCGCGAAGGAACGGCGTCGCATCGGTTCGACGCTCGTTCCACAAGAGCACCAGCCATCCACCGGGCCTGAGGATGCGCTCGAACTCTCGTCGCGCCCGCTCGCGATCAAACCAGTGCGCAGCCTGCGCGGCGCTGACGAAGTCCACGCTCTGGTCGGACAGCGTGGTCGCTTCTGCCGTTCCCGCTACGCTCTTGAAATTCGTAAACGCCGCCAGCAGTTGCTCACCCGCCTGCCGCATCTCGGCATTGGGCTCGACTCCGAAAACGCGGTTGCCGTTTTCCAGCAACATGCGCGTCCAGATCCCCGTGCCGGAGGCGATGTCGACGACGACGTGCGCGGGAGCCAGACCGCATTCGGACTTCAGCGTTTGCAGTACTTCCGGCGGATATCCCGGCCGGTAGCGGACGTAGTTCTCGACCCGATCGGAAAAGCGGCTGGTGGCGTTGGAAGCAGGCATGCGAACCCCGGGGTGGCAAGATTTTTCAGCTTGCCAGAAAGCCATTCTAACGGCAGGATAGAGATGTTGTCCCTCCCCGCCGGGGTCACCGGGCTCTCCTGACCGGAGTTTTGCGGCAGCGAAGAAAAGAAGAAGAGCGAGACAAAGAAGCTGGCCCGGCTTGCAGCCATACAAACGAACATGAGAGTGGTCATCAAAGTCGGCACCAGCCTCATCGCCCCCGGGGGGCAGATTGACGCCAACCTGCTGCGCGCCATGGTCGATCAGTTTGACCTGACGCGGAATGAGTATTTGATCGTGACGTCGGGTGCCATTGCCGCCGGCATGTCGGGGCTGAGCCTGTCGAAACGCCCGAGCGACGTTCCGCGGATGCAGGCCTGCGCCGCCGTGGGCCAGAGCAAGCTGATGCACACGTACGAGCGCCTGTTCTTCGGCAAGAAGGTGGTGGCGCAACTTCTGCTTTCGAGCGATGACTTCACTTCTCCTGTGCGCTACCGCAATCTGCAGAATGCGCTGGCGGAACTGCTCTCGCTCGGAGTTGTACCGATCGTCAACGAGAATGACAGCGTGTCGGTACGCGAACTGGAAGGCGTTTTCGGCGATAACGACGAATTGAGCGCGCTGCTGGCAACCGCCGTGAAGGCGGACTGGCTGCTGCTGCTGACCGACGTTGATGGCTTCTACGTTCCCAACGGACGCAAGAAGCCGAAGCTGCAGCGTGTCATCCGCAAGCTCACGCCCGCTCTGGAAGCGCAATGCAATGGCAAGAGCGCGCTGGGGCGTGGCGGGATGATTTCCAAGCTGCGGGCGGCAAAACTGGCCAGCGAAGCGGGCGTGCACGTGGCCATTGTCAATGGCCGCCATCCTCATGGAATTACGCTGGGGATGGAGCGCAAGATCGGAACTTATTTTCCTCCGGCGCAGGTGGAAGGCTGATGTCGACAACGATCACCAGCCCGATAACGACAAAGGAAAAGCTGCTGCGCGCACGAGACGCTTCGGCGAAGCTTGCGCTGTTCTCGACGGACGAGAAGAACGCGCTGCTGCTGGCGATTGCCGACGCGATTGAAGCTGGATCGGACAGCATCCTTACGGCAAACCGTGAGGATGTGAAGACCTCCGGCCTTGAGGGCGCGATGCGCGACCGGTTGCTGCTGACTCCGGAGCGGATCAAGGACATGGCACAGGGAGTGCGCGATGTGGCCGCGCTCGCGGATCCCATCGGTGAGACTCTGGCCGAATGGACGCGGCCCAACGGCCTGCGCATCCGCAAGCTGCGCGTGCCCCTGGGAGTTGTCGGAATCATCTACGAGTCGCGGCCCAACGTGACGGTAGACACCGCCGTGCTGGCGCTGAAAACGGGCAATGCCATTGTGCTGCGTGGCGGCAAAGAAGCGGCTCAGAGCAACCAGCAGCTGGTTGAAATTCTTTCTGCCGTGCCGGGAGTGCCCGAGGGCGCGATCGAACTGCTGGATTCAAGCACGCGCCAGTCGGTGCAGGAACTGATCAAGGCGCGCGGGTTGGTCGATGTAATCATCCCCCGCGGCGGCGCTGGGCTGATCACCTTTGTCACGGAGAATTCTGCCGTTC
This sequence comes from Terriglobia bacterium, assembly GCA_020073465.1. Lineage (GTDB taxonomy): Bacteria > Acidobacteriota > Terriglobia > Terriglobales > Acidobacteriaceae > Sulfotelmatobacter. The sequence goes on from JAIQFC010000023.1 coordinate 46,953, forward strand.
CGGTCATTGAGACCGGAGCAGGGAACTGCCATATCTTCGTCGACGAATCGGCGGATTTCGACATGGCAGACCGGATCGTCATCAACGCCAAGACGCAGCGGCCGTCGGTCTGCAACGCGGCAGAGAAGTTGCTGGTTCACCAGCGAGTTGCCAACGATTATGTCCCGCGCATTGTCCGGAAGCTGATTGAGGCCGGGGTCGAAGTTCGTGGCGACGGAAAATCGCGCAGCCTAGCCGCCGGTTTGCTGATCGGCCCGGCCACCGAACAGGACTGGTACGAAGAATATCTGCGGTTGTGCATGGCGGTTCGCGTGGTGGCAAATGTGGATGAAGCAATCAGCCACATCAACCATTACTCCACAAAACATTCCGACTCGATCGTCACGCGCGATGAAGCCAATGCCCGCAAGTTCCTGCGCGGCGTCGACTCGGCTGCAGTTTACTGGAACGCCTCCACCCGCTTCACCGACGGGGCTGAGTTCGGCTTCGGCGCCGAGATGGGGATCAGCACGCAGAAACTCCACTGCCGCGGGCCCTTCGCGCTGGCGGAGCTGACTTCTTCCAAGTACGAGATTGTCGGGACCGGGCAGGTCAGGTAGAACTCGGCCGAAGGCTGCTTTCCTACTCGCATCAGCGCCAGACCGGAACGCGCATCAGGTCAAAGTGATGGTCATACGTCCACACTTCCAACCTCAGGCGCGTAGCGAGAACCGCCACAGTCGCGTCGAATAATGTGATGGGTTGGTCGGCCAGTGCTTCAACTCTCGCTATAGCCTGCCGGTAGTCTTCTGGTGTGGGGTTGATCAGAGCCGTGTCAACCATATCGGCAAGCCAGTCTGAGGCTGCGCTTCTGCCAAGCCGGCGGAGAACCATGTTGTGGGCCTCAAGCAGGATCGGATAAGCGACCACAACCCTACGCTTCTCGCGAGCCAGCCTGCGCATTTCCGCGACCGCCTGCTCGTGGAACTCATCGCGCGGATCGACAGCTGCATAGAGCGGTCCGGTGTCCGCCAGCACGGGGTGCATCATTTCTTCATGCCTGCCAGGTACAGGTCATGGTTGATGCTTCCGTCGCTGCTCCCGCTCCCCCGTTTGGCCGGCCTGATCTTCAATGCCTTATAGGGGCGAAGAAATCCCCGCTCGCTCAGGTATTCCCGCAGGGCTGCCTGCAGCACCGTGGTGAGCGCGGGAGGGGTCTCTTGGGCTTGCAGGTAATTGTCCATCGCTTCGGCCAAGTCGTCCGGAAACGTCATGGTGGCTCGTTTCATGCTTCCATTATAGATGAGTAGGTGAAGTTGGTGAGATAAATGAAGTTGGTGATTTTGGTGATGCATCGACCCGGGCTCAACCCGACCTCCGCTTCGACCCGAACGACAGGTTGGAGTCGCTCTCTCCAGAACCAACGGACACGCGCTCTGTGCTACCTTACCTTCTTCCACCGCCGGGAGCCCGATGCGATTCTTCTCAGCAGCCCTACTTTCCGTAGTTGTCCTGATTTCCACCTCGTCCACGAGTGTCACAGGCGACGCGCCCGATAAGGTATCAAGCGCCCCACCCATCTTCGGATTCCGTGACGCCGCTGTGGAGACCGCCACGGAAGCGCGTTTCCTGGCCGTCCCCGATCCCAAGCTGGCGGAAGCGCATCTGCGCACGCTGACCCAGGCCCCCCACATGGCCGGCACGCCTGAGGACAAAGCCACCGCCGACTACGTCGCGCAGAAGTTCCGCGAAGCGGGACTCGACACCGAGATCGTCGAATACAGAGTCTGGATCAACTACCCCTCCGAGATCAGCGTGGATGCAACCGCTCCCGCCGGGGTTGATATGCACGGACCCACCCGCGAGCACGTCGACGGCGATGGGTATGAGGATGACCCGCGAGTTGTCATGCCCTTCAACGGGATGTCGCCGTCCGGAGATGTGGAAGCCGAGGTGATCTACGCCAACTACGGTACTCCGGAAGATTTCGAGAAGCTAGAGAAGTTGAAAATTGACGTGCGCGGCAAGATCGTACTGGTGCGCTACGGTCAGAATTTTCGCGGCGTCAAGGCGTTTGTCGCGCAGGAACGCGGAGCGGCGGGCGTGATCATTTACTCTGATCCTGCCGACGATGGCTGGCGGCGTGGCGACAAGTATCCGGTCGGGCCGTGGCGGCCGGACACGGGCGTACAGCGGGGATCGGTGGGCTACATGTTCGAATTCCCCGGAGATCCGACCACGCCGGGAGTCGCCTCGGTGCCGTCGCTGCCGGAGTCGCAACGCATTTCCCCGCAGCAGTCACCACAGATTCCGAAGATTCCAGTCACGCCGCTTTCCTACCACGATATCTGGCCCGTGCTGCAGCATCTCGGGGGACCTGAATCGCCGCGTGACTGGCAGGGCTCGCTCCCGTTCACCTACCACGTTGGTCCGGGGCCCGTGAAAGTGAAGTTGCATCTCAAGCAGGACTATCAATTCCGCACGCTCTGGGACGTGATCGGCCGTGTGCGGGGAAGTGAACTGCCGGACGAGTGGGTGGTCTCCGGCAACCATCGCGATGCCTGGGTCTACGGTGCCGTCGATCCTAACAGCGGTACGGCGGCCATGCTGGAAGCTGTGCACGGCATTGGCGTGTTGCTGAAGTCAGGGTGGAAGCCCAGGCGGACGCTGATCTTTGGCAGCTGGGATGGCGAGGAAGAAGGCCTCATGGGGTCGACCGAGTGGGTGGAACAGCACGAGGCCGAACTCGCGAACGCGGCAGCCTACTTCAATGTGGATGTGGCCGTTTCTGGTCCGAAGTTCGGAGCCTCGGCGGTCCCGTGCCTGAAACAATTCCTGCGAGATGTGACCAAGGCCGTGCCCAGTCCGAAGGGCGGGACGCTTTACGAAGCCTGGCAGAAGACGGATCAACCCGGTGTGGTCTCGGCGCAGTCTCCGACCGAAGCCATCGGGGATAGCCGGCGCACCCCCGCGGCGCAAGTCAAGGGCGACGTGCCCGTGGGTGATCTGGGCAGCGGTTCCGATTACACCGCCTTTCTGCAGCATATTGGCGTGCCTTCCACCGACATCAGCTCCAGCGGGCCCTACGGCGTCTATCACTCTGCCTTCGATAACTTTGCCTGGTTCAAGAAGTTCGGAGATCCCGATTTCGTTTACGAGCAGCAGATGGCGCGTGTCTATGGCCTGGAAGCGTTGCGGATGGCGGACGCCGACGTTTTGCCGTACGACTACGAGGAGTACGGGAAGGAGATTGCCGCGTACCTTGAAGCGGCGAAGAAGCGGGCGGACAGCAAGTTCACCGAGCATCCGCTCGATTTCAATGCGGTGACCGCTGCGGCGCACCACTTTCAGGATGCAGGAGCGAAGATTCTTGCCAGGCAGAAGAGTTCTCCACGCGATTCTGCCCGCCTGAACCAGGTGCTGCGGCAAACTGAGCGCGCTCTGCTGATTCCCGAGGGACTTCCGCACCGCCCGTGGTACCGCCATGCCATCTATGCTCCCGGTGAATACACGGGCTACGCCGCGGTCGTAATCCCGGGAGTGAACGAAGCTCTGGATAAGGGAGATGCAGACAGAACGCGACAGCAGTTGACAGCCCTGACTGCGGCCCTCGATCGGGCAGCGCGAGTCCTAGACAGTTATAAGTAGGACTCGACGGGCGACCCGCTTTGGAGAAAGGAACCTGCCGGCGACGATGCCCTTGGCCGGTTTGCCGGCTGTGTTGTTTCGCTATGGGGAAGATGCCAAGGCGGTGGAACGCCTGAGGATCAAGCTGGTCACCAACGTGTACTCGCTCCCGCGATTTGCCAGGGACGGTCGCTCGGTTTCGTCCATCAGCGCCTGGAAGGCGAGTCTCGCGAGTTCAACCTGGGACATCTGAACCGTGGTCAGGGGCGGAGTCGTAAATTGCGCGAGCCGGATGTCGTCGAAACCTATGATCGAGAGGTCGGACGGAATCTTGATCTCGTGATCGTAAGCCTCGCGAATCACCCCGATCGCCGTCATGTCATTTGAGCACAGGATGGCGGTGGGTTGCTTGCGGCGCATGCCGATCAGTTCATTGAGTGCCCGCATGCCGCCTTCAAGCGTATGGTCGCCTTCCACGATCAGAGTTGAGGGCAAACCGATCTCAGCCATGGCATGCTGGAAGGCGCTCCTTCGGGCCATCGCCGATTTCAGATGATGGGGGCCGGCAATGAATGCAATCCGTGAATGTCTGAGCGCTGCCAAATGTTGCACGGCCTGCCGGATCCCGTTCTGGTAATCGATTCGGATATTGGCGATGTGCGGCGCGTCCGGACCCACATCAACAAATACCAGTGGCACCTTGCGAAAACGTAGATGCTCGAGAAGAGATTCCTCCATGCCGAACGTCAGAATGGCGACGCCGTCGACCCGGCGTTCGATCATGCGCCGGACCGACGATTCCATCCGTTTCGGATCGTGCACGGTCGAGGTCAGAAGGATTTCGTAGTTATTCTCGACGGCAAGATTTTCGAAAGTCTGGACGATCTCAGGGAAAAAGGGGTTGGTGATTTCGGAGACGATCAGGCCGAAGATCCGGCTTCTTCCCGAGACCAGGGCGCGGGCCTGGGTGTTGGGGTAGTAGCCAAGTTCGTCCACCACCTTCCACACGCGCCGGGAAAGCTGAGGATCGACGGTGGGGACACGGTTGATGGCACGGGAAACCGTGGCGGTGGAGACCTTGGCGCGCCGTGCAATCTCTCGGATGTCCATGGGGCGGCAGAAATGCGAAGGCATCTTACCATATTGGTATACGTTTTCGTCACACGGCGGCGGCCATTCAATTGAATTAGAGCGGCGCCTGCGGCGGCGATAGGGCCGGAAACAGGCCTCGGAAGTCGAGTTAGGTAAACGTTTGCAGCCCCGGGAAACGCCGCGCCCGCAATGCGGGATGCGCTGGATGCCGACCGCATCGTCGGCGCCGTACCTAGCTCCACATTCGATTCCACGATTCAGAAGTATTTGACGGCGAAGGCGCAGCGCCGCCGCGCGTGGGCAGCACTTTATACCCGTCCGCGGAGCTCGGCTCCATGCCACCGTAGGCCATTTCCCGCGAGACCGGATCGAAGCGTCCCGCGAGCACCCCATAGCTCGCGGCCTGGACGTTTTCGTTGTCGGGAATGCTGTCAATGTGCGAACCTGACAGGGAAGTCAGATCCGATCAGTGGAGGGAATGAGCAGGGAAATGCCGTTGCGCTTTGAAATTCTCGTCATCGGTGGCGGGCCGGCGGGCATGGCGGCAGGTGTCCGTGCGGCCGAATGCGGCGCCCATGTGGGCATCGTCGACGACAATGCGAAGCTTGGAGGACAGATCTGGCGAGGCCAGTCTGACCAGCAGGGAAAAAGCGAGATGGCGCCATGGGCCGATCGCCTCCAGGCTGCCGGCGTTACGAAGCTCTGCGGGGTCCGCGTCTTTCACCAGCCTGAGGCGGGGGTCCTGCTGGCGGAAGGAACTGATGATCTCATTGAACTCCGCTATGAGAAAGTGGTGCTGGCAACGGGAGCGCGCGAACGGTTCTTGCCATTCCCAGGCTGGACACTGCCCAATGTGATGGGTGCGGGCGGTTTGCAGGCGATGGTGAAGAGCGGGCTTCCCATTCGCGGCAAGCGTGTCCTCGTGGCCGGCACAGGGCCGCTGTTGCTCGCGGTTGCAGCGTATCTCCGCACGCATGGAGCCGAGATCTCGATGATTTGCGAGCAGGCATCTTGGGCCAATCTCGCCGTTTTCGGTCTGTCCCTAGCAAGCCAGCCCCGCAAGGTTATGCAGGCGATTCAGCTGAAACGGGAACTGGCCGGAGTGCCGTTCGTCCCCAACAGTTGGCCGGTCGCCGCTCATGGTCAGCGGGCGCTCGAGAAGGTGACGATTGCGCGACGTGGAAAAACTGAGACCCTTCCCTGCGACTACCTCGCCTGCGGTTTCCATCTTGTTCCCAACGTCGAATTGCCGTTGCTGCTCGGTTGCCAGGTCCGCAACGGTTTTGTGACTGTCGATGAGTTTCAGAGAACCAGTCTGCCGGACGTCTTCTGCGCCGGTGAACCAACCGGCATCGGCGGCGTCGAGTCAGCGCTTGTTGAAGGACAAATCGCCGGCCTCGCGGCGGCGCATCGCACCGCCGAGGCGCAAGAACTGTTTCGCGAGCGGGAGAAGGCTCGCCACTTCGCGCGAGTTCTGGACCAGACATTCCGTCTGCGTCCCGAACTTCGCACTCTGCCGCGACCCGAAACCATCGTTTGCCGCTGCGAAGACGTTCCGTACTCCCGCCTGCGCCAACACACCTCCTGGCGTGCGGGCAAGTTGCAGAGCCGCTGTGGCATGGGACCCTGCCAGGGGCGCATCTGCGGACCCGCAACTCAATTTCTTTTGAGCTGGGATCCCGATTCCGTGCGGCCGCCGGTCTTTCCCGCTCGCGTTGCGAGCCTGGCCACGGTCACCCAACATTCGGGGGTACCCGGAGCGCAGGGATGAACTGGAAAGGTGTGTTGCCTGCGATAACAACTTGTTTCAGCGAGGATCTCCAGAGCTCTCCGGTTGGTCGATCATTGGATTGTCGGTGCCCTCATTGTCCACCTACGGCACCGAGGAGTAATCACGCCCTCATTGGGCAACTCCACTCTTGGCCGTCTTGAAGTCAGCGGTTCCAACTTTGATCACCGTGCCGCGCGGCTGAGGTTTTCCATCGTCTGATCCCTTCCCGTCGCCGGAAGCGGGTTTCTCAGCAGGAACTGGTTTCTCCGTCCAGATTCCATAGACGCGGCCGCCAAAGGCGGCGACTCCCGTGTAATCGCCGAAGAAAACGCCGCTAGCTTCGAACGGTTCCTGGGTCCAGGCGTAGTTGTCAAACTTCTGTCCGCCATCGGTTGAGCGGGCCAGGACCACAACTTGTTTTCGATTCTGGGGATCCCCGCGGCGGTCGTAGAAGAGAACGTTCGCCGTCCCGTCGACGGGGTCGACCGCAAGCCATTGGAAGAACTGCTCGGCGCCGTCATGAACCGGATCAGTGTTCACGCGTACTGGCGAACTCCAGGAGCGGCCCCCGGTGCTGGACGTCGAGCAGAAAACATCCAGATCGCCGTTACGGTAGTCGCTCCACGTAACATAGAGCCGGCGGCTTCGCGGATCCATGGCAATCTGCGGAAACCCGTTCGCTCTCTCCAGCGTCTGCACCGCAAACATGATGGGTGCGGTGTGGAGGATGGGGCGAGCGCGGGAAAACTTCTTGCCACCATCGCGCGATGTAGTAAGCATGATGTCGTTGTCCTGGCTCCATACCACGTACAAAGTGCCGTCCGGCCCGACTGCGCCGGCAAATCCTTCGGCAGCTCCGTTGTCGTCACGCGGCAGACCGGGATGGCGGTCGATCTCGATCGGCTTGGACCAGGTCTGTCCGTTGTCCGTCGAGCGCGATAGCAGTATCTCGGAGTCCGTCAGCGTCCAGCGCGTCCACCCGACGTAGAGGTTTCCGGAGTAAGGGCCTTTGCTGACGTCGGACACGAGATACGGCTTGTCTTCAAACGGGATGCCGGGCTCGGTTGGATGCTCGATGATGGGAATGTGGTTCGCCTCCCAGGTTTTTCCACCGTCCAGCGAACGCCGCACGAATAGACCGCTGCGCGACGCATTGTGTCCCCAGTAGTTGAACGAGCCCAACTTGTCGAATGCCATGTAGCAAATGAACGCGTGACCCTGGGTGTCGAACGCGACCGACACGTCGCCGGAGACCCGATAGTTCGACGGTTCCACTCCACTCGCTACTTGCCAGGTATGGCCAGAGTCATGCGAGTAGGCTGCATGGGCGTTGTCCTGAAACACGCCGATAACCTGCTGCGGATTGATTGGATTCACTGCGATCGCCGGTTCAGTGAAGAATCCCGGCGTTGGAGTCAGAGTGAATACCTCGGCATCGGGTGCCTTTGTCAATTCCTGACCGCGTACCGGCTCAGCCAGACCGATAAGCACCGTGAACGCAGCGATCCCTGCGGCACAGCCCGCATATTTCCGGACCATCGTTACTCGCATTCTTTTCCCCATGAAGCAAGTCTCCTGATCTGATGTTGTGGCCTGAGAACTTATCACCAGCGTGGATGAACCTGGGCACTGATTTTTTGATCGTAGATGCGGCGGACCTGGGCCATTGTTTCTGTGGCAATGGCGGGCAGATCGGATGCGTGGCAGTTGTCCGCAACCTGCTCCGGCCGCCTGCCGCCGGGGATGGCGCAGGTCACCGCATCGAACATGAGAATCCATCGCAGCGCGAACTGGCTCATGGAAACGCCCGCTGGCAACAGCCGGCGGACTTCCTCGACGGATTCGAGACCAGTCGCGAAGTCGACACCAGAAAATGTCTCACCCACGTCGAACGCTTCGCCGTGACGGTTGAAGTTGCGGTGATCATCGGCCACGAACTTGGAATCCGGACGAAACTTTCCCGTGAGCAGACCGCTGGCCAGCGGCACGCGCGCCAGAATTCCGACTTGCTTTTGCTTGGCTTGCGAGAAGAAGAGCTCCGCCGGCCGCTGGCGGAAGCAGTTGAAGATGATTTGCACCGTCTGCACGTTGGGGTACTCGATAGCCTTCAACGCCTCTTCCACCCGCTCAACGCTCACGCCGTAGTAGCGAATCTTGCCTGCCGTCACCATATCATCGAGTATGCCGAACACCTCCGGCCGGTAGTACAGATCGGTGGGCGGACAGTGAAGCTGCAGCAGATCGAGGCTGTCGCTCTGGAGATTCGCCAGACTGTCTTCCACCCATGCGGTGAGATTCTCGCGACTGTAACCGGCGACGAGCTGGCGCGGCAAGCGCCTCCCGGCTTTTGTGGCGACGACAATTTCTTCCTTAAGGCTCTTCTTCAGTTGCGCGATGAGACGCTCGCTGCGGCCGTCGCCGTAGACGTCGGCTGTGTCGATGAAATTGACGCCTGAATCGATCGCCTTGTACAGCGTCGCGAGCGCGTCCTCGTCCGAAACATGTCCCCATGCCCCGCCAATGGCCCAGGCACCAAAGCTGATCTCCGATACTTTCCACCCGGTTCGACCGAGCGTGCGGTATTGCATGATCCTGACACCCCCTGCAGCCGGGCCCTTCGGCCCAACCGCCGTAACAGATTACTATGCGTCGGGGAATTCAGCCTGAGTGGAGTGCTTCGGCTGCATGGCTTAGCAAGGCAACGTGGGTTGAATTGAGGAGCAATCGGCAGGCGAGACAGCGGCCGTAGTCTCAGCTACCGCTGTCGAAGGCGATGAGCTGCGACCAGTACTTGGCCCAGGCTCAGACCGCCATCCCCGGCAGGGACTTCCGAGTGCGTGAATACCTCAAAGCCCTCGCCTTCGAGTCGCGAGCGCAGGTTCGTGAGCAGGTACGCGTTGTGGAACGTTCCGCCACTCAGGCACACACGATTCAGAGAGGAACGCTGACGAAGAAGGTCGGCGATGTGAACAAAGATGTTCACCAGCCCGTTGTGAAATTGCCGGCTGATGGCCGAAACGGATATTCCTCGTTCGATGTCGTCAACCAGAGCCTCAAACAGCGGCTTGGTGCCGATCCTCCAGCAGTCTCCGTCGGTGAGCAGTTGCATCGGATAAGAGCCGTTGCCATCCGACCGTTCCATTGCCATTTCAAGCTCGATCGCCGCCTGGGCTTCGTAGTTCACCTCTTGCCGGATTCCGGCCAGCGCGGCAACCGCGTCGAACAGCCGCCCGCAGCTTGAGGTCAGCGGAGAATTCACCCCACGATCAGTTATCCGCAACAGCAGATCAACCTTCTTGCGATCGAGTTGCTGCACGAACGGCAGCTTCATTTCCCGGAAGGCTTCTCCGAAATGATGGGCCAGGTAGCTCACCGCCATGCGCCACGGCTCACGGATGGCGGCGCTTCCGCCCGGCATGGGTACATACTCGAAGTGCGCGGCGCGCTCAAACTTGTCGTAATCAGCAATCAGGACCTCGCCACCCCAGACCTGTCCGTCGGTGCCATAACCAGTGCCGTCCAGCGCAAAGCCAATAACCGGACCGGCGATTCCATTCTCGCCCATGCAACTGGCGATGTGCGCGTGGTGATGCTGCACTCCCATCAATTCCACACCCGTCTGCTGGAGCGCCCACTTCGTCGAAAAATAGTCAGGATGCAGATCGTAGGCGACGATTGCCGGACTGATCTCTAGAATTCTCTGGAGGTGTGCCACGGTCTGCTCGAAGAACTTGTAGCTCTCCAGATTCTCCAGGTCGCCGATGTGCTGGCTGAGAAAGACGCGATCGCCGTCACTCACACTGATGGTGTTCTTCAGTTCGCCGCCCACTCCGAGGATTTGCGGGATCTCTTCCTTCAGAAACACCGGAACGGGAACGTAGCCGCGCGATCTCCGCATCTGCCGCGGTCTTCCGGACACGACCCGGACAACTGAGTCATCGCAGCGCAGCAGGATGTCGCGGTTGTGGACAAGAAAGTGGTCCGCTAGTCCACTCAGCCGCGCGAGAGCTTCCTGATTATCAATCGCAATCGGCTCTTCGCTGAGATTGCCGCTGGTCATGACCAGCGCGAGAAAGTTACCTTCGGCAAACAAAAGATAATGCAGGGGCGTGTAAGGCAGAAATACGCCGAGGTCACGGTTCGACGGCGCAACCTCTCCGGCGATGGGACTTGAAGCTTTGCGCTGCAACAGCACGACGGGCCGCTGGATCGATCGCAGGGCTTGCCGGGCAGCGTCATCGACCTCGCATAGCCTCTGGACCGTCTCCAGATTAGGCGCCATGATCGCAAACGGTTTCTCGACTCGCCGTTTACGCTCACGCAGCAGCGCGACGGCCGCCGCGTTCGTCGCGTCGACCGCAAGGTGAAACCCGCCCAGCCCTTTTACCGCCACCACATGACCGGCTCTTAGCACGGTCGCAGTGTCGGCGATCGGGTCTCGACTCGCGACACGCGTCCCATTCTTGTCCCACAGTTCCAACTGAGGCCCACAGTCCCAGCAGGCATTGGGTTGAGCATGAAAACGGCGATTCAACGGATCCTCATACTCCGCCTGACACGCCGGGCACATGGGAAACACTGCCATCGAAGTGTGCGGCCGGTCGTAGGGGATGTCGCGCACGATTGTGAATCGCGGCCCACAATTCGTGCAGTTGATAAACGGATAGCGATGGCGCCGGTCCGTCGGGTCCAGCATCTCGCGCAGGCAGTCGTCACAAACCGCAATGTCGGGGGAGATGAGAGTGTGAACTGCCTCGCCCCGCTGGCTCGCTAGGATGCGGAATTCGCGGTCGCCATTGCAGGGCAGGTCGCGCACGGTCACGTCGGTGATTCGTGCCAGCGGTGGCGCCTGGCGGGGAAGGCAGCTGACGAAATCATCTACCGCTTGAGCTGGGCCCTGGATTTCAATGGTGACGCCGGAAGGTGTGTTGCTAACGTTGCCGCTGAGTTGGCGTTCAGTGGCGAGGCGATAGATATAGGGCCGGAATCCCACGCCCTGCACGATCCCGCAAACATCGATTCGCCGTCGGACTTGCATGTGCCATTCAAGCCACCGGCTGGGCCTTCACCGCGTGCGCTCTGCGCTGCTCCAGCCACGTCATCCACTCGCCCATGCCGCTTCCGGTCGTAGCGGAGACTCTCACGCTCTGCATGCCAGGATGGACGCGGCGCGCGTTCTCCTCTGCCACAGCGATGTCGAAGGGAACGTAGGGCAGCAGGTCGACCTTCGTCAGCACGAGCAGTTCGGACTTGAAGAAGATTGACGGATACTTCAGCGGCTTGTCCTCACCTTCGGTCACGCTGAGCAGCACGATTTTGGCGTTTTCCCCTAGATCGTAGCTCGAGGGACAGACCAGGTTTCCGACGTTCTCGATGAACAGAAGATCGATCTCTTCCAGTTTCCAGTCGGCGAGATGCCGATCGATCATGCGCGCGTCGAGATGGCAAGTGCCCCCGGTCGTAATCTGCTTGGTGGGAAACCCGAAGCGCCGCAGCCGTGCGGCGTCATTCTCCGTTTGAATATCGCCGGTCAGCACCGCGACGCGGTCATTTCCCGGCAGGCTCTCCAGAGTTCTTTCCAGCAGACTGGTCTTGCCGGAACCGGGAGAGCTGATCAGGTTGAGGCAGAGCGTGCCGTGCTCTCGAAACCGTTCCCGAAGCTCGCCGGCGATCCGGTCATTCTCGCTCAGAACCTTCTTCTCAAGCGGGACTCGGTTCATGTTCCTCCACCTCCAGATATGCCATCTCCAGCTCGTCTCCGCTGATGCATTCACTGTTCAGCTTTCCGCATTGCGGACAGGTAAAGTCATAATCTTTCACGTTGAAGTCCGTGTGGCAGTCCCGGCAGCGATGCCGCCGCGGACGAATCTCGATCTCCAGTTCCAGCGACTCCAGATCGGTCTCCTTGGTCAGCGCCTCGAAACAAAAGCGCAGAGATTCGGGATCGACAGCAGCCAACTCGCCGATCCGCAGCCCGACTTTGCGCGGACTCGACCCAGGATAGCGGGCCGCTTCCGTGCGGACGGCTTCGATCACCGAGTTGGCAATTCCCATCTCGTGCATGACTCTGTCAGCAAATGCGCGGCAATTGATCTCCCGCCAGCATGTCCACAATTCGGGTCGTGCCCAGGGGTGTTCGCATCACGACGAGCCCTGGATTCTTCTCCGTCACTGTGCCGATGATCTGCGCGTCTTTCCCGAGGGGATGCCGCCGCATGGCCGCCAGCACAGTTTCTGCCACGCTGGGTTCCACAATCGCGACCAGCTTGCCTTCATTCGCGACATACAGCGGGTCTAATCCCAGCAGCTCGCATGCCCCTTTTACCTCGTCGCGGATCGGGATCGCGCGCTCGATCAGTTCGATTCCCACTCGCGACTGCGCCGCAATCTCGTTCAATGTGCTGGAGAGCCCGCCGCGCGTGGGATCCCGCATGCAGCGGATATCACCAGTGACCTTAAGCATTTCGGCGACCAGAGTGTGCAATGCTGCACTGTCGCTCTGGATTGCGCTCTCGAATTCCAGACCTTCCCGCTGCGCGAGAATGGCAATTCCGTGGTCGCCGATCGACCCGCTTAACAAAACCTTGTCGCCGGGCCGGGCGCGGTCTGCCGACATCTCAAGTCCGTCGGGCACCAGGCCGATTCCGGTCGTGTTTATGAAGAGCCCGTCGCCGCTGCCTTTCTCGACGACCTTGGTGTCTCCCGTGACCACCTGCACGCCAGCAGAATCTGCCGCCTTGTGAAGCGACTCGACCACGCGCCGCAGCACGTCCATCGATAGACCTTCTTCAAGGATGAAGGCCGCGCTGAGGAACAGTGGCTGGGCGCCGCCCATGGCGAGGTCGTTGACCGTACCGTGCACCGCCAAAGATCCGATGTCGCCACCGGGGAAGAACAACGGCTTCACTACGAAGGAGTCCGTGGTGATTGCAATCCGCGAGCCGTTCACTTGGACGATAGCCTGGTCGTCGAGTTTCGACAGAGCAGGGTTCTTGAAGGCAGGCAGGAAGACATCCCGAACCAGCTCGGCGCTGAGCTTTCCTCCGCTGCCGTGGCCCAGAAGAATCGTGTCTTTCGCAGGCAGAGGTGTGGGGCAACTCATCTCAGCAATCGTTTTCAGCACCTCTGCCATCCCTGTTCCTCAGCTTGCTACGGTATGCCTCCGGTAATGGTAGTACGCGGCGCATGCACCCTCGGCGGAGACCATCGGCGCGCCGAGCGGATTCTCGGGCGTACAGCGCATGGCGAACGCCGGACAATCCGTCGGTTTCTTCAATCCTTGCAGAACCATCGCGCTGATGCATTCTGCAGGCTCGTCGGCGGTGACCAGCTGGAGGTCGAAGACTTTGTTGGCATCGTGGGCTCTGTACTCCTCACGCAGCCGCAACCCGCTATTCGGAATCGGACCAATGCCCCGCCACTTCTGATCGGCAACCTCAAATACTTCTTTCATGATCTGCTGCGCCGCAAGGTTGCCGGCATAGCTGACCGAGCGCACGTACTGGTTCTCGATGCGCGCCTCTCCTTGTTCCAGTTGCTTCACCAGCATCAGGACGGCTTCCAGCAGATCCGCCGGCTCAAAACCGCCAACCACGATGGGCACGGCGAAGTCGCGAACCAGCGCTTCGTACTCCTGAAATCCCATCACCGTGCAGACATGACCGGGCGCGATAAAAGCTTGTACGCGATTCTGCCGCGAGGTCATCAGCGCACGGATCGCGGGTGGAACCAGCACATGCGACACCAGCATCGAAAAGTTCTTCAGCCCTTCGCGCTTCGCCTGGAAGGCCGCCATGGCATTGGGCGGCGCCGTCGTCTCAAAGCCGATCGCCAGGAAAACAACTTTGCGGTCAGGGTTCGCACGGGCAACCTTCACGGCTTCCAACGGCGAATACGCGATTCGGACATCCCCACCCTGGGCTTTCGCTCGGAACAAGTCTGAATTCGACCCGGGAACCCGCAGCATGTCGCCATACGAGACGAGTGTCACGTCCGGGCGCAGGGCCAGCGCAATGGCCTTGTCGATGGTTTCGAGCGGAGTGACGCACACCGGACAGCCCGGCCCGTGCACCAGTTCAATCTCGGGGGGCAGAAGTTCGTCGAGGCCATAACGCATGATGGTGTGGGTCTGCCCGCCACAGATTTCCATCAACACCCAGGGGCGAGTCACGCAGCGGGTGATCTCTGCGACCAGGCCGTGTGCAATGCGCTCATCGCGGTACTCGTCGAGGTATTTCATCGGCGGCCCTCATCCGCGACTTCAGCCTCCTGCGGCAGCTCTTCCTCCAGCACGCCCATTTCTTCCAGCAGTTGGTAGGTACGCTGTGCTTCTTCGGCATTCACCACGCTGATCGCGAAGCCTACGTGCACCAACACATAGTCACCGACCGCGGCTTCCGGGACGAAATCCAGGCTGACTTGCCGCGTGATGCCACCAAACTGCACCCGAGCGCTGCGGAGTCCGTTGCATTCCTCGGCGCTTACGATTTTTCCCGGGACGGCCAGACACATGGTGCCCTCCAGCGACAATGTAGAGCGCGTACCTCGCTGCTGATCTGCTGGGCCACTTCTTCTACGGCTTGCCTTACCTCAGGCGAAATCTCGGCCCCACGATCAAACCGCCTGCCCTCGATCCCGTACACTCGCAGGGACTTTGGAGATTTCCCCAGCACTCTTGCCAGCCGGACCGCCTCGCCCACGCCGAATCCATGAGTCGAGGCCGGAGCGCCGCTTTCAACGTGGGGCAGTTCACGTTCCCAGCAGTGAACCGTGCCCGCGGACGCCCCCGTCACCACGGCGTCGATGATGATGACCTCATCCTCTGTACCCCAGGCATCCATGAGTTCGGCGGCTTCCCCAATGCAGATCTTTGTGGTTATGCCCGAGGTTTCCCCACCCGACGATTCTACGCCCAGTTCGCGGAGCCGCTCCGCCACCAGCACCCCGGCGCCATCATCTCCGCGCCCACGGTTTCCGCAGCCAATGATCCGCATGCCTCAGCCGTTGCCCGGGTCCGATCGCTCGATCTCAAGCTTCAGAAAATGCGTCGCGCATGAGATGCACGGGTCATAGTTCCGTATCGCCTGCTCGCACTTCCACGTCGCTTCTTCGAGCGGCCATGCCACCAACCGTGCGGCGTAGTCCCGCAGATCGTCCTCAATTCTCCTCTGATTCTGCGAAGTTGGGGGAACAATCTTGGCCGTGACGATGAGTCCCTGCTGATCCAGAGCGTAGCGGTGATACAGGATGCCGCGCGGCGCCTCCGTGATGGCATGTCCCACCCCGGCACGGTTCGGCGCCTCGACTCGCGGAGCGGCGGGCGGCACGTACTCGCGGATAATCCGCAAGGCTTCCGCACAGGCGAACACCAGCTCAACCGCCCGAACCACAATGCTGCGGAAAGGGTTCTTCACCGGCACGTTGAGATTGGCCTTGGTGGCCGCTTCCTGCGCCACTTGCGGCAGCTTGTCAAAGTTCAGGTTGAAGCGCGCCAACGGTCCCACCAGGTATGAGCCCCTGCCCCGGATCACCGAGTGCAGTGCGTTGGAGTGCTTCACGTGTAATTCGAGAAAGTGATCCTCATACGCGGCGGCATCGATATCCAGGCCGCGGCTCGACACCAGGCGTCCTTCGTTGAACGGATACTCATCCGGATGGCGAAGCGCGACAAATTCGTAGTCCTGTTCAAAGATCGGAAACTCCAAGCCCGCCGTCCACTGCACCGCCTCCAGAGAAGCTTGCAGCGCCCACTCAAGATCCTCGACGAGCTCGCGCAACTGGTACTTCGTGGGCGTCTTGTAGAAACCGCCGACCGCCGCCGAAATGGGATGAATCTCCCGCCCGCCCAGCACCTGCACGATCCGATTGCCAATTTTCTTCAGCCGCAGTGCCTGCTCAACCACGCTGCGATGCTCGCCCGCCATGGCGATTACATCGGGATATCCCAGAAAATCTGGGGCGTGAAGCATGTAGACATGCAATGCGTGACTCTCAATCCATTCTCCGCAGTAGAACAGGCGCCGCAACAGGCGCACAGCGGGATCGATACTGATCCCCAGAGCCCGCTCGATGGCGTGGATCGCGCTCATCTGGTACGCAATCGGACAGATCCCGCAGATCCGCGAAGTGATATCGGGCGCTTCGGAGAAATGGCGGCCCCGCAGGAAGGCTTCGAAGAATCGCGGAGGCTCGTAAATCCTCAGCTTCACGTCGGACACGCGCTCGCCTGCCATCTTGATGTACAGCGAGCCTTCGCCCTCCACCCGGGCCAGCGTGTCCACGCGAATCGTGCGTCCCGTCATTGCCGTTCACACTCCTCGCTGGCTTTGCGGAACTGCCATGACCACGCATTGAATCCGCGGAAGGCGCGCGAAATCTGCTCGGGAGACTGTCCCAGAATGTGGAACTGGTTTGTGAGGGATGCCGTGTTGGAACTCTCCATTGGGCCAAAGCATCCGTAGCAACCACGGTCGTAGCCTGGACACAGCGCACCGCAGCCCGCCTGCGTCACGGGTCCCAGGCAGGCAACGCCGCGCGCCACCGCAATGCACACATTCGCCTTGCGCTTGCACTCGATGCACACGCTGTAGGAGGGAATGTTGGGCTTTCGTCCCACCAGCGTCGCCGTGATCAGCTCGATCAGCTGGTACTTGTTGATCGGGCACCCGCGCAGCTCAAAATCCACCGGCACGTGCTCGGCGATGGGCGTCGACAGTTTCAGGGTGCTGATGTACTGCGGCGTCGCATATACCACGCGGATGAACTCGTCGACATCCTTCCAGTTCCTCAGAGCCTGGATGCCCCCCGCCGTAGCGCAGGCGCCAATCGTGATCAGCGTCTTACACTGCCGCCGCACTTCCTGGATGCGCTGCGCGTCAGGATGTGTGGTGATGGATCCCTCGACCAGTCCGATGTCGTAGGGTCCTTTCAACATGGCGCGCGACGCCTCAGGGAAATAGGCGATGTCCACAGCGCCCACCACCGCCAGCAATTCATCCTCGGCGTCGAGCAGGCTCAACTGGCAACCGTCGCAGGAGGCGAACTTGAAGACCGCAATCTTCGGCTTGCGCGCCGGTTTGGACCTCGTTTCAGAGCTCATACTTCTCCAGCAGCGGCCGGATCCGCTCGTACGGGAAGACGGGACCGTCTTTGCAGATGAAGTGCGGCCCGTACTGGCAGTGTCCGCAGAAACCCACCGCGCACTTCATGTTCCGCTCCATCGAAACGTAAATGTTGTCCCGGGAGAGTCCGTGTACCTCCAGCTCCCGGGTGACGAACCGCATCATGATTTCAGGGCCGCAGAGCATCGCCACCGAGCGCGCCGGCTGCAGCCGGGCGTATTTGAAAAGTGTGGTCACCACACCGACGTGCCCCTTCCAGCTCAGCCCACCATAGTCGACCGTGGTCAGCACCTGGGTTTCGCGGTGCCGAGCCCATGCGGCCAGTTCTTTGCGATAAAGCACGTCGCGCGGGCTGCGCGCGCCGTAGAGCAGAACCAGGCGTCCATAGTCCTTGCGATTGTTCAGGACCTCATAGATCACGGGACGCAGCGGCGCCAGTCCAATTCCGCCCGCGACTATGATCACGTCCCGGCCACGCGCTTCTTCGACCGGCCAGCCCGTGCCATAAGGGCCACGCACACCAATTCCGTCGCCAACCTCGCGGCTCACCAGCGCGTTCGTCGCCTTGCCCACCGAGCGCACGGTGTACACCAGCCGGCCGCTATCCGAGGGGTCGCCGCTAATGGAGATCGGCAATTCCCCGACTCCGAAAACCCACAGCATGCTGAACTGCCCCGGCCGGAACGCAGTCCCGCTGGCTCCGTCTTCCGGCTCGAGGGTCAGGCCAAAGGTGTCCGGCGTTTCTTTGCCGACCTGCCGCACCACGTACGGCTGCGGCAGCATCGGATCGGTCTTCTCTAAAATTGTGGCAAGTGCCGCCATCGTCTTCACCGTGCCGCGTAAACGTCCAGTAATTGAAGGCTTGTCGCTTCCAGCCGACGCTCCATGATCTGAGCGACACGCTTCAGCAGTTCGTACCCGAGATCGTGGTTCTGCTCACATTTCGTCCGCAGACATTTCCCATCGAGAGCGATGGCCCGGGTTTCTTCCAGTGCATGGGCGTTGAACTTCCACTGGTACGGCGGAAGCAACCAGGACCACCCGAGGATTTCTCCTTCGCTCAAGGTTGAAATAACGATCGGCCGGCGGTGCGGCTCGATAAGTTCCAGCGCCACCTTGCCGGCGCGAATGAGATAGAACTCGTTGGCGTCCCCACCCTCTTTGAAGATGGAGGTACCCTTCTCGAAGCGCACGTTTGAGGCACAGCCCACCAGCAGACCGGTGTAGTACGATTCCAACCCTGCGAAAAACGGATGCTCTGCAATGAAGCGCTCAAGTGTTTCCATGGCTCCCCGTCTCCCGTATGGCGCGGGCTTCTTCGGTGATGTCGATCCCCACCGGACACCAGGTGATGCAGCGCCCGCAGCCTACGCATCCTGAACTTCCAAACTGGTCAATCCACGACGCCAGCTTGTGAGTCATCCATTGCCGGTAGCGGGCCTTGGCAGTAGCCCGGACACTCCCGCCATGGATATAAGAAAAACTCATCGTGAAGCACGAATCCCAACGGCGCCATCGCTCCGCATGATCGCCGGTTACATCGCTAATGTCTTCCACAGTAGTGCAGAAGCAGGTTGGACAGACCATGGTGCAGTTGGCGCAGGTCAGGCAGCGCGCGGCAACGTGGTCCCACCGCGGGTGCTCGAAGTTCTCGTAGAGAAGATCTTTGATGCCGGTGGTATCGATGCTCCGTACCTGCTGGCGGGCAGCCGTCTCGACTGCGGCTTCCTCCTGCCGGAGGGTTTCCTCCGTAGCCGGAAGGGTCTCTAATTCGGCGAGCAATTCTACGCCACGGTCGCTCCCCGCTTGCAGAAGAAATCGATGGCCGCTGTTATCGACAAGTTCGGTCAGCGCCAGGTCGAACCCCTGTTGCGCCCGCGGCCCCGTTCCCATCGACGCACAGAAACACGTTTCCGCTGCCTGGGTGCACTGCACTGCGACGAGAAACGCTCCGTCGCGCCAGCTCGAGTAGACAGGATCGCGATATCTATCCCCGGTCAGTACCCGGTCCTGCACCGCAATCGCCGCCAGATCACAGGCCCGGACTCCGAGAAACGCCAACGGACGCTTGGGCCGAGTCTCATTGTTCAGAATACGGAAGGTCCCTTTTTGCCGCTCCGCCGACCACAGCCGCACGTCCGCCGGGTGTAGGTATTTCTTCCAACTCTGTGGCCCGACCGCATAGCCAAAGACCGCCTGGTCTTGGCGCCGCTTGAGCCGGTAGTGTCCAGGAGCCTGCTCGTCCGTCCAGCCGGCAGGTAACTCTTCGGCTGATTCGATGTGATCGAAGACAATCGCGCCGTCACGAACGGTGGGTCCGATGACCTCGTATCCTCGGCGTCGCAGAGCCTCGATCAGGCTGGCTAGCCGGCTTGCATCCAAAACCTTAGGCGCGTTCTCCTTCACTCGCTCTACCTCAATGCATGCCGCGCCCGTGCTGGAAACCGGCATGGCAACAGTATTTCTTCTCTAGTGCGTGACGTCTGTGAGTTCGATCACATCTTTCCTTCTGCGGATATGCATGCCCGAAACGGGCGGTGCGGAAACGAGCCTAGGATAGGCTCAAACTACTTGGTTATGCAAAAGCATCGAATCGTGTGTCGAGGCACGCGAACTTCCTGCACAGACCACCGAATTCTTCGGCCGGCCAGCTCGATGTGAGGCGAAGATGTCATTGTCCTCACTCCCCACGCGCGGCGTGACTCAGTTGTCGAACACTCTCTTCCAGCACGACCGATCGCTCGTACTCGCGCCCCTCGATCGTCCCCATGGAGACTCGCGAATTGCGGTGCACCATTGGACTGGGGACTCGACTCCGCAAGCCGACGTGAATCTCCCTCGCGCCAGTCTGCTCCAGGATGCGGCGAACATTGCCGGGCTTGATGCCACTGCCCGCCATGACAACAATCCGGTCCCCAGCCGCCAGCACTAGCCGGGCAACGGTCTTGACCCCCTGCCAGCAAGTCTGTTCGCCGCCCGAAGTCAAGATGCGATCCGCGCCCGCCGCGCACACATCCTCCAATGCACGAAACAAGTCTGCCGTCATGTCGAACGCGCGGTGAAATGTGACCTTGAGCGGACGCGCCCATTCGACCAGTTCCTGCGTGCGCGCAACATCCACATTTCCTTGCGGATCGAGAAGGCCGAAGACAACTCCATCCACTCCCATCCCCTTTGCATTTTCGATATCACGCCGCATGATCCTGAACTCATCCGCGTCATAGCAGAAGTCCCCGCCGCGCGGCCGGATCATCACGTGCACCGCGATCGAGACGCGCGCCCGCACTGCCTCGATGAGCCCGCTGCCCGGTGTGACGCCGCCCTCGATCAGCCCGCTGCACACTTCGATTCGTCCTGCGCCACCCCGCTCCGCCGCCATCGCGGACGCCACCGAGTCGACACATACCTCAATGAGTACCGGATCGTTCATGGTTCCGGTACGCAGCCTAACATGGGATGGAAAGCCGCTCACCGGTTTCGCGCTGCCGAATACGGCAATGACCCAATCAACCACCAAGGAGCACCAAGGAGCACGAAGGAAATCCTCAGGATTCACATTTTCGTGTGACTTCGTGTCCTCTGTGGTGGATGAACTTGGGGCATTGTTCTGGATACTGTAAAATAACGTTTTTCTAAGATGCGTGTAGTCTGGATTACCATTCTCCTTCCAGGAGGCTTCCATTCACGTTCTCGGCATCGATGTTGGAACCGGCAGCACACGCGCACTAATCATCAATGAGAAGGGAACCGTCGTCGCTTCCGCCACCGAGGAGCACACCCCGTTCGCTTCTCCCCAGATCGGCTGGGCCGAGCAGCATCCCGACGACTGGTGGCGCGCCTGCTGCATAGCCGTTCCCAACGCACTGCAGAAAGCCGGGCTTCGCCCTGAGGATATCGCCTGCGTTGGTTTTTCCGGACAGATGCACGGCGCCGTCATGCTCGACGAACGCGGACAGGTAGTTAGGCCTGCGCTCATCTGGTGCGATGTGCGCACGAATCCTCAATGCCGGCAGTTGACAGAGAGAATCGGCGCCGAACAACTGATTCAGGCCACCTGCAATCCGGCCTTGGCCAACTTCACGCTCACCAAGCTGATGTGGGTGCGCGAAAACGAGCCGGACAACTGGAAGCGCGTGCGCTTCGTCATGCTCCCCAAAGATTATGTCCGCTTTCGCATGACGGGCGAGCGCGCCATCGATATGGCGGATGCTTCGGGAACCTTGCTGCTCGACGTCGCCCATCGCCGCTGGTCCAAGCTGATGCTCGAAGCCGCCGCCGTCGACGAGCAGCTTCTTCCCAGGCTTTTTGAATCACCCGACGTGTGCGGCACCGTTGCGTCGGAAGGAACGGCAGCCATCGGTCTACGCAAGGGGACTCCAGTCGTTGCCGGAGCCGGAGACCAGGCCGCGGGTGCCGTGGGCATGGGCATCGTCGCTCCGGGCACCGTCAGCGCCACGATTGGAACGTCCGGCGTGGTCTTTGCCGCAACCGATCGTCCAGCCCTCGAACCAGCAGGCCGTCTGCATACCTTCTGCCACGCCATCCCCGGACGCTGGCACGTGATGGGCGTGACTCAGGCCGCCGGCCTTTCCCTGCGCTGGTTTCGCGACCAGTTCGGCGCCGGCGCGAATGACGGACGTGACCCCTACGAACGTCTCAGCGACGAGGCCGCCAAAATTCCTGCCGGATGCCAGGGCCTTCTCTGGACTCCATATCTCATGGGCGAGCGCACACCGCACCTCGACCCGGATGCCCGCGGCGCTCTCGTCGGCCTGACCGCCACCCACACTCGCGCCCACGTGATCCGCGCCATTCTCGAAGGCGTAGCCTTCAGCCTGCGCGATACCTTTACTCTCTTCGACGAGATGAAGGTCAAAGTGAACAGAATTCGCCTGGGAGGCGGTGGAGCACGTTCACCTCTCTGGTGCCAGATTCAGGCCGACGTCTACGGACACGAAGTCGAGATTGTCGAGGCTGAAGAAGGTGCCGCCTACGGAGCTGCCATCCTCGCCGGTGTTGGCGCCGGAGCCTGGAAGTCCGTCGACGAAGCCTGCGGAGCCATTGTCCGCATCGCCAAAATTGTGAAATCTCAGCCCGATACCGTCGCTGTCATGAACACCAGTTACGCAGCCTACCGCCGCGTCTACCCCGCGACAAAGAGAATCTTCACTGCATAAGCGCGGTTTACGAAATTGGTTTTCATACGCTGCAAGTCCACCGCTGGTGCAGTAAGCTGTCATCCTGAGCGAAGCGAAGGACCCCATGCCCACCTCCACCATCCCGAGCCTCGTCGGGAGTTCTCTCGTCGCGCTCCATCATCCAGCAGGGCCTCAGAATCCGGGTCGGAAGCCTCGGCTATAATCGATGAATTCTTCCACCGATGCGAACCCGGCTCTGCCTGTGGATTGGTCTGTTCGCTGCGACGATCTCGCCAGCCCAGACCCCACCTCCAAAGCCCCAGCCCCCCGACGCGAACGTTCCCCAGTTCGAAGACGTTGCCCAGCAAGCAGGACTCACCGTCCCCCACATTTCTTCGCCCGACAAGAAGTACATCGTCGAATCCATGAGCGGCGGCGTAGGGCTGATCGACTGCGACAACGACGGCAAACTCGACATCATCACCGTCAACGGTTCCACCGTCGAGCGCTATCGCAAAGGCGGTGACCCGCTGATCACGCTCTATCACCAGGATACTGGTCGCAATGGAAATGACATCAAGTTCACCGATATCACCAGGCAAGCCGGATTGACCCGCAAAGGCTGGGGCATGGGCATCGCCGTGGCCGACTTCGACAACGACGGCTGGCAGGACATCTACGTCACCGGATTCGGCGGCAACGCGCTCTATCGCAATCTGGGCAACTGCAAATTCGAAGATGTGACGGAGAAAGCGGGAGTTGCCGCTGGTGGTTTCAGCACGGGTGCAGCCTGGGCCGATTACGATCGTGACGGCCATGTCGATCTCTTCGTCTCGCGCTACGTCCACGTCGAAATCGACAAGCTGCCCGAGTTTGGCAATGACCCGCGATTCTGCCGCTTCAAGGGAGTGCTGGTGCAGTGCGGCCCCTGGGGTATGCCGGGCGAATCCGACTTGCTGTTTCACAACAAGGGCGACGGAACCTTCGAAGAAGTTTCGAAGAAGGCCGGAGTGGATGACCCTCATCACTACTACGGCCTGGGCGCGACCTGGGGCGACTACGACAATGACGGCTGGCCCGACCTCTACCTCGCCAACGATGCCGGCCCCAACTTCCTCTACCACAACAAGCACGACGGCACATTCGAAGACATCGGTCT
Organism: Terriglobia bacterium; assembly: GCA_020073465.1. Taxonomy (GTDB): domain Bacteria; phylum Acidobacteriota; class Terriglobia; order Terriglobales; family Acidobacteriaceae; genus Sulfotelmatobacter. Next base: position 70,839 of record JAIQFC010000023.1, read on the forward strand.
ACTCTCCGGCGTCGCCCTGAGCGGCGACGGCTTGCAGCAAGGCTCGATGGGTGTCGCCTGGGGCGACTACCTGCACGAAGGCCGCCTGTCGATATTCGTCACCAACTTTGTCGAGCAAGGCTCCGCCCTCTATCACAACCTGGGGAGTGACAGTTTCTCCGACGTCAGCGTACGCGCCAAGGTGATGAAGCCAACCTATCCCCTGGTCAGTTGGGGCACATCGTTCTTCGACATGGACAACGACGGCTGGCCCGATATTTTCGTCGACAGCGGACATGTCTATCCTCAGGTCGACACCATTCCCGGTGGTACGCCGTACCGCCAGCCGCTGGTCCTGTTCCGCAATCATCGCGATGGCACGTTTGAAGACGTCTCCTCGGTGCTCGCGAAGCTCCCGCCACAATCCCGCCGCGGCGCCGCATTCGGCGATATCAACAACGACGGCAACGTGGACATCGTCGTCCTCAACGTGGGCGCGCCGCCGTCGCTCCTGATCAACCACAACGACAACCCGAATCACCGCGTGCTGTTCAAGCTGGTGGGGACGAAGACCAACAAGGCGGCGATCGGAGCGCGAGTCACTGTGAAGGCCGGTTCGCTCGTGCAGTTCGACGAAGTGCGCGGGGGTGCGAGCTATATTTCACAGAACGATTTGCGCCTGCATTTCGGCCTGGGCTCAAACGACAAAATGAACGAAGTCACCATCCGCTGGCCCAACGGGGGAACAGAAATTCTTCATGATGTCCCAGCGGATTTCATCTACACGATAACCGAAGGTGCAGGAATTCAGCAGAACGCGGCGCTGCCTCCGCTGCCGCAACGCTGAAGTCTCTTCGATTCCCGGCAGCGTGCTATCGGCTACCTTCACAATCGCAGGGTGCAATCCACTTCTGCTGATGCGCCCGTCCGGTCTCAAGAAAAAACTCCGAATGCCGATAACCCAAAAGGGATGGGCCTTTGTCATGAAGAGATGGAGATGGCTCGTAGTGCTGATGTGTGTCGGAACGTGGTCTGCACATGCACAAGCGCCTGTCGATACTGATTCGAGAGTGCTAGCGCTGGAGCGTCTATGGGGCCAAGCGGCACAATTCCGCGACATAAAGGCACTCGAATCGATCTTCGACAAGTCTCTTGTCTACGTGCACATTGATGGCAGATTGATGACGAAAGCGGAGGTACTGGAAGACACCAGAATGGCCAGCTCAGTGGACATTGTGGTCGAGTCTTCCATGGCGCGTTCGCATGGAAACACGGTAATCGTCGCGGGTATTTTGCGGTTAAAAGGGGTTGAAGGGGGGAAGCCATACCTGCGCCGTGGCCGTTTCGTGGACACCTGGTTGTATGAGGAAGGCCATTGGATGTGCGTCTCCAGCATGACCACACCCATGCAAAGATGAATGAACGAAAGGGTTGTCTTTCCCTGGGTCCTGTTTTGCGGAATTTATGAAAACGATCGCGATGGTATTAACCATCGTCTGCGCGACAGCGGCGATGATCCCGGGGCAAGAGACCGGTTCTGACTCTGGCGTTGCAGCGAAAATTCGCGAGTTGGAGTACGCCAGATTCGACGCACAACGACGCAAAGATAACCTTACTCTGGATGCAATGTTCGACAATGCTCTGATATGGGTTGATCCCGACGGCGTGCAGTTGACCAAGGCCGATTACCTGGTAAACCTACGCTTGGCAAGCACCAACGTACTTGAGACCGGCCCGGCATCAATGACCGTACACGTGCTGGGAGATGCTGCGGTTGTGTTTGGCATTTACCAGGTAAGGGGAGTGAAAGGCGGTCGACCCTACCTGCAGCGCGCTCGTTTCATCAATACCTGGGCGCTCAAGAATGGAAAGTGGGTGTGCATCGCCGCGACTGCAACGTCATCAATCTCGTAACAGAACATCCCCGCGTTAGCCGTTGCCAACTGACGCCAACAGGCCTTGGCACTCAGCGTGAATTGCCTGGCTGCATATTCAGGGAGCAGCCCTATTCGATGCCCAGTTGTCTCTGGATTTGCTCCAGCGGCACACCTTTCGTCTCCGGAACCAGTGTCTTCACCCAAACCAGTTGAAGAACCATCATCCCGGCAAAAAACGAGAAAACGTAGCCGGGTGGGAAGGAGGCGACCATCCTCGGAAAGAACGTTGTGAGCGTGGCGGCGAAAATCCAGTGCGTGAAGCTGCCCAAGGTCTGACCTTCCGCGCGATGACGATTGGGGAAAATTTCCGAGATGAATACCCAAATCACTGCTCCCTGCCCGATCGCATGGGCAGCGATGAAGGCGAAGATGCATACCGGCACGATCGAAAAATGACCCGTAAAGAAGGCCCAGGCCACCATGCCGAGCGAAGTGATGTAGCCGAACGACCCAATATAAAGAAGAGTGCGCCGGCCCAGCCGGTCAATCAGCCAGAGGCCGACAAAAGTGAAAATGAGATTGGTAAGGCCAATGCCGATGGACTGCAGCATCGCGGCTTTTGCGGCGAGGCCGGTCAGTTCAAAGATGCGAGGTGCGAAATACAAAATCGCATTGATGCCGGAAAGTTGGTTGAAGAAGGCAATCAGGATCGCCAGCAGAATCGGTTTGCGAAGTCGTCTCGTCCAGAAATGTCCCGACGTTCCCTGCTCCAAGGATGCAGCGATAATCTCGTCGGCCTGAGTTCCGACTTCGGCTGTCGAAACGTCAGGTTCGATCCGCTGCAGGACTTGCAGACCAGCCTCGCGGTCGCCCTTCCTGCTGAGCAGCCAACGTGGGCTTTCAGGAAGGCCAAAGCAGAACACCGCATAGAGCAACGACGGAAACGCGGCCACACCCAGCATCCAGCGCCAGGCGTTTTCGCCGATGCCTGCGAGCAGCGCGTTCGAGACGAACGCGATCAGGATGCCAAAAACAATGTTGAACTGGAACATGCCGGCCAGTCGTCCGCGATGCTTCGGCGGCGCGATCTCCGAAATGTACATCGGGGCAACCACGGTGGAGATGCCGATGCCCAACCCACCGATGACGCGTGCCATGATGAAAATGGCAACGTTTGGTGCCAACCCCGATCCCACCGCACCGACAAAGTAGAGAACGCCGATCCAAAGCAGCGTGGCTTTGCGTCCGAATCGATCAGCGGGCCATCCACCGAGCAGGGAACCAACGACGGTGCCGTAAAGGGCCGAAGCCATGGCAATGCCGTGCAGCCCCGGACTCAGACCCCAAAGCGACTGAATGGTTTTCTCGGCGCCCGAAATAACGACGGTGTCGAAACCGAAAAGAAATCCGGCAAGTGCCGACGTGAGCGACCAGAAGAAGATGCGACGATTCATAAGTGGGTGGTGGCTGAGAACTGAGAACTGAGAACTGAGAACTGAGAACTGAGAACTGAGAACTGCATTCACCCCTTGGTCAACGGATACCCCTTCTCCCGCCAGTCGCGAATCCCGCCATCCATCGAAATCACGTTCTTATAGCCCATCTTCTGGAGGTTGTCGGCCGCCAGAGCTGAGCGGAACCCGCCGCCGCAGTACAGCACCAGTTCGGTGTCGAGCGCAGGGACGCGCGCCTCAATATCGCGTTCGATGACGCCCTTCCCGAGATGAATCGCACCCGGCAGATGATCCTTGGCGTATTCGCTTTCCTCGCGCACGTCGACGAGCACAAACTTGTCCCCGCGATCCACTCGCTTCTTAACTTCGTCCACATTGGTCTCACGAACGCGCGACTTGGCGTCGTCCACGATCTTCAGAAAACGCGGAGGATGCTGATGAGCCATAGGCACTCCTTTACCATCACTCGGCGAGGAACATCCTACCAAGTGTTGTTGGATTGTGCATGGCAATAACCCTCCACCGTCTGTCATCCCGAGCCAAGCGAGGGATCCAGGTTCTTGCTTGCGCCGCTACAAGTTTTGTGAGGCAGGCAACAACCCGGATCCCTCGCTTCGCTCGGGATGACAAACCGTTGAACTTGCATTGAGCGCGGTTGCTCGAACTTCAGTTAGCATGAACCCCGTGAAGCCGGAGGAAAGACCGCGCCGCGTCGCCCTGGCTCGAGCCCTCTCCAAGCTGGGCTACTGCTCCCGCTCCCAGGCCGCTGCCTTGATTCGTGCAGGACGCGTGCGTCTGAACGGAAGCGTTCGCCGTAACCCGGAGACCCCAGTCCATCTGGAGCAGGACCGCATCCTGGTGGACGAGCGGCCGATCGAGTCAGAAGGAAAGGTCTACCTCATGCTGAACAAGCCGCGCGGCGTCGTGACAACGGCTTCCGATGAAAAAGGCCGGGACACCGTGTATTCGCTGTTGAACGAAAGATCCGCGAGCGCGGATGGGAGTGGCCGGTCAGCAAGCGCCTTGCCCTGGGTTGCTCCCGTCGGCCGCCTCGACAAAGCCAGCGAAGGCCTGTTGTTGCTGACCAACGATTCGGAATGGGGAGCCCGTGTTGCCGCGCCCGAGACTCACCTGGAAAAAATCTACCACGTGCAAATCGGGATTGTCGCCGACGAGAAGTTGGTCCAATCGCTGATGCGCGGAGTGAAGAGTGAAGAGGGTGACACGCTGCGCGCCAGGCAAGTGCGCATCCTGCGTTCCGGCCAGAAAAACAGCTGGCTCGAAATTGTTCTCGATGAAGGCAAGAACCGCCAGATCCGCCGCATGCTGGCTGCCCGCGGTGTGGAAGTACTTCGGCTGGTAAGAGTCACCATCGGCCCGCTGCAACTGGGCAAACTGCAGAAAGGTGCGTTCCGTACTCTAACCAAGGAAGAGAAGCAACTGCTCGACCGCGCGATGAGATATTCGGGTGCGACACGTACCAGACACGAAGTGGCGGAAGAATGCGGCCCACAGCCTGCCCTGAGCCTGCCGAAGGGGCGCAAGCCGTGGGTCGCAGAGCGAAAAGTCAATAAGCCCCGAAGGGGCGAAAGAAAAGATTCCTGAGAACGAGGCGGCTTGCTGAACACCCGACCCCAATGCCCATGACTGATCCTACTTTCCTCCCCGCCCTTGTTATGGCGGAACAAATCCGCGAGAAGCAGATCTCCGCCGTTGAACTGGTCGACGCGCATCTCGCAAAAATCGAAAAGCTGAACCCCAAGTTGAACGCGTTTGTGCACCTCGGCGCGGAACGGGCGCGGCAAAGCGCTCGCGAGGCTGAAGCCGCAGTCATGTCCGGCAACCCCCTGGGCCCGCTGCACGGCGTCCCCATCAGCATCAAGAGTTCGATCGAAGTCGCCGGTTTGCGCTGCGAAGCCGGAACCCGGCTGCGCCGCGGCTTCGTCGCCAAGCAGGACGCGCCCTTGGTCTCGCGTCTCAAAAACGCCGGCGCGATCGTGCTGGGCGTCACCAACACTCCCGAACTGCTGATGGCCTGGGAAACCGACAACCTGCTCTACGGCCGAACCAAGAGTCCCTGGGACCTGGAGCGCACGCCCGGCGGTTCGAGTGGTGGCGAGGCAGCCGCGATTGCCGCAGGGATGTCCGCCGGCGGCGTCGGCAGCGACGGCGGCGGTTCGATTCGCGTGCCCGCACATTTCAGCGGTATTTGTGGACTGAAACCCACTCCCGGACGCATCCCGACGACCGGACACTATCCCACATCAGCCGGGCCGTTCGCATTGCTCGGTGTGGTGGGCCCGATGGCTCGCACGGTCGCGGATCTGAGGGTGTTGTTCGAAGCCATGCAAGGCCCCGACGACGGCGATACCTGCGCCGCACCTGTTCCCCTGCGCTGGCCGGCGAACGATGAAGTCAAGAAATTGCGAATCGGCTATTTCGAAGACGACGGCCGTACACCCGTGACTCCGGAAACTCGCACTGCCGTCCGCACCGCCGCCGAAGCCTTGCGCCGTGCCGGTTTCCCGATCGAGCCGTTCCGTCCCCAAGGGCTCGAAGAAGCCCGCCTCCTCTGGCACAAGTTCTTTGTGGTCGCGGGCGGAATGCTGATTCGGCCCATGATCCGCGGCCGCGAACACGACCTCAGCCCGATCCTCAGCCAGTTCCTCGAGTGGGCCTCCGCCGAAAAGCCCCACACCGGCGAGGCATTGCTCGATGCATGGATCCGCCGCGATGCCGCCCGCGCACAATTCTTCGCCCAGATGCAGAAGTATCCCATCTTGCTGTGCCCCGCCGCCGCGATCCCCGCATTCCGTCACGGCGAGCGCAGTTGGACCATCGATGGCAAGACCGTCGACTACCTCGACGCCTGGAGCTACACCGAATGGTTCAACCTGCTCGGCAATCCCGGCGCCGTCGTTCCCGTTGGCCAGTCGCCCGAGGGCTTGCCCATCGGCGTGCAGATCGTCGGCCGTCCGTGGGAAGAAGAGCAGGTATTAGCCGTTGCGGAATTGCTCGAGAAAGAATGTGGCGCTTGGCGACGTCCGCCGATTGCCTAAGACCAGTTTTCTGCGCCGCAGTGACTGGGACGTGTTTCACAATTGGATTTGAAAGGGCACGGCTTCCAGCCGTGCCGCAAAGGGCCCCCAATGACCAGGGGCTCAGAGTGTACGTGAGAACTGAATTCCGGGTGAAGGATCGGCAAAGCCCAGCCCGCATGGGCGGCATTCATTAGCCCAGGGCGTAAGCCCTGGGTGCGGTGTGAACAAAGAGCAAGTCCCGGTCCCGTTAGGGACGGCACGAGTTCTCTGCACACTCCTTAGCCCTGAGACCCGCAACAGACCATCAATCGTGGGCATTCATGAGCATGCATAGTATTTTTGTACTATTCCGCCTCCGACTTCTGCTGAGTAACTTGGTGATCACGCGATTTCAGCCACTGTGGGGCTGATTTTCGACACCGTAAAACTCTTCTTCCGTTCCTGATGCGAGAGAACTCATCATCCCAGGCTGTTTCTGGCCGAGCGCTTTCCTGGCTTATCGGGTTCCTCGTCATTTCTGCGGCCTATCTCTACACTTTCCCTCAGCCGAATGTCTTCTATGCCGTTGTAGTCCTGCTGCATGCGGTGGGAGGAGTGCTCGCCGCAATCCTGCTGATCCCAACTTTGCTTCGAATCCTGCGAGCCGGAACCTGGTCCACCCGCATCGGCTGGCTGCTCATCGCTGCCGGAGCCATTCTCGGTCTGATTCTGATCAAGACCGGCACATCGCGCACAGAGTGGAACAAGCTTTACCACCACATCGTGATGTCCTTAGCCGGTGTCGGATTTCTGATTGCCGCCCGCATGGGAAGCCGCGCTAGCAGCCTTGCCGCATCCGCCCTCCGCACCGCAGTTTGCCTGGTTTTGCTGGCCGCAATCGGCTACGGGGCCCGCTACGTCCGCGAGAGCTGGCAGGCGCGTGGCCGCATTCAGAACCCCACCATGCCGCCCGAGACCATGAACGCCGAAGGCGATGGCCCCGAAGGCGCGTTCTTCCCCAGTTCCGCGCAGGTCTATGGCAAGCAGAAGATTCCCAGCAAGTTCTTCATGGAGTCTGACTCCTGCAAGCGTTGCCACGAGGACATCTACAACCAGTGGTTCAGTTCTGCGCACCACTTCTCATCCTTCAACAACCAGTGGTACCGCAAGTCCATCGAGTACATGCAGGACACGATTGGCACCAAGCCTTCGAAGTGGTGCGGCGGCTGCCACGACCCCGCCGTCCTCTACAGCGGCCTGATGGACACGCCCATCAAGCAGATCGTGCACCGTCCCGAATCGCAGGCCGGACTGGGCTGCATGATGTGCCACTCCATCGCCGACGTGAAAAGCACGATGGGCCAGGGCGACTTCTATCTCGAGTATCCCAAACTGCACGAACTCGCAGCCACGAAGAATCCGGTGGTGCGCGAGTTGCATGATTTTCTGATCAAGCTGAATCCCGAGCCGCACCGTCGCGTATTCCTGAAACCCTTCATGCGCGAGCAGACGCCGGAGTTCTGCTCCTCCTGCCACAAGGTGCACCTCGACGTGCCGGTGAACAACTACCGTTGGTTCCGCGGCTTCAACGAATACGACAACTGGCAGGCCAGCGGAGTTTCCGGGCAGGGTGCGCGCTCGTTCTACTATCCTCCCAAGCCGCAGCAGTGTGCCGATTGCCACATGCCTCAGGAAGCGTCGAAAGACATGGGCAATATCAACGGCTTCGTCCACTCACACCGTTTTCCCGGAGCCAACACCGCGCTGCCCACGGCGAATGAAGATGCTCCACAGCTCAAGCTCACCGAAGATTTCTTAAAGAGCGGTGCGCTCACCGTCGATATTTTTGCGCTGTCTCCCGCACAAGCGCCGCTGAAGCCCGGTGCATCGAGCCAGTCGGAGCTCTCCACGACTTTTGCGGTGGGGGAAGAAGCGGAAAGCAAAATAACGTCCGAGGCCGGCGGCGAGGTTGCACCGGTCACCGCGCCATTGAACCGCGTGCAGCCACCCTTACGTCGCGGCGATACGGTTCGCGTGGACGTGGTCGTCCGCACAAAAAAAGTTGGACACTTTTTCCCCGGCGGCACCGTCGACGCCTACGACACCTGGCTCGAACTCAAGGGCACTGACGACAAGGGTCAGACCATCTTCTGGAGCGGCATGGTCGAAGACAACGGCCATGGTCCCGTGGAAAAAGGTGCGCATTTCTACCGTTCGCTCCAGGTCGACGCTCACGGCAATCCCATCAACAAGCGCAATGCCTGGGCCACGCGCGCGGTCGTCTATGTGCGGCTGATTCCGCCAGGCGCCGCCGACACGGTCCACTACCGCATGTTCGTTCCGGAGAACGCCGGAAGCAAGATCACGCTGCACGCTCGCCTCTGTTACCGGAAGTTTTCGTGGTATGGAACGCAGGAAGCCTTCGCTGGGCAGCCCGACCCGTCCAAGCCGAATGCGGTCACTCCTGATTACGATGACCGCCCGACCCTCTTCACTGCGTCGCTCAGCGGCGTTTCCGCCAAGCAGGAGAAGATTCCCGATTTGCCAATCGTCACCGTTGCCGAAAACGAAGTCACGCTCCCGGTCATCGCGCACAGTGCTCCCGCTCCGCAGCCGAAGACGATCGCCCTCAAGGAAGAATGGCAGCGCTGGAACGACTACGGAATCGGCCTGTTCTTGCAGGGCGACTTGAAAGGCGCTGCAGCCGCTTTCCAAAAAGTTACCGAAGCTGATCCCAATAATCCTGACGGCTGGGTCAACATCGGCCGCTGCGCCGTGCAGGAAGGCGACATGGAACGCGCCCGCACCGTGCTCGAGAAAGCGCTGGCCCTGATGCCTGACCTCGCCCGCGCCAACTACTTCTATGCCCGCGTGCTGCGCTCCGACGGAAACTATGCTGGAGCCGCCGAGCGCCTGCAAGAAGTCCTGGCACAGTACCCGCAAGACCGTGTCACCATCAATGATCTGGGGCGCGTGCTCTTCCTCGAACGGAAGTACGACGACGCCGTGAAAGTTCTGAACTCGGTTTTGGCGATTGATCCCGAAGACCTGCAGGCGCACTACAACCTCATGCTCTGCTACAACGGCCTCGGCAATGAAAAGCTCGCCAAAGAGCACCAGGCCCGCTACATGCGCTTCAAAGCCGACGAATCCTCGCAAGCGATTACGGGTCCTTACCGCCAGTTGCATCCCGAGGACAACAACGAGCGCCAGTCAGTCCACGAGCATGTTACAGTGCCGTTGACTGCGGCCACCACGAACCTTGTGGGGACAGCCGCCCTTCGACAAGCTCAGGGCAGGCCCTCGGCTGTCCGGCCGGGCAAAGCCCGGCTCCCTTCCACCACCGCGCCTGCCGGAGCCTCCCGCTGATGCAGGCAAGCCAGCAGGAGGTCGCCGCACTGCCGGGATACCCACGGAATTTAAGGCGTCATCCTGAGAGCAGCCGTTCTACAGGCGGAGCGAAGGATCTCGCGCGTATCACCACGCGCCTCAAGAGCAGACCTTGCGCCCGTCTTGGTTTCCTCTGTGTCTCTGTGTCTCTGTGGTTCATGATTTTCTGCCTGGCGCCAGCAAGTTCGGCCCAGGAGCAACTCCACTTCCGCGACATCACCGCCCAAGCCGGCATCCACTTCACCCACAACAACGGCGCCTTCGGCAAGAAGTGGCTCCCTGAAACCATGGGCCCCGGTTGCGCCTTCATCGACTACGACAACGACGGATATCCCGACATCCTCCTGGTGAACGGCGAAGACTGGCCCGGCCATTCCCACGCAGGCGCCACCACGCTGAAGCTCTATCACAACAACCGCAACGGAACCTTTACCGACGTCACCCGCAAAGCCGGACTTGCCGTCCCCATGTTCGGGCTCGGCGTCGCCGTCGGCGACTACGACAACGACGGATTCGACGACCTCTTCATCACCGCCCTCGGCCAGAGCCATCTTTTCCACAACAACGGCAACGGCACCTTCACCGACGTCACCAAGTCCGCAGGAATGTGGGGGCCGAGCGAGTTCTCAATCAGTTCCGCATGGGTCGATTACGACCGCGACGGCAAACTCGATCTCGTGATCGCGAACTACGTGCAGTGGACCGAGCAGACCGACCTCTACTGCACCCTCGACGGTGCTCACAAATCGTATTGCACGCCAGAGTCGTACAAAGGCACCGCGGTCCGCCTCTGGCACAATCTCGGCGGCGGAAAATTCGAAGACGCCACGAAACGAGTCGGCCTCGGCGATCCCACTTCGAAGAGCCTCGGCATCACCGTCCTCGATTACAACGCCGACGGCTGGCCCGACCTTCTAATCGCCAACGACACCCAGCCCAACAAGCTCTACCTCAACAAGAAAGACGGGACCTTCGAGGAGCGCGGCGTCTCCGCCGGAATCGCCTTCAGTGAAGACGGCGTAGCCCGTGCCGGCATGGGCGTCGACGCCGCCGACTACGACCGCAGCGGCCGCCCCAGCGTCCTCATCAGCAACTTCGCCAACCAGATGGTCTCGCTCTACCACAACGAAGGCAATGGCCTGTTCGTCGACGAAGCCCCGCAATCCGAACTCGGACGCGCCACCCTGGTCACCCTCGGCTTCGGCTGCTTCTTCTTTGACTACGACAACGACGGCTGGCAGGACATCTTCGTCGCCGACGGCCACATCGAAAACGAGATCGAGCGCGTGCAAAAACGCGTGACCTACGCCGAGCCTCCCCACCTGTTCCGCAACCTTGGCGGTGGAAAGTTCACCGAAGTGACCGCGCAGATGGGACCCGCCTTTGCCGCCCCGAAAGTCGCGCGGGCCGCGGCCTATGGCGACATCGACAACGACGGTTACCCCGACATTCTGCTGACCACCAACGCAGGCCCCGCGTATCTCTTCCACAGTGAAGGCGGAACGAATCACAGCCTGCGCATCAAGCTGGTAGGTGCGAAATCGAACCGCGACGGCATCGGCGCAGTCGTCCGCGTAAGCGCAGGCAACGACAAGCAATGGAAGATGCTCCGCTCCGGCTCCAGCTATCTCGCCCAGAGCGAACTGGTCCTGACGTTTGGCTTACGCACACAAACCAAAGCCGACACCATAGAAATCCAATGGCCCAGCGGCCAACTCGACAAGCTTTCAAACATCAACGCTGGACAGACCGTCACGGTCGAGGAAGGGAAGGGCGTGATCGCGAACCGCCCATACGGCAAACCGCATGTAGAGGCACAGCACAAATAAAAGTGCCCGAAAGATTAAAGAGTGTCATCCTGAGCGGAGCGAACGGGTTCGCAATTAGCGAACCCATTCGCGCAATCGAAGGACCCCGCGCAACTCGACGCAACCTCCGGCGTCGCAAGGAACTCTCTTGCCTCTGGCGCGACGTTCCGGTGAGAGCGCCTTCCCACAATCGTGCAACGGGCAGCCAGGTAGGGATCCTTCGACTCCGCATGGTCGCGCTGTGCGCGGCCATACTCCGCTCAGGATGACAGGCATTCGGGTTTCTCTGTGTTCCTCTGTGCCCTCTGTGGTTAAATCTTTAACACAATGAATCCCCGAATCTCCGCTGCGCTCATCGGCATGGTCCTGGCCGCCTTCGGCCTCCTCGCCCCTGAGTCGAAACCGAATCCCGTCGAAGCCGCGCGCATGAACAATCTCGGCGCCGCCTACATGAACCAGCAGCTTTTCGAGAAGGGCCTCAAGCATTTTCAGGAAGCCGCCACGCTCGATCCCAATCTCGCCATCGCGAAGCTGAACGCAGGCATCGCCTTCCTCAACCTGCAAAAAGTCGACGAAGCCAAAGCCGCCCTCGAATCCGCCCTCAAGCAGGATCCCAAGAATCCCAACGCCTGGTATAACCTCGGCCTGCTCGCCAAGAACACCGGCGACGCCGCAGCCGCCATTGACGCCTTCAAGCGCGTCACCGAGATCGATCCTAACGATGCCGACACCTGGTACTTCCTCGGCACCGCCTACGTGCAAGCCAAGCAGTTTCCCCCGGCCATCGAAGCCTTCCAGCACGCCCTGCAACTCAACCCGCTGCACGCCTCCGCCGAGTTCGGACTCTCGCGCGCCTACCAGCAGTCCACCGACGTCGACCACGCCCGCGAGCACCTGAAAAAATTCCAGTACATTACGCAAAACAAAATCGGCGCCCCCATGAGCCTGGCCTACGGCGAGCAGGGCCAGTACTCGCTCGCGGTGGAGTCGCCCAGCGCGGTGCTGAAGGCCCCTGCGCCGATCAAGGTGCGGTTCGTGGATGTGACGAAGGCAGTGGGAATTGTGTCGCATCCCTCACCTCAGACGAAGGACGACCACAGGGTCTTCATTGGTCCGGGTGCTTGTTTCGTCGACTACGACGGTGACGGACGAATTGACCTGCTTCTAGCCGACAATGGGCCAGAAAGCGGCGTTGCGCTGCTCCACAACTGGGGAGGAAAGTTCGAAGACGTCACCAAGAAAGCTGGCCTCGATTCCACCTGGCACGCCAGCGGATGCACCGTCGGCGACTATGACAACGACGGTGCATCCGACCTTGTGCTAACGCTCGCCAGCCGGATCATGCTGCTCCACAACGAAAAAGATGGGACGTTCAAGGAAGTGATGGAGAAGGCGGGAATCACGGCCAAGGGATTCAACATCAGCGCAACGTTCGTGGACTATGACCATGATGGTGACTTGGACCTCTATATTTCAGCGGACCGCGACCCCAACTTGCAGGGGTATAGCTGGAAGCCGACCGGTGCAAATGCCATGTGGCGCAACAATGGAGACGGCACATTTACTGATGTTACCGACTCCACAGGACTGGCAGGGGATTGGCCAACCATCGGTGCTATCGGTACGGACTACAACAACGATCGTGCTGTGGACATTGTTGCTATGGACAGTGATCCAGAACGATCAACTCTGATCTATGAAAACCCACGGGAGGGTAAATTCCTCACTCGCCGTCTTTGGTCCCAACCTGTGCCACCGCAGAGCATCGGAATTGCCATACTGGACTTCGATCACGACGGCTGGATGGATTCTGCATTTACTCACATGGGGGCGCCCGGTCTTACCTTTTGGCGCAACAACCACGCCAAGACCTTCGACCGCGTTCCGCTGCCCGACACCAACTGGGTCCGCGCTTACGGTGTCGCCGCCTTCGACTACGACAACGACGGCTGGGTTGACCTCGTCGCCGTCGGCGAGACCAAAGACGGCAAAGGCGAAGTCCGCCTCTTCCGCAATCTCGGCCCCGACGGCTTTAAAGACGTCACCACCGACGTCGGCCTCGACAAGATTCAGCTCAAAGATCCCCGCGCCATCATCACCGGCGACTACGACGGCGACGGTTCGACCGACCTGCTCATCACGCAGAATCACGGTCCCGCCGTGCTGCTGCGCAACGAAGGCGGCAATCAGAACCACTGGCTGCGCCTCGCGCTCAAAGGACTGAACGACAACAAGTCCGCCATCGGCACCAAGGTCGAAGTCTTCTCTGGCGGCAACCGCCAGAAGTTCGAAATCTACGGCTCCAACGGCTATCTCGGCCAGAACTCGCCGTATCTCACCGTCGGCCTCGGAGCCTCCAAAGAAGCCGATATCGTGCGCATGCTCTGGCCCACCGGCGTCCTGCAGGACGAAATCCAGGTCGCCGGCGACAAGCAGCAGGACTACCTCGAACTCGACCGCCGCGGCAGTTCTTGCCCCACGCTTTTCGTTTGGAATGGCGAGCGCTACGAGTTCGTCGCCGACATGCTGGGCGCCGGCGTCGTCGGACACTGGATCGGCCCCCACCAGCGCGACATCCCGCGCCCCGTCGAATACATCAAAATCGATCGCAACATGATCCGGGAGAGAACTGACGAAACAGCGGGTGCCCCACCCTTGCCGCGTTCTGTGCGGCAGGGTGGGGATTTTGACTCTCCCGATCACGGCCATCGCTCCACCCTCAGCTTCCGCTTCATGGAGCCGCTCGAAGAAGCCGTCTACCTCGATCAGGTGCGCCTACTCGCCGTCGATCATCCCGCCGGAGTCGACGTATATCCCAACGAGTATTTCGCCTCGAACCCGCCGTATCCCGAATTCAAAGTCGTAGTAAGCCGCGACGCGCGCCCGCCTGCCGCAGCCTGGGACGAGCACGGCCATAACGTCTTGCCCGATCTGCAGGCGCATCACTACTTCGGCGACTTCGCTTTGACGCAATTTCAAGGCTTTGCGAAGCCGCACAGCCTCACGCTCGATCTCGGCGAGCCCTACCACGGTGGCCCGCTCTGGCTGCTCCTCCACGGCGAAGTCGAATACTTCTCCGCCAACAGCATGTACGCCGCCTCACAAGCCGGCATCCAGGCGATCTCGCCGTACGTCGAAACACTCGACAGAAACGGAAGGTGGAAGCGCGTCATCGACGACATGGGATTCCCCGCGGGCGGCCCCCGCACCATGACCGCCGACCTCACCGGCAAGCTACCCGCTGGCATCCAGAAGATTCGCATCACCACAAACCTGCAGGTTTATTGGGACAACATCCTGATCGCCCGCACCCCCCAAGCCCACGCTGATGCCGAGCCAGCATCGGGAGGGCGTCATGCTGAGCGCAGCCGTTCTTCAGGCGGAGCGAAGTTGAGGCGTATTGCGGGCATGAGCGAAGCGGGAGCCCGCAGCCGAAATCCCGAACAAAGTGAGGGAGCCCTTTCGACTAAGAGTGATCGAGCGGATGCATCGCACACCACCACGATCCCGACCCGCGTAACCGCCGTCCCCCTCGCCCACGCCGATCTCCGCTTCCACGGATACCCGCTTAAGATCGAAGGCACGCCCCCCGGCAACGTCCAGTACGTCTACGAAAAAGTCAGCGCCACCGGCCCTTACACGCGCCCCGCCGGAACGTACACTCGCTATGGCGAAGTCACGCCACTGCTGACCGCCACCGACGACAAGCTCGCCGTATTCGGCTCTGGCGACGAAGTCCGCCTCGACTTCGATCCCTCGAACCTGCCCAAGCTTCCTCAAGGCTGGGTCCGCGACTATTTCTTCGCCGCCAACGGCTACGAGAAAGACATGGATTTCTACGCCGCGGAAGGGAACTACGTCGCCCCGCTCCCGTTCCTGAGCATGGGCGAGTATCCCTATACTCCGAAGAAGTCGTTCCCGCTCGACAACGCGCACGTGAACTATCTCCTCGAGTACAACACCCGCCACATGTCCGGCAACGAGCAGCGCGGATACTGGTTCGACTACGGTCCCAAATAACCCAAAAGCGAGGGCCAGTATCGAAAATGGATGTCATCCCGAAATCCGGCGAAGCCGGGTTGAGGGACTCTACGTCCATCGACAGAGTTAATGCGGTGAATGAGACTGCCCAAAACGCGTGCAGCATTGCCGTACTTCGCGGCCGCGTTGCCACCATCCGCGCTTCGTCAGGTCCCTCCGAGAGCTGGCGCTCTCGTCGGGATGACATCCTCTTGAGCACAAACTCCTAGGGAATCGTTTTAATATTGACATTTTTGCCCCTCCCATAATCCAATAGCCGGACTCATGGAAACCACATCCACCGCAGCTTCATCCTCGGCGCCCCGTCTGCGCCGCACTCTCACGCTTTGGGATCTGATCTTCTACGGCATCGTCCTCATCCAGCCCATCGCGCCTGTGCCGCTCTATGGCGTGGCGCAAAAGCTCTCCGACGGCCACTTCGTCACCATCATTCTGATCGCCCTGTTCGCCATGTTGATCACCGCCGTCAGCTACGGACGCATGGGCGCGCTGTATCCGACCGCCGGATCGGCGTATACGTACGTGGGTAAGGGACTCAACCCGCATCTCGGATTCCTCGCCGGCTGGGCGATGATCCTCGACTACCTGCTACAGCCGCTGATCAACACCGTTTGGATTTCGACGGCTCTGCATGAACGCTACGTCCCGCAGGTTCCATACATTGTGTGGGCAGCAATCATCGTCGCGATCATGACCATCCTCAACCTGGCCGGCGTGAAGTCATCCGCACGCGCGAACAAAGTGTTGCTGGGAGTCATGTCGGTGGTGGTGGCGTTCTTCGTCTGGCTGGCGATCCGTTACCTGTGGCACGGCCAGGGATGGGCCGGCCTGCTTTCGACCGAGCCGTTCTATAACCCGAAAACTTTCAACTCCAATAAGATTCTGACCGCGACTTCCTTCGCCGCGCTTACATACATCGGCTTCGACGGCGTCACCACGCTCGCCGAGGACGTCGAGAATCCAAAGCGCAACGTCCTGCTCGCCGTGGTGCTGACCTGCATTTTTGCCGGCGTGTGCAGCGGATTCGAAGCTTATCTCGGAGCCCGCGTTTGGCCCGACTGGCGCTCCTTCCCGGAGGTGACCACGGCTTTTATGGACATCTGCCGCCGCGTCGGAGGACTGTTCCTCTTCAATGCCATGGGCGCAATCCTGATCGTGGCCGCCTTCGGCAGCGGATTGACCGGAACCCTCGGTGCGGCTCGCCTGCTCTTCGGCATGGGCCGCGACGGCGTGTTGCCCCGCAGGTTTTTTGGATACCTGAAGCCGAAAAGCGGCACCCCGACCTACAACATTCTTCTCATCGGCGGGCTGGCCTTCGCCGGAGCCGTCCTGCTCAACTACATCGGTAGCGCCTACGAACACGCCGGCGAGTTGCTGAACTTCGGCGCCTTCCTCGCCTTCATGGGCGTGAACTTCGCCTGTTTCTGGCAGTTTTCGATGATGGCCAAAGGGCCTCGTCGGCGGCCGATGACGACGAGGACGATCTGGAGCCCGGAGGCGCCCGGTGAGCAAGCTCACCAAAGGCAGGCAGCCGTTCATCATCCTGACGGGGCTTTCCGGCTCCGGGAAGTCGCAGGCGATTCGCGCGCTCGAGGACCTCGGCTACTTCTGCGTCGACAACCTGCCGACGACGCTCATCCCGACGCTGGCGAAGCTGTCGCTGCGCGCGGGCGGCGACATCGAGCGCGTGGCGATCGTCGTCGACGTCCGCGAGGGCGAGTTCCTGTCGTCGTTCCCGAAGATCTTCCGCAAGCTGCACGCGATCCCTCGGCTGAATCCGATTCTGATCTTTCTCGAGTCGACCGACGCCTCGCTCGTCCGCCGGTTCAGCGAGACCCGGCGGCCGCACCCGCTCGCGCCCGACCGGTCCGTGCGCGAGGGCATTCGCGAAGAACGCGCGCGGCTCAGACCGATTCGGGATCTGGCGGACGAGATCGTCGACACGTCCGACATGACCGTGCACGAGCTGCGGCATTTCTTCATGGGCCTGTCGCGCGATCGGACGCGGGCCCGGCTCGTCGTCACGCTCCTCAGCTTCGGCTTCAAGCACGGCCTGCCGGTGGACGCGGACCTCGTCTTCGACGTGCGCTGCCTGCCGAACCCGCACTTCGTGCCGACGCTCCGGCGGCGGACCGGGCGCGATCGCGCCGTGATCCAGTTCATGGAGAAGGACGCGTCGACCCGCGCGTTCATGGACCGGCTCGACGATTACGTGCGCTTCGTGGTGCCGTATTACGTCGCGGAAGGGAAGAGCTACCTGACCATCGCCATCGGGTGCACCGGCGGCCGCCACCGGTCCGTGATGATCGCCGAGCGCCTGCGGCGGGCGCTGGCGGACGCGGGGCTGGCGCGCGTCCGCGTCCGGCATCGGGACATCGCGCATGCGTGAGCGAACGGCACCCGGCGGCAATCTTCCAGCGCGGAGGCCGCGATGATCGGCGTCGTGGTCGTCACGCACGGACAACTGGCGACGGAGCTGGTCAACGCCGCCGAGATGATCGTCGGCGATCTGCCGCAGTTCACCGCGGTCTCGATCGGCTGGCACGACGAGGTCAACGACGCGCGCGAGGACATCGCGAAGGCGATCGAGCGCGTGCGCGGCGAAGAGGGCGTGCTGCTGCTGACGGACATGTTCGGCGGCACGCCGTCGAATCTGGGCATGACGTTTCTCGAGACCGATCGCGTCGAAGTCATCACGGGCGTGAACCTGCCGATGCTGATCAAGCTGGCGAGCCTGCGGCGGTCGTCGAACCTGCTGGCGGTCGCCAAGGAAATGCGCGAGCACGGGCGCGCGGCGATCTGGGTCGCGTCGGATCTGTTGCGCGGGGAGAAGGCGGGGCCATGACCGCCCAGGCCGTGACCGTCGTCAATCAGCTCGGCATGCACGCGCGCGCGGCCGCGAAGTTCGTCCACGTGGCGACGCGGTTCGAATCGCGCGTCAAGGTGGCGCGCGACGGCCGCGAAATGGACGGGAAGAGCATCATGGGGATACTGCTGCTGGCCGCGGCGCGCGGCTCGACGATCACCATCTCGGCCGACGGCGCCGACGAGCAGGACGCCGTGCGCGCGCTGGTCGCGCTCGTGGAATCCGGATTCGGCGAGGAGACATGCGCCTGAAGGGCATCGGCGTCTCGCCCGGCGTGGTCGCAGGCCGCGCCGTGGTCCTCATCCAGCGGGAGCACGTCCTGCGGTACCAGATCGCGGTCCATCGCGTCGCTCAGGAACTGCGGCGGCTCGAGGACAGCCGCGTGCGTTCGCGCGAGCAGCTCGTCGAGATCCGCACGCGCGTGGCCGAGCGACCGGAGCTCGCGCTGCTGTTCGACGCGCAGCTGCTCATGCTGGACGATCCGATGCTCCTGCCGCGCGCGGCCGACATCGTGCGCGGCCAGCGCGTGAACGCGGAATGGGCCGTGCAGCGGGTCTTCCAGGAATTCAGCGTCGTGTTCGACGAGGTCGCCGATCCGTATCTCCGCGAGCGGAAGGGCGACGTCGCGGATCTCGTGGGACGGCTGCGCATGAATCTGCGGCAGGGCGTCGAGACGCCGCGCGATTTGCTGCGCGACCTCGAGGAAGCGTCCGTGCTGATCGCGGCCGAGCTGACGCCGTCCATCGCCGCGCAGGTCGACTGGACGAAGGTCCGCGGCTTCGCCACCGACGCGGGCAGCCGCACGTATCACACCGCGATTCTCGCGCGCTCGCTCGACGTGCCGGCCGTCGTCGGCTTGCACCACGCGAGCCGCCGCGTCCAGGCGGGGCAGATCGTCATCATCGACGGGACCGCGAACG
>JAIQFC010000048.1 GCA_020073465.1 Terriglobia bacterium
TGGCACAAGGCAGTGAACGGCTTCTCCTGCCGGCTCGCTGCCACGACAAACCGCACGCGTTGTTCTTGCACATCCATGGTCTTCCACGGCATGCTGGCTTACACTCCCGCGCTCGCTTCGCTCGCGCCGGAGTGTAAAGGATGTCCCGGGACGTTTTGTAAAGGATGTCATGAGACTGAACAGCGGTTTTCGTAGGGTGGGCACGCTGAACCTGTGCGTTTATGAGTTGCGCTGCGCAAGCTATGGGACTCTCGGATTTTTACTCTTTCCAAAACTAGGAAAGGGTGGGCCGGCGTCACCATAGGCCGGCAGTCATCTGACATGGGAAGACCCCACTTGTGGTTGCGGCACTTTTGCTCCCTTGATGAGAAGCCAGAAGATCATCGCGAACTCTCCGAGGTTGAACGGCATCGCGACTTGAGAAACAAGGTGCTCGTACGCAGGGAAAACGATGGAGGTGACGCTGGTCGTCAGGTAGGCGAAGCCGGCAACCATCAGCAAGATGCCCAGGATCCGGGGAAAGAAGCCCGACTTGATGACAAGGATGCCAAACGGAAAGAGCCAGAGACCCCAGAATGCCCCGGCGACATTGTTTCCGTTGTTGTTCGAGTTGAGAAAGCCCAGCGCCAGAGCGTCGAGCTGAGGTTTCGTGAAGACCGACAAGTAGTTGGCGCCACTCAGCAGTATCAGCGGTACAAGTTTGTTGAGTAGGTTGGCAAGTCCGATGGTGACGCCGACTGAGACCAATACCACCATGCGCATGGCATGCCACTGATCGACGCCTTTGAGCAGCTTGTACAGGCTCACAACCAGGAAGATGAATATCAGAAGAGTGACAAAATCAGTCAAAATGCCAATGCGGTAGGTCGCCTCGGCAGCGATGATGTTGCGGGCCGTAGCTGTGGCATCCCCAGGAACAACGAAGTGGGAAAAGCCAAACATGTCGACGAGTCCCACTATCAGAAACAGGAAGTACAGTGCTCCTACTCGGTGCGCTGTCGCTTTAAGTGAGTCCATGTCGTGCCTCCAAAGGGTCATCGTGTCGCCGACCGGACTGCGCGATGGGTGCGAAATCACTAATCGTAAGTCCCATCACCCCCGACTGGCCGGATTATTAGTAAGTTGTCTGCAGGCTGGCCTGCTCCTTCCATCGTTGTTCGTTCACGCCGAACACGAGGAACCACAGGACTAGCGATGCTGCCCCGAGCAGGCCGAGGGCTGCAATGTAGGGGAACAGACGATATCCAAGCGGCGGATACAGGAAGCTCAGCCAACCCAAACCTCCAAGTACCGACACCACGCCCAGAATCCGAGGCAAGAAGGTGGACCTGATAATGAGGTAGCCCGTCAGGAGTGCATAGAATCCGAAAAACACCAAGGCGATCGCGGCGCCATGGTCATTCACCTTAAGAAAGAGGAGCGCCAGCGCCTGCAACTGTTCCGCGCTGAATACACTCAAGTAGTGCGCGCCTCCCAAGACGAACAAAGGGGCGATAAAAAAGACGCGGCTAACAGTCTTGATGACGCAACCGGTGAGGCCGAAAAACGCCGCCAGCAAAGAGAGGCTCCTGCCCGCCGGATTAAGCAAGTCATAAAAGAGAGCTGTCATAGCGATTTGGCACGCCATTTCGACGAGGTAGACTGCGAAACCCAACTGAAACAAGCTCTTGTACGCCAGTATGTTGGTCGCGGTAGCCGCGGCGTCGCCGTCTACCACAAGCCTGCCGCTCACGAAACCCTGGGCGAATATTCCCGTCAGTATGGTGAGGAGATAGAACACACCCGTAATCCTGGCCTTGCGACGCGGCGACGTTTCTGCAATCTGTTCCGTCATTACAGCTGCGCCCATGTGCGGCGCTCCTTTACGCGAAGACTAGAATTCAAACCGCCCGCGAATCAGATCGGTTCGCGATATCGGCGTAGCCGCACCGCTGCGGCGAGGAATGCCGTGGCCACAGCTAGGCCCACCCACAGACCCGGGCTGCCCAGGAAGTGCCCCGGAGTGATATGTGTCATGGGATCGGTGGGGAACATATCCGGTCCGGTGGAGGCAATAGCTGGCACGTCGCCGATGAATCGCCTCCCCACTAAGGCAGCGAAATGCGACGTGTGGAACGTAATCTTCTCGACGCCGGCGATCGCGAGCAGCGGCAATGCCGCCCATAGAAACGCCGCACGGCGCGCCCAGCCGGACACCAGCAGCAACCAGCAATAAATTGGCGCGGGCCAGAGCGCATGGGCGGTCAACACGTGATACAACAGCAGCAGCCACATCTGTACAAACGACAACTTCGTCCATAACATCGCGACGCTCTGTCCGCTGGCTAGCAGTACTGCGCTGCTCACCAGTAGCATGATCCCCTGCATAGCGACGGTGATCGCAACTGTAAGCAGTGGCAGAATAACAAGCGGAATACTCGCCTTGGCGAGCACCGTAATGAGATCGGATACTGGCAACGACTTCCAGAACAGGATGCTGCGATCGCGACGCTCGCCGTGCAACGCGTCGACAGAATAGAACACACTCACGATGATCCCGGTGGCCATCATGAGGCCCGCCGCGATGTCGAACGGCGCCTGAGGTCGCGCCGGATCAAGCCTCAGCGACGTTTCCCAGATACCCGCAATGATGCTAATCGAGAAGCTGAACAGAGCGGCCGTGGCGACTGCCAGGGGCACGATATAAATGGAACGGTTCTCCCACAATTCGCGCCGTACCGACCAATACAGTGGACGCGTCGCCGACAGCGCGGCAGGTGCGACACTCTGCGTTTGAAACGACTCGGGCATTGCGTTGGATTGTGTATTCATCGGCCGCTCCTTCCTAATTGCCCCGTGCCTGGCCGGCTTGGTTGCCCATCACGGCAACAAACAAGTCGGCGATGCTGGGCGTGCGTACATCGCCTAGCGCGGTGAGTTGTTGACGATCGACTCGATCGAACAGCAGGATGCAGCGACCGAGCACCTGGCGCTCGTGCATCGGCTTGAGCGCCCGTCCTGTGGCGACACTCTCGGGATTTACGATCACTTCCAAATAGCGCGACTCGAATTCCTCCATGCTGCAATCGAGTACGATGCGCCCGCGGTGGATGAACATGAGATCGGTGAGGACGTGCTGGACGTCTTCCACCTGATGGGTGGTTACCACGATGGTGCGGCTGCGATCGAAGTAGTCGTTCAGCAGGGAGTCGTAGAACTGCTTGCGATAGAGGATGTCGAGGCCGAGCGTCGGCTCGTCCAGCACCAGCAATTTCGCGTCAATGGCCATGACCAGAGCGAGGTGCAGCTGGGTCACCATGCCCTTGGACAATTCCCTGACCTTGCTGGCGCGCCGGATGTCGGTCTTGGCAAGAAAACCTTCCGCCTTCGTACGATCGAATCGCGGATGCACGCCGGCCATGTAGTCGAGTGCCTGCGAAACCCTCATCCAGCGCGGCAGCACGGCGACATCGGCGATGAAGCAGACATCGCGCATAAGCCGCTCGCGCTCGGTCGAGGGGTCGCGTCCGAGCACTCTCAGTTCTCCCTGATATGGGGTGAGGCCGAGAATCGCGTTGAGCGCGGTGGTTTTGCCGGCGCCGTTGGGGCCGATGAGTCCCAGGATACGGCCCTCTTCCACGCGCAGACTCACGCCGTCCAGCGCGATGGTTGTGCCGAACGTCTTACGGAGACCGCGTGCTTCTATGCATGCCATGGCTTCAGCGCTCCTCCTCGGGGGGATTCGACTCGGCGGCTTTCGACTCTGCGGAATCCGAGGACGACCCTCGCTTGCCGCCGTTCAGCAGTTCTTCCGCCCTCAGGCCGAGCCGCTGAATGGTTGCGTAGACCCTGGGCCACTCCTCGCCCAGAAACTTCTGCCGTTCGCCCTGCAGCAACAGACTGCGTGCGCCAGCATTGATGAACATGCCGCGGCCTCGTCTGGTCTCGACCAACCCCTCGTCCACCAGTTGTTGATAGCCCTTCAGGACCGTGAGCGGATTGACGCGATATTCGGCCGCTACATTGCGCACGGAGGGCAGCGGATCGCCTTCCTTGAGCACGCCGTCTAGGATCATCGCGACCACGCGGTCTCGAAGTTGGCGGTAAATCGGCTGATTGTCGTTCCACTCGCGGTCCATCATGGGTTCCGGATAGCCCTTACCAGGGATGCGCTCCCGTCAATTCTTCCGCTGCAGGTCGAAGTGCGCGTGGATCGGCTTGTCCTTCATCATGAACGTCCAATCTTCGGTGTGATGGTTGGCGTCGATGATGGTGAACATCGAATGGTGCATGTGGTCCTCCGGGTCCCCGCTGATGTCCTTGAGCTCGAACTCGACCGTCTTGCCGTCGGGCGACATCTTGCCGGTCATGCGCGGCCGGTTCCCTGCATCGCAATAGTGAATCAGCGTGAACTGGTCTCCGTCCACGTAAAGCATCGTGACCGGATGGTCGTACTTTGTCGCATCCAACGGCGTTCCTGCTTCCTGCAACTCGTGCACCAGCGCGTGCCCCCTCGAGGTCACACGCAGCGAGACGTGAAGCTTGCCGCCTGACATCTCCGGCATCTCCGGGACGGTGACGGGGCCTTCCCACTCTCCTGCCAGGGTCTTCATGGTTGCGAAGGACTTCTGCGCCTCGGACGGCACAGGAGCCACGGAGGACTTTTGCGCGTCAGACTGCGCAAAAGCCACGGCGGAGAGCGACGTCAGAACAAACAGCAAAAAACGAAGGGATTTCATGTTTCATTCTCCTTAAGCTTCTTTGCTTTCGGGTCAAGCGTTTTCCCTCGTGTACCTAGGTTCGATTGACAAGTAGTGTTATAGTTAACTACAACACAAGCTCACATGCAAGTTCTTTTTTTACCCTTTTTTCCGCCGTTCTGCCCCCATCGTCTATCCATTTAAGAAACAAGGGCTTACAGGATGCAGGAACGCCGGCGCGATCGTGGACTTCCAACGGTCTCAGATGGCGAGGACTTGGAACGATGTCCAAACGGGACACTGGAGGAGTTCAAGCACCCTTAAGCTCAGACTGCTGAGACTGGCCGGCACGTTGGACAGCGGCTGCGATTTCGGGAAAGATCGAGGTCTAATGCTGCCGAGTCGTTCGGGATTCTTCGGGCGGACGGCAAAGGTACAGCAAAGGCAAGGTATTTCAGCGGGAAGTTCCGAACTCCGCTATTCATGCAGCGGCGGCAGCCGTGCAAGCTTATCCGGATTGCTTACGATATAGATATTGCAGATTCTCCCCTCCTCAATGTCGAGGGTGAGTACGCTGTGCGGACGCCCCTGCAGGTAGCTGACAACTCCGGGCGCTCCGTTAATTTGCGCCACTTGTCGGACCAAACTCGCCGGCAGAAACTTCCGTCGAGCGCCGATCAGAAAACGAACCACATTCCTGGCACCGTAGATTGGATTCGGCACCGCAGTCGCTTTGCCGCCACCATCGGCATAGAGCACGATCTCCTTGGAGAACAGCGCGAGCAGTCCGTCCATCTCGCCTCGTGAGCTCGCCTGAAGGAATCGTCGCAGCAGTTCCTCTTGTTGCCCTGGTGTGGCATCGAAGCGTGGCCGCCTTTGCTTCAGATGCTGACGTGCCCGGCTCAAAATCTGCCGGCAATTGGGTTCGCTCTGCTCCAGAATCTGCGCGATTTCCGCATACTCGTAATCGAACACTTCACGCAAGAGAAAAACGGCTCGCTCCACCGGAGTTAGACGCTCCAGAAGCATCAGGAACGCCATGGAAAGAGAACCGTCCATCGCGTAAGTCAAATAGGATTCGTCTGCACGCCCGGTCAGAACTGGCTCCGGCAGCCATTGGCCAAAATACTCTTCACGCTTTACACGCGCGGATTGCAGATGATTGATGCACAGGCGGTTAACGATCGTGATCAAGAAGGCCCTCGGCGACTGAACTAAAGTTGCTCCGGATTCTTGCCACCGAATATAGGCTTCCTGGAGAACATCCTCCGCATCGACCGCAGTTCCCAACATCCGATAAGCAATCGAGAATAGAAGATCGCGGTAGCTATGAAAAGCTTCCAGTCGATCAAGAGGTTTCCGAGCCTCAACGGAGGTCGTGGGTGCTTGGAATCTCGCTGAGTAACCGGAGTTGGATGGCTGGGACTCTTCTGGTTCGCGCATCTCGACATTTGATGCGCCCCGGAAACCAAGGTTTCATCTTCCATCCACCGTCCCGTTCCGTCAAGCACGCGAGGTGTTTTGATCGGAGCCGGATTGGCAAACGCACGGGCTCCCCCACACGCCGGGCGGTGCGGTCTCACGGTTGTCCCAATCTAGCAGGTTGTAAGCCGCACACTGAGTTCCCAAAGGCGCCGGCTCACATCAGGCCCGGCGACGCCGGCCTCTACAGCAATTTGCTTAAATCGTCTGACCTGCGAAAATAACGTCCCCGTTATACCCTCGTATTCGCCGGATTCCAGCAATCGCAAAGCTGATGCAGCTACTTCTTCAGGTTCCATCGCTAGAAACGGATCCAGCAGCGGCACCAGAACTCTCATCCAGATGGGAAACTCTCGCCGGATATTTGTCTTGACGACCCCAACTTTGAGACAGTTCGCGGTGACGATCGGTCCTCCACCGGGGTTGGTCAGCCTGCGTGCCAACTCCACCGCGAAAACACCGTTTGCCTGGCAAAATTGCCCGACTGTGCGCAACATATTGAATTTCGATGTCAAGTTCACGTCTTGAAAATGGATCGTGCCATGCCGGGCGGCTCCGCTGATGAACAGGATTCGGGAGCAATGTCCGCTGCGGCCAGCGGCCTTCAGATTCGGAAGCAGGAGGCTCGTGAGCGCAAACCGGTTCAGATAGTTCGTGGCGAAGTTCGATTCAATGCCTTCGCTCGTCAGATGCCAGCGCCCGCGCACTATACCCGCACTGTGCACCAAGTAATTGAGCTTTGGCCATCGAGCGTTTACCTCATCGGCCAGGCGGTAGCTTTCTCGGATTACGCTCAGGTCGGCGGCTAAAAACACTACGTTCGAAGCGCAGGTTGTTCGTTGGAGTTCCTCTTGCACGCGAGCGCCCTTAGCAGAATCGCGACCGACTATGATAACCAGGTGACCAGCATGGACAAGGCCCAGCGCAATCTTTCTTCCGATGCCATCCGTGCCTCCCGTGACGAGTGCAGTCTTCATGTCATGTCCGACTTCATCCAGATAGTGTCAAGCGGCATTGCTTGACCGCTTTGTTTAGGATTGACGGCCAGTTTTCAAGTATGCGGTGTAGGAGATCACAACCAGACTCATGATCACGAGGGGCCCTGCAACTTCCTTCCCGGAATCGTGCACTGCTAGATGGGAGAGGGATGCAGCGAGTAAGTCGAAAGTAACGCCGGCGTACGCCCATTCTCTCAAGGTGGCACTCCACGCTTGCGCGATTGCCACTGCAGCCAGCGCTTTTGCGATACCAAGATAGATCGGGAAATAGTCCGGATAGCCCAAATGCCGCACCACAGTCGTGACCATCGTCGGGCGTATGATCAGGAGTGAGGCGGACACCACGAGCTGCGCGATGAGCAAACCGGTGGATCCCCAATAGAGGGAATCCAGCCGATTCCCGCTTTTCGAAACGCTCGGCAAGGACACGTGGCCAGCAGACATACAAGTTACCTCCCGGTTTGTTTGCTCTGGCTACGCTCCAGCCTTGACTTCGGCACGCCGTCTACTCGATTCCAAGCGTATGGCGATGACACTGAGAGTCAGGAGCACCGACTCAGGCGCCAGT
Source organism: Terriglobia bacterium (assembly GCA_020073465.1). Lineage (GTDB taxonomy): Bacteria > Acidobacteriota > Terriglobia > Terriglobales > Acidobacteriaceae > Sulfotelmatobacter. The sequence goes on from JAIQFC010000048.1 coordinate 7,728, forward strand.
AACCGGGCACTTTCACTTGCCGAATGGTCGAGCAGGATACCGAGTATTCTGACCGCGGTGACCACGGCAACTACCGTCAGAACCATGTAGAGTCCCGCCAGAAGGCGGCGCGTAGAAATGAGGCAGGTGAAAGCGAGTATCGCGAACGAAAGGGGAAACCCCGCAAAACCAACTCGCGCGACCGTGATGCCGCCGGGCGAAGTAAGAGATATACCCGCAGCCGCCGCGGCGCGGACGGGATCGGCTAGGTATCTGAGGCTGATCAGGGTGAAGATCATGGTCACCATCACGAGTGGGGCGCGACGTAGGATGACAGAAACGCGCGACCAACTAGTCACCCTTGCTTCTGTTGAATAGCTTTGCGAGGAGGTAACCATTTCATTCCTTTCGAATCATTTTCAACTTGCCTAGGTGCTTTCTGCTGACGATCCGCGGATGCTGCCTGCCTTGTGCTAATAGCGCCGCCATCGATGCTCCACAGAGTCTCAGGGTGGCAAAGCCATGCTCCGAGAAGCACAAAGCCTCCGAAAAGGGCTAGAACATTGCCTGAGACTCGACGAGGCTTGCCAATCGGCCGACTATCCAACTGCACTTCATCTCTCCCCTTGAAATGCCGCCAGGCTCTACTGCAGTGGCTTAACCCTCTCGCGATGCCACGAACGAATGGTGTTCGCCACGAGGTCTGGGTCGTCACACATCGGGAAGTGATTACCCCTTGCGACGACGAACTGGGGAGCACCCGGGAAGAGCGCCTTCCAGCGCGGCTGGAATCCCAGTGGATCGTTCCGCTCTCCGAATATTGTGATCAGCGGAAGACCCTTGAAGGGGCCAGACAGCGCGCGTTCTACGTCGTCGTACAACGCGTCGCAGTTCCGGGCGTCGCGCAGATAGTGATGAAAAGCCCGGCGCGCTTGGCGGTCAATTCCAGCCCGGAACGCTTGACGACTCGGGCCGTTCATATGGCGACCGATCCCAAACTTCGTGGTCGTAATGCGGAACACAAATTCGGTCAGCACATCGAATTCTCGGATCGGCGCACTCCCCATCAAGGTCAGCATGCCGCGAAAGAATGCGCCAGAGGGTCTCCAGCCGAATGCGTTCACAGCGACAATCCCGCGAACCCGTTCCGCAGCTTGGGCCGCACCTGCCAGTCCAGTCGGCCCGCCTAGGTCATGGACCACCAGCGTGAGGTCATGCAAATCCAAGCCTTCAATCACTGCGGTGACCGCGCGAGCGGATCTTTCCATGCTGATTGCCCTGCCAGATAACCGTGAACTCTGCCCCGTCCCCGGAGCATCAAGACAGACACAGCGAAAATCGCCTGCGAGGCGCGCGATGACGTCACGCCAGATGAAAGACCACACGCCCGTGTGGACGAAAAGCAGCGCGGGGCCGCGGCCAACGTCAGTCACCGCAACTGTGGAGCGGTTTACTTCGAGCCCGAAGCTCTGGAATGGCCAGACACTCTCGGGGAGCCAGCCGGGGCGCGGAAGAGGTACCTTACGCGCGGAGGACCGGCCGTTCTCCTGGCTATAACTGTCTTGTGGGACAACGTGAGTGTGAAAAGAATCGGTCCGGGGGATGGGCCTCCCAGTCGTAGTCACTTGTGACACCTCATTCTTCGAGCAGATGTTGTTTCAAACAGTAAGACCGGCGAGAACTGATTTTGTGACAGTTTCTCGCGAGAAGACGAGGGAACCACTCCATACGGCTCAGGGAGTTTGTGGAATCAAGATTTTGGCGCGCACACGACTCAGCGTGGAAGGTCACGTATGGTCGGTATCGCGCAACTGGCTGTGGTACATCCAAGCTCGTGAAGCTAATGGTCAGATTGGCGAAGCTGTTGATGATCAGCCAGACGCTCAGGAAGCGGGGCAGGAAGCGCGGCCTGTGCGCACGATGCAACAAGATCAAGCGGGTAGCCGATCCCAAGGTTACCCTGCACTGCAACTTGCACGTTGGGATGACGGTCGAGCGTCATCTTTTCGAAAGCAGAGAGGTTTCTGGGCATGACCTGCTCTGCGGAAGCAAGCACAACGATACAGGAGCTCTCGACTGATTCGGCGAGAATGAGTTGTTGCTGACAAACAAAGAAGAGAACTGATTGGCTCCAGACACCGTGCCCGCCCTGTGATCGGCGACATATTCGTCATCCGGAGCCTCGTATTTGGATAGTTCGCGCAACTCGCAGTTGCGTGTGTAGTTGGTCAAAACACCTGTATTGGTGCGGCGTCGCCGGCCTCATTTGACGACCACCGTCAACCGGTTCGAGCTAGCCGGTGTCCAATCCTCGAGATTGGGAAACGAAGGAGAACTGGCCGATCCCAGGTACTGGGCGCGGAGTACGTGCGTCCCGGCAGAAAGAACACCGGGCCAGGTGTAGATGGCAGTTCCTCCGTTGCCGATGGTCAAGTAGTGGAGGTCGCCAAGCTTTTGTTCAGGCGATCCGTTTACAGAGTCGTAAAGCTGCACTTGTCCCGCGGGCAGTTGCAAATTCGGGTCGTTTGGACGTCCCACGACTGAGACCGTCAGGGCAGCGACGCTTCCAGTCTTCACGGATGGTGTTGGCGTCGTCAGGGTGACGGTCGGAACCAGTGGATTCACGGTAGTGACTATGTTCGTGCTGTTCGCCGCGTTGTAGCTGGCGTCTCCGGAGTAACTCGCGCTGTTGAGGTTGAGTCCGGACGCGTAGTAGGGCACGACGAAACTTGCGTTGCCGTTGACCAACGGTACCGGGGGTTCCTGCACAAAGCCGTCGAGACTTACGAGGCTTACCGTGCCAGTGGGCATCGGACCACCCGTCGCGGCTGGCCGTACGGTGATGACGTAGTTGACGGACTCGCCGACAGAAATGACGCTGGGCGATTGCTGCAGGTTCACTTTCACGGCTGACCCGGTTCGAGCATTTACGGTCACAACATTGGCGAAATTGGCCCAAAGTCTGGGTTCGTAGTTGGAATCTCCCGAGTAAGTAAGCGTGAGGTTATGTGTTCCAGCCGGCACCTTGACGGTGTAGATTGCCTGGCCAACATTGCCTTCGACGCCCGTCTCCGCAAGTTGGATCCCGCTGGCCAGCACCTTCCCGTTATCCAGCAGATCGACTGTGCCGCTGGGCGGTCTTGCCGGAGTTGGAAGGACCGCTGGAAACACCACGATGAACAGCTTCACCGGCGTGCCCTCGGTAACGATGTTGGGGGCAACATCGATTGCACCATCGGCGCGGCCTTGTGTAATGGTCAGAGGAAGCTGGACGGTGGATGGCGCGAAGCTGTTGTCTCCGCTGTAGGCGACGGTGAACTGGTGCGAGCCTGGCAAGAGATCGAGATGCTGAAGCCAGGCGAGCCCGGTGCCTCCCTTGGCGAGTTCGATGGTGCGCCACTCGCTGCCGTCGACGCTGACCGTCGCGGTGCCCTTGGCTGATCCCATACCGGACTTGCCTTGTACATCGACCTGGAGAAACAGCGGTTCGCCGTACTGGGTTTTGCCCCCGATGTCGGAGACGGGAACGAGTGGACCTTCCAGCAGGGCACTGTAGAGCACGGGGGATAGTACAGATTCCTCCGGCGTCACTGTGATTGGCACGCTTTTGGAGTAACTGGCGCCGAACATGGCATCGCCTGCGTAGAAAGCGCGCAAGTTGTAGGAACCGCCAGGAAGATTGGAAACGGTGCCAGAGAAACTTCCCTTGGTCAGAGTTCCCCCGAAGGTGGCACCGCTTCCGTCGGTCAGCAGAGAGAAGTCGCCGGAGGGAGAGCCGGTGCCGGCCGCAGGAGTCACGGTCACGGCCAAGGGCACGGGTTGGCCGTGCTTGGCCGAAAGGACTCCGGCAGCAAGGGCGGTCGACGACTTCAGCTTGGGAGCGGCGGCCCAGGCGGAAACCAAGTTGGCTGCGTTTACTGATCCGAGGCCGGAGCCCATGTCATAGCCGGGTCCGGCGGTGTAACCGGCGACGCCGGGGATGCCGTTGTTTCCTACGGTTGTGTCATAGAAAACGCAGTTGCTCGGTTGATTTGGGTCGGTCAAGTTGCTGGCATTGCACTGCGACAGATTTTCAGCAGCGGCGAGCTGGTAGAAGGTGTAGTTCGCCAGACCCTGGAACTTTCCGTTCTTCTGCTCGAGCATGGCCATGATGCCGGCCATGGAGGGCGTGGAGGCTGAAGTTCCAGAAACGGCGAAGAAGCTGTTGAGGATGGTCTGTCCTCCGGATTCCGTGGTCTGGCACGCGCCTTCAGTGCAGATCACGTAGCCGTCGTGCCCGGCGGCCGCGAGGGAGAGATCGGGAATGTCGCGCAGGCCGTCGTTGGGGACGCCGAGGCCGGCCTGCCATGCGGGCTTGGGAGTGCCGCTGATGCAGGTAACGACAAAGTCATCCGAAATGGTCGAGGTGCTGCAGTTGCTCGGGCCACCGCTGCTGCCGAGAAACCAGAACTGATTTGTGCCGAAACACTGGTTGGGGTCGATGGTGGGATCACAACTTTCATTCCATACGACTTCGGGGATGTAACCCACCGCGGAGGACTGGTCGGGCCGATTGTTGGCAAGCCAGTAGTTTCCATCCAATCCGTTCTCGTTGAATTGTGTGCCGCCGACCGCGACGTTGTAGGGGGTGGAGGCCATGCCGCTGACGTTGGGGCCCGAGGTCGATGGTCCGAAGTTGGGTCCGGCCTGGTCACATCCGGCCGCGCCGTTATCGCCAGTGGATTCGAAGACAGTAATGCCCTCGGCGGCCGCCTGCCGGTAAAGGTTGATGAAGAATTCGTTGCCCGCCGTACCGAGAAAGGCCTCGCAGAGACCGTAGCTGCTGCTCATGATGGGAGCGATGCGGTTGTCGATAATGTAGGCTGCGGAGAGATCGGTTCCATCGGCGGCAAAGGTGCTGTTGGAAGTGACGAACTTGATCGTAGCACCGGGTGCGACGGCACCGGACCACTCAAGGTCGAGGTCGGCTTCGGGTTCGTCGAAGGTGATGCCGGGGTCCATGCCATTGATCAGAATTTTCGGGTCGTTGGCAGGAAGGTGGAAGATCTGACGGAAGGTCTGGATGTCGGAGAGGTTGACGTTCGATCGGCCCACGACCGCGATTGAGACGCCGGAGCCTTCGATCCCTTGTTGCAGCAGGGGGGCTGTGTTGTAGATGCGGGTGTAGTCGCCGGGTGTGAGGAAATGGAACGTACCCTGGGGGTCGGTGAAGGTTAACTCGGGCACGAGCTTTCCGGCAGAGTCACGGGAGACACGCACGGTCTTCATCTGAGCCGATTTTTTGGGGAAGTTATGCAGTGAGAGCACACCGGTGACGACGGGTGCAAGGGCGCGGGGAAGAGAAATGTCATACGCGTTAGCGACGTGTTTCTCGCCGTTGACTTCGTAGTGGTGCATCTCGGTGTGAAAGGCGCTCTCAACCTGACCGGCGGTGCCGGAGAACTCGATCCAATGGCGGCCTCGGGCGACAGAGTTCACTCTGAAGCCATGCTGCTGCAGCCAGACGGAAACCTGGTTCACGTCACTGGGATCAGGACCGAATTGTTTGCCATACTCTTCCGGCGTGAGCCAGCGGTGGTAGCTGGCAGAACTCTTGTCATGCAGGCCGTCGATGAGTTTTGCTGCAGCTGCACGCTGGGCCTCGGCGGGCCGCAGCACCAGCATCATGCGTTCCATGGGCAGATCGGAAGCCGCGCGGCCGCGGTCGTTCATCGGGGTGGCCAGGGGATGAGTCGTGCGTGAGATGCGAACGGCGGAAGTGTCATCAATGGCGTGAGTGATGCGCGCCTGCGATTGGCCCCATGCCGCGGAACCCGACAGGGCTGACAGGAATGTGAGAAGCACGGAGCAGGCGAGGTTTCTAACGCGCAGGAGAGCGCGATGTGACATAGGAGTTCCTTTCCTGAGAAAACCGGGAGTTTGACTTGAAAGTCTCGACAAAAACAGAAACACAACAAAACGAGCATCAACAAACGTCTAGAAAGCAGCCGGCAACCGCTTACGCTGGGCGATCCACTGCCAGGCTCTGCGACCGTTGGGCAGGGCGACGGCTTCGGCCTCGCCGTAGTCCGCGAGACGATTGAGCACTGTGGTCACCGAGGCAATGAGATCTTTGTGGCGTGCCGGCACGGTGGGGGCTACCTCGTGAATCTTGATGCAAACGTCGCGTGCGCTCATCGGACGCTCGGATTCCATCAGAATCATGCGACAGGTTTTCGTGAAGCCCGGCTGTGAGCCCTTACTCTTCTGCTCCGCGACCATATCCAGGAGCTCTTTGCTCAACACGTCGGTGCCGAAGAGGCGGGCCAGGCCTAGGATCGTCTGTTTGACGGTGCCGATCCGCTTTACCAGTTCGGCACGCTGTTGCATCAGGTGACGCAGTTCTTCGTGCGCCTGCTGCACCACCTGCTGCACATGATCGTCTTTGTCCCGGTGGGTGGAGGCGATGAAACCACCGCGGAATTCCGAATTCTCCACGTGAGGACTCCTCACAACTATTCCAGACAAAGTGTTATCCCCCTCGGGCTGCTCATGTTCCCATGCGTGCGGTGAAGCCGCTCGAAGCAGGTCCGCAAAACTCGCGGCGCCGCTGCTCGTTGCTTAAATGGGTATTTCGCCAGGTGGGCAGTTTGTGTCACGGCTGAATAAAAAATAGTTGCGCCTGATCCTATTGTTTGTGCGAGATCGTGATGCCACAATGGACGGCACAAAATGTCACACCAGCACTCAGCATCGGCAGCAGACGAAGTCCTGATCCACAACATCGGGGAGGGATGTGCTGAATGTTTTGCATGTTTGTTCGAGCGCTACTGCAGGCACGTGGTTTCGGTGGCATTCAGAATTCTTCGCGATCGACAGGAAGCAGAAGACATCCTGCAAGAAGTTTTTCTTGCCATTTATCTTCAGCGGGAAAAGTTTGACGCGTCGCGCGGTTCGGTGAAGACGTGGATTCTTCAGTTTGCGTACTTCAAATCGTTGCTGCGGCGGCGGTACTTACGCATCCGTAACTTCTACACGCAGGAAGAGTTCTCAGAGGAGCAGCAGTTCCACAGAAGGACGGTTTCGGAGGCGCTGGGCCTGAGTTCGGCAGAGTGGGCGCGTTTTGTGGAGAGCGGGATTGCGGCCCTAGGCCCGAAACAGCGGCAGGTCGTAGAACTTGTGCACTTCGAGGGCTACACACTGCAGGAAACATCGGAAATTGTGAGAGAAACTTTTGCCAATACAAGAAATTACTACTACAGAGGGCTGAAGGCGCTGAGAACGTTCCTGAATGCGCGTTCGGAATTGAAACGCGCGCAGGAAAAGGCGGGCCTTCCGGCGAATGGGGCGATACGAGTTGAACCCTGAGGATCTCAAAGACGAACGGTTCGAAGAGTTGTGCGCGCTGGCCGCGATCGGGGAATTGTCTGCCTCGGAGTTCGCGGAACTGAGCGAACATCTGCCGGGTTGTGACAATTGCCGCGCGCTGTACGCGGACTTCCGACGAATCTCATCGAGTGACATCGGAGCGGTTGCAGCTGGACGGCGGTACGGGGACGACACCGTCGGAGATTTGGACGAACCGGCGCTGCTGAAAAGTCTGCTCGAGCGGGCACACGCAGAGACCAGCTTGCGTGGCCGGCGACTCGATTTCAGAGAGAGTCTTGAGCGCCGGCCAACTCGGTGGCTGTCGCGATGGTGGACTTGGCTGCAAGGACCGATTCCAAGCTCTGTCGCGGTGGTTGTGCTCTGCGCCGCGGCCGGCATCGTCGGTTATCAGTACAGGGACCGGCAACTCCCGACGGCAATAGTGCCTTCCGCGCAGCAGTCGAACGCGCGGGAAATTGAAGCAGGTGAGACGGCGCCCGAGCGACAGGTGGCGACTGAGAAGCTGCAGCGGAGCCAGGCGGAACTGGCAGCGCTACAAAAGTCCCTGTCGGAAGCGCGCAGGAAATATGCCGAGCTTTCGAACCAACAAACGACATTGGAAATGGAGCTGGCGGGAACCAAGGAGCAACTGCAACACAAGGAACAGGAACTGCAGGCAGCTGGCGCCGAGGCACAGCAATCAGACAGGCTGGCGCGAGACCTACAGGCCAAGCTCCGGGACGCCGTGATGCGCACCCAGGAGCAGGAACGCACGGTAAGCGAGCTTAGCGCCAGGCTGCGACGTGCCGAGGAAGATGCTGCCACGGTGGCGGGTTCGGGAAGTCAGGATGCCGAAGCCAAGGAACTTTTTGGAGCCCGTGACCTGCACATCGTAGATGTCTACGACGTAGATGGCACCGGCAAGACGAAGCGCACATTCGGGCGCGTCTACTTTGCGGAGAAAAAGCTTCTGCTTTTTTATGCGTTTGACCTGCAGGACAAGCAAAGCAAACGCGTGGCAGGGGGATTCCAGGCATGGGGCTACCGGCAAGGAAATGAGGAAAAGCCGCAGAATCTGGGGCTGTTCCTGATGGACGATCCCGCACTCAGCCGATGGGTGCTGAAAGTGAACAACGCACGTGTGCTGGAACACATTGACGCTGTCTTCGTCACTTTAGAACCGCCACGCGGCAGCCCGTCTCCCAGCGGGCGCAAGCTGCTCTACGCAAATCTGGGTGGGCCACCCAACCATCCCTGATGTGGATCAGTCTCTATTTATTTCTTGCGGGAAGATTGGAGTTCAAGGGAAAGCAATTCTCAACTTGTGTTTAATGAGATCAAAATCGGGAAAAAGATCGCACCCCGGTGGCACGTCTGCGGACAGCGGTTGTTATGGTATGTAGCTGTGCTCTTGCTGAGCACGTTCTGCCACGCGGACCCCAACGCGACGGTGGCGGGACTCGTGACCGATTCGACGGGACGGGCAGTGAGGAGTGTGCTCGTTGTATTCACGAATGTCCACAGCGGGTTTGCCTACCAGACCGAAACCAACTCTGTAGGACTTTACCGGCTCAGCGGATTGCTGCCCGGCGTGTACCGGGCCAATCTCACCAAGGAAGGGTTCAGCAGCATCGTGAAGGGCGACATCGATCTGCACGTGCAGGACGAAGTCTCGATCAACTTCGCAATGCGCGCGGGATCCGTGTTTGAAAGCATTACGGTAGAGGAGGGCGCACCCCTGGTGAGCACCGAGTCAGCAGCGGTGAGCACGGTGATCGATCGAGAGTTTGCCGACAACCTACCCAGCAACGGGCGCGGCTTCCAGACGCTCATCGATCTCACGCCCGGAGTGGTGCTCACGCCAAGTTCGCGATCAGATGCCGGGCAGTTCAGCGTGAATGGACAACGCTCCAACACCAACTACTGGACCGTGGATGGAGTTGGTGCCAACGTTGGCGCCACCACGCGGAACTTGTTCGGCGACGGACTCGCGGGAGGCCTTCCTTTGTTTAGTGCCCAAGGCGGCACCAACAGCCTTGTCTCGCTCGATGCCATGCGTGAGTTCCGTATCGAAACTTCCACCTCCGCTCCAGAACTCGGCCGAACTCCAGGCGCACAAATTTCCATTGTGACCCGCTCGGGCACTAACCGTTTCCGCGGATCCGTGTTCGACTACCTGCGCAACGATCTGCTTGATGCGAACGACTGGTTCGCGGGCAGCGCTGGTTTGCCGAAGCCGGAAGAACGGCAGAACGATTTTGGCGGAACCTTCGGAGGCCCGATTCTCAGGGAACGAACGTTTTTCTTTTTCTCTTACGAGGGACTTCGCCTTCGACTCCCGCAAGTCGCACTTTCAGTCGTGCCAGACACCGGAAGTGTCATCGGCGGCCTCAATACGAGGGAAAATGCGCTGCCACAAGTGCGCCCGTACTTGGCGGCATTCCCGCTGCCGAATGGTTCGGAACTGTTTGATCCATGCGACCCGGCCAACGATCCGACTTGCCCTCCGTCAGGTCAGAAAGCGAGTGGTGCGGCAAACTTTAAAGGCGTATTTTCCAATCACTCCACGCTGGACGACTACAGCCTTCGGATGGATCATGCCTTGACCCGAACTCTCAACGTCTTTGGCCGGTACAACTACTCTGCTTCGGAACTGCTTCGGCGAGAGCCAAATGCCTTGAGCTCGGTGTTTCAATCTCAGATCACGGCCCAAACGACGACCATCGGTTCGACGTGGGCCATCTCTCCTGCTCTATCCGACGATCTGAGGTTCAACTTTAGCGTCATCAATCCGTCAAGCTTTTCTTACATTGATGATTTCGGAGGAGCGATTCCGCTGGCGATTTCATCGGGCAGTCCGTTGGCCGACAAGAACAGTCAGTTCACACTTCAAGTCTTCAGTCCGACGAGCATCTTTCTTGTTCAAGGAAAGAACCAGCGGAATCAGCAGAAACAATTCAACATTGTCGATGATCTCTCCATCCAAAATGGACGGCACAGCTGGAAGTTTGGAATCGACTTCCGTCGACTGACGCCGCTGGCGGACCCTCCGCGCTATTCCCAGTTCGTGAGCTTCGATAGTCTGCCGGCCCTGGCCGCAGGGAATCTCTTTTTCGGAACCGTGGAGTCGAATCTCAGTGACCGCATGCTGTTTCAGAATCTAGGCGTCTTTGTGCAAGACCGGTGGCGGATTGTTCCGAGACTCACCTTTACCTACGGTGTGCGGTGGGACATTGATGTCGCACCTTCCTCGTTGGACGGGCCCAGCTTGGTTGCCGTGACCGGCTTTAATACCAAGGATTTGTCGCATCTCGATCTCGCGCCTCCAGGTACACCTCCATTTCGGACGAAGTACGGTAACTTTGCGCCTCGAATAGGAATCGCGTACCAAATCGGAGAGCGACTAGGGCTTCAGACGGTGATTCGCGGAGGGTTGGGTATCTTCTACGACCTTGCCACTCACGAAGTCGGGAATACCATTACCCCGGGCTCGTACCCGTTCGGAGGCTCGAAGTCGTTGTCGGGTATCCCCTTCCCCTTGGACAGCACGGCGGCAGCACCGCCACAAGTCAGTGCGTCCGACCTGGGGGACGGAATGTTGATGGCCTTCGACCCTGGGTTGCAACTACCCTACAGCGCCGAGTGGAACCTTGCTGTGGAGCAGGCGCTAGGCCAAGAGCAGACGCTAACAGCGACTTACGTAGGCGCCGTGGGCCGGCGTCTTATTCAAACAGCATTTGTTTCTTCCCCGACTTCAACCATCGACAGTGCAAACCTGATCCTGAATTCAGCAACTTCTGACTACCATGCGCTTGAACTCCAATTCAACCGACGACTAGCCCACGGTGTTCAGGCATTGGCTTCTTACTCGTGGTCGCACTCGATCGATGACGCTTCCTCTGGCTCTGTGTTTGATAATTCCACCAGAATCGTGGCTCCCGCCATAGGGTCGGTGACAGACCGGGGAGTGTCCGACTTTGACATACGGCATGCGTTTTCTACAGGGATCACTTACAGGACTTCTGTGCGGGGGCAAAACACTTTTGTCAAGGCTGCGCTGCACGGATGGTCTCTCCAAAGCATCCTTCAGGCTCGCTCTGCGCCACCCGTAAATGTCTACATCCCGGCCTTGTCGGAACTGCTCGATCCTGCGCATTCTGAAGTTCGCCCTGACATTGCTCGCGGAGTGCCGCTTTACCTCAGTGGTCATGCCTATCCCGGCGGACGCGCATTCAACGACACTCCCGGCGCAGTATCTGCAGGGTGTGCAGACGGTTCAACGAGCGTGGGACCCTTCTGCCCGCCTCCCCTCGACTCACTCGGCTTTCCCTCAAGGCAGGGAAACTTGGGCAAAAATGCCCTCCGCGCCTTTGGCGCTACGCAGTGGGACTTCGCGGTTCACCGGGAGTTTCCTCTTCGCGAGTCGCTGAGCCTGCAATTCCGAGCCGAAATCTTCAACCTTTTAAATCACCCCAATTTTGGTCCACCGTCTCCGCTTCTCATCTTTACTCCAGTGATTGGCTTCCCCCAGTTCGGGCAGCCAACTGAAATGCTGGGGCGGGCATTTTCGGGAGGGAACTTGGCGGGAGGAGGGTTGGATCCTCTGTATCAGTTTGGCGGTCCGCGGTCGATCCAGCTCGCGTTGAGAGCAGTATTCTAGGTCAAAGTGCCAAACTTGAGGATCTGCTCATCGCCGACCGGTGGTTGATCGTAATTTCGTCGGGACAATAGCTCATTGGGGTTCTGTTCTGTTCGGCCAGTCAAGTGCCTGGGACAGCGATGGTGCGCCCGACATTGCTGCCGCTTTCGGCTCCACAGGAGTCGCCAGCAACAGAGTTCAGTTGCTCCTCAACCCGAAGGGACGACTATTCACGCTAGCCAGCTCCGCGCCACACCTACCGCTCGGGGTTGGATGCTGTGGGGACAGCAACGGCCGTGCAGTAAGAACTGACGCGCCCTACAGACATCCGCGCCACGTTCAATGTCTACGGAGACGTAGTCGCGGACTAGATGGCTCGCGCCCACTCAAAGGTGGCCCACCTGGCCATTCCAAAGGCATCGTGACTTGAAGATTTGTCGCGGTTAAGTGCTTTAAAAATCTGGTGGAGAGAGTGGGATTCTATTACCGCCGTTTCCAGCAAGTGCCGATGAATCCTACACTTACGTGATAATACCCAGTGCGTGAGCAGGTTACAAGCGGACCTCTTCTTAGGGTGCAGTTTCTATAGTCTCTCCAATTTGCCCCAGGTTCCGTCGAAAACGGTATCACTGGTATCAGTGGAGAGGACGAAACTGGTGTCACGCCTGATTTGCCAGATTCGTTTTCTCCACGTTTCTCCGAGGACCTGGACTTCACGTGGCCTGAAGTGCACCCTTGAGGTGAGACAAAGAAACTAGGGACAGTTCTCTTGCGAAAAAGATTGTAAACCGGGGAGTGGGGTGTGGGGCGAGGGGGCGGTTAGCTCCCTCGCCCCACTCATCTCTGTAGAAGTTTGAGGCATGGTTGAGCACCGTAGCTGCTGTTCGAATGCAGCCGGGCTTTGATAGCC
>JAIQFC010000024.1 GCA_020073465.1 Terriglobia bacterium
GGTCGTCACGACCCGGCGGCGCACCGTGTTGCCCTCGAGCACGAGCACATACTGGTCCGCCGGGCCCTGGCGCACGGCCAATGGGGGCACGACCACCGAGCGAGCGGTCGCGCCGACGCGAATGCGCCCCCGCGCGAACTGCCCCGCCACCACCCTCCGGTCGGCATTCGGCAGCCGCACGTATACACCGACCTGCCGCGTCGCCGGATCGGCCACCGGGTCGACCCGCGCGACGGTACCCGTGAACGCCTGGCCCGGCGCCGCGTCGATCGCGAACGTCACGCTCTGCCCCGGCCGCACCCGCGCCGCATCGAGCGCGCCGATGCGTCCGGTCAACTCGAGCATCCTCGGATCGACGACGGTGAGCACGTGGTCGTCGGACTTCACCGCCTCGCCCTCGTCCACCCGCCGTTCGCTCACCCAGCCGTCGAGCGGCGAGATGATGGAGGTGCGAGACGCCGCCTCTCCCGTCGAGGCGAGTTGTGATCGCGCCACGGCGAGCTGCGCCATCGCGGCGTCATATCCGGCCTGTGCGGACTTGAACTCGATCTGCGACGTGGCGCCCGCGTCGAGCAACATCTTCGTCGCGTCGAGCCGCTGCTTCGCAACCGCCACCCCCGCCTCGGCGCTGACCACCGCCGCCTTGGCGCCTTCTGCCTGGCTCGTGACGCCCCTCGCCTCGATGCGCGCCAGCACGTCGCCCTTGGCCACCTGCGACCCGCGGTCCACCCGGAGGTCGCGGAGGTTGCCCCCGGCCTGCGCGCGAACCTTGACCTCGTCAGCCGGATCGAGCGATCCGCTCACGGTCACGGTTGCACCGACGTCGGCAACCACCGCGACGGCCACGTCCCGGGCGCCGAGCACGACCGGCACCGCCGCCGGGGGCGCACTCTCGCCCTTGGAGCCGCACGAGGCGAGCGCAATGGAGAACAGCCAGGCGAACAGCGCCGACGGAATCGCACGGCGTTGGCATACAGAAGGCATGTGCATGGTCAGCGAGACAGTGAGAGAACCGGGGAGCTTGTGCCGATTGCCCGCCGCACGAGCGCGTCGGAGATGTGATAGTCGGCGATGGCCTGCGCGCGGAAGGCGCGCGCCTGCAGGAGCGCAAGACGCGCGTCGGCGACTTCGAGCTGCGATGCGAGCCCCTGATCGTGTCGCAGCACGGTGAGGTCGTGCACTCGCTGCGCCTGGTCCACCGTGCGCTGGCGCGCCATGATGGACGCGGCCGCGCGGTCGCGCTGCCCGACGGCCTGCTGGTACTGGAGCTGCACCTGCTCGCGCAGTTGCGCGAGCCTGAGTTGTTCCTGTTGCAGGCCCAGCCGGGCCACGTCGACATCCGCGCCGCGACGGAAACCGGTGAACAGCGGCACCTTCATGGTGATCGAGGCGTTCCAGTCCGTGAGCCAGTCGCGGCCGTTCAGCCCCAGCGTCCGCATCGGGTAGATCAGGCGCCCGTAGCTCATGCGGAAGTCGAGCGTGGGAATGTACGCGCTCCGTGCCAGCGACACCTGTTGCGCGCTGATGTTCACTATGCGCTGCTCTGCCAGCACCGCCGATCGTTGCGACACGACCGTGAGCACCGCGGGGCCGGCCCCAGCCCCGGCCGCGGCACTCGGCGCCTCGAGCGCCGTCGTCAGCGTGAGCGGCTGCTCGATCGGCACGTTGACCAGCCGCTTGAGGTCGAGCGTCGTGATCGACTCGGAGTTCTCCGCGTCCACGAGCTGCGGGCGCAGGTTCTCCACGGCAACATCGGCACGGAGCACATCGAGTTCCGACCCGGCGCCCGCCTCGAGGCGCACGCGTTCATCGTCCAGGAAACGCTGCGCCTGCTGCAACGCGGCGGCCGCGCTCAGCCGAAGCTCCTGCGCCAGGAGCGCCCGATAGTACGCGCTCCGCACCTGATAGTCGACCTAAAAACAAAGGGTGGGCCGGCCCGCCACTTATATCCCGTGCCACTCTGCAGCCTGCCGATCGTGCACTTCACCTGCACCGCCACAAACTTCCCCGGATTCCCCACCACGCAGTCATAACTGCGCGAGTCTCCCCAAGGCTTGCTCACCGGCAACCCCTGCTCCCCCGCCCGCGCCATAAACACCGACTCCGCCCACTCCCCGCGCTTTTTCTTGTCCTTGATAATCTTCGGTTTCCGCTTCTTCACTCGCTCTACTCCTCAACATCTGTCATCCCGACCAAGCTGGAGGATTGGCAGCCCGCCAATCCTCCGGCGCGTGGAGGGACCTTGTGTTTCCCGAGCGGCCAAAGCGACCGCAACGCCACAACATTCGCCAATACCGCCTTATGCTCCCGGTGGAATTTGTTGAGAAGTCGAAGGCAAGAGAATGGAAGGAAAAAGTGGGAAGGATTCCCGAAACGGGAATGCAAACGACCCACCCGAAGCATTGGACCATAGTTTGTGTCAGATATCCCAATGTCAGACTTGCCCTGAACGACCCAGCATTGCCGATATCGCTTTCATGATTTACTTTCGCTTATTATTCGCCTAATATTACAGGGCAGTGCAAACCTTCCGGCGACCAGGAAATCGATCCTTAGGGGAGCGAGCACCTCGGGTTGCAACATGAACGCAAACGCTGACGAGGCATTGAGCGTGCGATAATCGCGCGTGAGCATGCAGGGAGGAACCACGCTTAGTCCAGAATCCATTAAGGGACCTCTTCGCACTTGCGGATACCGCCTCGATCTGCTCCGAAGCGATTTCTCCTTCGGTGATGGCGACACAGTACCACTTGTGGGATTTGCCCAGTCTCCTGTGGACTCTCGTTCCGCGTGCGTGGCGGTGCTCTCAACGACAAATGGCCATCGCTCAACCGTGGAGGACTGCAGGCCTCTTGGAGCTCCGATCGTCTTCGTCTGTTTTCAGGATATGCTGCAATGGTGGAAGCAAGGGGCTACGTCGGCGGAGTACCTAGAGAGCATTCCAGCAAACAACATCGAGCAATTCTTCCGGAGCCATCAAGACGAGTTCTCGCCTGAGGCAGTTTACCGAGCAAAGACTTGGGGACGTTTTCGAAAGGAATACCAGCTCGGTTTCGTAGACCTTGGGCTGATGCCCCTCGTCGAAAAACAAGTCGGCAAATTTCTCGAGACTAGTATCGTCCGAAACGTGGCTGAACTTAAGGGCCGCTTGGGTTGGGGAGAAGTCCCAGACGAACAGGGCCACTGGTTGCTACAAACGGTCTTCTGGCTTATCTCGGGGAAAATTCTCCGGGACAAACAGGTACAGAAATTTGAGGATCTCGACCTGAACGACGTGGAACAGGTCTTCTCTCGCCTAGCTCAGCACTACGGTACGGAGCCGCTTGCCGTTGGGTCAAAGAAGAAGCTAGAGGCTTTGCGCGAGTCGGCTCGAATCATCAACCAATTCAGTAGTCTGGCCCTCACAACGACCGAGTCACTCGCGTACGTTTACGAGAACGCGCTCATTTCGAAGGAGACCAGGTCTTCCCTTGGAACACACAGCACCCCGCCCTTCCTCGTTGACTACGTGGTCGGCAACCTGGCTGAATGGATAGGAGAGATACCCGTCAATGAAAGAAGTGTGTATGAACCAGCATGTGGGCACGCCGCGTTCCTTGTGTCCGCGATGCGATTGCTCACAGAGTTGCTGCCGCCCGAGAAAGCGATACCGAGCAAGCGTGGACCATACTTGCGAAGCCGTCTGCGCGGCACCGATGTCGATTCATTTGCGCTTGAGTTGGCTCGTCTGTCACTAACGTTGACGGATATCCCAAATCCTGACGGATGGGATTTGAAGGCGCAAGACATGTTTATCGATGGGCGCCTCGCGGAGCAAGCAAAGAAAAGCACTATCTTGCTCGCCAATCCGCCTTTTGACAACTTCACACCACGCGAACGACAGTTGTACCAGGACCAGCACTCCGGGGTTCGCTTCTTAAATAAGGCTGTCGAAATGTTGTGGCGGACACTACCACAACTACCCGACGGCGGAGTCTTCGGAGTGGTGCTTCCCCAAACCTTCCTGCACAGCCGCAACGCCAATGGCATTCGCGAGTTTCTGCTGCACGACTGTGAAATAAGGGAAGTCTGCCTTTTTCCAGATAAAGTCTTCTCATTCTCGGATGCCGAATCAGCAGTTCTCGTTGGACGTCGCAAGAAGGCGAGCGGCCAGAACCCGGTTTGCTATCGCCGTGTTCGCGAGCATGATCTTCAATCCTTCCGCTCAAACTACGCCGCCTCAACCACGCGAAATATCCCCCAATCGCGATTTTCGGTGGACAGATCGTTTTCCTTGCGTATTCCCGACTTGGAAGAGGTCTGGATGGCATGTGCTGACAATCCGACACTTATCGACGTTGCTCAGCTCGGGCAAGGACTCGAATATCGTGGGAAGGATCTGCCATCCGGCAGCACGACATACTCGGAGGAGCATCTCTCGGGTAGCCAACGTGGCTTTTTGCTCTTCGACCGCGGCCTTCAACTGCATGAGTTACCCAAACCCTACTGGATGAACTTGCACTCGTCAGTGATTCGCCGGGCGGTAAGTGGGACGATCATCGGCACTCCACAAGTGCTGCTCAACTATGCACGCGTAAGCCGTGGCCCCTGGCGATTGAAAGCACTGATCGACAAACAAGGGCACCCGGTCACGAGTCGCTTCATTGCAGTACGACCCAAGGCATCCTCACATTCAATTGAAGCACTTTGGGCTCTGCTCAACTCCCCAGTTGCGAACGCCTACGCGTTTTCGCATCTCAGCAAACGCGACAACATCGTCGGGGTCATTCGAAAAATACCGCTTCCAAAACTAAGTTCGTTTGAAGGAGTGGAAAGTGCAGCCAGCGCTTATCTCGCGGCGGCACGGTCGGAAACAGACAAGATAGGACTATCGAAGCTCCTGCTGAGAGTTGATTCCGAGGTCCTGAAGCTATATTCACTACCGCCTGAACTGGAACACTCCATCCTTCGACTATTCGCCGGTTGGGGACGCGTTGGAGTGCCATTTACACAGTGCAGGTACCTACCGAAGGAGCTCCTTGGCCGGCTACGTCTCTGCGACTTTGTTGAGTTTGAAGAAGATTGGCCGGTGACAAACCGTGAACGCGGCAAGTTGATCGACAAGAACATTGCGGGCACCTTGAATACGGAGGAAGAAGCCCGTCTCAATGCACTACAAGCTTATGCTGACTATCACTTGGATCAGATATCCCCCCGCCCCACAAATATACTTGACGAACTAGAAGATGGCCTGTTTTCCAACGTACCGAAGAAGGACAGAGCCGTCTGATGCTGGGATTCGAATATCCAAAAGAGCCGCACGCGAGGCGGCATGGTCCGGCGGGCTACAAAGACTACGGAAGTTACCGCGATTGGCTCCGCGATGAATTCACCTTCAGGTGTGTATATTGTCTCCATAGGGAGCAGTGGTACGGTCGAAGTGCAACCTTTCACATCGATCATTTCACTCCAGTAGCCACCGATGAAGATGGAAAGTGCGAGTACACGAATCTGCTCTATGTGTGTGCGACCTGCAATGAGGCGAAGAAGGCAGTCCTTGGTCTTCCGAATCCCTGTGAAGTGGCTTTCGCCGACTGCCTCCGGATCCTACCTGACGGTCACGTCGAGTCGCTCAACAATGATGGTCTGAAACTCAAGCAAGTGCTACGACTAGACAGCGAAAGTAACGTGCGCAATCGCTCCCGCTGGATGCGAACCCTTGAGGCACTCAGGACTGAGCAACCACCAATTTACGAGGAACACATGGGGTTCCCTCATGACCTGCCGGATCTCCAGAAAAAGCGTGTCCCGACCAATACGAAGCCGGAAGGGGTCGCGAACTGTTACCTTGCTCTACGTGAACGGGGCGAGTTGCCGCGGACATACTAGCCGCGCTCGAAGAAAGAAAAGGCACGGCCCGAAGCCGTGCCTTTAAATCGAAAGCAGATTCCTCGCTTTGCTCGGAATGACAACCTCGATGAGCTAGTCTCTAACCCCATCCATAAACGCGCGCAGTTTGCGCGAGCGCGACGGATGCCGCAGCTTGCGCAACGCCTTGGCTTCGATCTGGCGGATGCGTTCGCGCGTGACCGCGAAGGACTGGCCGACTTCTACGAGCGGGCTCCGAACAGCACTCCGTTATGGGATAAAGTGCGGGGCTACGATGCTGATGAATTCGCGGGAAGTGATTACCTTGGTCTTCTTCCAGAACTTTGGGAAATGGCGGGTGGCCCACTCTATATTGTTTTGAACTTGCCGGCGCTACCCCTACTGAGGGTGCCCCATTCTTCGCGTTCTTTGCGAAGGGTGGGTACCGATGCCCTCAATGCTACCGTCTTATGGGTTGCGCGGCGCGCTTCGATTTCCCCGCACTTTCTTGATGATCCGATCGATCTGGCGCAAGCCAAGCGTACTCGTGCCGTTGCGGAGGGATTCGTCTCCGATCTTCTTAAGCACTTCGAACTCGGATACGGCGACACGGACTCGTGATCCTAGTGATCTCTTCTGCACACTGCCTCCGGATAAAAGCAAAGGCCCCGAGATACATTCGGGGCCTGCGATGATACTAGACGACGCCTGTCAACTAAATCGTATCAGTTCAGACAGCTATGTCAACAAAGATTAGTAAATTCGAGTGACCTCGGAGGGCAAGGGAGTCGAACCCTAGTGGCTGAGAGCCACTCGAACGCGTGACAGGCGTCGTCCAGTACCCACTGGCACCACCCTCCAAAACGACTTCCTGTCACATGTCGAGTCTATGGCAGCTGAGGGTAGCTCGACCGAAATACGGGCGAAGTTTTTGTCTGCCCATGCCAATTTGGGAGAGAGAGAAAAAGGCACGGCCGAAGCCGTGCCTTGAGAAAATCAGCGTTAATCCGCGGCGATGAAGTTGAGGCGCTTTGCGGGCGTGAGCGAAGCGGGAGCCCGCAGCCGAAATCCTGAGCGGAGCGAAGGATCTCTAGTCCCTTACCCCATCCATAAACGCCCGCAACTTTCGCGACCTGGACGGATGCCGCAACTTCCGCAGCGCTTTGGCTTCGATCTGGCGGATGCGTTCGCGGGTGACCGCGAACGACTGCCCGACTTCTTCCAGAGTGTGCTCGCTGCCGTCTTCGAGGCCGAAGCGCATCTTGATGACTTTTTCTTCGCGCGGGGTCAGCGTGCGCAGGACCTGTCCAGTCTGGTCCTTCAGGTTCACGTTGATCACCGCCTCGGCGGGTGAGACTACGGCGCGGTCTTCGATGAAGTCGCCAAGATGCGAATCTTCCTCTTCACCGATTGGGGTTTCGAGGGAGATCGGCTCCTGCGCGATCTTCAGCACCTTGCGCACCTTGGCCACCGGGATGTCCATGCGCTTGGCGATTTCTTCCGACGTAGGCTCGCGTCCCAGTTCCTGCACCAGCTGCCGCGAAGTACGGATCAGCTTGTTGATCGTCTCGATCATGTGCACCGGGATGCGAATCGTACGCGCTTGGTCAGCAATGGCACGAGTAATGGCCTGCCGAATCCACCACGTGGCGTAGGTTGAGAACTTGTAGCCACGGCGGTATTCGAACTTGTCCACAGCCTTCATCAGGCCGATGTTGCCTTCCTGAATCAGGTCGAGGAACTGCAGTCCGCGGTTGGTGTATTTCTTGGCGATGGAGACCACCAGGCGGAGGTTGGCCTCGATCAGCTCGCGCTTGGCCTGCTCCGCGTCCATGTCGCCCTGGATGATCTCGCGCTGCGTGCGCTTGAGCTCCTGAAACGACACCCCGGCTTCGGCTTCCAGTTTCTCCACTTCACCGCGAATGGCGCGGGCTTGGCGGCGATATTCTTTCTTCTGTTCTTCGCTGCGAGTGGCGTCGGCCTTGCGCTCCAGGTTCTGCACCTGGCGATCGAGCGAGCGCATGCCGTCGACGGTCTTGTTGAGGCGGTCGATGAGACGCTTGCGCTCGTTGTTGGTGAAGCCCAGCTTTCGTACCGCGATCGACACCTTGACAATTGCGCGCGCCAGGTTCTTGCGGGCACGGCGATGGTCCTTGGGACGCTTCTTTTGCGAGACGGCAACGTATTTTTCTTCGAGGACACCGACCTTTTTGTACAGCTTGGCCATGTCATCGATCTTGCCGGTGAACTCGTTGAGGCGGTTCTGCAGGATCTCGTCGGTGATCTCTTCTTCGTCGAAGGTGACCACTTCCTTGATCGAGCGAACGCCTTTCTTGAGGTCTTCGCCCATGGCCAGCAGTTCGTGGATCACGATGGGTGACCGCGACAGGGCCTTGAGCACGCGGATTTGCCCGCGCTCAATGCGCTTGGCGATTTCGACTTCGCCTTCACGCGTGAGCAGGGGCACGGTTCCCATCTCGCGCAGGTACATGCGGACGGGATCGTTGGTTTTTTCCAGGGCGCCGGGGGTGAGGTCGAGTTCGACGTCCTCGGAGCCTTCTTCTGCTTCCTCGAATTTTTTATCGAGCGTGGCGGAGGGGAGCTTGGGCCCCTCCAACACGTCGATGCCTTGCGTACCGATCGTGGTCAGCAGATCATCCAGGTCTTCGGGACTGTGCACATCGTGCGGGATCAAATCGTTGACTTGATCGTAGGTGAGATATCCCTTCTCTTTGCCTGTATCGATCAGCTTTTTAATGTCGTCGTACTTGTCGTCAAGAGCCAAAAGGTGTCCTCAAACAACTCGATTTCGCTCCCTGAGGAGCGTGTGATAGAGTCACAGTGGTGGGATTCTAGGGTTTTGCAGGATTGTGCGCGAAGCACAAACCTATAGAGATTAGCACATAAGTGCTGTCTCGTCTATCAGTTGCCTGCCGCATCTCTCCCGTTCCCGCCGCTATCTTCAACTTCCTTAAATACTTAGATGGCCGCGAGGGCCTTTTTGTTTCATGTTTCGAGCCCGGTTCAGACTGCAATGGCGGAGCTAGTGTCGGCCAAGCCGGGATCCATGAGAGAGCGCTTGATGCGCACTTTCTCTTCGAGCAGGGCTTGCACCTGAGCTGGTTCCCGGCTGCGGCCTGACTGCAACTCACGCTGCACCTGCTCTAGACGGCGGCGCAGGTGCATGCGGCGCAACGCTCGCACTGCGCCTTCCAGGCGTTCGGCGGTGAGCTCTTCGTCCTCCTTCAACAGAATTGTGGCCAACATCCGACGCTCACTGTCCGAGCGTGGCACCTCCAGAACATCGGCAACATCGGGGCCGGCGTTGAGCAGGGCCTCCACCAGCGATTCGGTGGCCAGCCCGAGATGCAGGCCTTCGTTCTGAAGCACAAACCGTGCCTGCCGCGCAGGATCGAACTCTTCTTCGGCGCCATCGCGGGCGGAAAGATGCTCTTCAGAGGTCTGCATCTGGCGGGCGGAGGCCAGGGCGCGGATGAGAATGCGCTCGGCGTCGGTGACCTGCGCCTCGGCGGGAGCTTTGACCGCGGCGGCGGAACGGCTGGCCGCTGCGTGCCTCAACTCCTGACGAAGAACGGCGGAGTCGATGCCCATCTTCTGCGCGATCTCGTGCGCCAGTTCGTCGCGGACAATGCGGCTGGGCACGCGCTGGATGTGCGGCAGAAGGTAATTCACGGCTTTGACTTTGCCTTCGGCACTGCGCACGGGGAACTGGGTGCGCGCGCGCTCGATCAGGTAAGAGAAATAAGGCTGCGAGTGGCGAAGCGCCTCTCCGTACGCGTCTTTCCCCTTGCGCCGGATGTAGAGATCGGGGTCGAAGCCCTGCTCGAGGGTCAGCACTTTGATCTGGAATTCCTCTTCGACCAGCAGGCCCAGGGTGCGCTCGGTAGCCTTGGCTCCCGCCGTGTCAGGATCGAAGTTCACGACCACGTTCTTGCTGAAACGGCCCAGCAGCTTGGCCTGCAGCTCGGTGAATGCGGTGCCGGAACTGGCTATCACGTTGTGAAATCCGGCAGCGTAGACGGAAATGCAGTCCATCTGCCCTTCGACAAGAATTGCGTATTCGAACTTGCGCACCCACTCCTTAGCCAGATCGAGGTTGAAGAGGACCCGGCCCTTGGAATAGATCGGCGTCTCCGGAGAGTTCAAATACTTTGGTCCGGCCTTCTCGTCGGTAGCGAGTGTGCGTCCCGTGAAGGCGATTACTTTGCCGGCTTCGCTGGCGATGGGGAACATCACGCGGTTGCGGAATTTGGAGTACATCGCTGCGGAATCGGGCTTCGGGCTTCGGCTTTCTGGCTTTCGGTTTCCGGCCAAATCCCCGCCCTGTCCGTCCAAAGAACGGACGGACGAGGACGGGGCACCCTCTTGAGTTGGCTGACGGCTGTCTTCCTGTTTCCAGGAAAACAGGCCGCTCTCGCGCAGGACGTCTTCGTTGAATTCTCCCTTCAGGCGGTCACGCAGCAAGAAGCCGGAGTCCGGCGCGTAACCGATGCGAAAACGCGCAATCGTCTCTTCATCCAATCCACGGCCAACCAAGTACTCCCGCGCCCGGGACCCTTCCGGGCGCTTCAGGCATTCCTGAAAAAATGCGACTGCGCGCTCGTGTACGTCGAGCAACTGTGTGCGCAGCCTGGCTTCCTTCGCCTCAGCCGGACTCGAATAGCTGGCCTTCGGTAGCGGGATACCGAGCTTCTGCGCCACCAGCCGGACGGCTTCGGGAAAGGTGATGTTTTCGATTTTTTGCACGAAGCTGAAGACGTCCCCAGACACGCCGCAGCCAAAGCAGTGATAAAACTGCCGCGTGGCGTGCACCGAAAACGATGCCGTCTTCTCCCCATGGAACGGGCAAAGGCCAGAATAGTTCTGCGCGCCCGCCTTCTTCAGCTTGATGTAGTCACCGACGATGCGGACGATGTCCGCCTGCTGCTTGACGGTGTACGCGAAATCGCCAGGGTTGGCCATGAAAAGGGCGCAGGTATCCGCAGGAATTGTGAGCCAGAAAGCCGCTGAGGGGAATATAGCAGCCGCGGATGGCTGCGGAAAAACTGTGGAATTTGAGCTTAATCCGTTGATGGCGTTGGAAAAGGTGCCTCGCCGTGCGTTTTCCGAGGGCCTGGCAGGCTGCTAAGAGCTGTTCGGAGATACCGCGTTCCCTCACAGCAGCTAAAGCCGCATTGATTTCGCACGACTTACGGCGCGGCCAGAAGCCGCGCCCTTTCAAAACTTGAGTCAAATCGGCGTCTCTGCACCCTGCCAGGAAGTTGGACTTTTGACGGGTTCGACCTTCTGGTTCCGATGCCGGCCGCGCCGGTCTCAACCATTTCGCGCAACCTGCCGATAGGACGCTCAGGGGAGGTCGTTATTCCCGAGCTCAACACTGCCGATCATTACGTGGCTTCGGTGATCGATCAGCACAGCGTCGCCATCGGGCCTGGGTCTGCGGCGCACGCGGCGGCGGCGGAGGTCATGCCCATCGTGAAGGAGTGGGGGAGCAATTACATGCGCGGGATGACGCCGTCAGGCGCCTACGCGAAGGGCACCGCTATTTCCCTGTGTACGGATATCGACATACTGATTGCGCTGAAACCGATCCCCGGCATGGAAATGCGGGATGTGTTCTGGAGCCTGTTTGAGTTTCTGACGGGGCGAAATCTGCGGCCGGAAGCGCATTCGGTCGCGATGCGGGTTCGGCACAAGAACGTCAAAGTGGACTTGATCCCGGCGTGCCTGGTGGATGGCAAACCCCATGAGCACATGCTGTTCCACAAGGATTCGGCTCCGGAGATTCGCACCAACGTGGCGGAGCATGTACACCTGGTTTCGAGTTCGGGACGGGCGCAGGAGATTTGCGCGCTGAAGATATGGCGCGAGCGCAACGCGCTGGACTTTCCGTCACTCTACCTGGAACTCACCGCCCTCGAGGGGCTGGCGGGGCATCGCTTCGGCCAGCTGGCTGACAATGTGCTGGCCGTTCTCCGCTACATTTCCGAGCGGCTGCGCAAGGTTACAGTCCGCGACCCGGCGAACGAAGACAACGTGATCTCCGATAGCCTGACTGCGAGCGAAAAACAGTTGCTCGCCAAAGCTGCCAGCAAAGCGCTGTTTGATGAGGACTGGAAGAGAATTCTCTGGTAAGCCTGGCCAGAACTGGATTCTCCACTCCAGCGCCACGCAAGGGATGTCCATCCCTCGTAACTTCTCCAGAGGGGCGTATCATATTCAGTGAGTACGGTTCGTCTATCCTACGACTGAGGGCTGCTCCGGAAGGAGGTGCCCCATGCGGTTCCAGCCTGAAACCATAGGCTTCGTCTTTTTTCTAGCTGCAACAATTTCTGCCAGTGCGCAAACCGGTCCCACTCCACAGCCGAGTGAAACGGTGGTCGAGCGCGTCGATGCCTCAGTCGTCATGGTTCTAGCCAAGACAGAGAAAGGTGCCTCCGTCTACGCCACCGGGGTGGCGGCTGGCGATGACGGCGTATTTTTCACCGCCTATCATGCCGTCAGGGATGCCAAGGAAGTCCAAATCCGGCTGAAGAACGGGGAGGTCTTTGACCGCGCGACGCTGGTTGCCTTCGATGAGCGGCGTGATGTGGCGGCCTTGCGAATCTCTGGAGCCGGTCTCCCTCCTTTGCCGGTGGCCAGTCTGGCTACAGTTCATCCGGGGCAGCCAGTTCTCGTGGTGTCGCATCCGGGTGGTCTGAGCTGGACAGCTTCGAGCGGAATCGTCAGCAGCGTGCGCATGGCTGACGAAGTGCCGGGAGCCGGAACCGGCTTCCGGATTGTGCAGTTCAGCGCTCCGGTATCTCCCGGTTCAAGCGGCGGAGTCGTGGTTGACTCCGACGGCCGCGCTCTCGGGATTGTGGTCGGATCGATGTCGGAGGGGCAGAACCTGAATTTCGCGGTTCCACTGGAGAGCGTTATCGATTTGCCGCACCTTGCCGGGGGAACAGCCTTTGCGTCCGGAGCAGCGCTGCAGCCGCTGGGCAAGTCGGAGTCCAAGGCCCCTGCCCGCGAACCCGCTCCGCCGCCGCGGCGGGAGCCCGAGCAAGTTTTCGGCAGCGGCAGCGTGTCGCAGGTCGTAGCACAGCCCGTGAATCCCGGTGCACCGGAACTCTCGGCGCCTATTCAGAGCCATGATCCGACGCAGATCCTGCGGACCTTCCACACGATTTACATACTCTCCAAGACCGTGTACGCCAAGCCGGAGGTAATTCAGTCGGCGCTGCAGAAAGAGCCCGCGTATGCGGCGTGGGGGCTGTTGATGGTGACCGATCCGCAAGTTGCGGACCTTCGCCTGACGATTGACCGCCCGCTGTTTACCTTCACCTATACTTACGAACTCGCTCACCAGAACAGCGGGATCATTCTGGACACGGGCCGGGTGAAAGGGGCGTCAGACGGCGCGGTGGCGCCAAAGATTGCTCGTCTCGTTATGCAGCGCGTCGCCACGGCGCGAGGCTGGCCGCAGGGCATCGCGCCAACAAAGAAAGAGAAGGAATAGAACGCCGAACCGTTAGGCGGGGTTCAGATCCGCAACTCGACCACCGTCGCTCCCGCCCCACCTTCATTCTGAGGGGGTTCGGTGATTGACTCTACGTGCGGGTGCTGCTGCAGAGCCTGGCGCAGCGCCTTGCGCAGGATGCCCATACCGCTCCCGTGCACCACGCGCACGCGCGGCAACCCCGCCAGAAATGCGCGATCGATAAACTTCTCCACTGCGCGTGTCGCGTCGTCGACGGTGTGGCCGATCACGTTGATCTCGCTGGGCACGCTCGCGCCTTCGTCGCCGAGCGATACGGAAATTCCTCGTGCGCGGGCTGCTTTGACGGGAGACTCGGCCGCAGCAGCCAGCACCTCGGCGATGTCGTCGCGCGCGACCTTCATCTTCATGGAGCCGACTTCCACCTCGAAATGGTTGTCGTCGATTTTGCGCGTGACCCGCGCCGGCCGCCCGGTGGACTTCAGCTTCACGCTGTCGCCTTCGGAGACGTATTTCACCACCTGGGGCTGGGCGTGAGGATCGCCGCGGTCGGCTCCAGTCGCGTGCGCCACTACGGTCGAATCGAATTGCTCGCGGAACTCGCGGCGCAGCCTGGCAATGCGCCGCTCGGCATCTTTGGAAAGCTTCTGCGCGGCGGCGCGCTCCTGGATCGCGTTCACGGCCTCGCGGGCGTGGTACTCGAAGTCGCGCAACACGCTTTCCAGTTTCTTCTCCATCTCGCGGACTTTGGCCTGCTGCTCTTTTCTGCCTTCTGCGGCGAGATATGTCTTCTCACGTGCCAGTTCCTGCTCGCGCGACTTCAGGCGTAAGCGCTCGGCTTCGGCCTCACGTAGCTCGGCGTGGAGCTTGTCCAGAAATTGGCCGACGTCGCGCGCCTGGGTTCCAAGCCGTGCGCGCGCGCCCTCGATGATTGCGGGGTTCAGACCCAGCCGTTGCGCGATGTTGATTCCGGCCGAGGCTCCAGGGACGCCCACCTTCAGTTCGTACGTCGGCTGCAGCGTTTTCTCGTCGAATCCGACGGCGGCATTCACCACGCCGGGCGTGTTCGCGCCATAGACTTTCAACGATGTGTGGTGGGTTGAGATCACGCTCATGCAGCCCAGGGTGCGAAAGTGTTCAGCGATCGCCACGGCAAGGGCCGCGCCTTCTTCGGGGTCGGTGGCTGAGCCTAACTCGTCGAGCAGGACCAGCGATCGCCCGCTCGCGGTTCGCGAAATGAAATCGATGTTGGTGACGTGCGCCGAGAAGGTTGAGAGATTCTGCTCGATCGATTGGTAGTCGCCGATGTCGGCCAGGACGGCGTCGAATACCGGAAGCTCTGCGCGGTCGGCAGGCACTGGGATTCCAGATTGTGCCATCAGGGACAACAATCCGACCGTCTTCAGCGTGACTGTTTTCCCGCCGGTGTTGGGGCCGGTGATTACGAGTTGGCGACGGCCGGCTTCGAGTTCTACTGATACGGGGACAATAGTCGCGCTCTTAAGTTTGAGATTGCGTTCTAACAAAGGATGGCGGGCGTTGTGCAGGAGCAGGCGAGCTTCGCTCGCCATGGACCCTTCGACTTCGCTCAGGGCAGGCTTGCGAGGGCGCCCGTCCCCACATGAACCTTGCTGGTCCCCGCTCAGCTTCACCGCGACGCAGCTGTAGTCCTCGGCGAAGCGGGCTTTGGCAAACTGCAGTTCCAGTTCGGCGAGGACGTCGATGGCAGCCTGAATTGCGGCGGCCTGCGCCCCGATCCGTTGGGTCATCTCGAGCAGAATGCGGTGAACCTCGGCCTGCTCCTCTTCCAGCAGGCGCACCAGTTCGTTGTTCTGCTCGATGGTTTCGAGGGGCTCGACGAAGACGGTCTGACCGCTGGAACTTGCGCCGTGGACCACGCCCTGCACGCGGCGCTTCTGCTCGGTCTTGACCGGAATGACAAACCGTTCGCCGCGGATGGTGATCAGTTCGTCCTGCACGCTGCCGCCTTCCGCGAGGCGACGGAGATACCCGCGCAGCGATTCCTGAATCGCTCTCCTCTGCTTTTCGCTGTCACGCCGAATGCGGGCCAGTTCAGACGAGGCTCGATCTTCCAGCGTTCCATCGGGCTGAATCTTATTGCGGAAGAATCGCAGGAACTCGGTGAAGTCCACAACCCGCTCGGAGAGGGCCCGTACTCCGCGCCACTCCGATTTCATACTTGCGGGCGGATGCAATGCGATCTCGCGCCACTCTGCGGCACGGTCCACGACCAGGACAACGTCGCGAATCTCAGTGGTTTCCAGGGCAGCTCCGGCGATGCAAGATTTCTCAACCTGCTTGGCAACCTCAATCAGGCCGGAGAACTCGAACCGCCCGCCGACACGCCGGAATTCGCGAATCTCGTTGGCCAGTTCCTGTTGGCCCTCGATCCACGCATGGTCGATGGAGGGCGCTAGTTCCACAATCCGCGCTCGTCCGAGCGGAGAAGAGGCGTACGCGCGCAGGAGTTCGCGCAAGGCATCGAACTCGAGAACATGCGCCGAGTTGTGAAGGAGAAGCTGCGAGGCCATCACCGTTATGTTACAAGACACAGTGCTTCAGGACGGGAACCGGTGGGAACGATGAGGAGAGAGGAGCGCGCAGAAGTACTCGGCAGCAAAGCGCGGTCAGGCCTTGGCCGCGCCCGCCGCCTGCGCCACGGACTCGCCGGCCGAGGGGAAGCGCACGACAAACAACGCGCCGCCTGCGGGCTTGTTCTGGCAGGTAATCTGTCCGCCGTGGTCTTGAATCACGCCATACACGGCACTAAGGCCTAAGCCCGTCCCCTTGCCGATCGGCTTGGTGGTGTAGAAGGGATCAAATACCCGCTGCGGCTCGCGCAAGCCGGGTCCCGTATCGGAGAACTGCAGTACCGCTTCCTGGCCAAGGTGCTGGGCTGTGATTTGCAGCGTCCCCCCACCGACCTCCTCCAGGGCGTCCATGGCATTTTCGATGATCTCGACAATGACCTGAAACAACTGGTTGGAGTTGCCAAGAACGCGGGGAAACTCCGGCTCCACGAAGATCTCGACTCGAATTCGGCCGCCCGCGTGCAGCGCCTCCTGCATCTGCGCGGCGCGGTGCAACAACACGCTCAGATCCACGAGAGATTTCTCTCCTGGAGTCTGTTGCGCGAAGCTCAGCAGATCGGAAACCAGATCGCGGGTGCGGCGCGCCTGGTTCACGATCTTGCGAACCAGAGCATCCTGTTCGGAGGAGAGCCGCTGGCCGGACCACAGCTGCTCTGAATTCTCCATGATCGTGGCCAAAGGTTGATTGATCTCATGGGCCGCGCCTGCGACCAATTGCCCGAGCGAGGCCAACTTTTCCTTTTGCACCAAGTGACTCTGCAGCCTCTGCTGGTTCTCGTATCCGGCGCGCGATTCCCCGAGAAGCTGCATGAGCGTCTGATCCTGAATGTACTGCCGCAGGAAAGCGAAAGCTCCCAGCACCAGCATCGCTGCAAGGACTGCGAAGACGCGAAACATGCGCGAAGGCACCGGGGATGTATCTGCGAGGAATGCCCAGAGTCCCAAGACCGGCAGCGAGAGGATGGCCAGCATCGCCATCTGCGGGAGGATGGTTCTCCATCTGCCATCGGTCCGCGGGGTGTCAGCCTTCAGGTCCCACTCACGCGCGGTGAGAGCGGTGGCCAGCATCCAGACAACGGCTCCGGTCAACGGCACGTCGTAAAAGCTGCCGGTGTAATAGGTGCCCGTGAAGACGGCCTTGTCGAGCACCTGCGCTCCGGCGGTGTACAAGGTGCTGGCGGCAAGAAAGTTCAGGTATAGACGCTTCCATGCCCCCACGCTCGTCCATGCGGCATAGGCCAGCACCACCAGCAACAACATGTTCTCGACTTCATACAGCAGATCGTAATAGCGGTTGTACGCGGGCACATTCAGGACAACATACTGGTGCGGAAAGACGATGAACGCATAAAGGAAAACCCACCAGACCAGCAGCATGAGGAAGTGCAGCGTGCTGAGATGAAAGCGCGGCTCGGTCCGCGTCTGATCCGGCCTCCAGGCGACCGCCGCGATCATGGGGACCAGGTGAAAGAAGAGAACGATATCGGCGAAGTAGGGATCGGGAATGCCGCGGCGAAGAACGATCTCGTAGTACGCCCAACCCCACTGATTGACCGTCCACAGAGAAAAACCAAAGGCCATCAATCCCCAGAAGCTGCGCTGCATCCCTGGTCTGGAGATCGCGTTGGCGAGCATGGCGGCGCCCGTGACCACCATCATAAAAACGCCGACAACATCTCCGAACACCGTCAGACCGAAGCTCTTATGAGCCGTCAGCGACACGACGGCATAGGCCAGAGTGACTCCGGCCGCTGCGACAAACCAACGGTGGCGTTGGAACGGACCCATCCGCCTCCAATCTTATGGGAGCCAACTAAGGAATCCGAGTGTCCCTGGAGAGTCGACGGGTTACTTTGGTCACCCAGCCCTGGCGACGCTAGCTGACCTTCACCGGCTGTCGGGATAGCGGCAGGGGCATCGAGGCGGCCATCTTCGCGCCAAAATATTTTGCCCGGGCCAGGAGTAGCTTTTCGACGTCGCCCTCTTGCAGGGGTTGCTGTCTTCCGAGCAGGTGCGTGACCAGGGCGATCTGGGCAAAATGCTCGACGGTTTCCATCTTCATGTAGGCGTGTTCAAGGGTATCGGCATAGGCCACCACGCCATGGTTGGACATGAGGATGGCATCGTAGTTGGGGACAAACGGCTCCAGGGTCTTAGCCAGTTCCGAGGTTCCCGGCGTGCCGTATCGGGCCAGGGGAATGCATCCCAGGCCGATCACGACCTCGCAAACCAGGGGCTCGGTCAGCGGAATCCCGGCTGCGGCAAAACCTGTGGCGGTAGGGGGATGGGCATGGACAATTGCCTGGATGTCGGGCCGCAGGCGGTAAATCAGCAGGTGCATGCCGATTTCGCTGGTGACGTTCCTGCGCCCCGCCACGCGCTCACCCTCCATGTTCACGATGACCAGGTCGGTCGGACGCATGGTTCCCTTGCTCACGCAGGTGGGGGTTACCAGGATTTTTCCGCTTTTCAGGCGGACCGAGAGGTTACCGTCCATCGCCGCCACGAAGCCGCGCCCATGCAACATGCGCCCGTAGCGGACAATTTCGTCCCTGTATTTGCGTTCAGTGGACATAGGTACCTTCGGGGGAATGGCGGCAGCGGTCCGCAATCTGGCAACCGCATAGTACCAGCACCTGCGGCGATTGAACAACGCAAATTGAGAAAAAAAAGGGGCGAAAATTGAGAAAAACACAGGAGAAGCGGCATGCAGGGACGAGTCCGTGCAGGGTTCGGAGTCCCTATAATCGAAATGCGTGCTGGTTTCCGATTTCCACTACGATCTTCCCCAGGAGCTGATCGCCCAGGAACCACTGGCCGACCGGGCAGCGTCCAGAATGCTGCATCTGGAGCGCTCTGCCGGCCGCTGGTGGGACCGCCAATTCCGCGACTTCACTGAACTGCTCCGACCCGAAGACCTGGTCGTACTTAACAACACACGAGTGTTTCCAGCGAGGCTGTATGGCCGTCGCGGAGGATTAAAGTCTCACCCGGTCAGCCCCAACAATCCCGCGGCGCGTGAGTTCTTGCGCGGCCGGGTTGAAGTTCTGTTGACGCGCCAACTCTCGCAGGATCGAAACGAGTGGGAATGCCTGGTCCGGCCAGGACGCAAGATCGGGGTGGGCGAACACCTTTTCTTCGGCGAGCACGATGAACTCCAGGCTGAGGTGGTGAGCCGCGGCGCGTTTGGCGAGCGTCACATCCGGTTTTTCCCGGCAGACGATTTCGTCGCCACCGTCGAAAAGATCGGCCACGTGCCCCTGCCTCCCTACATCTCGCGCCCCGACTCTTCAGGTGACCGGGAACGGTACCAGACGGTGTATGCGCGCGAGCGAGGCTCGGTCGCGGCCCCTACGGCCGGCCTTCATTTCACCCCCGAGATTCTTGCCCGAATGGCGCAGCGCGGCATCGA
The DNA here is from genome assembly GCA_020073465.1 of Terriglobia bacterium. Lineage (GTDB taxonomy): Bacteria > Acidobacteriota > Terriglobia > Terriglobales > Acidobacteriaceae > Sulfotelmatobacter. The sequence continues at coordinate 19,373 of JAIQFC010000024.1, forward strand.
GACCACCGAGATCACGTTACATGTCGGTCTGGGGACCTTTCAGCCGGTTCGGAGTGCTCGAGTTGAGGAACATAAATTGCATTCGGAGCACTTTTCGATCTCTGCTGAAGCGGCGGCCAAGATCAACCTCGCGATGGAGAAGTCCAGTCGCGTCATTGCCGTGGGCACCACCACCGTCAGAACGCTCGAATATGCTGCCCGCCAAGGCGGCGGGACGATTTCGCCAGCTTCCGGGGAAGCGGACATTTTCATCTATCCCGGATTCGAGTTCCGTGTGGTGCGGGGAATGCTCACCAATTTCCACCTCCCGCACTCCACTCTGCTGATGCTGGTGAGCGCGTTCGGCGGCAAAGAAAATGTGCTGCGCGCTTACGAGCATGCGGTGTCGCAGCGCTACCGTTTCTATTCCTACGGGGACTGCATGTTTCTGGAGTAGAAGCATCCGGAAACGCTCGAGGGAAAGTGGCGTTGCAGTTGCCTCCGGAGTGACTCTGGTTTCTTCCCTCCTGCGCTATACTTCGTTCGGATTGAATGAAGGCACTATGACCACCGTCGCAAGACACGTCTCCATTCAGGATTTCGTTACGGAGCTGCGAAGATTTCCCAAAGCCGCTTTTCGCGAGACTGAATCGATCCGCGGCTTCCTGCAAAATATGCCGGTGAGCGCCGAGTCCCTTGCGCCCTATCTGACCTGGGACCGGCAGCACTACACGCGCAATCTGATCGATAAGACTCCGCTCTACGAACTACTCGCGATCTGCTGGGAAGTCGGACAGGCGAGCTCGGTGCACAACCATCGCGATCAGAACTGCTGGATGGCAGTCCCGATCGGACGCCTGCAGGTGGAGAACTTTCGAGTCTTGCATGAGGACTTGAATGCTGGCCGCTGCCAGTTGGAGCCTGCCGACACGGTCGAGATGAATCTCTCTCATCCCTGCGCGGTCGACCCGCTTGAACCAGTGCATCGGGTGTTGAATCCTCGCCATTTCAGCCAGAGGGCGGTCAGCCTGCACGTCTACTCGCGGCCGTTCGATACGTGCGTGGTTTACTCTCCGGAACAGGGAACATGTGGAGAAATCCAGCTGCACTTCAATACCAAGTTCGGCAAGCCTGTGCAGCCGCCTAGATCATGACTACCGAAACTCTCTTACGCCGATGCTGGTTCATCGTTCTTACTGCCTTCGTACTTACCTTTTCTGCCTGCACGAAGAAACCACCCGCCGAAGCAACTACTGCGGCGCCTTCCGACCACATTGCGCCCTCGCCGGTGGGGACAACGCAAGACATTCTGCAAAAGACCTTCGCCGTGAAGAACTCCGTGACTTTTCCGTTTGAGATTCCAGCCCACGCCGTCCGCCCGCACCTGCATGGGATATTCGAATCGTTTGTGCGCGATGTGCACGGCGCATCCGACGACAGCGCCAACGTTGACTTCCTCATCGTCAACGAAAACCAATACGCTGATCTTCGCAGCAACCGGCCCAGCGAAGCCTTGATGTCGGTGGAAGCATCCCACAACCAGGCGGTGAACTTCGACCTTCCCGCCTCGTTGGACCAGCCGGTCAAGTACTACCTGGTGTTCCGCAACTCGTCGGGAGGAGGCAGCAAGATCGTAGAAGCCAGCTTCCACATCGATTTCTAGCGGTCTTGCAACTGCTAAACTAGACAGGTTGTCTCCACGAAAACAATCCCAGCAGACCGATCCCGGGCCGGCAGCTTCTGTTGCGACGGCGCCGTCTTCTGCCGCCAAGAAGGAGAAGCAGCGCGCGTCGGGCCACGGCCGCATTTTTCTCATCGACACCATGTCGTTCATCTTCCGCGCGTATCACGCCATGGCGCGGCAGCGGCCCATGTCGACGAAGTCCGGATTGCCCACGGCAGCGATCTACGTTTTCGTCAACATGCTGCGGAAGCTACGCGACGATTTTTCGCCCGAGTATCTGGCGGCCGTATTTGACGTAGCTGCGCCTACATTCCGCGATCAGCAAGCCGAAGCCGTTACCACGGTCCGCAAGTTCGATATCAAGACGCAAACCTTCACCGAGGTCGAATACAAAGGCTACAAGGCGAACCGCGCTGCCATGCCGGAAGATCTGGCACAGCAACTGCCTCACATTCGCCGCGCCCTCGAAGCCTACCGCATACCGATTCTCGAACTGGCGGGCTTCGAGGCAGACGATGTCATTGGCACTCTGGCTCGCAAGGCAGCGGCTGCCTCGCACCTGGTGTACGTCGTTTCCAGCGACAAGGACATGATGCAGCTGGTTAACGACAAAGTTCAGATTCTGAATCCGCCGAAGGACAACCTGATCTGCGATGCGGCCAAGGTCGAGGAAATTCTCGGCGTACCTCCCGAGCGGGTGATTGATGTCATGGCCCTGCGCGGCGATGCCATCGACAACATTCCTGGCGCGCCCGGCATCGGCGACAAGGGCTCGGTCGAAATCATCAAGCGCTTCGGCACAGTCGAGCAGGCGCTTGAGCGCGCCGCCGAGGTTGAGAAGAAGACCTACCGCGAGTCTCTGCAAAACAATCGCGAGGCCATCCTGTTCAGCAAGAGCATGGCCACGATCGATACCAACGTTCCAGTCGAATTCGACGTTGAGGCGATGCGCGCCGGAGCACCCGCTGTTGACGCTCTTCGTGAGCTCTTCACTGAACTGGAATTCACCACCCTGCTGAAGGAGTTGCTGCCGGTTGTCGAGGTAACGGATGCCCGCTACAGCGAGGCCAGGTCCGCTCTTGACGTACAGCAGGTGCTGAACTCGATTGAGGCGGGGGGGACTCTAGCCATCGCCGTGGAGCAGGATGAGGCATCTTCGGAAGCGGAGGAAGAGGGAGTTTTGGACGAAGAGCCGCAGGAGGCGATGCTTCCCCTGGGCGTCGCGCCGCCAGCCGCACCTGAAGCTTCGATGTGCCGCGTTGCGATCTCCGCAGCTGATGGCTCGGCTACCGTCGTGACGCTCGACGCGGGGGAGGCGGCTGAAACACTGCGCGCGACCTTGACCAACCCGGCTGCAGCGAAAGCCATCCACGATTACAAGGCTGCAATGCACGCCCTGGCGCCGTTGAACATTGCGCTTCAGGGTGTACGGCATGATTCCATGCTGTACTCGTACCTGCTCGATCCCACCTATTCCTCACACCGCCTGCCGGATGTCGCATTACGGCGCTTCAACCTGAAGCTTTCGGGAGAACTTGCGGAGGCCGCGGATATCAGTGGCAGATTGGCGAAGGCGTTGCGCGCGGAAGTGGAGCAGGCCGGCCTGCTGAAGGTCTACGACGAAATTGATCTCCCGCTTGTGCCGGTGCTCGCGCGCATGGAGCAGGCGGGAGTCAAGATCGACACCGCCGCTCTCTCTAAAATGTCAGGGGAGTTGGAGCGTGAAATCGGGGTGAAGGCCAGGGAGATTCACGAAGCGGCAGGAACTGAATTCAACATCGGATCGCCGCGTCAGCTCGGGGATGTTCTGTTCAATCGAATGAACCTGCCCAAGCCAGTGAAGTATGGAAAGGGCCGAACGATTTCGACGGCCGTCGATGTGCTGGAAACTCTCGCCGAGGATCATCCCATCGCGCGCATGGTGCTTGATTACCGGCAACTGACCAAGTTGAAATCCACGTATGTCGACGCGCTGCCCATGCTCATCAACCCGGCGACCGGACGCCTGCATACGACGTTCGGCCAGACCGGCACTGCGACGGGCCGTCTATCTTCCGCGAATCCAAACCTGCAGAACATTCCCATCCGCACCGAACTCGGACGCGGGATTCGTGCAGCCTTCATCGCCGAGCCAGGTCACGTGCTGCTGACGGCCGACTATTCGCAGATTGAGTTGCGGCTGCTGGCGCACTTTTCGCGCGACCCGTTGCTGGTCGAGGCGTACCGGCGGGGCGACGACATTCACACTCTGACTGCCTCGCAGGTATTCGGGGTTCCTCCGCTCATGGTTACGCCGGACCATCGCCGCCAGGCCAAGGTTGTTAATTTCGGAATCGTCTATGGGCTCTCGGCCTTCGGACTCTCACAGCAACTCGGCATCGAGCCCGGCGACGCCAAGCAGTTCATCGCTGCTTATTTTGAGAAGTACAAGGGCGTCCGGAACTTCATCGATAAGACTCTGGAAGAAGCACGCCGTGATCTGAAAGTGAAGACACTGTTCGGAAGGGTACGTCCCATTCCCGACATCAACAGCAAGAACGCCAACCAGCGCGGCTTCGCCGAGCGCACGGCCGTTAACACGCCGCTGCAAGGAACTGCGGCGGATTTGATCAAGATCGCGATGATCCGGATCGATGCCGTGTTACGCGAACGCGGGCTGAAGTCGCGAATGACCCTGCAAGTCCACGACGAACTGGTCTTCGAAGTTCCCGAAGAGGAAGTCGAGACCATGCAGTCCCTGGTGCGCGAGCACATGGAAAAGGCCCACGCGCTGGCCGTGCCGTTGTTGGTGGAGATGGGCGTGGGTGCAAACTGGCGCGATTTGGACTAGTTCGTGTGGGGCGGACACTCCTGTCCGCGAAACGGCGACATCACAACCAACTTCAAGTGGGACGAGCCCTATACTCCCAGGGTTTTCTGAATCGCCCCCGCAATCTCCTCGGCCAGCGCCTGCATCCTCTCTTCCGACTCAGTCTCTACCATGACGCGCGCCAACGCCTCGGTTCCTGAGTAACGAACGACCACGCGACCATTCCCGTCCAACTCCCGTTCCGCCGCCTCGATTGCGCCCTGTATCTCGGGCACCTGCGCAAGCGGGACCTTTTCCCGCACGCGCACATTCTGAATCTTCTGGGGAAACACTTTCAGATCTCCGACCAACTCGGCCAGCGACCGCGCGCTCCGTGCCATGATGTCCATCAGCCGCAGGGCGGTCAGCAGGCCGTCTCCAGTCGTTGCATCGCCGTCACGGAAAATAATGTGACCGGACTGCTCTCCCCCGAGTGTCGCTCCGGTCTTCAGCATCTCTTCGAGCACGTACTTGTCGCCGACATTTGCCCGCAACATGCGAATGCCAGACTTCTTCAGCGCAATCTCCAGCCCCATATTCGACATGGTTGTGGCCACGACCGTGTCCCCGGCTAACTTTCCTTGCGTTTTCAAATCGCGCGCGGCGGCGAGCAGTACTGCATCGCCGTTGACCACGCGGCCTCCGGCATCGCAAAACAGTGCGCGGTCGGCATCGCCATCAAATGTCACGCCGAGGTCAAACTTCCCGCCCGAGCCTGTCACCTCTTTTGCAATCGCCTCGGGATGCAGCGCTCCGCAGCCTTCATTGATGTTCCGGCCATCGGGGGTAACGCAGGCGAACGTCGCCTGAATCCCTACCCGCCGAAATAACTCCGGCGCCTCAGCCGCCGCGGCCCCATTGGCACAATCGACCAGCACTCGCAGCCGCTGCAAGTCGGAGGAAACACTCGCCGCCAACGACTCCACATACGCATGGCGGAGTCCGGCTTCTCCAGGCAGGCAAAGGGGAGCAACCTTCAACGCCGTGTCGTCCGCCGCACCTGGGTTTTCCAGCAGGGCGAAGATTTCTTTTTCGATCGCCAGCTCACGCGCGTCCGTGAGCTTGAACCCATCGCCGGAAAACACTTTGATGCCGTTATCGGTCCAGGGATTGTGCGACGCTGAAATCACGACGCCCGCCGAGAATCCGCGCGAGCGCGCGAGATACGCGATGCCCGGAGTCGTAATCACGCCCGCGCTGTGCACTTCCACACCGACTGCTGCCAGTCCCGCCGCCACGCGGTCGGCAATCCACTGGCTCGATTCCCGCGTGTCCTGACCGATGACTGCCTTCGCCGAATGGGTCACGCGTCTCAAGTCGTGACCCAGCGCGCGTCCGATGAGGTACGTGCTCTGCCTGGTGAGCGGGAACTCCCCCGCCACACCACGAATGCCGTCGGTCCCGAACAGTTGCCTGGTTTTCTGTGCCATAAGGAATGAAACGTGAGGAACACTGGATGATAAATGACGGCAGCGTGATTCGCTCGGTCTGCGGTGAAGAAACCACAAGTTGTTTGCGAACCGGTTCCGCCAGTACACTCTCTGTTTGGTTTGGGGGGTCTATGAAAGAGCGGGTTAAGACGGGTGTTGCGAAGGTACGTCGCTGTGGATCAGTTTCGTCTGTATATGCGATGTTACTTGGATTCCTGATGTTTGCGGCCTGCCTCCAGTCAGCGGTCATCGCGCAGACGGCATCCTCTTCATCTTTGCCGAGCGAAATGCCGGCCAAGTTCACGCCGATCACAGACAGTTTCGACTACATCAAGCGGGACGTGATGATCCCGATGCGCGATGGGGTGAAGCTGCATACGGTCATCGTGATTCCGAAGGGGGCGAAGAGCGCGCCGATCCTGCTGACGCGCACGCCTTACAATGCCAGCTCCCAACTCAGCCACGCGGCCAGTGCGCATCTGGGGCCGATTCTGAACGGGTACGACAATGCGACGGAAGTGGTCGTGGAAGGCGGCTACATTCGCGCGGTTCAGGACGTGCGCGGGAAGTACGGGTCCGAGGGCGACTATGTGATGACTCGTCCGTTGCACGGGCCGCTGAACCCGACTCCCGTCGATCACTCGACGGACACCTACGACACGATTGACTGGCTGGTGAAGAACATTCCGGAGAGCAATGGCAAAGTCGGCATTCTCGGGATTTCTTACGACGGATTCCTGCCGCTGATGGGGCTGGTCAATCCTCATCCAGCGCTCAAGGTTGCGGTGCCAATGAACCCCATGGTGGACGGGTGGATGGGCGACGACTGGTTCCACAACGGCGCCTTCCGCGAGCAGAACATGCCTTACATCTACGAGCAGGAAGCGACCCGCTCGAACGACGAGAAGTGGTGGACGAATCACTTCGACGACTACGACGTTTACATGGAAGCGGGATCGGCAGGGGAACTCGGACGCCGTCACGGGCTGGAGCAGGTTGGCTTCTGGCGGAAAATTCTGGAGCATCCGAGCTACGACGCGTGGTGGCAGCAACAGGCCATGGACCGCATCCTGGCGGCGCAACCGCTGAAGGTGCCGGTAATGTTCGTGGACAGCCTGTGGGACCAGGAAGATATTTACGGGGCTCCCGCGCTTTACAAGGCGCTCAAGCCAAAGGACACGAACAACGACAAAGTGTTCCTGGTCCTGGGCCCGTGGCATCACGGGCAGGAGATCGGAGATGGAAGCACGCTGGGGGTCCTTAGATTCGACAGCGATACGGGACTGTATTTTCGGAAAGAGATCCTAGGGCCCTTTCTGGCCCAATATCTGAAGGACGGTGCGCCAAAGGCGAATGTGCCGGCGGTCTCGGCGTTTGAGACTGGCACGAACACGTGGCAGTGGTTGCCAGAATGGCCAGCGGGCTGCGCGAGTGGCTGCACGGTAAAGGCGACACCACTTTATCTCGCCGCGGGTCTGAAGCTGGCCTTCACCGCGCCTAAGTCTGGCGAGGCGGCTTACGACGAGTATGTCTCTGATCCGGCCAAGCCGGTGCCGTACCGAGCGCGCCCGGTTCAGCCGGTGGGCTACGGCGATGGCATGACCTGGTCGCAATGGCTGGTTGATGATCAGCGGGAGCAGTCGGGCCGCGGGGATGTGGTCGCATTCGTTTCCGATGTGCTGAGTGCGCCGATCAAGATCAGTGGGCAGCCGGTGGCCAATCTCATCGCATCGACGAGCGGCACTGATTCCGATTGGGTGGTGAAAGTGATTGACGTCTATCCTGACGAAGTGGCTGGCCAGCCGGCAATGGGTGGCTACCAGCTGATGGTTTCCGCGGACATTTTCCGTGGGCGCTATCGCGAGAGTTTGGAAAACGCGAAGGCGATCGAGTCTGACAAGCCGCTGCTCTACCGGTGGACATTGCCGACGGCAAACCATGTCTTTCTGCCGGGGCACCGGATTATGGTGCAGATTCAGTCGAGCTGGTTTCCTTTGTATGATCGCAATCCGCAGACATTCGTGCCGAATATCTTCTGGGCGAAACCCGGGGATTATCGCAAGGCGACGCAACGGATTTACCACGCGGCCGGGCAAGCTAGCTTTGTAGAGTTGCCGCTGGTCACGACCCCTTGAGCTACGGTGAACTGGGGTGGGCTCCTGGCTCTTCGCACATATAGGTGCGGTGTGGTGTAAAATTCAGGAGTTAACCCTATCCGTCGCAAGTGTGGACGGATTCCTTCCTTGTCGGGACGTGGCTCAGCCTGGTAGAGCACTCGCTTGGGGTGCGAGGGGTCGGCAGTTCAAATCTGCCCGTCCCGACCATTCTTTCAGCGATAGATCCCTCGCAAAGTACGCTCGGGATTTCGCTTGGTGGCTCCCGCTTCGCTCACGCCAGCTCAACGCCTCAAGTTCAAATCTGCCCGTCCTTACCAATCGATTCGGTCGCGTGGGTTAAGGGACCTAGCAGGCAGACCCATCCACGAGTTTTGAACTGATCTGATTCCGAACGCAATTGTCGTCCCCGGTGCACTACTTCCGGTTTGCCCGTCACTCGGGTACCATCCCAATGGTGGATCAATCTTCTAGTCACTTTCAAGTTTTTCAATTTTTGATCCGAAATCTGCCCAAACTTTGGGAGTAGCGCTACGTCTAACCCCCGACGGAATTTCTGAAAGCGGATCAAAACAAGGAGCAATCTACAATGAAACGGTCTTCGCTTGCGCTAGTTGCGGTCACTCTGCTTGCTGCTGTCGGAATGAGTCTTCACAGTCAGGCCCAAACGCAGAATCAAGCTCCGAGTCCGGCGCGCTCTCGATCCGATGAGATGTTGGACAGGTGGAACGACATTGGGAACAAACTCGTCGCGATGGCGAAGGATTTTCCCGAAGACAAATACGACTTCAAGGTGCAGAAGGACCAGCGCACCTTCGCCCAGAATCTTCTCCACGCCGCCGCACTGGATTTCGTTCTGATACGCAGGGTTTCCGGATCAAACGTCGGGCCTGACTTCGGCGAGAGCGACAATCCTTCGCGCGACGCTTTCAAGACCAAGGCCGACGTGGTGAAGTTCGTGCAGGAGGCCGTCGCGGACGGAGCGCAAGTGATTCAACAGCAGGGCGACGCGGGGCTGGACAATACATCAAAATTTTTTGGGAACCGGCTGGCCCACAACTCCTCCATCTGGACGTTCGCCATCGAGCACAGCGGCGAGCACTATGGCCAGCTTGTGGTCTACTATCGTGCGAACAACCTAGTGCCACCGGACTCGCGGCGCTAGTGCGGTAATAAGGTCCTTGAAAGTTCAAGACTGCAATTCCTGACTCCCGTATTGTCGGCTAACCTTCCCTTACCGGCAAACCGGAAGTAGGCGCCTGCCCTCGTTCAACAATCGTCCGCCAGGGCCTCACGATTTGAGTGACGTCAATCGTAAACGGCTGAAAGCGCTGGTTCAACCCTGCGAATGTCCTACACCTGGATGATCGCCATCGAGCACAGCGGCGAGCACTACGGCCAGCTTGTGGTCAATTATCGTGCGAACAACCTGGTGCCGCCGGACTCGCGGCGGTAATGCGGTAATAGGTTGTTGCAAGTTCTCGACTGGCAATTCCCAACGCCCGCATTGGCAGCAATCCGGGGGTTGAGGCGAATACTCCGCTGTGGCTGGATCCCTCCCACCGCTTGTCTTCGCGAGCATTCCCTGACGGCCTCACAGAACCTGGGTCGAACCCTTAAGAAAGAACCGGCGTCCACAATCAGGTTGGACAGTACAGAGATATTTTGCGAGGATGAAACTCCTGTTACCGAAAGTACAGCAACTCCTGCAAGAGGAGGAAGCAATGCCGGTAGAAAGCACGAGAAGAGAATTCCTGAAACTGTCAGCCCTGGGGGTAACAGCAACTGCGACGGCCGGCGTGTTTCCAAGAGTGGTCCGTCTGATCGGACCCGAACCATCAACGATCGCGGTGCGAGTTACTCATGGGAAAGAGCGGTTTGCTCAGGGGGCCACACTCGCGTGGCAACGGGGAAGTCCGGGCGGTGAAACGATCGTGCTTGATCCGAACAAGAAATTTCAGGAGATCCTGGGTTTCGGTGCAGCCTTCACCGACGCGGCCTGCTACAACTTCAATCAACTCACTTCTTCGGCCCGCGAACAGCTGTTCCACGAGTTGTTCCATCCCTCTGAACTAGGACTGAACACTGGCCGCACCTGCATTGGGTCCAGCGACTATTCCACGAAGATCTACAGCTTTGACGACGGCGAGCCTGATCCGGAACTGAAGCGATTCTCCATTGAACATGACCGCGCCTACATTCTTCCCATCCTGCGCGAAGCGCGCGCGGTGAACCCCGACTTGTTTCTCTTCTCTTCGCCATGGAGCCCGCCGGGTTGGATGAAAGCCGGCGGCTCGATGCTGGGCGGGTCGATGAGGAAATCATATTTTGATAGCTATGCTCATTACTTTCTCAAGTTCCTTGATGCCTACAAGGGAGAGGGCGTTCCCATCCAGGCGGTCACGGTGCAGAACGAGGTGGATACAGATCAGGATGGGCGCATGCCTGCGTGTCTGTGGGGACAAGAGTATGAAATCGAGTTTGTGAGAGATCACCTGGGGCCGCTGCTCGAGGCCAGCAAGCGAGATACGAAGATCTGGATCCTGGACCACAATTACAACTTGTGGGGACGAGTGATCGGCGAGCTCGACGATCCCGGGATGCGCAAATACGCCAACGCCGTGGCGTGGCACGGCTACGTTGGCGGGGCGGAGATGGCGGCGAAGGTACACGACGCCTATCCGAATGTCGGCATGCACTGGACCGAAGGTGGGCCGGATTACACGAGTCCGGACTACGCCACCGACTGGACGCGATGGAGCGGGGTCTTCACGAGCGCGCTGCGCAACTGGTGTCAGTCGATCACCGGGTGGAACCTCGCCCTCGACGAAAAGGGACGCCCGAATATCGGCCCGTTTCCCTGCGGAGGCCTGGTGACTATTCACTCGCAGAGCAAAGAGATCACACGAAGCGGGCAGTACTGGGCCATCCAGCACTTTGTGCGCTGCATTCGGCGTGGTGCGCGCCGTTTCGAGTCTGAGGGAGCACTGCACAATCTCGAGCACTTTGCGTGCGAGAATCCCGACGGCCAGAAAGTGCTGATCGTGACCAACTCCGGAGGGTCACGGACAATCGCGCTGCAGATGGGGTCGTTGACGACGAGTCTGATCTGTGAGGCAGATTCAGTCAGCACGCTGCTGTGGAACTAGCCTACTTGGCACGCGCTCTTCCGGCACTTCTTGACTTCCCGTTTCGCCGCGCGCCAGTTGCGGGCGCAACGGGACGGGCGGGCGCAGTCGTATCGCGAATGATCAATTCCGGCGGCACCGCAAACTCCTCCGGGTAGTCTTTGAATCCCTGGATTCTCTGCAGAAGGATCCGCGCCGCCGTTTCGCCCATGCTGCGCAGTGGCTGCCGGATGGTGGTGAGTCGCGGCTCGTAATAAGCGGCCACGCTGATGTCATCAAATCCTACGATCGATACGTCTTCCGGCACTTTGAGATTGGCATCGCGCAGAGCCCGAATCGCGCCGATGGCTGCGATGTCGTTGAAGGAGATAATCGCTGTAAAGCGCCGGTTCTGCTGCAGCAGTTGCTGGACCACCGGGTAGCCGAGTTCCGGTGTCGTCAAATCCCGCTCCAGCTGAACCGTCAGCTCGGGACGCACTTCAATCTCGAGCTCACGGGCCACGGTCACGAGGTAGCGCCAGCGCTCGTCGGAATCCGCACTGAACGGCTGGCCACGCATGAAGGCGATGTGCCGGTGTCCCAGTTCGTGCAGATGACGGAGGGACAGCTCGGCGGCGTGCCTGTGGTCCAGCGTGACGTTGGTGACGCCGGGAATCGCTTTGTGTCCTGCCACCGAAACCACCGGCATCGCCAGCGAGTGACTCAGCGCTGTGTCGATCGCGATCATGCCTTCGGCTCCCCGCGCCGCCAGGATTCGCGGATACTCTTCGATCATGTCGGGCTTGTGGCGGTGGTGCGCGCTGAAGTAGAAGTACCCTTCGCTCATCAGGTGGTCGCCAATGCCGGCCATCACGTGGGTGTGATAGCCGTCGCTCAGCTCCGGCACCAACACGCCGATGGTGAAGCTGCGCTGCTTGCGCAGAGAACGCGCAATCAAGCTGGGCTGGTAGTTGAACTTGCGGGCGGCAGTGCGCACCCGCTCGCGCGTCTCCTGCGGGATGGATCGGCCTGGGACGTTGTTCAGGACCACTGAAACCGTGGCCGGACAAAGCCCAAGATAGTCGGCCAGGATCTTCAGGCTGACAGGCCGGTCGCTCTTGAGTCCGGACTTCTGCCGCGGCGCCATCGCAGCGTCCTTCGCTCCCTCGTCAGGTTTCGAACTACCCCAGTCTGTAGACGCCATCTAGAATACGTGAACCCACAGTTACAGTCCCCGAAAGGAAGCCCAACCCACAAGAATTTCCCCCCGAGTCGCTGATTCGAATCAACCCGGGCCGGTTCGGAAACCGTCCAAAATCTTAGACAAACGTTTGTTTACGCCAGAATCAGCAACTTTGTTCTTGACAACTATACCCCTTGCGTTGCCAAATGGCGGACAGATTTTCTCTGGGGCAACCCAAAGAACCAAAGAACCTAAAGATTGAATTTCGCAATAGCGGACGTGCGGACGCCGGAATAGGGCGGTGGAGCAACCAGTTTCGCCAATGGCGGGACTGGAACCGTTCAGGCGCAAGGAGGCGAAGTATGCGTAGGACGCAGGGTATTTTGGCAGGACTTGTCGTCGGACTGTGGCTGTGCATGACGGTTGTTGCGGTAGCCCAGTCGGATCGAGGAACGATCGCCGGTTCGGTCCTGGACAGCAGCGGAGCCGCCGTCCCCGGCGCTTCGATCACCGTAAAAGGCGCTGATACGGGCACCGTCTACAAAACGGTCTCGACCGCCGAGGGTGTCTATCGGGTCTCAGACGTCGCGATCGGCCGCTACGACATTACTGTCGAAGCCCAGGGTTTCAAGACCTCGCAGCAGAAGGGGGTCCCGGTCCAGATCAATACCGTGGCCGCCCTCAACATCACGCTTCAGCCGGGTGATGTAAAGGAAGAGGTGACGGTCCAGGCGGATGCGCCAACGCTGCAGACCGAGAGCAGCGACGTGGGAACAATCGTCGACACAAAGCAGATCCTGGAGTTGCCTCTGGCACTCAGTGCGACGGGCCAAAGCTTTCTACGGTCGCCTGAATCCTTTGTGTTCTTGACGCCGGGAACTACCGGGCCGGGCAGCGGCGGTTCCAGTTCGGGCGTGTTCGAATCGAAGTTGGCGGGTGGCCAGAACTTCGGAACCGAGGTTCTTTTGGATGGCGCAAGCGTACAGCGCCAAGATGTGGTCTCCGCGTTCGACCAGACCGCCCCGTCGGTCGAGGCTCTATCAGAATTCAAAGTGACGACCGCGACCCCTTCGGCGCAGTATGGCCGCACCTCCGGCGGCATCGAGAGCTTCACCACGAAGTCTGGAACGAACCGCTATCACGGAACTGTCTTCGAACTGTTCCGCAACGAGGCGCTTGACGCCAACGGATGGCTGTTCAACTACCAAAACGGGCTGAATATGCTGGGAGGGGCTCCGCCCACACATAAGCTGAGAGATCGGCAGAACGATTTCGGGGGTTCGCTGGGCGGACCGGTTCGGATCCCGCATCTCTACGATGGCCACGATAAGACGTTCTTCTTTTTCTCGTGGGAGCAGTATCGCAACAAGGTAGGCGTGACCAGCACGACTACCGTGCCCACCGCAGACGAGCGTGCTGGCAATTTCTCCGCAATCCTGGGGCCCGGTCTCGTGGATGGCAACGACAATCCCATCATCAATCCTTGTGACGGGCAGCAGGTTCGCGAGAACCAGATCTTCGACCCGTCGACTACGGATCCCAATAATGGCAACTGCCGCTTTCCCTTTCCCAACAATACGATCAACACCCCGCTTAGCACCGTAGCTCAAAACGTTCTGAAGTATGTGCCGCTGCCGAATAAGGCGGCCGATGCGAATGGAAATAACAACTTCATCTTCAATGCGCAGCTTCCCTACATCACGACAACGATGAGCTTCCGGATCGACGAAAACCTGACTGAGAAGAGCAAACTGTTCTTCTCCTACAGCAGCCGCGAGTCATCGCAACTGCAGAGTACCCCAAGCCTTCCCTTCCCGGTGGATCCGGGCAATTACCACAACAACTACTTCACTCACTACACCCGCCTGGGTTGGGACTACATTGCCAGTCCGAGCCTGCTGAACCACGTTACCGTGGGCTTGAACCGCGTGTGGACCGCCAGCCTTGGCGAAAGCGTGAATGGAAGCAATTGGAACCAGATACTGGGTCTCTCAGGGGCCAGTGGGCAGACCTTCCCGCAATTCAACTTCAGCGGAGGGATCAGCAGCTACACGCAGCTGAGTGGTGGCAATGACGATCGTCATATCCCCAACAGTCTCGTGGTGGCCGACAGTGTTTCCTGGATGAGAGGTCGCCACTCGGTTAAGTTTGGCGGCGAGTGGCGCGCGTATCAGTTCTCCGTGCTAAACCTTGCCAATAACTCGGGATCCTACCAATTCTCAAACGCCCAAACGGCTTTCGCCCCCGGAGTCGGGGAGCAGAGCAACGGCGATCCCTTTGCTGCCTTCATGCTGGGCGTGCCGTCCAACGAAAACCTACAGTTGTTCACGCACTTTCCCCGCTGGGTACAGAACTACTATGCCCTCTATGTCCAGGACGATTTCAAGTTCCGTCGAAACCTGACCGTCAACCTCGGCCTGCGCTGGGACGTGGACACTCCGCGGCACGAAGCCCAAGGCTTCCAGTCGGCTCTTTCCCTTACGGCCTCCAACCCCGGTACTCCGGGGCAACCAGGCGCGTTTGTTTACGGGAATCAAGCCATTGGCGCCAAGACCTACTACAAGAACTTCGGTCCCCGCATCGGATTTGCCTATTCGCCGGACTTCTTGAAGAACACTGTCTTCCGCGGCGGATACAGCATTTACTACGCTGCTTTGAGCTACGCCGATTTCGGCAACAACTTCACCGTCGGCACCACAGCCAACCCGAGTTTCTCATCACCGGACAACTTTACACCGATCCAGTCGCTGGATCAGGGTTTCATGGCTTACACGCCGCCGAGCACCAACCGCGACCCGACTATTCTCAACTTCCAGACGGGAACGAACAATTACATTGCTCCGGACTCGGGGCGTCCTGGCATGGTGCAAAACTGGAATGTCGAGGTTCAGCACCAGATCGCGCAAGATCTAATCCTCAGCATCGGGTACGTAGGACAACATGCCACGCGTCTGCATTCCTGGCTAGGTCAGGTGAATGCTATCTTTCCCCAGTACCTGTCTCTGGGAGCCTCTCTGGGTGATTCCGTTACCAGCCCCGAGGGGCAGGCCGTCCTTAACCAGATCGGGGTCACGGCACCCTCCTGGTTTGCACCTGGCTGGGGAGGCGCCGCCAGCGTAGGACAGTTGTTGCGGCCCTTCCCACAATTTGGCAACATCAACACTACCGACGGCCTCGAGAATCTTGGTCAGTCCACCTATCATGCGTTGCAGGCTAAGGTAGAGCGTCGTTTCCGAAACGGCCTGAACCTGCTGGCGGCCTACACGTTCTCGAAAACGCTGACGGACGCGGACAGCAACTATCCGTCGTTCACAGGAAACCAGTCGAACGTCTTCGGCGCCCAAAATCCCTTCAATCTGCGAGCCGAGAAACAGGTCAGTTATCAGGATATTCCTCAAACCCTGGTGCTCAGCTACATGTATGAGCTTCCGGTTGGGCCGGGGAAGAAATATCTGAACCACGGGATTGCGAGCCATGTACTAGGTGGCTGGCAGATCAGTGGCGTGCAGCGCTACCAGAGCGGTTCACCAATGTTCATCAGTGAATTTGCTTACAACCCCGGAAACCTTTCGGGGCAGCTCAGCACGGGGAACTTCCGCTATAGCCTGCTTCCAGGACAGCCGCTGTTCGTCTCGAACCCGGCCCACTGGACGCCCAGCCTGGGGGCTAACGGTTACTACAGCACCTGCATCGAGAATAACGACGGAACATTTGGGTTTGCCCCGGGAAACAACGCCCAGATCGTCAATTGCCCCGCGTTGATTGATCCCAGCGCGGTATCTATCGCCGCCGGGGGCGGGTTTGTTTATGGCAACCTGCCGACGACTTTCTCCAATTGGCGAAGTCCCGGCTACGTGAACGAGGACTTTGCGATTATCAAGCGCACTACGATCCGGGAGAACCACGTGATTTTGTTCAAACTCGACATTCCCAATGCCTTCAATCGGCACAGATTCGGGGCTGGTGGGGGAGCGCCTCAAAATTGGAATCCAACTTTCGGCACGCCCGGCTTCACCTTCTATGGTGCGCCAAATGGGGGAGTAAACGCGGCCAGGCAGATCCAGGCAACCTTGCGCTACGAATTTTGACGCTTTGCACGAGGGCATGAAGACAATCCTCCTGTCAGTTACCTGGCAGGAGGATTTTTTCCTTGACGTTTGGTCTGCGTTTCAGGCGGTATAGAATTTGATTGTGCCTGTATCTACCTCTTTCGTTTTCAACGGACCACGTAGCGCGTGCCGCTTCTCTTCCCGGCCCCAGAAGGCTGTTCTCGTGCTTTGTATTCTGTTGGCATCGTCATGCCTCCTCCGTGCACAAAGTTCGGACACTAGTGTGGCGTTTGGCCATGCCACGCAGGCCATGCGTGAGGGGAAACTCGACGACGCTGCGGCTTGTTTTGTGGCCATTGTGAAACAGCAGCCGGCCTTTGCTGAAGCTCACTTTAATCTAGGGCTCGTTTATGAAGAACAGGGCAAGTACGATCAGGCGATTCTCAGCTTTCAGAAAGCAGTGAGCATAAAGCCACGGCTGCATGGGGCAAATCTTTTTCTGGGTATCGCTGAGTTCCGCCTGAACCTTCTCGACCCAGCAGCGGCGTCTGTGGAGAAGGAAACCGTCAACTATCCCAAGGATGCGGCGGCGTGGATGTGGCTAGGCGTGGTGCTCCTCGCGCAGGAGCGTGTCGAGGACGCAGCGGAAGCCCTCGACAAGGCGGCCAGGCTCAAGCCCGACGATCAGGACATTCTCTACCACCGCGGGCGGGCCCATCTACTGGTTTCCAAGAATAGCTACGCCCGCATGTTTAAGGTCGACTCAAAGTCCTGGCTCGTCCATCGCGTACTCGCACAATCCGATGCCGAAGCCGAACGGCATGTGGATGCTATCGCCGAATATGAAGCCGCCATCAAACTCGCGCCTACGCAGCCCGGACTTCACGAGGAACTCGGATCGGAATACCGCAATGTGAACAAGATTCCAGAAGCTGAAGCGGCCTTCCGGCGCGAACTTGAGATCGATCCCAATAACGTGCTGGCTATGTACAAGCTGGGCGCGATTGCCGTGGAAAAAGGCGACGGCGCGAAGGGCAAAGAGCTGATCGAGGCCGCGCAGCGGGAGAAGACGGATTTAGTGCATCTGGATTACAACCTGGGCCGCGCGGAGATGCTGCTGGGCAACGACGCTGCTGCAGCAAGCCACTTCGAACGCACCGTCAAGACCGACCCTGACCCGGAAGTCATCGAACAGGCTTGGTACCAGCTCGGAACAGCCTACCGCCGACTGCACCGCATGGATGAAGCTCGAAATGCCATGGCCACGTACCAGCAACTCAAGGAGGAAGGGGCGAGGAAGGCGCAGAGATCCCTTGAGAACTACCAAGCTGAGCATCCGAATGGTCCGGATTCCCCTTCCGCCCCGCAGAATCCTAACTAGGAAATCGCTCTCTACTAGTGACTCGGGGCGGCCTGCGCCGAAGCCGCAGAGCGGGTTTGCAGTTCGGCTGTCCGCTCAAACTCGGCCTTCGCCCGGTCCAGGGCATGGATCTCTTTGTACAGCCGGCCTAGTTGATAGTGAGCTGCGGCATTCTCCGGATCAAGCTGGGTAGCTTTTTCGAGTTCGCGCTGCGCTCCATCAAGCTGGCCAGTTCGCAAGTAGGCGGTGCCAAGTCGAAGGCGACAGTAGGCGTTGTCAGGTGCCAACTTCACTGCTTTCTCAAGCGGCTCGATTGCCTCTTTCGTGCGGTCTTGCTCCATCAAGAGATTCCCGAGATTCACGTATGGCTGCTCACTTGGGTGAGGGCTTTCCTCCTGCCAGGCGATCGCTTTTTGATAAGCCTCCATCGCAGCAGCAGGCTGTGCGTCGGATTCGAAGACCAAACCGAGATTGTCCTCCGCCTTGACGTCCTGGGGCTCCAATTGGAGAACCGTAAGGAATGCTTTCTTTGCATCCAGTACCCGCGATGTCGTGTAGTAGGCGCGCCCCAGGTAGTACCAGGCGTCTTTGTTCTTGGGATCAAACTCCACTGCCTTCTCCAGCCAGCGGATGGCGTCGGCATAGTCATGCAACAAAACGTAGTCAAGCCCGACGATCTTCAGGTCGTCGCTGGTCGGACGCACGCGCGTGGCAGCCTTGGTGTAGATGTCGAGCGACTCGGCGGGCCTGTTCTCCCGATGCAGCACAAAGCCGAGCAGGTAAAGTGCGTCTGCTGAATCGGCGTGGAGAAGCAGGTAGCCGCGCAACGCCTTCTCCGCTCCCGCAAAATCCTGCAAATGGATCAGACACTTGCCTTCATATAGCAGCGCGTCAGTGGCGCCCGGGGTGAGAGCTTCTGCTCGCGCAAAAAGCTCGGACGCTTGAGCATAGTTGCCAGCCTGGAATTCCACGATGCCCCGTTCGTAGTCTGCGCCAGTCTGTGGCCGAACAAGGACGGGGAACGCGAGCGCAAGCGCGATCACGCACGTGACCAGCATCGCATTGGCAGCGTTCCATCTCATCGCTCTCACTCTACGGTGCAACAATACCTTTGCCTTCCACCACGGTCAGGATCTGGTCGACCGCCGGGACGCGAACCTCTTGCTTTGCCCCACTGGGCCAGAGGATCTCCACCTTATCTACCTTCTCAGCAACTCCCAGACCGAAATGCACCCGCGGGTCGGAAGTCGAGGCATAGCTTCCGCCACTGAAAACGTCCGCCCGCTGCCGAACATTCCCGGTCGTGACAAACACCTTCGTTCCAATCGCATCCCGCGGACTCTTCGGCCCACCCACCAACTTCAGGGTCAGCCAGTGATTCGAATTCTTCACGACATTGCGCAAGAGCACAGGCGGGCCATCCATAACGTTGAGCACCACGTCAATGTGTCCGTCATTGAATAGATCCCCGAAGGCGGCACCGCGGGCGCACACAACGTCGGCAAGACCGCTGTTCGTAGCCGGTGGAACCTCCTCGAACTTCACCCCGTTCAGGTTCCGCAGGAGCAGCGGACGCTGCGCCCAGGTCGTGCCCCAGTCCTGCCTGTCCACTCCCGGATAAACATGGCCGTTGGCGACGAAAACATCGGGGAGGCCGTCATTGTCGTAGTCGAGGAAGCCGGTTCCCCAGCCAAGAAATGGAATGGTAAGGTTGGCCACTCCACCTTGAAAGCTCACGTCACTGAAGCTGGCTTCACCTTCATTGCGGTACAGCGTGTTGTAGTCGTCGGAGAAATTTGTAACGTAAAAATCGACTTTCCCGTCGCGATTGTAGTCGCCCACCGCGATTCCCATGGAAGCCTGGGCGCGGCCTTCGTCATTCAGAGCGAATCCGGAAAGATAGCTGACATCCTCGAAGATACCGTCATGCTTGTTCCGATAAAGATATTTCGGCACGGAATCGTTGGCGACTAGTAAGTCGAGCCAACCATCGTCATCCACGTCGACGAACACAGAGGCCAGGCCATAATAGCCTTTGGGGTCGGATACACCCGCCTTCTCGCTGACATCGGTAAAAGTGCCGTCACCGTTATTGCGAAATAGATGATCGCCTTCGCCGGGCAGTCCCCTCGGGCCACACATGACCTCGATTCCGCGAAACTGGCAGAAGCCGGGGGGCAAGCCACCTTTGCCGGAAATCGGGGGGTTGTCCGCGTCAAACTTCACGTAGCCTGGGACGAACAGGTCGAGCAAGCCATCGTGGTCGAAATCACCCCAGGTCGCGCCCGTCGACCAGCCGCCGAGGGCCACTCCCGCCTTGTCTGCTATGTCAGTGAAGGTGCCGTCGTGATTGTTGTGATAGAGGCGATTCTTGCCGTAGTTCGACACATACATATCCGGCCAACCGTCGTTGTCGTAGTCACCCACGGCGACGCCGAATCCCCATCGCTGGTTGGCAACTCCGGCCTTCTCCGTTACATCGGAAAAGGTCCCGTCGTGATTGTTGTGCAGAAGCATGGCCCGCGGCGCAGCCTCTTTGCCCTGCAGCGCCAGGAATGTGGAACCGTTCACCAGGTAGATGTCGAGCCAACCGTCGTTGTCATAGTCGAGCAGGGCTGCGCCGGATCCTGGAGTTTCGAGGATCGTGGTCTTTTCGGGTGTGCCGGACTTGTTGCGAAACCTGTCGAGGCCCGCCGCATGGGTAATGTCACTGAAAACGACGGGCGCCCCGTCGACAAAGCCGCCCGCGGTAATCGGGCGCGAGAGTGCGTCCTTAACTGGGGCCCGAGCCATGCCCGTGCTCATGCCGCCCAACTGTTCGCGAACTTGACCTTCCGGGGGATTCTGAGCCAGCGCTACCCCGACCGCTGCAAGGCACGCAGCCAGCACCGCAAGCGCACGAGGACTGCAGCAGAATGTAGGGAGGGAATCGGGCACGGTTATTGGGAAATGGGCAGTCTAGCCTTGAGGCATCTTCGCACAAACGCAGGGACCGATCCAACTTGTCGGGAAGGTCCGACCTCTGCACAAATTCCAGTGTTTCAGAACAAGTCACCCCGAGACGCGTTGCGTTGCATCTCCGACGATTTCCCGCACCGCGCGATACCCCTGATCGATGGCATTGTTGGTGTACGCGTGGCCGTCGGCGTCCGAGTTCGCAATCTTGATCCTGCCGAAGGGCTGCCGGCCAATCACACACGGACGCTCGGACTCCGGCCGGTCAACCGGCTCGAACAGTCTGTTGTACTCGTAGGTATATCCGTGCGGCCAACGGTTTACCGTAATCGCCTGAATGTCACGAGCGGGATCGAAGCCGCCGGCTGAGAGTGTGCGCCCAAGTTGGTCTCGCAGATGCCGCTCGAAGGTTTTGAATTCCGTGCTGACGAGCTCCCAACGTCCCGCCCGGTACTGGTCCTTGCAAGGCAGGCCGGGCTGGCACGGAGTGCGAAGAAGGTGAAGCAGGCAAGGTTCATCCGGCGAACTTGGAAATTTGTAGTCGCCCATGGAGACGGGGAAATCCAAGGTCACGTTGCTGAAGTAGGCTCCCGGGGCATAAATGCCGCTCACGCCGATCTTCTGAAATGCCTTCCAGTCGCTGATTTGCACGTTAGTGTAGACCAGCGGAAGCTTCACGCAATAAGCGAGCGCCTCCTTCTGTTTGTCTGACATCTCCGGACACAAATAGGGAATAATCATGTTGTAGCAGGCGAGCACGCAATTCGCGGCGCGGACCCGGCGAGCCTTTCCGCCTCGAACGTAGGTCACTTCGACTTCCTTCGCGCTGGCGGGATCTCCGATGTGCCTGGCGCGCACCGCCGTACCGTTCAGGCGGATGCGGGTCGGCGACGAGGGATCGTCCAACCGAGCATAGTTCGCCCGGGCGGTAACGATGTCCTCCATGGTGTGGCCGGAAAGAACACCCGGCACCAGCGATCGCACCAGCATTCTGGCAATGGAGGCGTTGCCATCGGGAAAGTGGAAGATGTAAGGCTCGTCTTGCTCGTTATCCTGCTCACGGCTCTTGGGAAGATTCATCCCCGTGAAGCCTGGGTACCCCTCCCGGGCACAATCGTACGCCGAAACGGCATCAATACCGACCGCATATAAATCGTGGGTCGAGCTCTGGAACACCTTGACCACATCGGGGTGGACCTTGACGTATTGCAGCAGGAAGTCTTTGTAGCTGGTCTTGATCAGCCTGGCTCTTTTCTGCTCCGGAGTGAGACCCGGCATGTAGTCGATGCCAGCGTGCTGCAAACGGAGCAGATCCTTGCGGGCGGCCTCCGCGATGGGAATCCGGGCCACATTCTCCATCGCGAAGTTGACGCCAAAATAGTGGAGCCCTTTCTGGGGCACCAGGCGGTCGGCGCCGAAGGTTTCCTTATCGAAGAACACAGCTTCGGTCAGATGCATCGAGTCGAACAATTTCTGGTCGTAGTATTTGTAGAAGCGCTGTACGTCGATTCCCAATTCCTTCAGCAGCCCAATCGACTCCTTGCTGTAGTTTCCCGGCGCCTCGATGGACTGAGTTCCGCCGTATCCGAGCAGCAACCGCTTCCCTGCCTGGAATTCATTGCGCTTGGCGTGCCCGCCGAAGTCATCGTGGTTGTCGAGCAGCAGAATCCTGGATTTTGGTCCCGCAAGCTTGCGGTAGAAGTACGCCGCCGCCAGGCCGCTTATCCCCGCACCGACAACGATCAGATCGTAGGACTCACCGTCATCTGCGGACTCGGCCCAGTCTTTGCCGTTGCCATCGCGCAGATCGTGCGCGACTTCCCAGGAACCGTCATGACTGCCGCGCATCCCGGTCTTGGCGGGCGGGTAGTAGCCGGCCTCGTTCTCCGGAGCGAACGGGGATTGCGGGATACCGAAAGCATCCAGCCAGGTGGAATTTGCCGTAACCAGGGAGGTCCCAACGGCGATGCTGATTCCATTCAGGAAGTCACGACGAGTAATCTCCCGCCCCATGCCCAACTCGCGATCATGAACCTTGCCGCTCATTTGTTCCCCTCCCCAATCAAGGACCCAGGATTACCCGAACCAGCCGCTAAAGAGCAGCGGTACACCAGTCTTCCGCTTCGCTGATTCGGCGAGAAGGCGTGCCACGACCATCTCGTTGAAAGCGCAGCTATTGTATCCAAGTCGACCTGGGGCTGACGACGGGGATCGCGTCAAACGCAGCCAGAGGCAAGGCTCAGGGCTGGTCGGGGATGACCGCAATCACCTCTACTCGTGATTGGCCTCACTGTATGGGCGACCCTGCATGGATACATTGATGCTGTTGTCCTCCCTCTGAGCGCTCGGAAACCGGGCGTTTCCCGCCCCTCCCCTCTTTCCGGGCGAAGGTGGCGCCTCATGTACAGCCTCGGACATGCGCCTGACGGCAACTTCCCAGCACAAACGGCTGTTCACCCGCGTCTCCGGCCGTCGCGCTGCGGCATTCCAGGCAGCGCAATCGACGACCTCGCCCCAAGGGTACTTAACTTCTATTTGCCCTGTTTCAGCCTACACAGGTAAGGAGGCTGACTTATGCGGTGGCATTCCGGCATCTTGATCCTTCTCGTCCTTCTCGTTTGTCCTCTCGTTATCGCGAAGAGTGTTCCGAAATTCAATCCGAACCAGGCGATCGACCGCATCTTCGAAAACGAACGCAGCCTGGCCAGCACTCTGCGGAACTACAGCCCGATGGTGGAAACCTACCTGCAGCGCATGCAGCTCGACGCCACCATGGGTTATGTCCCCTTTGAGGACCGTTACTTCCTCGGGCGTGTGCAGTTCGAGCAGTCGAATGAAGAGTTCTACCTTGACAAGCGGCTGATCGCGCGCATGGCTGGAGCATTTTCGAAGTTCTATTCGCTGAGCCCGGTGGGCTTCGCCAGCATGATCCTGGTGGACCGGAGCGGTTTCGACCGGCACAACTACCACCTGCGCTACATGCAACGCGAGTTTCTGGGAGAGGTGCGTTGCCTGGTGTTTGAAGTTACCCCCCGGAAAGATCAGCCCAACCGCTTCAAGGGGGCGATCTGGGTGGAGGACGAAGGCTACAACGTTGTCCGGTTCAATGGCAGCTACGGAACCTTCCACATTGACAGTTGGCGCATGAATCTTCGTGCGGGGGTCTGGCTGCCGGCGGTCGTGTACTCCGAGGAGTTTGATTCCAACAAGCCGCAAACCCGGCACGCCCGCCTGAAGGCGCAAACGCGGCTCTGGGGCTACAATCTCGGGCCCGCTGCCCGGGAACAGGAATTCACGGACGTAGTAGTCGATCCGCAGACAGCGAAGGACACCACGGAGCATCCGGACTTGAGCCCGCTCGACATTCAACGTTCCTGGCAGCGCCGCGCCGAGGACAACGTCATCGACAAGCTGCAGGAAATCGGGCTGGTGTCGCCGGAAGGCGATGTCGACAAGATTCTGCGGACCGTGATCAACAACCTTGAGGTGACGAATAGCATCACGCTCGACCCTGAAGTTCGCTGCCGAATTCTGCCGACAGCGCCCATCGAGATTGCCACCATCGGCCACACCATCCTGATCAGCCGCGGACTCCTGGACGCTCTGCCCAACGAAGCAGCCCTGGCAACCGTCCTCGCCCATGCACTGGCGCACGCCGCTCTTGGCCACGAACTGGACACCAGCTTCGCTTTCAACGATCGCATGGTCGTGCCCACCTACAAGCAGTTGCCACGCTTCGACTTCAAACACTCCGCCGAGCAGGAAAGAGAAGCTGACACGCTCGGGCTGAAGA
Source organism: Terriglobia bacterium (assembly GCA_020073465.1). Taxonomy (GTDB): domain Bacteria; phylum Acidobacteriota; class Terriglobia; order Terriglobales; family Acidobacteriaceae; genus Sulfotelmatobacter. The sequence continues at coordinate 43,875 of JAIQFC010000024.1, forward strand.
TCCTTGCCAACTCGCCTTATAAAGACGATCTCGCCGAAGCGGGACTCTTCCTCAAGGTGCTGGCCGAGTTCAGCGGAAAAGTTCCGAACCTTACCCGCGCAAACCTGGGAGAAGGTCTGGTGACGGACAATCAGGTTTCGTTCATGGCCCAGGTTGCCAGCAACGCGCCGCGACTCGAGATGGACAACCCGCAGCAGATCGTCGCTCTGCCTCTGGGCAGCCGGGTAAAGCTCGACCCATGGGCTGGACAACTCAAGCTGGTGAAAGCCAAGCCGCCCAGAATCTACTCAGCGAAGGACAAGCTGGCGCTGCAAGTGACTCCCTTCTCGCCTTACCTGACGCGTGTCAAGGCAGGGCATGATTCGAACCCTGATGACTCAAACTGAAGATCGTTGCCCGAGGTCGACGATGATCTGCTGGACGCCGCTTCCAGTTCGCTTGCTGCTCGTCGGCCTGCTGAGTACATCCCTGTGCTATGCGGGCAAACACCCGACTCGAGTCGATGAGACCTCCAATTGCCTGGAATGCCACGCCGACAAGATTAATGGACAGGATGTGCATCCCGCCCTCAAGAAGGGATGTGTTGCGTGTCACGCCATCGAAAACAAAGATGACACCACATACGTGAACCTCAAGCTATCCCCGGCGGTCGGTTGTTTTGCCTGTCATCAACAACAGCCAGTCTTCCTCTATTCTCATTTTCCGTATTCCTCGGGGATGTGTTTGCGGTGCCATGATCCGCATTCTTCGGCCTACCCGAAGCTGGTCAAAGACAAGGTGAATGACCTCTGCCTGGCGTGCCACCTTAGGTCAACGCAAGGTGCCCAATCGCCTTACCTACCGACGATCGCTTTGGTGAACAACAACACGATAGGACACCCTTACGCTCAACATCCCGTGAGCGGCAAACCCGATCCCCTGACCGGCGGTGAGTTGTCTTGCATCAGTTGCCACACGGCCCACGGAGGCGCAAAGAAGCATCTCCTGAAGATGGCTGGCCAGATTCCCGAGGATGCTCTCAACGAAGTTACGGAAACCAGGGACATGTGCAGCAAATGCCACCAGGTGCTTTGGGGTGTTGATCCCGCCACCTCGGCAAGAAAGAAGCACAAAGGCAGATAAGGATAAAACAAGCAGGCGAGCAACTCTCAAAGGGCAAGTTGCAGGAATCAGTTTCGCGGCGACAGCGAAACGGACGAATTCCGGGGTAGGAGGTTCCTATGAGCGCGCACACTCATTTCATACATCACGGCCACGTCGGCGATGTTTGGAAGCTATGGCTTGCTGAAATAGGTATCGTTGCGCTGGCCGGCCTCGGGCTGTACTTCGCTGTCTTCGATTGGCTGCAGGGTGGGTTTGAGACGGGCCTCATCGCACTCGGTTCCCTCACCGGGATGGCGATCGTGTACGCCTTCGGCTACCTTCGGTGCCTGCCGGATGTGCTGGGCGGAACGATTCACGATGATCCCCGAACGCTCCGGCAGAGGTGGTCAGACTTTGCCTTGCTGACCACTTTCATCGCGCTACCCATAATTGTGGCGGGGTACGTCAGGGCCATCTGGATGAATTGGTCCTACGTGGACCTGGCTCGGGCTTTGGCGATTCTATTGGCCTGCTGCTGGCTTCTGTCAGCGTGCGTGGTCGCCAGCGAGAAGTATCTGGGCTGGACAATGTCGGGCGGCGAAGCCACACGTGGCGCGGGTTGGCGCGCGCAGGCTCGACGAGTGGTCCGGACATGGGGAAATTGGCTGGTGAGCCTCCTGGGCGTCAGACGAGCGTTGGTGGTCGGTGGTGCGCTGGCACTATTGAGCGTCGTCCTGGCGGTTGGAGATAGCTGGGGAGGCGACAACGCAGGCTATTACATCGTCGCGGGGGTACAAGCGTGGCCCATGACGACAGATCTGAGCGGGTCCAAGCTCGACGTCTTGTTGCTACAGGGGTACCGTGGAGTTTACGTGCTAGGCCTTGTGATTGCAGCCTTTGTGCTCGCGGCCGTCGTACCTGGGCGTCTGGGGAGAACTATTCGAAGCAGCCGGATTCTGGCAACCCTGTCTGGAGCGATTGCCCTGTTGCAGCTGAGTCAGGCAGCTGTGGCCCCCGCCGACAAGTACCGGTTCGCCCTCTGGACATTGACTTGGGTCGTTCCGATCGCCATCTGGCTGAGGGGCGCCCGAGGCAACCGGGAGACCTGGGACCGCAATCGCCTGGCGGTCATGGTGTTTTGCCTTCCGATATTTCTCCTCGGGACTGCGTTCCTGGTTGTGCTTACCTATTTCGCCTTGGGCTTCGGTGCCTTTATAGTGGGAATGCTGCTGGTGTGGTGGGGGCTGGTTCAGAGCCGACGGGAGATCACAGAACAGCAAGGTCTGCCTTTGCCCTAGGGGTGCGGGTTCCCTCGAGGTTCCGGGTTCCGGGGCAGTTCACGCGCCCATCGCCGGGTTCGGCTCCGGCTATCGGAGTTCTCGCGTCATCGTCCCCCGGCATTCCCTTTCAATGACATAATCTAATACTGAGAAGTTCGCGATTCGCACTCGAAGCATGCTTAGTTTGTTTTCCATCATCGCGATCGGATTTTTCCTGGGAATGCGGCACGCCACCGATCCTGATCACGTCATCGCCGTGACCACGATCGTGACCAATCAGCGAAAGACCTCGCGGGCAGCCCTGATCGGTGCGATGTGGGGAGTGGGTCACACGGTCACGATCCTCATCGTGGGCGCCGCCATCATTCTCTTCAACCTCGTCATTCCCGTCCGCCTCGGCTTGACCATGGAGCTGTCGGTCGGCGTGATGCTGATCCTATTAGGCGTGTGGAATCTGACCAGCTTCATGAGAGCCATGCCCGCTCCGGCCACGGTATACAAAACGGAGAATGCCGTAGCCCACTCTCACCCGCACGCACACGGCGACTACGTTCACAGCCACGTCCACGGTCACGATCCGGAATCGCATTCTCACGCATCCGACCAGACTCCCCTGGCGCGATTGGATCGCACTTTCGGAACAGCGAACCTTTACCTGCTGGCGCGGCCCCTGGTGGTGGGCATTGTCCACGGATTGGCCGGCTCGGCTGCAGTGACCCTGCTGATCCTGGCCAGCATTCGAAATCCCCAGTGGGCGATTGCGTATCTGCTGGTCTTCGGAATAGGCACCATTGCGGGCATGATGCTCATCACGATGAGCATTGCGTCCACGCTTCACTACGTCGGAAACCGCTTCGCACGCTTCCGGCACGGACTCAGCGTGGCTTCTGGGGTACTGAGCATAGCCTTCGGGCTCTTTCTGGCGTACGAGATTTGCATTGTTCAAGGATTCTTTGGCGCTAATCCGCAGTGGACCCCTCACTGAGGTGGCGGGATAAAGACGTTATAGAATGCCACGGGCATGCGTTTCGGATTGAGTCTTCCATGGGTGTTGTTCCTGATCGCAGCGGCCTCGGCCCAGCAGCCGGCCGCAACCGCGGATCAGGCAAAAATCGCTCCCGCAAAATTCGTGGATGTCACCTCCACGCTCGGCGTCAGCTTCCAGTACAAATCCTCACACACTGCAAAACACTATCTGCCGGAAACGATGGGAGCTGGAGTTGCCCTCTTTGACTACGACAACGACGGACGCCTCGACATCTTCCTGGTCAACGGAGCCCCCATCAGCGATCCCACTCCGAAAGGCACAATCCCGCAAAAGACCGGGCCGAGTGACTGGAACCGTCTGTACCACCAGAAGGTCGATGGCACCTTTCAAGACGTCACCGAAACCGCCGGCCTGCAAGGCGTGGGATACGGGATGGGCGTCGCCGTCGGAGACTACGACAACGATGGTTACGAAGACCTGTACGTGACCGCTCTCGGCGGCAACCGACTGTACCACAACAACGGGAACGGCACGTTCACCGACGTCACTGAAAAAGCTGGAGTCTCCGGAGGAGGTTGGTCGACCAGCGCGGGATGGATCGATCTCGATGGTGACGGCCTGCTGGATCTGGTTGTGCTTCGCTACCTGCAGTGGGATTTCAGCGACATCTGGTGCGGCGAGCGCAAGGAAGGTTATCGCTCGTACTGCCACCCGGATTACTTCCCGCCCGTCGCGCCGCTCGTCTACCACAACGACGGGAACGGCCACTTCACCGAGGTCTCGCAAAAAATCGGTCTGTCAAAGCCTGGCAAGGGATTGGGGCTGGCAATTGCCGACTACGACAGAGATGGACACGTCGACATTTTCATCGCGAACGATTCGATGTTCGAGTTCCTCTACCGCAACAAAGGCAACGGCACCTTCGAGGAGGTCGGACTCGCATCCGGCATCGCCGCCGATGCCGACGGCCGTACCTTTGCCGGCATGGGCATCGACTTCGCCGACTACAACAACGACGGCCTGCCCGACGTGGTGATCACCGACCTGGCCAATCAAATGTACGCGCTGTACAAGAACAACGGCGACGGCACCTTTTCCTATACCAGCTATGACTCAGGGTTTGGGAAGATGACCCGCCCGCATTCCGGTTGGGGCGTTCGCTTCATTGACTACGACAATGACGGCTGGAAGGATCTGCTGATTGCTCAGGGACATGATCTCGACACCGTGGAGTTGAACTATCCCAACCTGCATTACCGCGAGCCCATGTTACTGGCGCGCAACACGGGTCGTGACTTTGAAGATATCTCCGCGGATTCGGGAGATATTTTTCATCAGCCCTGGCTGGGCCGGGGCATGGCGATCGGCGACATCGACAACGATGGCCGCCTGGACGCTGTCGTCACCACCAACGATGGCTCTGTGCACATCCTGCACAACGACACTCCGACCTCCAATCACTGGCTGACCCTGAAGCTCATCGGGCACAAGAGCAATCGCGACGCGATCGGAGCCGAAGTAAAACTGACAACGGGGAAAGGTCAGCAACTTGTAACCGTATCCACCGCCGGCAGCTATCTCTCATCGAGCGACAAGCGTGTGCATCTCGGACTCGGCCTCGAGACCACCGCCAAAACAGTAGAGATTCACTGGCCGAGTGGTGCAGTTCAGGTACTCAAGGACGTGCACGCAGACCAGATCCTGCAGATCGATGAACCGGCTGGAAACATGGCCAAGGAGCAGGGAAAGTGATTCGCCACACCGACGCACCGATCGTGGCCGTTCTGGCTGTTCTGTTCTTAGTTCGTATTGTCTCCTCGTCCCTCCGCCGTAAACATCACTTTCAGGGTCTTGATCTCGTATGGCTTGGTGTGGACAACGACCGCTCCGTTTTGCAGCGACAGATTGGCCGCTGGAACCTCCATTAGATTTGCTTCTGAGGCTGATGCGGCGCCAGGGGGAAGCTGGATCTTGACATCGGATTCCCTCCCTGCCCACTCGTAGAAACGTAGAACGAGTGCATTGTCGTCCTCGGCCCTCTTTAAGGCGGTGATCACGACGTTGTCCGCGTTGGTTTGCAGAAATGAATGTTGGGGCGAGAGTGAGCCTTGATGCTTGTCAACAGGCATCGGAATCAGTTGGTAGTTGAGTTCATAGCCGCGACGGATGGTGGAAGCCTCGCGCCAGGTTCCACTGTGCGGGTAGAGGGAGTAGGTGAACTCGTGATGGCCTTCATCGGCATGGGGATCGGGCCACTCGGGGGAGCGCAGCAAGGAAAGACGAAGCACGTTGCCTTTTGCATCGTATCCGTACTTGCAGTCGTTGAGCAGGCTGAAGCCATGCCTGGAATCGGAGATGTCGGCCCAACGGTACGCCGGGACCTCGAATTGAGCCTGCTCGGCGGCGGTGTTGCGGGTCGTGGGGCGCTCGACCGAACCGTAGGGGATTTCGTAGGTGGCGTGGTCGCTATGGGCACTGACGGGAAAGGCGACCTTCAGCAGGATATGTTTTTCATGCCACTCGGTCTGTATCTTCACGTCAACTCGCGGGCTGCCGGCATACAGGGTGATATCCCTTATGAAGGTTGAGTTCTGGAAGTGATTCTTCACGCGAATGACGGCGCGGAGAGGGCCGCTTTCCAGCAGCTTTACTTCGTCGGCTTTGTCGAGATCCCAGTGCTGTTTCTCGAAGTCGGCATCGATGTTCCAGGCGTCCCACTGCTTGGGCTTGTCGACAAAAGTCTGGAGCAGGTTGCCGCAGGTGGAGTTTCTGGGACCGCCGGTGTCAGATTCGGCGGGAGCGAGGGCCTCTGTGTTGCTTCGCTTATCGAACAGGCTGGTCATGCAGCCGGTTTGCGGATCGATCTTGAGACGAACAAACTCGTTCTCCAGCGAGTCTGAGGTCGCCCTCAGTCGGGACTGGTGGGGCACGGGGTTTGTTGCAGCGCGAACAAAGTAAACCTGATATCCGTTGGCGGGTGCGCTAGCCAGCAGCAGAAAGCGCGCGCGATGCGTCTCGGCATCCAGATTCAGCAGCTGAAATTCGGCGGGATGGCCGGCGGGGTCAGCCACGTCTATCTGGCGGGCCGGTACGGGCAACTGCGCTTCTACTTCGACGACGTCCGCATGGGGCCAGGAGAGCGAATTGAAGATCATCACCGGGACGCCTTCACCCTGAGTGTTCACGTGATCGGCAATCTCTCTGAGTGCGCTGTTCGCAACTTCGCTGGCGGCGCGGTCCACGTTCTCCAAATTGCGCTTGGCATCGAGGTAGTTCACGGCGATACCGGAGCCTGGCATGATGTCGTGAAAGTGGTCGAAGAGCAGGTTCTTCCAGGTTAGCTCCATTTCATCCTGCGGGTAGGTGTGGCCGTACAAGGTTGCCAAGGACGCAAACTTTTCGGCGTTAAGCACCAACTCCTCAGCGTGCCGGATCCTGCGCTTAGTCTCGGCCTGCGTGGTGAAGACGCCGCGGTGATATTGGAAGTAGAGCTCACCATTCCAGGTGGGAACCTGCATGGTGGGCAGTTTCTTCTCCATATCGCTGAAGAAGCTGCTAGCGAAGCTGAATTGAAGCTTGGGAAACACGGCGGTTGGTGCTCTGAGTTGGTCGGCGTGATCGAGCATGACGCGCGTGGGACCGCCTCCGTGGTCGCCGACTCCGTAGAGATGCATCATCTCTGGGGTGTCGTTGAGTTTCTTGCCGTAGATCGAAGGCATCCAGACGGAGAGGTCTGATCCAAGGCTCTCGGCATCGATGCCACCGGCGTAGTCGTGGGGGAAATAGGTGAGCAGGCGGCTGCCGTCTGGAGCCTGCCACCAGAAGAGTTTGTAGGGGAATGTGGTGAACTCGTGCGCCCAGAGGAGCTTTTGGGTTACGAAATAGTCCATTCCTGATTTCTTGTAAATTTGCGGAAGCTGCCAGTTGTAGCCGAAGGAGTCCGGGTTCCAGCCAATCTTCACGTCAACGCCGAAATTTCTCTGGAAGTAGCGTTTGCCGACCAGAATCTGGCGCACCAGCGATTCTCCATCGGGCATGTTCAAGTCGGGTTCGACCCACATGCCACCGATGATCTCCCACCGGCCTTCTTTCACCCGCTGCTCAATCTGCTTAAACAGGTCAGGATATTTTTCCTGAATCCATTCATAGGTGCGAGCTGAGGACATCGTGAATTTGAAATCCGGGTACTCGCGCATTAAGTCGAGCACGCTCTGGAAGGTGTTGCGGACCACCTCGACGGTTTCAGTCCACGGCCATAGCCACGCCATGTCGATGTGGGAGTTGCCGACGATACGAATGGTGAACTGGTGTAGCCAGGGCTTGAGTTGCTCGAGCCTGGAATGAGCTTGTTTTAACGACTCATCAAAAGCCGCTTGATCGCCGCGTTCGAGCGGCGAGAAGTCGATGGCTTTGACCGCTGCGGCAAGCTGCTGCTCGCGTTCTGGCCGACCTTCTTCGTATGCGGCGATCAGGGGACGCGCCGCGAGAATTTCCAGTCTTAACAAACCGGGATTGGGACGTGTGTTCGGGGGCTCGATGGTAAGCTCGCAGTGAAAGAACTCGGATTGCACGTCATCGGGAGCTACCACACGGGCGGCAACCAGAATCTTCTGACCGGGTTGGGCATTTGCGCTCAAAAGCACTGGCTGGATGTCATCGTCGTTGCCCCGGTAAACGATCGCACCGCTGGAAAACACAGTGATCATCAGGCTGCCGGGGCTTCCGAAGCGCAAGTCCAGCTTGACTTGTGAGCCTTGGGTCGCATAGCCGTTAATTTTCTCGGGGATTTGAATCCAGCGGCGGAAGACTCGCGTTCCAGTCCAATGCTCTTCTTCGTCATTTCGCCCGCCGGGACCTGAGACATTCTTCACCTGAAGTACGTCCCAAGCTGAATCGTTCAACGCTGGATCTTCGGGGTGCGGGACATCGCTGTGATAACGCCATTCGCTCTCGGGCTGCCGAGATAACGATTCGAGGCGATCAAGCGTTGGCTTATACGGGTCTGAAGGCCCCGATTCAGTAGCATTGTTTTGAGAAAAGGCAAGGCCGTACAGCGAAAGAATCACTACCACTAAGAAGACGATGAAACGCCTCATTGCGGAATTTCCTTTCGAAGATCAATGCAGAACCCCACCAGCGAGATTGCCGGCAACCACGATGACGGATGCAACTCGTGGGGTCGACTCTAGGACAGAGCCATGATAACGCCGGCGATCGAATAGTCTAATGGAATCGACTTGAGCCAACGGTACCCCACGCGCACAGACGGGGACTGATTGTGTCTAGCTCAGCGAGCGCGAAGCATTTCACGCATCGATCCTGCCTGTGTACAGTGCCATGCCGACGACCGCGTCGACTCCCATCGCATCCAGTGCGTTGATCTCTTCCTGCGTGGTGATGCCACCGGCGGCAAGCAGGCGTCTGGAAGTGGCGCGTCTAACCAGGTGAACACCCTCCATTGAGATTCCGCACATCAACCCTTCCGTGTCAATGTGAGTGTAGAGAAAACTTTCGCAGAAAGGTTCCAGAACTCCAATCATGTCGGAAGCAGTAACCGCTGTTGATCTGCGCCAGCCGTCGATGGCAACACGGCCGCCGCGGGAATCGAGAGCAAATACTAGTGGCTCCGTGCCCAGAGAGTCGGATAGGGTGCGCGCATACCGCGTGTTGATAGTGCCGTGATCGAACAACGCTGAGCCGATAATCACGCGACGAGCGCCTGCCTGCAGCAGTTCTTGGGCGTTGCTAAGACTACGAACACCGCCGCCGACCTGGCAACTCAGCCGGCTCACGATCCGTTGAACAAGCAAGCGATTGCTCCCCGTACCCCGGGCTGCATCCAGATCGATTAACTGCACGAGTGGGTACTTCGAGAAGCGATCAATCCAATAGTCGAAGTTGTCGAACTCCAATTCCTTTTTCTCGCCTTGAACCAACTGCACGATCTTGCCGCCCATAAGATCGATAGAGGGAATCAGCATGGCCACCTCACTGGCAGGTTGGCTGCGTGGAGTTCGCGTTTCAAACCGGAGATGCCCTGGATTTCGAAGTGGAAAATCGAGGCGGCGAGGGCGGCATCGGCACAACCGTGGCGGAAGACGTCGATGAAGTGCCCGGGAGATCCCGCCCCGCCAGAAGCGATGACGGGAATCGGAACGGCCTGTGACACAAGCCGCACGAGTTCGCAATCGAATCCGGAGCGCGTACCATCGCGATCCATGGAGGTGAAGAGGATTTCGCCTGCGCCTCGAGAAGCGGCTTCCCGCGCCCACTGGACAGCGTCACGGCCAGTCGGGACACGTCCACCGGCGACGAAGACATCGAAGCCTCCGTTTGTGCGCCGCGCGTCAATCGCCACCACGACAGCCTGGGAACCGAAGCGGCCCGCAATCTTACCGATCAGTTCTGGATCGCGGACAGCAGCGGAATTAATGGCAATCTTATCGGCACCGGCGTCGAAAACGGCGGCGGCGTCAGAGATCTCGCGAATGCCGCCGCCCACCGTGAAGGGAATGAACAGGCATCGTGCCACACGACAGACCGCATCGAGCATCATGTTGCGGCCTTGTCTCGTGGCCGAGATGTCGAGCAGGACAATTTCGTCCGCGCCGTCACGGGCATGCGAGATCGCGCACTCCACCGGATCGCCGGCGTCGCGGAGATTTTCGAATTGCACACCCTTCACAACACGGCCCGCGTCCATGTCAAGACAGGCGATGATGCGTTTGGTCAGCATGATTCCAGCTCACAAAACGTTCTCAGGATTGAAAGGCCCGCGTCCCCTGACTTTTCGGGATGGAACTGCACTCCAAACACACTGTCTTGTTCAACTACCGCAGAGAATCGCGGCCCATACTCGCTCTCCGCAGTCGTTGCTTCAATCACGGGCGCGTAGAAGGAGTGAGTGTAGTAGACGAATGCGTTTTTCGGCAGCGCACCCAATAGTCGTGAGCCGGGGCTGGTGACCAGATTATTCCAACCCACATGTGGCGATTTCACTGTCTGAGGGAACTTTTTGCAGATGCCGGGAAAGATCCCTGCTCCGGGAGTCTCGGTTGCTTCATTGCTTCCTTGGAACAGCCATTGCATTCCGAGACAAATTCCGAGAAACGGCTTGCCGGAGCGAATGCCGTCTAACAAGGTGTCGGCCAAGCTGGTTCGAGCAAGTCCGGCTAATGCGGAAAAGTGTCCGACTCCGGGCAAAACGATTTTGCCGGCTCTTGCTACCACCTCAGGCTGGCTGGTCACGGCAACGGTTGAGCCCAGCCAACTGAATGCCTTCTTCACAGAATTGAGGTTACCTGCACCGTAGTCCACAATTGCGATCATAGGAGTCCCTTCGTGCTCGGCAGCATCCGTTTCATGCGACGGTCGCGAGAGCAGGCCACACGCAGAGCGCGTGCGAAGGCCTTGAAAAGCGCTTCGATCTTGTGGTGGCTTGAGCGGCCGTATAGCACTCGAGCGTGAACATTCGTACGAGCTGCGCGGGCAAAGCCCTCAAAGAAATCTGGCACAAGCTCGGATTGAAGGTCGCCCACCCGTGAGGCGCGGACCCTGGTGTCCACAATGGCAGCTGACCGGCCGCTGAAGTCGACTGCTGCCAGGCCCAGCGTTTCGTCCATAGGCATGAGGAAGTAGCCGGCGCGCAGAATTCCCCGGCGATCGCCTAAGGCGTGGTCGAAAGCCTCCCCGAGGGCGATACCGACGTCTTCTACTGTGTGGTGCTGGTCGACATCCAGATCACCTTGTGCCAGTACCTGCAGGTCGAATCCCCCGTGGCGAGCAAACAGCTCGAGCATGTGATCCAGGAAGCGAATGCCAGTGGAGATCTGATACTTTCCGCGACCTTCAATATTGAGTGTGATCCGGATTTCGGTTTCCGTGGTCTTGCGGTGTAGTTTGGCCCGTCTCGGACCGACGGCGCTCAGGCGTGGACGTTTCATGCTTGTACCTTCCGCGGGAGATCAAGTTCCGCAACTACCTCACGCACAGCCGAGATAAGCGTGTGAGTGTGTTGATTCGAGCCGATAGTCAGGCGCACGCAGCCTGCGCATCCGGGATCAGAAGTGCGATCGCGCACGAGAATTCCGCGTGCACGCAGGGCTGCGACGAATTTCGCATGGGCTTCGCCGATTCGCACAAGAATGAAATTCGCCCGACTTGGCCAATATTGCAGGCCAAGACGGCGAAGTTCCTGCTGTAAGAGATCGCGGTTGTGGCGGACCTCTGTGGCATAGTGGTCCACATATTGCTGGTCCCCAAGCGCCGCTGGGAGAACGGCCAGAGCGATGGCATTCACGTTGTAAGGAGAGGCGACGCGGCGCACGGCGCAGATTTGGTCGACGGGTCCCGCGAGAATTCCGCAACGTAGCCCGGCCAGCCCGTAGGCTTTTGAAAACGTCCGTGCGATGAAGAGGTTGGGCACGGATCCGACGTGATCAATGAGCGTTTCTCCGTGAAATTCGAAATAGGCCTCGTCAACGAGGAGGGCCGCATGGGGCGCCGCTTGGGCAATCTGCAAGAGAAGATCGTGCCTCACGGCTGCGCCGGTAGGATTGTTCGGATTTGCCACGGCGATGAACCGAGTGCGCTCGGTGATTTTGCCGAGCAGATCGCTCAAGGGGAATGCGAAATCTTCTCCCGCAGGAACTTCGACAACCTTTGCTCCCTCCGCAGAGGCAAAAATGCCATACATGGCGAAAGTGGGCACCACGATCAGAGCTTCATCGCCGGCCTCCAGAAAGGTGGAGCAGATAAGATGGATGGCTTCGTCAACGCCGTTGGTGAGCAATACTTGAAGGGGGTCGAGGTCGAGGAAATGTGCGACCTGAGCTTCTACTGATGCTCGTTCGGGATACTTCGCCAGCGCTTCTGCGTCCAAGGAGCGGAGGCACGCCAACACGCGCGGGGAGCAGCCGTCTGTGCTCTCATTGAAGTCGAGACGCAGCCCCTGCCGACCAGCAAGGGGCGGGCAGTAGGCCTGCAAGTTCTTAACGGCTACTCGAGCTTCAAGCATGCGAGCACCTCGCTCGGAGTGACTCTGCGTGCCCGTCAAGGCCTTCCGCCTGTGCCAGTGAAATAGCCGCCGGAGCTATGCGGTCGATCCCTTCTCGACTGAGCTGTTGACAAGCGATCAGCCGGACAAAATCGAGCACGCTCAGCCCTCCACGCACACGGGCCATTCCTCCTGTCGGCAGCACGTGGCTGGGACCCGAGACATAGTCTCCGGCCGCCTGGGGCGTGAATTCATTCAGAAAAACGGAGCCGGCATTCTTGACATCACAGGCGAGCTCGGCAGGCACGGTGAGATGCTCAGGGGCGATGCGATTCGCAGTTTCGACTGCCTCCTCGAGAGATGGGACGAGAAGGATTGTACCGCGGCGAGACAGCGATTGGGCGGCAATCGGATTCTTGCGAACGCGGCTGTCGACTGCCTTCTGAACGGCCTTCGCTAACTTCTTCGAGGTTGTAATGAGAATGCAGAGTGCGTCGGGATCGTGTTCTGACTGGGCTACCAGATCGGATGCGATCCACGATGGATTTCCACGGGCGCTCACGATCACAGCTTCTGTGGGTCCAGCGAGGAACTCAATGGAGCAGTCGAAAGCCACCAACTTCTTCGCCGCGGTCACGTATCGGTTGCCCGGACCAACGATCTTGTCCACGCGGGGAACGCTCTCTGTTCCGTAAGCCAACGCGGCGATGGCTTGGGCGCCGCCGACACGATAGAACTCGCGGATGCCGAGGAATCCTGCGGCAGCAAGGGTCACCCGGTCGGGGCGCGGCGAGGCCACGCGGATGTATTGCACACCGGCCACCTGCGCCGGGATGACGGTCATTAACAAGGTGGACGGTAGAGGATAGCGACCGCTTGGAACGTAGCAACCTACCGATTCCAGTGGCCGCACAAGCTGCCCGACGCAGACTCCTGGAGTAATTTCCCGGCGCCATTCTTCCGGCTTCTGCCATTCGCAATAGCGACGAATATTGGCGGCGGCCTGCGTGATTGCTCGTTTTAACTCCGTAGTGGTTTCGTCCCAAGACTGCTCGAGGACGGCTGCTGGGATACGTATCTGCTCCCGGATGGCCAATCCGTCAAGTCGCGAAGCATAACGCCGTAGCGCGCGATCGCCACAGCGCCGGACATCGTTGACGATCCGGCGAACTACGGGTTCCACTTCTGCGAGGTCCGTCGCGCTGCGGCGCTCAAGTGCGTCCACAAGGCGAGTCAACTGGCGGCCTTGGAGAACGCGCATCACATCACCACCTTGTTCAGCGGGTACTCGACGATGCCCTGCGCATTTGCTTGCTTGAGTTTTGGGATCAATGACCACGCCGTGTGCTCCTCGATGACGGTGTTGACGGCGACCCATTCACCGTCGGCGAGTGGAGCTACAGTGGGGTTCTTTAACGAAGGCAGTACACCGAGGACCGCAGCCAAGTCGGGCTTGCGCACATTGAGCATCAGACCTACGCGTCCTTGCGCGGCCATCGCTCCGCACAGCATGACGGCCAGATTCTCAATCTTGCGTCGGCGGTCGGGATCGGCCCAGGCTTGTTTATTCGCCACCAGTTGCGTGTTAGATTCCAGCACGGTTTCGAGAATTCGCAGGTGATTGGCGCGGAGCGAACTGCCAGTCTCAGTGACTTCGACGATGGCATCGGCCAGCAACGGCGGTTTAACTTCTGTTGCTCCCCAGGAAAACTCGACGCTCACCGAAATGTTGCGGCTCGCAAAGTAGTTGCGGGTGAAGCTGACCAGTTCGGTTGCGACAATGCGGCCGTCCAAGTCCTCAGGTTTGTGAAAATCAGAATCCTCGGGCACCGCCAGAACCCACCTCACCTTGCCCATGCTCTGCTTGGCGTAGATCAGGTCGGTAACGGTGACTACTTCAAGCCCACTCTCGAGCACCCAGTCGAGGCCAGTCAGACCGGCATCGAGGGCTCCGTGCTCGACGTACCGCGCCATCTCCTGGGCACGAATGAGGAGGCATTCGATCTCCGGATCGTCAGTCGCGGCAAAATAAGAGCGGGCGCTGGTGTAGACGCGCAGTCCCGCGCGGTTGAAGAGATTGAGAGTCGCTTCCTGCAGACTTCCTTTCGGAATGCCCAGACGTAGTTTCATGACATTGCATCCATTTCCAGGGTTTGGTCCGTGATACCGAGTTGGAGTTCCTCGGTGAAACATGAACGCGAACCCGTGTGACAGACCTTGCCCTCGCCCTGTACGAGGACCTGCATCAGGACTGTGTCGCGATCACAGTCAGTCCAGGCTGAGGCAATTCGCAGCCGGTTACCGGAGGTTTCTCCCTTGGTCCACAGGCTGCTGCGGGTGCGGCTATAGAACGTGACGAAGCCCGTCCGGAGACTGACCTCAAGCGCTTCGCGGTTCATGAAGCCGACCATCAACAACTCACCGGTGGAGGCATCCTGAATCACTGCTGGGGCCAGTCCCTGCATCTTTTCAAAGTCGATCTGCATGTGGTTCACAACTTTCACGGTGCGTTCCGATTTCTACACAAACTAAAAGCCCGCCGATGCGAGATTCGCGTCGGCGGGCTCTGGATTTCCTGTGAGTTCTTCTAGGCTGCTATCCGCGCTCCCCCACCGACACGCTCATCGCATGATGATGATGGTGCCGATGATGGTGAACGAGACTCATTCCGCGAGTGATGTTATGCGAAGCGTCTATCCTAGTCAACGGGTCCTTATATGGTCATCGTGTGCGGATCTCGAATGCAGCAACGTGGAAGCAGTGGCACACTATGACAATCGTCCAGAAACAGTGCGGGACAAACCACTTAGCGCCATCAGAGGGTCCCCTTAAACGGATTGATATCGAAAATTTGAATCCTGTGAATCAATTCTTTGGTACAGGAAAGACTACGCTGCGATCGGGGCGGGCTTGCTGCCGGCGAGAATTCCAAACAAGAGCAACCAACGCTTCACGTTGGTCGTGATCAGGAAATTCTCTTTCACGTGCTCGCGTCCGCTCGTTCCGATCCGGCGGGCAAACTCCGGATGCGTGAGCAGGTAGCGGATCTGGAACGCACACCCCTCGACAGAATGCACCAAGACTCCGGTGAGTTTGTGAATGACCTGGTTGGGAATCCCGCCTACAGCGCCCGCGATAGTGGGCTTGCCCTTCCACAATGCCTCCGTGACGGTCAGGCCAAAGCCCTCGCGAAGGGACTTCTGGATGACGAGAGTCGACGCTCGCTGAATGGCATTGATCTCCAGCGCGCACCAGGGTGGGAGATCAAGGACGATGATGTCGGGATCGTTACCTGCCGCCTCTTTTACCTCCTGTAAGACGACCGCGCCCTCGGGATCGTCCGTAGCTCCGCCACCGGCGAGTACCAACTGGCAATCCACATATTTCTTGGCGAGTTTGTAGGCCTCAACTACACCGACTGGATCCTTGAGCCGGTCGAAACGCGAGACTTGGGTCACAATCGGGCGTGAGCGGTCGATTCCAAAGTCGTCGCACACTTTCTGGATGAAGGAATCATCGAGCTCCTTGTTCTTCTCCGAGAGCGGATCAATGCAAGGGTAGAAAAGATACTGTGGAATGGGAAGCTGGCGCGCAAACGACTGAGAAGAGAAGATGGCGGCGTCGTACTCCTCGATGAAAGGGCGCAGAAATTCCCACAGTGCAGCGTTGGGGCTCGAGAGATCGATATGGCACCTCCAAATCCATTTCGCGGAGGTCTTTTCTTTCGTGCGAACAAGGGCAGCCGGCTGTGGATCGTGGATCACCACCACTTCTTCGGCGAATTGCATGCGCTGGAGGTTCTGTTCGTTGTACATCAGGAAGATTTCTTGTGCGTGCTTGGTCAATTCATACTGGGCGCCATGCAATGCGTTGTGAAAGGCTTTCGTAACTTCAAAGAAGTCGTTGCCACCGGTGATGACCTCCCAATGAGTCGGGACTTCAAGCTCTGAGAGCAACGGCACCAGGCGGTTGAGCATTTCGGCAACGCCGCCACCCACGGCAGTTGAGTTCACCATTTTGACGGTCTTGCCTTTCAAGTCCGCGGCAAGAAAGCGCAGTGCGTCAATTTGCGCTGTGCCAATAATGCTCCGGTAATCGTCGAGGTGCGGAGTGGGTGGAGGAACGGGCGGCGTTAGTACGCTGCTGGGAAGTCGCCTGCTGCTCGGGCGGGCCGGGGGTCCCGCTGGCTTGGATGGCGGAGGCGCGGCCGTCGTCATGGTCGGCGAATTGCTGGAGTGATCATCTCCGGGAATGCGATTGGATTCGGAGCTCATTACTTTCCTTGCCTAGTTCAGTACTTGTCCCACGATGCGACCGATTTGCTGCCGAACGCCTTCAAGGGTATTTGTATAAATGTCGATGCGCTCAATTGCCAAAGCGCTATGGCGAAGACCCATTTCTTCTTCGAGCCATTGGGAGAAATCATTGGACATCCGCTTCAGACGGAGCCGGGCCTCAATGAAGTGGTGATGAATGGAATGGACGCTGACTTGTCGCAATGCATCAAGAAACCCGGGCAGCGTATCTGGAACAAAAGGAGTAGGCATCACCACCAGATCTGCGGCACAAAAGAAGAATGGTTCGTGGGCCGGCCGAGCCGCTGCACGGGGATGCTGCTGCAGAAAGTCTTCGACGATCTCTACCATGCGTGCACGTAGTCCGGCAATTTCTGTGAACTCTCTCACGTCCACGCTGGCTAACTGCTCCGCCAGGATGGGTTCGTGACAAGCCGAAAGGCTCCAGTGGGCAAAGTCGTTGGAAAAGCCCTGACGAATGAAGTGATGTTCCTGCAGCGTCCGGAAGGTATGCTGGAAAATCGAGTTATCGGGGCACTCGCGCAATGCCCGAAGCAGTTCGGCAAGGGTGCCTGCCCGTTCGCGCCCGATACGCAGCAAGTGCTCTGAGGTGTTGAAGTAGAACGGTTTGTCGGGTTTTCGAAGAGGCAATTGTTGTTCTGCAGTTGCCATGAGACCTCATGAGGAATAGCTATGCGTGAATAACAAGGGGGCGATCCTCGTTCACCGAACCCCGATGGATGCGCCACGGCGGGACGCTTCGCTGCTGACCTCACCAGTATCCAAACGTAGTTCGCACAGCTCAGCGACGAGGCTTCCCGCCCAGTAGTAAACGTTATGTTCCCGGAGAGTCTTGCGCATGCGCTGCATGCGAGCTTGCTTTTCTTCGGGCTCCATTTCCAGCGCGGCGCGAATTGCCTCCGCCGTCTGGTCGATGTCGTAAGGATTCACGTGCAGAGCGTCGCGCAGTTCACGCGCGGCCCCGGTGAAAATGCTGAGTACCAGCACGCCTCGTTCGTCGTGACGTGCGGCGAGGAATTCCTTGGCTACGAGATTCATGCCATCGTGCAAGGAGGTCACCAGGCACAGATCGGCTGCTCGATAATAGGGTTGGATTTCCTTGTGACTGTGTTGCCGGTTCAGTAAGACAATCGGCTTCCATTTGTCCTTCTGAAAACGCCAGTTGATTCGTTCCGCCTCGGCTTCTACCTCAGCTTGAAGGTCGTGATAACGCTTGATGTGCGTGCGGCTGGGAGCCCCAATCTGCACAAAGGTGAATTGCCCCTGATATTTCGGATACTTTTCCAGAAATCGCTCGATGGCGAGGAAGCGCTCAAGAATTCCCTTGGTATAGTCGAGGCGATCCACACCCACTCCCAGGAAGGTGGCGTCAATTCCCAGCGTCTTCAGCAACCCGGAGCGCTCGATGTAAGACGGCTGGTCCGCGGGCTCAGAAGGCAGCTCTGTAAAATCCACGCTGATCGGGAATGGATGCACGGTCGTAACATGATCACGGCGCTGGATAGAGAAATGCTCCCAGTCGATTCGCGATTCGATGGTCCGGTCGGCGGTATGGAGGAGATTGTTGCAGTGTGACTGAACATGAAAGCCGATCAAGTCGGCACCGAGCAAGCCGTCCACCAGCTCGCGCTGCCACGGGCAAATGCTAAACGCCTCCGGATTGGGCCAGGGAATATGCCAGAAGATGGCGACGCGAGCGTCGGGCCTCTCCTCTTTAATCATGCGGGGCAAAAGCGCGAAGTGATAGTCCTGCACCAGGACCACAGGTCTCGTGGTGTCCTGCATTTCCTCCAGCACGGCATCGGCGAACTTGCGATTGACCGCCTGGTAGTGCTTCCAATCGTCGGCACGAAAAATGGGCCGAGTGTGCGCGATGTGGCAGAGCGGCCAGAGACCTTCGTTGGCAAATCCGTAATAGTATCCCTGCTCCTCTTCCTTGGTAAGCCAAACCCGTCTGAGGGTGTAACGCGGATCTTCCGGGGGCACACGCAGGCGATCATGCTGATCAACGACTTCCAAGTCCGCGTCACCGTTCCCGTGTGCGATCCATGTGCCATCACAAGCGCAGAGCACCGGCTCAAGAGCGGTGACGAGACCGCTGGGGGGAACCGTTACTTCGAACGACCGGCCCTTTCGCACGTGCCTGTAGGGCTCGCGGTTGGAGACCACAAAGAGTCGCCCGTCCTGGAGACGAGTTCGGACGTGAACTGCGAGCCGGTCCGCAGTCCACTGGGACTGTCCCTGCTCACGGAGTCGGGCCTCAGTCTCCGCCGCAGACCGAGCTGTGGTCAGACTTTCCGCAAACGTTGCCACCTCCCGGGCGAGCGGCCGAAACAGCTCCAGATCCGGCACCCTGATCCGGGTTGATGCGGTGCGTCCAGTGCGCAGAGCTCGCATCCAGTGCGCCGTGCGTGCGATCGGGCCTTCAATGCTCCAGCGCACAATCAACAACGTAATGAACGCGATCAGGACGACGTGCGCCAGCGCGCTGAGGAATGTCTCGCGCCAAATGCGCAGGCTTCGGTCGCGGATGTACCCAGCGTCGTGCACAATCGCGAGGGCCCCAAGAACTTTGTCGTCGCCATGAAGTGGAACTGCCACAATGTGAACCGAGGTGGTCCCGAGTTTCTGAAATGCATCGGCATCCTTGTCCTGCTTTACTGCCTGGGAGACGACGGCCGGAGCCGCGTTCATGAGCGGGGCCAATTCTGCCGTCACGGAGATCACGCGGCCTTCGGTGTCGTATACCGCGAGCCCTGCCAGGTTTTCACGGTTGGCGAAACGCTGCACCGTCCGTTGCAGCGTCTGAGGAGCGTTTCGCTCGAGGTCCCGCTCCACATTCCGCGCAAGACTCTCCCCCAGCACCTCAGCGCGCCTTTGCAGATCGCGCCGGAGGCCGCGTTTTTCCACCAGCACCTCGTAGTAGGAGGAGCACAGGGAAACCAGGGTGACGCCGACAATGAGAGAGATGATGAGTCGGGCGCTCAACAGTCGCATGCAAAGGGTCCTCGAAATCAACTTAGAAAACGAGATGACTGCCGCCACCGGGGCCACAGGCATCGCGGGAGGTTTGCAGACCCCTGATCTTCCGGACCAGGAAGGACGTCTCCGACGACTCTTCTGTTTTTTTCGGCCGTGTTTGGATGCCACCCTGCCCGTTGGGGCTGCCGTGAATCAGACGAAGCGGCAAAGGGACCTAGGCACACTGAACCTGGGAATTGGATTGTGCCTTTGGTAGCACCGAGCGTGCCAAACGTAATTCGTTGACTCCACGCTGTTTATGGTTCACGGAGAAGGAAGTGCCGTGTAATTCTTGCGTGAATAGGCGAATGAACCAGGGAAGGGCGGAATGTGTTGAGCCGAAGGGGGCTCAGGGGAAAACCTTAGAACACATGCTGCCGACAATCACAGGAGCATGCCGGCGATGGACGCGGACATGAGGTTCGCCATCGTTCCCGCGAGCATTGCGCGAATGCCGAGCCGCGCCAACTCGCCTTTCTTGTTCGGGGCCAGCGCGCCGATGCCGCCGATTTGAATTCCGATGGAACTCAGGTTTGCGAACCCGCAGAGCGCGAAGGTAGCGATGGTGAAGGAACGCGGATCGAGCACCGCCCTCTGCGGTCCCAGCATCGAGAAGGCGACCAGTTCATTCAGCACCATGCGGGTTCCAAGCAGGTTGCCAATGATTCGACAATCATGCCACGGAACGCCGATCACCCACGCAACCGGAGCAAAAACGGCTCCGAAGATCTTTTCCAAGCTCTCGGGGAACCAAGCCAGCCAGTGGTGAATTCCACCGAAAATGCCGTTTGCCAGAGCAATCAGCGCAAGAAATGAAATCAACATGGCGGCAATGTTCAGCGCCAGGTGCAATCCGTCCGTCGTTCCCCGTGCGACCGCACCCAGCAAGTTCTCTTCCTTTTCGGTCTTCTCTTCGTCTTCGCTCATGACGACGCGCCCGGCTGTCTTTGGTTGCTCGGTTTCTGGGACAAGCATTTTCGCCATGAGCAGCGTTCCCGGGGCGGTCATGATCACGGCGCTTAGCAGATGTTTTGGCTCGATTCCAAACGCGATGTAGGCAGCCATGATTCCGCCGGAAACGTGAGCCATACCGCTGGTCATTACGGTCATGAGTTCGGAGCGGGTGAGATCGGGCAGGAACGGCCGGATAGTCAGCGGGGCTTCGGTTTGTCCCATGAAGATGCTGGCGGCAACATTAAGCGATTCTGCTCCGCTAGCACCCATGACCCGCGTCATGACCCAAGCCGCAATTTTGATGATGAACTGCATGATGCCGTAGTGATACAGGACAGCGAAAAATGCGGCGATAAAGATGATGGTGGGCAGAACCTGAAACGCAAAGTAGAAGCCGAGGTGAGACCCTTGTTTTCCCAGGTCGCCAAACACAAACTGCGAGCCGGCGAAGGCGTAGCTGAGCAGACGATTGACGACGTCGCCCGCCTTCTGAAAGGCACGCCGACCCGCATCAACCTGGAGCACGAAGACAGCAAACACGAATTGCAGGCCGAGCCCCCAGGCCACCGTTTTCAGACGAATGGCACGGCGATTCGTGGAAAAGGCATAGGCCAGGCCGAGCATGGCAAGGAGGCCGAGAATTCCCGTTAAGCGTCCCATTCAGTTTTCTCTCCGGACTTTCGAATGACGCGATGGATCAGCGGCCTTCTCTCGGCCGGCGGCGAATCGGTAATCCTGCAACTTTCTTGTACTCGTTGTCGCGCGCTGGCCGCCAGGGCTGCCGAATTGTAGTGAATCGTCGCCAACGACTCGCCCGTCGAAACGTGGTCTCCGACCTTCTTGTGAAGGACAATGCCGACAGCAGGGTCGACGGAATCCTCTTTGCGCTCCCGGCCGCCGCCCAGGATAACGCAAGCCGTGCCGACACTTTCGCATTCCCAGCTGGCGACATAGCCATTCTCAGCGCTGACAACCTCTATCGTATGCTGGGCCTTTGGCAGTCTGTCCATATCGTCGATTGAACGGGGATCTCCGCCCTGCAACTCGACCATGTGACGGAACTTTTCCAGCGCTTTGCCAGAAGCAATAAGCTCCTCACTTTTCTGCTTGCCTTCACTCACGCTGGCAGAAGCTCCCCCGAGCAGCAACATCCATGCTGCAAGCTCAATGCAGAGCTGGCGCAGATCCTCGGGGCCACCACCGCGTAAGACTTCAATGACTTCGATCACCTCAAGGGCATTGCCGACCATGTGACCGAGAGGCTGATCCATATCGGTGATGAGAGCGACCATCTGCTTACCCATCCGCTCGCCCGTCTCCACCATAAGCTCAGCCAAGAACGCCGCGTCCTTGTCGCTCTTCATGAATGCGCCCGACCCAGTCTTAACGTCGAGCACCAACGCATCGATCCCCTCCGCCAGCTTCTTGCTCATAATGGAGGCACAAATCAAGTAAGGACTCTCCACCGTTCCGGTCACGTCGCGCAGCGCGTAGAGCTTGCGATCGGCGGGAGCAATCTCTGCTGTCTGGCCAATCATGGCGCAACCGCATGTATCGAGCACGCGGCGAAACTGCGAGACCGGGAGATTCACATTGAAGCCTGGAATGGACTCGAGCTTGTCGAGCGTTCCCCCTGTATGCCCAAGGCCGCGGCCGCTGATCATCGGGACTGCCACGCCCGCAGCAGCGGCGAGTGGAGCAAGTACGAGAGAAGTCTTGTCGCCGACTCCGCCTGTGGAGTGCTTATCGACCTTCTTCGCTGACAACGAGGACAGATCCAGAACATCGCCCGAATGCAGCATGGCATCAGTCAATGCGGCAGTCTCGGCGCGATTCATCCCTCGCAGCACCACTGCCATCAGCCAGGCCGAAACTTGATAATCGGGAATATCGCCAAGAGTATAAGCATGAACCAGGGACTCAATTTCGTTCCTGGATAACTCGCCGCCATCGCGTTTCTTGCGAATGACATCGATTGCACGGAATGCCTGGGAGTGAGTCGCGGCGTGGCTCACTGGAGGCGAAATCCTTCAGGAAGAAGTTTCGTGATGTGAGATTCCTTCGGTCCGCGAGCACCCTCAAAGAAGACGATAGCGTCGGGTCCAAACTCGTAGATCACCTGGCGGCAAGCGCCGCACGGTGAGCACGGTACTCCCTGGTCATTGGTCACCGCAACTGCGCGAATCTCCATCGCAGGTCCCAATTGCGCGACCGCGGAAAAGATTGCGGTCCGTTCGGCACAATTGGTCAGCCCGTAGGAAGCGTTCTCCACGTTGCAGCCGATGAAGATCTTGCCGCTTGTGGTGAGTATTGCTGCTCCGACCCGGAACTTGGAGTACGGGGCATGCGCGCGTTTCATGGCTGTCTGTGCCGAGCGCAGCAGTCGTTTTCGGACGTTAGCAGGCAGCCATTTCTTGCGCATAGGTGCAAAATCAACGTGACCTGGCGGGCCGGATCGTGCGTCATTGTAAACCGGCAATGAGCCATTGAGAGTTTTTTCTTGTCGTCCGGGTGCCCTTGTTCTGATGCTATTGGGCCGGCCAGCCCCTGTTCTGTAGGTGGAATAGCGATTGATTTTGTTGACGCTGGGGACTAGCATGCTTTGGTCATTCTGTCCGTCCGGCATCCTTATCTTGTCTCGCGCAAGTTTCTGATTATCTTTTTGCTTCATGAAGGAGGACGTATGGGCATAGCAGTCTCCCCGCAAATCCACCCGCAGGTCGCGGACTTCATCGAAAAACCCCGCAAGATGCTGATCAATGGCAACTGGGTGAGTGCCGCTTCCGGCAAGACTTTCCCAACCTACAATCCCGCTACCGGCGAAGTTCTGGCCCAGGTGGCGGAAGGCGATCGTGAAGACATCGAACAGGCGGTAAAGGCCGCGCGCAAAGCTTTCGACCACGGACCGTGGCGAAAGATGACCGCCTCTGAGCGTGGGCGACTAATCTGGAAGCTCGCGGATCTGCTCGAGGCGCACACCGAGGAGTTCGGTTACATCGAGAGCCTCGACAATGGCAAGCCTCTCGGGATCGCAAAAGCTGCGGATGTACCCTTGGCCGCGGACCTGTTTCGTTACATGGCAGGTTGGGCCACTAAGATCGAAGGCAATACGATTCCGATCTCAGTGCCCTACACTCCTGGGGCGAAATATCTCGCCTACACGTTGCGGGAGCCGGTTGGAGTCGTAGGACAGATCATCCCGTGGAACTTCCCGCTGCTGATGGCGGCGTGGAAGCTCGGCCCTGCGCTGGCGACCGGCTGCACAGTTGTGCTGAAGCCCGCCGAGCAGACACCTCTTTCGGCCCTGCGTCTCGGCGAACTGATCATGGAAGCCGGCTTCCCGGAGGGAGTGGTGAACATCGTTCCGGGCTATGGCGAGACCGCGGGAGCCGCACTCGCTGCTCATCCCGATGTGGACAAGGTGGCGTTCACCGGCTCGACAGAAGTTGGCAAGTTGATCGTCCATGCGGCAGCAGGCAACCTGAAAAAGGTTTCGCTGGAGTTGGGTGGCAAGTCGCCGAACGTAGTGTTCAAGGATGCTGATCTGGATGCGGCGATTCCCGGCTCCGCCAGCGCCATATTCTTCAACCACGGCCAGTGCTGCTGCGCGGGCTCGCGACTCTATGTCGAGAAGTCGATCTACGATCGCGTCGTCGAGGGAGTTGCCGAACAGGCAAGAAAGATCCGGCTAGGCTCGGGCCTCGATCCAGAAACGCAGATGGGACCGCTCGTCTCCAAGGAACAGTTGGACCGCGTCTGCGGCTATCTTGAAGCCGGATTCTCGGAGGGCGCCAAAGCAATCACGGGCGGTCATCAGTCCGGGAATAAGGGTTATTTCGTGGAACCCACCGTGCTCGTGAATACGCAGGAGAACATGAAGGTCGTGAAGGAGGAGATCTTCGGACCCGTGGTTGCAGCAATGCCGTTTAGCGACCCCGAGGAGATTCTGCCTCGTGCCAACGACAGCACCTACGGCTTGGCTGCAGCCGTCTGGACGCGTGACATCAACAAGGCGCATCGGGTGGCGGAACAACTCCGGGCGGGCACCGTCTGGATCAACTGCTACAACATTTTCGACGCTGCGCTGCCCTTCGGAGGCTACAAGCAGTCCGGATGGGGCCGCGAGATGGGACACGATGTGCTCAACCTGTACACCCAAACCAAGGCAGTCTGCGCAAATCTTGCAGCGTAGGCAGTCTGAATGGAAAAAGGACGGCGGTGACTCCGCCGTCCTTTTTGTTCTGAACGGTTTCTTGCGTTGAGAACTCTACCTCTCCATCAGCAGGACTTTCTCCGCCTCATCAATTTCGGTCAGCTTGACCTCGATCACCTCAGTCATCGCGGTCTGGACATTGCGCCCCACGAAGGTCGCTTCGACAGGCAATTCACGATGTCCGCGGTCAATCAGGACACATAACTGGACGCGCCGCGGGCGGCCGTGAGAGAACAGCGCATCCAACGCAGCGCGCGTCGTGCGGCCAGTGTAAAGAACATCATCGATCAGAACGATGCTCTTGTCCTCGATCGGAAACCCGATCTCTTTTTCCTGCACAACGGGTTTGGGTCCTAACGTGGAGAGGTCATCGCGATAGAAGGTTATGTCCAAAGTTCCCACGGGTACCTTAGAGTTCTCGATGCGGGTGATGATCTTACCCAGGCGCTCCGCCAGAGGAACGCCGCGACGGCGGATTCCGACCAGTCCCAGGCTGTCGACTCCGCCATTCTTTTCCACGATCTCGTAGGCCAAGCGTACGAGTGTGCGTTCAATTTCGGACGCCGACATCAGTTGCGCCTTCTGACGAAGGCCATTCTTACGCGCAGAGGTCTTGTTATTCATCGTTAGGTGTACCCGTCGCAGTGCGGTCCGGGCCGGGCTATCACTCTATTGAAGGCAGGGTCCAAGGTCAAGCTCCGCATGTCCCGTCAGCAGCGCTCGCGGAGTGCTTGGCATGTGCCGGCTAGATACTCGTATTCCACCTGGAGCCCGGGGTCTCCACGAGACCTGTGCGCAACTCGTCGTGGGTTGGACACGGCGTCTTCACCGTGCGGGCGAACACACTCTCATTCTCCTGTAGCGAGATCAGGTTGATTGCAGAGGGGTTCGCATTGGCCGCATCACTCGGTACGATACCCACTCCTTGATTTCTCCCAAACGCTTTGGCCCGGTAGAGGGCGGTATCGGCCAGGGCAATTGCTTCTTCCGCGCAAATCGCATCGAAAGCGCTCCGGCACCAGGGGTACGAGCTCCAGCCAACCGAGCACGTTTTGTGGACCTGTACACCCTGCCCAAGGTCAAACGGCTTGGCTGCCATCACCTCCAGAATGCGGCTGCAAAACGCAGGCGTTCCAGGAGGATCGGCAGAACGGCTCATGATCAGGAATTCCTCTCCGCCCCAGCGAACCAGTACATCGGACTTGCGCACCACCACGGACAAGCGTTCGGCGACCAGTTGCAGCAGCCTGTCGCCGGCGGGATGGCCATGCTTGTCGTTAACCTCTTTGAAAAAGTCGATATCCACCATGATGAATACCAGATCGCGGTGATCGAGTTTTCGAATGTCCCCACCACGCGCGCGATGGTAATTTCGGAGAACTTGTTCCGCTTCAGTGTTCACAATCTCTTCCAGGTAGCGCCGGTTCCAGACGCCCGTAAGCACATCGGTAAATGAAATCTCCTGCAGTTCAAGATTCTTGCGCTGGAGTTCCAAACTGTGCCACCGCAGAGAGTACTCCTTGCTTTCCAATTCCTCCTTCAATCTGCGCATCTCGTCGAGGTTCTCCCGCGACAACCGGAGCAGGCCGAGCAATTCCCGATCCAGGAGGTGTTGCTTCAGAAACACGAGGATGCCCATGGCGAGCATGACTGCTACCGTAAGGAGCAGCCGATAGGTGCGCACGCGCCTTGGTGCCAGGCCGCCGAACTCCGCCCACGCCACCATCAGCGGCGTCACAAAGACCGCGAGCATCGCCAGGCGCGCCTTCCAGATACCGTGTCCGTGAGCCGGAATCTCTTCGGAGGAGTTCTCGAGAGGAGCTGCACGCGCCGTGAATCCAATCACCGCAAACCACGCCATCGCGGCTACCAGCGGAACATCAAAGAGGCTGCCCGTATAGTAAAGATGTAGATCTATCGCTTCGCTGGCCGTCACGGAACCGACGCAATACAACACTGCCGCTCCAAGGAGCTGGCGATAGAGGTGCCGCCATCTTCCCTTGCTTCTGCGGGAAACGAGGACAAGGCCGAGAACGAACACGAGCTGTTCGGCTGCATAGAGAAGATCGAAACTTCTGCCGTACACCGCTTCGATCGGGCTAACGTACTGCCATGGAATGACAATGAACAGGTAAAGGTACAGCCACCATGTAAGGAGCAGGGCAAAATCGAGGGTCCCCGCGTGGACCGCACGGTCGTTGCGCTGGACGTGCGGCTGCACTGCTACCGCTGCCATCAGTGGTACAACGTGAAGAAACAAAACCACGTCCCCGACGAATGGATTGGGCGCCTCATGGCGTAAGAAGACTTCAAAGTAAGTCCACAGCAGCTGCGTGCAAAGCCACATGCCACACCCAGCCCCAATCAGGGCCCAAAACAGTCTGGACTTGTTGTGAGCAGATCTAATGTTGGAGAGACATGCAATCGTGCAACAGAGCAGAAGTCCGCACTGAATGAGATCGCCGAACGCGGTCAGCCGAAATCCACGGGGTGTTAATAAGGACAGGACGATGTGCACGCAGACGACGGCGAGCACGATGGCCGTCCCCTTTCCGAGGTGCGGAGATCTCCCCACGCTGCGATTGTAGGTTCGCAGGAATGGGTAACAGCGTTACCTAAGTAACCCGAAGAAAACAGAGATGTCGTTCAACGGATTCACGCCAGTGCGCTGGCCAACTGCTCGACAAAACGGTAAACATCCTGATACGAGTTGTACAGTGGCACAGGGGCGACCCGGATGATGTCCGGTTCACGCCAGTCGAACAGGATTCCCGACGAAGCCAGTCTTGAACATAACTCCCGCGCCCTGCGCGGAACCCGGAGGGAAATCTGCGACCCCGTGTAAGAGAACTTAACCCCTCCGCTCCCTTAGGTATCGCTGCAGTGCGTCTTGCCAACTGGGCATGTTGACTCCGAGTACTTGCAGGCTTGCAGGCGAAAGGACCGAATAGGCCGGTCGAGGCGCCGGGCGGGCCATTTGCGCGCTGCTCACCGGGCGCACCTCGGTTCGAAGGCCGGCAGTCTTGACGATCTCCACCGCAAATTCAAACCAGCTGCAGCTCCCACGATTGGTCACATGTACGATCCCACTCGCATCTTTGTGGCACAACTGAATGATTGCTCTGGCGAGATCCACGGTGAACGTAGGGGAGCCGCGCTGGTCGTTGACAACATCAATGGCAGGCCGGGTGGCTGCAAGCTTGAGGATCGTATCTGGAAAGCACTTCCCGCCCACGCCAAACATCCATGATGTTCTCACGATGCAGCAAGCGGGCATCAACTGTGCCAAACGAACTTCGGCCTCTGCCTTCGAGCGTCCATAGACACTCTGTGGGTTCCGCGCGTGGTCAGCCTCATACGGATGCTGTTGCTTCCCGTCGAACACGTAATCTGAACTCAAAAATAGGAGCCGAGTTCCAGCGTTTCTAGCCGCCTCGGCGACATTGACGGCCCCGTCTCGATTCACGGAAAACGCCAGCTCACGATTGCTCTCACAGCCATCGACGTCCGTGTAAGCCGCCGCCAGCACAATCCACTCCGGCCGCCACTCCTCCACAACTTCCATCACGCGCCGCAAGTCGCGGATGTCGACATCGCGGGAGCCGAGGCCCACTACTTCGTCGTCTGTCCATTCGCGCATGAGCGCCTGCCCGAGAAGTCCCGAGGCGCCAAGAATGATCACTTTCATGAGTTGGTTTCCGGCAGCTAATCGAAAGCTTCGGCGTCGCGAAGGCAGGTACCGCGCTGGTCCTTCTCCGAGACAATGGGTAGTCCTTGCAGCCCCCAATCAATTTTCAGCTCGGGATCGTTCCATGCCAGCGTTCGCTCATACTCTGGCGCGTAGAAATCGGTCGTCTTGTACAGGACATGCGCTTTCTCCGAGAGCACCGAGAATCCATGAGCGAAACCCACAGGAATCCACAGCATGCGTTTATTCGCGCCTGAAAGACGCACCGCCTCCCAGCATCCAAAGGTCGGCGAACTGCGGCGCAGGTCGACTGCCACATCCAGAATCTCCCCGTCGGCTACGCGCACGAGCTTCCCTTGAGCATGCTCGATCTGGTAGTGCAACCCGCGCACGACGTTTCGGCCGGAGCAGGAATGATTGTCCTGCACGAACTGCTCTGTGATACCCAACTCCGCCATAGTTCGCTGGTTGTAGCTTTCGAAGAAGAAACCCCGCTCATCACCAAAGACCCGCGGTTCCAGGATGAACACGCCGGCCAGGGAGGTCGAGATCTTGTTAATGGAATTCATCGTCACCACGCGAAGCGCGCGAGCTGCGTTCATGTCAGAATACCTTTTCCCGCAACAACTGCAGCAGATAAGCACCGTAGCTGTTGTTCTGCATGGAATGGCCGATTTTCTCCACTTGCTCGGCAGTGATGTAGCCCGACCGATAAGCGATCTCCTCAGGACATGCCACCATCAGTCCTTGCCGCTTCTCGATCGCTTGAATGTAGAGTGCTGCGTCCATCAATGATTCGTGGGTGCCTGTGTCGAGCCAGGCCATTCCGCGGCCCATCACGACGACTTGCAGTTCTCCGCTCGCCAGGTAGGCCTTGTTCACGTCCGTGATTTCAAGTTCTCCGCGAGCACTCGGCTTCAGGGCTTTGGCAATTTCCACTACCTTGTGGTCGTAGAAGTACAGGCCCGTGACGGCATAGCGCGACTTTGGATGCTTCGGCTTTTCCTCGATACTCAGGGCTTGCCCGTTCGCATCAAACTCGACGACACCGTACCGCTCCGGATCGTGCACCGGATAGGCGAACACGCGCGCCCCGTGTTTTTTGCCCGCTGCCTCTCGCAAGTCTTTCGCGAGATCGTGTCCGTAGAAGATGTTGTCGCCCAGCACCAGCGCACAAGGGCTGCCCGCAAGAAACGCCTCGGCCAGCAGGAACGCCTGCGCGATTCCTTCCGGCTTGGGCTGCACCTGGTACTGCAGTTTCACTCCATATTGTGTACCGTCCCCCAGCAGTGCACGAAACTTCGGAATGTCCTCGGGAGTGGAAATGATCAAAATGTCCCGAATCCCCGCCAGCATCAGCGTGCACAACGGATAGTAAATCATGGGCTTGTTGTAAACCGGCAACAGACTCTTCCCCATGGCATGGGTCACAGGATAGAGCCGGGACCCCGAGCCCCCTGCCAGGATTATGCCCTTGTGGTTGGTGCTCATAGCGCGGCTATTATGCCCGTTGCGCGGCTGCGCCGCTCCCTTCCGGCTCCTAACCTGAATAGTGCGTCTCAATCCACTGCCGGTAACTTCCGCTCGTTACATCCCGAATCCAATCGTCATTCTCAAGATACCAGCGGACCGTCTTTCGGATGCCACTCTCGAACGTTTCTCTGGGCCGCCAACCGAGGTCGCGCTCAATTTTGCGCGCATCCATGGCGTAACGTCGGTCGTGACCAGGCCGATCCTTCACAAATGTAATCAACTCTCTGCGCGGAGTTCCGGAGCGAGGAGCAATTTCATCGACGATGTCGCAGATCGTCTCCACAACTTCCAGGTTACGCTTCTCATTCCAGCCGCCGATGTTGTACGTTTCTCCAGGTCGACCCTTCTCCAGCACCGTGCTGATGGCCTGGCAGTGGTCATCGACATAGAGCCAATCGCGTACGTTCTTTCCGTCACCGTATACAGGAAGCGATTTTCCGTCCCGCGCGTTCAGGATCATCAACGGGATCAGTTTCTCAGGAAACTGAAACCGTCCATAGTTATTCGAGCAATTCGTTGTGAGCGTGGGCAATCCATAGGTGTGGTGGTACGCACGCACCAAATGATCGGACGCCGCCTTCGATGCGGAGTATGGACTGTTGGGCGCGTAGGGAGTGGTTTCGGAAAAAGGGGGATCGTTCGGCCCCAGCGAACCGTAGACTTCGTCGGTTGAGACGTGCAGGAAGCGGAAGCGATCCCGATCCTCGCTCATGCTGGACCAGTAAGCCCGCGTCTCTTCGAGCAGAGCAAAGGTTCCGTCAACATTGGTGCGAATGAAATCATCCGGTCCGCGGATGGAACGGTCTACGTGGCTCTCTGCTGCGAAGTGAACAATCGCGCAGGGCTGGCATCGTTCCAGCAGACGCCGGACCAGCTCCCTGTCAGCGATGTCCCCATGAACAAACTCATACCTGCGGTCCGAAGAAACACTTTCCAGATTGCGCAGGTTCCCCGCATAGGTGAGTTTGTCCAGGTTCACGATATGCTCTGTGCTCTGCTTCATCCTCTGGAGGATGAAGTTGGAGCCGATGAACCCCGCCCCTCCGGTAACGAGAATCGTGCTCTGCATGGTTGAGTGGTCGGCGGCCGTGCGTTCGCATGGCAGACACTGCATTGTAATAAAAAAGGACGGGATAATCCCCGTCCTCTTCCTTCGGTCGACTATTGTGGAAATCAGGCTACCGCGGCAGGCGCCAGGGCTTTCTCCGTCTCCAGAACACTCGCCAACCCGTGGATCACGGACGCAATCCGAACCGCTGCCAGAACCGACTCTTCCCGCATGCCCTTCTCGCGCAGCGTTTTTTCGTGCGAATCGATGCAAGCGCCGCAAGCATTGATTGCCGAGACGGCTAAACTCCACAGCTCGAAATCTACTGAATCCACTCCGTGGGTCCGCAGGACGTTCATGCGCAGCCGCGCCGGTATCGTCTGATACTTCTCGTTACTCGAAAGGTGCAGGAAGCGGTAGTAGACATTGTTCATACCCATGACTGCAGCCGCTCCCTTGGCCGCCTCCAGCGCCTGCTGTGACAGATGCGTGGCGGAATCGGCAAGGGCCGCCTGAATGAGCAGTTCATTGCGGGACGCTATCGCGCTCGCAACCACGGTTCCCCATACCTGTTGCTCCGTGAGTTCGGTCTGTTGCAACAGGCTGGATAAATTCAACTTGAGATCCCGCGCATACGCAGGGACGGCTTCTAATAGTTCATTCAAAGTCATGCTCACTCCAAATTCAGCTGTATAGCAGATCGTCAGACTCTGTGCCCGGATGGTCCGATTTTCCGGCAACGAACGCGAATGCTGAGCCTAGCGGTCAGCCACCGTCAATCGTCTTCTTGCCCGGCGGCTGACCCCAACAATGAGCGCTATTTATCCACGACCAGCGTTGGTTCACCCTTCTGCCAGTTACAGGGGCAGAGTTCGTCGCTCTGCAGCGCATCCAGTATCCGCAATACTTCCT
This sequence comes from Terriglobia bacterium, assembly GCA_020073465.1. Taxonomy (GTDB): domain Bacteria; phylum Acidobacteriota; class Terriglobia; order Terriglobales; family Acidobacteriaceae; genus Sulfotelmatobacter. The sequence goes on from JAIQFC010000024.1 coordinate 75,906, forward strand.
CGGGGCTTCGCCCCACGGAGCCGTCGGTCACATATACGAAGCGGATTATGCCCTCAGGATCTACTACAAAGGTCGCTCGCTGCGCGACGCCGCTTGCGGGATCGATGATTCCCAGCTGCTCACAAAGATCGTGGCGAATGTCCGCCAGCATGGGGAACGGAAGGTGCTTCAGATCTTCATGATGCGTGCGCCAGGCGTGATGGACCCATTCGGAGTCTGTGCTGCCACCCAGAATTTGGGTGTCGCGGTCCAGGAACTGCTTGTTCAGCTTGGCAAAGCCTGCGATCTCGGTGGGACACACAAAGGTAAAATCCTTCGGCCAGAAGAAAGAAAAACACCTTCCACTGCCCGGCGTAGTCTGTGTCGGTGATGGTCTTGAACGCTTTCTTGGGGTCCTTCTCGGTGCTCACGGTTGCGGTTAGGGAAAATGAAGGGAACTTCTCTCCGATGCCTAGCATCTCTGTCTGGGTCTCTCTTTCCTACGATGGGATGTCGATTGCGGTACTAGTGGAGGACTTATCCAAGGATAACAATTCTTACCCGTTGAGATGATCGAGCCAGTGAAAAGGACGCAGAATTTGTGCGGTGGCAGAAGAAGCCCACGGAGCGGTCGTGGACAGGAAAAGCGCCACCCTTGGCTAGACTGCCTGGCGTTCGGTTGCGGTTTCGTTGTCAGGAACAGCGGGAACAACAGACATGCAGGGTTTCCTCGCTCGTGGCTCTGCGAGACTCCATCCCATCATGTCTAAGTAGGCCTTTTCAATATCGGCGGCAATCTTTGGCCATTGATAGTGCTCGCGAATCTTCTCCTTCGCCGCCCGACCCGCAGCGTCCCGTAGGGCGGGGTTGGCAATCAGGAAGCGTAGCCTGTCTGCCAAATCTGTCGAATTACCTCGTTGAAACGTGAACCCTGCGCCATCGACCACTTCGCGATTTTCTGGAACGTCGCTGGTCAGCACGCACAACCCGGCTCCCATCGCGTCCAATAGGGCCAGGGACAATCCTTCCAAGTCCGATGGCAGGACGAACAGCATGGCATTGGTCAGCAACTCATCGAGCGTCTCGCCGGAAACCCAGTCGAGCATCTTGATCCGGTCACCGGCATGGGTACGCAACTCGCGGCTGTAGTCGTCGCAGTAACTCGAGGCTCCGGCCATCACCATCTTTACCTTCGTGTCGAGTTGCTCATAGGCATGGACGAGAAGGTGGCAGCCTTTCTCCGGCGAAAATCTTCCGAGAAAAAGAATGTATCTCCCCGGCTCGAGGCCCCATTCAAGTATCTTTCTTGGGGGAAAAGGATCGCGCAGCACTCCTCCATTGGGCACATAGACAGCGTCGATTCCATGGACTTCGCGGTAGCGTTGCTGCAAAGCCCGCGAAACCACCATCGTCCCAGTTGGCAAGTGGACCGACGCCCGCTCTCCGAGTCGTAGCACTGCCGACGCAAGCCGTCCCCACTTCCTCCTTTGCCAGTCCAGTCCTTGCACCGTCACTACTGTCTTCTTCCCGAGCAAACGCGGCAGGAAAGAAAACAAGGCTGGCCCCAGCGCATGATAGTGCACAACATCGCAGCGCTGCGACAGTACGTGAGCTGTGCTCAGCAGCGTGTGCACCACAGTCTCCAGATGTTTTGACCGGATGGTGGGCAGTCGTACCAGCCGCATCCCGTGGTATTCGGGAAGCGACGGCGTGAAGTAAGTTCGACAGTAGACGGTTACTTCGTGACCCATCTGCACCAGCCTCTTGCCCACCTCCTCGTAGTACGCTTCGATGCCGCTATACTTCGAGACCACTCCGCGTCCTCCAATGAATGCGACCCACAATTTCGGACCTGGCGGCGACGCAACGGGTGCACGGACTGTGCGCGTACGGGTGCTGCGCAAGGGCATAGTCTGCCGTCTGGCCGTAGTGGGTTCTTGAACGAGGGTTGCCTTTCTCTCTTCAAGGACGCGCTGGTAGAGCCCCTCAATCGCCCGATAATACCTCTCCGGGGTATATCGCTCACGCACTAGTTCACGTCCGGCCCGTCCCATCTGTTCCGCCAGATCCGGGTGCGAACCTAGTGACTCGATTGCTTCCGCAAGCTGATGGACGTTCCCTGCCGGATACAGAATTCCCGTGGCGCCGGGGCGGACGAGTTCGCGCCGCGAGCCCAGGTCTGAGGCCACCACCGCACGCGAGTGTGCGTAGGACTCCAGAATGGTTTTCCCCAACGTCTCGTATGCGTGGGAGGGCAGAATAGTGAACCGCGACCGTGCGATCAGCACGTCGAGGTCAGCGCCCCGCACGTGCCCGACAAACGCAACATTCGTCAAACCCAGTCCGTTGGCCAAGTCCTGCAGTTCGCTCCGCTGCGGACCATCTCCAGCGATGACCAAGTGCATGTACGGCACACGCTTCATGGCATGTACCAGGTCGTCTACGCCTTTCTCCGGTGACAGCCTGCCAAAGTAGAGCAGGGGAGCGTCTGCCGCAGGGGCCGACTCAACTCTCAATGGCAGCTTCTGAAAATGCGGAAGCACGTCGAACCTGGTTGCATCCCACCCGTGTGCGACAAAGGTGTCTCGTACAAATTGACTCGGCGCAAGAAAACGATCCACGCAATCGCGGTATGTGCCCAGCCATTTGTGGATGTAGGCTTCAGCCGTCAGCGTGATTCGCGCCCCCATCCCGGGATAGCACCTGGGACGCAGCGCATGCCAGAAGCTTCCCCCTTTGCAGGCTTCACAGACTTTCCCGCGTGACACGAGGTTGTAGCTCGGACAAAGGAGCTTGAAGTCGTTCAGGTGATAAATCACCGGAACACCCCGCGACTTCAGTTCCCACAGGATGGACGGCGACAGATGGTGGTAGATGTTGCGCACGTGCGCCACATCTGGCCGGAATTCTTGAATCATGGCCCGGATACGCCGTCTGGCTTCGCGTGAATAGATCGCATGGGCGGCCCGCCGTACGTTGGCGAGCAACACTTCGTGATTCTTGAATTCAATGTGGGGCACGAAGTGGTGGTCGTACGGAGTGGGATTCCCGCGCGGATCGGCCATGGAGAACAGCGCCACCTCGTGGCCTTCCGACCGGATCAATTCCATGAGTTCGAAGAGGTAGACCTCAGTGCCGCTGAAAGGGTAGTTATATTTGTTGCAGTACAGGATCCTCATGGAAGCTCCCAGATTGCTTGCTCATTTGCTGAATAAAATAGTCGGCGAACAGCTGCAGATTCGCCTTGCGATCGAAGTTGTGCCGAACCAGCGCCTGGGCCCCGTGTGTCAGCCAGTCAAGATGTTTCGCAGCAGAAAGGAAAAAGGAAGGGTGATGGGAACGTCGATCCGAGTGGACCAGCGATTGAATAAAGAGAATGCGTGCAACGAAGTCGCCAAGCGCCCCAGGATCGTAGAGAAATCCAGTCTTGCCCGGAACAACGAGTTCAGGAATACCGGTGATCGCCGGAGCCAAGACGATCTTGCCCCGGGCCATTGCTTCCATCAGCACCAGCGGTATTCCTTCGCTTCTGCTGGTAAGCACGGTCACATCGGCCCGCCGGTATAGCGAATCCATCTGTTCCCGGGGCACGTGTCCCAGGAGTGTGACTCTTTCTTCGAGTCCATACTTTCGAATAAGCCCTTCCAGATTCCGCCGTTCTGGTCCCTCTCCGGCGATCACACATTCGAAGCTCAGGCCCCGGGCGTGGAGCTGGGCACAAGCACGCATAAGAAACGCGTGATCCTTCACGACATGCAAGCGTCCGACCGCAAGGAGAGTGAATGGCGAAGAGGCATGAAGAGGAACGTCCTGCGGCACAGACGGCGGTCCAGACGAGAAGTCGGGCACATCAACCCCCATCCGCGTTACCACCAGCTTGCCGGCATCAACCTCCGGATACCGTGTGAGGATGTACCGCCGGTTGTACTCCGACACGGTGAGGCAAAAGGCGCACGACTTCAGTTTCGCGTCGAGATACGCGCTGCGAAGCAGCAAATCCGAGCCGTGGAGCGTCATGCTGAAGTTCACACCCAACAAGCGCGCGGCGACCATCGCAATCCACGAGCCGAAGTATCCATGGTGAACGTGGATGTGTTCGACTGTGCCGGGCTCGAGAAGTAACGCGTAGTACGCCCCCATCCACGTGTGCAGCAGGGCTTTCAATCGCTGGAGAGGCGATTCTCTTCCTTGAGTGACGACGCGTTTGACGAGGTCTGCAATTCGTGGCCAACGGTCCACGAGCAGCCAGGCCGCTCGCAATAGCGCGACAGGTCGAAACGGCTGTAAGACGACCATCCTGAGATTGTTCTCGGACGCCCTCCTCTCTTCTTCCCTCGGGTCGGGCTTGCGCGCGCTTCCAGCGATGACTTGAACTCCGCGCCGGCGCAGTTGGTCGATCTCTTCCATCACATAAGGCTCGACCGAGGATGGAAACTGATTCGCGAAGTAGGCAACTTTCGACACGGGGTTCAGGAAGAAATTGCTCGGTAAGTGCTAATGAGGTCTTTGGACCAGGAAGGATCGTCAAATAGCAGCGAGCCTTTGTTGTGCGGCTCTCCGCTGCTGTGCGGCCAGCATCCCCGCCATCGTAAACAGGAGGCCGTTCACAAACTGGTAATTCATGACCACCAGGGCTGCGTTGACCCAATACACGCCGAGCAGGATTGGCCACAGGTTGTGGAACTGCCGATCCAGAAAGCCGTGACGTTCGGATCTCGGAATGGCTCCGCGCCCCAGGCGCCAGACCTCCCACATCAGCCATGCATACAGTGCCAGGCCAACCAAGCCGTGCTCGACCAGAAGCTCAAGATAGGTGTTATGGGGATACAGCACGCGCTGTCGGTAACCGCTCACATGGCGCGCCAGCTCGGTGGGCATCTGGTTGACGCCCCAGCCGGTAAGTGGACGTTCGAGGAACATCTGCCACCCGCCGGTGTATACCGCCTTGCGGAACTCTACGGGCCCGCGCTCTTCCAGTCGCTCGGCAAGGCCAGCTCTCAGCTCAGGAAAATTCAGGACCACCACGAGGGCTACTCCCGCCGTGAGCACCAGACCAAGGCAAGCTCGGCGCACGCAACGGCTGGGAGAACGCACCATCAACACAATCATCGTGGCTGCGAAGGAGAGCCACACGGCTCTAGTCATGGTGGCGAGGATCGCGAGGGGCACAGATGCGATCAGCAGTACGGCCTTCAGTCCTCTCATGCTCCGGCGCCGAAACGCATGGATCGCAAGCAATCCCAGCAAATTGAGCGAGATGCCGTTGGCAACGGCCTGGAGCAGCGGCCCGCGTGCCCGGTCCACGTGATATCCGAGGCTCGCATCGAGAATGAAGCGAGGAAAGATCAATCCCGTCGCCCCCACCAGAAACGCGATTGCCGTGAAACTCAGATAGGCGAGGACGACGAGCGCAAAGAACTCGAACTGCCGGAGAAACTTTTCCTCTGTGAACACCAGTGCGGCCAGATGAAAAAGAGCGAAGGGGACGATGAATTTTGCTGCGATCAAGCTCCAGGTCTCGTTGTCGAAGGCTTGCCCTGCCACGCTCGCCACAGCAAGGATAGTCAGTCCCAGCATGGGCCATGTCGCCTTCTCGGTTACGAAGACCCTTTGGCGCAGGACTACCGCTCGCCCCACGACTCCCAGAACCAGCAGGCCGAAGGCGATGCGGTCGACTGCGTAGAATTGCACATCGGGATGCCGCAGCAGCATCGCTGTCAGCGCCACCAGGAAAAGAAGGGAAGGCGCCTGCATCAGCAACTGCAGTGGCCGTAGACCGGCGGCTACTGCGTGTCCAGCCAATTCCTGCCGCAGAGAGCCGGAATTCTCCGCACGCAACGAGACTGCCTGCATCAATCTCCACTCCCCTGCATTACCGCTCGGACAGTCTCGATCAGGATCTTCATATCCATTCCTAGATTCCAGCCCCGGATGTATTCGCGGTCCAGTTCGATGCCCTTTTGAAAAGACGGATCGCGCCGCGCCGTCACCTGCCAGAGGCCCGTGATTCCCGGCGTGACGTCCAGCCGGGCCAAATGCTCCACTTCGTATGCGGCAAAATCATCAAGCGGATGGGGACGTGGTCCGACCAGGCTCATTTCGCCCTTCAAAACATTCCAGAGCTGGGGAAGTTCGTCGAGACTGTATCGCCGCAAGAAGCGTCCAACCCGGGTGATTCGCGGATCGTCTGCAATTTTGAAGAAGGGACCCGATCTCTGATTCTGGTTTCGCAGAGTGTCCTTCAACTCATCCGCAGTACGCACCATCGTCCGAAACTTGCAGCACCGGAAGGGTCTGCCCTTCCGCCCAGCCCGCGGCGCGGCATAAATCACCGAACCCTTGGAGTCGAGTCTGATAAAGACTGCAATTGCTGCCAACAACGGTGAGAGAGCGACGAGGGAGATGCCGGCCCCCACCACATCTACAATCCGTTTGAGGAGCAGGGCGCCGAAAGGCAGGCTTTCTACATGCAGGCAAATGACCGGCAGCTCACCCACGCGTTCAACCTCGCCTCCCACGATGTTGCATCCGAACAGATCCGGAACCATTTCGACATCCAGACGTAGACGCCGCGCTTGGCTCAGTACGCGCAAGGTTAGCTCCCGGTCGTGGGGAGTGGCCAGAATCACCTCGTCCACAAATCCGATTCGCGCCAAACGAGCGAGATCGCTTACCCGACCGATCACGCCGTTGCCCAGGGGCCGGTTGTCATCCAGGAAACCGCAGATAGCCCTCCCATCCTCGGGATGACGCTCCACATGAGATGCAACACGCCGGCCGACATCTCCCGCTCCAAGAATGAGCACGTTTCGCGTGTCTTGTCGTTGCGGCCTGCTTGCTCTTTTCAGGTCTTCCCACCTCCAGGCCAGCAGAAAAACAAAGTGCAGCGCTCCACCTGCGCAGAGCACGAGGAGCGAACCCAGTGCCGCTCCCTGCAGGCGGCGGGATACGCACAGCAACGTTGTTGACCACAAAACCGCCTTAGCCAGCGAGCGCGCACGCATGTGCAGGTCGCCACCTGTGGTGTAAAGTCCTTCCGAGTAGCCAAGCAGCGTAATAAATGCCGCGTAGAGCAACGCAATTCCTAGCAGATAGAGCGGAAATGATGCACCCGGCCGATGCTCGAACAAGTTCGCCTGAGGAAACGCCGTGTGCAGTGGTAAGGTAAGCGCCCCGATCAGCAGCCAATTCAGACCCACAAGGGCGAAGTCCAATACCAGCGAGCGGAACCAACTCGTGGCTGACCGGCTTCTGAGTGGGCTGGGTAGAAGGAGAGTGAAAGGGTCCTCGGAAACCGTATCTTGAAGAGAGGGCTCTGATGTGCTCGGGACATACTCCGACGCAACCCCGATCCCTACGTGGACGAAGCGTGGTTCTTTTTTCCGGTCCGCGCGCACAGCCGCCGCCCCGGGAATCAGGCGTGCGGCCCAATCGATGTCCCGAGGTTCCGGTTGTATAGGATTTGGAAGTGGAGACACTTCAGACCAATTCCAACTCATAGCCCTGGAGTTGGATCGCCAGCGAGCGCCGGATAGACACGATCGAAATCACCAGCTTGTCCTTGTCATGCGTGAGTAATATCCCTTCGAGCCCATGCAGACATCCGCCCCGAATCCGCACTCGCTGCCCCGCATCCACAAATGGATACAGCGAGAAAGGAACCTCTTCGTTGAGCAGCACGCGCAGGTCTTCAATCTGCTTCTGGGGCACGGAGGTTGCAGCACCTCGAACGCTGACAAACCCCATGAACCCTGCGGTTCGCAGAACCTGCAACCTTAAGTCCGCCGACGCAGTCGACCGCACAAAGGCATAGCCTGGAAAAAGCGGAATGGTGACCAACTTCCGGCGATCGCTCCAGCTGTGGCTTTCTCTCCGGAGTGGCAGAAAGACTTCCACTCCTTTGCCACCCAGTTGCTCCGCCACCTTTTTCTCGTAGCGATATCTGGTCTGGATGGCGAACCAATCGGGACCCGCTGCCATCGACCCGACCGGTGTTAGTGTCGCATTCACGTCAGGATCTCCTCCTGAATGCAAGGCTCCGCCGAACCGAGTCCCGTTCATTCTTGATAGGATTTCCACAAGAAGTCTGCCGCGTTTCCCAATCGCTCTTACACCCGGAGAACTCCTGCTCTCCGTAGAACCAACTACAACCGCCGATAAATACTTTCCGGTATCGGAAAGGTTCGGTCACTCAACACGATTCCGAGGAACTGCACTTGCGCCGCGCGCAGCGTCTCCGTGATCTTGCGGGCCGTTGCACGGCGAGTCCGGTCCGCCGCAAGCACCAGGATGATTCCATCGGCCAGTTGGCCCAAGGCGGCCGCCTCGCTCGACTCCCCAGCCGGAAGGCACTGCACAATCGAGTACTCAAATTCGCGTCGAAGTTCCGCCAGTCGTGAATACGCCAGCCGGGGACAGGCCAGACCAACCGGAACAACATCGCCCGCGTTGAAATAGCCGGCGTCAGGAACGAACCACAAATTGCCTTTCACCCGCGTTGCTGTAAGTTGGAGGCGGGTATTCGCCCTCTCGACAATTCGGGGCGTGTGCCCCTCGGCGGCCGTCTCGGCTTCTTCCAATCCCGCGGGATCTCTGCAGACCACGGCAATGCTTGCCTGTGTTTCCGATGCCAGCGCTTCTCCCACTTGCCGGCAGATGTTTCCCACGTCTGTCTGCGCGTCCACCGAGGTGAACACCACCTGCCTGATGGGCCGAGCAATGTTGGAGAAGAATACTTGTCGCACCAGTCCCCGGATCTGTTCCCGCGCAAAACTGTTTGGGCTCCACCTATCCGTGTCGTGACCGTACCCTGGAGTGGGTACCACCGGCGTCTGTCTCAGCGATAATTCGTGAGAATCGAAAATACCCATTGCCATGGCCAGTCCTTCAGGCGGAGAGCAGCCCTCTCGCCTTTTTCGGTAACGAAGCCAATACCGGTGCATTCAGGTATGCCAGTACCTCGTCCGGTGTGCGAAAAGCCGGATCCAGGTAGTCAGCTGCGAACGTGGCCGCCGTACCCGACGCTGCCGCCGCGACCAACCCGATTGCCAGCAGCATCCACGCTGACGAAACCGGCAGCGCTGGCGCCATGGGTCGCTCCGCGATTGCTACGTTGACGATGCCACGCTGGTCCAGCGCGTCATCCACCCGCGCTTCTTCGCGCTTTTTGACGTAAAGCAGATAGTTGTCCAGTGCCGCCTTCGCCACGCCCAGCAAGTTGTCCTGTGTCAGGGCGTCTTCACCCAGTTGTCGTGCCAGGGTACGATACCCAGCCGCTTGCGTCCCTGTGGCTGCCGCCCTAGCCTCCAGACCCCTCAACTGCACCTGGGCCTGCTGCAATTGGGACTTGGCCCATTCGTAGTTCGGATTCTTGTCGGTCGTTTCGTCGCGAAGAGGGGCCAGCATCTCGACCGCGATGGCGCCTTTCGCCTGCGTGATCTGCTGATCCAGTTCCTGCACCAGCCGATGATTGGGCTCGAACTTGGTGAGTAACTGGGTTCGCTTAAGTTCCAACTCCAGCAAGCTCGACTTCAGCGCCTTGAGCAGTTCCGGATTGTCAGCGATCCGCACCTGCGTGGTGGTGCGCTCTTGCAGGGCCACCATCTGCTGTTTGAGTTCCTGGACCCGCCGCGCTGTTTCTGCCAGTTCAACCTGGACCTGCCGATAGTTGGCATCTACATCGCTGAGTTTCTGCAAAGCCAGGTCCCGCTGCTCTGCGGCTGCGACCACGCCATGGCTCGACACGAACTGCAGCAGTTTCTGTTTTGCATCGTCGAGTTGCCAGCGACTGCAGCACTTTGGCCGCGACAGCCGGATCCTGCGACCCGTAGGTCACTGCAATAAGATTCGTTTTCTTTACCGATTCCACGCGCAGCTTTCCGGCCAGGCGGCGTGTAGCTCGTTCGATCTGGGCCGCGCGGCCCTCGCCCGGTCTCAGGAAGCGCAACCAGCCGCGCTGGGCGAGATTGTTGGCTTCTACTACCTTGCGCAGAATCTCATCGTCTCTCAGAAGTTCCACCTCAGAGTTCAAGTCCTCCTCGGTGATTGCCATGCGCGCAACGTCCACGGGAGCGTTTTCCCGCGCGGTAGCCACCGCGTCCGCGCGGCCCCGCCGGACCATGATCTTCATGTGCGCCTGATATCTCGTCCCGGTGAATGCATACAGCAATGCAATCGCCAGAATCAGCCCCGAAACGCAGACAAAGACCCTCCTCTGCCGGAACACGACCATGGCCAGTTCACGCACTGTCGGTGCTGGTAGGTCGAGTCCCCTGCGCGTTGGGCCTTCGTCGAACATGAGAGTGTCGTCGAATTCTGTTCTAGAACTGCGAGGAGTTTACGTACATGCTTACGGAGGGCCTGGTGAGAAATTTGGCAATCTTGGAGATAGCATTCTGGGGAACAAACACAAAATCTCCGGGACGAAGGTGGGCATCCTCCCGGAGGCTGTTTCCCTTCAACATCTTCTTCAGGTTCAAGAGCCGGGCCTCGGTGAGATCATCGTTCACGCGGCGAAACAGGACGACCTGCGAGTGCTTCGCCTGGGATGTAAGCCCCCCCGCGATCTGCACCGCCTCCGTCACAGTCGTATCTGACCGCAGCTCGTACTTGCCGGGCCGCCCCACTTCCCCTCCAACAATAAAGTAAGGATGCTCGAACTCCTTCAGTGCCACCGCCACCTGCGGCTCGTGCAGGTATCCCCGGTACGCCCGCTGCACAGCCTCGCGGAACTCCACGAGGGTCAATCCCTCGGCAAAAACTACCTCCGCATCCTTCAACGTCACATATCCATCCGGCTGCACAGTCCGCATCTGGTTGAATTCCGGAGAGACGGTGAATGTGATCTCCAAGACGTCGCTAGATCTAAGCCGGTAGAGTGGACGGCGCTCCCCTCCGAGCAAAGGGTTTCCCAGGCCGTCCACTCCACCGGGTTTTGCGGCCGTTGTTTCACTGCTCCCCGCACCAGCTCCGGTCCAGCCAGGTTGGGAAGGCTCCTTCTCTCCGTCCAAGCCTTTCTCCTGGGCGGACACGACCGATTGGCACGGCAATAGCAACAACGCCACTAAGACCACTCTTGCTGTTGTTAGGCGTCTCATTTCCTGAAGCCGTGCTCTCTCCGATTGGACAACACTACAACCCGAAAACTACTTCTTCCTCCCCGGATCAGCAAGACATGGGAAGTGTTGTCTACTGGAGTAGGGTGGAACCGAACTGGGAACAAGGAGTGTGAAAGGCGGGAAGCCGCATGCTGTCACGCAAAGAGAGCATCTCTCGGCCACCGACCGACGTTGATATAGCGACTAAGGTAACCCCTCAACGACCTGTCCACGAAAGTAGACTTGATTGTTTACAGAGTCACATTTGTGCGCGGACAAACGCTTCCCGAATTGAAACCTGTATTTACAGTTCAGGCTTCCCAGGCTGATGACGGAGTGCACCAGCGTCGCGCGAAGCCAGGTCCGCCGCCAAGCTTCTCCACAGATTCGGTGAACTCAACACTCGATTCCCCAAGACACCCAGCTCTCATTCCCAATTTGAGAGTGGTAGCCAAATTTTGTGCTCTGTTTCCTTGTGAACCACCTGCTCACTTCCTACAATCGCAGCATTACTAGTTGTATTGGGAATTCTCGATTTTATGAGGCCTTCGTCAGGGGCCACGCGGGATGCGCCTCTCGTTCTCGTGGCCGACTCCAATCGCATGCAAGCGCAGTTGCTCACGAGCGCTCTTCGTCGCCGCTCGGAGTTCAGCGTCGCCACTTGCCAAATGGACGCGCAATCTTTATTGCGTGCTGTTTCATCCAGCATGCCCAAAGTGGTCTTGTTATCGCTGAACGTTTCGCTTTCCCTGGCGGAGAGCATGGCGACGCTTCGCCAGTTTCATTTCTCTCATCCCGACATCACCAAGGTTCTACTGGTCGAATCCATTGATCGTGAATTAGTCGTGAGTGCATTTCGGTCCGGAGTGCGCGGTGTCTTCTGTCTTGCTGAAGCGAATCTTCACCTCCTGCGTAAGTGCATAGAGCGAGTCGCAAGCGGTCAAATCTGGGCCAACACCGAGCAGTTGAACTACCTGCTCGATTTGATCAGTGAAGTGCCCTCTCTGCGGGTCGTGAACTCCAGTGGGGATCAACTCCTTACCCCTCGTGAAGAACAGGTCGTCGCCCTTGTCGCCGAAGGACTGGCGAACCGCGAAGTCGCCCGCGAACTCAATCTGAGCGAGCACACTATCAAGAAATATCTCTTCCGGATTTTCGACAAGCTGGGGATCTCCACCCGGGTGGAGCTTGTCCTGTTTGCGGTGAACCACGGCGATCCGCGCCATGCTGAATGGTTGGCGGGTCTCCGCCAGACTCCGCCGGATGCCTGAGCGAAGACCGGCTCCGGCCGAAGTCCGCACTGTTCGGTATGTGTTATTTCAATGGGGTGAGGCACCCGGAATGACGACGCGTGAAGAGCTGCAAGCTGCTCTAATGCGAATGGATACAGCCAAGCAAGCCCTGCTGGAGTGCCTCGACCGCTCTGGGACGATTTCCGCTCACCAGGCCTTCTCAAAGAGATGAGGGAATCGATGGGAGAGTTCATGCGGCTGCTAAAGGAGCCGATGGACGATCGCGATGAGTAGCCGCGCAAGCCAGATCGACCACGGTCGACATCCGTGCGCAATTTGAAACGCCGCGCCAAGCTCTGTATAACTTCCGGAGACGCAAATCCTTGCCGGAAGCCGCTTCCAATCCGCCCTCAGGCGCCAGGCCTCGTCGCTGGACCATCCTCGCAGCCGGCATGCTACTGGTCGCTCTTGCCCTGGTCGTGATCTACACGAGTCGCGGAGCATTCTTTAGTCCCATTGCTCTGGTCGTCGTAGCGGCAATCGGGCTCGCCGCCCTCCTGCTGCAGCTTCGTCTGCGTCAGGATCTGAGCGCAGCGGTTCATGCCCCTTTGTGGCTGAATGTGCTTGGAGTTGTCTGTGCGATTGGAGCTGTATTCGCTGACGTCTTGCACGTCAGCCCTGGCCTGATGCTAGTGGCTGCCCTGGGGGCCGTGGTCTGCTTCGCCATCAGCGGCATCATCGTACTCGACGCCCTCCGTAAACGACGGACGTAGGCCGCACTCGCCTTCCGCTCTTTGGGACTGGACCCGAGGACTGAACCCAAGAGCTGTCCGCCGACTTACGGCTTGAATTCCACCGCGACCGTGGTCTCCACAACTGCCGGCTCTCCATTCACCCGATACGGCTCAAACTTCCACCAGCGCAAGGCATCCATCGCTGACCGCGCCAGCACGTCGGGCCCATTCATGGGGTACATGCCCACCACGGAACCATCCCGCCCCACCACGATCTCGAGCACGATGATGCCTTGCAGATTTGCCTTCCGCGCCCCTCCCGGATAGTCCGGCTCAACTTTGTGGACGAGCAGTTTCTCCATGACCTCGGCTGGAACCTGCACTCGCGGCTGGTCTGCGGAAGCCATCCCATGATCGGGCAGCCCGGCCTCCAGCTCGTTCCAGGCGCGATTCCAGCGCCACCAGAAGATCACCGCAAGAATCGCAGCTAGAACGAGGAGCAACGTCCATACACTTCGGTGACGCTTTCGATTCGGTTTGTCCGTCACGCTCGGGCTGGATGCGTCCCGAGTTCCGCCACCTTGATCCTCCATCTCGCTCATGGAACTGTGTTCGGCCTCGCCTTCCGCTTTGGACTGCGCGGTCCAGTGACGGATCGCCGCCTGCTGCTCCGCCGACAGGCCCACGAATTCCATTCCACACTGCAGGGTGTCCTGATGCCGTACGAGCGCCCACGTCCGCAGGGAATCGGCGGTGAGCGGTAGACGAACCTCAACTCCAACCGCCTCGCCCGGCAACAACTCCCCGGCCAGGACGGCTGCCAGGCCGCACTCGCAGAGATTCACCAAACGTCCCGGCAGCGTATCCGGAATACCAGACCGCAAGACCGTCACATCAAGCGGCGCCCGCACGAGGAATCTAGGAACGCGCCTGCGCGAAGGTCCGTCCCACCCGTACGTTTGTAGTCCCGCAGCCATGCTTTTCCCTCAGGGATGAAAACTCGCTATTCCGCATCCTCCACGGCTTTTTCCGGCGTCCCGTGCCACGGAATTCTTTCTGTTGAAGACGCCCACTTCAGCGGTGCAACTCCACTATCTCGCTTCCCCTCGCGAATAGAACAGTGCTCGCCATCCCGATAAACAAACCGTGCTCAACCACACCCGGCATATCGCTTAGCTGGCGCGCCAGCCCGTCAGCGTCAGGAATCTCTCCAAAGTGGCAATCGAGAATGTGATTGTTCTCGTCGGTTACGTAGGGTTTCCCGTTCTCCGTCCGCAACCGGACCTCGGCTCCCAATGAGGCAATTCTTTTCGCCACCAGCGTCTGAGCAAACTGAATGACTTCCACAGGCAGCGGAAATTTCCCCAGCACTGGCACGCGCTTCGTGGCGTCGGCCACAATCACAAGTTGCCTGGTCGCCGAAGCAACAATCTTCTCCCGCAGAAGCGCGCCTCCGCCACCCTTGATTAGTCTCAGCTGCGGATCAACCTCGTCTGCCCCATCTACGGTCACGGCAATTTCCTGACACTCATCCAGAGTGGCCAGCGGAATCCCCAGGCTCAGGGCCAGCTCTTTCGAGCGCACAGAAGTTGGGATGCCACGAATCCGCAGCCCATTTCTCACCTGCTCGCCCAGCAACCGGATGAAGTGGGCCGCCGTCGAACCTGTGCCTAGCCCTACAACCTGACCATCTTTGATGAACCGCAAGCTCGCCCGTGCCGCCGCTTCCTTCTCTTGATCATTGGCCATAGAGTTTCTGGTGGATCTCATCCCGCAGGATCTTCTCCGTGATCCCTGCACTTTGTTCCCGCGCTCTCTGCGACGGAGTTTCTAGAAACTGGAATTCAGCCCAGACTCCTCTCCGTGTAGATCAAATATGCTGCCAGCACCAGCCCAAACAACACGGTCAGAATCGTAATCAAATCCAGCACAACTCCGGCGGGCTGAAACGTGCCGGCATCCAGTTGTGCGCGGGTTTTGCGATAGCGCAGCAGGCCCGCTGTAACCATCACCACACCGCCAACGATGGAACTCATGCCCAGCCGAGTAACGGCTGGGAATCCGAGTGAGTCGATTGTCTTTCATGAATCCCCGCCCGAAGAGTCTAAGGCTTGAGCGTAAGGAAGGCTACACCATATCCGTCCAGTGTGATCGTCATCTGTGCCGCCGGTGTCGCCGAGGTCTCGGACGGGCCGGCTGCTGCGTTCGTATTCGCATCCATGACCAGCAAGCTCCCGCTGGAAAATGCGCCCAGCGCGGAGACATCCACCATCACAGTCCGCGACGCACCGGGCCCATTATTGTCAGCTGCAGCATCGACGGCGTGATTGGCCACCATGATCACGACACTACCATCGCCGTTCGCTACCGGGAGCACTTCCAGGTCAGCGCTGTCCGTCGCCGTGTATTGCAGCAGGTCTGCTCCTGGAGGCGAGGGAAACTTTCGCCCCAGCCAGTAATCCACCCAATAACTGAGTTGCAACTGGCCAGTCGCAGCATTCATCTCTCCGTACTGCGCGTCCGCTCCGAAATCCCAGTGATACAGCGCCTGTGCCCCCGCCTTTCCCAGCTGCGAAAAAACGTACGGCCGCCACGCCGCAAAGAATGCGCTTGATCCGCGCTGGTCGGTGACGAATACCTGTCCGGGATTGCAGGTGCTCATGCCATTCGCGCCCTGAAAATCGGCGTTCACGTTGTTCTCCGTCACCCACACAGGGACGGAAACCAATGTCGGGTTCGTGGCCATTTGCGAGTAGAAAAACTGGACGTCCGAGGCAAAACCAGGGACCGTGCTGAAGACTTGCACGTCGCTATCTTTCTGATTGCAAGACGAGTAGAAATGCGTTGCCATCACGTCCACCTGCGCAGTCACACCACTCACGAACGGGGGCACCCACTTCGATGCCTCTCCGCCGAAGTCGGCCAATTCTAAAGCGACGAACCTGAGACTTGGATCGATCGCCTGCATCGCGGGCACGACGGTGTTGTACATCTGCACGTACTGTTCAGGATGATCGTTCAGGTTGTTGTTGATGTTTGGCTCGTTGTAGATTCCCCACCACGTGATCGGAATCCCGCTGGGTGAAGCGTGAGAACCGTCCGGAGCTACGAACCCGCCCGGAACGTTGTAGTACTGCACCAGGTTCTGGGCATACCCGGCAAACTGGGCAAACGTGCCATCCAGGAAGCTGTTGCTGCTGTTGCCGCTGTTGTACATGAACGGAGGCGCTTTCGCGATCTGAAACTCCGGACTCTGATCTCCTACCGCGAGCACCGGCTGCGTGATCGCATCGAGAATGGTGAAGTCCCACATGCTTGCTGAAGTCTGTGGCACTCCCTGCGAAATCCCCTGCAGCCGGATGTGCTGCGGTTGCAGATTTCCCAGCGGAGTCGTCGCGTTGGGAAAGTCCTGAAAGAAAGTGTAGTCCCACTCCGCAGGCTGGAACGAGGTCGACATGGCAACACCGAACTTGCCGCTGACGGTCTTGCTAATCGTTGCCGAGGCCGATGCACCACCGCCTCCGCCGCCAGGCGAGCCCATTCCACCCCCGCCGCACCCCAACGCGCCCGTCAGCAGAAAAAAGGCAGCCGCGATTCTCAACCGTTGGACCATGACTGCGTATTCTAAACTGAAGAATATCGATTTTGCTGAAAGATCTGTTGCCCGGGCGCACTATCCCGCGATCATCTTCCCCAGAATCTCCTTCAAGATCTTCGCCGCCACTGTGGCCGTCACCCCCGCAACGTCCTGCACTGGGTTGAACTCCACGACGTCCGCTCCCACAATTTTTCCCTCAATGGCATGCAGATGAGTGATCGCCTCCCGCACCGACATTCCGCCCGGCTCCCGGTGCGAGATCCCGGGGGCAAATGCCGGATCTAGAACGTCAATGTCAAGAGTAACGTAGACCGGTCCCCGCGCCTTGAGACGGTCATAAGCCGGCAAGGATCGCATCTCGACCACTTCCACGCCGAACCTTGCAGCCTGTTCCCGCTGATGGCCATTCATCGTGCGAATGCCCACCTGCACCAGCCGCTTCGCCAGCCCTTCCTCCATGATTCGCGCGAATGGACACGCATGCGAGAGCCGGTTTCCATCCAGTTCGTCATACAGATCCGGATGCGCATCGAAGTGAATCACCGTCAGATCGGGATGGCGCGCCGCGAATGCCTTAACAATGGGATACGTAATCGAGTGGTCGCCGCCCAGCAAAACCGGGCTTTCCCCCTTTTCCAGCAACGCGCCCACGGCCGCCTCAATGGCGGTGAACGCAGTGCTGTCGTTCAGCGCGAGATCCCCGGCATCCGCGAAGGCGCCCGCAGCGCCGAGATCTATCCCTGACTCTGTCCACTTATTAGAAGCGTCACAGCGCATGGCCTCGCGTATCTTCGGCGGCGCTTCCGCGGTCCCGCGCAGGTACGACGAGTTCGCGTCAAAAGGAATTCCTAAGAGAGTTGGCATGGTCCGAGTCGATCCCTCGCGGGCGCGAGTGTAACACTCCAAAGACGAAATTTTCGGGACAGGGTACCCCACCCTTCCGCGTTTGCCGCGGAGGGTGGGGTTTTGACTTGGTGGATACCTACTCGCTCTTGCCCACGATCCGAATGCACTCTTCGAGAACATCGACCGCGACATCAGCTTCTTCCTTGGTCACGACCAGGGGCGGACACAGCCGGATCGTGCTCGGCCCGCAGCCCAGGAACAGGATGCCGCGCTCGAATGCCAACTCGACAATACGGTCGCGCTCCGCGTTTCCGTATTCCTTGGTCAGCTTGTCCTTGACGATCTCGACCCCGATCATCAGCCCGCGTCCGCGCACATCGCCGACCAGCTTCAGCTTCGAAGGCCAGCCCGCCATGCGCTTCAGGATGTGGTCTCCCACGCTGGCGGAGTTCGCCAGCAGGTGTTCCTTCTCGATCACGTCGAGGGTGGCTAGCGCGGCAGCGATTGCTACCGGATTGCCGCCAAAAGTCGAGGCGTGCGACCCCGGAACCCAGTCCATGATCTCCGCCCGCGTCATCGTGACGCCCAGTGGCATACCGGACGCAACGCCCTTCGCCATGCAGACCATGTCCGGCTCGACCCCGGTGTGCTCGACCGCCCACCACTTCCCGGTGCGGCCAATGCCACTCTGTACTTCGTCCACCACCAGCAGAATGCCGTGCCGGTCGCAGATGCGCCGCAGTTCCTGCATGAAGATGGTTGGAGCAATGACATATCCACCTTCGCCCTGCACCGGTTCAACAAAGATGGCCGCCACTTCCTCGGGAGGCAGCGTGGTCTTGAACAACTTCTCTTCAATGAACCGCGCACAGCCGAGTGCGAAGTTGTCGGCCTCCTGCGCGCCGCCAACACATCCGCGGTAGACGTCGGGATAGCGCACGTGCGTCACTCCCGGCACAAGCGGCGCGAATCGCCGCCTCTGCTGTGGCTTCGATGCGGTCAGCGATAGCGCGCCCATGGTGCGTCCATGGAACGCGCCGAAGAACGCAATCACGTTCTGGCGTTTGGTGTGATAGCGCGCCAGCTTCAACGCGCACTCAACCGCCTCGGCGCCCGAGTTGCCGTAGTAAATGCGGTGCGGGCCAGGCATGGGCGCGATCTTCGACAGCCGCCCCGCCAGTTCCACCATGTTCTCGTAGTAGAAGTCAGTGCCCGACATGTGAATCAGTTCGCCGGCCTGTTTCTGAATGGCAGCCACGACGTGGGGGTGGCAGTGACCAGTAGAAGTCACGGCGATGCCGGCTGAGAAATCGAAGAACTCGTTGCCGTCCACGTCCGTGACGACGATGCCGCGGCCGCTCTTGGCCACCATCGGGTACGAACGGGTGTAGGACGGAGAAATGTATTTCTGGTCGCCCTCGAGCACACGCTTGGCGTTGGGCCCGGGCAGGGCGGTCTTGATCTTGGGACCGATTGTTGCGGTCATGGTCTTGGTGGTCATGGGATCCTCCGAAAAGCAGTGGCCAGTGGTTAGTGGCCAGTGGTCAGTAAGGGCAACCTCGGAGCACGGGTCTTGGTTCGGACGTACGCAGGCCGAGGCGAATCAGGCGGAGGATGGGAGTTAGTCGCTACCGAAGAGGCTGGGACGCGAGCGCGAGGGCAAGTTTGCCCGATAGCGCCGCGGACACACTAAGCAGTGCAGCCAGCACTCGGGCAGATGCGAATTGGGGTTCTTGCACAGCATCGGGGACGGTCAACATTACTGATTCATTATAGCTGGAAGGGACGAATGGCGTAACCCCCAAAAGTACCGAGGTCATCTTCGCTAAGTGATTGAGTCCTGGGGCAAGTCGTTGAGGTCGTGTTGCAAGTCGTTGAAAGTTTGCAAAAGCGGCCTGCGGGCTCGCCAGAGCGCGGCTTTTTCTCGCGGAGGTGTTGCCGGCCGCCCGTTGGTGGCCGGAGATTTCGTTGCGGCCTCGGGCGGCACAGGCTGCGCTGCTGCCATCGTCTGTGGTTCCCGCCCTTCGTAAAGAATACGAAGGACGGGGCACCCGCCGTTTCTTCTCGTGCCCACGAAGGGTCAAGGGCCTGGGCCACCCGCCCACGGGTTCAACTCGAAAACGACCGAACGATGATCATTAAAATGGCGAATCGCGGCGTGGGTGGCGCAGGCCGCCCAGGCCGGGCATATGCGCGTACTTGATTCCCGCCGCGGCCAGGGATTCCGGGAAGGATTCCTTGTTAAATTGCGGATTGTGGCGTGAGCGCGGCACGGTGCGCACGTCCACCAGGCGCCTGACGCCATGCGCCTTCAGCAATTCGACGAACGTCTCCAGGGGCCGCGTAGAATGGCCGACGGTCAGCACCACGACCGGCGCTGCGGGAGCTCGCTTGGGCATAGCAGACCAAGATTAGCACGATGGAGCGCGCGATCGGCAAAGGCCCGGCACGGAAGAATTCGAACCGGTGGGCGGAGAGCGTGGGGCGCGAATCAGTCAGAATAAGTTGGAACGGCACTAGATGGGCTGGCCCGGTGTCGCCTCGTGCTCGGCCTGCGCTCCGCCGGCTAGCCGGCTGCACGCGTAAGCCGCAGCGCGCAGCGGAACGGACACGTGGACAGTTTCCGTTTGGTCGTCCACATCGATGACCAGTGCGTTGCCGACTTTGGCGATCTTGACGTGCTCGTGCCGGTTGTCAACCTGGACCAAGGGGCCGTCGGGGCAGCGCAGGAGCTCTTCGGTGGCCGCTCGGATGGTGGGCAGCCACGGTTGGAGCTGGCGCGAGACCTCGCGGACTTTCTCCTTGGGAACGAGCATGGCGCCGACGGGGAGCACCATCGCCGGGGCGATCACGCGGATGTGCTCGCCGCCGGGCGACTTGGACTGGACCTTCACCTGCACCATTCCCATACTGCAGACAAAGGCGCCGGTCATGGTGACCAGGGTAACCGAGGCTCCCAGAATGGCTACGTTCGGGGTCATGGATATCACCTTCTTCCTGCTAAGGGTGCCACTTTCATTGAGCTGGGCGGCGCACACGCCTGGTCACATCGGGCAGAGGGGCCGACACCGGGCGCTGCGCGGTTGCGACCAGGCCCACTCAATCGGCCACGTTCCGCGAGTCTACCCAGACCCGCACCGTACTGCTGTCATCGCTGACGGTGACCAGATCGACGTCCTGGTAATCACTCAGGACACGAATCGCGGCCAGCACGTTGAGTTCGTCCTTTTCACCGGAGAGCAGGGCATTGACAACCGGAAACGGGACTTTGATGTTCACGGTCGAGTGGTGTTTGTGCTCGCCCGGTTGGGAGGTTTTTCGGTTGGCGGGGTCAAAGTCCTGAACTTTGATCAGCAGGAAGCCACCCGACTTTGCCACCCGGATGTCTTCGTGTGAGGACTCCACTCTGACGTACTCGTTGTCCTGGGCGTCGCGAACCGCCTCCAGCAGCGCGCGCAGGTCCACCCGGTCGAGGGTGTGTTCGTCTACCTTGATTTTGCCATCGCGAAGTTTGTCGGCCTTGATCGTCGGCAGGACCTTCTCGGCCAGGCTCAGCGGGATATTGATGCGGACTCGTTCGCCGTCTTCTCCGGCTTCGATGACTTTGACGTGCACCCAACGATCGGCAGCGGCTGCCAGGCCCGCCGTCGAAACCCACGCCAGTACCACCAGTGCCCATAGGTTGCGTCTCATGATTGCTTGGCTCCTTCCTAGACCCATTAACGCAAAGAGCCGTGAGAAAGTTCCGGGATTCTTTGGGGGCATCCCGGCAGATGGAGGCAGATGTGCCGGCAGCGAAGACGGTTCTGCGTGCCGCTGGCTCAGTCGGAGCCGGGGGCGATATACTCTCCGGCCGGAGGGGCAAAGCGGGATGCAAGACACAGGGAATACCGAGCCACGGGACCGGCGCTGGGCGGTATGGCTTGAATGCCTCACCGTCGGATGGAACACGCTCGAGGCGACGGTGGCCTTAGCGGCGGGGCTCGCGGCAGGGAGCATTGCGCTTGTAGGATTTGGGCTCGATAGTGTGATTGAGACTGCGTCAGGCCTCGCCGTGCTGTGGCGTTTCCGTCAGCGTGGTCCCGCGGAAAACGTTGCGGAGATACGGGCGGTGAAATTCGTGGGCATCACCTTTTTCGCGCTGGCGATTTATGTGGGTTACGAGGCCGTCGCGGATCTGTGGATGCGGCACGAGGCGCGATTCAGCTTGCCGGGTATGGTGCTGGCTGTCGCGGCGCTTATCGTGATGCCGGCGCTGGGCGTGGCGAAACGCCGCGTGGCGCGGCGGCTCAGGAGCCGGGCGCTCGCCGCGGACGGCATGGAGTCGATGCTGTGCGCGTATCTTTCAGCGACGCTCCTCGTGGGCCTGGCGCTGAACGGCTGGCTCGGCTGGTGGTGGGCCGATCCCGTCGCCGCGTTGCTGATAACCGGATTCATGGTGAGGGAGGGTCTTGAGGCCCTCAAGGGCACGGAGGCCGGAGAAGAGGGCAGGGAATCGGAGTAGAGGCGGACGGCCTTTGCTGGCGCGGGCCTCCCATAGGCTGGGCGGAGGGCCGGGCGAAGTTATCCGCCGGGGCCGTCGTTCGAGAGATACTGGTCGAGGGAGTGGAGTTCACGCGCGAGCTCGGCCACGCGGTGTTCGAGCAGGTTGCGGAGGGAGAGCATGCCTTTCAGCTCGCCGCGCGCGCGGAGCTGATCGCTCTGGCCACCGATGTGCCGCCCGATGTAGAACCGCAGACGAAGGTCGGCACTTTGCCTCTGGAAGTCGCCGGTTACGACGACGGATCCATTTCCAGCGAAATCGACCACCTTGGGTGGCTGCGATTGGCAATAAGAAACGTGGTTCCCAGTGGCCAAAAACAATTCCGGTGAGATATGCTGTCGCAAGGACAGCGTGAAGAAATGAACGGAGCCCGCGAGAAGATGAAAGGGAACTGGTGGAGAACCCCGCTGTTGCGGTGGATAGCCCGCCTACAGCAACGTGAGGACCAGATATTCCTGGTCCTCACGCTAGTTATCGGTGCCCTGACCGGCCTGGCGGTTGTGGCTTTCATTTTGCTGACCGAACGGCTGGGGATGCGTCTCTATCCCGTGGGCAGTGCTGCCTGGCGACGGCTGCTAATCCCGGTGTTGGGCTCGCTGGGCATGGGGTATCTGCTGTTCCGCTATTTTCCGGATGCGCGGGGCAGCGGCGTCCCGCAGACGAAAGCTGCGCTGTTCGCCCGCAAAGGCGTAATTACCGCAGCCACGATGTTCGGAAAATTCTTTTGCACTGCAGCTACGCTCGCCAGTGGAATCCCGCTGGGGCGCGAGGGACCCTCCGTCCAAGTTGGCAGTGGTATCGCTTCGGTCTTGGGCCGTCGCCTGGGATTGCGTCCCGAGAAAGTGAAGGCGCTCATGCCGGTGGGGGCAGCGGCCGCAATTGCCGCCGCGTTTAATACCCCCCTGGCAGCAGTTCTGTTTTCGCTTGAGGAAGTGATGGGCGACCTACACGCACCAGTCCTGGGCTCAGTCGTGCTAGCGTCGGCGACTTCCTGGGCGATGCTCCGGTTACTCCTCGGCAATAACCCTCTCTTCCAGGTGCCGCAATACCAACTCGTCCATCCGGTGGAACTTTCCCGTCTACGCGGTGCTCGGTGTGATAGGCGGTCTGGTGTCCGTCGCGTTCACAAAGCTCTTGCTCAGAACGCGGGAACGCTTCCTGCGGTTCCCGAAGAAGACCCTCTGGTTCCAACCCGTGGCGGGAGGGTTATTGGTCGGCCTGATGGGTTGGTTTGTGCCGCAGGTCCTGGGCGTTGGCTATGGGTATGTCGGCGAAGCCCTGAATGGCAGGATGGCCCTCCAATTGATGGCATTGCTAGTGGTCCTGAAACTTCTGGCAGTGACGACGAGCTACGGTTCGGGAAACGCTGGCGGCATTTTTGGCCCCAGCCTGTTTATCGGGGCTATGCTCGGAGGTACGGTCGGCAGCATCGCGCACCAGTTGATGCCGGGCTACACCGCAACACCCGGCGCATACGCTCTAGTCGGCATGGGCACTGCGTTTGCCGGCATTGTGCGTGCACCTATGACCTCGGTGCTGATGATCTTTGAGACGACTCGAGATTATGCGGTTATCGTCCCGCTGATGATTTCCAACCTCGTGAGTTTCTTCATCTCCGCGCGGCTCCAGCGGCAGCCGATCTACGAGGCTCTGGCACTGCAGGATGGCATCCACCTGCCCAGCGCCGAGACGCGCCAACGGCATGGGAAACGCCAGGTGATACAGGCGATGCATGCCGCGACGGAGGTACTGTCGGCGCAGATGGCAGTCCGCGAGGCCTTCGAGCAGGTACACTGCAGTCAATTCCGCGCCTGGCCGGTGACTGATCGGCGAGGCGTGGTAGGTGTTATTAGCCTGGCCACGCTTGAGCGAGAACTCGCGGAAGGCGCGGCCGCTAAGCAGCTGGGTGAGCTTGTGGATGCATATGCTTTTCCGCACGTCCACACCGACCAGTCGCTTGACCTGGTGCTTGAGCGTATGGGCACAGCCCGCCTCGAACTCTTGCCGGTAGTTAGTCGTGCTGATATGCACAAGCTAGAAGGCATCGTAACGCTGCGCGATGTTTTGGGTTCATATGGTGTCGGTCCGCACGGCCCCCTTTAGTCCCTTGATACAAGGGTATCTCGCAATTCAGTCAGGGAGACTCACAGTGGCCTCGTCGCGACGACCACCTCAGACCCTAAGCCGCTGGAGACGAACTCACGCTCAATATCGGTGAACCCAGCCCGAGGCCAGCCGCCGGAGCGCGGATGGAAACTCGCTAGCGCCTGCAAGAAAAGACTCCATTTTGCGGACTGGAAGGGCAGGGTGGAATCATCCGCCCGGGCTGTCGTTCGAGAGGTACTGGTCGAGGGAGTGGAGTTCACGCGCGAGCTCGGCCACGCGGTGTTCGAGCAGGTTGCGGAGGGAGAGCATGCCTTTCAGCTCGCCGCGCGCGCCGACGATGGGCAAGTGGCGCACGTGGCGCTCCACCATGTGAACGAGCGCGTCTTCCTCGGTGGTCGCGTCGGTGATGGTCTCGGCGGGAGAAGTCATCACCTCAGCCACGCGCGTGTCCTTGGGGTTGCGGTGGCGCAAGACAACGCGCAGCATCACGTCGCGCTCGGTGAAGATGCCGCGCAACTGGCCGTTCTCGACCACGGCGACCGCGCCCACCGCGTGCTCGGCCATCACTTCCACGGCCTCCAGCACCGTCGTGTCAGGCGCGACCGCAGCGGGAGGAACACTGGCAATCTTGAGCAGACTCATCGCCACCTCCGGGCAAAGAGGATTCAAGAATGAAGTTGTCCCATTTCGAGTAACCCTGAAAGATAGAGAGTAAGGCGGCAGAGGGCGGAAGTCAAGTTGGCGGGAAGGGGGTGGCGCAGCTTTCGGTAGGGGCGTTTACACGCCCAAGTGGATTGTTTCCGAGTGCGCCGTCAATCGCTAGAGGTGACAGGGCTGCGCCACCGGCGGTTTTCCGCAATAGAATGGATTTTGTATGTCCGAGCACCCTCAAAACAGGGGCAAGCGCGACCGGTGGGATCACGTGCTTCCACAAGGTTACTTAAACGGCTTCACCAACCCGTCCAATCAAGGGAAAGTTTGTGTCTTTGACCGCCAGCGGCAACGATGGTTTGATACCGGCACGGCAGGAGTGGGTGCCATCAAGGGTTTCTATGATTACCCGCAGGGGACCGAGCCCGACCAAACAGCGAACAAGGCGTTTGCTGGATTAGAGCGGGTAACGCAGAGTTCGGCTTTTTCGAACTCTGCGGTTCTTTCGATCAGTAGAGCCGCAGAGTTTCTGAGACGCGAAATTCCGCGCTATCTGCTTGAGTGTTTCGTGTCGTGAGCATTACTTGTACCAAGGAGGTTCAACGTGCCGAATACTGAAAGCAATCTTAACGAAGCATTTGCGGGTGAGAGTCAGGCGAACCGCAAGTATCTGGCGTTCGCAAGAAAGGCAGAGCAGGAAGGTTTCATCAACGTAGCTCGGCTGTTCCGAACCGCGGCCGAAGCGGAGACGATCCACGCATTGGGGCACCTGAACGCTTTGGAGGGCGTCAAATCGACTGCGGAAAATCTGCGTGCGGCGGTCGCCGGGGAGACCTACGAGTACACCCAAATGTATCCGCCGATGCTGCAGCAGGCGATCGCGGATGACCACCCTGCCAAGCGAATGTTCGCGTATGCGGCGAAGGCGGAGGCTGTCCACGCCAAGCTCTACCAGATGGCGCTGGAAGCCGTAGCCCAAGGCAAAGACCTGAGCGAGGTTAATTTCTATTTGTGCCCCGTCTGCGGTTACATTGAGTTCGGCAAAGCGCCCGAATCATGTCCGATCTGTGGAGCAAAGGGCGAGAAGTTCGTAAAAATGTAAAGGCGTGTCGTTGTGCAACCCCGGCATGAGCGGGCAGACAGAATCGTGTCGGCTGAGTCGTCAAACAGTTCGGTGAAAACCGTTCCGAGAATATCACCCTGGGCGCAGCGAGGCATCCAAGCCCGATATTCTCAAGGACTGCCGAGATGCTTCGCTTCGCGCAGCATGACAAGGGGGCCCTTCTTCAGCAGCCTTTCAAGGAACGATTCACCTCCATGACTGATCCCCGAATTCCCGGGAGGGAGGCTTATGGGTGCTTACACCGTTAAACTCAAAGAACGCAAGGAAGTTGCCGAAAACACGATGGCTTTCTTCTTCGACAAGCCCGCCGGTTTTGAGTTCGCGGGAGGTCAGTCGGCTGATGTAACCCTGATCAACCCGCCCGAGACAGACGCCGAAGGAAACACGCGGGCCTTTTCGCTGGCCAGCGCTCCCTTGGAGCATGACCTGATGTTCGCCACGCGCCTCCGCGACACGGCCTTCAAGCGCGTCTTCAAGACCATGTCCCTAGGCACCGCGGTCAAAATCGAGGGCCCCTTCGGCTCGATGACGCTGCACAAGAAGACGGCTCGCCCCGGCGTGATCCTGGCCGGCGGCATCGGCATCACACCGTTCCGCAGTATGCTTGTCCAGGCCACCCAGACGAACACCGGCCACCGCCTCCTTCTCTTTTACTCGAATCGCCGGCCCGAAGATGCCGCGTTCTTGGCTGAGCTTCGGGAACTGGCCAAGCAGTACCCAAACTTCACGCTCGTCGCCACGATGACCAACCCTGAGAAATCCAAGGTCTCCTGGACCGGCGAGACGGGATACATTAACAACGGAATGCTGGCGAAGTACGTGAAGGATGTCGCGGAGCCGGTCTACTACACCGCGGGCCCGCCTGCGCTGGTGGCCGGGATGCGCAAGTTGCTCGGCGAGGCCGGCGTGGACGAGGATGACATCCGCAGCGAAGACTTCTCCGGGTATTGAGACCGGCGCTCTTGTGCTGGGGCTGGCTGGCGCCCACATTATCGTGGGCTGTGCAGGTGGCGACCCGGACTCGGTAGCCTTCGCCGCATCGGCCGTTGAATGGGTTCTGGGCGGATCGTCGCCGACCCGGAAACTATCCCATCGTCTTGCGGCTCCTCCTCTGACGCCGGCGGTCACTGAGACGTTTAGTCGGCATATCGGAAACTGGCCGAATTCGGCCGGGAACTGCCCTGTATTGCAATATCGTAATTTCTTGTTTCTCTGGCAAACATTTTTCGTCGTGCGTGTAGGGCCACCCCTTGGGGCGGCCTAGGCCGGGGCCCCCCGCTCGGAGCGGCCGGCCCTACAAGACCCCACGTCATGTTTGGTTGCGGCCAGAGGCCGTTCTGCGCCTGGCACTATGCCAGACGAGACCCGCTGCGGAGTTGCCCTGCCCCGGATGACTCAAGTTCCTGCAACGGGCGACTACACCTCCTCCGGCACGACGTAGGGCGCGCGGTAGCCGCGGTCGGCGTCGCGGAGGATGCGAGCGGCTTCTTCGTCGCCAATCACTTCCTGCTTTTCCGGATCAAACTGCAGCGCGCGGCCCACTCGATACGACGCGTTGCCCAGATGCAGCAGCGTGCAGGAGATGTGACCTTCCTCGATGGGGGCGTTCAACTCCTCTTTCTTGCGGCTGCGCACGCAGTCGATGAAATTGGCCCAGTTGTTGCCTCCGGAGGCGCCCTGCGGTCCGGGTTCCTGGTCTTCGCCAAGCCACGTCTTGTAGCTGTCGTAGCCGTTCATGGCCAGATAGCCTTTGGAGCCATAAAAAACATTGCCGATGGAGTTCTGCGGCCCCTTACGCTTCTTCGGCTCTTGGGTATTGCCGAGCGCCACGGGGATTTCGCTTCCACCGAAGGCCGGCGAGCCGATTTCAGCTTCGTGGTTGGTGATCCAGTGGCGGACTTCAAACTCCAGGAGCCGCTTTTTCCCGTCCGGCATCGTGAATTCGTACGCGATGTTCAGCACGTTGGGAGTTTGCTGGTCATCCTCAAACATGACGTGCGCGCCAATGGCCGCGACCCGGGTCGGGAACTTCACGCCTAATCCCCAGCGCGCGGCGTCCAGCTCGTGGATGCCCTGGTTGCCGAAGTCGCCGTTGCCGGTGTCCCAGATCCAGTGCCAGTTGTAGTGAAAGCGATTCTTGGTGAAAGGCTTGAGAGGCGCGGGGCCGGTCCAGAGGTCGTAGTGGACGCCGGCGGGCACGGCTTCTTCCGGGGTGTGACCGATGGTCTTGCGCCACTTGTAGCAGAGACCGCGCGAGAGGTAGACCTCACCAATCAGGCCGTCGCGCATCTTTTGGACCGCCTCGATGATGGCTTTGCCGGAGCGGCTGTTGGTGCCGTGCTGCACGATGCGGTTGTATTTTTCCGCGGCGCGCACCACTTGGCGGCCTTCCCACGAGTTGTGGGACATGGGCTTCTCAACGTAAACATCCTTGCCCGCTTGACACCCCCAGATGGCTTGGAGGGAATGCCAGTGGTTGGGTGTGGCGATGGAAATCGCATCGATGGACTTGTCTTCGAGAAGTTTGCGCAAGTCGATGAAGGTGGCCGGCTTCTTGAGCCCCATCTTTTCCATCTGGCCCAGGCGCTCGCTCAACACGTTCTCATCCACATCGCAGACCGCGGCGATCTCGACGGCGGGGATATGGGAATATTCTTCGACGTGCGCCCAGCCCTGACCGTGGAGGCCGATCACGGCCACGCGCACGCGGTCGTTTGCCCCGAAGATCCTCTCGGGCTTGGTGAAAAAGCTGGTGCCACCCAGAGCCGCCAGCCCGGCGCCGGTGCGCGCGGCGCTTTTGAGGAATTCGCGGCGATTCATTTCCGAATCTTGGGACATGAAGAGAGCCTCCTTTCAGAGTCTGGGGGATTATAACCCAAAGGAAAGTAGGCAGTAGGCAGACGGCAGTAGGTAGTATCCAATAACGAGTGGCAGGCAAACGTGGGACGGGAGCGGAAGGCAGGATGGGAGTGGTTTGAAAAGTTCTTGTGGAGAGAAAAAGCGGTTGTGGTAGCATTTGCGGTCTGCGATCCGTTCTACCGTCCCCGCGCGGAGGAGAGCAGAGAAGAGTCCGTGGCATGACGCATCGAAGAGCATTTGGAGTTGCTGCTCCCCCCAGATTCTACGGAAAGTTCGTCCTCCGGCTGGCGCGCCGGATTCTCCTTCTCCTAGCTGTGCTCTTCCTGGTTGTGGCGGGAGTGGGAGGTTGCCTGACTTACTACGTCATCACGCGACAGAACCTCCAGGAAGCCGTCACGCCGCAGAGTTATCTCTTGAGTAGTTACATTTCCCTGAGCTTCACCGACCGCTCCGGTGGCGAGCATGAGGGCTGGCTGCTGCGGGGCCTGCGGGGCGCGCCCGTCATTATCCTCAGCCACGGGTACGACTCGAACCGAGCCGATTTATTATCTCTGGGTACCATCCTGCGCGACAACCATTTCAACGTGTACATTTTCAATTTTCACGGGCCGAAGGCCAAGGAAGCTTACTCGAACTTGGGACCTCGACAGGCCTCGGATTTAATGTCGGCCATTGAAACCGTCACTAAGCAACCGCAGGTCAACCCCAACCGCATCGGATTATTCGGGACTTCCGTAGGCGGGTACGCCTCGTGGGTGGCCGCGCAGTTGAATCCTAAAGTGAAGACGCTGGTGGTGGACACTACCTACGCGACCCCTGAACAGATGTTCGATACGCAGATCGATCGCATGTTGGGCGGCTCCAGCGGGCTCTTCCGAGTCCTCACCGAGGCCGAGTTTCATCTCGCCACACTGGGGACGGACTCCACCCCGATGCTCGCCAACCTTCCCAGGCTGGCGGCCGTGCGCAAGCTCTTTATCTCGGGACGCGATAATCCTCCCTTGGCAAAGATGACGGAGGGAATTTACAGTCAGGCCCCCCCGCCCAAACAGTTGCTGGTGCTGGAACACTCCCAGGCAGGCTTGGCGTCCGAGGGTGAGAAAAAAGAATACGAAGATCAGGTCCTCAATTTCTTCCTGCAGAGTCTTTCTCTCCGCGCCGATTGAGGCTTGCAGGGCAAGGGGTCGTGGGCGCGCGGGCAGTCAGGATGAGCAAAGCCTCAGGGTGCTTCCTTTGTACTTGAGCAACGAATGAAACCAGCGGTGGTTGAAAACGCTTCTCAGGTTCCGGCGTCCGCGGAGCGGGCCGGAATGCGTCCGCGCCTGACTCTCGGTCAGCGGCTGCAGTACTGGGCCGTGATCGCAGTGCTCAAGCCGCTCGGCTGGCTTCCCCACAAGCTGGCGCGCGGCGTGTGCGCCGTTCTAGCCGCTTTAAGCTACTGGTGCTGGCCTCGCTTGCGGCGGGTGGGTCTGTTCAACCTGCGGCTGGCTTTCCCGGAATGGTCCGAGCGCCAACGGCGCCGCGTGATCTTTGGCCTCTTCCAGAATTTCGGCCGGATGTTGGCGGACTTCGCCCACTTCCCCCACTGGAATCGCGAGAATATCGAGAGCCTGATCATTTACGATGGGTTTGAAAATTACGCGCGCGCCCAGAGCCAGGGCCGCGGGGTGTTTTTCTTGACGGCGCACTTCGGCAATTGGGAGCTGGGCTCCTTTGCCCATGGTATCCATGGTTACCCCTGCCAGTTCGTGGTGCGCGAACTCGACAATCCCCTCATCGATCAACTCATCAATCGCTACCGCTGCCTGAGTGGCGGCAAGGCGATCGACAAGAGCGAGTTTGCCAGGGAAGTCCTGCGGGCCTTTTCGCAAGGCCACGCAGTGGGTGTGCTCACCGATCAGAACATGTCGCTCGGTGAGGGTGTGTTCGTTGACTTCTTCGGCCGGCCGGCCTGCACCACCACAGGTCCGGCGCGGGTAGCCCGGAAAACCGGCGTTCCCATCGTCCTGGGCCTGGTCATCTGGGATGCGAAGCTCGGGAAATACCGCCTGCGGTTCGACCCCGTGGAATGGATCAAGCGCGACGACCCCGAGGAAGAGATCCTGGCTAACACGGCGAACTTCACTCGCCTGATCGAGCAGTACGCGCGCCGCTATCCGGACCAATGGCTCTGGGTGCATCGGCGTTGGAAGACCCGCCCGCCCGGGGAGTCGCCCCTTTATCCTTTCTGAATAGCGCGGCCGCAAAGCGGGACGAGCCTTCTCCTGCCACTCAGGCTAATCGAGAGGCCAACCATGAAAGTCTTCGAGATTTCCGAATTGCTGCGAGGCAAGCCTGAAGGCGACGGCGAGCGCGAGATTCACGGGGTGGCGGCCCTGGACGCCGCCGGGCCGGCGGAGCTTTCCTACGCCGAGGGTCCACGCGCCCTCGAGAGGGCCGCGGGCTCGCGAGCCGGATGCCTGCTGGTGCCGGAGGGCGTCTCCTTGCCGGGGCGGACCACCATCGCCGTCCGCAGTCCCAAGCTGGCGCTGGTTCGAGCTGCCGAGGCGCTTCATCCGGCTTCGCCTCTTTCCCCGGGGATTCATCCCACGGCCGTCGTCGCGCCGGGCGCGCAACTGGCTCCGGATGTTTCGGTGGGCGCACACGTCGTGATCGAAAGCAGAGTCAGCGTGGGGCCGGGAACGCGGCTTAGCCCGGCAGCTGCAGAGCAGCTTCGCAGGGCTCTAGGGTTTCATCTGCCCGTGAAGTTCGGCTTCCTCTTCTCGAGGAACGCGCTCATGCCTTCCTTCTTGTCCTCGGTTGCGAAGAGGGCGTAGAAT
>JAIQFC010000025.1 GCA_020073465.1 Terriglobia bacterium
GACAGGGTATCCAAACGTGCGATAGGGGCGGGGGGCGTCCGGACGCTTAACCCGAAGGCGGAAAACCCCCGCCACCGTCAATACATAGAAGATGAGCGCCGCCGAGATCACGTACTCCAGCAGATTACTGTAGAGGTTGCCCCAGGATTGCGTCGTCGGATCGTACACACGGGGCAGCACCAGAAGAGCTGCCCACACTCCTTGCAGCTTGAGGGAAGATGCGGGGACCCGTGCGCGGTTGAGCTTCCCCGCGAGTGGAAAGAACAATCTTTGCTGCGACATCGCGTAGTAGACGCGCGCTCCGGTCAAAGTCAACGCATTGATGGTTCCGAAAGTTGAGACCATGATGGCCACCGCCATCACGGTGTTCCCAGAGCCGGGGAAGATTACCCGCAATGTGGCAGTCCCGACGCGGTCGGCGGGTGCGTGCTGGATGGCATCTAGGGGCAAAGTCACCAGGTATGCAACGTTCGCCAGCACATACAAGGTGATCACTACAATAGTGCCTATCACCATCGCCCGCGTCACATTCTGCTCAGGCCTTTTGACCTCACCCGCGGCGAACGCGATATTGTGCCAGGAGTCGGCTGAGAACAGCGACCCGGTTTGACTCAGGCAGATTGCAACAAACAAGCCAAATACTGTCGTCGCGTCCAGTGCCGCTCCCGCAGGGGCGACGCCTTGCGGCTGCCACGGGCGAGCGAAATTGGCATGCAAGGCCACGGAGTTGTACCCCAGCAAAATGCCCAAAATAATCAGCCCGAGCAGAGCTCCGGTCTTTGCAACGGTGAATACATTCTGCACCACCTTGCCGTAGCGTAAGCCGCGGGTATTGCTGAATGTGAGCAGCGCGATCACGCCAATCGCAAGCAGTTGAGCTGTCGAAAGCGAGAGCGCGTATCGCGCTGAGATGTGGACGGGCGAGATCAGGTAGCGATCTTCCGCAACCAGCGGCCACACCACCCCGGAGAATCTGGCGAAGGCGACGGCCACGGCAGCGATCGTCCCGGTCTCGATCACGGAAAAGAGAGTCCAACCGTAAAGGA
The DNA here is from genome assembly GCA_020073465.1 of Terriglobia bacterium. Taxonomy (GTDB): domain Bacteria; phylum Acidobacteriota; class Terriglobia; order Terriglobales; family Acidobacteriaceae; genus Sulfotelmatobacter. Next base: position 1,047 of record JAIQFC010000025.1, read on the forward strand.
AGCCGCACAAGGGCGAGTATGCTTCGCGCAGGTAAACATACATGCCGCCGGCCTGAGGCATCATGGCAGACAGCTCCCCATAACACAGCGCCCCGGCTATGGTCAGCGCACCCGCCACGCCCCAGGCCACGAGAAGCCATCCGGCGCTGCTAACATTCCGCGCCATCTCCGCCGGTACAATAAAGATGCCGGAGCCGATCATGGCCCCGACGACGAGCATGGTCGAATCGAAAAGACCAAGCCCCCGCGCGAACTCGCGATGATCGGTAGCCGGTCGGTCTGTGCTCGGTAAGGTGAGCGTTTCGGTCAAGGGCTCCCCGCCTTCAAAGGCACTGACGACGTTGACGATTGCATATTGTATCCATAGAATACGCCCGATGACTATCTCAAAAGAGGCGAGACTGAGAGCTCGAAATCAGAGTCCTCAGGAAGTCTCTGCCTGTGAGCATGCTTGCCACAGCGGAAACAAAGAGTCTACGCGCAGTTGAGCGTGGCAGATGCTTCAGACGCCCCGTTGTTTCTGTACGAGGAAGATCACAGAGCAGCCCACACGCGGGAGGCCCAGTAATGGACACCTGCTTATACGTCAAAACAAACGGCGAGCGATGCACATCCGTCCCGCTGCACTTCGGGCGAAGATCACGAAGCGCCTAGGCTGGCATACGCTGCGTCACACGTTCGGAACACTGATAAACGCAAATGGAGCAGACTTGAAGACGGTACAGTCCCCCATGCGCCATGCAAACGTCAGTGTCACGATGGATCGCTACGTTCAGGCCGTGGCGCCTGCGAAACGCCAAGCGCAGCGCAGTGTTGCTGGGCTATTGGACCCAAATGGACCCACGCTGCTAAAATCGAATACCGCAAGTTGTTGATCTGTAACGGTGGGGCGCTTAACTCAGCGGTAGAGTGCCATCTTCACACGGTGGAAGTCATAGGTTCGAATCCTATAGCGCCCACCATCCAAACTCACTCCGGATTGACGACTTCTCCTCGAATTCCATGCGTTTGGAGTACGCGCGGCATTTCTGGCGTGACCCTCGCGTTCTCGAAACTTGAAGAAGATCCTACCGGTATTTGGGATCGAAAAAGGGTGGCCAGGAGTTGCGCTTTGCCGTAACCACCAATTCGGTGTCGAACTGTTCTCCGGAATTTACCCCGAAGAGTCTGTGGCGGACGCGGTTTGCCAGCAAGAAGGGCAGCCGGACAACTGCGCCGATGCGCTGCTTCACGGTTGGGTTCCAAGTGCGAACGGGATGAAAGTGGATGTCATCGAACCCGCAAATGTCGAGCAATGATCGCAGGTTCGAGCCACAGAAGCCGTATTCATGCGTGAGCGTTACATAGAAGCTGGAGTTGGGCGTGGGGCCTTCCATATTGGGGGTACGCAGGCAGAGTGTTCCGCCTTGCCTGAGGGCGCGATACAGGGCGTCCACGACCCAAAACAGTGAATACTTGGGAATGTGCTCGATCACATGAGACATGTGAACGAATGCATACTGCTCGGGGCGGCTGGCAAGGAAACTGCCAATGTCTTGCTCGATTTCATGGAGCGTGATGAAGTCGGGGTGCCAGGCGCGGATGTGCGCTTTGTTCCCTATACCGAAGTCGGCGCCGGAGATGTTGGTGTACCCCAGCTTCAGGCAAGCGGCGATGAACCACCCACCGCCAAAACCGATGTCGAGGATGGCTGCATCTTTCTGAAGTGGGAGCATCGGGGCATACTCAAAAACAGCCTGAAGAACCCGATTGTCGTTGCTGACGTCGGCGAAGGTGAGATCACGGCGCTCCGCCCGATGCCGCAATGACATCCGGCGGTAGACTTCGGCGACGAAGGCGTTGGGTTCCACTCTGTCGCTCCTGTTCTGGGTGTGCTCGAAACCAAGTCAACCACGAGTTTAGTGGACTGCCATTGTAAACAGAGGTTTACACGACTTGTCGAATTGGGGGCTAAAGCATCTCAGGATGCGGCGCGACGAAACGTGCAATTTCTTTCCAGAGCAAGCCGCCCCTGTAAAATAGATTTCGAAAGCAACCGAGGGCGCGTAGCTCAAGCGGATAGAGCATCGGATTTCTAATCCGAGGGTTGCAGGTTCGATTCCTGCCGCGCCTACCAAGGTTAAGGTTGAGGTCCTTCCCCTTCCACCTTCGCAAGGCTCGGTGTTCAGGGTCAGGATTTCGCCCTTCGACTGCGCTCAGGGCAGGCTCCGCGGGCTCCCGCTGCGCTCACGCCCGCGAAACGGCTCAAGTTCGATTCCTGCCGCGGCTACCAGGCTCTTCCCGCTCAGAAGCGTTATAATTTCCACTCTGATATGCTGAACCCGCGTTACGCGTTGGTGGCCTACGTCAAAAGCCAGGTGGGAGAGTTCGTCGAGAGCCTCCGGCGGGAGCTGCATCCGGATCTTCCTCATCTTGCGGCGCATCTGACGATCCTGCCGCCTCGCCCCCTGCACGGAACGGAGAGCTCTGCCCTACAGCTGCTGGAACGGGTTTGCGGGGAAACGGAACCCTTCGAGATCAGGCTCGGGGTGGTCGAAACCTTCATCCCGGTGACTCCGACGGTATACATTCGCGTGGATGGCGCGGCGTCGCGCATGTGCGAACTGCATGATCAGCTGAACGCGCACATGTTTGCTTGCCAGGAAGAGTGGCCTTACATCCCCCACCTCACGATCGTGAAGATGGCGACGGAACAGCCGGCACAGGAGGCCTTCAAGACCGCCTCCGAGCGCTGGGCGAACTATTCGGGCAGCCGGCGCATCCTGCTGGAACGATTGACCTTTGTGCGGGAAGAGGCAACGAACTGCTGGGTGGACGTAGCCCCGGTGCCGCTCGGCCGGAGCCTGGTTTCACGCTAGGCCCATTTCGGGCTTTTTCAGTTACTCCCGCCATTCGTGCATGGCCCTAAGTACATTTCCCTCCCGTGCGTTGCGAACCCCCTGCAGGCGCTGTAGATAAAGAGTAGGGCGTGGACCGGAAAGTCCCGCCAGACGCCGGTTTTGACGCGGGTTCCGGGCAGGAAGCAAGGGAGAGACGACTCATGCAGATCGGGGTTTACGGTTCGGGGTACCTGGGAACAGTGATTTCGGCCTGCCTCGCGGATTTTGGAACTCCGGTTTCGTGCTGCCATCCCGACCGGACGCGCATGGTCGAGATGGCGCAAGGCAACATTCCCTTCTTCGAAAAAAACCTGAAAGAAATCATCAAGCGGAATGTACGTGCAGGCCGGCTGGCGTACTCGACCGACATCGAGTCATTCGCGCGCAAGACCCAAGTGATTTTTCTGGCCGAAGACAGTGCCGAGCATCTGGGCGATGTTGTGCTGCGCATTGCGCGGCTGGCATCGAAGCCTCCGATTCTGACCATCGTTACGCCCGTGCCCGTGGGCACGGCCACGGCCCTGGAAAAGAGTGTGAAAGAGGCGGGCGTGCAGGCGACGATCGTTTCGCAGCCCATGTTTTTCACGGATGGTTGCGCGGTCGAGGACTTCAACTGGCCCGACCGGCTGATCCTGGGATCGAGTTCAAACGAAGCGGTACAGATGTTGAAGCAGATTTTTCATCCGCTGGTGATGCGGGGCGTGCCGGTGATTGTGACCAACAACGCGACCGCGGAACTCGTGCGGGAAGCGGCCACGGCGTTTGTCGCGACGAAGATTTCGTTCATCAACGAAGTAGCGGCACTGTGCGAGCGGGTCAATGCGGATGCGGTCAACCTGGCCCTGGCGCTCGGGCTGGACAAAAAGATTGCTCCACGTTGCCTGCAGCCGGGAGCCGGCATGGGCGGCGTGTTTGCTGAGTCCGATATGGATTCGCTGGCCGAGTTGGCGCAGGCGAATGGCGTGCCGCTGAGAGTGCTGAGCGCGGCTCGCGACGTCAATCACACGCTGGCGGAGCGGCTGGTCGAAAAGATTGCTACAGCGTTGAATTCGGTCGAGAACAAGGACGTTGGAATTCTCGGCCTCGCCTTCAAGCCCAACACAAATTCGGTCGCGGGATCGTCGTCCGTGCGGCTGGCGGAGACGCTGGTTTCCAAAGGCGCGCGGGTAAGAGCCTATGATCCGGTCGCGATGACGGAAGCCAGGACGCGGTTGAATGGCTCTGTACGATATTGCGATACGGCCTATGCGGCGGCCGAGGGCGTCGATGCGCTCGTAGTGGGAACAGGCTGGCCTGAATTTCGCGCGCTGGACTTCGATCGCATTAAGCACCTGCTCAAGAAGCCCATCATCGTCGACACCAAGAATCTGCTCGATTCCGCGCGGCTGCGCGCACTCGGGTTCGAATACGTGGGCGTGGGAAGAGGATAGAACAAGGGCCGGCGCCCAGTACCCCATTGCAATGATCGCAGACCTGCGTTGCCGCCTGCCGCAAGGGACAGGGCTTCCGGGATATCTTCAAGACCTCTTTTCCAGTTTCTCTAATCTTTTAGGCCAGCCTCGGACCTCCTTATGCTCTTCGTTCGCTTCGTCGCTGCTTTGGGGCTATTCTCGTGTTTTTAGCTGGGGAGCGATCACTCCCACGACGGGCGCCAGCCCTGGGCTATCCAGGGTAGCCAACCTGCAGAACGCCCGCTTTCCAGATGTCCCTCCCGTCCACACTCGCATGGGGTGGCTGCAGGGGCCGCCAGGGGTCTAGAACTGGGGGCATTACATCCGGGCCCTACAGTGTCCACCATAGCGAACTCTGTTTCTCACAGTCACGGTCATCCGTCACAATTAATCTTAAAGTTATCCACAGGCCGCAGGAAAACCACGAAGGACACGAAGTTGCACGAAGGAAAAACATTCCGGTTCCGCCCAGACGGTCTGACGCTGGCGAAGCGCAGTTGCTATAATCACTGAGGCGGTGGGAATAGCTCAACTGGCAGAGCACCGGACTGTGGCTCCGACGGTTGCGGGTTCGATTCCCGTTTCCCACCCCAGCATCCTCCCGGTTTCTGGCGAGCTTCGACGATGGCTTGCTAGCTTGCGCTACGGAGTGACGCGTCGTGAATCTCGCCGGCCCTCAACTGGTCGGTGATCCTTTCGAGTATGGTAAGTCCGCTGCAGGCTGGGTGATGCCGGACAATCCACTCACCCGACCAGTCCACGAAGTCCTCGCGTTCGTTGAACTGACGCCCTAAGTATTGCTCCAGCGGTGCGATGACTCCTCGCCCATTCCGCCATCCAACACCCATGCTACCGTCCTTGCGAAAATAGAGTCGCCGCATATTGGTGTCGTGGAACAAGACTTTCGAATGGGGAGCCAGGTGGGGAAACCACAAGTCAATTTCTTGCAGGGTATGAGCATATTCGTGGCTGGTGTCGACGAACAGCACATCGATGAGAGGGGGAATCTGTTGATCCCGGCACCAGGCCGGGAAGTGTTTGGCAAACGCCACATCATTGTCTTGCACAAACCGCCATTTCGAATACTGTGACTTGCGCAAACAGGTTTGGATGTCCACACTGATGAGAGTAGAACCGCACAAGGCGGCCGCTCGCTCCAGAGCGAATGTGCTTTCCCCACCACGAACGCCAAGCTCAACGATCACGGACGGGCGTATTGCCAGCGCTTCTACAAACATTGTTTTCAAATGGTCACTGATGTCAGTTCGGGTCAGCGCGCGTTCCGCAACTTCATCAAAGAGCCGCCGACCGGTGGGCGAGTAATGCCGTCTTCGGCGAATGTCGATTACAACATTGTTCATCCCGGTCAGCGCCCTCAATGCGAGGGTCGCTGACCGCTGTAATGTGCGCTTCGGCTCAACTGCCGCCTGCAGTACCGAGCGAATGAATCGCATGGAACTTTCTCCTCAACGGTGCTAACCTCTGATGCCGCTACTCTCTGTAGCGCAGCGTTCGTGCCTACTCTGCCTCTCCGCTGGCGTCGTCAGTGCCCCCCCACTTTCCAGTCTTCGTCGAATTCTCATGTCAGTTTAGCCACATTCACTGGCAACAACACGGAAGGAAACAACTTCACGGCATGCAAAAATGCGGCCGGGTTCCAATTTGGGAGACTCCAAATCAGAGGCAGGTGCGGCTGCTGCGATTGGTGGACATCAAGACCGGCGGAAGCACCAGGACCGCCGCGCCTTCCCATGAATAGGTGCAGGAACTTGCACATGCTGCGGTCGCGGGTTCGTTGTCCGGTGACCTGGCACTGCTTCCCAGCCTGCGATAAAATTGCAACTCCGTCTTCGGCGACCGATGAACCGGCTCTTCCATTTTCGGACCTCCTCCGCGCAACTGGGCCCGCTGGAGCAGCGTTTGCTCGAAGCCCTGTGGGCGCGTGGAAGCGCCACCGTGCGCGAGTTGCTCGAGGATGGGCATCAGGATCTGGCCTATACCACGGTGATGACCACGCTGGATCGCCTGTTCAAGAAGAGTGTGCTGACGCGCGAGGCCGAAGGGCGGGCGTTTCGTTACGCTCCGCGATATACGCGTGAGGAGTTGCACCGGGAAGCGGCGGGGGAAGCGTTCCGCCAGTTGTTGGACGCAAGCCCGGGGGCATCTCTGCCGCTCTCCTATCTCGTCGAAATTCTCACCGAGCGCGACGCGCAGTTGCTTGACGATCTGCGACAACTCGTGGAGACCAAGCGGCGCGAGTTGCGCAACCGGGAAAGCGAATCGCGCACCAGGGAGAAAGAGTAATGTTTGCGGCGCGCGGCATTGCGGTCTCGTTCTCGGTTTTCGTTCTGGTCTACCTCGGGCTGTCTCTTGCGGTCGCGTGCGCCTGGCGGAGGCTCTGGGTCTACAGCCGGAGATATCCGGTGCGGCGCTCAGCGGATCTGCTTTTCACCTTGCGAGTGTTTCCCTTGTTGGCCGCTGCTACGGTGACGGCGGCGTTCACAGTGCCATCGTTCCTGCTGCTGGAACCACGCTCGATCGATGAGCCCATCGGCGGTATTCCGCTCGCCCTTGGTCTTGCCGGATGCCTGCTGGCCGCGTTTGGCATGATGAACGCGGGCTTGGCGGTGATGCGAGCCTCGCGCACCATTACAGAGTGGCTGAGCGAAGCGAAGCTGGTGGATGCGAGCGGTCCGGTTCCGGTGTTGCGGATTTCGCGCGTGATTCCCGCGCTCACGGCGGCTGGCATTCTGCGGCCCAAGGTTCTGGTGTCGAGCACGGCGGAATTTATCCTCACCGAGAAGGAGCTCCATACCGCACTCCGGCATGAGTTGGCGCATGTACGGCGGCGGGACAATTTGAAAAAGCTGGCGCTACGGTTGGTTGCGTTTCCCGGAATGGCTGGGCTGGAGCAGGCCTGGCTGGAGATGACGGAGATGGCGGCGGACGATGCCGCGGTTTCGAGCCCCGGGGAAGCGCTCGATTTGGCGGCGGCCTTGATCAAACTATCACGCTTGTCCCCGCCTCAGCCGTCGACCGAACTGACCATGTCGCTGGTGCACAGCCCCGCAGCCTCGGTGAATGCTCGCGTCGAGCGCCTGATCGGCTGGAGCGAGGAACGCGAGCTTCCCGCGCACGGGTATTCCGCGTGGTATGCGCTGGGTGCAGGAGTGGCTGTGGTGGCGGCGTTTGCCGTGACCTACAGCCAGCTCTTGATGCACGTGCACACGGCGACGGAGTGGCTGGTGAGGTAGGGTCGGGGTCTAGTCGATCGACCCTTCCTTTTTTTATCCAACCTGGTTCTTATCTAACCTGGGATTTTGGGACATCAGCGGCCGAGCACAAAACCGCCGCGGCCCGATACTTCTGGGCCGCATGGACGGGCGTGGGCGCCCGTCCCCACACGAGTTTTGCCGATCCCGTCAGAACGTCACCCTTACCCCTAACTGCGCTGCGAATGGAATCCCTACCGTCGTTCCTGGTCCGAAGAAATCTCCCAGTCCGCCTGCAGGAACCAGCAACTGCTTGAGGCTGGTAATCGGCGTGAAGTTGGTGCAGGCCGGGGGATCGGTGCAGATCGAGGTGGCGTTGCTCAGGTCGTTGACAGGGTTGGGTAGCGCGGAAATGTCGGTGATGTAGTTAGCGCCGGGATTGTTGCGGTTGAAGAGGTTGAAGAGTTCGGCAAAAGGGATCACCGACCAGCGATCGTGAAAGTTGATCGGACGGCTGACTCGCAAGTCCATCTGGATGTAGGGAGTGCCGCGAACCTGGTCCATGGATGTCTTGACTCCGTTCACGACCGCCCGGTCGCCAACCGGAGTGGTCAGCGTGAACGGTCGCGCACTCTCGGCCTGGGTGAGAGTGGAAATCTCGAAGCCACCGGGCGCGTGCAGCGTGCCCGCCAGAACAAAGCGATGCCTGATGTCCTCGCCCGACGGGCCGTAGTCGCCCGGCCCAAAAGGATTGAGCGGGTCGCAGACGCCATTCACGTAATCGAAGAGTTCTCCCAGCAGGCATCCCCACGTTTTGGCGCTGGAAAGCGTGTAATGCGCAATCAGGTTGAAGCGGTGCGAGACATTGCCCTGCAGGACCAGTGCGAGCGAATCGAAGCTGGAACGGTTATCGGATTTGAAGACGCTGACCTCTGGCGCGCTGTAGTCGTAGCGGCGGTATCCGTGGTTGCCCTGCTCGTGGGCGTAGTCGGCGCTGAAGGTCCAGTTTGAATTGATGGCGTGCTGCATTCCCGCACTGGCATGCAGCGCGTAGGGCGTCTTGTAGTTCGGGTCGATGAGCGAGTCGGGACCGCTACCCGATCCGTTCACAGCCTGGAATGCTTCTGCCCACCCACCTTGCGCCAGATCGTTGTAGTAAAGACCGAAGCCGGCGCGAATTACAGTCTTGCCGCTGTCGCGCGGGGAGTACGCGATGCCGAGCCGCGGACCGAATTGCTTGCGATAGTCGTGGGGAATTCCTGTGACGAGTGGAGCGGCCAGGACAAGGGCGGGATTGTCGAGCTGGCTTCGCCCGGACGCAGTGAACAGGCCGTAAGTCGTCTGGTAGCGAAGCCCGTAGTTGAAGGTCAGGTGGGGCGTGACGCGCCAGGAGTCTTGAGCGTAGAGAGCGAGGCGCTGAACGTTTTGTGAGAAGCTGCCATCGGCTGCCGGGGTTGATTCCGCTCCGGCAGCGTAGTCCAAAGGAAACTGGGCAGGATTGGCTAAGTAGAAAGTGGGATCCTGAGGGAACGAGTACAGGGTTTCTGCATTGCCTGGGAACGCTCCCCCGAGCACTGGCTCGTGAATGAAGTTGACGCCAAACTTGAAGGCGTGGTCGCCGGAGGCGTGGCTTACATCGTAGCGGAGCTGGTACTTCTCCTGATTGCGCACATCGGGGAACGCGGTGATGGCCGTGGCGAACTGGTTATCGCCGAAGGTCTCGAAGCCGGAAATAGTCTGCGAAGTCGCGCTGAAAGGAAATGCCAGCGCGAAGCCGAGATGCGAGTTGCGGGTCTGGGTGAGGTGCAATCCGCTGGCATTGAACACAAATGTCCCTAGCCACGTGGGGCTGAACGCATAGGAATTGCTGACGACCGTGTTCATGTAGTTGTTGTGGGTCAGCAGACCGGTGGAGGGCAGAGTGCTTTGCTGCACCAGGTTGTTGTGGGTGGTGTAGTTGTCGACCGAGCCGCGCCAGAACCACTGCGACTTCGCGGACTGACTCCAGTCGAAGCGCAGCGAGCCCAGATAGTCGCGAAAGGGGATCGGCGTGTTCTTCGGGACCACGATGGAGGTGATCCCAGGGATCAAGCCATCGGAAGCCAGCTGCGCGAGAGCAGTGAACTCCGTCTGACTGTTCGGGCTGTAGGCGATGCTGGCATTTTCGTGGACATATTCAAAAGACGAGAACACCCAGATTTTGTCCTTCTTCACCGGACCACCGAGGGTGAAAACGTAGTTCTGGCGCGAGAACGGCTGCTTGGGATCGGGCGCGGGGTTCTCAATGGGGAAGCGCGCGTTGAGGTCGGCTGCACGTTCATAGACGGCAGCATCACCGTGCCAGTCATTGGTGCCGCGCCGGGTGGTGATCACAACCGAGCCGGCCGTGGTCCCGCCGGTGTCAGCATCTTCCTGAGAGGTGCGCATGGCGAACTCCTGAATCACTTCGGGAGAGAAGTTCTGCAGGAAACCGCCGATGAAGTCGTCGGAGTTGTCGCCGCCGTCGACCGAAAGCTCGTTGTTAAGACCGGAGCTTCCACCCGTAGCCACCGCGGTAATGCGCGCCTTTGTGGGATCGGAGGGCTCCACCGGCTCAGTTCCCGGCGCGAGAAAAGCGATGTTGGCAAAGCTGCGCGCAGCCAGGGGTAGAGTCTGCAAGTCCTGGCGGCTGATAACACCTTGATGAACCACGCTCACCAGATCGATGGGTTGCGTAGTTATCGAGGAAGCCGGCGCCTGGACGTTGACCGTTTCTTTCGCCGCGGAAAGTTTCAGCGTCACCGTCACATCGCGGACGGAGCTGACGGGAACGGAGATATCTGCTTGCGCCTGGGAGAAGCCGGCAGCGTTCACTGTAATGTGGTACGCGCCTGGAAGAAGGTCATCCAGCCGAAATTCTCCGCGATCCTCGCTCACTGCCTCGCGCCGGATCGAGGAACCGGAAGCCTGGACCACGATTTTGGCCGACGGCACGCGGGCACCGCTGGCATCCTGCACAACGCCGCGTAACGAGCCCCGGGAGTTCTGGGCCTGCAAGCACACAGCGTACAGACACAAGGCGGAGAGCAGTGTAGCAATGACTTTCTTGCGCAAGTCTTTTCTCGCTTTCGATGGGCGACTGGCGACGCAAGGTCTGAGCGGTTCCAGGCGTCACACGACCGGGCGTGACGCTGGGTTTCGCGCCCGATGAGAAGGCAGCGTAACTTGCCACGTCAGACTACTACCAGCAGTCGTAGAGAGTGCGCGGGGGCCAGAGCAGCCGGGCACTGCCCGACTGAACAGCCGAAGGCGGCTATCCCCACATGAACCTCTGAGGGCTCAGTCTGACCACCGCTTGGGAGTGCGGTCCCAGCGATGCTTTTTCAATTCGGCCAGGAGAGACTTGTCGAGCGGTCCGGCATCGCTGGTGGCAATGTTTTGGCGAACATGTTCTGGCTTGCGCATCCCGGCGATGGTGGTGCTGACCGCCGGGTGCGAGAGGATGAAGCGCAGGGCCATCTCGGGGAGAGTCATGCCTGGTGGAACAATTTTCTTCAGTTTGTCGACGCGCTCAATCGTATTCGCAAGATTCTCCGGACCGAAATATCCCGAGCGCCAATCGTCTTTCGGGAAGCGGGTTTCGAGCGTCATCTTGCCGCCGAGGCTGCCTTCGTCGAAGGGGACACGGGCGATGACACCGATGTTGAGTTCCTGGCAGACGGGGAAGAGTTCGTCCTCGGGGGCCTGATCGAAGATGTTGTAGATGACTTGCACCGCGTCGACGAGCCCGGTGCGTATGGCCTTGATGCCGTTCTCCGGTTGCCAGCGGTTGAGGCTGAGACCGAAGAAGCGTATCCAGCCTTCGTGCTTTAACTTTTCGACGGTCGAGGGAAACTCAGGTTCGTCGCTCCAGCTGTCATCCCACACATGGAATTGCAGCAGGTCGATGGAGTCGACGCGGAGGTTCTTGCGAATCAGGTCCGCGTACTTGAAAACGTGCTGCGCCGAGAAGACATCGCTGTATTTGTACCTGGGCAGTGCGGGCCACATGCCGTTCGCCGGCGGAATCTTCGAGGCTGCGTAGAGGCGCTTGTTGGAATTGCGCGCCAGGATCTCACCCAGCAGGCCGTCGCTTTTGCCTTCGCCGTAGGCCCAGGCGGTGTCGAAAAAGTTGCAGCCCAGGTCGACGGCCAGTTGCAGTGCCCCGAGCGATTCCTGATCGTTGGAGCCGCTCCATCCACTCATACCCCAGAGTCCGTGAGCGATGTCGCTGACTTCGAAAGCGGTACGGCCGAACTTGCGGTAGTTCATGAAGGGGATCCTTGATGAGTGCTTGAGTTAGATGTTGCTTTTCGTGCCGGAGAAACTCGCGCAAGATCCTTCGCTCCGCCTGAAGAACGGCTGTGCTCAGGATGACGCCGCCAAAGGATTAAGCGGGTGCAACAAGCCGGTATATCCCTGCACGCCCTGACATCCTAGCAGTTCCCGCCAACGTCCAGTTTTTTCGATAGGGATCATCAGAATTTTGGAGCCCACAAAAAGTTCCGGGAATGTTTCAATAAGCCCAGATCATTAAGAGAGGTGACCCAATGAAGTCCGATTATCCCCGCTCTCAAATGCCGTTTGAAACCCAAGAGGAAATTGCCGCACCTTCTTCTCGATTCCTGGATGAAAAGATCTCGGACGAGTCCGGGACGGAAACGAAAGCGGACAGTGCTCTCGCGCCTGCCGGTCTGAAGAACCCCTTCTGGAACTAATCCGCTGACAGAACCAGCCCGCCGCCAGCAAGTGGGCGGCGGGCACGCCTTCCAAACTAGCGCGACTCGCCTCCCAAAGTCCCTCTCGTGCGCCCGTCTCACAGCCTCGCTTTCGTCTGGTGAAAAGAGCATCAGTGTATGCTGTCCAGCTGGTCGAAAAGCCAATATAGACCTCTATTGAAACGTTTCATGACGGGGCGAGATGTTCTTGCGCCCGGGAGGGAATCATGACATCGAGCATCAGGCAGCGACTTGCTTCCATCGGTCTCGTGATCGCGAGTGCAGTGATGGTGACGAATTCGGCAGGGGCGCAGAAAGTGACCGTCGATGCTGCGCCTTCGCATGTGGCGAACACGTTCAGTCCCCCGCACGCTCTGGGCGCCGCCATCGACCGGCTGAGGACCGGGACTCCCGAGAGGCTGCTTGTCGATCCGATGCTCAAGGAGATCCTGGGTGCAGGCTGGGGAACGGTCACCTACCGTCAGAACACGGAACTGATGGTCGAGGCTTGGCACTGGAATCCGCGCGGGACCTGGAGCAACGCCGAGAAGCAGGAGGGATATTTCGTGGGTGCGGCCGAGCCTGTGGAAGAGATCCGGCACTCGTGGGCATATCCGCTGCCGCATCGCGGGTTCAGCCGCGGAGACGGCAACGGCTGGTCGCGGCTTACCGATGGAGATGTCAACTCATACTGGAAAAGCAATCCGTATCTCACGCAGGCATTTACGGACGAGGACGACTCGCTCCATCCGCAGTGGGTGATGATCGATCTGGGCAGCAAGATCGATGTCAACGCCATTCGCATCGCGTGGGCCAATCCGTATGCGCGACGGTATGCGGTGCAGTTCTGGACGGGCGAACTGGAGCCCTTCTACGACGGGACCACCAAGGGTACGTGGCAGACTTATCCGCTGGGCAACATCACCGAAGGCAAAGGTGGGACCGTCACGCTGAAGCTGGTTTCGTGGATGATTCCCGTCCGCTATATCCGCATCTGGATGACCGAGTCTTCCAATACATGTGACACGCACGGTTCGGCGGACAAGCGCAACTGCGTTGGGTACGCGATCAATGAACTCTATGTTGGAGCGCTGTCGGCCGACGGGCAGTTCAACGATTACGTCACACACTTTCCGAGCCGGAATCAGACCATCACCTGGCCGTCGTCGGTCGATCCCTGGGTTGCGGCTTCGCACCTGGACGAATCGCGAGGGGACCAGGTGGGATTCGATTTCTTCTTCAACTGCGGCGTCACTCGCGGGCTGCCCACAATGGTGCCGATCGCAATGTTGTACTCCACGCCGGAAGATGCGGCGAACGAGATCGCCTATCTCTACAAACGCCACTATCCGATTTCGTGGATCGAGATGGGGGAGGAAGCCGACGGGCAGCACATGCTGCCCGAGGACTACGGTGCGCTCTATCTGCAATTCGCCACGGCGATTCAAAAGCTTGTTCCGGAAGCGAAGCTGGGCGGACCGCCGTTCGAGGGGACGTTTGGCGACGTGGAGGTCTGGCCGGACGCGAACGGGAAAGTCTCGTGGATCGGCCGTTTCGTCGATTACCTCAAGGCTCACGGACGGCTGAGCGACTTCACGTTTTTTTCGTTCGAGCACTATCCGTATCAGGATCGTCCGGCGTATTCGTGGGCGGACTTGTATCCGGAGCCGGACTACGTGAAGCACATCGTGCAAGTCTGGAAGGACAATGGAGTGCCGTCGAACATTCCTTTCTTCATGACGGAGGGTAACATCGGCGGTGGAGCGCCTCCTTCTTCGGTGAAGGGCGCGCTGTGGCTGGCGGACTATGTCGGGACGATGATGGGCGAGGGCGCTGGGGCGACGTACTACTTCCATTACATGCCGTATCCGGGACGCTTCGGAGACTTTGGGAGTTTTCTGTGGATCGACGAGAACTACAAAGTAGTGAGCTATCCGCCACAATACCTGGCGGCGCAAATGATTACGAAAGAATGGGTACAACCCATAGACGCGCCGCACCGGCAGTTCAAGGCATCGAGCGACGTGACCGATGCAGCCGGGAACGCGCTGGTGACCGCGTACGTGGTTGAGCGTCCAGACAAGCAGTGGTCGGTGATGCTGGTCAATCGCGATCAGTTCAACGACCATGCGGTGAAAGTCGCGTTTGCCGATTCGGAGACGAAGCGGGAGCGGCATTTCACGGGGCAAATAGACCGCGTCACGTTCGGCTCGAACGAATACGTGTGGCACGCCGAAGGAGAGAAGGGCCACGCGGATCCGGACGGGCCCCCATCGCGATCGAAGGTCGCGGGTGGGGCAGAGGTGCTGTACCAGCTTCCGAAGGCGTCGATCACGGTGCTGCGGGGGACGGTTGGCGGGCAGTAATCCAATGGCACCTGTGGGGACAGCCGCCCTCGGCTGTCCGCGCGAGCGAAGCCCGCGTGCTCTCCCCTAGCGCAGGATCGGGAGGCAAAGACAGGGGCGGATGGCGAAGTCGAGAGCGGACATTTGCTCGAGCGCGGGATGCAGGAGCGAGTCGCGGCAAGGCTCGAGAGTAATCACAAACGGGAGCGTAGCCTTGTCGAATCCGGGCTTCTGCAGCACGGCGTCGATGTTCAAGTGATGAGTGGCGAGAATCCCAGCCAGCTTGGCTACGATGCCGGGCTGGTCGCGCACAAAGAAACGCAGGTACCAGGGCGTTTCGAAATCACTGCTGGTCGCCGGGGTAGAGACGTAGCGAGCTACGTCTCTACGGCTGGCATTCGATCGCGCTGCCAGATTCTCCGCCACAAATTTCACATCTGAGACCACGGCGACCGCCGTCGGATCTCCTCCAGCGCCTGCACCGAGAAACGCGATGTCGCCACCATATTGGCCTGAAGTTACCACCAGATTCTGATTGGCCTGGACCCGGCCAAATGGCGACGATATTGGAACCAGGCTCGGGCCCACCTCGGCGAAGAGCGTCGTCCCCTTCAAATCGGCGCGCGAAATCTGGCGGACCGTGCAGCCGAGTTCCGCTGCGTAGTCAAAGTCGACTGCATCGACGGCCCGGATGGTGCGTGCGCGAATGGTCTCAGGCGCGACCCGCGTTTGAAGCCCCGCGAGCGCCAGAATTGCCAGCTTCGCGCGGGCATCGCCGCCGTCGAGATCCTCGGAGGCATCCGCTTCGGCGTAGCCGCGAGCCTGCGCCTCCTCCAGCGCTTCGCTGAAAGGAATCCGGGCGTTTTCTATTCGGCTCAAAATGTAGTTACACGTGCCATTCAGAATGCCGGCGATTCCGTGCAACCGGTCTCCGCAGAGTCCCGTGCGCAGCGCCGGGAGGACGGGAACTCCTCCGGCCACCGACGCGCCGAACTCGAGCTGGCATCCGAGAGAATTCGCGAGCTGCAGAAGGTCGGGGCCATGGTGCGCGATCAGCTGTTTGTTGGCGGTAACGACCGACTTTCCCGCCTGCAGTGCTCCGCGAACCATCTGTTCGGCCGGGCTGAGACCACCGATGAGCTCAATAACAATGTCGGCGTCGGAACTCAGCACTGTCTGGAAATCTTCCGTCCACACAACATCGGCGGGGACCCAGGGCTGTTTCTTGCGCTCGATGTTGCGATTGCAGATGTGGGTGAGACGGAGAGAGCGGTCAGTGCCTTCACACAGGATTTTGGCGACGGCGCGGCCGACCGTCCCGAAGCCGACCAAGGCTACGCGGCAGGCGGCATCACGCTTCTGGGAGGATTGTGCGGCGGGCGCGTCCTCTACGGGATTTGAGGATATCTTTGCCAAAGCTAAATCTCAGGAAAATGAGCTAGTGTTCATCATACGTGCGACACGTGCTTCTCGTGAACAGCAAAGCGCCAAGATCGAGATGCTGCCGGCAAACGTCTCTACGAAACGGGGAATCGTGCATAGCGGGCGGCTCGACGCGCCGATACAGCATCAAAGTTGGTAATATAGTGCGTTCCTGCTGCCAGCGGAGTCGCTGCTGCGGCGGAAGAATCGCGGACATGCTCTTTCGCCAGCGCCTCTCGATGCCGAGCGCTATGGTCCGCAGCCACGCCCGGTAGCGGGAGGAGAATGAATGATTCGAAAGTTCGCGGCCATTCTTGGATTACTGCTGCTCGTCCGAGTAGCAACCCACGCGCAGGATGCGCCAGCCGGGCAACAGCCCGCGGCCCCGGCCCAGGAGAATCCCGAGGACGAATCCACCTCCCGCAGGAAACCGCGTCCGCATGAGTACCGCAACTGGACCTTCAATGTCGGCGGCGGCGCCAACCTTCCCGCCGGCACGACCCAGACTTTCGTAAAGGGCGGCGGCGGTGTGGCAGGCGCCGGGGTCGCACGCAATTTCAGCAAGTACTTTGGATTCCGCCTGGACTTTCTGTGGGCTGATCTCCCGCTGCGCACCTCGGCGCTGCAGTTGGCGCAGGCCCCGGGGGCAAGTAATCACGCCTACAGCTTGATGCTGGATCCGATCTTCAACATTCCGGTGACCAAGAAATACTCTGGATACTTTGTGATTGGACCCGGCTTCTACCATCGCTCAGGGAAACTGGACTCATCGACCTTTGTTCCCGGCTCTGCCTGCAACGCGTTCTACACGTGGTGGGGGAACTGCTTCAATGGAAGCCTGCCGCTCAACGGGAAGTTTCTGAATGAGAGCCAGAATGAGATCGGGATCAACTTTGGCGGCGGCGTTGCCCGCAAGGTGCGAGGCAATCTCGAAATCTACGGCGAAGTCCGCTACCTGCACGGCAAGCACAACAACATCACCACTGACCTGCGGCCGGTTACGATTGGAATTCGCTGGTGAGGCTTCCCGACCTTAGTCGGGATTCGTGCGGTAGTTCCACAGCGCTGCCGTTTGCTGCTGGAGTTGAACAAAGGACGAGGCAGTCGCAGGTTTAGCGGCCGCTGCGTCAGAGTTCGCTTCCAGCACGGCGGCTTCAATCACGTGATGCTTGGGCGCAAGCGAGCAGGTGGGGTCGGTAGCTGCCGGATCTCCCGTCAGCAGCAGAGCCTGGCAGCGGCAACCTCCGAAATCTTCGCTGCGCCGATCACAGCTGCGGCAGGGGTCGGGCATCCAGTCTTCGCCTCGAAAACGCCGGAATGATGGAGATTCCCGCCAGATCCATTCCAGAGTCCGTTCGCGGACATTTTCGAATTCGAGTCCCGGAATGATTTCTGCCGCGTGGCAGGGAAGCACTCGTCCCGCAGGATTGATCAGCATCAACCTGCGGCCCCATCCGCCCATGCATGCCTTGGGATACTTGGCGTAGTAGTCAGGCACGACTGAATCGATGCGGATTCGTCCGGCTAGTCTTCTTTCAGCGCCAGCGACAATCTCCACAGCTTTTTCCAGCTGCGCGCGGGTGGGCATCAATGCGGCGCGGTTCATTAAAGCCCAGCCGTAGTACTGGGTATGGGCGATCTCGACCCGCTCAGGGTTCATCTGCTCGATGAAGGCGATCATTTCTTCCAGATGGTCGAGGTTCTGGCGATGCACCACCAGATTCACGGTGAACGCAATCTTGTGTTGGCGGATGGCACGCGATAGTTCGATCTTGTGTGCGTGCGCCTTGGCCCCGGCGATCCAGTTGGCGGAGTCTTCGCGGGAATCCTGAAAGCTGACTTGAATGTGGTCGAGCCCGGCGTCGACCAGAGTCTTCAGGCGCGGCTCAGAGAGGCCGATGCCGGAAGTGATCAGATTGGTATAGAGCCCAGAGGCGCGGGCCGCGGCAATCAATTCGGTGAGGTCGGTGCGGGCTAAAGGTTCTCCGCCGGTGAAGTGGGCATGCAGCATGCCGAGTTTTCCGGCCTGCTGAAAGATGCTTCGCCACTCGTCGGTAGAGAGTTCTGATTGCGTTCCCGCCAACTGCACGGGATTCGAGCAATAGACGCAGTGCAGCGGGCAGCGGTGCGTGACTTCGGCGATGAGTGCGAGAGGATTAGGAACCATGCAACAATCGGTGCCCCAGAAAGTGGCCCAGAGCCTAAGAGTACTTCGGAGAGCAATCTTAGGGGCTAAATTGTGTGCGTGAGACCTTGTGCCGTCCCTACGGGACTGGCTCTTCGTCCCACCGGACCCAGGGCTTACGCCCTGGGCTAATGAATGTCGCCCTTCGGGCTAGTAATCTACGATCCGCCTCTTCTGCAGTTGCTCGAGGAACGTGCTGATATCGTCGCGAATCTTGGCGGGATCGGCCGCGCTGAACTCTTTCTGTAGATTCGCGATGATCTCGCCGAACGTGCGCTGGCCATCGCAGCGCTCGAGCACCTCCCGTCCCGTTCCCTGAAGTTTGATTGCACCTTCGGGAAAAAGAATGACGCGGTCTTCTTCCGTGCCACCCCAGCGGCAGCCGGCAGCCAGGCGCGGCTGGCTGGAATCCTGCGGGGGCGCCACGCCTACGCTCCCTCTTCATTCATGCGAAACGCGCCCGGCGGCGGCCAGCCCGGCTGCACATACGCAAAGTAGAGCGCGTCGAGCTGGGCCCAGAGGATGTCGCACTTGTCGCGCAGTGCCTGGATGGAAAGTTCCTGCTCAGGCCGCGTCTTCGCATTTTCGTACACGAAATTCACGGCAAACTTTGCGTCCTCGGGCGCCTGCGTCAGCCGGGCCTCAAAGTAATCCAACCCGCCCGAAAGCCACGGATAATGCTGGCGCAGCTTTTCCATGCGCAGTGAGATCAGGTCGCGGGAGAACAATTCCGTCAGCGAAGAGGCGACCGCTTCCAGCAAACTCCGGCTGCGCACGATGTTCAGATATTCATTCACCGCGAAGCGCGTTGCCGGAAGAATGCCTTCGCCGCTGCGAACTTTGTCCACGCGGAGTCCCGTGGCTTCGGCGAGTTTCAGCCAGCGTTTGATCCCGCCTTCGCTGGTCGCGTCGCCATCGTGATCGACTACGCGCTTGCGCCAGGCACGGCGGAACACGGGGTCTGGACCGCGGGACAGGATGATCGAGTCCTTGATCGGAATCATGCTCTGGTAGTAGTAGCGGTTCAGAGCCCAGGCCTGCAGCTGGCCGCGGCTGAGGCGGCCCTCATGCATCATCAAGTGGAACGGGTGCTGGTGGTGGTAGCGCTCCTCGCCGACGGCGCGAAATTGCGCGCGGAGTTCATCCAGAGTAAGCAGCCGGGTATCCTCAGCGCTCATGGCGTCTACAGGTCGAACTGCCATCCGTCCTCCGCGATTTCCCATCCTGCCTCGCGGACTTGCCGATACTCCGGTCCAGCTTCGTTCAGCATGGGATTCGTGTTGTTGATGTGCAAATAGATTTTACGTGGGCGGCGCAGTCCCGCCAACCGGCTCAGGCTGCCTTTCGCGGATGAGACCGGGACGTGTCCCATCTGTCGCGCGGTTTGTACGGTAGGTCCGCGGCCCTGGGTGCGGATGAGTTCGTCATCGCTCCAGAAAGTGCCGTCGAATAGAAGCACATCCGAGGAATCGAGTTCTTTGAGCAATGCGTCATCGATTTGTGGGACGGCGGGCATGTAGGCGAGCCGCTTGCCCGAGGGAGAGTCGATGACTATGCCCAGAGACGCTTCGCCGGGAACGAGAGCTGATTGTCGCTTTGTGGAAACGTAGGCAGGGTAATGTGTCGCCAGCGACAGAGCGCGGCAGCGCAAGCCGGAGTCCTCGCCAGCACGGCCGCACAACGGGAATGAGGCTCCGGGCGCGAAATCGGCCCACGACACCTGATTAGCAACGCGGTGCAGCATGCCGAACATGGAGTTGTCTTCGGTAAGAATGCGGTGGATCGATGCTGTGGCGTTCACACGCAGCGGTTGAAGTTCGCGCAGCAGCAACAAGCCGAGGACATGATCGAGATCGCCATTGGCGAGGACAGCGCCGGCGATCGGCGACTGGCGGACTCCGTCACGAGGCTGAAGCTCCGGCGTGGCTTCAATCTGCCCGCGCAGGTCGGGAGAAGCCCCGAGCAGAAACCATGATCGTTCCTCCTGGCTGACCGCAACCTGGGCCTGCGTGCGGGCTTTGCCCTGGAACGCTCCGGCTCGCAGGGCCCGGCAGTTGGGGCAGGCACAATTCCACTGTGGAAATCCTCCACCGGCAGCCGAGCCGAGAATCTTCACGCGCATGCTAGCGAGTTTACAACGGCAGGATGACAGAACTTGCGACCTTTGGGTGGATGCAGTGCAGGAATTGTGAAATCAGGTGCGCGGGGCTTCGAAATTCGAGGCACCGGTTATGAGTTTTGCTTGTGTTCGCCTGGTTTCAGGACCATACTGGGGACGGCCCGTCCCCTGCGGGGTTCAGCCCTCCCGCCCTCCCCGATTGTCGAGTTGATTCTCCAGGTCCAATCCCGCTTGTCATCCTGAGCAACGCGAAGGACCCATGCAGTCTCTCGGCCCCAAGCAGACTACATAGGTCCTTCGCTTTGCTCAGGATGACAGAAGTTCTGGTGATGACGGCCGAAAACGACGGCTTATCCCTGGCCGGTCGCCGCGGCACAGCGCAGCGGGTCGACGTCCCACAGTTGCGTGTCGGTCGAAAGACTCTCAATTCCAACTTCACCCTGCATCTCGGTGCCCGGCTTCCCCAGCCACACAACACGAAACTGCGCCTTGGCGCCTTCATACTGGAGATCGACGACATCACCCGGCTTCAGTTGCGCGTCCACGCCCTGCAAAGTCGCGCCGCGGCCGCTGATCGTGCGCAAGCTGGCGGGCTGCATGAAAGGGCGCGAGTGAGCGTCCATACCCCAGATTCGTACCGGAAGATCGACAAATACGCGTTGCTGGCGACGGCGATCCATACCCAGTAGCCTCGCTTGGTGTGATCTTCAAATGGTAGGGGAGCACAGCGAGGAAACACAGGTAACCACCGTCACGGGACTTGAGTACCGAAAGTGCTGTTCCCTTGAGAGCCACTCACCTGTCACTGAGCCTTGCATGGGGTGGGGGGCGACGATGGTGGAGGTAATCGTTGCGTCGAATTCAACTCGGTGAGCGGAATCTCATACACGCGAAGGTGCACCCAAGCGAACAGTGCAATCAGAACGACCAGAATGCTCATGACGGAGAAGCCGATGAGCCTGTGCGACGGACTATAACTCGGTTCCTGTATTTCCCTGACGAGAAAGAATGATTTTATCGGCAGTAGCAGCGCGATCACCATCAACAAGAAAATCAGAACTGACTCCGCCCAAATTCGAGGCGATCCGGGTTGGTAGATTGCGCTGTAGAGCCACTCTGAGAGTGCTAGGACAATCCTGCCCTTGAGCAGCGGCAATACCAAAAGCGGGAATGCCCAGACCCATACGACGACAAGCATCACAAGCCAGGTCCAGCGCTCGCGCTTGATGTATCCCGTCCACACAACGATCAGCCCGACGAGAATAATTGCCAGACAAGCAACACCGAGGTCGCTCATGGCTTGGGCAGCCGCCTGGAAGCCTGCATCGAGCGCCACGAGCGCAACTTTGTCACGTCCGGTCAAGGCATTCGCCAAGCATGCCGGAATGAGGCAAAGCAGCGCGATGGTAAAAAGCACGCTCGATATAAAGACTGAATCGGCACGGATTTTCATGGCGATCCTCTCAGAGAACACGCCCTGCAGCGTATTCGCATTCTTGGATAGAGAATTTCAGTCCAGATCGCCGAGCGAACACGCCCCCGGACCGCGCGGATCTCCGCAAGAACCGCAAGCCCCGGTCGGAGCGGAGGCGCTCGACGAGCCCTTCGCGGACACGGCAAACACAGAAAGCTGCGGATCGAGCTTGGTGGCGCGGCACTTCGGGCACTCGGCCTTTTCCTTGCCGTAGACGAGGGCTTCGAACTGGTGATGACATTGCTGGCAGACGTATTCGAATATGGGCATGATTGACTCCGACTTCACAGAGCAACCTCTATTAGAATCAATCCACGGGAACTTCGCAAACCCCGCTTTCCTTGGGCGATGAATTGAGCGACAACCTGAAGCAGAATAACGACCCACGACGGGCCGGGAGCCTTGCTGCCGGGTTCTCGCAGTTTCGGCCGCATCGCTGGTTGCGGGGCGGGCATGTGCAGACGATAGCCAGTTTTCTGCTGCCGCGGCGTGTCCACCTGCCGCCTGGCGAGGAGCGGCTGATCGAAGTTGCGCCGGGAATCAAGGTTCGTTGCTGGTGTCGCTGGTGGTCCGAGCGGGGGAACGATCGGCGATCGGCGCTGACACTTATCGTTGTGCATGGCCTTGAGGGATCGACCGATTCGGAATACATGCTCGGCGTCGCCCGGAACGGGCTCGCTTGCGGAATGAATGTCGTGCTCATGAACCAGCGCAACTGCGGTGGGATGGACGAGTACGCGCCGACGCTCTACAACTCGAGTCTGTCGGCAGACGTTGCCGCCGTCGCGCGGCATGTGGTTGAGCACGATGGGGTCTCACGATTTGCGCTGATCGGATTTTCCATGGGCGGGAACCTGGTGTTGAAGCTGGCAGGAGAATGGGGAAGCGAAGGCCCGGCGCAATTCCGGGCGGTGGCGGCCGTTTGTCCGGCGGCGGACCTGGCGCCGTCCGCCGATGCCTTGCACGAGCCTGGCAATCGGCTCTACGAATACTACTTTCTAATACAGCTGTTTCGCCGTTTGCGCCGCAAGGCGAGACTGTTTCCGCAGACTTTTGATCCATCCCGTTTGCGAGGGATCTCGAGCCTGCGTGAGTTCGATGACAGAATCACCGCGCACTATTGCGGCTTTACGGGAGCCGATGACTACTACGCACGAGCTTCGGCGGCAAACGTGATCGACCGGATCGCGGTTCCGGCGGTCATTATTCATGCGGCGAACGATCCCTTCATCCGACTGCGCCCCGCAACGCGGCAACGGATCCTGGCGAATCCCAATATCACCTACATCGAAACCGCCGATGGTGGACACTGCGCGTTTCTTGGGCAACCGAACGGGACCCTGGGGGATGATGGCCGCTGGGCGGAGCGTGAGGTGGTGGAGTTCGTGAGAAGAGTCCAGTAATCGCGTGGCTTATGGCGTCGTTCCGCAGTCACGGAGCGCTGGCGGTCCGCGGACGCAGCCACGCGAGCACCTCGGCAACAGGCCCTCGCTTCATCCGCGTGCGGAGAAACGCAAGAAGCAGCATGGCGAGGAAAATGACGAGCAGACCCAACGAGGCCGTGCGAATCCCGACAGAATGCTTCCTCAGGATCGAGAGCCGGCCGTACACAAACTCAATGTGCACCCAGTAGACCAGTAACGATGCCTGGCCCAACTGGACCAGCGGACTGAACCCCCACTGACCCGCTCCCCACCGGCACCATACATAGCTTGCGGAGAGAATCATCAGTAGCATCCCCACACGGATCAGGAAGAAATTCGGGCTGGTGTGCCAGAAATCGTAGACGGCATAGAACCGTCGCGGTTGCGCATCGAGCCAGCGGGCGAACTCGACGATGACGATACCAATGATACCCAGCGAAGGCAGTACTCCCGATTCGCGCTGGCGCACCCACGGACTTCGCAGGATGAATCCTGTAGCGAGGCCTGCGAAGGCAAATGCAGTCCAGGGGAAGACGGGAAAGAGCCAGGACTGCGGGCTTCCGGTGTTGTGGACGCCGTTGATGTAGGACTCAATCGGCCACGGCAGCCAGTGCGGACGCCACGTGGTCCAGAGCAGCGGCGTCAAGAGAGAGATCAGGAGCGCAGTGCCCGCGGCGATGAGCACCAGCGCGAGTCTGGTGTGCGGTCCGCGCTGCAGGGCTAAAGCCAGCCACGACACCAGGCCCATCAGCATCATCGAGACCCCGATCGTGTTCAGCACATCGACTCGGAGTAAGTCGCTTCGCGGCGACCATCCCCAGGCAATCACAAACTCCTGCACCCGGAAAAGCAGGCCGAAAGCGAAGATCTCAGCGCCCCGGCGAATCGTGAACCGCGCAATCTGAGCAGGGGCCAGACCTTTCTGCCACAGCTTTTCCGTGACTAGCGCGAACGAGATTCCAGCGAGGAAAAGGAACAGCGGTGCAGGGAATGTTCCTCCCAGTTGCGAGTACATGAAGAACTTGCTCTGCCGCGCCTGCGGGCTGAGCCACGAGTCAAAGCAATGCGTCTGAAACATCAGGACGCAGGCGAGACCCCGCATCCAGTCAATGTAGCCGAGGCGGGATTTGCCGGAATCTGGTGCGGCCATGCGGTTGCGGAGAACTCCCGGGAAGTATACGGCAGCAGTTCTCATGCACAACGGCAAGCTACTGAAAGCGGTATCCAGGTTTCAATCCGCACAGGTAGACACGGGTTTGGTCCGAATTTGCGCGAGAAGTGCAAGATGCCCAACTCAAAAACAGCGATGGCCCCAGCGGGAAGATAATGGTCTGGCCATCGATGTCGGCCTCGATATTCACGCCTTCCGCGGAAGCCGGCAGCGTGAAGTTCAGCGAGTCCCCGAATATCACGGGGTAAGACTCGTGAATCAATTCGCTGGCCATGGGGTGAAAGACCTCCGCCTCCAGCAGAAACGTCGTGGTATCGGACCAGTTGCGAGCTGAGACCATGATCGCCTGACCGCCCTGGGAGAAACCGTCAGACTCGATCCGGGTGAAAGCGCAGGGTCCGGCGATGCAGGACGCTCGCGCGTTGCGGAACTCATTGCCCATTCCCGCGTCGAGCGAGGCTGACCCAAGCGCTGCCTTCCATTTTCCATCCGGTGAACACGGCCGTTCTCCCTTGCACGGCACGTTACCCTTGTTCTCGATGTCGAAAATCTTTACCGCGCTCCCAATATTCACGTCGGTCATGTTCTTGATCGAAAATCGGACGCGCACGTTGCCCACCCTGACGTCCGGCTGGCCGGTCGTGCGAGATGGCCTGGCAGTGAGCGGTGTCATGCGGGCGATATAGAGCTTGTCGCCGACAAAGTCATCCAGGTCGAGATTGCGGTATCCGGAGTGGCGAAAATGTAGCTTCGCCCGGTCGCCGCGCCTTACTCCCTGGGGCAGCGCAATGCGAAAGAATCCGGAGGCGTCTGACCTGGCAGTTCCCTTGGCAAGACGGTCCTCGACCGACACCTCGACGTCGGCAATGGGCAACTCCTTGCGCGGGTCTGCGTCCTGCACCATGACCGCTCCCTGCAGAGTAATGAGGCTCTGCCGGTGCCAGTGCACCAGCAACACCGCGGCGATCGTCAGCATCACAGCCGCGACACCGGCGCTCCAGATCTCAATTTTCCTGCTGGAAGTCATTTCGCGATTGTCGACACACTCATAACGATGTCGGCACGGGCAAACCGGTTACCTACCACATGATGGTACAGCCAATCCAGCATCCAAAGGACCCAGTAAGGCATCATCTTCGTTGTTACCCTTCCTGTGACCGGAGTTCGTTTAGGATGGACGTTTACGAAGCGGAATGAGAGATCTCCAACTCAACTGGCCTTCCCGCCGCGAGTTCATGCGGCTAGCCTTACGCGCTGGCGTTTGTCTTCCCCTCGCCGGGGCACTGCCGGCGCTTGCGGACCCGCAACATCCGCCTCCGCAACTCTCGCCGCCCCCGGCCTTGCCCCGGTTTTCGCTGACTCCGGAAGACGATCAGTTTCTGAACGATCTGGAGCGCGCCAACTTTCTCTTCTTCTGGGAGCAGGCCAGTCCGAAGACCGGAATGGTGAAGGATCGCTGCAACGTGCAGACGACCGATGAGGGGATCGTAGCCAGCATCGCCGCCACCGGTTTCGGCCTGACCGCGCTGTGCATCGCTGATCAGCGCGGGTTCATTTCGACGGGCAACGCTTTGGAGCGCATCTTTGCCGTCCTTCGCTTCTTGTGGAAGAAGGTGCCGCATCATCGCGGCTTCTTCTACCACTTCGCCAACATCAACACCGGAGAGCGCGTCTGGGATTCCGAAATCTCCTCGGTGGACACCGCAATCCTGCTCTGCGGAATCCTCACCTGCCGCGAACACTTCAAGCATCCCGACGTCGCGCAACTGGCCAATCTGATCTTCAGCCGGGTCGATTGGACCTGGCTCTCGGAAGACACTGCTCTGCTACCCCATGGTTGGACGCCCGAGATTGGCTTCCTCCCCAACCGCTGGGACTACTACAGCGAACTGATGATGATGTACCTGCTGGGACTGGGGTCTTCGGCGCATCCCTTGAAGGAACAAACCTGGATAGCGTGGAAGCGCCTGGTTTTTGAGTACGACGGACTGCGCTACATCGGTTCGTACGCGCCCCTGTTTGTGCATCAGTACTCGCAGGCCTGGTTCGATTTCCGCGGCAAGCGCGACAAGTACGCCGATTACTTCCAGAACTCGATCGTCGCCTCCGAAGTCCACCGGCGCTTTTGCATCGAACTCAGCGAACAATTCTCCGACTACAGCGATGACCTGTGGGGGATCACGGCTTCAGACTCGGAAAAGGGCTACGTCGTCTGGGGTGGTCCTCCCGCGATCGGACCTATTGACGGTACCGTTGTGCCCAGCGCGAGCGCGGGGTCTCTGCCTTTCATTCCGCAAGCCAGCATGCGAGTGCTCAAGGCAATTCGCAACCGCTACGGCGCAGCCTGGTGCAAGTACGGCTTTGTCAATGCCTTCAATCCGCTTAAGAACTGGTACGACCACGACGTGATTGGCATCGACACCGGGATCACCATGCTGATGGCGGAAAACCTTCGCACGGGATTCGTTTGGAACACCTTCATGAAAACGCAGGAGGCGCAGCGCGGTATGCAGCGTGCCGGCTTCCGGAAGTACTAGGCTCCTCCGGCATCCGGCCCGCAAAGGCTGGAAAACCGGGAGGCCGGGAACATTCCGTATCTCGCTCACCAACCTCGAACGCGTTCCCCTCATCTAACGCAGCCTTTTGGATGCTGCACTTTGACCGACGGCAAGGAGCACAATCGCGAGCCTGTCGTACCGCTGCAATCCCGAAACGGCTCCGCTGTTTCCAGCCCGGAGGGAAGATGAGCAGGCCACGCTTTTTTGGGCTAAACTCATTGTAATCGCCACGATTCGTCTGGCACGCGTGGGCTGCTCTCGCTTCGGAGCAAGGCTGGTTTTGGACCAACCATGACTGGACAAGCGAACTTCCACAAGGCATGGCGGGAACGCCTCTCGGCACTCCGCAATGTGCCGGCCGTTCTTAGCATTGTCTGGGAAGCCGGCCCTACCGTGGTCACGTTCGGTCTGATCTTCCGAGTGGTCGCTTCGTTCCTCCCCATCGCGCTCCTTTGGGTCACCAAACTCATCATTGACGGCATCGTTCATGCCCTGACCACGCACCAGCCTGTATCTTCACGGCTGTGGTGGTTGGTGGCGGTGGAGTTCGGGCTGGCCGTATTCGGCAGCATCCTCAGTCGCGCGATCGACTATCTCGATTCCCTCCTCGCGGAGAAATACATGCGGCACGTGAGCGTCCGCGTGATGAAGCACGCTGCGGATCTGGATCTCACCGCCTATGAGGACCCTGTCTTCTACGATCGCCTGGAGCGCGCCCGGGTCCAGGCCACGGACCGTCTGGGGATGATCCAATCGATCGGACGGCTGGTGCAGCAGGTCATCACCACGGTGTCGCTGTCGGTCTCGATCATACTGTTCTCGCCCTGGCTCCTGTTGTTGCTGGTCGCGGGCGTCGTACCCGCATTCCTGGGAGAGAGTCACTTTGCTTTCCTGGGCTATGCCAAGAACTTCCGCCAGACTCCCATCCGTCGCCAGCTCGACTACCTGCGGGTCCTCGGTGGGAGCAAGGAAGCAGCCAAGGAACTCAAGCTGTTCGGTCTGAAGGATTTTCTTGTCGGACGCTTCACGCGGCTATCCGATCAGATCTACGGCGAAGATGTCGCACTGGCCCGGCGGCGGCTGGTTGCGGGCTCCCTGCTGTCAATCGTCGGGACTGCGGGTTACTACTCTGCCTACGTCTTCGTGATCTGGCGAACCGTGCGAGGAATCCTCACTATCGGCGAGCTCACATTTCTTACCGGGGCGATTCTTCAGGCAAGTTCAAATATCCAGCAGATCTTCTCAACCGTCTCGAGCATCGCTGATCAGGCCTTGTTCCTGACCGACCTCATCGCATTCTTCGAGATGCAGCCCACAATCCGCTCCAAGCCCAATGCCTTGCCGGCTCCACGACCCATCCGCGGCGGATTCGAGTTTCGTAACGTTTCGTTCCGCTACCCGGGCAGCTCGCGGCTGGTTCTGAACGGATTGAACTTCCAGCTTCGTCCCGGGGAGCGGGTGGCGTTGATCGGTGAAAATGGTGAGGGTAAGACCACCATGGTCAAGCTGATGACCCGGCTGTATGACCCGGTCGAGGGCCAGCTACTGCTGGATGGTGTCGACCTGCGCGAATATGACCTGGAGGACCTCTACCGCGAAATCGGCGTCATCTTTCAGGATTTCATGCGCTATGAGATGACCGCGCGCGAAAACATCGCCGTCGGCCGCATCGCCGAGATCGACAACCTGCCGCTGGTTCACCTGTCAGCCCAGAAGAGTATGGCCGACGAAGTGATCGGCAGACTCGATCATGAATATGAACAAATGCTTGGACGAAGGTTCGACGGAGGCGTCGATCTTTCCGGCGGAGAGTGGCAGAAAGTAGCGCTGGCTCGAGCCTATCTGCGCGATGCACAGGTCCTCATCCTCGACGAGCCCACGGCCTCGCTCGATGCCCGAAGCGAGTTTGAGGTCTTCCAGCGCTTTGCCGAACTCACCACCGGGAAAATGGCTCTATTTATCTCACATCGTTTCTCCACCGTGCGCATGGCGGACCGCATTGTTGTGCTGGAGAAGGGCCGCATCGCTGAGGACGGAAGCCACGATCAGCTCACGCATCTTGGCGGCCGCTATGCCGAAATGTTCGAACTGCAGGCCGCCAGTTACCGCTAGAGATCAGGGACGAATGCCGCAGAATAAGCACATCGAGAGCATCGCCGAAGACGAGAGCATGCCGGGAACGGTGAGGGATCTCTCGAGCCCCGAGACCTTGCGCGCCGAAGGAGCAGATTTCGCATCGCACCTGGGCTGGTTGCCGGGAACAACCCGGTCGAACACGTTTTCAGAGCGCTGCCGGCGGGTGAGAACCACTCTCCGGCAGGTGTTTGCCTCGGTGGAAACAAAATTCAAGCAGTCGCCCACCGAGGATGTCCGCTGGTTGCGCGACAACATCACTCTGATTTTTTCCGAACTGGCCAGCGTGACCACGGAAGTGAAGCCCTTCCGGACCCTGCCGCACATCCGTACTCCCAAAGGGAAGATCGTTCCCCGCGCCTTCGCGCTGGCAAAGTATTTTCTCGACTCAGCGGGGTATCAGTTCAGCGACTCGGCGTTTGCCTCTTTTTGCCAGGGTTTTCAGGATCACGCGACCCTGGATCTCCGCGAACTCTGGGCACTCGCTCCCTCACTGAAGCTGGCACTTCTTGAGCAGGTTGCCATGCGGGGCCGCAGGGCGCTGGAGGCGCCAGCAGGGGAGAACCTCGGGGTCGGAGTATGCGTCCGCAGCCTGCGCGAGGTGGCGCAAGCTCACTGGAAAGTTGTGATCGAGCCCCTGATCCTGTTCGACCAGGTTCTGCGCCAGGATCCGGCCGGGGCTTACGCCGGGATGGACTTTGAGAGCCGGAGCCTCTATCGCAACGAACTGGCCCGGATGGCCGGCCGGTCGGACTGCACTGAAACGGAAGTTGCGCGCGAGGCGCTGGCGCTTGCGCAGCAGTCCCATGCGAAAACCTACCGCGATCCACGGGCGCGGGCTCGCGAGTCGCACGTTGGCTACTACCTCGTTGCGGAAGGGCGCGCGCTCCTTGGCCAGAAGGTCGGCTGCAAGCACAACTTCGTCCAGAACCTGCGGGCCTTGTTGCGCCGCCATCCCGACGAGTTCTTCCTCCCCGGAGTCGCCGTCCTCACCTTCGCCATTATCACGGGAATCCTGTTGTGGCTGACTCCGCCGTCGGTTTCTCCGCTGCTGGTTCTATTTTCGATGCTGATTCTGCTGCTCCCCAGTTCGCAGAGCGCAGTGTTGCTCATGAACTATCTGGTCACTGCTCTGCTGCCGGCCAAGATTCTTCCCAAGCTGGATTTCTCCGAAGGCATCCCGGACGGCTGCGTCACCTTGGTGGCTGTGCCAACTCTGCTGCGGAGCGAGAAACAGGTGCGCGGACTCGTGGAAGACCTGGAAGTGCGCTTTCTCGGCAACCATGACCCCAATATCCACTTCGCCCTTCTTTCCGATTTGCCCGACTCCGATGAGCCTGCGCCCGAAGACGATCCGCTGATCGACCTGTGCGCCAGCCTGATCCGCGAGTTGAACGGGAAATATGCAGGGCAACAAATGGGATCGTTCTTCCTGCTGCATCGCCATCGCGTCTACAACCCGCGCGAGAAGGGATGGATGGGCTGGGAGCGAAAGCGCGGCAAACTCCTCGACCTGAACAAGCTGCTGCGCGGGCAATACGACAGTTTCCCGGTCAAGGTCGGAGACCTCTCCATCCTGCCTACAGTGCGGTTTGTTATCACCCTTGACTCCGACACGGAGCTGCCGCGGGGTGCGGCACAACGCATGGCGGGAACGCTGGCTCATCCTTTGAACCAGGCAATCATCGACCCGGGAAAGAACATCGTGGTCGCCGGCTACGGCATTCTTCAGCCCCGCGTCGGGGTCAGCGTGCACAGCACCGCCAATTCGCGGCTGGCCGCGATTTATGCCGGTGAGACCGGCTTTGACATCTACACACGCGCGGTCTCGGACGCCTACCAGGACCTCTACGGCGAAGGCAGCTTCACCGGCAAGGGAATCTATGAGGTCGACACGGTTCACCGTGTTCTCGATCGCCGTTTTCCGCGCAACGCGCTGCTCAGCCACGATCTGATCGAGGGCGCCTACGCGCGCTCGGGGCTGGCCAGTGATATCGAAGTGATCGAGGACTATCCCTCGCACTACAGCGCCTACAATCGCCGCAAACACCGCTGGCTGCGTGGCGACTGGCAGATTGCGGGATGGCTGGCTTCCCAGGTGCCCGAAGAATCCGGGGCGCGGGTGCCCAATCCCATCTCGCTCGTCTCCCGCTGGAAGATTTTCGACAACCTGCGCCGCAGCCTGGTGGAGCCGGCAACGTTTGTGCTGCTCTTGTTTGGCTGGCTGGTACCAACCGGACGGCCCGTGCGCTGGACCTTTGCCGCCATTGGTATTCTCTTCATCCCGGTCTGCTTTCAGCTGATCTTTGGGCTGGTGAAAGCTGCGGTTGAGAAGAAGCCGTCGACGGCGCACGAGGCGGTCGACACCTTTTTCACGTCCAATTTCACGATGCTGCTCACTCTCGTCTTTCTGGCCCACCAGATGCTGCTCTCACTCGATGCCGTCGCTCGCGTGCTGGTGCGCCGCATGGTCACGCGGGAACGGCTCCTCGAGTGGGAGACAGCGGACGAAGCTGAGTCGGCGGGACGCCGCACGCCGATCGACCGTTACCTCAACTGGATGCCTGTCCTGGCGCTCGCAGTGGGGTTGTTGGTGTGGCTGGTGCAGCCGCATTCGTCACTGGCTGCGTTTCCTGTTCTGGCTCTGTGGGCTTCGAGCAAGCTGGTGTCGCTATGGCTCAACGAATCTCCGAATCCCCGGAATGAACTGCCGCGCCGGGACATCGAGTTCCTGCGCAACGCCGCGCTGCACACCTGGCGTTACTTTTCCGAGTACTCCACCGCGGAGCACAACTGGCTGATCCCCGACAACGTGCAGGAAGAGCCAGCCCGCATCGCGACACGCTTCTCACCGACGAATGTCGGACTACTTCTGAATGCGCGCCAGGTCGCGTGCGAGTTCGGATATCTTACCGTCCCGGAACTCGCCGAATTGACCCGGCGCACGCTGGCCACGATCGAACGCATTCCCAAGCACCACGGCCATCTGCTGAACTGGTATGACACGCGTACGCTGGAGCCATTTCCGCCGCCGTTCATCTCATCGGTGGATAGCGGCAACCTGCTGGCTTCGCTCTGGACGCTGCAGCAGGGATGCCTCGACCGCCTGCGCCAGCCTCTATTGCAGTCGAAGTTGGCGGAAGGCTTCGTCGATTGCCTGGAGGCTCTGGCGGAAATGCGCGCGATTCCCCGCAAGGGCTTCTCACGTTGCGAAGTGGATCTGCGCAGCGAGAACTGGTTGCCGGCAATCCTAGCTTTGCCGGATGCAACGCTCGATGAGGCAAATGCGGGCCTGCAGTTCAAGCGCGCTGCGGACGCCAGCTGGTTCCGAAACGAGGCTCGGGCGCGGTTGGGGAACATCCAGAATGTGGTGCGCTTGTACGCTCCCTGGTGGCTGCCGGAGTTTGCGCCGCTGCGCAGTGACTCCGCCCTCGGCGCAATGCTGGCCGAGCAGGTCTCGCTGCAATTGCTGCCGGCGTTCCTCGACGCGTTGCAGGAGCAGCTCTGCCAGTTGCCTCCTGAGAAGGATGAGAACAGAGTGCTCTACGAGCGTCTTCTGCTCATGCTTCCCGAAGTCCGCAGCAACACGCTGCGGCTGATCGCAGATTTGAAATCCCTGGCCGCGGATGCTGGAAAACTGGCTGACGGCATGGATTTCGCCTTCCTGCTGAACCCGCGGCGGCAGCTGATGTCGGTGGGCTTCGATGTGCAGACGAACGAGCTGCAGCCGGCCTGCTACGACCTGCTCGCCACCGAATCGCGTACCGCGGTGTTTGCCGCGATCGCCAAGGAAGACATTCCCCAGGACAGCTGGTTCCACCTGGGCCGCGGACATACGCTCGACCGCGGGCGCCCGGTCCTGCTCTCCTGGACAGGGACGATGTTCGAGTACCTGATGCCGGCGTTGTGGATGCGGACGTATCCCGACACGCTGCTGGATCGCAGCCGGGTTGCGGCGGTGCGGTCGCAGCAGGCCTATGCCGCAAACCGGCGGATTCCATGGGGGATTTCCGAGTCGGCGTATTACAAGCTCGACGAGGCGGGGAATTACCAGTACCGCGCTTTTGGACTCCCGCAACTGGCGATGAGGAAGACGGATTCGAACCCGCTGGTGATCTCGCCCTATTCGACGTTTCTGGCGCTGAACGTCGATGCTTCGGCGGCGTTGAGCAACCTGCGGCGCATGGAGTCGATGGGATGGTTCGGCTCTCACGGATTCTATGAGGCGGCGGACTACAGCATCTTGCGCAGCCGCTTCCGTTGGTCGCGTTGCCAGCTGGTGCGGTGCTGGATGGCGCACCACCAGGGCATGAGCCTGCTGTCGCTGGCGAACTTCCTTGGCGATAACGTGGTGCAGCGCTGGTTCCATTGCGACCGGCGAGTGCAGGCGACGCAGCTTCTGCTGCACGAAAAGCCGGTTTCTCACGTGCGGCCTTCGGAAATCCCCTACGTCAAGGTAGCGTGAGATGTACATCCAGGAGGAACTGGGGGAATCCTGTGATTGCGGCCAAGGAGCGCAAGCGGCGGGGTGTTGCGGTGTTTTGTCAAGTTTTGGTCTTCATACAACCCGACGCACAACAATCTTGATCAGAGAAGGGATAAGCCGTATAAAGTTAGGCTGCCTCAAATACGCCGGATCTGCCACGGAGTGTGTATGCGACCCTTTCGGGCCTTGGTGTTGTTCTTCTTCATCGTAACCCTGCTCTCCCCGCTAACTTTTGCCGTCCAGCCCGACCGTATCGCGGGCGTGATTGATTCCAGCCAGATGGTCACGCTATCGAGAGGCGTGCATCCCAAGGCGCAGCTGAAATATGACCAAGGTCTGGTGGAACCGTCCTTCCGGCTGAACTATGTCACGTTGCTGACTGTTCCCTCGGCGAGCCAAAAAAAGGCTCTAGCCAAGCTCGTAGCCGAACAACAAGATCCGAAATCGCCGAATTACCACAAGTGGCTCACGCCGGAGCAGTACGCTGATCGCTTTGGGCTCAGCCAGGGCGATGTGGAGAGGATCAAGACCTGGCTCGAGTCGCAGGGATTGGGCATCACGAAGGTCGCTCGCGCCCGCAACTGGATCGTCTTCAACGGCACGGCTGATCAGGTGCAACGGGCGTTTCAGACCCAGATTCACCGCTACAACGTGGATGGCGAGATGCACTTCGCCAATGCGACGGCACCGGCAATCCCTGCGGCGCTATCCGGGATCGCGACTGGATTCCGCGGCCTGCACGATTTCCGCCCGAAGCCGATGGGTATCCGGAGCGCCGGCGCTCGCCCGTTTTACAACAGCTCAGCGTTCGGAGACCTGGTGGCTCCCGGCGACGTGAAAACCATCTATGGCATCGATGCGCTGTACACGCAGGGAATCGATGGCACGGGACAGAAGATCGCGGTCGCGGGCCAGACGGACATCTTTCTGGAGGATATTGCTGACTTCCGCTCCGGATTCGGTCTTTCCGCCATCAATTGCACAACGAACTCCAGTGGGGTTATCACCGCCTGCAACACCAGCAACTTCCAGTACGTGCAGGCTACGACTTCTGATCCCGGGGTCTCTCCCGGCGACCTTAGCGAGGCCGATCTCGACATTGAATGGTCGGGCGCCGTGGCCCGCAACGCCCAGATCATCTATGTGAATGCTGCCCAAAGCGCAGGTGGAGCCTTTGACGCGTACTATGATGCCATCGACAACAATCGTGCGCCGGTGATCAGTTTGAGTTACGGCACGTGCGAGCGCTTCGACTCGGCCGAAGGCTTTATCGATTCCGATGAAGCCGAATTGGCTTTTGGCAACTCGGAAGGCATTACGATCGTGAACTCTTCCGGCGACTCTGGAGCCGCCGAATGCGACTTCAACAGCAAACTGGCAAAGAACGGCCTGGCCGTAGCCTATCCTGCGAGCAGCCCGGAAGTGACCGGCATCGGTGGGACGTTACTGCCTTATCCTTCCAGCTACGACGGCACGCACTTTGGCACGATCAATGGGCCCGATGGCGGAACTGCGCTGGGCTATATCTCCGAGACGGTCTGGAACGACGACACCGAAATCGCGAATTTTTGCCAGCTCAACCCCTCCAGCAGTTTCTGCACCTCGCGGGGGATTGTGGACGCGCATACGGCGCAGACGGCCCTTGGAATTTCGTCGACGGGCGGCGGCGCCAGCAACTGCTTCACCACGAACGTGAGCGGAGTATGCACGGGCGGATTTGCTCAGCCTTCCTGGCAGACGGTGACCGTCTCCGGTCAGGCCGCGGTGCGCTTTTCGCCCGATGTCTCGCTGATGGCATCCCCGAATTTCCCTGGCTTCATCTTCTGCACGCAACTGTCGGAACTCAACCAGGCGGGCACTGGAAGCGGGTGTGCCCCTGGCGGAGTCGCGGGTATTACAAGTGCCGTTAATAACTTTACTTCTATCATTGGAGGCACTTCCGCATCAGCCCCGGTTTTTGCGGGTATGGTGGCATTGCTTAATCAGTACCTGGGGAATGCGAACGGACTCGGCAACGCGAATCCCATGCTGTACCAGCTTGCGGCAACGGCGGGCTCGGCGTTTCATGACATTACCGTTGGGAATAACAAAGTTTACTGCACGCCGAGCACACCTGCGGGTCAGCCTACAGCTGTGCAGTGTCCGGCGGCGGGAGTCTTCGGTTACAGCGCGAGCACGGGCTACGATCTGGTGACGGGATTAGGCTCCGTGAACCTGGGAAACTTGGCTGTTGCCTGGGCCAACCCTCCTGACTTTCAATTTGGATCTGGCGCTTTGGTCACCAGTGTGCCAGCGGGTCAGAACGCTCCAATCACACTCACGGTCACGCCTGTGAACGGTTTCAGTCAGACTACAACCTTTGGTTGCTCCGGTTTGCCAACAGGGGCGAGTTGCAGTTTCAACCCCCCCAGTGTTGTGCCGAGTGGTGCGCCTGTGACGACCACGTTAACCCTGAAAACCAGCGCAAACATGGCACCAAGCGGTCCCACTACCGTGAGCATAACGGCAACCACGGGGGTTTTGAGCCAGCTCAGTCGTTCGGTAACCGATGACTTGACGGTACAGGCGACCACCGAGAGCTTTACCTTGACCCCCGGCGTGGCAACGATCACGCTGGCCCCGGGCGCCTCAACCGGAAACACGAATGGACTTACGGTCGACGACGGTGGCACTGGTTTCCTGGTAGTCAGCGGCGGCAACACTACCACCGCGCTGCCGTTGACCTACACCTGCGCGATTACACCGACGGCTGCGGAGGCAAGCTGCGCGGTGAGTCCAAGTCCAGGGAGTGTCATCAACCCGACGGTGAGCATCAGAACCACCGCGCCCACGGGGAGATTGAATTCACCATTTGAGCGCGGGAACCGCATCTTCTATGCGATGCTGCTTCCCGGCCTGTTTGGAATTGTGCTTGCCGCGGGGTCACGACGCCGGGGCATGCGTATGCTCGGCCTGATTGTGGTGCTCGGGTGCTCCACGATGTGGATGGGCGCGTGCGGCGGCAGCGGCGGTGGCGGCGGCCACAAGGATCCAGGCACTCCCGCTGGGAATTACACCGTAACGGTGAATGCAACCACCGGCGGCGCGAGCCCGCTGACGGGGTCAACGTCGTTTGCCTTGGTTGTGCAGTAG
Source organism: Terriglobia bacterium (assembly GCA_020073465.1). GTDB lineage: Bacteria > Acidobacteriota > Terriglobia > Terriglobales > Acidobacteriaceae > Sulfotelmatobacter. The sequence goes on from JAIQFC010000025.1 coordinate 37,774, forward strand.
CTGAGCAGTGATTTCGAAGGCGCTCCGCTGAGGCGGGGCGCCTTTTTTTTCGTGGGTTGCGGCGCTCCATCCCGTTCTTGACGGGGAGGGCACGACTTCCAGAGGTTGCGAAAACTCACTACGCGGACGGAGTGTACCTTAGCGGCTAAAGCCGCGATTGATTTTGTGGTCCTTGCGGCGCGGCTCGAAGCCGCGCCCTTTCAAAACAGGGGCGCAGCTCGAGTCTTTCCGCAACCTCTTCCAGTCGTGCCCAGAAGCAAGCCCAGAGTGGAGGTTTTACAGTTTGCTGAAAAAACAGTTTTGGTACCCCGGGGGCTAAAGCCCTGACAAAAACAAAGGCTTTATCGCAGCGCTGGAAGCGCTGCGCCACCCAAATCGGAGTTTTTTAGGATTCCGTTAGGCACTGAGGAAGTTGCCTCCAAGGGCTGACCCCGGCGGCTCAAAGCCGCAACTTCCAGCGGCCTGTTCTCGGCACGAGTAGAACTCGTGCCCTTCCCGACTCTCCATCTCCCCAGCATTGAGAATTGGCTTGTCCGGCGATGTCCTGAATTGAACCACCAAGGACACGAAGGTGCACGAAGGAAACCCTCGAGGCCCTTGCGGGAATGACCGGCTGGGTACTTCGCAGTGTGTCCGAGAATCAACGTCAACGGCGGCGGACAAGAATGTCCGCCCCACACGAGCAGCGCTAGCTCGTGAGGCGGTCCGAGGAGATAGGCTTCATGGGCCACACGGCGATTTCGGTTACTGCGCTGCGCGGTCGCGGGGCGATCTTCAGCGGAGTTTGGGGAGCGGTGTAGACGCGCTCGGTGATGGCTGCGGTGTCGTTGGCGAACAGTTCGAGTACGGAACCGTCTACGAACAAGCGCAAGCGGAGAGGCTGGCCTGCGGGTGCGGCTAGCACGGCATGCGTTTTGTTGATGCTCAGGTCGCCACCTGTGCCTTCGGGGCGATAGGCAAGGGTGGCGAAGGGTTCGTCAGCTTCTGAGCGCAGTTCGAGCGAGAAGGGATGATTCGCGTCGGGCACGAAGGTGACTTCCAACTCGGCGGCGAGGTTGCGGATCCGCATCGCGGCCAGGGATTTCGCTGCGGGTGCGGAATCCAGGGGGCCGCGAACCTGTACGAGTTCTCCGCGAAAAGTCTCAACCGCGGGCGACGGCGCCATGCGCAGGGTTCCGTCGGGCGCGAGGGTGAGCACGCGGGGAAGGCTCATCACACCGGCCCATCCGGCGGCTTTGTGTTCTTTCTCGGGACGGGTCTCGGGAATCCAGCCCCACAGGATGCGATTGCCGTCGCGATCGAGCATGGTGCGGGCGGCGTAGTAGGCGCCGAAATCGACGGTGCCTTCCTTCTCGGGAAGGAAGCGCTGATCTTTGTACTGTCCGACTTTCCAGAAAACTCTCCCCATCGTCGAGATGAGCAGAGCATGGCGGTCGCCCAGCGAAAAGAAGTCAGGGCATTCCCACATTTCTCCGGTGTCGACGGGGTTGACGGATTTCGAGGTGCTGGGGGAGCCTTCGATCAAGGGATGAAGATAAGTCCAGTGACGGAGATCGGTGGAGCGATAGAGCAGAATCGCTCCGCCTTTTCCGGCGACGCCCGAACCCAGAACCATTCTCCACTCATCGCCTTCGCGCCACAGGCAGGGATCGCGGAAGCCGGTTACGTTCAGGGCGTCGGGAGGACTGCTGAGAATGGGGTCTCGGGCTTTTTGCCAGGTACGCATTCCATCGTGGGAAATGGCGAGGCACTGGACCTCGCGCCAGGTGTGGGCGCCATCTTTCAGGGTAGCGTCGGACGGAGATGGAGGCGGCGCGACGCCGGTATAGATCGCGGTGGGCGTGCCGCGGTCGAGAACGATGGCGCCACTGAAAACTCCGTCGCGGTCATAGCCGTTGGGCGTGGGGGCGATCGCGATGGGCTCGTGATGCCAGTGCACCATGTCGGGGCTGGTGCCGTGAGCCCAGTGCATCGATCCCCAGAAGGCTCCGAAGGGATCGTACTGGTAGAACATGTGGTAGCGGCCCTCGAAAAAGATGGGACCGTTGGGATCGTTCATCCAGTTCGCGGCGGGGAGCAGGTGGAACTGTGGGCGCAGGGGATCGAGAGCCAGGGCTGAGGCCTTCTTCTCGGCAGACCCGAGGGCGGATATCCACTTCGGCGCGGACAGCGTTACTGCAGTAGTCCCGAGTGCGGCGGTGAAGCGACGACGTGAGATCTTGTGCATGAGATGCCTCGTGGGGTCACTGTACACAAAAACGTGCGGATGAAGACAGAGTTGGGCGCGTGCAATGAGAGTTGTGTGTCAATCCAAAACGATTGCGATGCGCGCAAGATCCTTCGCTCCGCCTGAAAAGCGGCTACGCTCAGGATGACGCCGAGATTGAGACGGTTAAGAAATAACCCACAACGCAGCCAGAGGTGCTTTGCCATGCGGCCCGCCATCTGAGAGACTGGCCACTGACCACTAGCCACTGATCACTTCTCACCATGGGTAAGATTCACGTACTCTCTGAAGTCGTTGCCAACAAGATCGCTGCCGGCGAAGTTGAGGCGTTTTGCGGGCGTAAGCGAAGCGGGAGCCCGCAGCCGAAATCCCGAGTGAAGCGAGGGATCTCAAGGCATGGGTAAGATTCACGTACTTTCCGAAGTCGTTGCCAACAAGATTGCCGCCGGCGAAGTGGTAGAGAGGCCTGCCTCCGTGGTGAAGGAACTGCTCGAGAACTCGCTGGACGCGGGAGCAACGCGGATCAAGATCAGCGTCGAAGCGGGCGGGAAGAAGCTGATCCAGATCACGGACAACGGCTGCGGGATGGTGCGGGACGACGCCATGCTGGCGTTCGAGCGCCATGCGACTTCGAAGATCAAGAATGCGGAAGACTTGTTGAGCGTGGGGACGCTGGGCTTTCGTGGGGAGGCGCTGCCCTCGATTGCGTCGGTATCGCGGCTGCGGCTGGAGACTTGTGCGGCGGAGGATCCGGCGGGGACTGTGGTCGAGATCAATGGCGGCAAGATCGCGCGCGTGGAAGAGGCAGGGCTGCCGCTGGGGACTTCGATCACGGTGCGCGACCTGTTCTTCAATACGCCGGCGCGAAAGAAGTTTCTGAAGGCGGAGTCGACGGAGTTGTCGCACATTGCGTCGCTGGTCACGCACTATGCGCTGGCGCATCCGGAGAAACATTTCGAGCTGCATTCGGCGACGAATGCCATGCTGGTTGCGCCTCCGGTGGCGGGATACAGCGAGCGCGTGTACCAGGTATTCGGGAAAGAGACTCTGGACCAGTTGATTCCGGTGGCGGCGGTGCAGCCTCTGGAGCGGGTGGGGCTGCCACAGCCTCCGCCGTGGCGGCGGCAAGAGGAAGACGAGGACAGCGACGAAGGCGGGCGAGGCCCCTTCGACTCTCGCTCAGGGCAGGTCCGCCCCACAACACCGGGGGAGATGCGGATTCACGGGTTTGCTTCGAAGCCGGAGATTCAGAAGCTGAATCGCAACTCGATTTTTGTGTTCGTGAATGGGCGGTTGATTCGGGACCGGCTGGTGCAGCATGGGCTGACGGAGGCGTATCGGAACATCATCCCGCCAACGGTGTATCCGGTGGTGCTGTTGTTTCTGGAGTTGCCGGCGGGCGAAGTCGACGTGAATGTGCATCCGTCGAAGACCGAGGTGCGCTTCCGGCAACAGACGGTGATGCATGACTTTGTGCGGGATTCGGTGCGGGCGGCGCTGATGAAGGCGCGTCCAGTGCCGCAGTTCACGACGGAGATTCGGGCGCACGCGACGGCTTCGCCGGGGCTCAGTCCGGGAGCGCGGGGGGAGTGGGAGCCGACAACTGGGATCGGGAATGAAACAGGCGCACCCGCAGTATGGCAACCACGGTACGAAGCTGCGGCTGGAGGAGGATTTGCTTTGCAGGCTCCAGTTGCTCCGCCGGTGTCGGAGCGATTTCAGTTCGAAGGCGGAATTGCGGTCGAAGGCAATGCGGCGATTCCAGTGGCGCGGGGGCTGGAGACGCTTGCCCTGATTCCGGACAACGGGTGCGCACCAGTGCTGGACGTTCACGAGGAAGAGCCCACGCTGGCTTCACTGGCGACGCTGCGGCCGCTGGGGCAGATTCGCAATTCGTTCATCCTGGCGGTGAATGAAGATGGCCTGTGGATTATCGATCAGCACGTGGCGCACGAGCGCGTGCTCTTTGAGCGTGTGCTGAAGCAGCGGGCAGTCCAGCGAGTGGAGAGCCAGCGCCTGTTGATGCCGATTGTGCTGGAACTTTCTCCGGCGCAGCAGGCGGTGTTTGCCGAGATTTCCGATGAACTGCAACACAACGGATTCGAAGCCGAGCCTTTCGGGGCGCGCAGCGTGGCGGTAAAAGTTGCGCCGGCAGGTGTGGACGCGGCCGCAGTGGAGCACATGCTGCATGAATTGCTCGATCAGATCTCGCGCGAGGAGCAGTCGCTCAACCTGGAAAAAATTCGCGGGCGCATCGCAGCGTCGATCGCGTGTCATGCGGCCATCAAGGTGAATATGCCGCTTGAGCAAAACAAGATGGAGTGGCTGCTCGCGGAACTAGCTAAAACCGACCATCCTTATGCGTGTCCACATGGGAGGCCGGTGGTGCTGCGGTATTCTGTTAAAGACATTCAGAAGGCGTTTAAGAGAATCTAGCTCTCAGCTGTCAGCTTTCAGTTCTCGGCGAAAGGGCGTTGGATATTCGGGAGTTGATATTGGAACGGTTGCGGTATACGCCAGATTCTTCGCTCCGCCTGAAAGACGGCTGCGTCAGAATGACGCAGTTTGTTTGATCTTGCTGAGAGCTGACAGCTGAAAGCTGATAGCGCTTCTTATGACTGATCAGGAGCTTCAACAACTGCGGCGGGAGAAGTGGCGGCTGGATGGCAAGGCCATCCGGACGATCGAGGAGGCTCGTGTCTTCATCGAGAGTGTTGGGTTCTGCATGATGTACCCTTTGCGTCCGGCTCTGCCTTTGCCAACGTTTATCGGGGCGTTCGTGGGTTCGGATCAGCGACTTCCTACGTGGCAGCATGCGTATTCGGATCCGCGGGCGACGGATGCCACCGGGCTGATGGTTCGTCTATTGCGGGAACGGGAGGCGTACGAGGCGAACCTGTTCGACGAGAACAATGCGTTTTTGGTGGCGGCTTCGGTATTTCCTTATTTCTATGCGCTGGTGGGTGAACGCAATCCAAAGCAGGCGCCGAAGACGGGATCGCGGTCGCAGTATTCTGCTTTGGCTTGCGATGCGTTCGAATTGATCCGGCGCGATGGGCCTATCTCGAAGCAAAAAATGCAGGAAGTGCTGGGTGGAAGCGTATCGCTCGCGGTGCTGGATAAGGCGCTGGGAGAATTGTGGTCGAAGCTGCGGATCACGCGGGTGGACTACAACACCAACGAAGGTTCCTTCTGGGATGTGTTGTACCGCTGGGCGCCTGATGCGGTGAAGGAAGGCGTCGGGCTCTCTGTGCCGGAAGCGCTCACGGCGCTCATCTCGAAATATCTGGATTGCGTGATCGCTGTCGATCAGGGGGAACTGGAAGCGTTCTTCGGCAACTTCGTGGCGCGCTCGAAGGTGAAGGATGCGGTGAACGCACTGTTGGCCGCGCGTGAGTTGAGCTTCATTCACGTGAGCGGGAAGTCCATGCTGCAGATTACGCCGGCAAAAACTCCTGTTGTTTCGTCTGTGCGTCCTGCTCTCCGATGAATCCTAGATCGCCAGCCTACCGTGGGCGGCTTGCGCCCTCGCCTACAGGGCTGCTTCACCTCGGACATGCCCGCACTTTCTGGACTGCAGCCGAGCGTGCCGCGCAGCATGATGGCCAGTTGATCCTGCGTAACGAAGATCTCGATTTTCAGCGCTGCCGGCCTGAATTTGTTCACGCCATGCTGGGAGACCTGCGCTGGCTGGGCATTGAGTGGGCCGAAGGTCCCGATTGTGGGGGTGTGTTTGGCCCTTACTCGCAGAGTGAGCGGCGCGGCCACTATCTTGAGGCTTGGGAGAAATTGCGCGACCGGGGGCTGATCTATCCCTGCACCTGCTCGCGCAAGGATGTGGCGCAGGCGGCTTCAGCTCCCAATGATTCCGATGATGAGGCGGTTTATTCGGGGAAGTGTCGGCCGCAGGGAAAGGAGCGGAGCTTCGCTCCGCCTGGCCGGGTCGAAGACCCGGCCCCACACAAGCACCCCGAGGCGGCTGTCGCTACGTGTTCCGAGCCTAGGGGCACGAATTGGCGGTTTCTGGTTCCTGACGGGGAAGAGGTTTGCTTTACCGATCTTCATCTGGGGCCGCAGCGGATGACGGCGGGGCGCGATTTTGGCGACTTCATTGTGTGGCGGCGGGATGATGTGCCAGCCTATCAGCTGGCTGTGGTTGTCGACGACGCTGCCATGCGGATTACGGAAGTGGTTCGCGGGGCCGATCTGCTTAAATCCACGGCGCGGCAGATTCTTCTATTTCGCGCGCTGGGATTGCCCACGCCTGGCTACTATCACTGCGACCTGGTGCGCGATGAAGCCGGGGTACGGCTGGCAAAGAGGCATGACTCGCTGAGTATTCGGAAACTGCGAGAGATGGGATGGACGCCCAAAGCAGTGGTCAGTGGCCAGTGACCAGTGGCCAGTACGAGCATCGGTCGGACTGGATTTACTGACCACTGGCCACTGACCACTGCTTTGGCGTGTACAATCTTTAGCTTCGCGATGAATGACCATTCCAGCAGACACACTCCTCCACTGAAGCTGATTATTGCCATCGATGGGCCGGCGGGTGCGGGCAAGAGCACGATCGCGTCGCGGCTGGCGCGCAAGCTCGGCTACGTGAATCTGGAGAGCGGGGCGATGTACCGGGCTCTGGCGTTCAAGGCCATCAACCACGACATTTCTTTCGATGACGAAGCAGCGTTGGTGAAGCTGGCGCAGGGATCACGCATCCATCTCGAGCCGACGATCGGGGGCAACCGCACCCTGCTGGACGGACACGACGTGTCCTTGCGCATCCGCGAGAGGGATGTGACGGAGGCAGCGTCGCGGGTGTCGGTACATCCCGAGGTGCGGGCGTGGATGGTGGCGCGGCAGCGGGAAATGGGCGCGGGCGGCGGGGTGGTGATGGAGGGACGCGACATCGGAACGAGGGTCTTTCCGGATGCGGATCTGAAGATCTTCCTCGATGCGGATCCGGTAGTACGCGAGCAGCGGCGGATGGAGCAGCACAAGATCAAGGGGGAGGTCGCGGCGAGCGTGGCCGCGGACCTGCGGGAACGGGACCGGCGGGACCGCACGCGGGCGGCGTCTCCGCTGGTGGCGGCGGGGGATGCCGTGATCATCGATTCGACGAAGCTAAGCGAGGAAGAAGTGCTCGATCAGATTGAGAAGCTGGTGAGAGACAGGATCGGGTGATTACGTGATCTGACGTTCCCCTTTCCTGCAAGTGACGCGCTCTGTCGATGATTTCTCGTACAGCAGCTATGACCGTCTTCGGCTCTTCCAACTGCACGTGATGACCGCTATTCGCATACACTACCGTTGAGTGCCGGGATAGACTGAGGACTTTAGACCGAATCGTTTTGCCTTCTTCTGTTTCTTCCCCCAGGGCTCCGCCGCGTCGTGCAGCAATAAGCACCAGTGGCTTGCTTTCTAACGGAAACTCCCCGCTAGTCGCAGCCTGCACAGTGACCAAGGGTTCATCCGGGTCATCGACATCATCGAAGCGCTTCAGGGACTGTGTCCACTCATATGCTTTCCGGGCGCTGGCTGGTAGTTTCTTGAATGGGTCGTCTTCGTCCAAACTCTTTTTCATGATCAGCGGTCCTGCTGGCGGGCCCCCGACTTGCGATTCAGGCATCTTTTCGATCACCGGGGGATCAAATCCTACCGAACTATCAACGAGCACGATCCCGGCCACATTTTCAAGATGTCTGCGCGCGTACACAGTTATCAGCCAACCGCCCCACGAGTGGCCCACCAACAGGTAGGGAGGAGGCTCGCCCGAGGTTCTCAGTACAAGATCGAGATCGTCAGCAGCCTTAGCCAGCCCGTGCTGCGGCCCTGCATCATGGCTCCATGCCGTTCCTGAGCGGTCATAGCTGCAGACCCGCGTGGCAGTAGCGAGTTTAGGCTGGACAAGCGACCACGCCAGCGAGGAGTCGCCTAGGCCGGCTTCCAGCACAACTGTCGGGCTACCCTTTCCAGCGCAGTTAAGGTGCAGCTTACGCCCATTGATGTTGACCATTCTTCCTGGCGGCGCCACCGGAGTCGCTTGTGCCGCGAGTATCGAGCACGTCACGAGCAGTGAAGCTCCACAGGTGAAAATCACTTTCATCGAGGAAATCATCCGGTTACCCGACGACCGATCATTTGATCGACCTGCGATCAGTTTTCCGTCGGCTCGACCTTTTGCTTCGGTTCGGGCAAAGACTTGGCGGGCTTGGTCTGTTTCGAGCCTGGCACTCCCCCCGAGACCCCACCGGGAATGCCGCCGGAGATTCCTTCCTTCGGTCCGCCGCTCGTGGGAACCCTGCGAATCTCGATGCCGCCATGCTCGTTGTTGATGACCAGATGCGCGGTCGGGCTGCCGACCGAACCGCTGGCGGTGCCTTCACGCTCTCCGTTGTTCACCTTCAACTCGGGGAACTCGGATTGGACCTCGCCATCCCGCGTGCGCGCGTCGACGCGGAAGCCGGACTTGTCAGGAACACCCAGCTGAACATCCCCATTGCGGTTGTCGATCTGGACGTTGCCGAGCGAGCGGAGGTTAACCTCGACTCCACCGTTCTGATCCTGCAGGCGCACGTCGCCGGACACGGCATCGAGGCGGATGTTCTTGGATCGCGTCGTCAGCCGCAACGGGCCGGTAATCTGCTCGCCACGCAGATCATCGGAGTCGAGATCCAAGTCGCCATCGATCTTGGAGAATTCCATGTCGGTGCGCGACGATTTGAAGGTCACAGTCTTAGTGATGCGGCCGAGCTTCACGCTCTCGGAGAATTCGCCATCCAGCTGGGCGGAACCTTTCACGTCAGTGACGGTAACTTCACTTAGACGCCCTTCGACGTGAACGTCGCCTGTGATCTGCACAATCTTGCCGGAGCCTTTCTCCAGGCTCAGCTTGACATTGCCGGCGATATCTTCAACCGACACGTCGCCGTTCTGGGTAGTAACGTCCACGTTGTTGTTGCGGACCGCGACGGTGACGTCCCCGCGGCGGGAAATGACCGTGACTGCAGCTTTACGGGGAAGCGAGATATCGAGGTCGGTCATGACCGGATGGTCGCCAGCCGCATGCACCTTGGCGTCGAGAGTAACCAGGCCGCCAATGGTAGTGAGCGTCGGCTTGGTCTGGTCGTTGTACTTGCCGGCATCACTCTGATTGTCGGCGCCCACCTTTTTGCGGACGACGACGGTGATCTTGTTGCTGTCGTCCGTGCCGGCGTGAATGCTCACGGCTCCGTGGTCATTGAGCACTTTCAGAGAGGCTCCGGCAGGGAAGTCCTGCTCGAGATGATCGTCAAAGTTGTAGGACTCGCCGAACAGGTTGTTGAAGTCCTCGTCGTCGATGTTGATCTCATCACGCAGCCCTGACCAGTTGAAGCGGGAGGCCTGGGTTGCGATTAAACCGCAGACCACGATCACCACGACCAGGAATATTCCTCCGGCGCCGATGCCGGAAGGAGTCGATCCTTCGCGTTGCGCCTGCTGATACTCGATCAGCTTGATCACGCCCCACACAATGAGCAGCGCGGGCCAGTAGTGGGCGAACCAGGTGCCCAGACGCATCCACGACAGCATGTGCAGGTTCCCCAGCAGGAACACGATGCCGAGGATGATCAGCACAACTGGTCCGGCAAAGGAGCGGCGGCGACGCCGAGGCGGCGGCATGACGGGAGCGACGGGGCTAGACATTGCGCACCTCCCCGGAAGAAGGTTCGTTCGAAGTTGGAGGCGCCTGCGGGGGCGCGCCCGGTGGCGGTCCCGGAGGCAACGGGCCCACGTGACCTTGCGCTGATGCGGTACTTTGCAGGAGCTTCACAATGCCGACCACTAGAATCCAGGCAGGCCAGGTGCGGCCAAGGTCGGCGACATCCATGCTCGCGAACAGAAAGAGAACGCCAGTTGTCAGTACCATGGCCGGACCCATGATCCAGCGCGTGCGGCAGCGTCCGCAGACACAGGCCTGGCCCGAGCGTTCCCAGTTGCGGTAGAACATCCAACCGCCAAGGAAGATCAGGATCAGGGGCCAGTAGCGCTCAAAGCCGTACTCCATGAAGCCCATGGTGTGGAGGAGAAACAGCACTCCCAGGCCGATCAGAACGACGGCGCCCACCGGGACCTTGCTGGCCTCGAACTTCTGTCCCGCTCCGAAGGTCTGAGCGAGGCCGAGCGGATCAGGCGCGGGCTGTCCTCCCTGAATGGCATGGGCGGTGCGGACCGCGTCGATGATCTGGTAGACGTAGAAGAAAGCGATACCGAAGCCAAAGAGCCAATCCCAGTTGCCACCGTGACTCGCTCCGAAGATCAGGAGCGCGAAAATCACCAGATGTGCAAGTCCCTTGGCGTATTGCGAGCAGTAGACGGCGCCCACGCCGAAGGGAAAGAATCCGGCAAGAATTCCGGCGACGGCGGGATTCGGACCCGAGCCGGGGCCTGGAGGAATCCTCACGGCTGAGCCTTGGTCCACTGCCGGTTGATATGCAGCTTGCGGCGGCACAAATCCCGCTACCGGAGCAGTGCCCTCCAGACGCGCGGCGAGGCAAGCCTCGCAGTAGATTACTCCGCGCACATCGCGGGTGCAGTTGTTGCACAGTGGTTTACCGCAGGTGCGGCAAAAGGCCACTGCGGCAATCTCGTTGTGAGTGGCGCAGTTCATACGAACCTCCTGTACGTGGTCACCGACACTACAGGTAGATCGTTCACAGATGGACCCAGCGGAGCGCAGGCCAGGATCAGATTGTTCTCCGTCTGGCTGTAATTGCGCTCCTGCTTCTGCTCGGGCTCCTTGCTGGTGTCGTTCTTGCGGTCTTTCGGTTTTACCGGTCCGGGCTCAGCGGGCGTCAGGCTGCGCTTGAATCCGCGGACGCGCGACTGCACCTCGTAGACGAGCCGGATGTTGTCGTAGTAGCGGACGACGCGGGCCTGGGTGTTGTAGTACGTGTGCCGCAGGGCCGCGGGCCGCAGGCTGATCTGGCGCAGGTCGGAGGGTTTCACTCCGACTACGCTCAAAGCCACCGACAGCGAAAAGAAGGCCATACCGAACGACATGGCGAACCTTGGCTGTCTTACCGTGGCCCAGATCGGTTGCATCGCGTCTGAGAACCGTGCCTGCACCCGCTCCAGCCACGAGACGCGCGGCGGAGTAGAGAGAGCAGGGGCGCGCAGACGATCCGATGCGATCCCCGTTGTTGACGCCAGAATATTCTCGACCAGGCCGGCTGGAGGCTCCACCTCCGTGAGACCCTTCAGCCAGTTGCGGCCCGCCTCAGCTTCGGCGAACAGCGGCCCGCACGCGGGACATGCCCGGGCGTGAGCCTGGAAGCGGTCGAGTTTTGCGCCGCTCAGGAGGCCGTCTAAGGCGTCCGAGAGCAGGCCGTCAAACTCGTGACACTGCATTCCGTTGCTGGTCTGTTCTGGCATCACATCACCTGCCTATAGGTACGTTGCAGGAGGCGAGCTAGTTCCGCCCGGCCTCGATTTATTCGACTTTTCACAGTACCCTCCGGTACCTTCAAAACGTTGGCGATCTCGCGGTAGTCCATATCCTGTAAGTCCCTTAGAATCACTGCTTCACGAAGCTCTGGCGACAGCTTGCCGAGGGCGGCGTGGACCGTCTCCCCGACCTCCCGCTGGCGTACGTGGGCGTCGGGCGGGGCAGATTGGTCCTGGATTTGCTCAGAGAGGGGTTGGGCGTCTTCATGCTCGGTCGTGGCGTCCATCGAGTCGGTCATCCGGTCCTGCTTGGTTTTGCGGAAGTGGTCGACCAGCAAATTGCGCGTGATGGTGGTGACCCAGGTGACGAACGCGCCTTTGGATGAGTCGTAGCTTGACAGCGTTCGGTACATCTTGATGAAGACCTCCTGGGTGAGGTCTTCGGCGTCGTCGCCCGACCCAGCGAAGCGGTAGCAGATGTTATAGATGCGGCGGTTGTAGGTCTGAACGATTTCCTCCCAGGCGGCGGAGTCGCCGGCAATACAGCGGCGGACTAGCATCGCAACGACCTGGACGTCTTCCAACCCGCACTCCCCGGAAACTGCTGGTTGTTACCGCTGAAAGGCGGTCAGCATGGGACGCGAAACAGACGAGAACCTCACCCCAGCTTCGACCCCACAAGACAATACGCGGATGTGGAGGGCAAAGTTCTCGGCTGCAAGTTTATGTAAAACAGGGAATTGTAGCAGCGGGCGACCCCGCCACGAAGTTGGACGGCAGGAATTGCAGGTCCTCACGCATGGTTGATCCTTTCTGCTACGATTTATGTGGGTCAGGATGCCTTCCCGGGAGGTGTTTATGATTCCCCTCTCCTTCGTTACTTCGCGCGGCCTTACCTGGTCGAAAGCTCACGAGAAAGATAAATACGAGCTTACATTCCATGGCGAAGTTGCAGCTTCGCTGCATCGGGTCAACCGGTGGTCAGCAACCTTCCTGGCGGAATCCTGCGCTGGGCGCTGGGCGTTCCGCCGCACCGGCTTCCTGGGTTCCGATACGGAGATCGTGGATTTGGATTCAAGCCAGCGGATTGCCACCTTCAAGGCGAACTGGTCCGGCGGAGGGACGCTGGCATTTTGTGACGGCGAGACATTTCGATTTGCCTGCAGAGGCGTGTGGCGGCCGGTCTGGAACGTGCTTGACGACAATGGGGAGACGGTTCTGCACCTGGATACTCGCGAAAGAACGGTCGACCTGGTGAAGGAGCCAGCGGTGAACGAAGGCCGGTTGGCGCTGCTGATCATTTTTGCGTGGCATCGCATGTTGCAGGCGGCAGAGGACGCCGCTGAGGTGGCGGTAATGGCCGCGGCCTCGTAAGTGCGCTGGATCCCGGTGTCCTCCTGAGATCCAGCGACCCTGAAGAGCGGCTGCGCTCAGGATGACGCCCTGCATGATGTCGCTCGCGCCAGGACTCCGGCTAAGCAAGACTGCTTCCGTCGAACATTTGTGCACGCTACACGCCGAACCTTCGCCGGTAGGCGCTGGGGGAGACGCCGGTATGCCGCTGGAAGAGGCCGCGGAAGAAGGCGACATCCTGATAACCGACGGCGTCGCTGATCTCCTGCATGGTGCGATGGTCGCTCTCCAGCAGGCGTTTGGCGGCGGCGACTCGCAGCTTCTGCAAGTAGATCAACGGGCTGTCTCCTGTCGCTTGCTTAAAGCGGCGAGCGAAATTGCGCAGGCTCATGCCCGCACGGCGGGCGGGAGCCTCCAGCGGAAAGGTCCGCTGAAAATTCTGGTGCAGCCACTCCTGTGCGCTGGAGATGGTGTCGTCAGAATGATCGGTTTTTAACGGGACGATGGCGAACCCGGCCTGCCAGGCGCGGGGTGTCTCGATGAGCAGAGCCTTGGCGCTTTGCATGGCAACTTCGTGGCCGCAGAACTTCTCCACTAGATACAGACTGAGATCGAGCGCGGCGTGCACACCTCCGCCGCAGTAGAAGCCACGGTCCTCGGTGACCATCAATTCCGGCATCCACCGCACCTTGGGATATTTCTCCCGGAAGCGTTCGGCCAAGGCCCAGTGGGTGGTGGCACGTTTGCCATCCAACAAGCCGGTGGCGGCGACCAGGCCCACACCTGTACACACACTGGCGATGGCCGCTCCCCGCTTGTGCCACCGCCGCAGCCAGGGCACAACCGGTTCATAGCGTTCGACCACATGGTCAATGTTCAGTCCGGTGGTCGGAATGAAGATGAGATCTGTATTGCGGATGGCTTTGAGCGCTACGTCAGGTTGGATTTGGATGGGCCCGTCACAGCGGACCGCGCGTCCATCCACCGATGCTGTGGTCACTCGAAAATGAGGCACCGGCCGCGTTCCCGTGAGGTAGTTCCACAGCGTTCCGGCATGGCGGAAGACCTCCATCGGACCGATGGCGGTGGAGGAGAAAGTCTGATCGAGAAACAGGACCGTGACGTCTATCATAGGCACCCTCCGAAGGGGATGAGCGGTTTGGTCTCAGCGGCTAAAGCCGAAACTGACTCTGCGCGACCTCGGCGGTTAAAGCCGCGATTGATTTTGCTTCGCATACGGTGCGGCTTGAAGCCGCACCCTTTCAAAACGGACCCGCAGATCGAGATTCTCCGCAACGACTGAACACGAAGTCCCGGTAAGAGCTCTGGGCGCGGCCGACTCGGGGCTCTGGCTGAATCACCTATGTGCGATGTCATATCTGCCATCTTGTTTCAAGCCTTGCCGTCGTCTACTCTGGGGCCATCGTAGGCAACTTGTTTAAAGAACCTACAGAGGAGGCTCAAATGAGCGAACACTACCACGATGTCGGCGATCTTCGGTTTCTCAAGGAAATGGGGAAACTCGCACCCACAGAATTCAACGCCTGGCTCGCGCTGGACAAGATTGTTCCCCGTGAGGACGGCGCCATTCCGAGAAAATATCGCGAACTCATCGCATTGGGAGTTGCTTTCACGACCCAGTGCCCCTACTGCATCGAAGTGCATACAAAAGGCGCGAAGGCAGCCGGGGCGTCTCGCGAGGAAGTCACCGAAAGCGCACTCATTGCTGCTGCCCTGCGCGCTGGAGGCGCAGCAACGCACGGCGCCATGGCGCTGAAGTTCTACGACCAAGTCTGAATGCGGATTCACCTGGCTGAATACGAATTCCATTCGCAGGTGACTCCAAAATTCGGACGTACTTCGGTCGTGGGTTGCGGCAGTGATGCGCAACTCGGAAGCTGACCCTCTACCTACTCGCTGGTGAAGTAGTCCACCTCTATCGGGTTCTCAAACAACGAGTAGTCGCGGGTCACGACGGTGATGCCGCTGTCGGTGACGAAGTAGCGCTGGCGGTCGGCTTCGGCGTCGTAGCCGATGGTGGTGCCTTCGGGGACGTGGACGTCGCGGTCGAGAATGGCGCGGCGGATCCGGCAGCGGCGTCCCACGCTGACGTGGGAGAACAGGATGCAGTCATCCACCTCGCTGTACGAATTCACACGGACGTTAGGCGAGAGGATGGAATTCTTCACAATTCCGCCGGAGACGATGCATCCGTTGGAGACGATGGAGTCGAGGGCGGTACCGGTGCGTCCAGGCTCGGCGAACACGAACTTCGCCGGCGGATACTGGCGCTGGTGGGTGCGGATGGGCCATTCTTCGTCGTAGAGGTTGAAAATCGGCGACACGGAGACGATGTCCATGTTGGCCTCGTAGTAGGCCTCGAGCGTGCCCACGTCGCGCCAGTAGAGGGCTTCTTTCTTGTTTTCGTCGACGAAATCGTAGGCGAAGACGCGGTAATCATCGACCATCTTGGGCAGGATGTCCTTGCCGAAATCGTGGCTGGAGTTGGGGTCTTCGGCGTCTTTCAGCAGTACGGGAATGAGCACATCGGCGTTGAAAAGATAGACGCCCATGGAGCCAGGGACCTTCTCGGGGTTCCAGGGAGAACGCAGTTTGGTCTCTTTGGGTTTTTCCTCGAAGCCGTTGACGCGGCCGTCTTTGTCGACGTCGACCACACCGAGGCGCGTGGATTCGGAAGGATCGATCTGGATGGTGGCGAGGGTAATGTCGGCAGCGGAGTCAAGGTGCTGCTTCATCATCTTGCCGTAATCCATCTTGTAGATGTGATCGCCGCCGAGGATGAGCACGTGTTTGGGTTGCTCGGAGCCGATGGAATAAATGTTCTGGTAAACCGCGTCGGCGGTGCCCTGATACCACTGATCGCTGACCCGCTTCATGGGCGGCAACACTTCGACAAACTCACCCACCTCGCGGCCCAGGATATTCCAGCCTTCGCGGATGTGGCGGTTGAGAGAGAGTGCTTTGTACTGGGTGAGGATATAGACACGGCGCAGGTCGGAGTTGAGGCAGTTGGACAGAGTGATGTCGATGATGCGATAGATGCCGCCGAACGTAACGGCAGGCTTTGCGCGGTCGCGGGTGAGAGGGTAGAGGCGCTCTCCGGCGCCGCCTGCCAGCAGGACTCCGAGGGTGTCTTTCATCGCACTGCCTCGACTTCCAGAGAGACTGTATTCGGTCCTGGCGTCCACCGGCCGCGCAAAAGTGGAGTGCGTGCGCTCCGGCGAGTGCCACAGAAAACAGTAGATGGTAGCACAGGGTGCAAGGTCTCATGGCGGGTTCCCCTGGCAGCCCCAATCATGCCCGGCCAGGAGCTGGCCACCGCTGAGGACGAACCGAGTTTGGGGGAACTTGGCGACACAAAAAGGGCGGCTCGGCGAGCCGCCCACAGACTGCCGCGATATAGTCGCGTGCATTTACGGATTCAGGGTCTTGATTTGGAACTTGTCTAGGTCGATCCATTTCATGCTCAACAGTGACCAGAAGTCCTGGGCAAACTGCGAAAGGACATAGTCGTACGGCAGCCAGCCATAGCCGGCATTGCCCCAGGCCTTGCCCCAGGAGTTGCGAATCAGCAACGCTCCGGTAGTGGACTTCTTTGAGGCCAGGTTGGTGATCTTCAGGTTGTCGTCGTAGCCGACGGCTACGATGGCGTGTCCCCCAAACGCACGCTCTCCGGGAGCTGGATACGGGAATGCACCTTTGACGTCACCCTGGTTGTAGGACGGGAACACCCAGAAGCCGAACATGGTTGGGATCCCGAACGACAGGTAGGTCTTGACGCTGCTCAACACGTTCGCGGGAGGTATCGGCGCCCCGAAAGGATCGTGGCAGAAATAGTTGATGGACTCAAAATTGTCCGCCATCTCATAGACGAAGGCCGTCGGCTCCTCATCGAAAGTGCGCTCGTTGGAGATGCTTGGCTGCTGTCGGTCCGTGTAGGGCCAATACGTCTCTGGCGGAACTCCGAACAGCGCCAGAGCCGCCATCGTCGTGCGCAGATAGGCGCCGGTGTCGCCCACCAGCCCGAGCAGGTCGCGAGTGGTCTTGTAGACAAACAGCCGTGAGCCGTCGATGTGCTTGCCAAACGCGCGTCTCTCGAAATACTCGACGATCCCCACCGCCGCGTTAGCCGTACAGGAGCCGAGCACGAGTTGGTTCTCTACCGGAGAGCACCACTGCCGGAGGTCGACTGCCGCGGCTAGAGGTCCCTTCATCTTCTTGGCCTTGGGAATCCCCAGGTTTTCCACGAACTTGAGGATTTCCGGATGTTCATCGGTGTAGTCGCGCAGATCTGGGACGTCGGGCAGCCAGCCTGTCCCCACGATCTGCATGGCATCGGGAATCTTGGGATCCGGAATTTCAACAAACCCAAATAGCGGGAAGGGTTGTGTGACGGGCACCGCCATCTCTTCTTTCTCTTTGACGATGCGAGGAGGTCCTTGCAGTATGGACGCCATGGTGATTCTCCTTTTCCGGAAGAGGCCCTCCGGCTATGCGCTTAGGATGGGAGTTGGTGTAGGCCGCGCAAAGAAAGGAAAGTGCAACCGCCCCAGTTCGATTTCATCTTCCTTCTTCCCAGTCTGCACAGGGGAAAAAAGCAAAAGCCGACTCACCAGCAACGGAATTACGCCTCCGCTTGCGGTAACTCGGCTGTCTCTAAGCCTGGTTCCCTAGACTTCGTAGAGATCCGTGGCTTTCCGTCCCTTGCTTGCACAAGGTTTGGTTTTGACAAATTTTTCGACGCGAGTTTCGCTCTTGCCAGCGCCGGTGTCAAGAGAATTCGGGCTAATGGAAAGCCACTAAGAGGAACAACTGTGCTTGTACGTAATACGGGAAGGTCCGCGCAATTATTTCTATTTCCCCTCGTCCTCAATCTTGATGCGGAGAGACTTGAGGAACTTCAAATCCTGATCGCTGATCTTGAATTCAGGATTAGTGGTCAGCGTGGTCACGAGGGAAGTCTTGTCGGCGGGCTTTTCTCCCTGCTTGCTCACGCCGATGGTGGCCTCGAGGACGAGGAAGATGTCGTAGCCGCCTTCCTTGATGCGCGACACGACTTCGGCGATCGACTCCGAGTCGGAGAGGGACTCGTTGATGGCCTCGCCTAATTCCTTCATGAGTTGCTTCAGTTGCTGATCCACTCGGCCCCCAGACTCGCCATACTGTTTAGTCAGATGCCGCGAGCGACGGAACGGTTCGCTTCGTCGCTTTCTGGCGCTACATCGATTGTAGCTCCGGAGACTGTTAAAATCGAGGGCGTGAGCAAGCTTTCTACGGCACGCAAGTTTGGGGTGGCGGCCCGGGTGGCCACGCAGATGGCCACGCAGAGCGCCAAACGCAGCCGGACGCTGAGTGCCATGTGGAGCGCGGTCAAGGCTACGGCGCGGTCGTTCGGCCATGTACTGCACATGTTGTGGCTGGAAGTGATCGGAACCTTGTTTCTGGCCATGGCGGGAATTGGCGGCATCGCCCTGGTACGGGAATATGTGAAGTATCAGGGACATCGAGCCACGGCGGGACGCATCGTGGTTGCGGTTCTGTTCACCTTGACGTTTGCGTGGTTTGGGGTGAGTTCGTTCTGGAGAGTGAGGCAGAAGAGCCGAGGGGCGCGGTGACGTTGGCTGGATGGGTGGCACTGCCGAAAGCAGATTCCTCAGCGCTGCGCGCCTCGGAATAACAAGAAGCTATTTATGGCGGAGAGAGCTAAAGTCGCCGACATTCCGCAATCTCTCGAAGTCGAGACCTCGTCCCATATCCAGGTGAAGCCGCTGTACACGCCTGCTGATCTCAAAGGGTTGGACTATGAGGCCGAGGTGAGCTATCCGGGCGAATATCCCTTCACGCGGGGCGTCCAGGCGACGATGTACCGCGGGCGGCTGTGGACCATGCGGCAATATGCGGGCATGGGCGACGCCGAAGAGTCGAACAAGCGCTACAAATATCTGCTCGCCAATGGGACGACCGGCTTGTCGGTGGCGTTTGATTTGCCTACGCAGATCGGCATGGATTCGGACCACGTGCTGGCGGCAGGAGAAGTCGGCAAGGTTGGGGTCGCGATCGACTCGATCGAGGACATGCAACGGCTGTTCGATGGCATCGACCTGACGAAGATTTCCACGTCGATGACCATCAATGCGACGGCGTCAATCCTTCTGGCGCTGTATGTGGCAGTGGCGCGGCGGCAGGGTGCGGACGTCCGCAAGCTTTCAGGTACGGTGCAGAATGATGTGCTCAAGGAGTACATTGCGCGTGGGACCTATATCTATCCGCCGCAGCAGGCCATGCACGTCATCACCGACATGTTTGCCTGGGCCAATGAGAACGCGCCGGACTGGAATACGATTTCGATTTCCGGCTACCACATGCGGGAAGCAGGATCGACCGCCGTGCAGGAAGTGGCTTTTACGCTGGGCAACGGGATGGCGTATGTGCAGGCCGCGATCAATGCCGGACTCGACATCGACAAGTTCGCTCCGCGAGTCTCCTTCTTTTTCAATGCCCACATCAATTTTCTGGAGGAAGTCGCAAAATTTCGTGCGGCCCGACGCATGTGGGCGCGCATCATGCGCGAACACTTTAAGGCGAAGAATCCACGGTCGTGGATGTTGCGCTTTCACACGCAGACGGCCGGTTCGACGCTGACGGCGCAGCAACCGGAGAACAATATTGTTCGCACCGCGATTCAGGCGCTGGCCGCCGTGATGGGCGGCACGCAGTCGCTGCATACGAACTCGTATGACGAAGCACTTGCCCTGCCGACGGAGCAGGCGGCGCGCATCGCGCTGCGCACGCAGCAGATCGTTGCCTACGAATCGGGGGCTGCACAGACGATCGATCCTTTAGCCGGCTCGTACTACATCGAAACGCTGACCAGCGAGATTGAGAAGCGTGCAGCGGAGTATTTGGGCAAGATCGAAGTGCTCGGCGGCATGCTGAAGGCCATCGAACGAGGATTCGTGCAGCAGGAGATTCAGAACGCAGCCTACGAGTACCAGCAGGCCGTCGATCACGAGCAGGCAGTCGTGGTGGGAGTCAATCGCTTTGAAGTGGAAGAAGAGAAGCCGATCCCGATCCAGCGGATTGATCCCGCGCTGGAGGCGAAGCAGATCGAACGGTTGCGCGCGCTGCGGGCGAAACGAGATGCTGGTCCGTGGCAGGCCGCACTGAAAGGCGTGGAAGATGCCGCCCGGTCGGGCGCGAATGTAATGCCTCGGATTCTAGAGGCGGTCGAAGTTTACGCCACAGTCGGCGAGATTTCCGACGCGATGCGGCGAGTGTTCGGAGAGTATCGGGAAGCGGTGGTGATCTAGAACCGAAGTTCGGGGTCGGTTGCTTCCTCCTTCCTGCTCATAAATAGCTCAGCCACCAATCTTTTCTTCTGTGTTTGAGTCCTGCCCACCAGCGGCTTGGGAAATAGAGAATGACGACCGCTGTAACCCACATCAGGTAGATGAACGGGAGACCATGGCCGTACCCGTCCGGGGTCGCGTTGAGGAAAAATCCACCGTGCAGCAGCCAGGCAACGGGCTGATGGAACAGAGCCGCTGCCGCGACGGCCATCGCGTGGATCAAGTAAAGGTGCAGGACATAGAAGAACATCGGGACCCTGCCGAAAGTCAGGAGCGCCGAGGTCAGCCCGGAAGACGCGGGCTGATCTGACATTCGTTTGTCGAGCCACGCCAACAGCAGCAGGGACGGGCCCAGAGTCATGAGCAGGAATTGCAGCGAGGGGGGATACTTCTCGACATCGAGAAAGAGGATCACAGTTTTCTCGACCGTGGGCTGAATGTGCCAGTCGCCCTGCGAAACGCCTCCCTGGCCGGCAGGGGGATTCCCGTAGAGGTTGGACAGGCGGAGCAACACAAACGCAAACGTGAGAACCATGCCGAGGCGGGCGACGACTTGGCGGCGACGCTCGGGCTCAAGCGTGAAGATCGTACCAAAGGCGTATCCGGCGCCCATGACCCCAACCCAAGGGACGATCTGGAAGAGGACGAACTCAGGGATTTGGAAAGGGAGGAGGACGAATCCGCGAACGTGCAACAAGGTCCAGAGCCAGGCCAGCGACCCGAATTGCTGGGGCCGAATGTGGTCCAAAAGATCGTGAGTCGCGATCATCAGCACCGACAACCCGCCCAACCACCGCACCGGCAGCCGCACCGCCGCGGCCATCAGCACCATGCACGCACCCAGCGCCCAAATGACGCCGAAAAAGCCGAAGGGAATCTGGAAAGTCCAGGCGGTGCCGACGACCGTGAATTCCAACACGATCAGCCAGAGTCCGCGTGTCCACAGAAAGCGGCTGAGTTCGGCAGGGGTTCGGCGGCGGCCATAGAAGTATGCTCCCGTGCCCGCGAGGAAGAAGAACAAGGGGGCGCAAAAATGGGTGACCCAGCGAGTCAAGAAGAGTGCGTAATAGGTTCTGGCCAGCGTCTCCGGTTCGAAGCGAAGATGGGTGAAGAAGTCACGACTGTGGTCAAGAGCCATGATGACCATAACGAGGCCGCGCAGCACGTCGATGGAATCAATGCGGCCGAGGGGAGTTGCCTTTGGACTGGCGATGACGGTTGGGTTTGCCGGCAGGGTTGAGGACATGGCTGCTCCGCGACGGTTTCTTGCCGTCGATGAGACGACGGGACGGCTGGAATGTTAGCAGCAGTCGCGATTCGAAGGGAGACCGGGCAAGGTTAGTCAGAAGTCTTGTAATCGCAGGCCTTGCGACAAGGTTCGCAGTACATGAGGCCGTCGGAGCAGATGCGGATGTCGATCGCCGCCTGGCAGAGGCAGCAGAACTTTTCGCACTCGCACTGGTTCTCCGGCTGCTCACACTGGGCGCAACGGTATTTGGCTGGACCGGTTCCTGTAGCCATGGAGTCAATCCTAGCGTGTTGTGAAATGGGTGGAAACGTGACCTTGGTAATGCTTCAAGTGTTCGTTTTGATGGACGTGCCTGGCAGGGCTCGGCGGGGGCGATTCTCCGTGCCCTATAATTCCATGCAATGACCTTCCAACAGCTGCTGGATGGGGCGGAGATCCTCGCACACAGCGGAGACCCGGGCGTCAGTGGTGTCGAATACGACTCGCGGTGTGTGAAGCCGGGCGGCGTCTTCGTGGCCATGCGGGGCGAGGCTGTGGACGGCAACCGGTTCATTGATCAGGCGATCCAGGCTGGAGCTGTGGCGGTGGTTACGGATTCCGCAGCGGAGAAGGCTCGTGAGGGCGTTGCCTGGGCGGTCGTACCGCATGGGCGCCGGGCGCTGGCGCGGCTGAGTGCGAATTTCTATAAGAAGCCGGCGGAGAGAATTGCGGTCACCGGGATTACGGGGACGAATGGCAAGAGCACGACGGCGTTTCTGGTCGAGTCGATCCTGACCGCAGCGCGGCGAAAGAGCACGCTGGTCGGCACCATCGAATATCACGTCGCGGGAAGGGTTCTGCCGGCGCCGCATACGACCCCAGAAGCATTGGAGCTGAATCGCATCCTGAATGAAGCTCTGGGCCAAGGTGCCACCGACGCCGTGATGGAAGTGTCGTCGCACGCATTGGCGCAGGAACGCGTGTTTGGCGTGCCGTTTGACGTGGCGGTATTCACAAACCTGACGCGGGATCATCTCGACTATCACAAGACGATGGAGGAATACTTCGCCTCCAAACAGGTGCTTTTTAGGGGATGTGGAACGGAGCCGCCGCGAGTTGCGGTGACAAATATCGACGATGAATACGGCGCGAAGGTAGCCGACTTCAGCCGCAAGCGCAGTTCGCTGGTACTGAGGTACGGATGGCAGCAGGGCGACTTTCACGCGGAGAAGATCGACGTCGCACCGCGGGGAACGCGATTTGATATGGTCACCCCCAGGGGAAAGGTCGCGTTGTTTTCGCCACTGATCGGGCGGGTGAACGTCTACAACATTCTGGCTGCGTCGGCGGCAGCCTATGCGCGCGGTTGCCCGATGGAGGCGATTGCCGAAGGCGTCGACCAACTGGCCTTCGTGCCGGGAAGGTTTCAGCGTGTCGACTGCGGTCAGCCGTTCACGGTCGTGGTCGACTACGCGCACACGGATGATGCATTGCGAAATCTGACGGCGCTAGCCCGGGAATTTGTGTCACGGGGCGGATCGAAGGGACGTGTGCTGACCGTGTTTGGCTGCGGCGGGGATCGCGACCGCACGAAGCGTCCTCTGATGGGAGAGGCGGCGGGGCGAGCAAGCGATTTCGTTGTGCTGACGTCGGACAATCCGCGCAGCGAGGATCCGATCAGCATTATTAACGACGCGCTGGTTGGGTTGCAGAAGAGCGGCGTGAAGTACAGCGTCGATCCCGACCGGCGGAAGGCGATTGCGGTTGCGATTAGCGAGGCGCGGCCGGGAGATATTGTGCTGCTGGCGGGAAAGGGCCACGAAAAGGTGCAGATTACACGCGAAGGGGCGCGTCCATTTGATGACGTGGAAGTTGCGCGCGACGCTCTGCGTGTGGCGGGATACAAGTGCGATTCGGCACAGGCCGGAGCGGGTGGTTGAAATGAAGCTGCCGCTGTCTAAGATCGCCGACTTTGTTTCTGCCGCGGGAGACTATCCGCGCGACGAATCCGTGCAGGGTTACTCAATTGACTCACGTACCGTTCGCTCGGGGGAGCTCTTTTTTGCTGTGAAAGGTGAGCGCCTCGACGGGCATGACTTTGTGGCCGCGGCTCTGGACAAAGGAGCGGCCGCGGCCGTCGTTAGAAATGATCAGCTGGGGCGCTATGGCTCCAAGGCGCGACTGCTGGCGGTGGAAGACACGCTCACCGCGCTCCAGACCTTGGCCACGGCCGTGCGAAAAGTCTGGGGCAAACCGTTGATCGGAGTTACGGGGTCGGCGGGGAAGACCACAACCAAGGAAGCGACCGCGCACGTGCTGGGCTCACACTTTCGCGTGCTGAAGTCGGAGGGGAACTTCAATAATCATTTCGGTTTGCCGCTGATG
Organism: Terriglobia bacterium; assembly: GCA_020073465.1. Taxonomy (GTDB): domain Bacteria; phylum Acidobacteriota; class Terriglobia; order Terriglobales; family Acidobacteriaceae; genus Sulfotelmatobacter. The sequence goes on from JAIQFC010000025.1 coordinate 61,760, forward strand.
TTGCTGAAGCTGGAACCGGAACACGATGTGGCTGTTATCGAGATGGGGATGTCGCACGCCGGAGAAATTCGTGCTCTGGCGAAGATCGCGCAACCGGAGGTTGGCGTGGTGACCAATGTGGCTCCGGTGCACCTGGAGTTCTTTGCCTCCGTGGCGGACATCGCGCGGGCAAAATATGAGCTGATCGAATCGCTGCCTGCGAGCGGGACTGCGGTGCTCAACGCCGACGACGAGTATGTTTCGCAATTTGGGCGCGGCTTCAAGGGAAGAGTGGTGAGGTACGGGGTGAGTTCAGGTGCGGACGTACGAGTGGAGAACGTTCGGTCGCGCGGAGCTGGTGGATCTGAGTTTGATGTGGTTATCGGTGCGATTCGGGAGCGCGTGCGGCTACCGCTGGTGGGCGAGCATAACATTCTGAATGCACTTGCAGCGGTTGCGGTTGGCTTGGACCGTGGATTGAAGCCGGCTGAGGCGGTTGCTGCACTGGCGACGCTTGCGCCCGCGGACAAGCGCGGCCAGGTTCTTCAACTCGGCAACATCACGGTCATCAACGATTGCTACAATTCGAATCCTAAGGCGCTGCGGGCAATGGTGGATGCCCTGGCTGCGATGCCGGCGACGCGCCGCGTCGTGGTCGCGGGAGAGATGCTGGAGTTGGGACCGGCTGGTGAGGCGATGCATCGCGAGGCAGGACAGCACATCGCGGAAAAGAAGATCGATGTGTTGCTAGGGGTACGTGGCATGGCGCAGGCGATGGTCGACGCTGCGCGTGCGGCGGGAGGTCGTGCGGAGTTCGTGGCAGGGCCGGAGGACGCCGGCAAATGGCTTGCGGGCGAGACCCGCGACGGCGATGTGGTGCTGTTGAAGGCTTCTCGAGGTGTGAAGCTGGAGAAAGCGCTGGAGACGTGGAAAGCGCAATGTGAAGTTTCGAGTCCCTGAGGACTGGCACGTCCATTTCTTGCCACGGAGACACGGAGGAGATGGAAAGGAATGGGTTTCCGGACCTCCCGCGGTGCGCTCAGGGTCTTGAAAGAACGATTTGTTTTTTCCGTGGCGCTGTGTCTCCGTGGTGGAATGAGGTTAGGGTCTAGAGATCTTGGGGCGTGGACGGAGGCTGATTGCTCTACTGGCTGTTGTTCCTGAAGCTGCAACATTACGTTCCGCCGTTCCGCATCTTCCGCTACCTGACGTTCCGCACTGCGTTCGCCAGCCTCACGGCTCTGTTTACTGCGCTCATCGTGGGGCCGCTGGTCATTGGGCGCCTGCGCGAGTTTCAGATTGGACAGTACATTCGCGAGGAAGGTCCGAAGGCTCACCAGAAGAAGGCTGGTACGCCGACCATGGGCGGGCTTCTGATTGCGATCGCGATTGTGGTTCCCACCTTGCTCTGGGCAGATCTGAGCAACCGGTTTGTCTGGATCGCGGTGTTCTCCACCTGCGCGTATGCCGCCATTGGATTCACTGACGACTACACCAAGGTGGCCCACCGGCGGAACCTGGGCTTAACGGGCAGAGCCAAGCTCGGGCTGCAGATTGCGACCAGCGTTCTGATCGCAGTTATGCTGATTGCAATGCAGACGTACGGTATGTATTCCACCAAGCTGATCGTGCCCTTCTTTAAGCAGTTCCATCCGGACCTGGTGGTGGCGAGTCTGGAACACTACCCGCACCTGTGGCCGCTCGCATTTGTTCCGTTCATTGCCTTCGTGGCATTGGTGATCGTAGGTTCAAGTAATGCGGTGAATCTGACGGACGGGCTCGATGGTTTAGCCATCGGGTGCACGGTGATCGCCGCCGGAGCACTGACGGTGCTCACGTACGTCAGCGGGCACGCGACCTTCGCAACTTATCTGGAGATTCCGCGCATGCCGCAGGTGGGCGAGCTGACGATCTTCTGCGGGGCCATGGTGGGGTCGGCGATCGGGTTTCTATGGTACAACGCGCATCCGGCAGAAGTGTTCATGGGAGACGTGGGATCGCTGGCGCTGGGCGGAGCGATCGGCACAGTCGCGGTGATGATCAAGCAGGAGCTTCTGCTTCCGTTTATTGGCGGCGTGTTTGTGATCGAGGCGTTGTCGGTAATCCTGCAGGTGGGCTCTTACAAGCTGCGCAAGAAGCGAATTTTCAAGATGGCGCCGATCCACCATCACTTCGAGTTGCTCGGATGGTCGGAGTCGAAGATTATTGTGCGCTTCTGGATCGCGTCGCTGGTGTTTGCCTTGTTCGCGCTGACAACGTTGAAGCTGAGATAACAGCGATCTCACCACAGAGACACGGAGGCACAGAGAAACAACATCGATTGATTTCCTCTGCGTCTCTGTGACTCTGTGGTGAAATAGATTTGATGGAACTCAACAACAAACGCGTGCTGGTTGTCGGTCTCGGCAAGTCCGGGGTGGCGTCGGCGCTGTTTCTGAAGGCGCATGGGGCGCGGGTGACGGTGTCGGACACCAAGAGCGGAGACGAGCTGCGCAACGAGATTCCTGTGCTGTTGGATCACGGCATCACGGTCGAGACCGGGGGACACGGCGAGCGGACGTTTCGTGGGCAGGATTTGATCGTGGTGAGCCCGGGCGTTCCGGTGGATGCGCCGCCGCTGGTGCAGGCGCGGGCGCTGGGAGAAGCGGTCGTCGGCGAGATCGAACTGGCAGCGCAGTTCCTGACGGGGCCGATCGTGGCGATCACCGGTTCGAACGGAAAGACCACCACGACGACGCTCACGGGAGAGATTCTCAATGCGGGAGGGTTGCCGACTCTGGTGGGCGGGAATATTGGGACGCCCGCCATCTCGCTGGCTGAGCGGGCCAAGCCTGGGGCGGTGATCGTACTGGAGGTATCGAGCTTTCAGCTGGAGACGATTCAAACCTTCCGTCCGAAGATCGCGGTCGTGCTCAACGTAACGCCGGATCATCTCGACCGGCATCGCACGTTTGAGGTTTATGCGGACGCGAAGGCACGCATTTTCGAGAACCAGCAGGGTGGAGACTTCGCGGTGCTCAATGCCGACGATCCAACTTGCCTGGCGATGGGGTCCCGGACACGGGCGCAGGGGTTCTGGTTTAGCCGGCAGAAGGAAGTGACGCAGGGAGCGTGGGTTCGCGATGGGAACATTTTGTTCCGCGATACTGCGGGGCAGCGCGAGATCATGCAGATCTCGGAGATTCCGCTGAAGGGTGCGCACAATCTAGAGAACGTGCTGGCGGCGGTGTGCGCGGGTGCGCTGATGGGATGTGCTCCGGAGAAGATCCGGCAGGCGGTGCGCGAGTTCAAGGCGGTCGAGCACCGGCTGGAGTTTGTGGCGACCATCCGAGGCGTTGATTATTACAACGATTCGAAGGCGACGAACGTGGACGCGACGATCAAGGCACTGGAGTCGTTTCCGGCGAACATCCACCTGATTCTCGGCGGCAAAGACAAGGGCAGCGACTACAGCGTGCTCAACGACTTGCTGCGGCAGCGGGTGAAGCGCGTGTACACGATCGGCGCGGCGGCGGCGAAGATTGAGTCGCAGATTAAGAACGTTGAAGTTGAGCACGCGGAGACGCTGGAGAATGCTATTCGCAAGGCGAATGCTGTGGCGCAGGCGGGCGACGTGGTGCTGCTGGCTCCGGCGTGCGCCAGCTTCGATCAGTTCAAGAACTATGAGCACCGGGGGAAGGTGTTCAAGGAGATTGTGCGGGGGCTGGCGGCGGAGGTGCGGGCGTAAAACATCTTCTTCACAATCACCGAGGACGGCCGTTGATCGAATCGGAGGCGTCAACATGGAAGAGGCCGAACTATACCGAGAGCAGCTGCGGGAGGCGAAGGAACATCTGGCGAGGTGGGAGTTACTGGGAGCGCGACTGAGCAAGACGAGTGATCTGGGCTGGCAGTGCGTGTTAGCTCAACGTCAGGCCGCCCTCAGACAATTGGAACTGCTGATCCAAATGGCAAGCAAGTGATCCCGCCTGTACGGACTCTGCCGGTGTCCGGTACTGGGACATCGCCCAGGGTCTGCCAGGCTCACCTTCAAGGCGGGTGAGAAAGAGGCAGAATGAATTCCCAACAAGATGAAGTTCTATCGCGTCTCACGAAACTGGAGCGGGAGAACAAATGCCTCCGTGTCGGTGGTTTGGTGCTCCTGCTGTTCGTTATTGGCCTGTTTATGGGTGCAGCACGGACAGGGCGACGCATACTCACGGCAGACGAGTTTGTTCTGCAGGACGACCAGGGGCACACACGGGCGCAACTTACCGTCGATTCCAAGCGTGTGAGCCTTTTATTCTTTGACGAAGCAGGGCGGAATCAAATGTCACTCGCGGCGCTCGATGACAACCTAGGACATGGGCACGCTTCACTCTCCCTTGGAGAAGGCGCGGTCACGCGGCTCGTACTCGCGGGCACTGGCAAAGATGAATGGATGACTCTCTCCGACGGCGGCCTGTTCTTGGCTGGGAAGGATGCGGCGAGAGTCGTACTCTCTGCCTCGGGTCCAGATTCCCCCTCAATTGAGGTGGCGGACCCTCTGGGTTACGCGGCGGAAATAGGTGTCACCGGCCTAGTCAGCCCGACGACAGGTAAGACACAGAAGTCTTCTGCCGCCTCGCTCGTACTCTTGGGGAAGGGTCAATCCGTACTCTGGTCTGCACCTTGAGCTTCGAGTTTCGTCCTGCGCTTCCGGCCCGGTACCAAGATAGTCAAGTCTGAAATCCGACATCCACGACAATTCCTTCTACGTGGCTCCGTCGCTCCGTGGTGAAATGAATGTCCCATGGCGAAGCGGGTGAGTGTCGATCGCTGGCTGTTTACCGTCACCATGCTGCTGGTGTTTGTGGGGCTGGTAATGGTGTTTTCGGCGTCGGCGGTGATGGCGCGGGAACGGTTTGGGTCTCCGTATGCGTTCTTGTCGAAGCAGTTGATGTGGGCGGCGGCGGGCATTGCGGCGATGGTGGTGGCGATGCGGGTGGATTACCGGCGCTACAAGCATCCGGCGCTGGTGTTTTCGCTGATGGGCGTGACCACGCTGCTGCTGATCTCGGTGTTCTTTCTGGACCGGTCGCATAACACGCATCGCTGGATCCACTGGGGCGGATTTTCATTCCAGCCATCAGAACTGGCCAAGCCCGTGCTGATTCTGTTTCTCGCGTATTTCCTTGAAGGGCGTGCCAAGACCATAGACGACTGGCGAAACACACTCATGCCGGCAGCCGCGCCGGTGCTGATGTTTCTCGGGCTGATTGTGTTGCAGCCGGACCTGGGAACGGCGATCGCGTGCGCGGGAATCGCGGCGTGCATTTTGTATGTGGCGGGGATGCGGATGCGGTATTTCGCGTACGCCTTTGGCGCGTCGCTGCTGCCGCTATACTTCCTGATTTTCCATGTGAGCTGGCGCAAAGATCGCATTCTGGCGTTCCTGAACCCGTGGGCGGACCGGCAGGGAACGGGGTTCCACATCATTCAGTCTCTGATCGCGGTGAGTACCGGCGGCGTGACCGGAACCGGGTTGATGGAAGGGAAGCAGAAACTGTTTTATCTGCCGGAGCCGCATACTGATTTCATTTTTGCCGTGACCGCGGAAGAACTGGGGTTGGTCGGAGCGTTGTTCGTGGTGGCGTTATTTGCGATCTTTTTGTGGCGCGGGATGCGAGCCTCGTGGCGGACGGAAGACGTGTTCGGTCGATATCTCGCGGTCGGGATCACCAGCATGGTGGTGCTGCAGGCGTTCATCAACATCAGCGTGGTGCTGGGAATGATGCCGACCAAGGGGATTCCACTGCCGCTGGTGTCGTATGGAGGGTCGTCGCTGTTCGTGACGCTGGCGTGCGTGGGCGTGTTGCTGAATATTACGAAGCAGGCGGAATGAGAAGCGAAAAATGAAATATGAGAGCCGGATTTTTGCAGCCCTTCTCGTTGCGCCTTTACTCCTGTGTCTTGCCTGCACGGACGGTGCTCCCTCAGCGGAGTCGAGTCCAAAGGCGAAACCAGAGCAAGACCTAGCCATCACGTTTGGCGGGTTCGTTCAGAACGGCCCTGAGGATCAACTGCTGGATGGGCAGTGCCAAGCGAATCTGACTAGAGATGTTTTGCAATGCGACATGCACAATGGTCTGATGAAGTGGAATATCACCGAGATTGCCTTTCAAGTCATCCGAACTGGTGATCGAGAAGATGAGCGGCACTACTATCGACAGAGAATATCAATAGCACCTTTGCAAACGGAGACGGTGACCATCAAACTTGGAATGCAACTCCCCGCCGATACACGGGTCTCAATCAAGGGCGGGACAGCAAGAACGCTGACTCATTGGCAGTGGTTGGTTGTAGGAGCGAAAGGCCAGAACGTTGACGCAAGCTAGGAGAATCGAAATGCCAGCCATCAAAATCACTCGTGTAAAGGACGGTTCTGGTGATGTTCACTTCAGATTTACGTTAGAAGATGGCACAACAGAGCCGGATGTAGTCTTGACCAAAATCACCAAGGAGACTGTTGACGCTTCTGACTTCGGAATCGCAGCACTTCCGACTGAAGTGACGGTATACCACGTCGAGTCCCACGGCAGTCATGCATGGCAAATCATGTGGAATGAGACAAAGAAACAACTGTTGCTGAGAACCCCAGAAAAGGAAATCAAAAACTACAGCGGCGGTTCACTGGATGACTGCATCTTGCTGGCATACAACGACGGTGCGTTGGCGTGACAGCATCCCCTTTCTCTACAGGTCGAGGAGGGCTCGGGAGAACTCCTGGACGAGCCTCCGGCCGCTTCGAAGTAATAGGGATCCTTCGACTCCGCAAACGCTTCGCATTCGCGAAGCGTTTACTCCGCTCAGGATGACACTTCAAGGGCAGGCACGGTGTTGCAAGCATTAACTCCCACTCAAGTTTTCTTCCCGTAGCGTGGTTTATAGTCACTGCATGCGGGTCATTCTGGCGGGCGGCGGGACGGGGGGGCATGTGATCCCGGCGCTGGCCATCGCCAATCAACTCAAGAAAAGTTATGCGGCCGAGGTGCTGTTCATCGGGACAGCGCGCGGGATCGAGAACCGGCTGGTGCCGGCCGCGGGATTTCCGCTGCAACTGGTACGGGTGGGAGCGCTGAAGAATGTCAGCCTGATGACGCGGGTGAAGACTGCGTTCGACTTGCCGCGGGCGATCTGGGATGCGGGGCGGATGCTGAACGAATTTGCGCCCGACGTGGTGATTGGAGTGGGCGGATACGCATCGGGGCCGACGATGCTGGCAGCGGTAGTGAAGCACATTCCGACGCTGGCGTTTGAGCCGAATGCGGTGCCCGGATTCGCGAATCGCGTGGTGGCGCGGTTTGTGTCGGCGGCGGCGGTTCATTTTGAGGAGACGGCGAAATATTTCCGTCACGCAGAAGTGACGGGAGTTCCGGTGCGGCAGGCGTTTTTTGACATTGCGCCGAAGCGCGGCGGGACGCCGAGTGTGTTGGTTTTTGGAGGGAGCCAGGGGGCTCACGCGATCAATGAGGCGATGATTCGATGCTTGCCTGTGTTGCGGCGGGAGGCGCCGGGGATTCACATCATTCATCAGACGGGCGAGCGTGACTATAATGACGCGCTGGCGGCGTATCAGTCTTTGGGTGAGTCGGCGGAGGTCTTCAAGTTTATCGAAGACATGCCGGCGGCGTTTGCTCGGGCTGATTTAGTGGTATGCCGGTCGGGCGCGAGCACGGTGGCGGAGATTGCTGCCGCCGGCAAGCCGGCGGTGTTTGTACCGTTTCCGCGGGCGGCGGATGATCATCAGACGGTGAATGCGATGGCGCTCGAGCGAGTGGGGGCGGCGGTGCTGGTGGAAGAGTCGAAACTAGATGGTGTGTGGCTGGCGGAGACAATCGCGACTTTGTTGGGAGATCCGGGGCGGCTGGAGCGGATGGGTGCAGCGGCGCGGGGGCTGGCGCATCCGAATGCGGCAAAGGATATTGCGGCGATGGCGGCGCGGGTAGGGGGGATTGAGGCCGCAGAGCTTTGAGCCGCAGATTTCACTAATGAACGCAGATTTAAGGCGAGGTCCAGAGTCAAGTCGCGCAGGGCGGCGAGAGAAACTCCCTGATGAACCGGTGGCGGGGCCAGTTGCTAGGGATCCTTCGACTGCGTAATTGCTTCGCATTCGCGAAACAATTACTCCGCTCAGGATGACAGGACTTGAAGTGTTGTTTCAGATCTGCGTTTATCTGCGTAGATCAGCGGCGAGAAGTTGACTTATGTTTGCCAAGATACAGCGCATACATTTCGTGGGCATTGGCGGGATCGGCATGAGCGGGATTGCCGAGGTGCTGCTGAATCTTGGCTACAAGGTTTCGGGGTCGGATCTGAAGAGTTCGGCCGTCACGCAGCGGTTGGCGGGGCTGGGCGCGGCAATCTTTGAGGGGCATCGCGCGGAGAATGTTGCGGGGGCAGAGGTCGTGGTCACCAGTTCGGCGATTGCGGCGGAGAACCCTGAAGTCGCTGAGGCGCACAAGCTGCACGTTCCCGTCATTCAGCGGGCGGAGATGCTGGCGGAGTTGATGCGGCTGAAGTATGGCATCGCCATCGCCGGGATGCATGGCAAGACGACGACGACTTCGATGGTGGCGGCGGTGCTGGCCGGTGGAGGGCTTGATCCGACGGTCGTCGTGGGCGGGCGCGTGGACGCGATGGGGTCGAATGCGCGGCTGGGGAAGTCGCAGTATCTGGTGGCGGAGGCGGATGAGAGCGACCGGTCGTTCCTGAAGCTGTCGCCGATTCTGGCGGTGGTCACGAATATCGATCGCGAGCACATGGATTGCTACCGCAACATGCGCGACGTGAAGAAGACGTTTGTCGAGTTCATGGACCGGGTGCCGTTTTACGGGATGGTGGTGGCGTGCAATGACGATCCGCTGCTGCGGCGGTTGCTGCCGGAGGCGCAACGGCGGACGGTGACTTATGGAACGCGGAGAGGGTCGGATTTCCTGATCAAGGTTGAAAATCAAAACCCCCACCCTGTCGCACAGGACGCGACAAGGATGGGGCACCCACTGAACAGTTTTCACGTTCGCTATCGCGGCGACGATTTGGGGGAGTTCACGCTGCATGTGCCGGGGGTGCATAACGTTCTGAACGCGACGGCGGCGATTGCGGTGGGAGTGGGGCTCGACGTGGGGGTGGAGGCGATTCGGACGGCGCTCGATCAGTTCCGTGGTGTGGACCGGCGGTTTCAGCTGCGCGGGCGGGCGGCGGGCGTGAGCGTGATTGATGATTACGGGCACCATCCTACGGAGATCAAGGCGACGCTGGCGGCGGCGAAGACGTGCGGGTTTGGCAGGATTCATGTTGTGTTCCAGCCGCATCGGTATACGCGGACTCGCGATCTGATGGAGGAGTTCACCACGGCATTCGGAGATGCGGATTCGCTGTTTGTGCTCGATATCTACGCGGCGAGCGAGAAGCCGATCGAGGGGATTACTGGCGAAGCGCTGGCGCGGCAGGTGAGTGAGAAGGGTGGGAGGAATGCTCAGTATGTTCACTCCTTCGGCGATGCCGTCAGCGCGGCAGCGGGAACGGCGCGGGAAGGGGACATGATCCTGACTCTAGGTGCGGGCAGCGTGTCGCAGCTGGGGCCGATGATCCTAGAGAAGCTGAAAGAGCGAGAGGCCGCACCATAGTCCACGCCGCTGGTCTGGAAAATCAGGTCGGTATGAGTCCTTTGTACTCAAACAAAAACACATGATCGAGGGATACGGCCGGTCCCGGCGTGTCTCGGGGTAGGGCCGAAGGTCGTAAGGTCCCTCACGCGGCTTTTGCCGCGTTCGGGATGACATGGCCTTTTGGATGAGCATGGCTTTCTGGATGAACATGCTTTTTGGGGGGGACTCCCGAGCGTGAAACTCCACGGAACCGGGGTGTTTCCTGGCGCGTATCTTCCTTTGCTAACGGATTTCGGTGGGGTCCGTCCAAATTGCGAGATGGAGAGATGGCGATGACCAAGACTACAAACGCGTGGGGATGGCTGGCGGCGGGGGTGCTGGCGCTGGGTGTAAACGGCTTTTTGCACGATGAAGGCGCGGGGTTGGCGCGACAGATGGCGGAGCGCGTGGCGTCCCGGTCGGGGGCGGTCTTAGCGCTGGCTTCGGGACGGGCAGACGGATTTCTGGCGAATGCCCGGTCTCTGACCGGAAGGGACCAGGCGGCGGCTTGCCGAGTCCAGGCCGCGGTGGAGCGGTTCCAGGCCAGGGTGGCGGGAAATGATGCGATGGTGGCCCGCGTCGATGTAATGTCGGCGCGCGAGCGGGCGCAGCTGGATCGATTGGAAGCTGGACGGGCCCGGATGGAAGCCAGACTGGAAGCCGAACGGGACCGGATGGAGGCGCAGGCAGTACGTCTCCGGCTTGCGACTGTGGCGTTCGATCCAGTCAAGGTTCGGGTGATTTGTCCACGGGTGCGGGTGAATGTTTCGCAGCCGATGGTGAGGATTCCAGCTCCGGTGGTTCATGTGCGGACGCTGGGTACGGGACCGGTTTAGATTCAGCTTTCTCCCTTGTAGCGTGGGCGCGGAAAAACAGCCGCGCCTTTTTTATTGGGCGCTCCGATTATCCCGTTGTGCCATCGGCAGACAGCAGATTCCTCGTCGCATTTGCTCCTCGGAATGACAAAAGGAGAGGGTGCTGCGTGATCAGGACGGTACCAGCGATGGGGGAGTCTCATTCCAAGTCCCTCTGTGCAAAACGAACCAAGAATTTATCTATCTCAATTCGAGAAATCCGGCTATATTGAGAGGGCTCTCGGTTCCCCGACGACAACTGACCTGATCTGATGGCACGGAAAAGTCCGACCATCTTGCAGGAAGAGTTGTACCCATCCAGCGCCGAGGCTGCGCGCGAGGAACTGGACGACGCGCGTCTGGTCGATCTGGATGTGGACGAGGAATCTCCGTTTCTACGCGGGCAAAAGCGTGTCCCCGCCCGCCGAAGTGCTCTTCCCAAGAAAACTGCCCACGGGTTGATGTGGGCGTCCGTTGCGGCGGTCGTGTTGTGTGTGGCGGGACTGGGTGCGGGCTGGCTCTACAGCTACGGCGAGCATTCGTGGCGTTTCCGCGTGGAGTCGAGTGACAACATCGAGGTCACGGGCATGGAGAACGTGACCAAGGCGCAAATCATGGAAGTCATGGGCGCAGATATCGGGCGGAATATTTTCTTTATTCCACTGGGGCAGCAGAAGACACAACTGGAGCAGATTCCTTGGGTCGAGTCGGCCAGCGTGATGCGGTTTGTGCCCAACCGGCTGAAGGTCGAGATTCACGAGCGCACTCCGGTCGCATTCGCGCGAGTCGGTCCGAGAATCTTCCTGATCGACGCCGGCGGCACGTTGATGGAACTGCCGCAGCGGCACAAATATTCCTTTCCGGTGATTCTGGGGATGAATCCGGGCGAACCGCTTTCGACGCGGACTCCGCGCATGAAGGCTTACGGCGAACTGGTTCGGGAGCTGGATTCCGGCGGAGCACGGTACTCGCAGGACCTGAGCGAGGTTGATCTTTCTGATCTCGAGGATGTGAAGGTGCGGGTGAACGATCCGGCGGGAGATGTGCTGGTGCATCTGGGATCGTCGGACTATCTGAAGCGTTACAGGACTTACGTGAGTCACGCGCAGGAGTGGCGGCAGCAGTTTCAGAAGCTGGAGTCGGTGAACCTGCGCTATGACAACCAGGTGATTGTGAATCCGGATCTGGAGGGGACGCCGAGGCAACGTGGTTTGTCCGCGGCGGCAGTCAAGCAAGCCAAAGCCGCGGGCGTGAAACCGGCGGCGCTGGTTACACGCGTAGGCCCGCATGATCGCGCCGTGCCCAAGCCGGCATTCGAGTTGCCGGAGAAGAAACTCAACCCGAAGTCTGCTACAGCCGGGTCGAAGAAGCCGGCGGCGAAGACGCGGGCAGGGAAGATCTCAGCGAAGAAGAAATCGGCGCCGACATTGAAGAAGGCGGCGGCGCAAAAGCCTTCGAGTTCGGCAACTACAACAGGTTCGGCGAACCATGCCGGGGGGAAATCTGCGGGAACCGCGTCCTCGCAGCGTGTAGCTCAGGCTGCAGTTCCGACGAGCAGCACGATTCCGAAGCCGAGTCCGGCAGTTACGAAACAGCAGGGGAATCCGAGTCCAAATTAGGGCGGTCAGGGAATTCATAACGATGGCGAGGCAGCAGGGAAGCTCTCTTACGGCGATTGATGTGGGTAGCGCGAAAACGTGTGCGCTGATGGTGGAGGTGACGGACAACGGCCTCCGCTACCGCGGTCACGGTGTAGCCGAGTCACGGGGATCGCGGAAAGGCGTGATCGTCGAGTTGGATAAAGCAGTAGCGTCGATTCAGAAGGCGGTCGAAACGGCGGAAGACGTGGCAGGTGCGCCAGTGGAGCATGCCTTGGTCGGAATTGGCGGCGCGCATGTGCGCGGCATGAACAGCCACGGTGGCATCAGCCTGGGAACGCGGCCGCGCGAGATTGGACGGGACGAAATCAAGCAGGCGGTGGACCGGGCCCGCGCGATTCCACTGCCCGCGGACCGGGAGATTCTGCATCTGCTGCCGCAGGAATTCATTCTGGACGATCAGGCAGGAGTGCATGATCCGCTGGGCATGATGGCGGCGCGGCTGGAAGTGCGGGTCCACATGGTAACGGCGGCGACCAGCGCGACACAGAACGTGATCACCGCGGTGAATAAGGCCGGTGTTCACGTCGACGATACGGTGTTCGAGCCGCTGGCAGCGGCGGATTCAGTGCTGCGTAACGATGAACGCGAGATGGGAGTGTGTCTGGCGGACATCGGCGCGGGATCCACTGAGCTGATTGTTTTTCTGCAGGGTGCGGTCGCTTTCACGGGAGTCATTCCGGTGGGTGGCGATCACTTCACCAGCGACCTATCGGTGGGCATGTGCACGCCCTTGGCAGAGGCCGAAAAGATCAAGAAGGCGTACGGCAACGCGATCGTGACGCTGATTCCGGAGGGGAATGAAGTTGAAGTGCCGTCAGTGGGCGATCGGCCGTCGCGTCTGCTGCCGCAGAGAATGGTGGCGGAAATACTGGAGCCGAGAGCGCGCGAGTTGTTCGAGATGATGCGCGAGACACTCCGGCACAGCGGCATGTTCGAGGTCTGCGTGGCGGGGATCGTGTTGAGCGGAGGAGCGTCGCGGCTGCCGGGAATTTTCGATGTCGCGGAATCGGTGTTACGCCGACCAGTACGGCTCTCCTGGCCAACTCCGCTGGCGAAGATGCCGGCGAGCCTGGCGGAGCCTGAGTATGCAACCGTGCTCGGCATGGTGAATTACGGCCAGCGCGCTCGTGTCGCGCGGGGATATCAGGAAGATCGCTGGGGAACCAAATTGAAGGCGCTGCTGGTGGGGAAAGGGGCTTAAAAAGCAGTTGTCAGTACCCAGTTGCCAGTAAAACTGCATCGGTTTGACTGGCCACTGATCACTGGCCACTTTGAGCGGGCGCAACAGAAAGAGAATTCAAACCAGGTGAACAAAATGAAAAACGATTCGAAGATTCGCATCAGCTTCAATGAAGAGCCGCGCAACGATGCCAAGATCAAGGTGATCGGAGTCGGCGGCGGCGGGGGCAACGCGGTGAACCGCATGATTGATGCCGGGCTGGAGGGTATCGAGTTCATCGTGGCCAACACGGATCTGCAGGCGCTGCGCCTGTCGCGCGCGCCGGTGAAGCTGCAGTTGGGGGTGAAGCTGACGAACGGGCTGGGTGCCGGAGCGAATCCGGAAGTCGGGCGCAAGGCGGCGCTGGAAGACTCGGACAAGATCATCGAGGCGCTCGAAGGGGCGGACATGGTGTTTGTGACCACCGGCCTCGGCGGCGGAACCGGCACCGGTGCAGCGCCGATCATTGCGTCGCTGGCCAGTGAGATGGGCGCATTGACAGTGGCGGTTGTGACCAAACCGTTTTCGTTTGAGGGAAAGCGGCGCATGGCGCAGGCGGAGCGCGGCATCGCAGAGCTGATGGAATCGGTCGACACGACGATTGTCATCCCCAACGAGAAGCTGCTGGCCGTGGCGGAGAACGCAGGATTCTTCGAGTCGTTCCGCATCGCGGACGACATTCTGCGGCAGGGCGTGCAGGGAATTTCCGACATCATCACGATTCCGGGGATCATCAATCGCGACTTCGCCGACGTGAAGACAATCATGGCGCGCATGGGCTACGCGGTGATGGGCACGGCAACGGCCAGCGGGCCGAACCGCACGACCGACGCGGCCAGGCAGGCGATTTCTTCTCCGCTGCTGGAGGCGGGAGCGATCGATGGGGCACGCGGAATTCTGATCAACATCACCGGATCGGCATCGCTGAAGCTGGCGGAAGTGCAGCAGGCGTGCACGATCATTCAGGGTGCAGCGCACGAGGATGCGAACATTATTTTCGGCGCGGTCATGGATGAGAAGATGAAAGACGCAGTAAAGATTACGGTCATCGCGACGGGGTTCCGCGAATTGCCGGCATCGCGGCACGCGCGCCACGAGACACGCAACTCGTTCGCCTCCGCGCACGACGATGCCATGGACTTTCCGGAGCCGCTGGGGCCGCCTGAGTCGATGCCTGAGCCCATGCATGCGTCGGTGATGGAAGAGCCGGTATTTATCCCGGATCCGGCCCCGGCGGCGATGGCCCATCCGTCGGGCGATGTGATCTCGCTGGATTCAATGCGCGGCGCGATGGTCGCGAATTTCGAGCAGGATGATCTGGATGTTCCGGCGTTTCTGCGAAAACGTGGCGAGGTGATGTAGCCAAGTGCAGGGATTCTGAGCGAGGCGCAGAAGATTGCTCCCCTCAGTCCGCGGGAACAAGGTGAAAAGCTTTTCCGTAGGGGAAGTACCTTTCCAGTAATCAGGTAACGCATTACCAAGAGCGCAGGACCGAGGTAATCTCCGCATAAGTCTTTGTTTCATAATGGGTTAAAGAAGAATTAATGTTTTCACCCATCTAAACTTTGAGATTGCCAACCATAAGCTAAGTCCCTTACTATCGCAGAGTTGAGCCAGGTCGGCGCGGTTACTCCTGCGTGGCAGGGTTCGTGCATCAGAGTAGCCAGAAATTCCGGGGAGCAGGGAACATAAGCCAGATGTCGAGTCAGGGATCGCGCCTTCTTCGTTTTGCCCTCGCAATTCTCGTGGGCCTGCCACTGGCCGGCGTGAGCTGGGCAGCGCACGTCAATACGCACACACCGAAGTCCGAGAAATCCAAAAAAATCAGTGAGAGCCAGCGGACGAGGCGGCGCTTGCATCGACTGGCGCGCAGTCGCAGCGCCACCGTGACGCGTGCGTCTGTGACGACCCGTCGGCGCAGATACCACGAACGTTTTCGCATGAGTTCATTCGCGGACACGGCGACGGAAGGCGACGTCACGAGAGGCGAGGATCCGATCGTGCGCCAGGCGGCGATTGATGCCCTCGGCAACATGAATGGCACGGTCGTGGCCATCGAACCGACCAGTGGACGCGTGCTGGCGATGGTGAATCAGAAGCTGGCACTTTCAAGCGGAGCGCAGCCATGCTCGACCATCAAGCTGGCGGTCGCTCTCGGAGCTTTGAGCGAGGGATTGGTTTCCAAAGACACGGCAATCGCTCTCGGGCGGCGCAGCCACATGAATCTGACGGAGGCGCTGGCCCACTCGAACAACGCGTATTTCGAAGCTCT
Organism: Terriglobia bacterium; assembly: GCA_020073465.1. GTDB lineage: Bacteria > Acidobacteriota > Terriglobia > Terriglobales > Acidobacteriaceae > Sulfotelmatobacter. The sequence continues at coordinate 77,413 of JAIQFC010000025.1, forward strand.
GGGACGCAAGCTCGGCTTTGAGAGAGTTGCCTACTACGCGCATGAATACGGCTTGGGCGAACTGGCCGGGTACGACATCGCAGGTGAGCAAGTGGGCCAGTATCCGGATGCGGTGATTCCCGAAAGAATGGGTGGCGTCGGCAAGATGTGCTCGTACGGCGAGGGAATCTCGATGACGCCTCTGCAGCTGGGCGCCATGGTTTCGGCGATCGCAAACGGGGGAACGCTCTACTACTTGCAGCATCCGAGCACGCCGGAGGAAGTGGCAAACTTTGAGCCGCGCGTGAAGCGCACTTTAGATATTGCTCCTCTGATTCCCGAACTCTCCGACGGCATGGCGGGCGCGGTGCAGTATGGCACGGCGCGCAGTCTGCGGCTGAACTTCAACGAGGAAGAAGTGCTCGGCAAGACGGGGACGTGTTCGCATGCAGGGACGCGTTTTGGATGGTTCGCCTCTTATGCGAACACCAGCGTAGGCCGGGTTGTTGTGGTGGTGTTCCTGCAGGGAGGACGGCCGACGTTTGGTCCCAAGGCGGCGGAGATTGCCGGGCGCATGTATCGCACCTTGTACGATCACAACTTCTTTGTCGCGGGCCCGACTTCCGCGCAAGACTTTACGGCAGTGAAGATGGTGGTCACCTCACAGTAGTTCCTTCGTTCATCCAGATTCCAACCCAGGGACCTCTCGAAAGAGAGGTCTTTTGTTTTGCCTGCCGGAAGCCTGCAAACCCTCGTGGGGCTTGGGGAAGTCCGGAAGATTAGGAACTTCTTAATCGGAAAAAGCTGCGTGCTGCCGATAGGGGAGGAAGAAGCGACCGGCGGCAGCAACGTGCAGTTCGTGGCTGAGCGCGGTTCGCGTTACTGCCGCCCGCGTAAGGAGGCTTGTACGTCCCTGTTGCACACGATGGTGAGCGTGTTGTTTGGATTGGGGCTCTCGTGTGTGGCGCTGTTGGTAGTCAGCCGCTGGCGAGGGGGCTTGGGGGGAAAGACACACGGTGAGGCGTACTTTCGTACGGTAGCCGAGGCACTGCCGGGGATGATGTGGACGGCACGTCCCGAAGGGTCTTTAGATTTCGCGAATACGCGCTGGTATGAATACACCGGCCTGAGGACGAAGCAGACGATCGGGTCGGGCTGGGAACAGGTGCTGCATCCGGACGATCTGCCCGTAACGCGTCAGAAATGGGCACGCTGCGTGCAAACCGGAGATGCTTACGAGGTCGAATACCGCTTCCGGCGGGCCTCGGACGGAACCTACCGGTGGTTTCTTGGGAGAGCGAACCCCATCCGCGACGACCAGGGAACAATCATCAAGTGGTGTGGCACGTGCACCGACATTGACGATCAGAAGCACAACCAGCAGATCCTGGAAGAGCAGATCAAGGAACGTACCATGGAGCTGGCTGATGCCAACACGCGGCTGCAGGAAGAAATGTGGGAAAGAGATCTGGCGCGCAAGGAACTCGACCGGCAGAATGAGAGAATGATGAACGAACTCAAGGCGCGCTCGCAGCGGGCGACGCTGCTGGCGAAGTTGGGGGAACTTTTGCAGAGCTGCACCAGCAAGGAGGAAGTGTTCTCGGCAGGTTTGGGCTTTGCTCCGAGGATTTTCCCGGATACTCGGGGAGCGGTTGCACTGTTAAATGGAGGCCGGAACCTGGCGGAAGTCATCGGGTCGTGGTCGGAGTGCCAGCTTCCCGCTACCGTGTTTGAGCCCAATGCCTGCTGGGCGTTGCGCACGGGACACCCGCATCTGGTGGTTGCCGGCGATGACACGGCGAGGTGCGCCCACGCGGAGGGAGTGAAGAACACCTATCTCTGCATTCCGATTCTGGCGCAAGGCGAGGCGCTGGGGGTTCTGCACGTGCAGACGACGGATGAAACGCCATCGTTCGGGGAGTCGGAGCTTTCGTTCAAGACCACCTTTGCGGAACAGATTGGGTTGTCGATTGCCAATATCCGTCTGCGGGAGGCGTTGCGGACTCAGTCCATCCGGGATCCGTTGACCGGGCTGTACAACCGACGCTATCTGGAAGAGATGCTGGAACGCGAGATTCGGCGGGCGGTGCGGGCGGAGCAGTCCCTGGGAATTCTCATGCTCGATCTGGACCATTTCAAGAGATTCAACGACACCTACGGTCACGATGCGGGCGACGCGGTGTTGCGGGAGACAGGCTGGTTCCTGGCAAAGAGCATTCGAGCCGAGGACATCGTTTGCCGATTTGGGGGAGAAGAGTTCGTTGTCATTCTGCCAACTGCCGACTTGGAGGCGGCCCGGTCGCGGGCGGAGCGGATACGGTCGAAACTGCGCGAGCTTACGGTTCTCCATCAGGGGCAGTCGGTCGGCGTGATCACAGTCTCGGTTGGGGTGGCGGCGCTGCCGACCCACGGGACGTCGGCGAAGGAGCTGGTACAGGCGGCCGACGCGGCGCTGTATCGCGCCAAACGTGAGGGCAGAGACCGGGTGATCACCGCTCAGGCAGTGGACGTCACTGAGGTGACAGGGGCGATCCCCAAGGCGTAGTCCTGATTGCCCGAATGCCACAAATGATACCGCCCAGCCTTCCGGCTGGGCGTTCCTGTGAATGCCGGAATGGGCTATCTTCGCGGGCCTTTGTTCTCGTCGCTGGCGATGACGCCGTCCCTGATGTGGATGACGCGGTGAGCGTATTCGGCGATATCGTGCTCGTGCGTAACCAGCACGATGGTGTTGCCCTCGGACTGCAGGCGATCCAGCAAGGCCATAATGTCGAGGCCGGTCTGCGAGTCGAGGTTGCCGGTGGGCTCGTCGGCCAGAATGATGGATGGCTTATTGACAAGTGCCCGGGCAATGGCCACGCGCTGGCGCTGTCCGCCGGAGAGTTCGTTCGGCTTGTGGGTCATACGGGATTCCATGCCGACGGCCGCCAACGCAGCTTTGGCGCGTTCCACGCGTTCCTCGGTCGGGATGCCGGCATAGATCAGGGGCAGCTCGACATTGTGCAGGGCCGTGGCGCGGGCAAGCAGGTTGAAGGTCTGGAATACGAATCCGATCTCCTTGTTCCGGATGCGAGCTAACTCGTCGTCATCGAGCTCGCTGACGAGCTGAGCGTTAAGCCAGTAGTTGCCTTTGGTCGGAGTGTCGAGGCAGCCAATCAGGTTCATCAGCGTCGACTTGCCCGATCCGGACGGACCCATGATGGCAACGTACTCGTTGCGCTGGATGCGCAGATTGACGCCTCGCAGGGCGTGGACCTGCTGCTCTGAGCCCATGTCGTAGGTCTTCCACAAATCCTCGGCTGCGATCATGCAGGATTCAGGCGGGGCTAAAGTTGTGGGGCTCGGCATGCTGATCACTTCTGCGGTTGCCATGTTTTTCTCCTGGTCCGGTGCCACTGACCTCTCCGATCTGTTTTCAATTCTCTGGCGCTAGACGCCTTTGATTTTTTGCTCCCTTTTCTGAGACCTACAACCGGCTTCCCCATTGGACGGGCAACACCGGCGAACGTTATGTTTCCTCATCCTCTTTCTTGGGGGCCGAATTGTCGATCTTCACACTGCTGCCGGGGCGAAGGGTACGCAAAACCTTGTAACTGCCGGTGATGACCTCGTCGCCCTCCTTCAGCCCATTGACCACTTCGATGTCGGCTGTGCCCGTGATGCCGGTGGTTACCGGGACAAACTCAGCTTTCTTGTTGCGGATGACGAACACTCCCTGGATGTCGTCATCCTTCTTCTGACTCTTGGATGCAGTCTCCTTGGGTGACGGCGATGCCGCTTCTACCGATCCCGTGGCCGACTTCTTTTGTTGCTCCAGTTGCGTCTTTGTACGAATGGTCAGGGCCTGGATCGGGATGGCGAGCGCGTTCCCACGAGTTGCGGTGGTGATCTTGGCCGTTGTCGATAGACCTGGACGCAGGTCTTGCGGAGGATCATGCAACGTGACCACCACCTTGAAGTCTTTCGCTTCCTCGCTGGTGGAGGTCTGCTGGGAAGTCGAGAGGCCGCTGGAACGGACAATAGCGTTATCGCCGATTTCGGAGACCGTCCCATGGAAAATCTTCTTCGGAATGGCATCGATGGTGACGTCAGCGGACTGTCCGAGCCGGACGTTCACGATATCAGTTTCATCCACCTTGACCTCGGCGGTAATGACGGACATGTCGGCAATCGTCATCAGCGTGCTGCCCAGGGCATTCTGGATGCCGATGACCACGGATTCTCCCTCCCGAACCGGCAGGTTGGTGACGACGCCGGCGTAGGGAGCGGCATAGGTGGTCTTTTGGAGCACGTCGGTGACGCGGGTGAGAGTGGCCTTAGCCTGAGCCACATGACGCTCCGCGGAATCGGTCTGCGCCTTGGTTTGAGCGACACGAGCCTGGGCCTGCACCAGTCCGGCATCCGCCGTGGCCCAAGCGTTCTTGCGGCTGTCGAAATCGGACTTGGCGATGAGGCCGTCGCGATAGAGATTCTGCGCGCGTTCCCAGTCCAGCTTGTTGCGATCGTAGTCGGCCTGAGCTCGAACCAGGTCCGCTTGCGCGGTCTTGAGGCTGGCCTCGGCGGCGATAGCGTCGGTCTCGGCGGCCTGCACGGAGGCCTGGTTGGCGCTTACGTCTGCCGAGGACTGAACGTTCTCCAGTTGAGCGAGCAATTGACCCTTCTTTACGTGATCACCTTCCTTGACGTACAAGTGGGTGATCTTTCCATAGGCGTTGGCGCCGATGTTCACATACGTCTTGGGCTTGACTTCACCCGAGGCGCTCACCACCGTCGCCAGGTCCAGGCGCTGGGCTTTGCCCGTTTGCACCGTGACCACGTTCTTGCTGCTCTGGTGGACCGTGAACGCCACGATCGCGACCACGAGGAGCGCTGCGGCTATACCAATAACGATTTTTTTCCAGGCTTTCATGATTGCCGTCACCATCCGTGCTGACCAGGCTCGGCCGAGACAGAACTTTCCTCACTGGCTGGAGACTGTGCTCATGCCGCTTTCAGCCCCGAAAGGGTAACGGACACACATCCTCTGCTACGGTTCCCGCGGCGAGAAAGTTCCCTATGAAGACTGAAGAAGTGGCCGAAACGCGTTACGACAGGGAAGCGGTAGAGCCTGCCCCCGGAAGTGATTATATCTTGACGCCCGGCGACCCCGAAGCCAGGAATTGGGGCACCCAGTACCTTTTGACGCCCTTATTCTCCTTCCCTATCGGAGCCGCAAGAAAAGGGGTAGCGGACTGCGGGGTAACCGGGCCTCCGAGAAAGGGCCCGATCAACAGGCCGTGGTTGCGTGTAGTATGCTGGATGGCGCTGACGCCACCGCCCCGAAAATGAAGCGAACCATCATACTTTCCCTGGCTATTCCGGCTCTTCTGTGGAGCACGGCTGGTTTCAGCCAGTCCGCTTCGCCGGCTGGAACCTCAACTGCGGCGAATTCCACCTTCGCGGCGGGAAATGCCCCTCCGATAGCCGTCACAACAAACGCCCGCCACGCGGTCGATCCGATGTCCATGTACCCATCATAGCCCGCGCGGGCGACTCCGACCCGTCGATATCCACACCCCAAGACCCAATCTTTTTTTTAGCGTGGATAATGGAGCTATGTACCGTGCAATTGTTGGCGGGGCCGCCGTGTTGTTTGTATGCGCCTCTTTCGCGATGTTTGGCCTCCCCGGCACCGCGTACGCGGCTGGGGGCTCTCTCTCGGGCTATGCCTGGAGCAGCAACATCGGGTGGATAAGCTTCAGCGGCACCGGCGGCGGGAGCTCTTACGGCGTCGCCATCAGCAACACCGACAACCAAACGCTCTCGGGCTTTGCCTGGAGCGACGGCGTCGGGTGGATAACCTTTAACGGCAACTCCTGCGGCGCGCAGGCGATGCTCGTTAACGGCGCGCTCCAAGGGTGGGCGCAAGCTATGAGCGCCGACAACAACGGGTGGGACGGGTGCATAAGCCTCAGCGGTAGCGGCGGCGGGAGCTCCTATGGGTCGTCTATCGCCGGCGGGGTCAACAAGTCGGGGACATTCAGCGGCTATGCCTGGGGCAGTGACGTCGTCGGGTGGATAAGCTTCAGCGGCACCGCAAGCAACGGCAGCGCCTATGGCGTGAGCGCGAACGTTATCCCAACCGCTTCTTTTACCACGTCGCCGTCCTCTGTCGTAATCAACTCCGGCCAGACCTCTACCATTACAGCTACTCTCTCAGTATCCTTCCCCTCAAACATCACCGTTAACTATTCTTACAGCTCTCCAGACGGTGCGGTCCAAGGCACCGACTATACGCTCGGCAACCCATCCCCAACCGGGAGCATCACCATCCCGGCAGGGCAGACGAGCGCCACCATCACCACGCTTACCGCGGGCAACGACGCTTCGTTCAGCGCCAATGAATCGGTCGTCTTTACCCCCACCAGTGGCACAAACTACACGCCCGGCACGCCCGGCACGGCCACCATTACGCTGCCCGGAGCCGGGACGCCGCCCTTCTGCAGCCTAACCCCCTCAACGCAAACCATTAACTACGGCCACCCGGCAACCATCAACTACTCGCAGACCTCGGGCACAAGCCTCACTTTTAGCGATGGGTACACCTTCTGCTCTGGTGTGACATATTGTGGTGGTTTCGGTCACTCCCTAGGCTCCACGGGCACCTACTCGCCCTCGCCCACGTTCAGCACCCCCTACACCGCCGCGGTCTCCGGCCCCGGCGGCTCGGGTATCGCTTGTTTAAGCTCTGCGGCGGTGACGGTTATCCCTCCGCCCGTCATTACCTCTATAGTGCCCAACTCCGGCCCGGTAGCAGGCGGCACGAGCATCACGATTAACGGCTCAAACTTTACCGGCGCCACGGGGGTCAATTTTGGCACCGGCTATGGCGGTATCGGCCTTGGACCGTCGGCAACCAATGTTGTGGTCGTCAACGACAATAAAATCACCGCGACTACGCCTGCGGCACTCACAACGGTTACCTTTAACGGCACTGTGTATATAGCAGGCCCCGTAGATGTTCGGGTGACCACTCCGAGCGGCACGAGCGTTACCGGTGCGAGCGACGTGTTCACCTACATCGCCCCTCCGACCTGCGGCTTGAGCCCCAGCTCGCAATCCATTGCAAACGGCAATTCTGCGACCCTCACCTACTCGATAAGCGGCTCGGCGACCAACATCATCTTCGGCGACGGGTACTCCATCAACAACCCGGGCACCACCGGTACTCACTCCCTCTCGCCCACAGTGAGCACCACCACCACCGCCATAGTCTCCGGCCCAGGCGGCTCCAACACGTGCTCGGCGGGCATCACGGTCCTCCCGTCCCCAACATGTTCTATCACCGCAACTCCAACCTCGCAGACGCTCAACGGCTCGGCCACCCTCAACTTCTCTGTTACGCCATCAGCGGGATATGACGGAGAGATTAGCGGCGGAGACTCCGTAACCAACCTCTATATCAGCAACAATTTCAACAGCGCCCAGCCGGGCAGCGCCTCGCTTGGTTGCGCCCAATTCCACACCGGCGCCTGCTACAGCGGCAGCGCCTCTTCGGGGAGCCTCACCACAGCGGGCACCTATCAATTTGTGCTGACCGGCA
>JAIQFC010000049.1 GCA_020073465.1 Terriglobia bacterium
GCCAGCGATAGAAGGTCTGGCGCGAGATTCCGAAGTGGCGGCAGGTACGGGCCGCGTTCTGACAGCGGCGGTAGTAATCCATCCACTCCAGACGGACTCGACCCTCCCGGCTCAGCTCTTTCCCCGTGCGCGCCAGCTGGCGCGCACGGGGAACTTCTCCATCACGAACTTGCATGCCGACACTCTATTCGAGTGTCACCAATCATTCTGAACGGGACCAGCCTAGGCCGAGTGCAGATCGGGTTGCAGCCTCATGGCGTGGGCAGCTACCCGAATCCATTCCGGTCAAGTTTTGACCCAAGGCCGCCGATCTGAATTCTGGGAACAGTTGTGTGTTTGCCCACTGTTTCGGGGGAACCCCCTTGAGAAGAGCAACCGCAGGTGTAGCGTTCAAGTTCGTGCTGCTGGGGCTCATCGTAGGCCTGGTCGGCGCTCTGATGGCCGGCCAAACTGCGGGGGCACCGCAGGGAAGAGACCTCGGCGACCTGAGCCTGGAGGAACTGGGCAATATCCAGGTCTACAGCGCGTCGTGGCACATGCAGAGTACCGGTGAGGCCCCATCCTCGGTAACGGTCATCACCCGCGATGAATTCCAGAAATACGGCCACCGCACGCTCGCCGACATTCTGCGCAGCGTGCGTGGCTTCGACATCACTTACGATCGTAACTACAGCTATGCCGGAGTGCGCGGCGTCAACCTCCCCGATGTTTTCAACGGCCGCGTGCTCCTGCTGATTGACGGCCATCGCATTAACAACAACATCTATGAACAAGGATTGCTCGGCACCGAGTTTCCCCTGGACGTGGACCTGATTGAACGAGTGGAAATCATCCGCGGCCCGAGTTCCTCGCTGTACGGGGCCAGCGCTTTCTTCGCCGTAATCAATGTCATCACGCGCACTCCTGAAGACTTGAATGGCTGCGAGTTCTCATTCGAGCCTGCCAGCTTCGGAACCTACAAGGGGCGGGCTTCTTATGGCGGCAAGGTGAAAGGTATTGGGTTGGTCTTGTCCGGGGACTTCTACGACAGCCAGGGACAAACCTTGTTCTATCCCGAGTTCAACGATCCCAGTACCAACAACGGCATTGCCCGCAACGCCGACTACGACAGCTACCAGCACTTCCTGGCCAAGATCAGCTTTCGTAGCTTCACCCTGGAGGGGGTTTACGGCGGCCGCAACAAAGGAATCCCCACTGCTTCATACGGCAATGTCTTCGGTGACCCGCATACTCGCACCTTCGACAGCCAACGACACATTGATCTCGGCTACCAGCGCCCTCTGAGCGGCGAGAGAGAATAACCGGATGCTTAGAGGCCTTTCACAGCCATGCGGGATCAGGAACAGGGATCACGCGCATCTGCGGGCATGTCTGAAGCAATGGATTCTGGCAGTTCTGTTCTGCGTGGGGCCGGCTGGTTCTGTAGCGGCTCAGAGCCAGGCGGTCGGCGAATACGAGGTCAAAGCCGCATACTTATACAACTTCGCTCATTCTGCACAATGGCCCGCTGCAAGCCTGCCCACTCACAATGCGCCGTTTGTGATCGGCGTTGTTGGCGGAGAGAAGGGGTTCCTCGACAAGCTGCGCTCTGTGATCGATGGCAGGACGATCGAGTCACATCCGCTCGTGGCGAAGGCGGTCAGTTCCGAGAGCGAGATGCAATCCTGCCAGGTCGTGTTCTTCCACCGCAACGCACGAAGGCGCGCGCCATCCGCAGTTGCCGTTTTGCAGTCGACGACGGTGCTGCTGATCGGTGAGGACGCATCCTTTCTGCGCGAAGGCGGAATGATCAACCTTTTCCTGGAAAATGGCAGGATCCGTTTTGAAATAAATCGGCAGGCCCTCGACAGTGCGGGAATACGCCTCAGCCCCGCGCTGCTTCAGCTGGCTAGGCCCCCCGACGGTTCACCGACGCCGGCGCTGGGGGCGCTTCGGCAACTCCGCAGGAACGAGTTTCCGGAATATCCCAAGGTTGCCCGCCGCCTGAACATCAAGGGAGCGGTGCGCCTCGAGGCTGTGGTGCGGCGGGATGGTACGGTGAGCTCGGTGCGGGTGCTCGGAGGCAATCCCGTGCTGGCCGAAGCACTGTCGCGCGCGGTCATGAACTGGAAATATGAGCCCTCCGCGAAGGAAACGGTGGAGCAGGTGGAATACACCTTTGTTCAGTGACTCCACTCGTGTTTCATCGCCCTGGCGAACTTCGGAGCGGGCAGACTATTCAGGACATCATCCTTGGTCAGCCACGCCCGCCGCGCCTGCAGCACGCCGTAACGGATCTTCTCCATGTGTGAGGTGTGGTGGGCGTCGGTATTGATCACGATTTTCACGCCATGCTGTTTGGCCTGGCGCAGGTGCACATCGTTGAGGTCCAGACGGTCAGGATAGGAATTCAATTCCATCGCCACTTTGTGCTGAGCGGCGGCGGAGAGCACGGCATGCATGTCGAATTGGTAGGCATCGCGGCGAAGCTGGATACGTCCGGTGGGATGGCCGATGAGGGATGTGTTCGGGTTACTGATGGCCTTGAGCAGGCGGTCGGTCATCTTCGCCGGTTCCTGATTGAATACGGAATGCACACTGGCGATAACGATATCCATTTGCGCCAGCACGTCGTCGGAGAGATCGAGGTCGCCGTCGGCAAGAATGTCGACTTCGATTCCGGCGAAGATCTTAATTCCGTCGATCTTCTTGCCGGTATCGCGAATGCGCTTGATGTGCGCCAGAGCGCGCTGGTCATCGAGGCCGTTGGCAAAGGCCAGGTTTTTGGAGTGGTCGGTGATGGCCATGTACTTGTAGCCACGCGCCTTGGCGGCCTCGGCCATTTCTTCGATGGTGTTGCGTCCGTCGGTCTCGACGGTGTGCATGTGAACGTCGCCCTGCAGGTCGGACTGCTCGATGAGCGGCGGCAGGGTGTGCGCCTGAGCCGCGTCGATCTCGCCCAGGTTCTCGCGCATTTCCGGGGGGATGTAGTCGAGTTTCAGCTTGGCGTAGATCTCTTCCTCAGTTTTTCCGGCAACCGGTTTCTCGGTGTCGAGCTTGGCCAGGCTGTACTCGTTGAGCGTGTAACCCATCTTCAGCGCGCGTTGTCGCAGAGCCACGTTGTGCGCCTTCGAGCCGGTGAAGTACTGCATGGCGGCGCCGAATGAATCCGGCGGCAGCAAGCGGACATCGACCTGCATCCCGGTGCGCAGGCGGAAGCTGATCTTGTTGTCACCGCTGGCGATCACGTCCATCAGCGCCGGATATTTCGCCACGTGGGCGATGGCCTCCTGGCGTCCTTCTTCGGTCGTGCAAGCTTTTCCGGTCACAAGGATGTCGAGATCCCCCACGGTTTCGCGCCCGCGGCGCAGCGAGCCCGCGGGTGTGATCTTCTCGATGCCTGGAAATTTATCGAGATACTCGGTGAGCTTGGCGGCCTCGGTCTCGGCGGCATCGATCAGAAAGCGCCCGCCGATGCGCTTGTAATCGGCGATCGCCTTGAGCAACTTCTGTTCGTGCTTTTCGCCCATTCGAGGAAGCTCACGAATCTTTCCCTCACGGGCGAGTTTCTCGACGCCATCGACATCGCTGACCTTGTAGGCGCTCCAGATCAAGGCGATGGTCTTCGGCCCCAGTCCCTGGATCTTCAGCAGCTGTAGCATCGAGGGATGATACTTCTCGAGCAATTGGGCTTGTACGGCAAGACGGCCGTCCTTGAAGAGTTCCTGCAGGTTTTGCAGCATGCCCTTGCCGATACCGGGGATGGCGAGAACTTTCTTGGGGTCGGCGATGATGTCTTTGATTTGCTCGGAGTGGTTCTCGATGGCCTGCGCGGCGTTGCGGTACGAGCGGATGCGGAAGGAATCCTGCCCGTCGATTTCCAGCAGGTCGGCAGTTTCGTAGAGAACGGTGGCGATTGACTTGTTGTCCACGAGTTAAAGATTAAACAAGATTGTGCTTAGGAGCCAATCCCGACTGCACAGGACTCAATCCCGAATGGGCCCGGTTCGCCATGAGGAAGGCTGGAAGAAGCGAGGAAAGGAAAGAACTTGATGACACTCATCCCGGCAAGCGTATCACGAGTAAGCGGGGCCCATGGAGCGGAGGAAAACCTGGAGTGGCCAGGCGGCCGCTCTCAAGAACTCTTGGTGACGTTCGCAGCCTGCGGTCCCTTCTGACCCTCGGTGATCTCGAACTCCACCTGGTCGCCTTCCTGCAGGCTCTTGTATCCCTCAGAAGTGATCGCGCTGTAGTGAACGAAGACGTCCGGTCCATCGGCGCGCCCAATGAAACCGTAGCCTTTCGCGTTATTGAACCACTTGACGGTTCCTTTCAATCGTTCCACACGCCCCTCTTTCTGCACATCCTTCGTGGGGGCCCAGGACGTGCCCGCAGCTAACTAGGATGCATTTTGGAGCGATAGGTTGGGGCTGTCAAGGGTTTCCCCGCTCAAAAAGGAGGAAGCATCGAAATCATCGCCCGACACGAACGGGACCCGTTTAGCTGTGGGGGGTTCGTCTTCTCTTCAGCCCCGACCCAGTTCGCGTGTCCCATCCCGATCCTTGGCTGTGGAGCCACAAGATTGAGGAAATAGTCTTGGCGTCGCGAATGGTGCCTCCGGTCGCCATGCGGACGGCGGCGGGCAGGGGAACGAGCCGCTTGTAGATGATCTCGTCGTCCTCAGGTTGGGCTGTTCCCGCACGCAGCCCGGTAGCCAGGTACACCGACATCGTCTCGGCCACAAAGCCCGGACTCGCATAGAACTTCAGAATGCGCCGCCATCGCGTGGCTGTGTAGCCAGTCTCTTCCAACAATTCGCGCCTGGCGGCTTCGAGCTCCTTCTCGCCCGGATCAATGCGTCCGGCAGGAAGCTCCCATAAATAGTCGTTGGCTGCGTGGCGATATTGCCGTTCCAGCAGGACCCGCGGCGTCGAGCCAGAGTTGTCGACAGCCAGGACCACCACCGACCCGCTGTGATGGATGAGATCGCGGCGCGCGCGTACCCCGCCGGGCTCCTGGACATGGTCGGTGGTTACCCAGAACACCGGACCACGATAGACAGTGCGAGAAGACAACAGCCTGGCTTTTGAGCGGGGCGACTTCTTCTGACGGGAGGCGGACGATTTTGCCATACAGACAATATAAAGCACGCCAAAGGCGCGTCGAACGGAAGCTGCAAGCGGCTTCTGCTATCCTGCCCGCGATGGCCATGAAGCCGCGCATCACACTAGTCGGAGCCGGGAACCTGGGCAGCGCTCTTGGTGTATCTCTGCGACAGGCGGGGTACCAGATCGACGCGGTCGTCGCGCGCGCCCGAGGCCGGTCCTTGCGGAAGGCACAGTCGCTGGCGAAGGAAATTAGTTCTCGTGCGGTCTCCACCAGGCGAGCCAGGATCGAGTCGGAAGTGGTTTGGCTTTGTGTGCCCGACTCGCAGATTGCGCGGGTCGCGGAGTCGCTAGTGACAAACCTTCTGTGGAAGGGCCGGGTAGCTTTGCATTCAAGCGGCGCTCTGACCAGCGACGAGCTGAGCGCCTTGCGCCGGTGCGGAGCAGCGGTCGCATCCGTGCATCCCTTGATGACCTTTGTCCGCGGTTCGCGGCCAGCTCTGGCGGGGGTTCCTTTTGCCATCGAAGGAGATGCCGTGGCAGTACGCGTGGCGCGCCGCATGGTGGCTGACTTGGGCGGGACCCCATTCACTATCCGCAAGCGCGACAAGGCTGCCTATCATGCCTGGGGGACGTTTGCCTCGCCATTGCTCACGGCTCTGCTCGCGGCGACTGAGCGAGTGGCGGCTGCCGCGGGCGTTCACGCAAAGGCGGCGCGGAAGAGAATGTTCCCTATCCTTCAACAGACGATTGCGAACTACGTTGGCCTTGGGGCGGCAGATTCCTTTAGTGGTCCAATTGTGCGCGGCGATGTCGAAACGGTGAGATGCCACTTACGCGTGCTGGAGGAGATACCGCCAGCCCGGGAAGCATATGTAGCATTGGCGCGGGCTGCCCTGCTCTATCTTCCAGCGAAGAACCGCCGACTGCTGGGAGAAGTACTCAAGTAGCCGGCGAGGAAGGTACGGACTGCGCGGCGGGGGATTTGCGGGCACGACTGACGTGAAGCTCAGCGTGAGGTGAAGAGATGTCCCATCTTCTTCTTCTTCGTTTTTAGATAGGCTTCGGCATGCTGGGTGGGAGGCACTTCGCAGGGAACGCGTTCCACGACCTTCACTCCCGCTCGCTCCAAGGCTTCCACCTTGTCGGGATTATTGGAAAGCAACCGAACCCGGGTGACGCCCAGGGCTTTCAGGATCTCGGCAGGAAGAGCAAATTCGCGGTGGTCGGCCTTGAATCCAAGGCGCTCGTTGGCTTCCACCGTGTCGAGTCCCGAGTCCTGCAACTCGTACGCCTGCAGTTTCGCCATCAGGCCAATGCCGCGACCTTCCTGCTGTTCATAAATGAGGATCCCTGCTTCCTCTTGAGCAATCATCGCGAGAGACAATTCGAGTTGCTGGCGGCAGTCGCAGCGCAAGGAGTGAAACACGTCGCCAGTAAGGCATTGCGAATGCACGCGAACCAGAGCCGGGGTCGAGCGGACGTCGCCCATGACCAGGGCTACAGCCTCTTCGACACGGACTTCGCCGTCGGAGCCGAACTCGCCGCGGAATCCGTAAATGCGGAACTTGCCCCAGCGTGTGGGAAAGGAGGCCGAGGCGATCTGTTGGACGGAAGAGGAACTCACACGTTGATTATAGCGGGTGTGCCATGCCGGTGAGGCTTCGCACAGCCGCGTTGCTCAGCCTGTGATCAGCCTCTCGCCCTGAAGTGGAAGATCGCGTCCTGCTTGGAGGCGATGGCGACGCCGTTGCGCGTAGCGGGATGGAAGTGCCACTTCTCCAAAGCCGCGAGAACTTTTTCATCGAGTTTAGGACCCAAGCTCTGCAGGACCATCTTGCGGACTATCTCTCCGCGCTGGTCGATCGTGATCTCAACCACGACGTTGCCCTCAGAGTCCGGTAATTCCCAGGGGTAAGCGAATGGGTCAGCCGTGGCCACCGGCAATGCCGGGAGAATTTCGTCACCGAAGGTTGGGCCGCGACCCAAAGTACCGTAGGGTAGCCCCGCCGGCGCCCCATGACCAAGGCTGGATAGGGTCTGGGTCTTTGCCTGGTCCTCGGCTTCAGAGGGAGAGAGAGGAAGTTGTGAGCCGGACTTCGCGAGTTGCGAAGCCGGCTTCCAGGTCAGCTTCTCATGACCCAGTCTCTGGCGACGATAAACCTCACGAGCGCTGTCCGATGAACTTGTCGTGCGGTCATCCGGCGACCGGGAAGGGAAGTAGAGTCTGGAGAGTACTCTGCCGTTCTCGCCCATGGCTATCGACACCGGCGTGAGCAGTTGGGGCTCAGGCGCGTGGAGGAGCCACGCCAAGGCCATGCCATGCACAGCCACCGACAGCAGTCGCCACCGGCGCTGCTTGCGCGATGTCTCCGGATTCAGTTGCGAAAACACCCCAGCGAGCCCCCCGTTCACATAGACGTAGGTTAGACGTGGACAATGGGGCTTCGTCAATCAAATTTGTTTTATGGATGTGCCGGAAGGGTCAGCAACGGGACGAGGGGAGATCCTACGGGGTATATCCCCAGGTTTGGTGCGGACGAAAGAACGCTGCTAAAATGACTAGGCAACCAGCAATCCATCCTGATTGTGGGGCTATAGCTCAGCTGGGAGAGCGCATCGTTCGCAACGATGAGGTCGTCGGTTCGAGCCCGACTAGCTCCACCAAATTCTGACACACCGTACAGCATCTCGTCCCCGCTTGCCCGCCACGCGCGGTTCCGATAGCCTTCTGGTCTTGACTGACACGGGAGGCAAGAGTGCGTACTTCTCGTCGCTGCGCTTCATGGTCCAATCGCGGATGGATTCTCCCTCTGTTGCTCCTCTTGATCCTCGGAGTACAAGAGCTGGCGGCGCAAGGGATACGCCTGCACGTCGATCTCACCGACGCTCCCCGCAACGTTTATCACGCGAAGCTGCAGATTCCGGCGAAAGCCGGTGAGATGACGCTGGTCTTCCCCAAGTGGATCCCTGGAAATCACCGTCCCAGCGGGCCCATCGCGGCACTCACCGGCGTTCGCATGGAGGTGCCCGGACATCCAGAGAAACAGATCCCATGGCAACGGGACGCCGTTGATATGTACGCGTTCCACGTGAGTGTGCCTGCCGGCGTAGCCGAGATTGAGGTTTTGCTCGATGCGATCACTGCCCAGGACAGTGCGGGGGCAGGGGGGCCGGCTGCCTCCAGCAACATCCTTGACCTGAACTGGAACGCTGTTCTGCTCTACCCGGCTGGGACGCGTTCTGACGATGTCTTGTTCTCTCCTTCCATCACTCTTCCGGCAGGTTGGAGGTTCGGTTCCGCGCTGAATGTCGTTCACCTCGATGGTGACAACGTCGAGTTTGCCCCAGTGCCTCTTACTACGCTGATCGACTCTCCGCTCATTGCCGGTATTCACTATCGCCGCATCGAACTCACCAAGCCCGGCGAAACTCCTGTTCATGTCATGGACGTAGTTGCCGACGAAGAAGCCGACTTGGGGATGAAGCCGGAGGACCTTGCCGCCTATCAGAAGCTGGTGGCGGAAACCGGAGCGCTCTTCGGCGCTCGCCACTATCGCGAGTATCACTTCCTCTACACCCTGAGCGACCAGGTAGGAGGCCATGGTCTCGAGCATCACGAGTCGAATGACAGTGTTGCCTCCGAGCGCACGTTGCTTGATCCCAAGCTGCGCCTGTTATATGCAGGCCTCCTCCCACACGAGTTCGCGCATTCCTGGAATGGCAAGTATCGTCGTCCTGCTGGACTCGCCACACCCAACTATCAGGAGCCGATGATCGGCGATCTGCTGTGGGTTTATGAGGGACTCACCGAGTACCTCGGGAATATGCTCGCCGCGCGCAGCGGGCTGTGGACGCCAGACCAGTATCGCGAGGCCCTCGCCGCAACAGCTGCGTCTCTCGATCACCGTACCGGCCGCAATTGGCGTCCCTTGGAAGATACGGCCCGCTCGGTGCAGACGCTCCGTCTGATGGGGCCGCAGTGGCAAAGCTGGCGCCGCGGTCTGGACTACTATCCCGAAGGCGAGTTGATTTGGCTGGAGGTGGATTCGATCATTCGCCAGCAGACAAAGGGCCAGCGTTCGCTCGATGACTTCTGCCGGCGCTTCCACGGAGGTGAAAGTGGCCCGCCCAAAGTGATTCCCTACACCTTCGACGACGTTGTCCATGCGCTCAATGATGTCGCTTCTTATGACTGGGCAACTCTCCTCCGCGAAAGGGTTGGCGCGACCAGCACGCACGCGCCGCTGGGCGGCATCGATCGCGGAGGATGGAAACTCGTCTACAACGACAAGCCGAATTTGCTGATGGAAGCGGTCGAGAAACTGGCCAAGTTCGCGGACTTTTCCTACTCACTGGGGATCACTGTGGCTCAGGACGGAAGACTCGATGACGTCATAGTCGGTTCGCCCGCCTATCAGTCAGGCCTCGGTCCAGGCATGAAGTTGTTGGCTGTAAACAGCCGGAAATGGTCGCCTGCGGTCTTGCATGACGCACTCAGGGCTGCTCGCGGAACTTCATCGATTGATCTCCTGGTGGAGAATGCGCAGTTCTACAAGACCTATTCGATCCCCTATCGCGAGGGCAACAAGAACCCGCATCTGGAGCGGGTTTCGGATCAGCCGGACATTCTCGGCGAAATCCTGAAGCCGCGGACGCACTGAGTGATCAAGAGTTTTCACTTAGCAACCTGGTTAAGACCAGAGTGATGGGCGCGCTGGCCGTCCTCCCAGATTGAATCGGGCGGCCAGTTCCGCGGTTCTAGTACCAAAGTAAGCCCCTTACCCGATCAACGCTGCTAGAATCACACTAGGACCACCCAGAATCAGCGCAGGTCTTCATGCCCAGGCTCCCCGGAACCGAGTTTTGTTCGCTTTTGCTGGCTGGCGTGTGCTTGTTGCCGGCAGTCTGGGGGCAAACCTCTTCCACATCGGCGGTTCGCCGCGTGCAGGTGCTGGGAAGCAAGAACGCAGTCGAAATTGAAATCGAGGCCAGTGACCGGGTCGTCCCGCAAACGCGGGTGTTAACAGGCCCCGACCGTCTGGTGGTAGATTTTCCCAACGCAGTCCCTGGAGCGCAGCTGCGCAGCCAATCCGTGAATCGTGGCGAAGTAAAGGACGTGCGAGTCGGCCTGTTTCAGTCGAATCCGCCAGTCACGCGAGTAGTGCTCGACCTGAACTCGCCGCAGTCGTACCAGATTTTCCCCTATGGGCGAACGGTCATCATCAAGGTGACTGGCCCCACGCAGCGGGAAGTGGCGCGGCAGGAACCGGTCGAGGTCGATGATTTTCCGCCTCCGACGCGTCCCGGCCTGGTGACGGCAGGCTACACAGCGGGCGCTGAGGCCCTAAAAGGCGCGCTCCCAGGACTGGAAGTCGTATTCAACAATGGCCTGCTCTCGATCCGGGCGAACAAAGCCACGTTGTCCGAGGTGCTGTTCGCTGTGCACCAGCGCACTGGCGCTGACATTGCCATCGCCGCCGGAGCCGAACAGGAGAAAGTTGTGGCCGACCTCGGTCCAGCACCCGCACCCGAAGTGCTCACGAGCTTGCTGAATGGGTCCAACTTCAATTTCCTGATCATGAGCTCACCCGACAATCCTCAGGTGCTGGATCGCGTCATTCTCAGCCAGCGCGCCGGGGGAGCGGTAACCCCGCTTGCACAAATGCAAACCGACGATGCCGACAACGATGGGCAGCAGCGGGCCGCAGGTCCCACCGCTCCGCAACCGGGCGTTGCAAGAGTCCCGGGCCCGCAGCTTCCGGCGTCCCAGCCTGAAGCGAAAGCACCCGACGACGACAACACTCCCGACTAGAGCGGTTTCATAGGAGGCGCAGAAAGATTCCCTCAGGGGCTGAAGCCCACAGCCTGTTTACTGCATTAGTGGCACGACTAGAAGTCGTGTCCTTACCGAAGCAAGACGTGGTGCGATAACCCTTGAAATCGGAAAGAATTCTGAAATCTCACGGATAGGTAATGAGGCGAACCGGGACCGGGGAGGTTCCGGATACGGCCGTGCCCACTGCATTATCGCCATCGCCGCAACCAGTGACATTGAGAACAGTGACGTTCAAATACCCTGGGGCATCAACGTTATTGATCCTGTTAATGAAGACCTGCAGGAAACCCACAATGGTTACGTCGGTCTTGCCATTTGGGTTGATGAAGCCACCATTGTAAATCGGCAAGGTCACGACGGAGTTGCTGTTGGTGATCGTGTTGTCCCCCGAAAGTGCTCCTGCCAGCACCAGCGGATTACCATCCCCGGCTTTGAAGTGGTACGGATAGGTAGATGTGTCCAGCGTATCCGAACCCTTGCCCTTTGGATCGATAAGGCACTGCGCGGCGACAACAGTGTCACCCGAGGTGCCACTCGGATTCTCGCTAAGATCGACTCGGTTGGGAGGGCTGGCTGACACACTTTTCACGCCACATTGATAGACCGTTGTCTCATCGCAGCCGGCCACGGCGTCCTGGTATAGGTCGGCAGCGCAGGAGGGAACTGCGGAAGCAGAGAAGGAGGGGGCGATTTCGCCAGGGAGATATTCGAGGTTGGGAGTGGGCGGGGGCGGTGGAAACCCCAGTGGACTGGTGACTACATTTGTCATTGGTGCCAGTGGGCCGCACGTAGTCCCATCGCAATTCGCGAATAGGTTAAATGTCCTCCCGATTATGCCAGCCCCGCCAATGCCTTTACTCTGAATCGATCCGTCGGTATTTGACACGAAATGCGGGCATGTGTTGCCGGTGCAACTAATTGTGCCGTTTTCCGGATCACGATTCGGCACAATCCACGGCTTCACGCAACGTGGCTGCACCGGGGTCAGCGTGCTAGGTCCGCCGTTGCCCACCGTATCCGAGTTCGAAGAATTGAAGGCTTCGGCGGTGGCCGTGGCGCTCACACTGGCCCCAGTCTGGCCCCAGATGCGGGCAAAAAACGTGGGCAGACTGGCACTCTGCACTTTCACTGTAACCAAGGGGTTCACGCCGAATGCGGGGCTGTCGCCTGTACAAGCCGCGGCATCGGAATTGTTGGGAAAAGTTACCGTGACCTGGCCGACGCCGGTGGGAGCGGTCCCACCCACAATGTTCTGCTCGGCCACTGCGACAGCGACCTTCGAGGCAAAATCGCAAGCTTGTTGCCAGTGACCGCCCGTATTGTTCGGGTCACCGGTCATTCCAGTAATGGAAAGGATCCTCGCTCCAGCAAGCGCCGCCGCGTCCGCCGCCCGCTGTGCTTCCGCATTCGCCAGGTACAGGGTCACCACGTCAATCGAAAGCGCAGCCATCGCCATGATGGCGATCATGGTCAGCGCCACCAGGACAATGGTCACGCCGCGCTCTTCGCGCCGAGATTGATAAGGTCGACTTCGCTTGCGGACAAACGGAGACTTCATACGGGTTCTTCAGCTCGCACTAGTTCTCATTGAGTGCTACCGCATTGGTCGTAATGTTGGTGACGCCGGCGTAGTTCGCGCCCTTCGACAGGATCGTAATCACGCGATTGAACCGCCACTGGTAGGGATACTGGATGCCCACGCATGTTCCTACTACTACCGCAGGAACGCCCTGGCCCGCCGTCGATACGCAATTGCCCGTGGTTGAGCCGCCGGTCTGCTGGAACAGGTATCCGCGATTGATCGTTAGGGTCAGCGTGCCACCTGCGGGGCAGCCATTCCCGGTGGCGGTGTAAGTCCAGGTCAGTGCGGAGGGCGGGCCTGCGCTCGCGGTACTCAAGCCACAGTCGTTGATGCCCGCAGCGGTCAAGTAATTGTCGACAACGCGAAAGGCGTCGCCAACAGATTGCGGCACGGCGGTCGACGGATTTCCAAGGTCGCCGGCGGGAGCGGCCGCTGCCGCCCGGGCGCCATCCCGCACCGCATTGGCCAGCTTCTGTTTCAACGTGAATGCGCCGCTGAAATCGAAGATTCCCACTACGAACACCATCAGTAGCGGGAGGGACACTGCGAACTCAACAATCTGGGCGGCAGCTTCGTCGCGCCAGCCGCGCCGCGCCACGATGCTATTCCAACTCCATAGATGAGGCACGGTGATCACGGCATCTCCATCCTCATGCGGGCTACCGCCTGGAGTTGTATCTTCTGCGCGTTTAAGGTCGTGAACGGCAGCCAGAACTGATAGGGGTATTGGAAACTCACGGAAATCCCGCACACTCCTGCGGCCCCAGAGCCAATCTTCGAAAGCTGGACGTTTTCCTGGACACACACTTTTGTCTGGCCCACATCACACGCCACTGGGGCGCCGCTGCTGCAGGAGACCAGACTCGGCCGCACGGTTGGCCACTGCGCCAGGTTGGGGTCGAGTTTCGCGGAGACTAAGGCATTTTGCACGGCAGCAAAGGCTTTTTGCGGGGTAGTGCTGCCCGCGGCACAAGTCGTGCATCCTGGAGTGGCTCCCGCGCGCGCACCCTGACGGGCGGCGTGTGCAATCGTGCCGTAGATCCGGAACGCCTGACCAAACCAGAAAACGCCCAGCACCATCATGAACACGATAGGAAGAACCGCCGCGGCTTCGGCGATCTCGGAGCCACGCGTTTCGCCGCCTAGCCGCCTTAAGGTTCCGCGTCCCACTCGCAGCATTTACGCCACTCCCCACACATGAGCAATTCCGTACACGACCACCGTGAAGGCCAACGCCACTCCGTAAGGAACCTTCAGCGATTCCGGATTATCCAGGGAAACTTCCGTCCCCGGCATGCGAAACATCAGCAATGACGCGATGAGCTGGCCCATATTTCGCAGCGTCTGTCGCACTCGACCTTTATAGATTACCAGTGCGGCGGCCATGAGTCCGGCAACAAAAACCGATCCCAGCAGCAAGTCCAGCAACACGTTCCACCCGACAAAAGCTCCCAGCGCGCCAGCCAGCTTCCAGTCACCGGCACCCAGGCTGCGCAGGAGCACGAATGGCAGCAACAGCAGCAGCCCCAGTCCCGCGCCGAGCAGGGACAATTTCAACCCGTTCCATCCGCCGGCTGCGAAGTTGAGGCCAAGTCCGACCGCCAAGCCCGGCACCGTAAGCCAGTTGGGAATGCGCCGGCTGCGGTAGTCGGTCCATCCGGCAACAACTGCCAGCAGCATCGCTCCGGCCAGGATCACAGGTTTCAAGAGGTCCCCGGTCCGGGCAGAGCCAGGAAAGGCAGCCGCTCGTTCTTCCTATGGATATTGAAAAGACCCATTCTTATCTTCGGGAGACGACTGAGGGGAGACTGCTCCCGCGGTCTCGCCCTGCGGCGAAACCCGCCTGATACGCGGATTTTCACACGGGCCCGGGGTGAAGTCAATGAGCTCGGACGGCGAGTAGTGGTGCAGCTTGAGGCCTGACCGTTGGTGGCGATGCACGCGGGATCCCTTCGGCTTCGCTCAGGGCAGGCTCCTCACTTCGCCTGAAGAACGGCTCCGTTCGGGATGACGCCGATAGATGTTGTCAGGTGTCGGGTAGAACTGGTTCCATCAAGTGTCTCCCACAGTGAAAGGGTTTCCTCAGGGGCTGAAGCCCGCCTTCTCATCGACCGCTAGCGGCACGGCTAGAAGCTGTGCCCTTCCCAAAACCATTCATGAAACCAGTTCTACAGCAAACGAAAAGGCCCGGCGCAGGGCCGGGCCTTCGAGTTCCTTACCGATTTTCTAGCGATTGAATGCCGGGGCCGCATTGTGCTCGGCGACGATCTTCTTCGCGTTGTCGGCCAAAGCCTTAGCCTGCGGCAACAGTTCCAGACCCTTGATCACTTCCGGATCGGACTCAGTACGAACCTTCATCCCTTCATCCTGTCCGAAAGCGTCGACAAAGATTTCCGCTTTGACGTTCGACTTGAGCCAGTCATTGTTGTCGATCAGATCCGCCTGCGTGTAGGCAATGTTGGCCTCATCCAGCGACTTGCGGAATTCCTGCAGCGTGGCGTCATCGACTTCGAAGCCTTTCGTGGGGTGATGGTTCACCACGTAGCGCTTGGCGAAGTTAAAGAACGCATAATGCTGCAGCAGCGTGTCCTGGAAATGATTGCTCTTGATCGGAGGCACAACAACATCCGGCGTGATGCCGCCACCGCCATAGACCGTGCGCCCACTGTCGGTCAGCTTCACTTCTCGGTTGGAGTTGTTGCTGGTTTCGTTTTCGCGGTTGTAGTAGTAGTCGTACAGCGAAACGTTCGTATAGTCGCGCTGAATGAGCCGTCCGCTGGGCGTGTAGTAACGTGCCGTCGTCAACGCAAGGCCCGTGTTTTCCGAGAGCGGATAGACGGTCTGTACGAGTCCCTTGCCGAAAGTGACTTCGCCGACGATCAAGCCGCGATCGTGGTCCTGAATCGCTCCGGAAACGATCTCTGCGGCTGATGCGGTCAGACGGTTGACCAGCACCACGATGGGGTAGTCTCTCCCACCGTTGCCGTGCTGGGCCACGTAGCGCTTTTCCGCCGAGGCGCGCCCGTGGTGCGAAACAATGACCTGTCCCTTCTTCAGGAATTTGTCGGCCACACCCACGCCCTCGCTCAGCAGACCGCCGGGGTTCCCACGAAGATCGAGGATGAGGCCCTTCAGGTCGCCGAACTGATCCAGTGCGTCCGCTACTTCATGCTCGGTGGTTTCGTTGAAGCCGGTAACGTGCATGTATCCCACACCCGGCTTGATCAGGAAGTGGACATCGACGCTGTACCGCGGAATCTCGTCGCGGACCAGCGTGAATTCCATGGGCTTCTCGACACCCTCGCGCGCGATGCTGATGTGGACCGTTGTCCCCTTCGGCCCCTTGAGCAGGTCGGCTACATCGCCGGTGCTCATGTTCTCGGTCGACTTGCCGTCGACGGCGATGATCACGTCGCCGGGATGAATGCCCGCCTTGTACGCGGGCGTCCCCACGAAGGGAAAGATCACGATGACTTTGTTGTTGCGCGGACCGACCGTCATGCCCACGCCGTAGTACTTGCCGCGCTGGTCTTCGCGCATCAGCGAGTACGACTTGGGATCGAAGAAATTCGAGTGCGGGTCGAGCGCGTGCAGCATTCCCGGGATGGCCCCGTTGTAGATGGCCTTGTCCGCATTGACCGGCTCGGCGTAGTTCTCCTCGATCAGCGAGTAGACGTCGGTGAACTGCTTGAAGCTGTCGCGGACGTCGGTGTCACCGGTGATCGAAGACTGTTGTCCCGTGCGCTGGGCAAACAGAATGCCCAGAAAGCCGCAAGCAAGGAGGAAAAAAACTACTAGGAAGAGTGATCGGCGAGAACTACGAGCCATCTTGGATTTTTCCTTCGGTTTGAGGGTACAAGACCCCAGCTACCGCGCTGAATACACCGAAGTATATCACCACTTTAGACGCTTCCGAACCGGGTTGGTCACCCTTGGTAACCAGCCGGCCCCCGTACCTTTCCTAAGATGCACTTAGAAGGCCGCAAGTTCCGCTTTTGGCTACGAAAAGCGGCCTCTTAAGGCGCTTCGCTGACGGTCTGGGTGGGGTCTTGAGCGCCGGCGGGCGGCGCGGAGTCGGATGGTCTCGCGGAGGCTGTTTGTTCGGTCCGGCCTGCCTTGGGATGTGACCCCAGTTCATCCTCTTCCGCCGGCCACCGCCGATACACCTTCCGACTGTGTACGGGCCCGATCCCATTGCCAACCACGGCCCCGATCATGGCTCCGAAGGTGCCAAAGAGAAGGGCGGCACGCGTTCCTACTCCGGGATGCCGGTCCGTGTTGGCCTTGGCGCCGAAAGCCGCCCCCAGGCCGAAGCCTACCAACGCTCCAATGGCGGCATGGCGGGGATATCCACTACCCCACCTGGGAGGATAAGTCCTCTGCGGATACCCCAAGCGAGGGCGCATCGGCGGCCTTGGGCCCGGACGGCGAGATTGCGCGTAGGCTTCGCCACCTGACGGTCGGCCAGCGACGTCCTCGGTCTGCAGGTCAGCCTGCACATAGCGACTGCGGGCGGTAGCGATTTCAGCGTGATTCGTGGCTTGATCGTGCACTTCACGATTTCCCGTCTGGCTCAGCGCGCTGGAGATTACGAGAAGCGGCGCAAGGAGAGCAGCAATGACTTGTAGGTGTTTCATGAACGCATGTTAGCCGCGGCGCTTCGTGAATAGTTGCCAGGGTGTGGCACTTTCTCAACTGTCACAGGGGGCAGTGTTCCCGGCCTAGTGCCATCGTTCTCCACGCCAGATCCTTCGCTCCGCCTGAAGAGCGGCTGCGCTCAGGATGACGCCCAGAGTTTCCCAAGATTCAATCTGCACGACGACCAATCGTCAACTGGCTTTGACGGCTTTTGCGATCTTCACCATCGCGGCGACACTGCGTTCGACGTCTTCATCGGTGGTGGCCCAACTGGAAACGGAAATGCGCATCGCGGTATGACCGTGCCACTGCGTACCGCCGCACCAGCAGGTGCCTTCCGACTGAATCTCGGCGATGGTCTTGCGCGTCTCCTCAGCACTGTCAAACGAAACCAGCACTTGATTCAGCACAACGTCGTTCAAGACGGCGAAGCCAGCTGCTCGCAGGCGGTCGGCAAAGAGTCTGGCCTGGCGGCAATTTCGTTCAATCATTTCTTGCAACCCGCTGCGCCCGAGCGATCGGATCGCTGCCCACAATTCAATTCCGCGGGCGCGGCGCGAGGCGTCGAGCGTGTAGTGCCAGGGCTCGCGCCCAGTGCCCGGTGTCAGATAGGCCGCGCTCAAGGCCATGGCATTGCGCAGATGTTCCGGCTCTCGTACCACGGCGACTCCCGAGTCGTATGGGACATTCAGCCATTTGTGGCAATCAATCGCCCAGGAGTCGGCGGCATTCACACCGTCGAGAAGCGGCGCGTACAGCGGCGAGACAGCGCCCCAGAGTCCGAACGCGCCATCGACGTGGACCCACGCGCCGGCGTCGCGGGCGCGGGAACAGATCTCCTTTGCAGGGTCAAAGGCGCCGGTGTTAACGTTGCCGGCCTGAATGCAGACCACGGTGTGTTCGTCGAGCACCGGGAGGGCGTCTGCCCGCATCCGCCCTTGGCCGTCAGTTGGCACGGTGATCACGCGGGAGCGGCCAAGCCCCAGCATCGACAACGCCTTCAGCACCGAAATGTGAACCTCTTCGCCGACCACGACCCGAATGGCAGGAGCCTCAAACAGACCGTCTTCTTCGACGTTCCAGCCTGAACGATTAAGGATTGCCGTCCGGGCGGCAGCCAGGGCCGAAAAGTTCGCCATGGTAGTGCCAGTGACGAATCCGGCTCCGCTGGTTGTCGGCAACCCGAGCAGTTCCACAATCCACGCCAGCACAATCTCCTCGAGCTTCGCGGCCACTGGAGACATGACTTGCATGGCTGCATTCTGGTCCCACGCTCCTGCAAGCCAGTTTGCCGCCAAGGCTGCTGGGAGAGTGCCGCCAATAACAAATCCAAAGTAGCGGCCGCCGGTTGTGGCCACCGTCGCGGGCGATCCAATGTCATCGAGCAGGGCCAAAACCTCTGCGGGATCGCACGGACCCTGTGGCAATGGCGCGCCCAGCGCCTCCAGACGCGCCACGTCTTCGGTGCGCGGTGCAACCCGGCGACTGCCGATTCCCGCCGTGTATTTCGCGGCTCGCGCTGCTGTCTCTGACAGTAGTTCCTTCACGATCACCTCCGGTACCCATCCTTCAAGGATGTTTGCCTGCACCGTTTCCGTTGAGGGTGCCCCATCCTTGCGTTCTTTGTGTTCAGTCTCATGACATCCTTTACAAAACATCCCGGGACATCCTTTACACTCCGGCGCGAGCGAAGCGAGCGCGGGAGTGTAAGCCAGCATGCCGTGGAAGACCATGGATGTGCAAGAACAACGCGTGCGGTTTGTCGTGGCAGCGAGCCGGCAGGAGAAGCCGTTCACTGCCTTGTGCCAAGAGT
>JAIQFC010000050.1 GCA_020073465.1 Terriglobia bacterium
CAGATGGTTTTCAGGAACTTGATCTTCCAGACGGAAGTAGTAGAACAACGCTTCTGAGCGGTCCTGGCGCCCCATCATGATCAGCAGGCCTCCGAACATTGAAATCCAGCGCAACATGAGAAGGAACTTTTCCTTCTACCATGCTTTCGCTAATTCTCACCTGCCAATCTCAGTGACTTTTTCAACACCCACGCCTGTCTTCGTCAACAACGAGTCAGTCTGGCGGCGCACTCGGCAGCGCGCTACTTTGAATCTAATTCGCGAACTGCTCTGGCATAATCGTCGGTCGCGTTCTTTAGCTCAGTGCTAAGGTGGTTCGGATCTTGCGCACCAGCCTTCTTGAGTGCGTCCAGAACCTCTTGCACCTTCTTCTCGGCTGCTCTTACTTCCTCAATCGTCGACATGGCTATGCCGCACTCTCCGCCCTCCACTGCATACGAGACGCCTTGATGCTGCGCGGATCAGCGTGTCATGTCAGTGATGTGGGTCACAGCTGATGTGCAGCGACCGCCAAAGAGCCACAACTGTTGCAACATCGCCATTGCATGCAGGGCTGGATTTCTGACTGTTGCTCGGCTGCTAATACTGTGCTACCCGTTGCGGCGCTCGATAGGCATAATTACTGCAGGAAGATCAGCGTGGTCGCCAAGGGCGGCAGAAACGTCGCGCAGTACTGACTCAATACGAACCACCTCAGCGTTGACTTGTTGAATCGCTCGCTCGCTCCGCTCGGGCACATTGTGGTAGGCGATGACCTGGAGGGCATTACGAATGTGGTGGTTCAGCTCCGCAATCCGCCGCAGCCGATCCAGCATCGCTTGGTAGCGTTCCTGGATGTCAGTCAGAATCTGGAACACCAACAAGCCGACGGCCAAGGCCACTGCAGCCCCGGCCAACATCAATGATATGGGGGGAAGATATTGACGTGTCACGAACCAATCGAGAACACCACCGCCCACGAATATCAAGGCTCCGACTGCGCAGCCGACTAGTGCCCTTTGTGCTCGGGATATGATCGCAAACCATGGCTGTGGGATGGAAATCTGGAACCGAGGTCGCCCGGAGTCGGAAGACATGCGGAGAACCTACGTGTAAACATGTTAGGCAACCAGATGAGCGATGGCTATGACTCCAATCACACCTCACAGAAGGGGTCGAGGCTCCAAGGCAACACGGCAAATCGGCGACCGTCGCCACATTGTTGACGTAACATCGCCTTTGCACTCAAAACCCCGTCAAAGAGTGAAATGGCCTGGTTACAACCGATCCTTTCCGAGTAGCCAGTCACTTGCCCACACCAGCGGTGCCCCTCCCCTTCCACAAAGCACGACCAATGCCGCAGGCTGGGAAACTTTTTCAATGCCGTGCCCCGTACTTGAGGCTAAAATCCCCACTCAAAGGAGCACACATGACCTCGCTCAGCAGGGACGCCAGAATCGCAGGGCTCCTCTACCTCGCACTTCTGACTGCGCCCTTGCGCCTCATCTACATTCCTACCAAGCTGTTTGTGGCGGGGAATGCGAGCGCAACGGCCAACAACATCGCCGCGCACGAGATGCTTTTCCGCCTGGGCATTGTGAGCGATCTGTTCACCGCGACCATGGCCATCTTTCTCACGCTGGCCCTTTACCGGCTGTTCAAGGGAGTGAACCAAGACCTGGCTCGGCTGATAGTAATCCTAGGCGCGCTGATGGTGACGCCCATCTACTTCCTCAACACCATCAACGACGCAGCTGCACTGCTGCTCGCCCGTGGGGCAGATTTCCTCTCTGCCTTCGACAAGCCGCAGCGCCACGCCCTCGTCATGGTGTTCCTTCGCATGCATGACCAGGGGATACTTGCAAACGAGGTATTTTGGGGACTCTGGCTGTTTCCCTTCGGCCTGCTGGTGTACAGGTCGCGGTTCCTTCCGCGCATCCTCGGCGTCTGGCTGATGCTCAATTGCTTCGCCCATCTGGCTACGAGCATTACCGGCATGTTGTGGCCGCAATATGAGCCGAGGGTCTCCAATTGGGTTCTCCCGGTGATGTTCGGCGAGTTCGCCATCATGCTGTGGCTCATCATCATGGGTGCTAAGGAGCGGCAGCCCCTGGCGACCGCCGCCTGATCCTGCGGGGAGTAGCAGTGATGCTGAACCGAAAGAGTAGCGCTCTTAATCGTTCCCGGATGGTCGGCAAACCGGAAACTAGCGGTTGTTGACGTAACATCGCCTCTCTGACAATGTCGGCTGTGTCAAGCAGTTTTCGAGCACACTGCAGCATGCACTTGTAGAAGAGCGCGCCATTTCGCTCTAGTTGAAGAAGTGCCATGCCAACCCAAGGCTCGCTTGCAATCGTTTCAGGTCTGGAACTCGGTCCGACCCATGAATAAAATCGCCTGATTTCGTCAACTATCAGATGTCTCTGGTAGTGGCGCAGTTTGAATTCCCACAGGCTAGCTATCGGCTCCGGCCTGTGGGAAACTGTGGGCATGGCAAAGAGTCGTACAAAAGCCGATAAAGCACTGCGAGCGGCTGATAAACTCGAAAAAAAGTCGTCCCATCGTCCCCCGCAGAATCCGGGGAAAAAGGCACGCGAGGACTTCAGCCAAGCCGCTGTGCGGATTGTGAGAGAAGCCACCGAAGGCCACTAGTCTGGATATTCCAGCGGGAGCGGCAAGGTAGCGTTTAGCTTCGGGAATGGCCTGTCCACCAGTCTGTAGAGTTTCTCTCACGTTTCCGACGCTCTAGCCATACCGATCCGCCGTAGGATTGAGTTCCTTCGACGTTGAAAATATCGGGCGAGCAATGGGCGCGCCCGAACTGACACACACGAGCTTCGTGCCATGATGGAGTCGTTTTTGGAGGTAAACAGTATGACGATAAGGAATTGGGTTGAGGTCGTAGTAATAGCAGTCATCATCATCGTGGCGGTTCGTTTCTTTATGAAGCGTGGCTGATAGTCATGAACCACAGCGCGATCTCGTGCCTGGCCGCCAAATCGGTGTTGTAACATCGCCATTAGACTCATTGACCCGGTCGTGAGTCCAGTGGCCTGTTTCGCAGCGCGGGCGTGGCGGTCCGGCTCGTTCACCCCGGAACGCAACCATTGCTGCAAGGGGACATGAATGTTGCTATATTTGCCGAATCATGCGCCTGCCTGCGGAAATGCGCCGATGGTGTTTCTCTTCTTTGCTGAAGATGGCGCTGTTTCTTCTCTGGATGATGGGGCCGACGTGGCTGCGTTCCCAGACGATCTCCGGAACTATTCAGGATCCATCGGGCGCTGTCATTGCCGAGGCGCGGATCGAGATCACCGGGGAGAGCCTGGTGCAGTCCGTTGTGCTTTCGTCGAACGGACTCGGCAGATTTACATCTCCCGACCTGAAGCCTGGAATTTACTCGGTGCGGGTGACGCGGGATGGTTTCGAACCTTTGGTAAAGACCGTGGATTTGCAGGGATCCGTCCAACTGCAACTGACGCTCGCCATTGCCAAACAGCGCGTGAACATCTCGGTTGCCGGAAAGAGCCTGGAGTTTGCTAATTCCGACGCTGTTTACCGGCAACTCCGCGAACTCGGGCTGGGCGAAACATTTCGCCTGGATAACTTCACCTTGACTTGGGACACCGCGACCTTCCAGTTTCAGCAAGGGACGCTGACCATATTGAGTCCGGTGAATGGAGTTGTAACCGGCGCGATCTTCATCGGCGAAGGGCATTTCAATCTTAAGCCTGTGCTTCCTCTTGATGCCCGCGAACTGAGCCGGCGTACCGGCGCAGCCGAGGTCAACGAAGATTTCACCGAGGCAGTCTTCCGATTCACCGGGGAAGTCCGCTCGAAATTCCTTCCCGGCCTCGGGGATCGACTGGAGCCCGTATCCGAGGCAGCCAATGTCCTCAACCACTGGAGAGACAGGATGCGCCAGCGCCGGGAGCAGGCTCTGGGTTTTACCCAGTATCTGCTGCAGGGCGAAACCATGGACAACGTGGATGCCGACCTTCTGGCGGCTGTCTACAATAGCTCGCATCCTGGGTTCTTTAATGCCTATATTCGCGGCAAGAAGCACAAGGATCTCCGTTACTTCGTGAGGACTCGGGTGGGAGCGTTGCCCCAGCTAGACTCGCCGGAGGAAGTTGCACTCGTCAACTTCGATCCCGAAGGACTGGACGATGGCGTCTGGTACCTGGCGCACTTGAAGTCGGAATACTTCAGCCATACCGCAAGTTCCCGTGAGGACCGCCGCCTGTTTGCCACGCGCCGCTACAAGATCGAGACCGTCATTGCGAAGAACGGGCATCTGTTCAGCAGCGCCACGATCAGCTTCGAGCCTCTGGTCGCAGGTGAGAGAGTGCTCAAGTTTGGTTTGTTGCCGAATCTGCGAGTTACGAAGGTTACGGACGAGCAGGGCCAGAACCTCTATTTCATTCAGGAGAGCCGCAAGGAGGACGGTTCGTTTTACGCGATACTTCCCCAGGCACCGCCGGTCGGCAAGGAACTGTCTATCAATGTCGAGTATGCGGGCGATAAGGTTCTCGAACAAGCGGGGGAGGGAAGTTACTATGTCGGCGCCCGCACCTCCTGGTATCCGAACTTGAATGGATTTGGCGAACGCGCCCTTTATGATCTTACTTTCAAGGTCCCGCGGAAATACAAAGTCATTAGCGTCGGGAGGCTGCAGGGAGAGTCGATTGAACAGGATCTGGCAGTCAGCCACTGGATTACGCCAATCCCGGTGGCAGTGGCCGGGTTCAACTATGGCAACTACACCAGGATCGACCTGCCGGATGAGATTACTGGCTACAAGATCTCGGGCTACTTTTTAAGCGAGTTGCCCGACAACCTGCGCCGGTATCCCGCGCTGCAAACGATGGCGCCCCACAGCATGACAAAATACGCCCTCGAACAAACCCGCGCGCAGTTGCAGCTGTGCAGTTATTACTTCGGCAAGAGTTCCTATGACGACATCTATATCACGGAGCAGCCGAACTTTAATTTTGGGCAATCCTGGCCCAACCTGGTTTACCTTCCGATCTCTGCCTACACCGACGCGACACAGAGGTGGATGCTTTTCGGACAGATCAACAGCAGGTTCAGCGGCTTCGTGCAGGAGGTAACTCCTCACGAGGTTGCCCACCAATGGTGGGGGCATGCCGTTGGCTGGGCGTCCTATCACGACCAGTGGCTGTCGGAAGGTTTTGCGGAGTTCTCCGCGGGACTTTTTCTGCAGCACGCCATGGGGGGAAACTGGCGGAAGGACTACATCGACTTTTGGGAACGCCTGCGCCAGCGTGCTCTGGAGAAGAATAATTTTGGCGTAGCTCCCAATGACGCCGGCCCGCTCTGGATGGGGCTGCGTCTGATTTCGCCCCGCACCCAGAACGCCTACCAGAATGTGACCTATCCCAAGGGAGCCTATATCCTGCAAATGCTGCGTTCGATGATGTACAGCACTCAGGACCAGGACAAGGCATTCATTGCCATGATGCATGACTTTGTGGAGAGCCATCGCGAAAAGGCAGCGACCACTGAGTCCTTCAAAGCCATTGCAGAGAAACATATGACCAAGGCGATGGATCTTGGGGAGAATGGACGTCTGGACTGGTTTTTTGGCGAGTGGGTCTACGGTACTCAAGTGCCGCGCTACCACTTCGAATACCAGGTTGCTCCGGCGGACGGTGGGAAGGTGAAACTCCACATGACCATTACCCAGAGCGAAGTCGACGAGAACTTTGCCATGCTAGTTCCGGTGTTTGCCGATTTCGGCAATGGCATGGTTCGTCTCGGCCAAATCGGAATCGGCGGCAACGCTACCCGCAGCGTCGATATCCTGCTGCCCAGCCAACCGAAGAAAGTCGCGTTGAACGCGGACAAAGAGATCCTGGAACGATGAGCGCTCGCCGAACCGTCCAGCTTCAGTTGAGCTGGATACGAAACGCATACGCGTACTTGCCCGCACTCTGCTCCGGCAGCTGAATGTGCAACCCATCTTCGCGCTGTTCGAACCTGAGCTTTGCGTCGGAACCGAGCAAGGCGGCAGATCCAATCTTCGGTTGATCCCCTGAAGCACTCTTGCCCAGCGAGTGAATGACCGCCTCGCGATTGGCCGGCCATCCCAGTTCGATCGCGTAAAGCACATCACCTTTCTTTGTGAAGCGAAAATCTTCCGCGGTGAAGGGCTTGGTCTCGGTATCGTGGAACGCACCCTCGCTGACCTTGGTCGGTCCCTCTCCGTAAATTTTCCAGGGCCGCGTGCTATAGATCGCCTCGCCATTGACTTTCAACCAGACCCCCACCTCCCGCAGCACCTGCTGGGCCTCCTCGGGGATGGTTCCATCCGAGCGCGGCCCGATGTTCAAAAGCAGGTTCCCATTCTTGCTCACAATGTCCACCAGTTGGTGGATCACAAACTGCGGCGACTTGAACGTATCGTTCTGGATGTAGCCCCACGACCGGTTGCTCACCGACGTGTCGGTCTGCCAATAGAGAGATCGAATCCCCGCCAGTTGTCCTCGTTCCACGTCAAGCACTGCGGCCTTTTCCGGCATGGCAAACTCTTTGTAGTTGATCACGCCCACCGTCCCACCATTCTTCAGCGACGTGTTGTAGTAGTAAGACACAAATCGTGTGAGGTTCCCGCGAACCGACGGTTGTCCGATCCACCAGTCGAAATAAATGATCTCCGGGTGATACTTCTGCACGATCTCCGCCGATCTCGCCAGCCAATCGTCCGTCCATGCCTTCGACACATACGTAAAGTCGTTGTTCAGCGGCGTGCCGTTCTTGGCCTCGAGCCAGGTATGCGCCGGCCCGTAGAAAGCGGCGTACTTCGGGTCGTTGACGTCGGAGGGAATCGCCCGCCCCACTCCCAGGAAGAAGTTATGTTCCACGCGATGCGACGAAGCGCCCAGGTGCAGTCCCTCGGCGCGCACGGCTTTGGCAAGATCGCCCATCAAATCGCGATGTGGCCCCATCTTGGCCGCGGTCCAGTCCGAAAGACCGCTGTCATACATGGCAAAGCCGTCATGATGCTCGAACACCGGCACCACATACTTCGCACCGGCCTCCTTAAACAGCCGAGCCCACGCGGCTGGATCAAACTTCTCCGCCTTGAACGAAGGAATAAAGTCCTTGTATCCGAACTTATCCTGCTTGCCGTAGGTGGCGATGTGGTGCTTGTACTCCTCCGTGCCCTCGGTATACATCAGCCGCGGATACCATTCGTTGTCGAATGCCGGAACCGAATACACGCCCCAGTGAATGAAGATCCCGAACTTTGCATCCATATACCAGTCGGGGACTTTGTAGTTCTGCAGCGACTCCCAGTCCGCCCGAAACGGCCCCTCACCGTTGACGCGATCCACGTTCTGCAGAATCGCAGCGCGCGCCGCATCATATTTCGCGCTCGCCTTCTGCCAGGCCTGGTCAATGGCAAAAGGATCTTCCGACGCGGTAGGAGCGGTTGCCGACGTCTGCGCCAGCATTCGGGTGGGCACTCCGGCGATACAGAGCACAGCGATCTGCAAGCACAACATTCGTGCAAGCCGTGGGAGAAACATTCGGATTCCGCCTTTCATGGAGTCTGCTTCACGCACTCGGTTTCTTCTGGACCTGAATCTTTCGGTACAGTTGCTTCTCGGTTCCGATCCTCAGCGTGCCTTGCATGGTAGTTGCAGTGACGGCGAACTCCCACAAATCCTGATGGTCCGTCCGCCCGCTACAGCTCAACAGCCTTTTCGCGTACTGGCACGATAACGTACCCATAAACTCCTGCTCGCCGTTCACAACCTTGTAGGCATCGAGCTTCAGCGTGCCCTGATCCCCGCTGGCACTCGCGATCTGGTAGACGACATGTTCGTCATGGCAGGGCGAGCTTGGAACCGTACACTTCGACTCCCCTTCCCAGGTCCCCACGACCGCTGGCGCAGCCGAGCCGGGCGCACTTTGGGCTATGCCCTGACCAGACGCCACGCTAGCGAACAAACACAGAAGCAGCAGCCCACGAATTCGCACCGGTTCCTCCATCAGTGCAGGAGCATACCCCATGATGTGCGCAGTGAGGAAGGACCGGCGAGTCAGATACTAGTTTTCCCGTTTCTGCAACCTTACCTGGGTTCTAACCCTCCCTGTTTTCACAGACTTTCCCATTCTTGAATGCGAGTGATTCCTATCACTCCGGCGTGTGTTTGCAATTCTAGTGACTGCGGCTTGCCCTCCGCTAGATTCATGAGTACGAGTCCGCGAAAGGAGTTGCGGAATGTCCACACCCTCGCAAGTGCCCCTCCCGACCGAAGAGCAAGCCTACATCGACAACGTGGTCGGGGGATGGACGGGGCGCCCCGGAGCGCTGCTGGGAATTCTCGAGGCCGTACAGGAACGTAATCCTCACAAATACCTGTCCCTGGAAACCCTGCGCTATATCGCCATGAAGACCCGGACGCCGCTATCGCGCCTGTACAGCGTCGCCACTTTCTATGCCCTATTCAACCTGCAACCGCAGGGCGAAAACACGGTCTGCATCTGCCGCGGGACGGCCTGCCACACGCGCGGCTCGCGCAATCTGCTGCAGAGCGTCCGGCTGGACCTGGGCCTTGCCGTGGAGGATAGCGATAGCGATGGGAACGATGCGGACAAGCTGCTTCTGACGACGCCGGACCAGAAGTTCACTGTCCGCACGGTGGCCTGCTTCGGACAGTGCGCGATGGCCCCAGTGGTTGAGGTGAATCATCGCATCTGCGGGCACGCGACCGAGCGAACCGTGCAGCGCGAGATTGAAACCATACGAGCGGGAGAGTGAGCGATGCCTCGCATTCAGGACATTGGGGCGTTCAACACGGTTCGGGAAGCGGGGCTGGCGAAGTTGGTGCCGGCGGTGCCGCGCCTGACCGTCGGGATGGGAACCTGCGGACGCGGGAACGGGGCCGAGGGCCTCTATCACGCCTTCGCGCAAGCCATCGAGAGCAGCGGAGCAGACATCGCCCTGGTCCCCGTGGGGTGTTTTGGCGCGTGCTTCCAGGAGCCGCTGGTCAGCGTGCGTCTGCCGGGGAAGCCGCTGGTCATTCTGCGAAGAGTGCAGGCCAATGATGCGGACCGCATTCTGGAGGATCTCGAGGCGGGCCGTCTCAGTCCGGACCTTATCTACTGCAAGATCGAAGAATGGGATCACCTGACCGGGCATGTGCGCTATGGAGAAGGCTATCCCGAGGTTCCGGCATGGAATGAGGTGCCATTCTTCAAGGGCCAGAAGAAGACCGTGCTGCGGAACTGCGGGATTCTCAATCCCGATGACATCGAGGAGTACATCGCGATTGGCGGATACCAGGCACTCTACAAAGTTCTGATCGACGGGCATCCGGAAGCGGTCATCGAGCAGATCAAGGCCGCAAAGCTGAGGGGACGGGGAGGGGCAGGATATCTCACCGGCAACAAGTGGGAGTTTCTGGCCAAGGCGAAGGCGGAGCCGAAGTACATCATCTGCAATGCCGACGAAGGCGATCCCGGCGCCTACATGAACCGCAACGAAATCGAGAGCGATCCCCACTCCCTGCTGGAAGGAATGATTATCGGCGGCCACGTGATGGGCGCGACCGAGGGAATCGTCTATGTGCGCGCGGAGTATCCCCTGGCCGTCCACCGGCTCAACCGTGCAATTGAGCAAGCGAGAGAGTACGGGATGCTGGGTGAGAACATTCTCGGGCGCGGATTCAAGTTTGACATCGCGCTGGTCGAAGGTGCTGGGGCGTTCGTGTGCGGCGAGGAGACGGCGCTTATCGCATCGCTGGAGGGAGAGGCAGGACGGCCCCGCCCGCGGCCGCCATTTCCGGCGCAGAAGGGCCTATGGGGAAAACCGACGAACATTAACAATGTCGAAACCTGGTACAACATCGCGCCCATCGTGATGCGGGGGCCAGCCTGGTTTGCGGAGACAGGCAGTCCGAAGAGCTCAGGGACGAAGGTCTTCTCTCTCGTGGGCAAAGTGAAGAATACGGGACTCGTGGAAATGCCGCTGGGCACGACCCTGAAGACATTCATCTACGACATTGGCGAAGGGGCCACGGGTGGGCGTGAGGTCAAAGCCATCCAGACGGGCGGACCGTCCGGCGGATGCATTCCACGCGAGATGTTCGACACCCCGGTGGACTACGAGAACCTGGCCCAGTTGGGATCGATCATGGGGTCGGGCGGCATGGTGGTGATGGATGAAGACAACTGCATGGTGGATGTGGCGCGCTATTTCATCGAGTTCACCCACTCGGAGTCCTGCGGCAAGTGCATCCCTTGCCGGGTGGGGCTCAACAAGTGTCTGCGCATTCTGAATCACCTCACCGAGGGAGCAGGGGCGCCCCGTCACCTGGACCTTCTCGACGAACTGAGCCGCTACATCCGCGACTGCTCGCTGTGCGGGCTGGGGCAAACGGCTCCGAATCCGGTGCTGACCACCTTGCGGCACTTCCGCAGCGAGTTTGAGGACCACATTCTGGCCCGGCGCTGCACCGCCGGCGTCTGCGAAGATCTGGCGCTGTCCCCATGCGAGAACAGCTGCCCGTTGCACATGAACATCCCGCGGTTCCTGCAGCTCTACAAAGAGGGCCGCCTCGAAGAGGCATTCCTGTCGGTGATTCTCGACAATCCGCTGCCCTCGTCGACGGGCAGGGTGTGCCAGCATCCTTGCGACAGCCGTTGCCGCCGCCAGACGCTCGATCAGTCCGTGAACATGCGCGAGGTGCACCGCTTTATCGCCGACGCGATCTTTGAGTCGGACAAGTATGAAGGGATCGTGAAGACTCTCCTGGCGCGCAAGCTGGAGCCGACGGGACGCAAGATCGCGGTAGTGGGCGCGGGACCGGGCGGGCTGACCGCAGCCTTTTATCTTGCATTGCTGGGGCACGACGTCACGGTCTACGACAGCAAACCCGAGGCCGGCGGAATGTTGCGCTTTGCGCTCCCCGAATACCGCCTGCCCAAGACCATGCTGCGGCGCGAGATCGAACTCATCGAACGTATGGGCGTGAAGTTCGAGTTCAATACGCGGCTGGGCGCGGATCTGGCATTCAGCGATCTGGATGACCACTTCGACACGATCCTCCTCTCGATTGGAACCTGGAAAGAAAGCCGGGTCGAGCTGCCGGGCACGGAGTTGAAGGGAGTATTTGGCGCACTGAATTTCCTGGAGGCAGCGGCGGCGGGCCAGGATGTGGCCCTCGGGCGCCGGGTCGCCATCATTGGAGGCGGCAATGCAGCCATCGACTCCGCCCGCACCGCGCTGCGCAAGGGGGCGGAGGTGACGGTTTTCTACCGCCGCGAGCGCAAGGACATGCCGGCGATCGAGGAAGAGACGACCGCGGCAAAAGACGAAGGCGCCACCTTCATGTTCCTGGCGGCACCCCACCGGTTGATTGGGGATGCCGCGGGAAAGGTGAGGGCGATCGAAATCGTGAAGACCAGGCTTGGAGCATACGACACGTCGGGCCGGAGAAAGCCGGTTTCGACCAATGAGATCCAGCGTTTCGATTGCGACTCGGTGATTCTGGCCGTGGGCGAGGGTGTGGACGTTGAGTTCGCCAAGGATTCCGGCGTGACGCTGAAAGAGAGTGGAACCATTGAAGCGAATCGGTTCACCCTGGAAACGAGCCGCCCGAAGTTTTATGCCGGGGGTGACGTGGTGACTGGAGCGTCCAATGTTTCCGGCGCCATGGGCCTTGGCAAGCAGGCGGCGCGAAGAATCGACCGTCAACTGATGGAGGCAGAACGCTGGAGCATCCTGTTCCCCGACTTTGAATACGAACAAACCCCGCCCGATGAGCCGAGTCTCAGTCGCCGGCACTCGGGACGGGCGCTGGTGGCGGCCGTTCGCGTCAGGTCGCAAGACGAGGTCGTGAACAGCCTGACGCACGAGGAAGCGCTGGATGAGGCTTGCCGTTGTCTGCGGTGCGACGCAAAGGCCGTCGACGTGAGCTAGGAAGGAGCGAGTCTTGGCACAGAAAAAGCTGTCAATCCGCATCGATGGGCAACTGATCAGCGCAGAAGAAGGCCAGACGATCCTGCAGGCGGCTAAGGCCAACGGGAAATACATCCCGACGCTTTGCGCCTTGGACGGGCTGACGCCAGTGGGCGCTTGCCGCGTTTGTCTGGTAGAGGTGTCCGGGGTCGACCGGCTGTTCCCGGCGTGCACCACTCCGATTCAGGAAGGCATGTCGGTGACCACCAACTCGCCAAGACTAACGCGCTATCGCCGAATGTCCGTGGAGCTGTTACTCGTCGAACGAAATCACACATGCGCGGTCTGTGTGTCCAACGGGCATTGCGAGCTGCAGTCGATGGCGACAGCGTTGGGTGTGAACACTGTGGGGTTTGCCTACAACTATCCCAAGCTGAGCGTGGATATGTCGCATCCGCGCTTCGTCCTGGATCACAACCGCTGCATCCTGTGTACCCGATGCGTGCGAGTGTGCGCGGAGCTCGAAGGCGCGCACGTGTGGGACGTAACCTCGCGTGGCATCCACGCGCGCATTGTGAGCGAGCTGAATGAAAAGTGGGGACAGGCCACGAGTTGCACCAACTGCGGCAAGTGCGTGCAGGCTTGTCCGACCGGCGCGCTGGCGGAGAAGGGTTGGGCCGTCGAGGAAATGGTGAAGAAGATCGGCACCGTCACCTCCCTCGTGCACCGGAGAGGAGTGCAGGTATGAAGAAGGTGAAAGTTGCCACGGCGTGGCTGGACGGCTGCTCCGGATGCCACATGTCGCTGCTGGACATGGACGCCGCCATCATTTCGCTGGGGCGGAAGATCGACATTGTATACGGCCCGCTGGTCGATGCCCAGGAGTTTCCTGAGGACGTGGACGTGACCCTGGTGGAGGGCGCGATCAGTTCGCAGGACGATCTCAGCCGAATCCAGAAGATGCGCCAGCGCACCAAGATCCTGATTTCGCTGGGCGACTGCGCCGTGAATGGGAACGTGCCTGCCATGCGCAACAGCATCCCGGTCAGCAAGCTGTTGCAGAGGGTCTATGTGGACGGATCAGAGGAGAGAAAGCTGATTCCCACGGATCGGGTTCCTGCCCTGCTGAAGCAGGCGCGGCCGCTGCGCGAGTTTGTGAAAGTGGATTTCTGGCTGCCGGGATGTCCTCCGCCGGCCAAGGCGATTCTGGGATTGATCACCGACCTGCTGGAGGGTCGGAAGCCGGAGCCGACTCAGCCCGTGAAGTTTGGATAAGGAGCGTGCGATGAAGCGCATCACCATCGAACCCGTGAGCCGCATCGAAGGGCACGCGAAGATCACGATTCAGCTGGACGATCAGGGGCACGTGGCCGGAACGGAGTTTCACGTCACCCAGGTGCGGGGCTTCGAGAAATTCACCGAAGGCCGGCCCTATTACGAGATGCCGGGAATCACGGCGCGGATTTGCGGGATCTGTCCCATCAGCCATCTGCTGGCGGCTTCGAAGGCCTGCGACGCGATCATGGCAGTGCGAATTCCTCCCGCGGCAAGAAAGCTCCGGGAATTGGTGCACTGTGCGCAGATCGTGCAGTCGCATGCGCTCAGTTTCTTCTACCTGTCGGCACCGGACCTTCTGTTGGGAATGAATTCTGACCCCGCGACGCGCAATGTCCTGGGAGTGATCGCGGAACATCCGGAACTGGCACGTGATGGAATCGAGTTGCGGAAGTTTGGATTGCAGGT
Organism: Terriglobia bacterium; assembly: GCA_020073465.1. GTDB lineage: Bacteria > Acidobacteriota > Terriglobia > Terriglobales > Acidobacteriaceae > Sulfotelmatobacter. The sequence goes on from JAIQFC010000050.1 coordinate 13,658, forward strand.
CGTGGAAGGTCTGGCCCACGAACGCGTACATCCCTCGTGGATTGTGCCCGGAGGAGTGGCCGCCCCGCTGGGAGCACAGGCGCGGGACCATATGCTTTCCGAATTACAGTCGGCGAAAGCAATCGCCGAGCGCAGCATCCGCTTCTTCAAGGGCGCGCTCGACAACTACAAAGAAGAGATTTCGGTCTTCGGTGCATTCCCCACTATGTACGCGGGACTCGTCGATGCGAAAGGCAACTTACAGCTTTACGATGGCAGCCTGCGCTTTCGAAGTGCGTCGGGCGAGATTGTCGAGGACCAGGTTGCCCCTGAGGATTACAAACAGTGGATCGGTGAGGCCAGCCTGCGCGAATCCTATTTGAAGGCCCCGTACTTCATGCCTCAGGGATTTCCCGGGGGAGTGTATCGCGTAGGCCCGCTGGGCCGGATGAATGCCGCGGACCGTTGCGGTACTCCGGCGGCGGATGCAGAGTTCCGTGAGTTTCACGAGCGCTTTGGCGTGGTCGCGCACAGCTCGTTTCTCTACCACTACGCCAGGCTGATTGAGATTGTGTATGCGCTTGAGCGGATCGAAGCTTTGCTGCACGATCCTCAGATTCTCGATACCCATGTGCGCGCGACTGCCGCCGTGAACGCCCTCGAAGGAGTGGGAATGATTGAGGCCCCGCGCGGAACCCTCATTCACCATTACAAGGTGAATGAAGAGGGCGCCATCACCTGGGCGAACCTGGTCGTAGCCACGGGGCATAACAATCTTGCCATCGGACGGAGCGTGCAACAGGTTGCCGAGCACTACATCGATGGCACAAAGCTGAATGAAGGGATGCTGAACCATGTTTCCGCCGTGGTTCGTGCGTATGATCCCTGCCTGAGCTGTTCGACCCACGCAGACGGTTCACTGGCCATGAGGATTCGGCTGGTTGATCCAGAGGGGAAATTGCTGGACGAGGTGGCGAATTGATCGCGGGGATTCCATCCCTACAGACTTGTCCGGAAAAACTTGGCCCTTCCGCACCGAAGGGGGGATCAAGGATGGCAGTGAACGTCGGTGATGAATTCTGGGCCTCCGAAATATGTAGGCAATCTGGGATCTACCAGGTCAGTCACGATCCGCCTCACGCACAAAAGCATGAAGTCACCTGCATCAAGGGCAAGAGATTCCCCCGTTGCCGCAACTGTGGCCACCCTCGATTTGTTCTCGTCAAAGCCGCCCGCCGCGTCGAGGCCCACGAGTTCTTCAAGGGCGTACTCTAAGGGACTGCTGCGTGGGATTGCGGGCTCGCTTGTTCTCAAGCCCGGTCAATGAACTGTTTGACTTGCGCCCATAAGGCAGGTATCGCGGCCAACACCGCTGGTGAGAACGCCTCACCGGTCTCGAACGATTCCCCCGCAATTGTCAGCATCCATGCCGGCGGACAACGGCCATAAAGTTCCCTGGCCAACTTCAGAATGTCCGCGGGATAGAGTTCGTGAGATTGGCGGCTGGGCGACCCTATCGACGCAACCTCCTCACAGCGCAGACTTCCCGGACTCCCGTTGCAGGTGGCATCAATGAACAGCAACAGCTCCGCGCGACTTGCAACCTCTGCCATTTCAGGGGTTAACTGCTGCGCGGCAACCACCTGAACGTCGCCCCCCGAGTGCTGCAGAGAGAGTTCCTGGGCAATGCGCCATCCCAGCCCGTCATCGGAGCGGAGGGGATTGCCAATACCGACGATGAGAACACGAATCATGTTTTTGAGTCAGGGCTTGATTTGCGTGATTGGATGCCGCTGAAAGAATGGCTCCTCAGGTAGGACTCGAACCTACAACCCTTCGGTTAACAGCCGAATGCTCTGCCATTGAGCTACTGAGGAGTGTTGAGGAGGCGCGCGGAGCGCGCCGGTTTCCAATCCATCATAGCATCTTGTGTCGGGGTCTGAAAACGGCAACGTGGGGCACAGCGGGTCGAATCGGGAAAGCCGCTTCTGGTAACCTTAGCCGTGGTCGAGCGTTCTGCTCGCCATCCGTCAGGCTCTGATCTGTGAGGTGTTTATGTCGGGAGGTCTGCGTTTGCTCTGGGTCTTCGCTTCTTTGATTCTGCTTGCCGCCGTGGTGTACGCGGGGGACGACTCCAAGTCTTCCGGCACATCGCCTGCCGCTTCCAAACCCTCGGGGCCTCCAGTCGCGGCGGTGAAGCCCATCCAGGAGGTGCTGCATGGCACCAGGATCATCGACAACTACCGCTGGCTCGAGGACGGGAAGAGTCCGGAGACGCAGAAGTGGGTGGAAGAGGAAATGGCGTACAGCCGGGCCGTGCTCGATCCGCTGCCCGGCCGCGAGGCGATTCACAAGCGGCTCACCGAGTTGCTCTCCATCGGCAGCATTACTCCTCCGCAGATCGCGGGCAAGTACTACTTCTACACCCGGCGCGAGGGGATGCAGAACCAGCCCATCCTTTATGTGCGCGAAGGCGGGGGTAATGGAAAAGATGACGGCAAGGACCGCGTCCTAGTCGACGCGAACCAACTCGCTGCCGACGGCACCATCGCGCTGGACTGGTACCAGCCTTCGGAGAACGGCAAGTATCTCGCCTACGGCACATCGCCGAGCGGATCGGAAATGAGCACGCTGCACATTGTCGAGACCAAGACCGGCAACCTGCTGCCTGACATCATCGAACGCACCCGCGCCGCCAGCATCGCGTGGAAGCTCAACAACTCCGGTTTCTACTACACGCGCTATCCGAAGAAAGGCGACGTGGCCGCCGGCCAGGAAATGTACAACCGCCACGTGTTCTACCACGAACTGGGCACCGATCCCGCCGACGACCCCCTGATCTTCGGTGAGGGCCGCGATGCGGAAGACTGGCCGAGCGTGAATCTGTCGAACGACGGACGCTGGCTGATCATCACGGTCTCGGAGGGTTGGACCAAGTCTGAGATGTATCTGATGGACCTGAAGGCGGGCACACCCCCAACGGCCGTGACCACGGGCAAGAATTTTCTCTACGGCGGCGAAGTCTACAATGGCCGCCTCTTTATCACTACCAATGAAGACGCTCCTCGTTACCGCGTCTTCGTCACCGACGCGGGCAACTATGACCGGGAGAGCTGGAAGGAACTGATTCCGCAGACTGACGCCGTATTGCAGGGCGCCACCGTCTGGGGAGGCAAGCTCTTCGCGCAGTACGAGCAGAATGCCACTTCGCAACTCAAGATATTCGATCTCGACGGCAAGAAACTGAGCGATGTGGCGCTGCCCGCGATTGGCACGGTTTTCGGTTCTGGCGGCAAGTGGGATCGTGACGAAGTCTTCTACGGCTTCCAGTCGTTTACTTTTGCGCCGTCAATTTATCGCTATGACCTGAAGGACGGCTCGACTTCGCAATGGGCCAAGGTGGACGCGCCCTCCATCGATCCCTCGGGCTACGAAGTGCAGCAGGAGTGGTATCACTCGAAAGACGGCACGCGCGTGCCCATATTCGTCGTCCACAAGAAAGGATTGCAGAAGAACGGCCACAACCCCACACTGCTCACCGCCTACGGCGGCTTCAACATCAGCCTGACGCCCGCGTTCAGCCGCACCGCGTATCTCTGGATGGAGCACGGCGGCATCTACGCCGTCGCCAACCTGCGCGGCGGAGCCGAGTTCGGCGAAGACTGGCACCGCGCCGGCATGCTCGAAAAGAAGCAGAACGTCTTCGACGACATGATCGCCGCCGCCGAGCACCTGATCGCCGAGAAATATACCGACAGGAATCATCTCGCCGTGCAGGGCGGATCGAACGGCGGCCTGCTCATGGGCGCCATGATCACGCAGCGTCCCGACCTGTTCCGCGCCGTGGTCTGCCAGGTGCCGCTGCTCGACATGCTGCACTACCAGAATTTCCAGATTGCCAAGCTCTGGGTCCCCGAGTACGGCAGCGCGGAAAATCCCGACCAGTTCAAGTGGCTCTACGCCTACTCGCCCTATCACCACGTGAAGGCGGGCGCGGAGTATCCCGCAATCCTATTCATGACCGCGGACACCGACACCCGCGTCGATCCTATGCACGCCAAAAAGATGGCGGCGCTGATGCAGGCCGAGGCGAAGAATGGATCGAGCCAGACGCGCCCGATCTTATTAAGAATTGAGACGAAGGCGGGGCACGGGGCAGGGAAGCCGGTGACCAAGCAGATCGAGGAGTTCACGGATGTGTATTCGTTTCTGTTTTGGCAGTTGGGGGTGAAACCGTAGGAAAGGTACTCCGATTGACGGGCCACCCCAATCCGGTTGTGTCAATCTACTGCGCAGGTGCTGTCCTTGCCAGTATTTCCTGAATCAGGATCTCAAAGCTCGCCTTGTAAGGCTCAACCTGGTGCTTGCTTGTGAGCGGCTCTCGCGAGCGAATGAGCATGTGCGTGTGCAAATCGGCAATCGGGCGAGCCTCGTCCTCAAGACGGCCCAGTATAGCCTTCACACTTCGGCCAGAACCTGAGACAACCTGACCAAAGGTTTGCACGCCAAATATCGGCGGAACATGGTTCATAACCGCACGTATCAGCAACGCACAAGCCAAGTAGTTTGCCCGGCGATATGAATCGTTCAACTCTTCACAAAATCGAATGAGCTTTGCCAGGTCGAAGGCTGATGATTTTACCGACTTAAGCTGAGAAATTATCCCTTGATCGAGGAACGCTGAATTGACCGTCACCCCGCGTTCATAGTCCGGGTTCCCTGCCACCTCCCTAAGATAGTCAATGACTCCGAGCAGATTAGCCTTAAGGTCGTATGCCTCCTCGATGAACTCCGGCGATGAGTTCATCCCTGTGATTAGCTCCGACAGGTCAGGGTCACCGATTCGCTTAGCTGTTGCCAAGAAGCGCTTGGCGATGTCGCGAAACGCATAAAGGTAGGCCGTCTGCTTATCAGGGTCATCGCTAGGACTACAGTGTCCGAGCTGAAACTCCTCGATTTGGTCGGCGAGCTCAAGCGCACGTGATAACGTTGATGGCATTTGTGGCTAGCGTAGCCGGACCCTTTATTTCAAAGTATACCTCCGTCAGATTTCTGGAATTCAACGGGACTACCAGGCGGGTGGCCCGCCCTTTCGTAACCAAGATTACAGAAAAGTCAAAAACCCCACCCTCTCGCAAAAAGCGCGAGGGGAGGAACCCGGGGACAGACGGGTGAAGTGCACCCTTGAGGTGAGACAAAGAAACTAGGGACAGTTCTCTTGCGAAAAAGATTGTAAACCGGGGAGTGGGGTGTGGGGCGAGGGGGCGGTTAGCTCCCTCGCCCCACTC
>JAIQFC010000026.1 GCA_020073465.1 Terriglobia bacterium
CGGCGCGTGGAGTGGCTGTTTCAAATTGCGGCAGCAGCCTACAACCTGGTCCGCGTCACGCGCCTGCGGGCGGCGCTAGCGTGAACGGATGCGGCCTCGCGACCCGCGATCCCACCTAAACGGAAGACCAAAACCAGTGCGGAAGCCAGAAAAACTGATTGCGGGACGCACTCTGCTCTGCAATCGGTGAGTTTTTCAGCAAACTGTTTAGCCGCGGTTGATACTGCTGCACTTACGGCGCGGCTGGAAGCCGCGTCCTTTCAAAACGGGTGCAGATCGAGTTTTTACGCAGCCTCTAGAAGCAGTGCCCTGCCCAAGACTATTTTCGATGCGGGTTCTGGCGGGAACAAGCCACACTTGGGTCATTGACTTGGGCGCTCGCAGCCTCTACCATTCCGGCGATCGCTGAATGAAAATCTCAACGCGGGAAGTCGATCACGTTACCATCGTCGATCTTGGCGGCCGCATCACTTTGGGCGACGAAACAGGACAACTGCGCGACACGGTCTGCGACCTGATCAGCCGGAAGAAGACGAAAATCATCCTGAACCTGGCCGAGGTGGATTACATCGACAGCTCGGGCGTGGGAGAACTGGTCGGGAGCTTCATCACGGTACGCAAGAACGGCGGCGAACTCAAGCTGCTCAACCTCTCTCAAAAAGTGCACGACATCCTGCAGGTTACCAAGCTGTACACCGTCTTTGACATCAAGGACGACGAGTTCAAGGCCGTAAAGTCCTTCGACTATTTCTTCGCGAAGTAGCTCACGCACGAACCGTTCTCGACACGTCCGCAGGCTCCCCCGGTCAAGTAGATTAGGGATACCATCTCCCCAGGGACCATGGGCCGAGTCAATCGGGCGGGAGTTGTGTTGCTCATGGAGAAGAACGGCGAGGAGACGAAGAATCCCAGGACGATCGTCTGGGTTACGGAGCACGGTTTCCAAGGCTGGACGTGCTCGGAGTGCGATTGGAACTATCCCCTGCCCACGCTGCTCAACGATCCGGAAGCTAAGACAGCGTACGACCGGCTGGCGTTGGGGAAATTCCGGGAACACGCCTGTGAGAACTATGCCGCGCGACTGGGGCGAGCCGACAGCCAAAGCTTCACCGCCCGCATAAGAAAACTGGTGGCCCAGGGCTTCAAACCAAAAGACGCAGTCGAGCTTCTCGTGCAGGAAGTCGAGCTGGAATACCGCAACCAGCCGAAGGTTCTGGAACAGGCGCGGGCGGAGGGGGAGGATTTTCTGCGCCGGGTGCGCGCGGGGCTGATCTAGGCAGGTGCCGTCCCGTCGGGACTTGCTCGACCTTTCCCACGCCCCCGGCACTGCCATGCCGGGCTTTCCCATGCTGCCCTTCCAGGGGCTGCAATTTGCTAATCTCGTGCAGCTCCTTCGCCCCGTAGAGTTTTTCCCCAACTCCCCGGCGAGAGATCTTCTAGCCCCGGCCGTATTCCCTCACTTCCCCATCGACTGCGACGGCAACGTACTTTTGCGAGAGGAGATCTCGAAACTGCACGACCCGCCGCCCTTCTCGGGCTAGCTTCCCCCACTGGGTCGGCTTCTCGGGATTCTGCTCGATGGCCTGATACTCTTTTCCGGCCATCACAAAGCGCACGGTTCGAAACCTGCGTGCTCCGGTCCGCGTCACGCGAGAAGTCCTCCCCTCGATCACCACCTCGGGTCCACTCATCAACTGCTCGGCGACAGACTGCAAAACAGACTGCAAAATCGAGTGATCCAGCATTTTGGCGTGACCCGAAGCGATAATACGCCCGGAATTCTCCTACTGTCCTCGACAGCGCAAGTAAACAGGAGCTGACCCTCCCACCGCGGCGCTTCGTGCGATGCTCTGGGATGTAAGCCCGAACCTTGGCTTCGTATCAGGGCATGCGCTTTAGCGATTACGTATCTTGCTGCTGAATCGAGAACCGCCTTCAGGCACTGCGTTTTGGGTGGCGTCCAAGACTCGCCCTAGACTCACAGGAGCCGGATCAACATCGAAACCCAAGTTAGCTGATGAGTACGGATATTCCTTCGCGTCCCCAACGAAGCCAGCCTCAACTGGATTGTTTCGAATGTACCGGGCTGCTTGTTGGAAGGCGTTCGCGTCACGAATTCGAATCTCCGAGAATCCTTTCTGCCAGAAGGGAGCTCGGGCTCCAAGTTCTTTTCCAGCACGAAAGGCGAATCCGCCTTTGATGAATTGGACGGCTTTCTCGATTGTCATCGTGACATCGACCGTCAGCAAAAGATGGATGTGGTCGGGCATTACGACGAATTCGTGGAGGCGGAATCTGTCTTGCGATCGATAGTCGTATAGAACGTGTAGAAATAGGCGGGCGGAGCGATCGGACTGAAGCGTGTGACGTTTGTCGTGAGTTGAGGTGGTGACGAAAAATGTGCGGGCGCCGGCGATCACAGCTTCGGGATCGGAGTGCCGATGAGGAATGGACATGCGCAGCGGCCAGAGCCGGATCTTTCCTGGGCTCATTCCGGCACGCCTCAAAGGCGGGCCCTGATACGAATCTGTACCGTCCGCGCTGGAAAAGGATGTGACGGCTGTCACGGGTCGCGGCGTTAGTGCGTTTGCGGGTTTCGAATTGGGAATGAGTCGTCCGGGTGAGTGAAAAGCAGTGCCTAAAGGCGAAAACAAGACTCCTGCGTTTACGGCACGCCTTTGAAGGCGTGCCCTGATACGAACCGGTGGGAATGGGAATCGTCTGGGGTGAGTGAAAGGCAGCGCCTAAAGGCGAAAACAAGACTCCTGCGTTTACGGCACGCCTTGAAGGCGTGCCCTGATACGAACCGGTGGGAATGGGAGTCGTCTGGGGTGAGTGAAAGCAGCGCCTAAAGGCGAAACACGACTCCTGCATTTACGGCACGCCTTTGAAGGCGTGCCCTGATACGAATCCATGTCATGCGGCTATCCCTTTGCGGGTTCGTGGTAACATCCGGCGAGTGGCTACGGCGAAAAACAATCCGAATCTGAATTACAACCGGGAGCGGCTGGTGTCGGCGGCGGTGGTGGAGGACGACTCGTCGTTTGAGCTGAAGCTGCGGCCGCAGCGGTTGGGCGAGTTCATCGGGCAGGCGAAGGTCAAGGAGAACCTGGCGGTGGCGATCGAGGCGGCGCGGTCGCGGGGCGAGGCCATGGATCATGTGCTGCTGTACGGGCCTCCGGGACTGGGGAAGACGACGCTGGCGAACATTATTGCGAATGAACTGGGGGTGCATTTTCAGCCGACGGCGGCGCCGCTGATGCAGATCAAGGGCGACCTGACGGCGATCATCACCAACCTGCAGGACAAGCAGGTGCTGTTCATCGATGAGGTCCACCGACTGCAGCCGGTGCTGGAGGAGTTGCTGTATTCGGCGCTGGAAGATTACAAGCTGGACATTATTATTGGGCAAGGGCCGTCGGCGCGGACGCATACGCTGGAAGTGAAGCCGTTCACGTTCGTGGGTGCGACCACGCGAGCGGGGCTGCTTTCGGCGCCGCTGCGATCCAGATTTGGGATTGTGTTGCGGCTGGAGTTCTATACGCCGGAAGACCTGCGAGTGATCGTGGAACGGTCGGCGGAGATTCTGGGGGTGTCGATCGACGACGCGGGCGCGATCGAGATTGCCGGCCGGTCGCGCGGGACGCCGCGCATCGCGAACCGGCTGCTGCGGCGGGTTCGCGACTATGCGCAAGTGCGCGGGGCGGGCAAGATTGATGAGCCAACGGCCCAGGCGGCTTTGCGCATGCTGGAAGTGGATCAGTATGGATTTGATGAAGTCGACCGGCGATTGCTGCTGACGATTATCGAAAAGTATCAAGGCGGGCCGGTGGGTGTGAATACACTGGCGGCAGCGCTGGCGGAAGAGCCGGACGCAATCGAAGAGATTTACGAGCCCTTCCTGATGCAGATTGGATTTCTCGACCGCACTCCGCGCGGGCGGGTCGCCACGCAACTGGCGTACGAATATTTCAAGATCGCGCCGAACCGCAGGCAGAGTTCGCTGTTCTGACTCGATACCTTCCCCCGCAAAATATTCCAGCTATTCGTGAATGGCTCATTCCGTTGCCTCTGGCGGACTTCCGGTGGCGGTGCCGTTTTCCCCTGAACGTAGTGGCGATGCGCGCGAGATCCCTTCGACTTCGCTCAGGGCAAGCTCTTCGCTCCGCCTGAAGAACGGCTGCGCTCAGGATGACGCCCTGCGGAATAGATGCTCGTCGGAATCCATTTCAGCAGAATTGCATGGCAGAGGATTTGCGTGACGGCTTCTAGTGGGCTGGAGTGCTGCCGGCTTTTTCCATGGTGACGGTCACGTGGATTGGGACTGGACGGACGACTTGCACGAGCGGATCGGACACGTACACGTTGGTCACAAACGTATTCTTCGTCATCGTTCCGGAAGCGTCTACCGGGTCCGTGGTTGCGGCGTCGACCTTCTCCACATGCTGTTTTGGGCCGCTGATGGTGATGCGAGAGGGATCGACCTCGACTTTGGCAATCCGCTCCCCTTCCACGAAGTTCCCTACGACGCGGGGACGGATTTCGACTTCGCGCGTGAGGCGCATGTCAAATGCGAGGTGCACCTGGCTGGGGACGACCTGCACTACGAGCAATTCTCTGGGATGGCGAACCTGTTGCGAGGTCAGATCATAGGTACGATCTCCGGGTTTCGCGCCCCCCAATTCGAGTTCGGCGTGAACGTCGCTCGGCCGCAACTGCCGGACCAGACGCTCAGGCCCGCGCACGCGGATCTGCGCTTCCGGAATCGACTCGGAGCTGATCTCCAGATCGTAGGGGACATTCTGGAAGACGATGGGCGAGCGCACCGCAACTTCCGCCGGACGCTCGTCCGGCGAGATCATGGCCCACAATCCCACGGCCAGAACGAGTGACAACAGCTTCAGGGCAAAATTGTGCAGCACGTAGCGCTTGACGAAGCTGATCATGTCTGGCGCTCCGTGTCGGAGGAAGCGTCGGAGCCCCGCTGCGGCAAGGTGCGCAAGGGAGAGTCCAGCGCTCCATTGGATTCATCCTGTGTAATCACCGTGGGCAACGTGACCGGAGACATGTAGCGGCGGAGTTCGGAACTGAGGCGCTCGCGTAACTGGTCAGCGGTGAGGTCGCGCTCAATCTTGCCACCGATGGCGAGACTGATCGCACCGGTTTCTTCGGAGACGATCACGGCGATTGCATCGGTCTCTTCGGTGATGCCGATGCCGGCGCGGTGGCGGGTACCGAGCTGGGTCGAAAGCATGGGATTCATCGACAGGGGCAAGAAACACGCGGCTGCAGCAATCCGATCTTTTTGCACGATTACGGCTCCATCGTGCAAGGGCGCGCTGGGGCGGAAAATAGTCGCCAGCAGATCGTAGGAAAGGCGTGCATCCAGCGGCACGCCGCTTTCCACGTGGGTGCGCAATCCAATCTCACGCTCAATCACGATAAGGGCGCCGGTCTGGTGCTGGGAAAAAAGATTGGCGGCGAGAACAATGTCGTCGTAGGAGTCGCCTTCAGCCGCCGAGCCTCGCCCGAGACTGAGCCGGCGCCCGAGATCGGCCAGGACGTGGCGAATCTCGGACTGGAAGACCACGATCAGGGCGAAGATGACGTAGGGAACGAGTCGGCTCACCAGCCAGCTCATGGTGGGAAGTTCGCCAATTCTGGCGAGGTAGAAGGCAAGGGCAACCACGGCCAGGCCGGCGAGCATGGGAGCGGCGCGGGTTCCCCGGATCATCACCAGGATCTGATAAATGAGCACGGCCACGATCAGAATGTCGATTGCCACCGACACCGTGGACCATGTCAGATATTGGGTCAACAGAACCATTCTCGAACCCGTAGCCGTTTCAATTGTAAACGCAGCGCTTTCCGGTGCTAAATGTGGCCGAACTAAGCCGGAATTTTGGCGTCAGAACCCGTGCCGTCCTTACGGAGTCTGTGCCGCGGCTTCTCTTCCGCCCCCGCAGGGGCTTGTTCTCGTTCCACTTCCTACCCACGGCTTGCGCCGTGGGCTGCATTCTTACGCCGCTTCGCGGCTAAAAGCAATATCGGCGTCCACTTTTCGGGCGAGCATCAAAACTACGACACAGACTCCTACGGGACTCACTCGGCGTTCGTTCTTACCCGGCACTTACGTGCCGGCCTATAAAGTGCCGCCCCGGCGGGGCTGCAGTTTGCTGGCTCAGTGTTACCACTTGACCCAGAATCCAGTTCTCATGCATCTAGGTGGCATCCGTACACTCAAGCCCAAAATGTCCAAACCAAGCTGCCTTGAGCTCGGCGCAAGGGGCGGTCAATTTCGTTCCCTAGTCACGGTGGCATGGATCTCGCCGCGCGCCAGCCTTGCCGAAATCTCATCCCCGGCCTGAACACGGGCTGCGTCCTTCAACAACTTCCCTGACGAATCAAAGACCAGCGCATAGCCGCGTTCGAGAATTGCCAAGGGCGACAGGGTTTCGAGCGTTGTCATCATGCGCTCTGCGCGAATCCGGTGCTGGAGCAAAACATTTCGAATCACCGAGACCAGGGCTGCGGTAGATGCGTCCAATTGCCGGCGCATTCCCGAGAGCACCAGCCGCAGGTCATAGTGCCGGACGACGGCGGAAACTGTCTCCCAACGGCGCTGCATTAGTTCTAGCAGGCTTCGCTGTGCGCGCTCCAGGCGATAGGTCAGATCATCCAGCTTCTGCTGGCGCTGATTGATGCCATCCATCATGCGGGCAAAGGCCCCGTGCTGAGCCAGTTCGGTGAGTGCCTGCCGTCCCATCAGCAGCCGGAACCGCATGGCGCGCACGAGGCGCTCATGCAGCCTGTTCGCATCACTTTCCACTTCCTCGCGCGAGCGAATGACGAGTTCCGCGGCTGCGGAGGGCGTGGGAGCGCGCAAATCCGCGACGAAATCGACAATCGTGAAATCCGTCTCATGCCCGACTGCGGAAATTACGGGAACCGCGGAGGCGGAGACGGCTCGGGCCAGCGCCTCATCATTAAACGCCGCCAAATCTTCCGCGGAGCCTCCGCCGCGCGCCACGATCACGACGTCCACATTCTGCTGTGTGCTGAAGTGGCGCACACCCGCGGCGACTTCGAGGGCAGCCGCTTCTCCCTGGACCTGGGCGGGATAAATGACGACATTCACGGTGTGATGCCGCCGCTGCAAGACGTTGAGAATGTCGCGCAGGGCCGCCGCCTGCGGAGAGGTCACAATGCCAATGCGCGCTGGCAGCGTGGGAATCGGCTTCTTGCGTTCGGCGGCGAACAGGCCTTCCGCCTCCAGTTTGGCCTTGAGCTGTTCGAAGGCAATCTGCAGGGAGCCGGCGCCTTTGGGCTCGAGGTACTCCGCGGAAATCTGCAACTCTCCGCGATCCTCGTAAACGGTGACCCGGCCGCGCACCACGACTTGCACGCCATCTGCGGGACGAAAGCGCAACAGCCGCGCGGACGACCGGAACATCACGACCCGGATCTGCGCGTTGCCGTCCTTCAGGGTGAAATAAAGATGTCCGGACTCAGGGGCGCGAAAGTTAGAGATTTCTCCCTCGACGCAGGCATCGGAATATTCGCGTTCGATGTGCGTGCGGACAGCGGCGACGAGATCGCGTACCGTCCACACCCGCTGCTCCGGAGGACGGAAGTTGAAGCCGAACTGGTCACCCGGGGAGGACATCGAGGAGAGTGTACCGCAGGAAGGCGGTCGGAAGAGTGGTGGTCTCTCGGCGGTGCTTAGCGTCTGAACGGGTGGGAGTGCAAGCCAGGTCCTCGCTCCTGGCGCAAGAAGACGGATGTGCTCAGGATCGTGCCGACTCGACTTGAAGCTGGCAGGGCTCCTTCGACTGCGCAGAATGACAACGGGAAAGGATCTGGAGATGACGGTGGCCGGGCAACCAACTAACGGGGGCCGCTACTTCCGCAGCCGCGAAATTACGTATAACAGCACCGACAAGGCGACGCTTACAAGCACTGACGTGGCCAGCGGGAAGTAGATGGTGGTGTTTTTCCCGCGATAGATAAAATCTCCGGGGAGCCGTCCAAGCGGGAGATGCGTTCGTCCGAGCAGAACCACCACAGTTCCCGCCACGACCAGGACCAGTCCGAAGATGATCAGCAGCCTGCCAAAATCTGCCATGAAAATTCGGCGAAAGCCGTCCCCCTGTACTAGCCATTTTGTCACGATCCGGAAAGTCTGGAGGAATCTGCAGGCTTCTGCAGCATCGCTACCCACCCTTGCAAAGAACGCAAGGATGGGGCACCCTCAGCGGGAACGGTGCAGACAAACACTCTAGAAAGGTGGGCCACCTGCCCTTCTCAGCGGGTAAGGCCGCGCAGCGCTGAAGCACTGCGCCACCCGAAGATCACCTGCAACGGCAATCTTTCCGCAGGCTGCGAGTCTCAAGAGAATCAGAGCTCAGTAGTGGAACCGGTAGCGCAACTCCACGGAAATCTCCCGGGGATTGTTCCAGTGAAAGCCTCCGAAGGTGGTGCTGTTGTCGAGTTCGATGCGGCGGTTGGCGACATTGAGCGCGTTCAGCGAAACAGAGAAACGCTCACCGAAATCCTTGCCCGCCAAGAGATCGAAGGTGGTGTGTCCGGGCAGGTATTTGCCGGGATAGGGCTGGCCGGGGAACGCGTTGCTGAAACCCGAGCCGTAGTAAATGTTGGTGGAAACGTAGGAGTGCCACGGCAGAGTGATGTCGCCGCCGAGGTTCAGCGTGTTGCGCTGGTCGTGATCGAGGGCGCAGAGGCCGGGGCTGGGGTCGCAGAGATTGGTGGTGAAATCGGTCAGGCCGCCCGTGATCGCGCCGCCGCCCTGCGCGACCTGGTTGGAATAGGCCAGATGGAGCTGAGCGCGGTGGGCAATGCGAGGGGAACGCAGCGAGAGTTCCCATCCGCGAATGAGAGCATTTTCGATGGTCAGGGGGAAGAAGAGATTCGATTCTCCGATGACGTCGTGGTCGAAGTAATTCCGGGCACGAGTGTGGAACGTGTCGGCATCGAGGGTCCATCCGCGGAAAGGGATGGCGACGCCGAACTGATGCTCTTCGTCACGTTCGCCCCGGAGCGGGATGAAACCGCAATCATTGGCGGTGCATAACTGCGCCAGAGTTCCGGAGGCGGTGAGCAAGGGAGGCGCCTGGTAGTAGTGACCGTAGAATCCGCGGAAAGTCCAGTGAAGGCGTGGGACGGTGACGGTGGCGCCGAAACGCGGGCTGATCGCGCTCTCGGTGACGCCGCCGGAAAAGTGCGTCGGGCGGAAACCGGCAGAGAGAGTGAGCCAGGGGAACGGTTTGAACTTGTCGTCGAGAAAGAAAGCGGATTGGCTGCCGGATGTGGGCTCTGAATCCGCGAAAGGCGTTCCGCCGCAATCGGGGTTGGGATCGCCATTGGTGGGGCAATTGAAGAGAAGGGCCAGGCTGTGATGGTCGTTCTGGTGGAATCCGTAGAAGCCGGCCTGGAGATTATTCCTGGCAAAGTTTGCGGCGAGGCTGACCTGGCCGCCGGCATAGGCCGACGCGTGGTGGTCGGTGGTAGCGGTGGGATAGTCGTTGGGCGCGCTGTCATAGTTTGCGGCGTTGTAGTGATAAAAGGGCGAAACCGTCAGGAGGAGCTTTGAGTTGAAGGTGTGGACCCAGGAGAAATTGAGGATGGCATCGGACTCGTGGTCGCCATCGCGCAGGCCGCTGCTGTCGAAATTTGCACTGGCCTGATCGTTGAAGTTCGGGTCGTAGGGAACCTGGTAGTAATCCTTGCGCAACGAAGTTACCAGCCGCAACTGGTTGGATGGATCGACATTGAAAATGAGAGAGGTGAAGCCTCCGTATCCATTGGCGGCATCGTGTACGACCTGCGGAATGGGGGTTTCGATGCCGAGATTGCTGCGGTTCCCGTTCAGGCCGACGTAGTAGGCGAAGCGCTCGGTGTGGCTGCCAAAGCTGAGTGAGTCATTGGTCTGGTAGAAGTTGCCCGCGCTGATCACAAGTTCGGCCTGACGGTTGCGTTCGAAGCCACTGCGGGGCACAACGTTGAACACACCATAGGTGCGGTCGCCGAACTCGGCGCCGTAGCTGCCACGATTCACCTCGAGATAATCGATGTCCTTGGGATCGAACTGCGGGCCGATGTTGGAGGCGATATTGGTGTTGGGGACGGGAACGCCATCGATCAGCCAGCTGGTCTGGTGGCCGCCGCGGATGTGGAGCTGATCGTGGGTCACGTATGCGCCGGGAACGTAGTCGGTGATCATGGCCAGGCTGTTGGTCCTGGTGGCGCCCGGGGTACGGGCCACGTCCGTTCGGCTGACCAGGGTTGTCGGCGTGGCTGAGTCGGTGGGAGCGGTCTCGGGAGCGGCCGATACCGTCACCGATTCATTCGCCGCCACGAGCTTGAGTTGGTAGTGCAACACGGGCTCCGTACCGGACTTCACGACGACATCCTGCGCCGTTTGCACGAACCCGGGACTGGCCACGGTGACCGTGTACTCTCCCAGTGGAACTGCGTTGAAGGCGAACTGCCCGGTGGCATCGGTCGTGGTGGTTGCGACCCAGTCGGATGCTTTCGCATGGAGCATCACCATGGCTTTTTCCACGGGACGGTGTTGTGGATCGTGGACTACGCCGCGGATGGATCCGAAAATTGAGGCTGTGGCAGTCGCGGCCAGGGCGAGCAGCGCGCAGAGCAGTGGAACGTGATAAAGACGCATGAAATCCTTTAAACCATGTAGAGAGCAGGGGACTTAACCGCAGCGGCTAAAAAGCCGTCCCGAAGAAGAAGTGCGTATCGCAGCGCTGAAGCGCCGCGCCACCCAGATCAAGGCCAGAATGCGGCATCCAGACCAAGATCGGCCGCGCAACCATTAAGGGCGGCTACGTGACCGAATTCAGGGCAAGTAGTTCTTCCAGATCGTGTTAGGCGATGGGGGATTGCGGAGGCGCTCGCGTGGACTGGAGTTCGGGAATCTGTGTGGCCGGTGACTCGAAATGCAGAAGGAAGACAGGGGCGTCGATCACCGGCGCAAAGGCAGCATCGACAGCCGGTTCAGCTTGGGCCGAGCGGCCTACCGTGACCCCGCGGCAGCAATCGTGACTGCAGCAGCCCGTACTGCGCAGAGTGAGCTGCTCGGGCTCGGCCATGGTCATTGCCATCCCGTGACAAGGATGAGCTTGCGGGGACTTGCGCACGCAGCATGCATGCGGAGACGGGGCAGCGCTCAGGGCCAGCGCGACCGGGACAAAATTGCCCACGAGCGCGAAGAACAGCAACCATCTGGCGGTGAGGCGATGCATGGCTTCCGTGTGAATCAGAACCCCGAGGTAAGGCCAGCATAGAACAGAATCCGGAATGGGTGCAAGGAAAGGGCGGGCGAGGGCGCCCGCCGCACACGTCTGAAAGACGGCTGCGCTCAGGGCGATGCTGCAAGAATTGTTAGTTCAGACCGCGGCAGCGACGGTTGCATAGGTCCTTCGGGCCCAAACTGCGGGCCCTCAGGATGACAAACGCGATGAAGATCTTACTGGCGAGAGCTTGTGGTGGCGGTTTGGGGTGAAGCTTCCTCGACCGTACCGATGGCATCGCCGCTCAGGACCAGCTCGACGCGGCGGTTCTGCTGGCGGCCCTCGGGAGTCTCGTTGGAGGCGATGGGCTCGGTCTTGCCGAAGCCGCGGGCCTCGATGGCGGACTGGTTGATTCCCTGCTGCACGAAATAGTCGCGCACAGCCTGAGCGCGGTGCTCGGAGAGTTGCTGGTTGTATTCATCGCTGCCAACGCTGTCGGTGTGTCCCTCGATTTGCACGCGCAGGCTAGGATAGGCCAGCACGATGCCGGAAACCTTGGCGAGACGCTCGCGGGCTCCGGGAAGAAGTTCGAAGCTACCGCTGCGGAACAAAACGTCGGACATGTTGGCGATCAGGCCGCGGGCGGAGTCGCGCGTGGCAAGAATCGTGTTGAGCTGCTGCAGGAGACGGGCGCGGAGTTCCTGCTTTTCGTTTTCTGCCTGTTGGCGAAGGCTTTCGGATTGGGCGGCGGCGGCGCGGGCCTTGTCGGTTTCGGCAGCCAAGACTTGCTGTTGCGCGATGGCGTCCGCTTTCGCTTTTTCGGCTTCGGCCTTCTGACGCGCGGCTTCTTGTGCGGCTGCCGCGGCTTGCTGGGCAGCGGCTTGAGCTTCCTGCTTCATGCGCTCGGCTTCGGCTTTGGCTTGTTCTGCCTGGGCGCGAGCCTGCTCGGCCTGGGCGCGGGCAGCTTCCGCATCGGCACGGCGCTTGGCTTCCGCTTCAGCGTCGGCGCGGGCTTTGGCTTCGCGAGCCTTGGCTTCGGCTTGCGCTTCCTCCTCCGCCTTCTGTTTCACGGACATGACGCGGGCTTCTTCGGCAGTCTGGGTGGCTTCCTTCGCGGCGGCTTCGACCGCGGCCCGGTTCTGCTTCTGGCGATACGCCTCCTCGGCGTGCATCAATTGCTGGCTGGCTTTGGCGATGATCGGGGCTGCGTACTTATCCGCAGAGGCGATGTGCGCAATGCGCAGTGCATTGCGGGCTTCGAAGAGTTGAAGCGGGGTCTTGCTGTCGATGCCAAAGATGGCGTCTTGAATGTGCGTGTTGGTCGAGGAGTAGGTGCCGCGAGTGACTAGTTCGTATCGGGCTTCAATATTTTCCGTTCCGGTGCTCATGGTGGGCGCGCTTTCCATTACGACCATGTTGCCGGGTTGGGTCACGGCGAAGTAGGGCTCGGCGGTGACGATCATGCCAAAGGTTTGCAGGTCAGTGAAGGCCTTGAGGTGCGCGTTGCCGTGATCGATCGAGACTTCACCGAGGTTCACGGGACGTCCTTGCGGGCTGACGGCCCAGAGGACGTAGGTCAGATATTCGAGGCCAAACTTGGTGGCGTCTTCGAGGTTCTGGAATTTGACTTCGATCTGGAAGTTGGTCTTCTTGCCTTCGACCTTAGCTTCGCCAGTGGCGCGCTGGAGCAGATCGGTTCCCTGAAAGTCGACTTTGGTCTGTCCGCCCTGCAGGCGGTAGTGGACGGCCTTGGTGGTACGCGAGACGGTGGTCGTGCTTGTGGTCGTCGATGCGGGAACGGAGGTTTGAGTTTGCGCGGATGCGAGAGCCGCGGCAAGCACGAGGGCAAAGGGCAGGTTTTTCACAAGAGTCTCAGTCTGGGGGAGATGCAAAGTTCCTCCTGATCTTCGTTGAAGATGGCGGGGATGAAAAGGACAGGAAGGACTAGGCGGGGATGGAACTTTGGTCACCTGCTGGGCAGTCTGATGGGGTTTAGTGAACGAGAGGAATCAACTACAGCGTGTTTCTTTCGCCCCTTTCGGGGGCTGGCTCTTCCCTCTGCCGTTACCCACGGCTTGCGCCGTGGGCTGCATTCTTACGCCGCTTCGCGGCTCAATGCGGATACGACCTAACACTGAAGTGGAGGGCCATTGTCAGAGGTTCCTCTACGAGACCGGGGCTCAAAATGGCTGGGCTTCGCCCGAGCCGGGACAGCCGAGGCGGCTGTCGCTACGTGGTCCGTTACTACGGAGTGGCGGCGATTGTGCCTTTGGGGCCGACGATCAGGGCTCCGCCTTGGGGGTAGGGGCTGAGGGCGTTGAATTTTGTGTCCGGCTTCTTTTTCGGACCGATGCGGGTGGGGTGGGCGGGAGGGCGGAAGTCGAAGATGAAATCCTGGCCGACAATGAAAACGCGGTCTTTGACGGTGGCTTGGTTTCTGGGTCCGCGGTCGTAGGCTACGGCAGAGAAGTAGGCCTGGGGGTGGATCTTGGAAAGTGTCCAGGTTCTGCCGCCGTCTTCGCTGAAGGCTAGGTTGGGGCCGTCCTGGTTGGGGTTTTTGTAGTCACCTCCAGCGATGACGCCGTGCGTCGTGTCGCGGAAGGCGATGGAGAAGATTCCGGCGGAATCGGGGCCGTGGAGGACGGGAGTGTCGGCGACTTGCCAGGTCTTGCCGCGGTCGGGGGAGTGGAAGACGCGGGCTGCTTTGCCTCCGGTGGCGAACCAGATGTTGGGGTCGGGAGCTGAAGGCCTCTGTTTCTGGGACGGATTACGCGGCGCTGAAGCGCCGCTCTTTCCCGATAGCGCATGCCGTTGGGCGATCCGGTCGGCAGCATCAACGCCACTGGCGGACGTAAGGTCCCGCTCGCGCTGGCGCGCGTTCGGGATGACATTGGAGTGAGAGGCTTTCTGGGATCGAGGGGTGTTTCCCGATGTCAATGATGCTGGCAGGATTGCGATGCAAGTGTTGCTGGCGGCGAAGGCGCCTTCTCCTTCGATTGCGGGTGGCAGATTGGCGGGGGGAAGGTGGTGCCAGGTCTGGCCGTCGTCGGTGAGGAGGAGTTCGAATTTCAGATCGCCGGATTCGTCGGGGATGGGGTCGCCGAGGACGATGCCGTGGGTTCCGTCCCAGAAAGCCATCGAATCGAAGAAACCTTTGGGATTGGTGTTGGTGAATTGGAGTTGCCAGTGCTCGCCGGCGTCGGTGGTGTGGTAGATGCGGGACTGGTCGCCGGGACCAGCGGACATGAGGAAGGCTTCATCGGCGGAGAAGGCAACGACGGCGCGGAAATCGAGAGACTCGGCACCGGGGACCTGGGCGGGTTGCCAGGCGTTGCCGTCGGTGGTGTGGAGATACGTGCCGTGGGTGCCGGAGGCCCAGGCGACTTGTTTGGAAACGGCGCTGACGCCGCGGAGGCTTTCGGTGGTATGGGAAATCAGGATTCGTGGCGGGGATTGGGCGAGGGCATAGGTGGTGAGGAGGGTGATCAGCAGGGAGCGCATAGAAAGATTGTCGCAGGAAATGTGGTTCGTGATCCAAGTGATCAGAATCATCGATTAGCGGTCTGTGTTGCATGACCGCTGGGGCTAAAGCCCTATTGTCACGATAAGCTTTTTTATCACAGCGCTTGAAGCCCTGCGCCACCCAAAAGCAATTTTTGTGATTAACTCCTCTCTGGACCCCCAGCGTATCGAGTGGTAGGGATTCTTCGACTGCGCCAAGCGATCCGCTTCGCGAATCGTTTGGCTCCGCTCAGAATGACAGTCCTTCAGTTGGAGCACCGCATCGACATACTCAGTCGTTGATTGCCTGATAGGCCAGCGTGTGGACCTGGCGGTCCAGGGTCAAGTCTCCTGTGGGATGAAGTTGGGCCATGAAGATGACGATCATCTGCTCCTTGGGGTCGATGGTGAATGCGGTGTAGAAGAAACCTCCCCAGGCGAATTCTCCGGGCGAGCCGAGTTCGGAGAGCGGGGCTTTCACGCCGTAGACGCCGAAGCCTAATCCGAAGCCCTGGTCTGTGCCTATCTTTCCCAGTTGATCCTGCGTCATCAACTCTACCGACTTGCGGCTGATCAGGCGGGTGGTGCCGGCTTTGCCGCCGTCGAGCATCATCTGGCAGAAGCGCAGGTAATCGGCGGCGGTGGAGACCAGGCCAGCGCCACCTGAGAAAAGCTTCTTGGGGCCGCGATAGGGATAGTCGGCGGAGTAGGTGGTGTTTTCTTCTGTGATGGGTGTGTCAGGGAAACGGTTGAGGCCTTTGTCGGCGTAATACGTGTAGGCCGTGGCGAGGCGGTCGAGTTTGCTGTCGGGCGGGTAGAAGTAGGTGTCCTTCATCCCGAGCGGTTCGAAGATGCGGGTGCGAAAAAATTCGTCGAGGGGCTTGCCGGAGACGACTTCGACGAGGCGTCCGAGAACGTCGACGCCGAGACTGTATTCCCAGCGGTCACCCGGATTGAAGAGCAGCGGAACAGTGGCGAGGCGCTTGACGCTGTCTTCGATCGTGCCATCGTAGGGGAGCAGGCCATGGGCGACGTTGGCCTTGTTGTACAGGGGACCGAGGTCGGGATTCCAGTGATAGGTGAGTCCGGAGGAGTGGCGGAGGAGATCGCGGATAGTGATCTCGTGCGTGGCGGGGATCGAGTAAGGCTCACCGCTCGCGGGTTTCACCAGCACTTTGGGATTCTTCAATTCGGGGAGATATTTCGAGACCGGGTCTTCAAGCATGAAGTGCCCCTCTTCATACAACATCATGACCGCGACGCTGGTGATGGGCTTGGTCATGGAGCAGATGCGGAACATGGCGTCGGGGCGCATGGGCTTGGCGGCTTCGCGATCCATCATGCCTTGGGGTTTGAACCAGACTACTTTTCCGCGGCGGGAGACGAGGGTGACGGCACCGGCGATTCGTTTGTCGTCGATGTTGCGCTGGACGGTTGCGGCGATACGCTCCAGGCGGTCGGAGGAGAGGCCGACGGATTCGGGCTTCGCGAGGGGGAGATCCTGGGCGAAGAGCGACGCGGTTGTAAGCAACAGACAGGCGACGAGAATGCGATTACGGTTTTGAGTTTTCATCAGAAAGGATTCGCTCCTGAGTCGTGAACTTCTGTTGCGAAATTGGAGGGCGGCCACGAAACGCGAACTACAGTGGTGTCTAGAATTCGTGATGGCCCGCGCCAGATCCTTCGCTCCGCCTGAAAGGCGGCTGCGCTCAGGATGACGCCAGCGGGCTCGCCCCTTCGGCTTCGCTCAGGGTCACGCCCGCTGAACGGCGTCACTTCGCGGTGAAGTCGGCGAAGGAGGCGCTCTTTCCGAAATAAATCCGGAGCGTGCACCTGGGGCCTACGTGGGCGAAGGCGACTTCGAGCGCGTCCGAGGGCTGCGGGATTTGCGCGGTCTCCATGGGAGCGCGGGCCAAGTCTTGCTTCTCGTCGTAGATCGCGCCGGTGCTGACATTCTTGTTCACGGCCAGAGTCCAGTGATCCTTGCCGGGAATGGGGTAGACGGTGTAGGCGCCGATCGGGATCATGGAGGTGCCCAGACTGAGTTGGGCTTCGGTAAACAGAGTCATTGGAGCGCCACCGGGAGTCCAGGGCTTGCCATTCGAGATTTTTTCTTTGTTCGATGCGACGGGGTTGTAGCGAATGTAGACTTGGCGACCGTCGTCCAAGTTGCAGGTGGTGGTGGATGAAGGTTGCTCGGCCGACTGTGCGACCAGGAATGGAGTCAACAAAATCGATATGAGTACTGCTCGGGAGACGATAGGGGACATGGCGCAATCCCTCCGAGAAAAAAGTGTAGCGCTGTAGGACGCAAAGGGAAAGGGGATTGTGAGGTTGGCCCTGGATTAGAGCGAAGCAGGCCACGTTTCCGAGTGGTGATGAGGGCTTGAGTGCCGTTCGATGCTGGTCTTCGGTGACGTTCTCAGCGGCGGGGGCGGTTGCTACCGTGAGTCTGGGTACCGGGTAACTAGTTCCGAGTACCGAGCGAGGACGGGACCGATGGCTAGAGCTGGGAAACTGAAGATTCTTTATAGCGAAGGGGATGCGGAAGTGCTGGCACCACAAGCGGCTTCTATTGAAAAAGCCGGACATGCGGTGCAGCAGGCTCTGGGGCGCAAGGCGGTGCAGGAGGCTCTGGACAAGGGGACCTTTGACCTGGTGGTGTTGGGGCCGACCTTGAGCCGGAATGATCGGCATCACCTGCCGTATATGGTGAAAAAGGCGAATGCGGCGACCAGCGTGCTTGTGCTGCATGCGGATGGGAGCCGGCATCCCTATGTGGACGGGTGCACGGACACCGGGGCTGACACGGAGCATGTGCTGGCCCGGATTGAAGCGATGAAGATTGCCGGGACAGTGCCGACTGCAGCTGCGGCGGGTGCGGGGAAATAGAGCAGGTAATTTCGTCACGGTTTCAAGGGGCAGCCTGAGGGCTGCCCTTTCTTGTTTTTGCGCTATCCAGAGGCGCACCGCGAACCAGGTTGAATAAGAATCCAGCTAGTTAGTGGGTGGGACGGAGTGACTGGTCAGGGCCTGCTATAGGGCAAAGTTGGAAGGCTCGGTTCGTGAAAGTGGGACCTATTGAAGGTGAGGACGGCACGGCGGGATGCGAACCAGGTCAGTAATAGTGGAGTGCGGAGGCATGTGAAGTCGGGATTTTTCTTCCTAGACCGTTAGCTTCTCAGGCTTTGCCGACGGTCTCAGTGGGAAGCGACGCTCGAATCGGTGCGTTTCTCAGGCAAATGACAGGGCGTCCGGAGAAGCGCGGGCGAGGCCCCTTCGACTGTCGCTCAGGGCAGGTCCGCGCCACATGGCCATATGTGCGGTTACTCTCCTCCAATGCGGAAGCGAAGTCCGGCGCGGAAGTTGACGGGCAGGGCTGGGTAACCTACGACCTCGTTGTAGCTGTGGTCGAGGGCATTTTCGAGGTTCAGATAGGCGGTGACGCGGGAGTGAATGGCGTACCAGCCGCCGAGATCGACTCGGGCGTAGCCGGCGGCGTGGTCGACACCGGGGAATGGCAGGACAAAGAAATCGGAATCCGCCCGGCGTCCGACAAAGCTGCCGCCCAGATTCGCTCCCCAGCGGCTGCCCAGGTAGGTGAACAGCAGGCTACCGGAGTGCTTGGGACGGCGGAGGAGAGGTTGTCCGGGCTCGTGCAGCGCGTCGAAGGCGAAGGGCTGCTCGAGGATTTGTGTAGACGTGTAGTTGTAGGCGGCGTCGAACGACAGGTGGGAGAAAGGGCGACCGTGCAGTTCCACTTCCGCCCCGTGCGCGAACGACTTGTTGATGTTTTCGTATTCGCCGGTGAAAGTCTTCTGGTCGACGATGGCAAAGTCAATCTGGTTGCGGAACTGGTTGTTGAAGTAGACGGCGGAAAGGGTGTACTTGCCCAACAGCAGTGATTGCTCCAATCCGGCTTCGAAGGCGCGGTTCTCTTCCGCTTTCAGATTGGGGTTGGGAACGATTCCCGGTCCCCTGGCATATGCTTCCTCGAAGCGTGCCTCCTTGATTCCGGTGGCATAAGAAAAACGCAGGCGAGTGCCGGAAAAGAATTGGCCGCCCCGCAAAGCCAGATAGGTCAGCGCCACCCTGGGTACGAACTTGTTGCCGAAGGTTGCGTTGTGCACGAAGCGGCCGCCAGCCACGGCGGACAAGCGATGCAGTTGCAAAACCTGCTGCGCGTAGGCCGCGTGATTGAGGCGCAGACCGTGGGTCACAGGCGGAAAGTTAGTGTCGCCCACGAAAGCGTTTTCGTCCTCGAATTCATAACCTACGGTGGTGTGGGCCCAGGTACGCTCGGCCAGGTCGCCCTGATAATCGAATCCGGCGCGGTTGAAGTGATCGACGGTGTGGAAGGGACAATCGACGAAAGTAGTGAAGTTCACGAGGTCGCAGCCGCGTTCGGGGACAGTGTCTTCGTTCAGCCGTCGGTGGTTGTATTCAAAGCCGGTCAGGCGATGCTGCCAGCCGGAGGGACCGCTCAGGATTAATTCAGTGCTTCCCAGAAGGTCGTTGGTGCGCGCCTGTTGATCGGAGTCGGGTGGAAGTAAGGGCTGGCCGTTGAAGTCCCACTCACCCTGGACGCCGGTGTGGCTGTTGTAGTGGCGAGCGCGGACACGGATTAACGCGCTGGGGCTGAGCTGCAAGCCGACGTTGGCGCCTTGCGATGAGT
Organism: Terriglobia bacterium; assembly: GCA_020073465.1. GTDB lineage: Bacteria > Acidobacteriota > Terriglobia > Terriglobales > Acidobacteriaceae > Sulfotelmatobacter. Next base: position 19,444 of record JAIQFC010000026.1, read on the forward strand.
TGGAATAGTCATCGTTAGGGCCTTTGCCGGAGGTGTTGAACTGGTCGCCGAAGAAGTTGTAATCCCAGCGGCCGCGTGCGCCTGAGACGCTTGCAAAGCCGTGGGCGGTGTCGAGGTTTCCGCCGTCAGCGCCAAAGCGGAGTTCAGGAGTGCGCGTGCTGCCTGTCGTGCTGAACGTCTGGACCACGCTGGTCATTGCGTCGGAGCCGTAGAGAGTGCTCTGAGCCCCGCGGGAAAACTCGATGCGCGAGGTTTCTGCCAGGGGGACGACGCCGAAGTCCATGGTGCCGCCGGAATCGTTGACAGGCACATTGTCGATCAGCATTTTGTTGTAACGAGAATCTCCACCGCGGACGAACAACGAACCCAGGCCACCGCGTTGTCCCGAGGAATCTACGACGGCCCCTGGCAGGAAGCGGAGCGCGTCGGCGGCGTCGACGGGCTGCATGGCCTGGAGTTGTGCTGCATCGAGCAAGGAGACGCTGGCTCCTGACTCGGCGGCTGGGATCGGTGTGCGCGTAGCGGTGACTACGACGGTCTCAGTGGCGGCCGCCAGATGGAGTTGGACGGTTAGGAGGCCGGAGCGGGGAGTGGTGACGCGTGTGGTTTGAGGCGCGAATCCGGGGGCAAGGACCTGAATTTGATACTCGCCGTCTGCAATGCCGGCAAACAGAACGGATCCATCGCCTGCGGTGGGAGCAACCTGCAGGGAGCCACCGGATTTTTCCGGGATTAAAGACACTTCGGCGCCGGATACGGCAGCGGATTGGGGGTCTACGACTTTGATTTTGAGGTCGGCGGCGAATGCGGCAGAGACAACAGCCAAGAAAGCGAATACGGCGCGGAGTACGCGCATAACCATCCTCCTTTTCACGCGAAAGGGGTTGCGGTGGACGGATTGCGCCGGTCTCCTGGCTTGCGAGTAAGGATGTGTACGACATCCAGATTCGGCAGGCGGCCTTCCCAGAATATTTCCTAGTGGCCGGCTGCGGTGTCCTCGCTTACAGTTGCGCGGCAGCGCGGGAGTTGCACCCGCTTCCCAGTCTTTGCCGAGAGGCAAAGACGCGCAGTCCGAAGGATTGGAAAGAACGAAAAAGCCGTGGAGAGGAATTTACAGAGGGAGAGTGGTGGAAGTCAAACGGGACGAGTCTACTGCCTGATCATCTGTGCGGGCGCGCGCGAGATGCTTCGCTCCGCCTGAAGAACGGCTGCGCTCAGCATGACGCCGGCGTCGTGGTGGCGGACACATTCTAACCTACACTTCCATCCGGGGTAGAGACAGCCGAGGGCGGCTGTCCCTACATGGATCGTGGTGGTTTACGCCTCGCGTTTGTAATACGGGAATTCGGGGGTGCCGGCTTTGTGGACACTGCTTTCGGCGAAGTCACGGACTCGGTCCAGTGATGACTGCAACTCGGCGGTGTGGCGCTGGAGGTCTTCATCGGTCGCGTCAAGAGGGACGTGGATCAGTTTTCCGATCCGCATCAGGACCCGGGAGAAAGGTTTGGGGATCATCAGGCGATCCCAGGAGTTGAGGATCCAAGCCTTGTCTACGGCGAGGTGGAACATGGCGAGCGGCACGCCGGAGGAGCGCGCCAACGCTACGGGGCCGGGCTTCACCTTGTAGCGGGGGCCGCGGGGGCCGTCGATGGTGAAGGCGACAGTCCAGCCGTCGTCGAGAGCGCGACGCAGGCCGAGCAGGGCGCGGACAGCGTGGCGGCTGCTCGATCCGCGCACGGGGACGAAACCGAATCTGCGGATGATGCGGGCGATGTATTCGCCGTCGTAGCTGGTGCTGTTCATTACGTGGATGCGGTAGTTGCGGCAGACCCAGGTGGCGGGGATGATGCAGTTATGCCAGAAGGAGGCCACTACGGGACGAACGCCGGGGCCTTCGGGGGCGCCGTCCTCGAGCGAAACTGCGATGCGGAGCGTGGGACCGATCAGGCGGATGAGCCAGTATCCGGCCCAGATGATCAGGCGAAGAGAGATTCGCTGGCGGAGGGTGAAGTGGCGGGGGCGAGATGTGGCCGACAGAGGGGCAGGCGCTTCGTGCGTAGGCACTTCGGGCACGTGGTCATTGTAATGTCAACGACACGAAATCCCCGCCCTGTCTCTCCAAAGAACGGAGAGGCAAGGACGGGGCACCCGCAATTGTTTTGATTCCAGCACTTGTCGGACAGGAGTGTCCGACCCACACGTCCTAGCTTTCGAGGTAGCCGTCGATCCAGTGTTTGAGTCTCAGGCGGCGTTCGTCGGTGGCGTCGAAGCGGATGCCGAAGGACTTGCCCTTGCGCCAGGTGACGGCGCCCTTGACGTGAACGCGAGGAAGGGTCAGCAGGGCGAAGGAAACCTCGACATTCGCACCCGCGGCCAGATCTTCCGCGCTCGTCAGGGACATTCCGCCAGAGCTCACCTCAAGACTGCTGGCGTTGAAGCGGTGACGGTCTGACTTGGTTACCGCAACCTCGGTCATGATCGGAATGCGCGCATAGCGACGAAATTCGTGCAGCACGAGCATCTGAGTGGCGCGCACGAGCTTCAGGGCTGCAGACCGCTCCAGAGGCTCGTGGAACATGGCGTTGATTCCGTATTTCGAGTAGCGCATGGCTTCCTGCGCATTGCCTCCAACCCCATAGATGACGCATCGGCTGTTGGAGCGGGAAGTACGCGCGGAGTCCATCACGTCTTCAGCGCCGTTGCTGAGGTGCAGGACGCAGGCTTCGAATTTTTCGTTGCGCATGCGTTCGGCAGCATTGGAAGACATGACGACAGTTTCGATGTTGAACTGGCGGAAGCATTCGGCGAGCAGGGCGCGAGAGGACTCGTGCAAGTCGACCAGCGCGGTGCGGGCGGCAGCCTTCCGGGGAGGGATGGGAGCGAGAGCGGACGCGAAGGATTTTTCCATGTCGAGGGGACGACTGTCTTGTCCTGAAACCCATTCTGGCGCGGGTTGCGCGAGATGGAAAGGCACAAAGGACCAACGAGGAATGTAGGAAAGGGACATTACCCCGGAATGGACCGGCGGGGGACAATCGCGGATGTGCCTAGGATTGAAGAGTTTGCGGGGAGCAACCAACCACGGCCCTCAGGGGCTGAAAGCCCTCTCTCGTCAGGTGCGGTGACGGCGCGGCTGGAAGCCGCGCCCTTTCAAACCCCCTAGATTAAGAAGCTGCGTCCTTTCGGCTAGGACCGTGCAGTGTTTCAGGTCAGAGGGATTCCCAACTGGTCGGCCTATTCGGTCCAGCGACGAAAGAGCAGCGCGCCATTGGTGCCGCCGAAGCCGAAGGAGTTGGACATGGCGTATTCGACCTCCGCCTTGCGGGCCTGGTTGGGGATGAAATCCATCGATCCGGTGCCGGGATCCTGGTTTTCCAGATTGATGGTTGGAGGCAGGATCTGGTCGCGGAGGGCGAGGACGGTGATGCCGGCTTCGAGACCTCCGGCTCCGCCGAGAAGATGGCCCGTCATCGACTTGGTGGAGCTGACGGCGATCTTGCGGTCGCCGAAGAAGTTGCGGATGGCATGAGCTTCGAGGGTGTCGCCGATCGGAGTTGAGGTGCCGTGGGCGTTTACGTATCCGACCACATCGGGAGTGACACCGGCATCGCGGACGGCGTTGCGCATCACGCGGAAGCCGCCCTCGTGTTCGGGAGCGGGCTGAGTCATGTGATAGGCGTCGCCGGACATGCCGTAGCCGGCGATCTCGGCGAGGATGCGGGCGCCGCGCTTGCGGGCGTATTCGAGTTCTTCGAGGATCATGATGCCCGCGCCTTCGCCAATGACGAAACCGTCGCGATCTCTGTCCCAAGGCCGGCTGGCTTTTTCGGGAGCGTCGTTGCGGGTGGAGAGGGCGCGCATGGCAGCGAATCCGCCGACGCCCATGGGAGTGATGGCGGCTTCGGAGCCTCCGGCGATCATGACGTCGGCATCATTGTGCTGGATGATGCGGAAGGAATCGCCGATCGAGTGGGCGCTGGTGGTGCAGGCGGTGGCGGTAGCTTCGTTCGGTCCCTTGGCGCCATAGCGCATGGAGACCTGCCCGGCGGCAAGATTGATGATGGCGGCGGGGATGAAGAAGGGTGAGATCTTGCGTGGGCCGCCTTCAACCAGGTTTGCGTGTTCGCGCTCGATGATGTCGAAACCGCCTATGCCGGATCCGATGTGGACTCCGACGCGCTCGTCGTTCTCAGGAGTGATCTTCAGGCCGGACATCCGCATCGCTTCATCCGAGGCTGCAATGGCCAGGTGGATGAAACGCGCCATCTTCTTCAGCTCTTTTCTCTCAATGAAGTTCAGCGGGTCGAAGTTCCGGACCTCGGCGGCAATCTGGCAGGCGAACTTGCTGGCATCAAAGCCATGGATGCGCTTGACGCCGCTTTCACCGGCAAGCAGGGCCTTCCACACCTGTTCGGTGGAATTGCCCACGCCACAGATCAGGCCGAGGCCTGTGACTACGACCCTGCGTCCCAACTTTTACTTCCCCGCTTTCGCGTGCTTGCCGATGTAGTCTACGGCGTCCTGCACGGTACGGATCTTTTCGGCATCCTCGTCGGGAATCTCGATATCGAAAGCTTCTTCGAAGGCCATGACGAGTTCGACGGTGTCCAGTGAATCCGCGCCCAGATCGTCGACGAAGGAGGCGCTGGACGTGACTTCGCCTTCATCCACTCCCAACTGTTCCACGATGATCTGCTTTACCTTGTCGTCTACGGCTGCCATTTTTTCCTCGCTTGCCCTAATTAGATTTGAATTCGGATTCCGCGGTACGAAATTGGTTTGAGCTCCTGTGTCCTGCGGCGTTTGGTGCGCGACCCTCGCCGGCTATCACGCGTTGCTACGCCCAGAAAACGCAAACGTGTAGTCTAATGGTCCGGGTGAATTGCTGTAAAGAAAGGGGCCTGATGCACCGGACGGGACATCGGGCGACTTTGAGTCGCACTCTTGAATCCTAACGGCTGGATGTTGCCGGGGTCAAACGGGGCGGATGGTGGCTCGCCGTTCACCTGAATAGGAGCTTGAATCCGTGCGAGCGGTCGTCCAGCGGGTCAGCCGAGCGAAAGTCACGGTTGATGGAGAGATCACGGGCGAGATTGGCTTGGGACTGCTGGTTCTGCTGGGCGTGGGGCAGGCAGATACTGAGGCCGATGCCGCTTACCTGGCGGAGAAAATCTCAGGGTTGCGAATATTTGAAGATGACCAGGGGAAGATGAATCGCAGCGTGCAGGATGTCGGCGGGAGCGTGCTGGCGGTTTCGCAGTTCACGCTGTACGGGGATGTGAGGCGGGGCAAAAGGCCGTCGTTTGACGCGGCTGCGGCGCCGGAAAAAGCGCGGGAGTTGTACGAAATTTTCGTGCAGCGTGTTCGCGCACTGGGACTCCGCTGTGAAACTGGGCGCTTCCGGGAAATGATGACCGTAGAATCGGTGAATGAGGGGCCGGTCACGATTCTGCTGGATTCCAGCAGGGCGTTCTAGGTTCCCATGTCAGGCACGACCGTCTGGCCTCAACCAAAGGACTGGTAGTCCTCCCAGAACTCAGGCCAGGGTTTGCGCGGGCCACCGCACACAAAGATGTCGGGATGGTCCTCGCTTTCCTCGTTCTTAACGCCATAAGGATTGCCGTTATGTCCGGCCAGTCGACACGACGTAAATGCTTTCTCCGCAGATTCGCGCGAGAAGCCGAGCACGATCAGCGTCGAAGGAGGCGGCGAGGGGTATTTCCGGAACCACGCCGAGTTGGTCATGCTGATAGGAGCGGGCAGGTGGTAGGCCGGGCCCAGGATCTCGATTGCGCCGGTCTCGCCGTAATTCCCCGCCAACACTCCGACACTCGCTTGCTGCTCCGGAGGCAGGGAATCGCGAATGCCAGCGACCGTCTTGACGAGTTCGTTCCAGCCAATCTCCTCGCGGAGATCACCGTTGTTGTTGAGGGCAAAATCCCTGAGCGGACCGCTGGACGCGAGCGGCAAGATTACTGTGCAGATGTACAGCCCCCACGCCACGAGCACCGTGAAGTACGCGGTCTCCACGGTCCATCGCCACCGTCGCGGCAGTGACGTAACCCAACGTTCGCACACGGCTGCGCCCGTCGCTATCAACATCGGATACGCCGCTGCCATGTAGTAGCCGCGTCCCTTCGAAAGGGCGAAGAGGGTCAGGGGGATCAAGTACATCCACGCCAGCACACGAAATCGCTGGTTGCGTAAAAGGAACAGCAAGCCAGCAATCCACAGTGGCGCCGCAAACCGATTGGCGCAGATGACGAACTGATCGCGCAAAAATCCGTTCGCCCGCCCCTCGCCTACGTCGCGGGCGTGAATATGCCTGAGGAAGTGGAGTGAAATGAATCCGTGGCGCATCTGCCAGACAAGATTCGGCAGGCAAATCAGCAGTGCCAACGCGATCCCGCCCCAGAACCACCAGCTTCCGAGGAAACGGCGTGCTCGGGTTAGAAAAAATCCGCCCAGGATCCCAGCCACAAGAAAGAGCATCGTGTACTTGGTCATCAGGCCAATGCCCACGGTCGCGCCAATCGCCAGACACCACCGCGGGTTTTCCGTCTTGAGCAGGCGAATCACGAAGTACGCAGTCAATACCCACCACAGATAATCGAAGGTTGAGTATTGGAATTCCGTCGCCTCGAACAGAGGCAGGGGCGAGAGCGCGACCGCGAGAGCCGCTGCAACCTGGGCCGTCCGTCCGCCGCCCAGCTCACTCGCCATCAACCCGGTAACGAAAACGGCGGAGGCCTGCGCGATGACCGAGAAGAGTCGCAGGCCGACCAGCGAAACGCCGAATATTCCAAGGCCAATCCGCTCGAGAAAAGGCGTCACCGGCGGATACGACACGAAACCCCAATCAAGATGCCGAGCATCGCTCAGAAACTGGAGCTCATCGCGATGGAAGCCATAGCGATTGTTCGTAAGCACGTGGACGAACACGACCACGGCTGCAATTCCGAGCAACGCCGCCATGTCCGGCCGAGAGCGGACATCAATCTGGCCCGAACTCTGCTCTGCGCTTATCGAGGACATCGCATTCTGCTCCTTGGCCGTTCAGTTTACCGCCGCCCTAAGATTTCATGAATGACCCGCAGATCGCTTGTTTTGTGGTCGCAACAATTAGCATCCGCTCTTAACTGAAAATTGGACATATCCTTCACCGCGCCAGCAGAATGGCGTCGGCGACGCGGGCTGCTTCGACGGCTGGCTTCACGTCGTGCGTCCGCAGAATGTGGGCTCCCTTCAGGATCAGCGCCGTCTGGGTGGCGAGGGTTCCGTACAGACGATCCTGGGGCGGGGCATCCTTGCCGTCTTTCGCGAGAGTGCGTCCGATGAAGGATTTTCGCGAGGTGCCGACCAGGAGAGGAAATCCTGCCGCCTGCAATTCGTGGAAGCGCGACAACAAGGGATAGTTCTCATCAAAACTCTTGCCGAAACCGAAGCCGGGGTCGAGCACGATGCGTTCGCGGCGGACGCCGGAAACCACGGCGGCTTCGGCCCACTGCTTGAGTTCGCGCTTGACCAGCAGGACGACGTCGCCGGGCGGCGGCAGGGTGCGCCACTCTTCGGGGCGTCCGCGCATGTGCATCAGGACTGCGCCGCATTTTAGTTCGGCGACCGTCTTTGCCATTAGCGGATCCCAGCGAAAGCCGCTGACGTCGTTGACGATCTCGGCACCGGCGTTGATGGCGGCACGGGCAACGCCAGCCTTGTAAGTGTCAATGGAGAGGACGGCGGTGGGGTACCGCTTCTTGAGTTCCGCGATCACGGGAAGAACGCGCTTTAGTTCTTCTTCGGCGGTGACGGCGAGCCTGGGACTCTGAGGCGAATTCTTTTCCGGCTGCGCGAGTTGCGGGGAGAGCACCTCGACCGGCGCTCCCGGGCGGGTGGATTCTCCGCCAATGTCGAGGATGTCGGCGCCCTCGGCGAGGAGATTCTCTCCATGTTGAACGGCCTGGTCACGATCCTGATAGGCGCCGCCGTCGGAGAAGGAATCGGGCGTTACGTTGACGATGCCCATGATCAGGGTGCGCTTGCCGAGTTCGAGCGCGCGGGAGCCTACGTTCCAGTGAAAGACGGTCCGCATCCGGAGACGATTCTAAATGAGCGGGGCGTCGGGTCGGTTGCGGCTGAGGCTTAGACCTTCGATCGCAGAAGGCGCTGAGAAATTCCGGTAGTGGTGCAGTTTGGTAAGGAAGCGCGCCCAACGCGCGATTAGCGGGCCGCAAAGAACGCGACCCTTCGCGCGGCTCGCCCAGATCCTTCGCTGCGCAAAGAACGCTTGCTCAGGATGACAATCAAACTGCACCACTACCGAAATTCGGCAGAGATCGCGGGGGTTAGCCGGCTCTGGCGGCGGCTCGCTTTCGCGCCGCTTGAGACTTGACGGGGCCGGTGCCGGTGGGAGGCTTTCGCATGCCGTCCAACAAGTCCTTCAACACAACCGCGTTGTTACGCTTCTCGTTCTTCGAGGCGAAAAGTAGGGTGAGGCGCTTCCTTTTGTGCACCAACGTGTAAAGCTGGTGTAATTCAGACTCAGCTTCGGGATGCGAAAGTTCCTTCAAATATTTTCTGCGAAAACTTTGCCATTGATCGGGCTGGGAATGGTACCACTTGCGCAGCGCGTCAGAGGGCGCGAGATTACGCAGCCATGCGTGGAGGGCGGCGTCGGCTTTGGTCAGGCCTCGGGGCCAGAGACGATCGACTAGCACGCGCGCTCCATCCGCGCGCGACGGTGGCACGTAAATTCGCTTCACGGCAACAGTCATGGCTTTCTTCTATTATTGTAAGGCCGAAGTCGAGGACGCATATTTGGCTGGGGAGAAGCAACGAGTCATGCAACAGGTAAACGTGGCCCTTGGTGGTCGCTGGAGAAATCTTCACCGCTCAGGATGGCGGCGGATGTTTGCGGCGCTGGTCTGGTCGTTGAGCCTGGTCATGTTCGCTGCATGCGACGTGCAGCGCCGCAAGTCGGATGCGGAACTTGGACTCAATCCGCAGCAGATCGCTGGACGAAAAATCTATGACTCCTACTGCGACCGCTGTCATGAGCCTTATTCCACCCGCGGCAAGAAAGGGCCGGGACTGCAAGGGGTTTTCAAACACCAGTACCTCTCGCTCAGCGGGCTGCCGGCAAACGACGAGCGGGTCACCGACATCATTCGCGTGGGGCGTAACGCGATGCCGGGTTACAGCCAAACGCTAAGCCAGCAGGATACTCAGGATTTGCTGGCGTACATGCACACGTTGTAGATCACGCTGGCCGAGGTTCACGGGGGCAGGGTCTTCGCTGTATTTCATGGGATAATCTCGCCGTGAAGAGTGCTGCAAAATCGGAACTTTTTCGCCGGTTGCCGTCGGTGGACGAACTTCTGCGGACGGCGGCTGTAGCCGAGCTTGCGGCCAGTTCCGGGTCTGCCACGGTGACGGATGCGGCGCGGGCGGTGGTAGGCAGGCTGCGCGAGGAAATTGCTTCCGGGCTGCTCGACGAGCAGTCGCTGGATGTGGCACTGGCGGGAGTGCCGGGTGCGATCGAACAGCAACTGCGCAGGATGCTCGGCTACTCGTTGTGCGCGGTGATCAACGCTACCGGAGTCATCCTGCATACCAATCTGGGGCGCGCTCCGCTGGGGGCCGCGGCGATCGAGCGTGTTCGCGAGACTTCGGCGGTCTATTCGAATCTGGAGTTCGAGCTGGAGACCGGAGAGCGCGGGAAGAGGGATGTTCATGTGGAACGGTTGTTTCGCCGGCTGCTTTCAGACGAGGGCGCGGTTGCACGGGCCGCCGGGCTTCGCCCCTTCGACACGCTCAGGGCAGGCTCAGGCGGGACAGCCGAGGCGGCTGTCTCTACGCGAGCAGATGTTTCTACGATCGTTGTGAACAACAATGCGGCGGCAGTGTTGCTGGCGCTCAACACGCTGGCCGAGGGCGGAGAGGTCATCGTTTCGCGCGGGGAGCTGGTGGAGATTGGGGGATCGTTTCGCATTCCGGACGTGATGGCGAAATCGGGTGCGATTCTGCGGGAGGTCGGGACTACTAACCGGACACGGGTTGCCGATTATGAGCGAGCGATCAACGAGCGCACGCGGCTGTTGTTGCGGGTGCACCGCTCGAACTTTGAGATTACCGGTTTCACGGAGCAGGCTTCCATTGCGGAACTCGTGGAGTTAGCGCGCAGGCGCGGCTTGCCATTGATGGAGGATCTGGGCAGCGGAGCGCTGGTGGACTTGCAGTCTTTTGGCATCAGCGGCGAGCCGAGTGTGCTCGACAGTTTGCGCAGCGGAGTGGATGTGGTGACCTACAGCGGGGACAAGCTGCTGGGGGGGCCGCAGGCGGGGCTGATCAGCGGGCGGCGTGAGCTGGTTTCGCGGATGCGCGCGAATTCCCTGTTTCGGGCGTTGCGTGTCGACAAGCTTACCTATGCGGCGCTGGAGGCTACGCTTCTGGCTTACGTAAAACACAATCATGACGCCATCCCGACGCTGCGCATGATGCGGCTGACCAAGGAGGAAATCGGGCGGCGCGCGCAGGCGATGACGGGGCAAGTCAAGTCCTCCAAGTTGAAGGTTGAAGTGATCGATGGCGACTCGGTCATCGGGGGTGGGGCGGCGCCGTCTTCCGTGCTGCCGACACGCCTTCTGGCGTTGAGCTGCGAAGATCTCGGAGCAGACGAATTGGCGGCGCGGCTGCGCGCGTCGGATCCGCCGATCATCACGCGGGTGGAGGAAGGGCGGGTGCTGCTCGATCTGCGGACGGTGTTTCCGGAGCAGGATGGGATGATTGCGGCTGCGCTCCATCGGATCGCGGCTTGAGCGCATCGAAAGATTGGTGGCTCTTCTCTATACCATCGGGCATTCCACGCGCACACTCGACGAGCTGATCGAGACACTGCAGGCTCACAAGATACAGACGCTGATTGACATTCGCGCGTTTCCGATGTCGCGACGTTTGCCGCAGTTCAATCGGGAGTCGCTGGAGACAAGCCTGCCTGCGGCGGCGGGAATTTTCTACATCTGGATGAAAGCTCTGGGCGGATATCGCAAGAAGGTACTGGAAGAGTCGCCCAATATCGGTCTGCGCAACGAGAGTTTCCGCAACTACGCGGATTACATGCTTACGCCGGAGTTCGAAGCCGCCATCGCCCCACTGACTTCGTTGGCTGAGAAGTCGCGAACGGTGTACATGTGCGCGGAGCGGGTGTACTTTCGTTGCCACCGCATGCTGGTGTCGGACTGGCTGGTCGCGCACGGGCATGAAGTGGAGCATGTCGATGACGTTGGGCCCACGAGACCGCATCAGCTGACGTCCGAGGCCCGCTTGATCGAGGGGCGGATGATTTATCGTGGAGATCGGCTGTTGTAGGGAATTGGTCTTTGCTGGTGGGCAAGTCAGAACCCCCACCCTCTCGCAAAAAGCGCGAGAAGAGTGGGGCACCCTAAACAGCGAGAGAAATTCCATGATTGTTGGCACTGGCATCGACATCGCCGAAGTTCCGCGCATTCGGATGTCCATCGAGCGCTTTGGAGACCGCTTTGTACAGCGAATCTTTACGGCGGGAGAGATCCGCTATTGCGAATCCAAGGCAAATCGTGTGGAGCGCTACGCGGCGCGGTTTGCGGCGAAGGAGGCGGCGATGAAGGCTCTGGGCACAGGATGGAATCACGGGGTGCGCTGGCGCGATTGTGAAGTGGTTCGCATGCCGGGCGGGAGACCGACGATGAGCTTTCATGGGAAAGCGGGAGAGATTGCGGCGCGGCTGGGAGTGAAGAATGCGGCTTTGTCAATTTCGCATACCGCAGACCAGGCGATTGCGCAGGTGATTCTGGAAAGCTGAGGTTTGCAAACAGGAGGTTTCACGAGAATCTTCTGCTAGACTGTCGCCGCGAACCAATTATGGCCGCTACCATACCGACTCCTGTTCCAACCTCCAGCAAGAACGAAGTTCCCGAGAAAATTCTTCTAGCGGGACTGGCGCTGGCCAGCTTCTCCGCTTTGTCGCTGGAACTCGCGCTGACGCGTCTGTTTTCCGTCGTGTTGTTCTATCACTTCGCGTTTCTGGCAATTTCGATCGCGCTGCTGGGGCTTGGTGCGGGTGGGGTTTTCGCCTATCTATGGAGAGAAAGATTGGGTGGCATCGACACAAGGAAGCTTGCCACTCGGATCTGCCTGGCGAATTCGATCGTGGTTGTACTCGTCCTCGAGGTGGTGTTGCACGTGCCGGTGGCGCTTGAGGTCTCGGGCAAGAATTTTCTCCGGCTCACGGTATTGTATCTCGCCGCTGCTGTGCCGTTCTTCCTGACCGGGCTGCTTTTCTCAGTGGTCTTTGCCCGTGAATCGCGACGCATTCCCCGGCTTTACGGAGCTGATCTATGCGGCGGCGCGCTGGCGTGTCTGGCGGTCGTGGTGCTGCTGAATTCGCTGGGTGGCCCAAACACGATTCTTTTTTCCGGTGTGACGATGGCCGCGGCGGGCGCAATCTGGGCCGCATCCAGCAAGGCCCGGCAAACGGCGGGGCTGTTCGTCGTGGCGCTGCTGGCGCTGATTGCGGCGAATGACTCTGGCCGCCTGATCGACGTGGTGTATGCCAAGGGAATCTTCCGTGACCCGGCGTGGGTGGAATTCGCGCAGTGGAACGCGCTCTCGCGGATCGAAGTGGACCGCCTGGGTCCGGCCACCAAAGACATCGTGATCGATGCGGACGCTTCCACCTACATCATGAATGCGGATGTGTCGCGCTGGCACGACACCGACTGGGAAGCCGATCTGATGTCGGCGCCGCCGGCGGTGGCCAATGTGCTGCGCCCGCGGGGAGAGTTCGCCATCATTGGGCCGGGCGGAGGAGTGGACGTGCTGCGCGCGGTCGCCAACGGAAGCCCCAACGTGACCGGGATTGAAATCAATCCCATCATCGCCAACACCATCATGCGGGGGCGGTATGCGGCCTACTCCCAGCATCTTTACCAGCGGCCGGAGGTGCACATCCAGGTGACCGACGGGCGGTCGTTTCTGCGGTCGACCTCGCAGCGGTTCGACGTAGTGCAAATGACGCTGGTCGATACCTGGGCATCGACCGCGGCGGGCGCATTCGCACTCAGCGAGAACAATTTGTACACGGTGGAGGCCTTCCGCGAGTATTTTGACCATCTCAAGCCCGATGGCATGATCGCGATCACGCGCTGGGAGTTTCGCCATCCGCGCGAGGCGCTGCGCGTAGTCGCAGTGGCGATGGAGGCGCTGCACCGGCTGGGAGTCGCCAATCCGGCGCGCCATTTCATTGTTGCGTCTCAGGGAGAGCTCAACGAGGACGGCATTCCAGTCGTCGTGCTTGCGAAAAAGAGCGCGTTCACAACGGCGGAAGAAGCTGCGGTACGCGCTCACTTGGCGCGTTATCCGGCTCTCGCGGTTTTGTATCTGCCCTCGCAGCCGGGGCTGAATCCTTTTTCCGAACTGATCGCCCGGAATGATCCGTACGCATTCGCGCGCGATTATGCTTACAACGTTGCGCCGGTTACGGACAATGCGCCGTTCTTTTTCTTCACCCTTAAGCCGGGACAGATTCTGGGCGAGAAGGGATTGCAGCAGGGAGTGGATTGGAAGGTGAACCTCGGGGTGCTGGTTCTGGTTCTTGTGCTGGTGATTTCGTTGGTGGCGGTGCTTGCTTTTCTGGTGCTGCCTCTGGCGCTCAAGAAAGGAGGAGCGCGGAAATCGCCGGTCGCGCTCCTCTACTTTGTGGCGGTCGGGCTGGGCTATATTCTGGTAGAGATCGCGTTCATCCAGCGATTCGTGCTCTTCCTGGGACACCCTACCTACGCGCTCACCGTGGTGATTTTCCTGCTGATGCTGTCGAGCGGCGCGGGCAGCCTGTTCTCGCGGATGTGGCTGCCGCGAACGGAACTGGGCTGGGTGCCGTTGGTGCTGGTGATTGTGACGCTTCTGGCGGATGTATTTTTCCTGCCCGGCCGGCTGGCCGCTCTGGTCGGATTGGGGTTCGGCTACAGACTCCTGGTGAGCGGCGTGATTCTTGTGCCTTTGGGCTTCGTGATGGGAATGCCGTTTCCTACCGGGCTGCGGGCGCTGGCGTCGGCTCCGGCGCCAGAGTTTCCAGCAGGGGAGGCGTCTGCGGATAACGCGGTGGAGTGGGCGTGGGCGATGAATGCAGCGGCCAGTGTGCTGGGATCAGTGCTGGCCATGGTGATCGCGATTCAATTTGGATTGACGGTGACGCTGGCTTGTGGAGTAGCTGCTTATCTCCTGGCGCTATTACTCACTTCTGCACTGCGGGTCAAAGCTGCTTAAGCGGGTTCCAGGTTTGTTATCATGCGGTCTGCGGGCTGGTCACCAGTCAGAGCGGTTGGAGTGGCTGGCGGAAAACACGCATACTGGCGCGATGAGGAAATCTTTTGCCTAGCCAGAAGCAGGTCAAATGGTCGCAGCTGCGCGTGGGCCTCACGGTGATCTTTGCCAGCGTGACGCTCGCCGTCCTGCTGTTCCTGATGAGCGGGACCGGCGGTCTGTTCACCAAGCGAATTGCCCTCAAATCCTATTTCGATAACGCGAGTGGCTTGCGGGTGGGCGCGCCGGTGCGTCTGAGCGGCGTCGACATCGGCAACGTGGTCAAGATCAGCGTCGTGGAGGCCAAAGACAAACAACTTACCCCCGTCGAGATCACGATGAAAGTGACCACGAAGTATGTCCGCGTTATGCGCAGGGACTCGGTCACTGAACTGGACACCGCGGGGGTACTGGGCGAGACCTATATTGATATCGACAGCGCCCAAGCTGTCGGTCCCCAGGTGCAGGATGGAGATACGCTGGCCACGCGGACGCATCCCGATTTCAACGAGGTGGTGCGTTCCAGCCAGAGCACGCTGCAGAACATGGATGCGCTGCTGAAGCGGGCGGACCGCATCCTGGCATTCGCGGAAAGCGGCAAAGGATCACTGGGAAAGTTGATCTATGATCCGACGCTGTATAACCGGTTCTCGGCAACCGTTGGGGAGTTCCAAAAGATTGTCGACCAGATTGCCAGCGGCCAAGGCAGTCTGGGCGCGCTGATCAGCAGCGACGAAGCATACAAGAAGTTTCTTGCGACGCTCGACAAGATGAACGCCGTGATTGACGACCTGCAGCAGGGGAAGGGCACGGCGGGAAAGTTCCTGAAGGATCCGTCACTCTATAACAACGCCAACGAGACGGTCGCGAACTTGAAGAAGTTTACCGAGGACATCAATGCTGGGAAGGGCACGCTCGGGAAACTGAGCAAGGACGAGGAACTGGCGCGCAAGCTGGACAACACGATCAGCAAGCTTTCCGCTCTGACCACGGAACTGGAGGCCGGACAGGGAACAGCTGGACGGCTCATCAAGGATGAATCGCTGTACAACAGCGCCAACCAGATGCTGGGGGAGACGCGGGAGCTGGTGAAGGCGATTCGTGAGAATCCGAAGAAGTACCTCAGCATCAAACTGCACATTTTCTGAGATACTTCGGGGGCTGAAGCCCCAAGAGAAAAGGGAAGCTTTATCGCAGCGTTAAAAACGCTGCGCCACCCAATTCAGGCTTATTCAGCAAACTGAAAAGCCGCAAGTGGTTTGGGACGCTTACGGCGCGGCTTGAAGCCGCGCCCTTTCAAAACATCAATCGCAATGTCGATCTAGTGCTCACCGATCCCGAAGAGGGCTCCCAGCAGCAGGATCACGAGCACGCCCAAGGAAATCCACCCATACTTCAAGTCTTTTTCCCGGAAGAACAGGAAGCAGGCAACCAGCACGCGAACCGCAGGCGTGGCGAGCATCAGCAGCACGCCGGCGCGCTCAATATCCAGCGGAATGCGGCCGGTCATAAATAATCCGTCGATCAGCCCGGCGAGCATGATGAAGAAGCATCCGAAGGCACCAATGCGGAGCACCAGGGCGACGGCACGGTCGAACGCGGGTTCGCGGACTTGACTCATGAGGCGCCACCGGTCAGCAGGTGCACGATCAAGCGTCCTGCCAGATAGAGCATGACGGCGACCAGAAGGAAGACCACGTGGCGCGCGTGAATGCGCGGGGCCAGGCGGGCGCCGAGCAAAGAGCCGAGGAAGACTCCGACGGCGAGCGGCGCCGCATACTGCACCAGGATGTCGCCACGGCGGTAGTAGACGATGGCGCTGGCAGCGGCGGTGACGCCAATCATGAAGTTTGAAGTAGCAGTGGCCACCATCAGCGGAACGTTCATGAACAGGTACATCACCGGGACCTTGATGGGACCACCGCCGATGCCGAGCAGTCCGGAAAGCGCCCCGGCGACGAGGGAGGCCCCGAGTCCCAGCGGATAGCGCTTGGGCTCGTACGGCGGAATGACGAGTTCACCATTGACGTGGGTGGGAGAGGATTCGTCATCGGGCTTCACTTTGCCGCCGCGCCACAGAATCGTGATGGCGCTGTAGAGCAGGAATCCGGCGAACAAGCCTTCCAGCGCGTTGCGGTTGAAGTATCCAACCAGATAGGCGGTGACGGCCGCACCTAGCGACGTGGCTAGTTCGAGCGTCATCCCGAGGCGAATATCCGTGGTGTGGCGCTGCAGGTGGACGGAGGAGCTTGCAGCCGAAGTCGTAATCACCGCTACGAGGCTCGTGCCGATTGCCTCACGAATGGGAATGCCGAAGTGCAGGGCGAGAATAGGCGTGAGCAAAACGCCACCGCCAATGCCGGTGAGCGCGCCAAGCAATCCCGCAAAAAAGCCGAGCACGACCAGGAGGACGCTTACCAAGTGAGCCAGACCCTCCGGCGGACAGACTTGGGGCGCGAACAGAATGTCGATGTGTTGAGGAAGGACATGGGCGGGCTAGGATACCACCCGCGGTGTTGCGGTCGCATCCGCCTGCTCATGCGCGTGGTAGCTGGAGCGCACCAGCGGTCCAGACTCAACGTGGCGGAAGCCGCAGCGCATGGCTTCATTTCTCAGATAAGTGAACTCATCCGGAGTGTAAAAGCGGGCGATAGGCAGGTGATCTTTGGAAGGACGCAGGTACTGGCCGACAGTAAGAATGTCGACGCCGCGGCCGCCGAGGTCGCGGAACGCTGCCACCAACTCTTCCGTGGTCTCGCCCAGACCCACCATGACGCCGCTCTTGGTCACCATGCCGGGCGAGAATTTCTTGGCGTTCTCGAGCAAGGTTAAAGTGCGCTCGTAGCGGGCGCCGGAGCGCACCGCGCGATACAAACGCGGGACCGTCTCGGTGTTGTGGTTTAGAACATCGGGCTGGGCATCGAGGACAATCCTGAGGGATTCTTCCAGACCCTGGAAGTCGGGGACCAGCACTTCGACGCGGCAATCGGGGGTGAGCGCGCGAATCTCGCGGATGGTTTCGGCAAAAACCCGGGCGCTGCCGATATTGTCATCATCGCGATTTACGCTGGTCACGACCGCATGCTTCAGTCCAAGCGTGGCGACAGCTTCCGCGACGCGCCGGGGCTCGTCCCAGTCGATGGGCTCCGGTCGTCCCTTCGGGACCGCGCAGAAGCCGCAACGCCGAGTACAAATATCGCCGAGCAGCATGAAGGTGGCAGTTTTGTGGTTCCAGCATTCGCCGATGTTGGGGCACTGTGCGGACTCGCACACGGTATGCAGGCCCAGGCCGCGCGCCAGCTTTTTCAAATTGTGAAAATTGTCGCCGACCGGGGCCTTGGCCCGCAGCCATTCCGGCTTGGGCAGTCGGGGCAGCGGCGCGAGCTCGATCTGAATCAGCTGGGTGGGTCCGGCCATCCGTTTGATTTTATCAGTTTCGGTTGTCAGGCCGCGTGAAGGGAGGGACTGCGGCAAACCAGACCTCCGAATTCCCTTTCCAGCGCTCTCCTTCCATCCGGTATTACACTGATCAAGCTCCAATCCGCGCGCTCCGCGTGAATTCGCGGAGAAGAAGTTTCGAGGCATGAAATGACTACAGCAACCCGCACCAATCCACTTTCTTATCTTACTGACCAACTCGACGAGCTGAAGGCCAAGGGGACGCATTTCAAGCTGCGCGTGCTGGAGGACGAGCAGGCGCCCGTGTGTACGTTCGACGGCAAGAAAGTCATCAACCTGGCGTCGAACAATTATCTGGGGCTGACCACGCATCCTAAGCTACGCGAGGCGGCGCTGGAGGCGACGCGCAAGTACGGCGTGGGGTCGGGCGCAGTGCGGACGATTGCGGGCACGATGAAGATCCACATGGAGCTGGAGGAAAAGATTGCGCGCTTCAAGAACGTGGAAGCGTGCGTGGTGTTCCAGTCGGGCTTTGCGGCGAATGCGGGGACGGTGTCGGCGGTGCTGGGCAAAGACGATTGCATCATTTCTGATGCGCTGAACCATGCGTCGATCATCGATGGCGCACGACTGTCGAAGGCGAAGATTCTGGTGTTCCGCCATAAAGATATGGCGCATGCGGAAGAGCAACTGGCCAGCGTGAAGGAGGAGCCGGGCAAAAAGTTGCTAATCACCGACGGCGTGTTCTCGATGGATGGAGACATCGGGCCGCTGCCCGCCCTGTGCGATCTGGCGGAGAAATATGGCGCGATCATGATGGTGGACGATGCGCACGCGTCGGGCGTGCTGGGGCGGAACGGGCGCGGCACGATTGATCACTTCGGCATGCATGGGCGCGTGAACATCCAGGTGGGAACGTTGTCGAAGGCGATTGGCGCGCTGGGCGGGTATGTGTGCGGGACACGGGATCTGATTGATTTTCTCTATCACCGGGCGCGGCCGTTCTTGTTTTCGACGTCGCATCCGCCGGCGGTGGCGGCGACCTGCATTGCGGCGTTCGATGTTCTGGAAAACGAGCCGGAGCGCATGGAAAAACTCTGGGAGAACACGCGCTTCTGGAAAAAGGAACTGGGGCTGCTGGGATTTGATATTGGCGGGCGCAACACGCCGGCCAGCGAGACTCCGATCACGCCCATCATCATCGGCGACGGCAAGTTGACCATGGACTTCTCGCGCGAGCTGTTCAAAGAAGGCGTGCTGGGGACGGGTATCGCGTTCCCGACGGTGCCGGAGGGCAAAGCGCGCATCCGCACCATCATGACAGCGACGCATACGAAGGAAGAATTGGGGCAGGCGCTGGAAGTGCTGGGGCGGGTGGGGAAGAGGATGGGGATTGTGGGGTTGATTCGTAGTTGAACGGCGACAACCCAGGCTACGGAACGACAGGGTCGCCGGCAAAGGGTGAGTTCGTGCCGTCCCTGGCGGGACTCGGTTAAATCGTCGCAGCTAACCCGGCACTTACGTGCCGGGCTAATGGATGGCGTCGCTTCGCGACTCGGGCGCCTCAGCGGTGGAGGTTGTCTTCGCCCAAAGTTCTGTGCGAGGAGCATCCCCACGGCTCCTCCCGGAAATTCCGATTGAACTTGCGGGAATCGAAAGACCTTACGTTTGCGTGGCTTAGACCCTTCGGCTCAGCTCAGGGCATGCTCGCGGGAGTGTCCGTCCACACACCGCTACCCTAACACAAGTCTTTCCCACACAAGCCGCCCCCACACGAACTGGAAAGTTTCAATCACTCGGGGACAACTTCGATGGCGGTCACGGTGGCGTAGCGGGTGACAGGAACGAATTCCAGCAGCAGCTTGCCCTGAGCGTTGGGTGCCAGGCCCTTGATCTTGCGCACGAGGGGGCGATTCTCTCCTCCTGCCTGGTCGAGGATGTTCAGGTTCGACAGAATCGTCTTGCCATTGCAAAACACGTTGAACACGCGCTCTTCCAGCGCCGAAGCGGTGTCTGAAGCCGCATAACGGCCGGGGCCCTCCGCGCTGGCCTGGTGTTCGATGAAGTGCAGAGTCACTGTGTATCGTCCCGGGGGAACGGGAATCGCGTAAGAGAAGTGTCCCCAACGCTCGGTCTCGTAAAATTCGGGGTCGTCGGTTCCGGTTGCCGGCTTCTGGCTCGTGCTGAGCTGCCCGCCTTTGAAGTAGGCGTCGGGACTCCACCAATGGCTGTCGTTGGAGTAATAGGGCACGTCGCGAGCGACGATGCGCACCGGTCTCGCGTGTCCGCGGATTCCAGGCAGGACTTCGATTGCTGAAAGCATGCCGCCGCCGGCCGGCGAGGAGAAAGCAAGGTGAAGCTGGCCGTCGGCTGCCGGAGCAACGTCTGCAAAGACCTTGACGTCGGCGGTACGGTCGCCGCCGGAATCGGCGAGCACGTCAAAGTCCGCAAGCAGCGGTTGACCGTTGACGTGGACGGCCATGACGCGGCTGCCTTCACCGCCGGCACCCGGGCTCTCCGGGCCGTAGAAGGTCTCGGCGAAGTGCAGGCGCAGTTCGTAGGTGCCGGGCTTCAGGGGAATGTTGTAGGTGAAGTCGCCCTGACGGCTGCTGCGATAGATAATCGGATCTTGCGTGCGCCAGATGTGCTGGGCCGAGGTCGGAACCGCCGTGCCGCCGGAGAAATAGGAGTCTGGACTCCAGAGTTTGCCGGCATGGTCCACGTATTTCCGAGTCGCTCCGGCCAGAATGCGTACTTCTTCGCCCACTGGCAGGCCCACGACAGGTTCCGAGGAAACGGCTTGCGGAGAGTAGGAAGAGCGAATAACAGGACGTGGTGCTGATCTCTCCCGCGCCAGGAACGCTGCGCCACCCAACATTGCCAGGAGCACGACGGCACCGCCCAGAACCCAAATCAGGCGAGGGTGCCGGCGCCAGACGGTTCCCTGTGTGCCAGCCGGGGCTCGAGCCCGCCGCGTCCCGAGCGAATCCAGCTCGAGAACGGCCTCCCCTTCGGGCATTCGCTCAAAAACCGGGACGTACTGGCCCACGGGAATCGTGATGCGGAGGGGATGAGCCGCGCCTTCGGAGCTGTAGTACTCGCTCAAGCGCTTGCGCAGGCGGTTGGCCTGAACGCGAACGATCGAATCGGTGTCCTGATCGAAGGTGTCGCGACGGTCAAAAACGTCGAGCGCGACGGAATACTCCTTGATCTGTCCACTTTCGCCGGCAAACTCCTTTTCGCACAGGTAAGAAAGCAGGTGGGAAAGCGTCGGGGAACGGACAAAGAGGTGAGACTGAAGCACCGCCTGCAACTCAGCGCGTTCGGCTTCTCTGCTAACGGATTCTGCCGCCATGGAAGGCATTTTGCTGCCTCCTCGAATGTGCGCCTCGGCTACTCCCTTTATACACCCCGTCCCCCGCGTCCTGCCCGCACGAAACGGTTATGTAACCCGTGTAACGGCGGCCGGAAGCTCCCAACTTGAATCTGGGTTGGCTTGCCACCGTTTGCTGCAAGTCCCTGCCGAGGCGGGACATGTGGGGTCACTGGCCGCTAGCTGTGAAGGCGTAGCCCTCGGGTAGCGGATATAGCGTTGTAAGAGGAGAAAATCCGCGCCATAACGGAGCCAGATGCGGAGGGCAGATCGCCGGGACAGGGGCACAGCCCAGACCGGAACAGAAGCAACTCCGGAAAGGGAGGACGATATGCGAAAAGTCACACTGGGAAGTGTCTTGGTGGTGATGCTGATGATGCTGTCCAGTTACGGTGCCGGCACACCGGCTCCGCAGCAGAGCGAAGTCAGCATGCAGTCGATGACGGCGGCGGAACTGGAAAAGGCCGGAGATCTCGCACGGGCGCAGAAGAACTACCCACTGGCCATCCAGTATTTTCGGAAAGCACTGCGCACCGACCGCAAGAATTCCGTGCTCTACAACAAGCTGGGCATGTCAGAGCTGAAGAATAATGAGCTGCGCACGGCTCGCCAGGATTTTGAAAGGGCGGTCAAGAACAATCCCAAGTATGTGGAGGCCGTCAACAATATTGGCGCCGTGGATTACGTCAACAAGAAGTACGGTTCCGCAGCGAAGTACTTCAAGAAAGCTGTGGCCCTCGACGAGACAAGGCCCACGTTCCACATTAATCTGGGAGCCGCGTGGTTTGCCCAGAACAAGCTGGATCGGGCAATCGCCGAATATACGCGGGCAGTCGAGCTGGATCCGGAAGCTCTGAAGCAAGATTCCAAAGCTGGGGTGGTAGCTCAGATCTCCACTCCAGAAGAGCGCGCCCGGTACCAGTACATGCTGGCCAAAATTTACGCCAAGCGCGGCGATGTAGAGAATTGCCTGCAGTGCCTGAAGAAGGCAAAGGAAGAGGGCCATCGCAACCTCCCCAATGTCTACAAGGAGGAGGAATTCAGCCGGATGTGGCAAGACCCCAGACTGCATGAGGTAGTGCCGCCACCGACGCCGAAGTAACTCAGGAGCAGCATTCTCAAGGTAGGGGCTTCTCCCTCGCGCCAGCGGGGGAGAAGCTTAGTCTGCGCGGTACGCAATTCTCCCGCCGACGATCGTCGCCACGACTTTCCCCGTGAACTGCCAGCCGTCGAAGGGAGTGTTGCGCGACATCGAACGGGATTTCGATGCTTCGAAGGTCCAGCGCTTCCTGGGGTCGAAGATGGTTACGTCAGCGAAATTACCGCGAGTCAGGGATCCCCGGCCGCGGAGGTCGAACACTTTGGCGGGACCGGAGGTGAAGAGTTCGACGATTCGGGTGAGGGGAATTTTGTGTTCGCGAAGGAGTTTCGTTACCGCTAGAGCCAGGGCGGTTTCCAGGCCGGTGATGCCGAAGGCTGCGCGATCGAACTCGACCTGCTTCTCGTGGGCGGCGTGCGGTGCGTGGTCGGTGGCGATGGCGTCAACAGTGCCGTCGGCGAGCGCGACCAGGATGGCCTCGCGGTCGGTGGCGGAGCGCAAGGGCGGGTTCATCTTGAAGTTTGTGTTGTATTCGCCAACATCTTCGTCGAGCAGGGTGAAATGGTGCGGAGTGACTTCGCAGGTGACGCGGGCCTTGGCGCGTTTGCCGCGACGCACGGCCTTGAGCGCGTCGGAAGTGGACAAATGGGCCACGTGCAGGCGTGAATCGCGAATCTGCTGCGCGAGGTTCACGTCACGGTCGACGATGGCGGATTCGGCAGCGGCGGGCATGGCGCGCAGGCCGAGGCGGAAGCTGGTGGGGCCTTCGTGCATGGAGCAGTTTTCGGTGAGGCGCGTGTCTTCGGCGTGCTGTACGACGGGAAGATTCAGCTCGGCGCCGAGACGAAGAGCCATGCGCATGATGTCATCGTCGAGGATGGGCTTGCCGTCGTCGGTGACGGCGACGGCTCCGGCGCGCTGCAGGGCAGAGAAGTCGGTCAGCGTAGCGCCGCGGGAAGCGCGGGTGGCGGCTGCGATCGGAAAGACATTGACTATGGCTTCGCGCTCGGGACTGCGCAACCACGCGACCCATTCGGTGGTGTCGACCACGGGCGCGGTGTTGGGCATCGTACAAACCGAGGTGAAGCCCCCGGCCGCGGCAGCGGCGGTGCCGGTGGCGATCGTTTCTTTGTAGCTTTGTCCGGGCTCGCGCAGGTGGACGTGGAGATCGATGAAGCCGGGGGCGACGATAAGGCCACGGGCGTCGAACTTCTCGTCGGCAGTTCCGCGGATCTTGTTGGGCAGCGCGACTTCTGCTACGCGGCCGTCGCGGAGAAGGACGTCCATAGGGGCGTTGATCTTCGCGGCGGGGTCGATGAGGTGGCCGCCTTTGATGAGCAGGCTCTTGGTTTCCTGGCGGGTCATCCGCAACTCCCGGGGGACTTCCTTTCCGCGGATTCACGCGGATTTCGCGGATTTTTTTTGGGATTCTCGAACACATAACGCCGGAATTGTGCGTTCGGTCCGAAATTGAAGAGCAGGCCAACTTCAATCTCGGTTGCGCGGAGATCGTTCAGAAGTTGTTCTTCCCAGCCGGGTTCGATGTCGCGACCGGTCTTCAGCTCCACAATGACTTTTCTATCGACCAGCAGGTCGGCTCGGAACTCGCCAATCTGTTGGCCGTGAAACCAGACCGGGACGGCAATCTGCCTCTCAAAGAAGATGTTGCTTTCGGCGAGCGACACCGAGAATGCTTGCTCGTAAACGGACTCCAGGAAGCCATGTCCCAACTCATTGTGAATGCTGTAGAAGATGCCGATCAGCTTCTCGGTAAGATCGCCATGCTTCAATCCGCGTTGATCCGCGTAAAGCCGGGGGATGGAAGTGACAGTCCTCATCGTAATCTCCCCCACTTCATTACCGCGGATTCACGTGGGTTTCGCGGATTGTCTTTGTGGTTCTTTGATCCGCGTTGATCTGCGTGCATCCGTGGAAGTGAAGTTGGTGTGCTCATTTCGCCCTTCCTAACGCACGCACCAGAATTGCCATGCGCGTAGGGACGCCGTTGTGGACCTCGTCGACGATGACGGACTGCGGGCTGTCGGCAACTTCGGCGGTCAGCTCGAGGCCGCGGATGATGGGGCCCGGGTGCATCACGATCGCGTCGCGCTTGGCCAGCTTTACTCGCGCGGCGGTCATCTGGTACTTCGCGATGTAGTCTTGCAGGCGGATCTTCTGTCCAGCCAGGCGTTCTTTCTGCACACGCAGCAGCATGATCACATCGGTACCGCGCAGCGCATCCTCGATATGACGCGTAATGCGCAGGCCGGGAGCGAGCGTGGCCGCGACCTCGGGGACGAACTCCGGCGGCCCGCACAGAACTATTTTGACCCCGAACCTGGTCAGCAAATGGCAGGCGCTGCGAGCCACGCGGCTGTGAACAATGTCGCCAATAATCGCGACCTGCAGGCCCTTGAACGATTTCTTGTATTTCAGAATCGTGAACGCATCGAGCAGAGCCTGAGAAGGATGCTCGTGCATACCGTCTCCCGCATTGATCACGGGGATATCAAGATGCTGTGCCATCAAGTGCGGCGCGCCAGCCGAGGGATGGCGGATCACGATCGCATCGGCGCCGACTGCGCGCAACGTGTACCCGGTGTCGAGCAGCGACTCGCCTTTCTCGATGCTCGATCCCGAGGACTGGACCAGTGTGGTCATCGCCCCCAGCGACTTTGCAGCCAGCTCAAACGAGGACCGGGTACGGGTGGAGGCCTCATAAAACAAAAGCACGATGCGCTTTCCGCGGAGCAGCGGACGGGCCTTCTGCGGATTCATGCGGCGGGCCAGCTTAAGCAGGCCCAGAATGTCCTTCGCGTCGAGGTGTTCGATCCCGAGCAGCGAACCGCGTGCAGGCTTGTTCATCGCGTGAGCACAGGAACGCAGCATCATACGCGGCGGGTGAGGGCGGCGGCAAGGGCAGGGCTCACAGCCGCAGATTACGCTGATGAACGCAGATTTCGTTGCTTGGGGATCGCGAGTGGACACTCACGTCCGATCCCGGCGGCTGAGAAATGCCCCACCCAATGCTCCACCAATAGTGGCGAGAAGGACGAAAATCAGGGTAGCAATGATCAACATCATGGCGAGACCTTCTGGGGTTTTGAGGATTTCCGCGGCAGCTTGCGCATCACCGCTGCGGGATGCAGCCTTCTCAATGGACTCAAGCAGCTGCTCGCGAAGTTTCGCACGAACATCCGGCACCATGGCGGCCATAGCGACTGAAACTCCCAAAAACACCGAACAGAAGAGGCCGCTGGCGGCTCCCAGTTGGGCACCCATGCCAGCTTTGATCACAGTTCCGGGGTGACGGCGGCGATAGAATGCAACCGCGAGGAATCCTGCGCCCAGCACCGCCGCGGGCGGTGCCAATCCCAGGAACATCACTACGACCGCAAGCAGGGCCGACACGGCGCATGGTTGGAGAGCCTGAGCCCAGCGCATTGGCAGGTGCACCCCAGGAGCGATTGGGGGGACCTCACCGGCGGCAGCAGTAGGTGCTCCTGAGGCGGCGAGCGGTGTCGGAATGTCGGGTATGGCTACGCGAATCTGGGGAGCGGCACACTGCGAGCAGAAGGGGACTCCATCTTCGACCGGGTGCCCGCACTTGTGACAGGAATGTTCCATGAGACCTGGAAGGGCTATTACGACGTTACCGCACCGTCAGCGGAGGAGCAAGAAACACGGGGTCGTTCACCTGGCGACCGAGTAGAGCTGCAGCGGCTGAAAGCCGACCTTCATATCGCGGCAGTTGCGGCGCGGCTTGAAGCCGCGCCCTTTCAAAACGGATTGGGCTGTTTCAGCAACCGGCTAGATTTCGCCCTGTTTGCCGCGGGTATGGACGTAGACCAGAGCGAACGTCGATCCCTTGCCGGTGTCGCTCGGTTCGATGGCAACCACGTGCTGGTTGTCTTCTGTGCCGACTTTCAGTTCGGTGACCGGGCCCGTATTGTCTCCGTCACACTTGAGCGCCTTGGAGTGCTCATCCTTATCGTTGTCTACGTCAGCGTCGATCAATTCACTATGCTTGCTGGCGTGGCACTCGAGGACCTTGCCGTACTTTCTCAGCCTGTCGCGGTAAAAATCGATGATTTTGGCCGGGGCGTCGTTGGAGTCGTACTTCGCAACCATCAGCTTCAAGCCAAAGGCCTGGGTGAGAATCCCAAGATGCAGAGCATTGCTGTTGTCCTCATCGTGCTTGAGGCGGGCGCCGGGATAGAGAGCAAACCCACCTTTCTGCGCGTCAGCATCGGTCCCGATATGCAGATCGCCAGCCGAACTGCGAATGTCGAGATGCTTGTCCTCGCTGTCGCCCTCATGTTGCGGCCCCGCGGCCAGGGCCGGTAGAAACAGGGTGATGACGAATAGCGTTGCCGCCACGGCCCGGCCCAGAGCAGGGAAAGATCGATTCGCAGTCGCCGCTAACCTCGACATAACTCCTCCTAGATATCCGATTCCTTGCCGTGGGTGCGGACGTAGACCAGAGAGAAACTCGAACCCTTGCCCTCGGGCTCAATGGCCACGATGTGCTGGTTGTCATCGGTTCCGACTTTGAGTTCGATGTTCTTCCCGTTCGTGCCGTCGCACGTCAGCTCATGAGAGCCCTTCTTCGACTTGTCCGACATCTTCATATCCACATTGAGGTGGCTTGAGGTGTGGCACTCGAGAACGTCGCCGTACTTTTTAAGCTGGTCCTTGTAGAAAGCGACCAGTTTCTCGGGCGCTGCGTCGGACTCATACTCCAGGGCGACAACCTTGATTCCGAAGCCGAAGCCGGAGATGTTGACGTTGG
This sequence comes from Terriglobia bacterium, assembly GCA_020073465.1. GTDB lineage: Bacteria > Acidobacteriota > Terriglobia > Terriglobales > Acidobacteriaceae > Sulfotelmatobacter. Next base: position 46,441 of record JAIQFC010000026.1, read on the forward strand.
CGCTTTTGTCGTCGCCATCCGAGCCCTTCTGCTTCAAATGCGCTCCGGGGTAGACCGCCAGTCCGACGTCGGCGGCATCCGCATCTTTGCTGACGTGAATGCCGCCCAAGGGAGTCCTGATGTCGACCTGCTTGTCTTCTCCGTTGCGTTCTTTCTTCACGTTGACGCTGCAGGCGGGCAGCCACACACTCGCAAACAAGGCTAAAGCCAGTACATAGGCGCCGGCGCGGTGAAACCTAGTTGTGGCCATCTTGACCTCCACTCGCGACTTGCGGCGGGCGCTCGATCCCTGCGCCGCGCTCGGCCACGTTGGGGATCGTGACCGGGAGATGTCCCCGGATCGCGATCTCGCCGAACAAGGCCTTGACCGCGCCGATTTCCGAGACCGTCGCGTTGGAAAACGTGCACAAATAGTTCTCGATCTTGGGAAAGTCCGCGGCCAGGTAGGGATTGCCCATGGCCACGACCGCGGTTTTCGCGGCGGCATGATCCAGCAACCGCTGCAGCAGACTGCCGGTCACGTCAGTCATCGCCATGGAGTTCCCCACTTTGCCCGCGGTTGGAATCACGTATACGGCGGCAACTACGGTCTGTGCCTCATCGACCGCCTTGAGCACGTCGTCACTCATGCCGGCGGCGACACGCGGATCGACGTAAATGACTCGCGCATCAGGAACACGCGCACGAAACTCCCGCCCGAAGGCGCGGCCCGAGTCGGTACGCATGTCGTCGGAGAAGAGCACCGCCAGTGTCTGGTTGTGCGTCTCCTCTCTTGTCATATACGGCAGACCCGCCGCCGTTGTTCCCACGTGTTTAAGCGGCAGGACCTTGCCATTGTCGCGAACCAGGGTCACGGCAGCGTCCGCGACTTGCTGGCCGAAGGCCAGGTTTTCTGGTTTGCCGACCACGGACGGAAGGGCTCCGAGATCCACCAGTCGGGCCTCGTGGAGGCCCAGAGACGCCTTTATTTTCAGGATCTTAAGCACAGAGTGGTCGAGCCGTTGCCGTGGTATTTCTCCTGACTTCACGGCTTGCAGCATGGCGTTGTAGGAGGCGGGGAGATCCGCGGGAATCAGCAGCAAATCGTTGCCGGCCTTGAAGGCTTCGACGGCGGCGCGGCCAATATTGCTGGCAAACAGGTGCGTCAATCCGGCCATGTCAAGCGCATCAGTCACGATGAGACCTTTGAATCCGAGCTGCTTTTCGAGCAGGTCCGAGACGATGGCGGGGGAGATCGTGGCTACATGGTTGGGATCGGAATCAAGAGCCGGCACGGTAACGTGCGCGACCATGACCGAGTCAACCCCCGCCGCGATCGCCTGGCGAAAGGGCGGCAGTTCGACTGAGTCCAGGCGGGCGCGGTCTCCACTGACGCTGGCCACGCCGAGGTGAGAATCTGTGGCGGTGTCGCCGTGGCCGGGAAAGTGCTTCACTGTCACCAGCATCCCTGCCGCGTGCGCACCCCTGATGTAGGCAGTGACGAGGTCTCCCACCTGCTTTGGATCTTCTCCGAACGAGCGTGTGTTGATGATGGGGTTGGCGGGATTGGAATTCACGTCCGCGTCAGGAAAGAAATTCCAGTGAATGCCGACGGCGCGCGCCTCCTGGGCGCTGATGCGGCCGAACTTCTCCACGTCTTCCCTGCTGCCCACCGCGCCAAACGCCATGGCGTGAGGGAAGACTGTGGTCCCCATAAGACGAGTGGATACGCCACGCTCAAAGTCTGCGGCGAAGAGCAATGGCAGCTTGGAGTCGCGCTGCATACGGTTGGCCAATGCCGCCTCTTCGTAAGGCTCGCTGCGCAGCAGGAACGGGCCATCGACGTGGACGGTCATGGCGAACGAGCCGATGTGATACTTCTGCATGGCCTCGCGCCATTGCAGATATTCGGGATTCTCGACATTGAGGAAACTGGCGCGGCACCAGATCATGAACACCTGGCCGATTTTCTCTTCGAGCGTGAGCTTGTGCAGAGTCCTCACCGCCCACCGCTCGCCGTCTTTTGTCAGCCGCGCGGGACCGGGGCGCTGGTATTTGTCGACCGTGAAAGCGGGCAGAGAAAGTGCGAGGGTGAGCAAGAGGGCAGGAAAAATTTTCCGCATAGCAGGAACGATAGCAGAGGGGGATGGCGGTGTCAGGTCTCGGCCTTAGGTGTTAGGTCTTGGGTCTTAGGTCTCGGGTTCTGAGCTTTGTTTCCTAGTCCAAGATTCGGGTCAAGCAGAAGGTGCCTGAAATCGGTTCACTAAACCGTTAAGAAGACGTCCGACCTCGGAGGCCATGTCGGTGAGTCTCTGGCCATCCGTAGAGCCCAAGAACCCGAGTTCACGAGCGATTGTGATCTGGGTTCGGAGTTCCAGCAAGGATCCTCGTGCATGGAAGAGAAACTGGAGCAATTCCTTGCGCGAAAAACGTCCTTTGCCCTCTGCGATATTGCTCGGAACCGAAACCGCTGCTCGCCGCATTTGGCTGGTCAAGCCATAAACCTCCTGCTTCGGAAGTGACCCAGTGCAGCGATAGACCTCCAGCACGAGGTCCATTGCACGGCGCCAAACCATCAGGTCCTCGTACGTTCCGTGCATACTCGTGTTTGCTCCGAGCAAGACGATATCGAGTATTAGCCGCCTGAAGCTGTGACAGATGTCACAACAACAGCTAGGAGATCCTCGGGCGTGGGGTGGGTGCCTAAGACCTAAGACCTGAACCCACGAGCGTCATGGCTCTCTGCTGGACCTGCGGCTCATCACCGAAACCCTTCAGCCACTCGACTTCCGGTTCCCTGCGGAACCAGGTCATCTGACGCTTCGCATAGTTACGGTGAGCCTGCTGGGCGGCCTGAAAAGCCTGCTCGCGAGTGAGTTCGCCACGCAAGAACTGGACGGCTTGCTTGTAGCCAAGCGAGGCTAGCGGGCGGGCATTGGCGCCGTACTTGTCCAGCAGCTTCTGCGTTTCCTCAATCAAGCCGTTCTCGGACATGCGTTGTGCGCGCAGGTTGATGCGGGCATACAGCATGTCGCGATCAGGGTCGAGTCCGAGTCGCAGAATGCGGAAGCCGCGCAAAGGATCGCGTCCCCGCTGCTGCCAGAGGTCGCTCATTTTCTCGCGCGAGCCCAGGCACACTTCGATGGCGCGGATCAGCTTGGGTGTGTCGTTGGCATGAATTTTGGCCGCGGCGTCGCGGTCGAGACGGAGCAGAATCCGGTGAAGATAATTTGGTGCGTGGCTGGCGGCGCGCTCGCGCAGGCGTTCTCGCAATTCCTCGGATCGTTGGGGCCCTGGGAAAAGTCCTTCGAGCAGAGCACGCAAGTAAAGACCTGTGCCGCCGACCACAATCGGCAGGTGACCGCGCGCGCTGATTTCTGCGAGTACGTCTCGTGCTTGCCGGGAATACTCTCCGGCGGTTATGAAGCTGTCCGGATCCACGAAATCGAGCAGATGGTGCGGCGCACGGGCCCGTTCGGCGGCGCTGGGTTTGGCTGTACCGATTTCAAACTCGCGGTACATCGCGACCGAATCGCAGTTGACGACTTCGCCGTGGAAGCGTTCCGCGAGGGCCAGCGACAAGGCCGTCTTCCCGCTGGCCGTGGGACCGAGAACGACCACCAGAAGCGGCTCGGGCTGGGTTGTTCCGGGATGCACCGCGGCCACCGTCAGCGCAGGCTCCAATGAATAGTGTGCCAGTAACGAACCAGAGTGAGTGCGAGCAGCAGGAACGCGATGAGCAGCAGGCCGGTAGTCTCCGCGGCATAGATCGCGTGGCGATGGTGCTTGTGGGAGTGATCGTCTTTGCGCTCGGTCTCGGTCACGGGCATATTGTAGCGCCGGGCGGTGCTAAACTACGCCTCGCCCATGGCTGAGCCGCAAAATCACGGCAGGATCGCCCGTTTCGGGATATTCGAATTGGATTTCAGAGCGGGCGAACTGCGCAAGAGCGGGGCGAAACTCCGGCTGCAGGAGCAGCCTTTCCAGGTGCTGGCCCTGCTGCTGGAGCGTGCCGGTGACGTGGTGACGCGCGAGGAGTTGCGGCAGAAACTGTGGCCGTCGGACACGTTCGTGGATTTCGACCACAGCCTGAACACCGCGATCAATAAAGTCCGGGAGGCGCTGGGCGACTCCGCGTCCAGCCCGCGCTTCGTGGAAACGATGGCACGGCGTGGATACCGCTTCATCGCACCAGTGCAAGGCGCCACCGGGACAGAGCTGGTTGGGGCACCGAATGTTGCGGCTTCTGGATCGAAGCAGTCCACCGAGGCAGTGTCCTCTGCGGTCGCGTTACACCCTGAGCTCGAGGTTCCAATCCCGCACCGGGGTCTGACGCGCGGACTGTTCGCGCTGATCCAGGTGATGTACCTGATCTTCTACATTTCTGCCCTATTTCGTTGGCATGCGGTATGGGACATCGCGGACTCGGTCTTTCCAGGATGGGGGGCAATCGCGCTTCTGGCGGCGGTGCTAGTGACAGCGGGTGTGGGGATCCCCCTGCGCTGCTACCTGCTCTCGGCTGTCGGTTTCGACTACCAGCGGCTGGGGGAGAAATTCGGGCGGATGTTCCCTTTCGTTCTGGCGCTCGACCAGTTGTGGGCGGTCGCGCCGTTCCTGCTGATCGAGAAGATCGGACTGGGTGCCGCGTTTGCGGCGAGCGCAGGACTGTTGTACCTGCCGTTTTCGGAGCGGACATTGATCAGGATGGCGTACCTCAAGCCGCAGAACCTCAGGTAGGAGATTTCAGCCATACCATCCAAGAGCAAACCAGAACCTCACCGGAGTGATTCTCCGGGGAACCAATCTCACGATCTCTCCGTAACTACGTCTAACAGGCTGGGCGGAGGTGTGCTTGCCCGGCAGGAGGACTTTGATGAATCACGTAACACTGAAACGCCTGTTTCTGGTCGTGCTGATTCTCGGCGTTGCGGCTAGCCTGCCGGCGCGCGCCGACGAGTGGTCGAAGACGTACACTCTGACCGGCAAGCCTGACCTGCGGATCGAGACTTCCGATGCCAACATCCACGTTCACACCTGGGACCAAAACAAGATCGAAGCCAAGGTGATCGCTACGCGCTACAAGATTGGGGAAGGCGGTATCCGGGTCGAAGAACATCAGAATGGCGATTCCGTCGAGATCGATGTCCGCTATCCGCACCATGGCATCACCATCGACTTTGGCAATCACCGGGTCGATATCGACATCCAGATGCCGCGCGAGGGCAAGGTCAACCTGCGCACCGGTGACGGCAAGATCGAAATCGCGGGCTTCAAGGGGGAGATGGACCTGCACAGCGGCGATGGATCCGAGATGCTTGACGGCGTGGACGGCAAATTGCGGGCCAGCACGTCGGACGGACACATCCGGGCCAACGGCAGGTTCGATGAGGTAGACCTGAAGACTGGGGACGGAGGTGTCGACGTCCGCGCAACAACCGGGTCGTCTCTAGCTTCGGGCTGGAGGCTCGAGACCGGCGATGGGAATGTCACGCTGGAGATCCCGGGGAACCTGGCCGCGGATGTGGACTTCCACACCGGCGACGGCCATATCGACCTGGAAATGCCAATTACGACCGAGGGCAAGATTCGCGAGAATGAAGTTCGCGGCAAACTCAATGGCGGCGGGCCGCTGATGACGATCCGCACCGGCGATGGTTCGATCCATCTGCGGAAGAGCTGATTACCCCGAGATCTGACCTGAGATCTGATCTAGGGTTTTGTCAGACACTTGTGTTATGATGTCTGACATCGCATGGCTACAGATCGCATCACAATTCGAATCCCGGAGAGCCTCGGGACTCGGCTCCGGCGTCAGTCCCGGGCTCGGGGGCAGACTCCCTCGGAGTTGGTCAGGGTTGCGCTTGAGAACTACCTGGACAGCAGAAAAGGGCGTCGTTCCGCTTATGAACTCGCCGAACAAGCGGGGATCATCGGTTGTGCTCCCGGCCTACCCAAGGATCTGAGCACCAATCCGCGCTACTTTGCGGGTTTCGGGAAAGGTAAATGAAGCGGATCCTGGTGGATACCGGCCCGCTGGTTGCGATTTTTTCGCCCCAAGATCGGCAGCACGAGACCTGTGTCCATACGCTTCGTGAACTGCCCGGACCGCTCCTTACCTGCTGGCCGGTTATTACCGAGGCCGCGTGGCTCCTGCGGCCTGCACCGCGCGCGGTGCAGCAACTGCTCGGAATCATTGATGGCGGTTTTCTCGAATTACTGCCGTTGGCCGGAGCGGAGGCTCCGTCGATTGCCAAGATCATGCAAAAGTATGAGGACATTCGTCCTCAGCTTGCCGATGCTGCTTTGGTTTATGTTGCCGATCGAGAGAAAATCGAGACCATCTTTACACTCGACCGGCGCGACTTCGCGATTTACCGCAGCGGCCGCGGGCATACTCTTCGGATCATTCCTGAGGTTGAATGAAAGTTGAATGAGCCGGGTCAATTTCCCTGATCGTGAGGAACACGCCCAATGCAAATGCGACGAACCATTTTTTATGCCGCGGGAGCTCTACTCCTGGTTTCGCTCGGTAACGCTCAACAGACTCAAACGGCGCCCCAAGCGCAGCCCGTGCTGGATGTCAGCTCCATGGATCCGAGCATGGATCCCTGCACCGACTTCTACACCTATTCCTGCGGCAACTGGATGAAGAAGAATCCCATCCCGCCGGACCAGTCAAGCTGGAGTGCCTACGGCAAGTTGCAGGATGAGAATACGGCGCAATTGCGCGGCATCCTGGAAACGGCTGCGGTGGCTGATCCGAAGCGCAATGCCGCCAACCAGAAGATTGGCGACTACTACGCCGCGTGCATGGACGAGAAAGGCGTGGAGGCTGCAGGCCTTAAGCCGCTCCAGCCGTATCTGGAGGAAATTGGCCGGCTGAGTTCAAAAGCTGAATTCGCCCGGCTCGTCGCGGCTCGCCCTTATTCGGGGCCGTATCGCAGTACACTGTTCCGCTTCAGCTCCGAGCAGGACGCCAAAGACTCCACGCAAATGATCGCGAAAACCGATCAGGGCGGCCTGGGAATGCCCGATCGCGACTACTACTTCAAAGACGACGCCAAATCGCAAGACCTGCGCAAAGCTTATTTAGCGCACGTACAGAAGATGCTTGAGTTACTGGGCGACAAGCCGGAAACAGCAGCCGCAGAAGCGCAGACGGTCATGCGAATCGAGACGGCGCTGGCTCAGGGTTCGATGACCCGGGTGGAGAGACGCGATCCGCAGAAGCTCTATCACAAGATGACGGTGGAGGAATTTGAGGCGCTGGCGCCATCGTTTCAGTGGAACCTGTATTTCGCGAAGGTGGGGCTGCCCTCTCTTTCCAGTCTGAATGTGGCCTCGCCTGATTTCTTCAAGGCACTGAACGTGGAGATCGACAAGGAAGATCTAGCGAGCTGGAAGACTTATCTCCGTTGGCACCTGGTGGAAGCGAACGCACGCTATCTTCCCGCTGCCTTTGTGAACGCCGACTTCGATTTCCACGGCAAGACTCTCTCCGGAGCCGAACAGATTGAGCCCCGCTGGAAGCGCTGTACGGAAGACGTGGATGACGATCTGGGTGAGGCTCTGGGGCAGGCCTATGTCGAGAAGTACTTCAGCGCAGAGGCCAAGCAGCAGGTCGTCACGATGGTGAAAGAAATTGAAACGGCGATGCAGCAGGATATCGACGGACTGCCGTGGATGAGTGCCGGCACGAAGCCGAAGGCGATCGAAAAGCTGCACGCAATGGCCAATAAGATTGGCTATCCCGACAAGTGGCGCGACTACAGCAAGCTCGAAATTGTTCGTGGCGAAGAGATGGGCAACGTGCTTCGAGCCCGCGCATTCGAATTCAACCGGCAGCTGGCGAAGATCGGCAAGCCCGTCGATCACGGCGAGTGGGAAATGACGCCGCCAACAGTGAATGCCTACTACGACCCGCAGATGAACGACATTAACTTCCCTGCTGGCGTACTGCAGCCGCCGTTGTTTGATTCGAAATCGGATGCTGCGCCGAATTACGGCAACACCGGCGGCACCATCGGCCACGAACTCACGCATGGCTTCGACGATGAAGGCCGCCAGTTCGATGCGCATGGCAACCTGCTCGACTGGTGGACTCCAGACGACGAGAAAGAATTCGTCAAGCGGGCTTCCTGCATCTCAGACCAGTATTCCGGCTACACGATCATCGATGACATCAAGATCAACGGCAAGCTGACGCTGGGTGAAGACGTCGCTGACGTGGGCGGGTTGATTCTGGCCTACATGGCGTGGAAGGAAGACACCCGGGGGCAGAACCTGCAGCCCATCGACGGCCTTACTCCCGCGCAACGTTTCTTTGTGGGCTACGGGCAGAGCTGGTGCTCGAATGAACGCGACGAGAACAAGCGGCTGCGAGCGACGGTCGATCCACACTCTCCGGAGAAATATCGGGCGAACGGCGTAGTTTCGAACATGCCGGAGTTTCAGGAGGCATTCCACTGCAAGGCTGGGTCGGCGATGGTGAACCAGAACCGGTGCAGGGTTTGGTAGGAAACTGGTCGTTGGTCGTACTAGCCCTGTAGGAGATCTATTCGAGGTCCGCTTTGTCGGGGTTGTAGTAGAAGCGGAAGCGGAGAGACAGGTACTGTCCGCCGAAGTCGGTGGGTAACGGAGGGAATGGATTTGACGCGGTAATGCCGCCCCAGGCCGCACGGTCGAGAGCAACGTCGCCGGAGCTCGCAACCAACTTCATTCCCGCCACTTGCCCGTCCTTGGTGATGGCGAACTCAATCGCGAGCTTCCCCTTCTTCATTTCTGCGGATTCGGGAATCAGGTTGTACCAATTCTCTTTTACGTTCTGAAGAATGCGCTGGAGGTAAGGGCCAAAATCCACGCCCTGGGTGTCGCTCAGGATGTCCAAAGCGCCCAGTTGACGCCCGTGTGCGCCGGTTCCCAGTCCGAAGTCACCTTCCTGTCCGCCCCCTCCACCACGGCGGGCAGCAGCTGCGCGAGCAGCCTGCTGAATCGCGGAACCCGCTGACAGGCCGCCGATGTTGAAGGGATTACTGTTTGGCTTGGCCGGCACTTGCAGCCTGGCAGTCTGGTTGTTGCTGGGCAACTGCGGGAATCCTTGCTGGCCCGGTTGACCCTGCTGCGGCTGATTCTGAGCCACAGCCGGCGGCGATTGCGGGGCCGGTTGCTGCATCGGAGGACCACTCGCTCCCGGAGCGCCCGGAGGGGGCGTGGCGAGAATTTTCCGCAATTCCTGGAGATCGAGTTCCGGATGTCGCGAAGTCGCGATGCGATCCTTGTCGGAAATGATGTTCGTTTTCGGTTTTTGGTGCGGCCTCTGGGCGTCCGGCGGAAGCGCCAGGAAGGTCACATCTTTTCCCGAATCCTTCGGCTGCACCACGACTAACGGATGCCAGGGCAGATATCTTTCGAATTTTGTGAAGTTCGCGACCAGGATGATCAGCACCAGGTGGGTGATGATCGAAATCCACGCTGCTTCCCGGCGCCGCGAGCGCGAAAGGTCGTCCTGGAGCTGGATGATGAGGTGCGGTACATGCGCATCCTGATCGCGATACGCGGTCTCCCAGTCTTGCGCGTCGTAGAGACCCAGCTGTTCCGGTTGCGGCTTCTCTGGCGGGGGAGGCGCGACCGGATCCTGGAATGGAATTTGTGTGATCGGCATGCGCTGGGCTAGTTCACTTGGCTCATTAGACACGAAATGCAGTCGCTACGTTGCATCCGGCCTCTTTTGAGATGCAAGCTGGCGCGCTGCGACTGAATTGTCTCTATTTTCGCATCTTTCGCGGGATTCTGCTCAGCGAAACTGATTGCGACTTCGCAGTGTAAATATGTGTAAAGCCCTGTGAATGTGCAGAGTTCGGGCACGGCCTAGCGGTTCGCTTTGGCCAGGCTGGGGAGACCAACCTTTTTGCCGTGTTCGCGAATCACGGCAACAATTTCGAGCGCCAGCGCGAGCGCGCGGCGGCCGTCTTCGAGAGGCACCACCGGAGTAGAGCGGTGTCGCACGGAGTGCAGAAATGATTTCAGCTCCGCGTGCAGGGGCTCTTCCGCGGCCACGGGGACCTTGGTAACACCGATCTGGGGATTCACGGAAGGAGCGCCAGCGGTATTGCCGTTTTGACCGACGGTGAAGACGAGCACTTCCTGCCGTCCATAGTCGAGGGAAATGTACTGGCGGGGCTGGAAGAAACGAAGCTTGCGCACACGTTCCGTGGACACGCGGCTGGCGGTGAAGTTCGCGATGCAGCCGGATTCCAGTTCCAGGCGGACGTTGGCAATGTCGACCCTCCCGGAAAGAATCGGCAGCCCAACCGCGCGGACTTCCTTGATCGCTGAATTGGCGAATGACAGGACAATGTCGAGGTCGTGGATCATCAGATCCAGCACCACGTCAACATCCAGGGAGCGCGGGGTGAAGACGCTGAGGCGGTGAACCTCGAAAAACATCGGCTGCGTCAACAAGGGGACGGTGGCGCGAACGGCGGGGTTGAAGCGCTCGAGATGCCCGACCTGGGCCACGCGCTTGTGTGCGGCTGCCAATTTCACCAGTTCATCAGCTTCGTCGAGCGTAGCCGTCACCGGCTTCTCGATCAGAACGTCGACGCCGGCTTCCATCAGGTCGCGGGCCACTTCTAGGTGATGAACCGTGGGCGATGCGATCGTCGCGGCACGGACCTCGCTGTGCGTAGTCAGCATCTGCCGGACTGAGCCAAAACCGCGGCAGCCGAATTCACCTGCTACCGCATCTGCACGATTCAAGTCCGGGTCGACGACTCCGACCAGGCGGACGGCCTCGCCTTGCTGCTCGAGTTCCTTGTAGACGCGGGCGTGATTGCGTCCGAAAACGCCTACACCCACGACCGCGACAGGAATCTGTTCTTGCAATGGCAGAGGGAATTCTCGATGGCCGGATGCCGGAAAGGATTGTAAACGCAAACGGGGGAAAGAGCATCCCGTTAACGATGAGGCTTCCTGAGATCAACAAGCCGAAAAACACTTCAGGCTCAGGCTAAACTTCTGAAAAGCCGTTGAGGAGGGGCTGCCGCTCACCTATGAGAACGATTGCGCTGCTGACCATTTCAAACATCTTTATGACATTTGCCTGGTACGGTCATCTGAAGTATCGCGATGTGCCGCTCGTCCGAGTCATCGTGATCAGCTGGATGATCGCTTTCCTCGAGTATTGTTTTCAGGTTCCGGCGAACCGGATCGGTTCCTACGAGTTCAGCGCGGCACAGCTTAAGACCATTCAGGAAGTGATCACGCTGGTCGTGTTCTCGGTGTTCTCCGTGTTTTACCTGAAGCAGCCGGTGCGATGGAATCACGTTTTAGGCTTTGCCATGATCGTCGGCGCGGTCGGAGTGATCTTCAAGCAGTGGTGAAGCGGAAACGAGTCAGCGCCGGGCGGCGGATTGCGCTTTCTTGAGAATGGCAATCTGTCCGGCATGATAGAGCTCATGCTGCACGGCTCCGTGCAACATGAAATAGAAGTCATATCTCTTGCCGGGCACGCGATCCCTCAAGCGCGAGTCGGGCAACGATGCCACGGTCTTCACCAGAGTCTCATGGGTGCGTGTGAGCGCGGCTATAGTCTTGCGCCACGCCATTTCGGTTGGCTTCCCGACGCGGGGAAAATTCTGCGCCCCCGAAAGCTGAAGCTTCTGTCCCGCCAGGCGGCGCACGATTGCCCCATCCCACGCGGCAACGTGCATGGCCAGTTCCCAGATGCTGTGAACGTTTCGCAGCGGCTTCGCGGCAGCCGTCGCGGCATTGACCTCCTCGAGCAGTTCGAGCAGCGCCGGACCATGCCAGGCGCTGCCGTCAAAAGCGCGGCGGAGCTGGTCGGCGATGCGGGCAGCTTCGGACATGTTGATCCTCCACAACCGACTCTTAACGAGCCATATCAGGTTCCGGGCTCATGCCGCAGTATCGGAGACTACGGCGATTCCGGCAACATCGGCCGCGTCAGGAATCTTTGCGCCATCAAGCAGCAAACACTTGCCAGCATCCAGCGCCAGACACGTTGCACCGGCAGCGAGCATGATGTCGATCGTCTGCACTCCAATCACGGGGACATCGAAACGCATGTCCTGATTCGGTTTGGCAGTCTTAACCACGGTTAACGCGCGGCTGAGCGTCGAAGCGTCGCCATGCAGCGAGCGCATGATCTGGCCCGCACGTTCGATGGTAGCGTCGGTGCCCTCCATTGCCTCCACTGCAACACAAGCAGACTCAGCAATCACGACGGTCTGGCCAATGTCGTGGTGCGCGAGCTGGAGCGCCACTTTCCTGCCATAGTCAATATTCTTGCGTTCCTCGTCAGTTGGGCCTCGCTTGGTCAGGACGCCGGGCTTGACCAGCAGCGGCTCCAGAAGCCAGGTGGAATTCTCAAGCGTGATGCCTTCGTCCGCCAGAACCTTGGCCACCGCACCGAGCAGCGAGTCTGTGTTGCGGGTCGCAAGGGAGAGCAGGAGCTTGGCAAGCTTCAGATCCGGCTGAATAGCAGAGAAGATCTGCTTGTGTTTTACCTGCCCCGCCATGATGGCGCGCCGTATGCCTTCGCGCTTGAAGGTTTCAATCAGCTTGGAAAGTTCGCCGAGCGAGAGCCAGTACACCGCTGCTGCGCCGCGGGACTCGATCTCCGGAGCAGTCTCTTCTTTGATCGCGGCCACGATTACTTCGTAACCCTGCGCGCGCGCGGCATCGAGCACGAGGAAGGGGAATTTGCCGTTGCCGGCGATGAGGCCGATGCGTTGCATAAATCAGTGGTCGGTGATCAGTGGCCAGTGGTCAGTGAATTGCGGCCTTGCTGGCCACTGACCACTAGCCACTGACCACTTACTTAATCACTCCGCGCTCGGAAGATTCAATGAAGCGAATCAGCATCTGTACGTCTTCCCCGCGGTCGGCTTCGGACTTCAGCTTCTCCAGTGCCTGCGACGTATTCATCTTCGAGGCCAGCAGGACCTTGTAGGCATGCTGGATCTTACGAATGCGTTCTTTGGAGAAACCGCGACGTTCCAGCCCAACCTTGTTTAGTCCGTAGGCGTGCGTGTCGCGCGCAGCGGATGTCATCGAGAAGGGCAGAACGTCCTGCGTGATCGTGGTGCCGCCGCCAATGTAGGAGTGAGCTCCAATGCGCACAAACTGATGCACGGGACAGAGCGCCCCTACCACGGCCCATTCTTCGACCGTAACATGTCCGCCCAGCGTGGCACCGTTGACGAGCATGGCATGATCGCCAACCACCGAGTCATGTCCGATGTGGGTATAGGCCATGATCAGGATGTGACTGCCAATTCTTGTCAGCCCGCCACCTTTGACTGTGCCGCGGTTGATGGTGACGCACTCGCGAATTTCGTTGTGATCGCCAATTTCGAGGCGCGTTGGCTCGCCTCTGTAGGAAACATCTTGCGGCGCCATACCGATGGCACAAAAGGGAAAGAAGCCATTGTCGGCTCCAATCTTTGTGGGACCGTCAATGGTCACGTGTGAGACCAGGTTGCACCCCTCCCCAAGCTCGACCTCCTGACCTATCACGCAGTAGGGACCGATCTTGCACGAGGCAGGAATCCTGGCGCGAGGATCAATGATTGCGGTGGGATGGACGTTCATGGCTGAGTCGCTAGATTCATGCGCCGCCGCCGGCTCTGGAAAGGGGTTCATTCCGCAGCGCCGGTTCTATCGGAATCCTCGCCACGTCCTCGCGAGCTGTCAATCAGCTGGCACGACACAGTCGCTTCCGCAACGCGCTTTTCTGCAACGTAGGCAGAGCCGTGCATCTTCGCGGCGATCATGCGCGGCATCATCCGCCAGCCTACGACCTCGACTTCGAGTCGCAATTGGTCCCCAGGACTTACGGGACGCCGGAACCGGGCGCGTTCGATGCCGGTGAATACGATGACTTTGTCGTTGCGGTCTTCCACTTCAGTGAGCAGCAGCGCGCCTCCAGCCTGGGCGATGGCCTCGACGATCAGCACGCCGGGCATGATCGGCAGGCCCGGGAAGTGACCGTTGAAGAAGGGTTCATTGATGGTTACGTTCTTGATGGCGACGATGCGCTCCTTGCGCCTGATTTCGAGAACCCGGTCAATGAGCAGCAAGGGATAGCGGTGCGGCAAAATTTTGAGGATGTCGTGGATATCCAGCCCGGATTTCGCGCCAGACGGCGCCTCGGAGTCAGGGTGAGTGCTCTCGGTCATGGAGTTCGTCTCAAGCGGCCTGAAGATTATACTGTACCGCACTGCACTTAGGCCGCATCCCAGAACCCTGCTGGAAAGAGAACTGAGTTAAATGACCCGCAAGAAATCACAACACTCCACGAAAGCTGCATCGCTGCCCGACTGGTGCGAGCGCCTGCGCTACTTCGAAGCGAAGCAACCCCAGATGGTGGAAACGATCCGCGAGTTGGTCGAGATCGAATCGCCGAGCGACAACAAAGCGGCTGCCGACCGCATGGGAATGTTTCTGGCGGAAAAATTCAGGACGCTCAGCGGAACGTTGCGCCTGCATCGTGCCGAGCGCTACGGCGATCACCTGCAGTTCAGCCTGCCCGGGCGCGGCACAGCCAAGCCGGTACTGCTACTTGGACACTTCGATACGGTCTACCCGCTGGGAACGCTGGAAACAATGCTTTGCGGAATCGCGGGGGACCGCCTGCATGGGCCGGGCGTGCTCGACATGAAGTCGGGTATTGCGCTGATGTTCTACGCGATTGAAGCGCTGCAGAATTGGCATGGGGGGCTTCCTCGACCCGTCACTATATTTCTGGTTTCGGACGAAGAAGTCGGGAGCGAATCTTCGCGGAAGACCACGGAGGCTCTTGCCAGAGAGTCGGCCGCTGTTCTGGTGCTGGAACCGGGCGCGGGACTTGCCGTGAAGACTGCCCGCAAAGGAGTTGGAGAGTACACGCTGAAGGTGAAGGGCGTCGCAGCGCACGCGGGCCTTGATCCGGGCAAGGGCCACAGCGCCATCCTCGAGTTGGCGCGGCAGGTAGCGGCAGTATCGAAGCTGAACGATTTACGGAAAGGTCTTTCGGTGAACGTGGGCTTGATCCAAGGCGGCACGCGAACCAATGTGATTGCCGCGCAAGCCACCGCTGACATCGATGTGCGCATCAAGAGCGCAAAGCAAGCCGCCACGATGGACCGGCGCCTGCGCGCGCTCAAGGCTTTTGACAAGCACTGCCAACTCGAGATCACCGGCGGCATCAACCGAATGCCCATGGAGCGAACGGCGGGCGTCGCGGCGCTTTACGGGAAGGCTCAGGCAATCGCGAAGCAGATCGGGTGGAAGCTTCAGGAGGCGGCCGTCGGTGGCGGTTCGGATGGAAACTTCACTGCGGGCATTGGAATTCCCACGCTCGATGGCATGGGCGGTGTAGGAGAGGGAGCCCACGCGGTGCACGAACACATTGTGATTTCAGAGTTGCCACGCCGGGCGCTGCTGCTGGCGGGGATGATCGAAAGCGCTTGAATTATTCCCTGGGCACGAGGACCAGGAAGTAGTCCATCTTGTCGCCCTTCACGAAATCGTACTGTTCTGCCAGCTTGTAGCCAGCTTCCGTTGCCTCGCGGATCACGACGTCCTTGGCTACGCCGTGGTTCTCGCCATCTCCGTTGCGGTCGATGATTCCGACCTTGGCTCCGGGACGAAGTGCGGCTCTCAGGTTCCGCAAGAGAACTATCGGCTCCGCCACCTCGTGATAGGTCTTCAGAAGCAGCACCGAGTCAACTGAGCCGGCCGGAAGCAGCGGGTCGTCGGTTTTGCTGAGGATTGTCTTTACGTTCCGCAGGTGCTCCTTCTCGGCTCGATCGTGGATGTAGTGGATGGCTTCGGGGTTGATGTCGACGGCATACACGAGTCCGGCTTCGCCCGTCTTCCGGGCGGCACGCACCGTGAACCAGCCTGAGCCTGCCCCGATATCGGCCACGTTCTTGCCCGGGATGATGCCGAGAATGTCGATCACGCGATTGATTTGCAGGCGTTCGTCTCGTCCTTCGGAATCGAAGATCGAGAGATCCCCCGTGTAGGGCTCGCTTGTCTTGCGCTGCTCGCCGCTGACCGGAGCTTGAGGGGAACTCTGGGAGTAGACACAGCTGAAGCTGCAAAAGCAGAACACCAGTACGAGCGCGAGAATGCGACGTCTCAGCATGCCGAACCGACCTCCGCGGGCCCTACCCTTCAGGAGATAGACTCCGGCGGCGCGCCTGAGTTAGCAAGCTGCCGAACTGCTCCCTTGGCCACAGGGGCACGGTTTCTTTGACTCCGGCCGAGTAGCAGCCTAGAATCTAGGTGGTAGAGTTGGCGCGTTAATCTCACAATCCGCACCGATGGAGGAGGTTTTAGCATGGGAAGTAAACTGGGACTGCCGGAGATCCTTCTCATCGTGGGCATTGCACTTCTGCTGTTTGGCCCGAGCAAGTTCGCCACGCTGGGAAAGAGTCTTGGGGAAGGACTTCGGAATTTCAAGTCTGCGATAAAGGAGGGCGAGGAACCGAAGAAGGACGAGCAGAACAAGTCGTAGGCCAGCCTCAGAATTGTCCCCGCTCACGGAGCATCTGGTACACCAGCGCAATCGGTAATCCCACCACATTGCTGTAGTCGCCCTCAATTCGCGGAATCCAGCGTGAGGCCATTCCCTGGATCGCATAGGCGCCGGCTTTGTCCATCGGTTCGCCGGTCGAGACGTAAGCGCGAATATCGTCGTCAGACAACTCGGCCATGGTTACAAGTGTGGTTTCGCAACGCGTGTCTTCAAAACCAGTTCCCACCAGGCAGACGCCGGTAATGACTTCATGGGTGCGTCCGGACAGCAGGCGTAGCATCCATGCAGCGTCGGCAGCGTCGCATGGCTTACCGAGGATGGTTCCATCGATCACGACAATTGTGTCTGCCCCAAGAACGTAATCGTGAGGCCGCGTGCGAGAGACCACCAGGGCTTTCTCCAGCGCCAGCCGCACGGCGCACTCGCGTGGAGCTTCGCCGTCCTTCGGGGTCTCATTGATGACGGCGGGCAGGACTTCAAACGAAATCCCGGCATTGCGCAGAAGCTCCTGGCGTCGCGGCGAAGCGGAGGCGAGTATGAGCATGCGATCTGAATTCCCGTGAGTGGCGACTATCGAATGCCGACCAAGCCGTGCACCGATTCGATGAGCTTGGCCGAATCGTAGCCGACGCCGTCTTTGAAGACGGTCTCGACGTTTTCAATGTCTTCGATCTTCTTCGAGGGGTCGCCTTTGATCACGACCAGGTCGCCTTGCTTGCCCGCCGCAATCGTACCGATGCGGTCGAGTTCACCCAGATACTGCGCTCCGCTGAAGGTTGCAATGTGGATCGCCTCGAGAGGAGTGAATCCCTCTTCCACCAGCAGCTCTACCTCGCGCTGATCGCCGAATCCCGCGAGGTCCCCGCCAATGCCGGTCGGGTCCTCTCCGGCCAGCAGCAGGCCTCCTGCTTTAACGAAGGCTCGTTCAAATTCCATGTCCATGGCAAACCCTTGCGCCCAGGGACGGGGACGAACTTCGCCAGTCTTGGGATCGCGACGGGGCAGATCGAGCCGCACTCGAGTTTCGAGGAACTGGTTGCGGGCTTCGGGAGACATAGCATCAAGAACCCGCTGCTGGAGCGGCGTTTTGTTGGCCACGAAGAGTTCGAATACAGGCAGGGTGGAGGTGACCGCCACATGATGCGCCACCAGATCACGGATCATTTCCTGAATGGGGGCATCCGTGACATGCATCTTGATGAGCTCCTGCGTTGCGGCATCGGCGTCGGGGCACTCGTCGGGCTTTTTGCCGGAGAAGAATTCCGTGTCCACGTCGAGGCCATGTTCGAGATCGTCAATACCGAGTGCGGCGGCTTCGCGGAAGCCGATGGAGCAGAGATGGCCGGTCACTTTGATCCCGCGCTTGTGAGCGGCGTCGATGGCCGCTTTCAGCACCGCGCGGGAGATGAAGTTGTAGGCCTTGAAGTTGTCGACTCCGCGGTCAATCCAGAAATTGACCGTGGCGACTGCCTCTTCCGGAGTCTTGAGTTCGGTCATCTGCGGAGCCCAGCTGCCCGGCCCTTCGAGATAAGGCCCGGTGACGTGAATGTGAGGCCCGGGAACCTCGCCGCGGTCGATCTGTTTTTTGAGAGCGAGGTCGGTGTAAGGTTCGATGCTCCCGGTGGTGCGAATCGTGGTGACGCCGCTGGCCAGATACAGACGCGGAAAGCTGATCGCCATTTCGTGAAAGATCGCATCGCCGGCGGGATAGAACAGATGGTCGTGCATGCCGACGAGTCCGGGAATCACGCTGTAGCCGTGCAGGTCGAGAACCTGGGCGTCCTTGGGGACATTGGACGAGGAAGCATCGCCCACCGCCGCGATCTTTCCCTTGCTGAGGACTATGGTCTGATCCTCGCGCGGCGCCGCGCCGGTGCCGTCGATGACTCGGACGTGCGTCAGCGCCACGACGGGGGCATCTACCTTCACAAACCCGCGCACTTGCGGCGAGAGAGTCTGGCCCACAAGAGCAGCAGAGCAGGCAAGTATCAGGAGGTTGGAAAAAACCAGTTTTCGCATGTTTCTCCCTTAGACTACCGGCCAGGATTCTACCGAAGAAAGCTGAAGCATGCGCACAAACCTCAACCTCGATTTTTTCTCACAATAACAGCAACCGAGAACCGAGAACCGAGAACTGAGAACCGAGAACCGAGAACCGCTTCCCGCCCTGCTAGAATCAAGATTAGCCCGCATTCTATGGACGCCGCCTATCTCCGCAACTTTGCGATCATCGCGCACATCGACCACGGCAAGTCCACGCTGGCCGATCGGCTGCTGGAGCTGACTGGGTCGCTCACAGCCCGTGAGATGCAGGCCCAGGTGCTCGACTCAATGGACCTGGAGCGTGAGCGCGGCATCACCATCAAAGCCCACGCCGTGCGCATGATGTACACCGCACAGGATGGCCAGACTTACCAGCTCAACCTGATTGATACGCCTGGGCATGTTGACTTTTCGTATGAAGTTTCCCGCTCGCTGGCTTCTTGCGAAGGGGCGTTGCTGGTGGTGGACGCTTCCCAGGGCGTCGAAGCCCAGACGCTGGCGAACTCGTACCTGGCGATCAACCACGGACTGGAGATTATTCCCGTCATCAACAAGATCGACCTGCAAAGTGCGGACATTCCACGCACAAAAGAGATGATCGAAGGTGCGGTCGGGCTGGATGCGTCCGACGCGGTCCTCATCAGCGCGAAGACGGGCCAGGGAGTGCCCGACGTGCTGGAAGCGATTGTGAAGCGCGTGCCCCCGCCGAAGGGAAATCCGGACAACCGGTTGCAGGCGCTGATTTTTGACTCCTGGTTCGATCCCTACCGGGGTGTCATCGTGCTGACCCGCGTGTTTCAGGGAACGCTGCGCAAAGGACAGAGGATCCGCCTGTGGTCGAACGGGACCACTTTCGACGCTGAAACTCTCGGTGTGCTCACTCCCAAGCCGGTGGAAATCGACGAGCTGAAAGCGGGCGAGGTTGGGTTCCTCATCGCGAACATCAAGAACGTTGCCGACACGAAGATCGGCGACACCATCACGGATGACACGAATCCCGCGTTCGACGCGCTCCCCGGCTTTGAAGAAATCAAGCCCATGGTTTTCGCCGGGCTCTACACCGTGGATGCGCACGAGCATACTCGCCTGCGCGAAGCGCTGGAGAAACTCCGGCTCAATGATTCGTCGTTCTTTTTCGAGCCGGAGAGTTCGGTGGCGCTAGGCTTCGGCTTCCGTTGCGGGTTCCTCGGGCTCCTGCACATGGAGATCATCCAGGAACGGCTGGAGCGCGAGTTCGCACTGGAACTCATCACGACTGCGCCTGGCGTGCGTTACAAAATCACCAAGACCGACGGCGAACTGATTGAAGTGGACAATCCCTCGCGCTGGCCCGACCCGAGCGAGATCGCCAAGGTGGAAGAGCCCGTAATTCTGGCCACGATCCTGACCAACGAGGAGTACGTCGGCGGCATCCTGAAGCTGGTCGAAGACAAACGTGGGAAGCAGAAGACCTTCGAGTACGTCAGTTCATCGCGCGTGATGCTGCACTACGAGTTGCCGCTGAATGAAATTGTGCTGGATTTTTATGACCGGCTGAAGTCAGTTTCGCGGGGCTACGCGTCGCTCGACTACCACCTCGCAGACTATTGGGAATCTCCCATGGTGAAACTCGATATCCTGGTGGCGGGAGAACCGGTCGATGCGCTCTCGGTCATTGTGCATCGAGACTTCGCCTACGAGCGGGGCAAAGCCCTGGTCTCCAAGATGAGGGAACTGATTCCCCGGCAGATGTTCGAAGTGGCGATTCAGGCTTCCATCGGCGCGAAAATCATCGCCCGCGAAACCGTGTCCGCGATCCGTAAGAACGTCATCGCCAAATGTTACGGCGGTGACATTTCGCGCAAGCGCAAGCTGCTGGAAAAGCAAAAAGAAGGCAAGAAGCGCATGAAGCGCATCGGCCGCGTGGATATCCCGCAGGAAGCCTTCCTGGCGGTGCTCAAGGTCGGCGAGGACAGCAACTAATCGGTATTAACGTTCTAGTTAACTTGCAGGCGTTCGGGACGCCGCTGCCGGTGGTGCGCTGGACCTGCCCGGTATTCGCGAAAGGCGCGGTCAGACCGCGAATTTTCTACTATCACACGGCCACAGATTCGGAAGGACTAGAACGAGAAATGTGCAAATCTCAAAGTCCAGCCCAGCCGAGGCGACGATCGTCAGGTCTTGTGTTAATGTCCGATGAATTGCATAACTGGTTACTATTCATGCATTTAAGTCGCGAACGGTGAGCACCGGAAAACCGACCGAGCGGTCTTGTCCCGAAGGCATTCTTGGAGGGGTTAGCAATTCCACAAGCTTTTCCACAGTTTGGGCGCGCCAAAAGCCGCCAACGCAACTCAAAGCCAGTAAGGTACTTACCGGAGGAGACTACAGGGATTCATGTAGTGTTTCGGTACTACTCTTCCGGTGCCAGCCCACCCTCGGCCAGTGACTCAAACCGGGTGCAATTTTTCAGAAAAGCTAGTTGGAGTCTGCCAGTGGGACCGTTACGTTGCTTGCCAATAATGATCTCGGCGCGGCCCTGCAATTCGGGATCGTCCTGCTTGTAAACCTCTTCCCGAAAGATGAACATGACGACGTCGGCGTCCTGCTCGATGGAGCCCGACTCGCGCAAATCGGCCAGTTGCGGACGGTGATCGCCGCCGCGGCTCTCGGGAGCGCGGCTCAGCTGCGACAGAGCAATCACGGGGACGCTGAGTTCCTTTGCCAGAGCCTTCAGGCCGCGCGAAATGGCGGAGACTTCCTGGGTGCGATTCTCGTAGCGCTTGCCGCCGCCCGACATCAACTGCAGGTAGTCGACGATGATCAAGTCGAGCTTGCCCGCCGATTGCTTCAGGCGCCGTGCCTTGGCACGCATCTCGCTGAGGGAAATGCCCGGGGTGTCGTCGATGTAAATGGGGGCGTGGGCCAGCTGTTCCATGGCGCGCACAACTTTTCGGGTGTCGTCCTGCCACAGGGAGCCGGTGCGCATCTTGTGGGCATCGACTCGCGCTTGCGAGCACAGCAGGCGCAACAACAGGGCCTCGCGCGACATTTCGAGCGAAAACACACCCACCACTTGCTGGTCTTCAATGGCGGCATTCTCCGCGATATTCATGGCGAAGGCAGTCTTGCCCATGGAAGGACGCGCCGCAATGATGACCAGATCCGAGCGCTGCAGGCCGCTGGTCATTTCATCGAGATCGGTATAATGCGTGGCCAAACCGGTGATACGCTGGCCGCGCTGCAGCAGGGCATCGACTGAACCAAATGATTCGCGAACGATCTCCTGCACGCCCATGAAACCGCGGCCAATGCGCTTTTCTGAGAGCTGGAAGATGGCAGCTTCGGCGTCGCTGAGCACATCTTCGGCGGGGTCCGCCTGATCGGAAGCACGCGCAATCGCGGAATTCGCGGCGTGAATCAGGCCGCGCAGTAGCGCCTTGTCGCGGACAATTTTGACATAGTGCTCGATGCTGGGCCGGTCGGGAACGCCGTCGACCAGGCTCGACACATAGGCCACGTCTCCGATGGCCTGCAGATCTTTATGGCGATCGAGTTCCTCGATCAGCGTGATCATGTCGACGGGGCGCGAAGACTCGGCCAGATCGACCATGCGGGAATAGATGCGGCGGTGGGAATCGAGCGAAAAGTCTTCGGTGCGAAGATGCTCGGCCGCCTGGTTGTAGGCAAAGTTGTCGAGCAGGATCGCGCCCAGAATGGAGCGCTCCGCTTCTACGTTCGCGGGGAGACTGCTGATCGTGTAGTCGGAGGTTGCCATGGCCCTGTCGGCACTCTGTCGTATTTCCCTGTACAGCATAAGCGAATATAAAGCGAAACACAAAATGAATTGTGCAGAACCTGTGAAGGTCAGGCAATATGCTGTGGAAACCATTCAAAAACAGGTCCTCTACTCGATCGCCATTCTCAATTTTCAGAAATCCTTAGGGGTGCAGACAGCATTTGACGGCCCGTCCTCCCTTGATTTTCAATGAGGGGCACCTCTCATGGCTTCGCATCTCCGCGACACCGGAAACTCCGCCGAATCCGCGCCGTTGATCCGGCCCTTCATGCCGGAACTCGACACCCTGCGAGGCATTGCAGTCCTCGGAGTGCTGCTCCTGCACGGTTTCTACTGGCAGTATTCGGGCTTGTCGTTTGGGCGATTGGCCCAGGGCTTCGTGGCGCTAACACAACCGGGATGGCTCGGAGTCAACCTGTTCTTCGTGCTTTCCGGCTTTCTGATCACGGGCATTCTGCTGGACTCGAAAAACAGGCCGCATTTTTATCGACGCTTCTATACGCGCCGCGCCCTGCGCATCCTCCCTCCCTATTACGGGCTGCTCATTCTCCTTCTTTTGCTGCGCAGCTCTTCTCCGGCGTTTGTCGGACTCAGCTTTGTCTATCTGGCGAACGTGACCAATTTCTTCGGGGTCGCCTGCGATTACGGGCCGCTATGGTCGCTGGCCGTGGAGGAGCACTTCTACATCCTGTGGCCGACGGTGGTCCGCAGGCTGACGATGCGACGACTCGCCTGGGTTTCGTTGTCCATCGTGTTGCTGGTCCCCGCCCTGCGGGGGATCTCGTTCTTTCTGGGATGGAAGGGAGGATTGGACTGGTACACGTGGTTCGTGGCCGACGGTTTGGCAGCGGGAAGCTTGCTCGGAATTCTCTTGCGTACGCGCATCAGCAGGACGCAGGTGCAGAGACTCTGCTGCCTCCTGCTGGTTTCGGCAGTTCTGCTTGGCGTGGTCGGGCAGCCGTTTGGCATCGGCACGCGGAATCGACTGCTGGGTGCGAGTTTGCAGTGGACAGCGATCAACATTCTTTTCGCAGGCGTCCTGTTGCTCTTTCTGCTGGCGGGTAGCGGCTTGAGAAGCCGCTACGTAAACGTCTCCTGGCTACGCTTTCTCGGGTACATCAGTTACGGCCTCTATCTCGACCATACCCTCGCCTTCCGCATGTACGACAGGATTTGCCGCCATTACCTGCCGTGGATCATTCCTTCGAGCGGTCATTTTGAACTGGTGCTCTTGAGGTTCGCCGTAGGGGGTAGCGTTGCGATTGGAGCGGCTTACCTCTCGCGGAGATTCTATGAAGAACGATTTCTACGCTTGAAGGATTCTCTTGTGCCGGGCAAGTCTGCGGGGAGCGAAGCGGCGCTTCCCGCTGGGGATACGCAGGCGGCCTGAACAGGAAGCAATTTCTGCCATGCGCAAAGAACCGCGCTCGGCAGGTCCTCCATCCTTACATCCTTGGGGTTTTGAGTGGCGGCTTTGGAAGCGCAAAAACAAATGCGGCCCGGGCCAGCCACCCAAGCCGCATCGTTTCGTGGATTTCCTGTCCTGCACTTCCGCCGCGTGGCGGCGGGATGATGCTTGTGGCCCGACAGCGCTCAGGGAGTGCCGCATTTGCCAAAGCTAGCCCGCAGATCATGGTCCGGAGACCACGAAACTGCGGTCACCGCGGTGGCCAGCGGCCCTATCCTGCTCCATGAGCGGGATGGGGGAGGAGGCCGCAACGCCCGGGCAACCAGCACGCGCTTCCGCGCGTTTCCGGAATGTCCCCCGGCAATTCACCCTTGAGAATCGCCGGCTGCCGCTGGCTCTGCCGCAATCATCAGGCAAGCTCAGGAAACTCTCACGTTTTCGCTGAACCCACTCTGTGTCAGATTGTTGCGTCTCGCAACAAGAAAAAATTACAGCCTTGTGCAGAACCTGTGGACGACCGGAATTCCTTGTGGACGACGTAGGAAAACTGGGGAGAATTTTCCACGTGCATTTCACGCCGTGCAGATTCAATAACTTAGACGCTGTAAAACAATTTCGCAAGAATGACGGATGAATTAGGCACCGCGGCGTTTTCCTTCTTGCGGTTCGAAGACCGAACGACCGAACGGGCAACGACACATCAGTTCGCAATCTTCAACACGACTTTTCCGTAGTTCTTACCCTCTTGCAGCAGCTTGTAAGCTTCCGCGGCGCGGTCCAGCGGGAATACCTGCCCGATTTCCGGATGCAGTTTGCGCTCCGCCAGCCAGGCTGAGAGTTGGCGCCACGCCGGTTCCATGATTTCTCGCTTCTGCGAAAGATAGGTGAGCCAGAGGCCTTGCACGCTGGCAGACTTGGCATAGAGCGCACGCACGTCCAATTGCGGAGGCTTGCCGGTGGCGGTGCCGTACTGGATGACGCGTCCGAAGTCACACACGCAGCGCAAGCTCTTGGCGGTGTGCTCGCCACCCAGCATTTCGAAGACGGCATCGACGCCTTCGCCATGCGTGAGATCTTTCACCGCTTCTTCATAGTCACGCTGCTTGTAGTTGATGCCGCGCTGCAGGCCGAGTTCCTTCACGCGTGCCAGCTTTTCGTCGGAGGACGATGTGCCGTACATCTCGACACCAAGCAGCTGGCCGATCTGCACGGCCGCTGTCCCGACTCCTCCGGCGACGGCGTGGATCAGGACGCGATGCTGGCGGCCAGATGCTGCTGCCTTGGTCATGCCCGCCTGCCAGTAGAGCAGGTAGGCAGTGAAAAAATTTACCGGGAAGGCGGCAGCTTGTTCGTCGTTCCAGTACTCTGGAACCGGCCACAGCAAGTTGGAATAGGCAGCGACCTTTCCGGCGAAGGCGCCCCACTGTGCGTAGCCCATGACGCGGCGGCCAGCACCCTCTTCGATCCCTGCAAACTCGCGCCCGGCTACGAGCGGTGGCGGAGGTGTTCCGGGATAGCCTCCGCGGGCGGTGAGCACATCGGCGAAGTTCAGCCCTCCCGCAGCGACGCGGACCAACACCTGCCCGGGTTTCAACTGCGGCTCGGGGACGTCCTGAACAGCGAGTGCACCCGGACCGCTCAGGTTGGTGATGACGAGCGCTTTCATGGGAGGAAGTGTAGCAGGGAGATAGATCAGAAGTGGCTCTCCGGCTCTAAGGTCTTGGGTCGTAGGTCTCGGGTCTTAGGCAACCCTTACAGGTGCCAGCGCAGACCCGCAACCCAAGGCTAAGACCCACGACCTAAGACCTGAGACCTAGAGCCCAGACACCGATTCCCATCACTGTTCCAGGGCCGGGAAGGGAGGTATATACTTTTGGCGTTGGCTTACTCACCCCCGGCTGAGCCCCCTTGAGCCGGGACGGGGCGTACCTTTTATTTCCCTGATTCTTGCGCGCCCCGCATGCCGAAATGCCGATTCCCGCCCGGGGCGGCGCGGAAAAGGCACGGACGTTGTGCGCGTTCCGGTTCTTGCCGGCGACACTGTGTCCGGGGGAGGTTCTTCCGTGGACATTATTTTTGTACGTCTTCTTTTTGTTGTAGTGGTTGCGGTTACTTGCTTCGTCATCGACCCATTCAATGTTCCTCGTCCTGCGGATGCGGGAATCGGGGTCTTGATCGGTCTGGCGATCGTCTTCTTCGAATGGAAACTGCGCCGGGTAAGCCTGAAGCGGCTGATTGGGGCCGCCATTGGGAGCATCCTCGGCATCTGCGGCGCCTATCTGTTCGCGCTGGTGATTCGCAGCAGTGTCCCGGCCGGGAATACGCAGAGCTTTCTTCAAATCCTGGTCATGCTGCTGATGGCCTATGTCGGCCTGATCGTGGGCGCGAACAAAGGCGACCTGCTGAACCTGGCAGCGCTGGGCGGAATTTTCGGCGGCGAGAAGCAGTCGAAGAAGAGCTACAAGATTCTCGACACCAGCGTCATCATCGACGGGCGCATCGCCGACATTGCCGAAACGGGCTTCCTCGACGGCACCATTGTGACTCCGCAGTTCGTGTTACGTGAGTTGCAGCTGGTTGCCGATTCTGCGGACTCGCTCAAGCGCAATCGCGGGCGGCGCGGACTCGACATTCTGCAGCGCTTGCAGAAAGTCGCGAACCTCCAAATCCAAATTGTGGAAGACGACTTTCCGGCCATCCGCGAAGTGGATTTGAAGTTGATCGAGCTGGCCAAGCTTTACGAAGGAAAGATCATCACCAACGACTTCAACCTGAACAAGGTCGCGCAGCTGCAGGGCGTCGAGGTGCTGAATATCAACGAACTGGCGAATTCGCTCAAGCCGATCGTCCTGCCGGGCGAGACCATGCGGGTGTTCATCCTGAAGGAAGGGAAAGAATACAACCAGGGCGTGGCCTACCTGGATGACGGCACCATGGTTGTGGTCGACAATGCGCGGAAGATGATTGGGAAGACGATCGACGTGTCGGTCACTTCGGTGCTGCAGACCACCGCGGGCAAGATGATCTTCGGCAAGTGGGATGAGCGTGCGGCCTACGCCCGGCCGGGTGGACAGGTATCGTCCACGACGGCTCCGGTCGCCGTGCCGGTAGTGACGCCGGCGGCGCAGACGCCGGCCGTCCAAAGCTCGGTGGTGGAGACGAAGACGAGCCCGTCGTAAAGATTCAGGCCTCGGAGGTTCTCGTGCGCTACCAGTCGAACGTGCGTGTCGGCAATCTGCCTCTCGTCTCGATTGCACTCGGACCGGATTTTGAAGCCCACGAAAATCGAGGGATCGCCGTCGGCGTGATTGCCTTGGGAGACATTGCGATCGGCGTGTTCGCGGTTGGCGGAGTCGCTCTCGGCGGGATACCGATTGGCGGGCTCGCACTCGGCCTGGTGAGTCTCGGTGGGATTTCTCTGGGCCTGGTGGTTGCGTTGGGAGGCCTGGCGATTGGCGGAATTGCGCTGGGGGGACTCGCGATTGGCTTCCACGCCCTGGGCGGACTGGCGATTGGGGTGCACCCGCAGGGCGGGCTTGCGATCAAGTGGCCTTCCTGAGCCGGCCGCGAAGAATCCGGTCACGCTGAGTCGGCCCCGAAACTCATTCGGGCGTTATGTTCCCGGCGCGACGGACGCAACGGCGATCGTGTCGCCCTTACGGGCGCCCAGAATGCGGGCGCGCTCTCCTGCCACTCGCTTCAACGCTGCGGCATCTCCTTCCAGAGCATAGGTCTGGTCCCCGTCAACGAGAGTGAACGTGGCCCCATCGCGGATGCACGCATGCGTGCATTCTGTAGCGGTGGCGCCGAGTTTGGAGGAATGCTTGGCCAGGCAGCGGGAACAGGTCACCATGCCTACGTAGGTTTGCTGGCGAGCTGCGGGCCGGGCAGCTGATTTCGGTGGTTCGGAATTCTGTCCGGAGGCCACGGCGGCGCCTATGATCGCGAACGTGAGCGCGACAGCAAAGGCTGCGCCCACGCAAAGCGTGATGATTTCGATCCAGAAGCGATTTGCTTTCATGGAGGTCCCTCGGTTGAGGCGGTGGCAGGGCCGCTCCGCAAGATGTACGTGGGCGCGTACTGGGTTCTGTTGCAGGTGACGTACCACACCAGGCGCATGGCCTAAGCTGCTGACAGTGTGCAGGTTGCAGTGGCGAGGCGGGATAGGTGCAGGCAGCATCTGGGCCGGAGCGGGAAAAAACTTCCCGGAAAGGGCGGGGAGACCTGTCGGCTGGCGGGACTCGGTTGGCAGCGCAGTCGTAATGCCTGACGGCGGTATACTGCGGGCTCGCGCAGGTTATCGCCTGCAAAACGCGAGATCGGAAACTCCTATGAAGCGTGTCACCGGAATCGGTGGAATCTTTTTCAAGTCAGAGAATCCGGAGCACCCTTACGAGTGGTACGAGAACCATCTTGGCATCAAGCGCGAGGCGCACGGGCAAGGCGCGGCGTTTGAGTGGCGCGAGTTGAAAGATGCGGCGGGAAATGAGCCGGGCGCGAAGGCGTTGACGGCCTGGTCGATTTTCCCGCGCGGCACAAACTACTTCGGCGCAAGTAAAGCTGATTTCATGGTGAACTACCGCGTGGACGATCTCGACCCGCTGCTCGCTGAACTGAAGAAAGTGGGAGTGGAGATCGATTCGCACCGAGAAGACTATGATTACGGGCGCTTTGCCTGGATCATGGACCCGGATGGAAATCGGATCGAACTGTGGGAGCCGGCTAAAGAGAAATGATCTGACGCTCTTTACCGTCGAGTACTCAAAGAACGCGGAGAAAATCGTTGGATTGGTTGTTTGGGGGATGTCCTTCTCGGCGACTTCGGCGTGCTCGGCGGTGAATTCCCCCGATTTGAAGTCCCCGCTGTGCACTCGTATACTTACTGCCCGCCATGAAGGTTGTCGTGATCATTCCGGCTGCGGGGTTGGGGACGCGTATGGCTCCCATGCCCAGCGGCGCCAAGGGGAAGCGGAAGAAGGCGCCTCCATCGAAGCAGTTCACCGAGTTGGGAGGGACGCCGATTCTGATTCACACTTTGCGCAAGTTCGCGGCGGTCGATGCCGTCAGCGAAATCTGGATTGCGCTGCGGGAGAATGAAATCCAGGGATTCCGCGAACGGCTGAAGAGCGAAGGCAAGGATGTTCTGAAGAAGAAGGTCGAGCTTGTCGTCGGAGGCGAGCATCGTCAGCAGTCGGTCGAGAACGCGCTCATAGCGCTTTCAGCTTCGCCGGATGACATTGTTCTGGTGCATGATGCCGTGCGGCCGTTCGTGACTGCAGAGATCATTCAGGAAGTGATCGAGGCAGCGCAGAAGTATGGCGCAGCGATCGCGGGACTGCCCGCGGTCGACACGGTGAAGCAGGTGGAGCGGACTTCGGAAGGCGCGGTGATCAAGGCGACCATCCCCCGCGCCGGCATCGTGATGGCACAGACGCCGCAGGGATTCCGCTACAGCGTGATCAAGAAAGTTTTTGATGAAGCGGCGGCGGATGGGTTTCTCGGGACGGATGAGGCTTCGCTTGCAGAGCGCGCCGGGCACGAGGTGGCGGTGGTGATGGGCTCGCCGCGGAATATCAAAATCACGACCCCGGCCGACATGGAGCTGGCGGAGTTTTATTTGAAGAAGTAGGCCGCTGATTGCGCAGATGAACGCAGGTCCTTTAATTCCTTGAAAAACTCGATACTGCAAACTGGAAACTCGAAACCTGCGATTCGCATTGGGTACGGCTTTGACTCGCACGAATTTCGCCCGGGAATTCCGCTGCGGATTGGCGGTGTCGCGCTCGCCCACGATAAAGGACTGGGCGGGCATTCGGATGGTGATGTGCTGCTGCATGCCATTGCCGACGCGCTACTCGGAGCCATCGCCGCACCGGATATCGGAGCATTGTTTCCGCCGTCTGATCCAAAATGGAAGGGTGCGGACTCGGTCATCTTTCTGCGGGAAGCCTTGAAGCGTGTGCGGGACGCGGGTTACGGCGTGGCCAACATGGACGCCAGCCTGATTCTGGCGGCGCCCAAGATCGGCCCGCATGCGGCTGCGATTCGGGTGCGAGTGGCGGAGTTGCTGGGCGTGCACGGCGATTGCGTCGGGTTAAAGGCGAAGACTCCGGAGGGGCTCCACACCGAGAACGCAGCGCTCGCGCACGTGGTGGTGCTGCTGGAGAAGCTGGAGAGTCCGGAGAAACCGCGTAAAAGACAAACTGGAAAACCCCGAAGATCTCGCTTGTAGGGTTGGAACCGCTGGTGCCGTCCCTTCGGCTTCGCTCAGGGCAGGCCCTTCGGAACTCTTTCTTCCCTCCTATGCTTCCCGGCACTGCCGTGCCGGGCTTTCATATGCCGCCGCTTCGCTGGCTAGGATGTCGTAGAACGGGCGGCGGTGTCTCTCCGCCTACTTCACGCTTTCAAATTCATCTTTGAGCTGCTTGTGCCGCTCTGCGGCAGCTTCGACCAGTGCGCGGAAGATTGCGCATGAGGGCTCGTCTTCCTCGACGGAGCGTTCAGGGTGCCACTGCACCGCCAGCACGAAGTGATCGGGTGACGTTCCTTCCACGGCTTCGATGATCCCATCTTCGAGACAGCGGGCGACGATGCGCAGGCCGTCTCCGACAACGTCGGCGGATTGATGGTGGGAAGAGTTGACGGGGATTACCAGGCTGTTCTTCCGCCCCGTTGGGGCTTGATCGCACCCTACATGTGACCTTGCGCCGTGGGCTGCATTCTGTCGCCGCTCCGCGGCTGGTCCCGCGGACGAGCCGGCCTCACTTGGTGCAGCAGAATCGCTGCCGAGCCTTGCCCCGCCGGACAGCCGGGGGCGGCTGTCCCTACAAAGAATCTCTGCCAGCTTGGACTCAGCTTCGATCTCCACCGAGTGCGCCACTGCAACTTTCCCTCCGGCTTCGTGGTTCACCCTCGTTCGCACCTCCTCCGGCAGAAAATCCGGGATGTGCTGGACCAGCGACCCGGTGCGGTAGACGTTGAGGCTTTGCAGTCCGTAACAAATCCCCAAAATAGGCTTGCGCATGTTGTAAGCATCCTGCAGCAGAAGTTCGTCGACAGTGTCGCGCCGGGGATCGGAGTCCGCGGTGTGCGTAGAACGTGCCGCATTGAACTTGGCGGGATCGATATCGGCCTTGCTGCCCGGTAGAAGTACGCCGTCGCAACGCTCGATGATTTTCATAACCTGCGCGGGGGGCTGGTCGAGGGGCACGCGCACTGGTACACCTCCGGCGAGCCGGACCGCACGTTCGTATTGAGGAATCCCACGCTCTGCGTACTTGCGGTCAGCTGAGTGCAGCATGGGGATGGCAATGCGCGGCGGCATGCGGTCAGTTCATCCTTTCGATGGCGGCGAGCGTCTTCATCTTCCGGTAGCGGCGAATCTCGGCGACGAGAATCACCACAAAAATGATACTGCCTGCGACCACCGCGGCAGGCAAAGCAATATGGCGGTAGGCGATGGTCATGTCCGGATGAATGCCGCGCATGTGTGCCACGGCGACGATCCCGATGATGGCGAGCAGCAGACTGACTGCGAAACAAATCAGCGTCCCGACAAAAGTCACCAGCAAGACGCGGACGGGAATGCTGTACCAGCGGGGGCCCGGGCTGGACTTAGACAGCATGGCTCTAACCTACACCATCCAGTGGTGGTGTATAAAAGACACTGTATGTCGCAGGCAGCCCCAGCGATTACGCGGAGCCCCGCGGAAGTGGTTCGGCAGACGCCTGTCTCCCAGGCGGCGAACGGGATCTGCTATGCGGTGGCGGGCGAGACCGCCATGAACTCGTTCGATTTGGAGCGCATGATCGCCGCAGTTCCGGCCAAGGCTGCGGCCGCGCTGGAACGCAACGCGTACTACTTTGTGCCGCTCACGGTAAGCCAGGGCGAAGATACGGTGATTGCCGACCGTTACGATGTCGCACTCAGCGACAATGCGGTTTGCCATCGCAACCTGAACCTGGGCGATTCGCAGTGCGTTTTCATTTCTACCCGGTTGATGGACGACAAGTTTTCTGTCGCTTTCGAGTTCTACATCAACGTGGGACACGCGCTGGTTGAGCGCGCGGGAGTCTCCGGAGAGTTCAGCGAACTGGCATGGAGCCAGGTGCAGGCCGGCGCTCGTGGAGAGACCTCCCTCGATGCCTGGGAGGCTCGCAAACTGGCGACTGCGGGTGGGCCTGATGCGGAACGCTACAAGAACGAGTATTTCGAGGCTACGTTCTCCGACACGATCTCAATCTATCTGTTATCGCTCTATCTCGACGTGGACTACTACGACCTGCGGGAGCGGGACTATCCGCTGCTGGCGCCATCGGCGCTGGCCGAGCGGCTGCGGAAAGTGGCCGAACTCTTCCCGGCGAACCCGGGATTCGAGTTCTCCATTCTGTACAAGCGGCGGTGACGTTTCGTCGCAGATTTCGCTGATCAACGCAGATCAATTCCTGTCCAAAATCACAAGATCAGGCGTGATTGATACGCGGGTCGCAGCGCTGCCAGTCACAAATCAACCGTCGAAATTCTGTAATCGAAACCTTACAATCATCCGTCCATGACCGTGACTGTACGATCCTTCGCCAAAATCAACCTCGGGCTGCGCATCGGTGCGCCTCGGGCGGATGGGTTTCACGATTTGCTGACGGTCTATCAGACCATCGGGCTGCATGACGTTATTCGCATAAGTGTCATGCGTGGCACCGGAATCGAGATTCGCTGCGCCGATCCGAGGGTGCCTCGGGACGAATCGAATACTTGCTTCCGTGTCGTCGAAGAAGCGATTCAGCAGCTTGGAACGAAGGGCCGCGTCGTGGTCGAGATCGAAAAGCGGCTGCCGGTGCAGGGTGGAATGGGAGGAGCTTCGACGAACGCCATAGCTACGCTGCTGGGGCTGGAGCGGGCGCTGAAGAAGTCGTTGCCCGTCGCTGAGAGGCTGCGGATCGCGGCGGAGGTGGGGTCGGATCTGCCTCTGTTCCTGATCGGTGGCACGGTGTTGGGAGTTGGTCGCGGCGAACAGGTGTATCCGCTAGAGGATCTCCCGGCGATTGCGTGCGTTGTGGTCACGCCTGAGGTGGGGGTTTCAACTCCCAATGCTTTTGCGGCGTGGGATCGGCTGTGTGGCGCGGGCGCCCTCGCCCGCGAAGATGCGTCAGGGGCCGACGCCTCCGACCGGGTGGAGAGGCCAGAACCAGCCGGGCTTTGCCCGGCCCGGACGGGCGAGGGTGCCCGTCCCCACATGAGCCGTGGTGGTTCAAGCCGATCGGCCGGCTCCAGCAAATTGACGCTCTCCGGCCCATCCGATAGAATGATTGAGCTTAGCCGCGCCCTGTCGGCGTGGCTGAGTGAGCCTTACTCCGGTGCTCCTTTTGGAAGGGGCCGGGCCGAGAATCCGCTTCTCGAGCTTGTCCGGGCCGGGATCGAGAACGACTTCGAACGAGTCGTCTTTCCTGAGTATCCCGAGCTGTGTGAAGGGAAGCGTGCGCTGGAGCGCGCGGGCGCGAAATATGCGTCCCTGTCGGGTTCCGGCTCGACGCTGTACGGGCTGTTTGCGTCGCGGCAGGCGGCGGCAAAGGCCGCAACCGGGCTTCGGAAGCAGGGTTGGGCAGCGCAGGCGACGGTTACGCTGACGCGGCGGTCGTACTGGAAGCGGTTCTTTGGTTAGTGGCGGTCTGGGGAAATTTTTGATTGTTGATTTTTGATTGTTGATTGACAATTGGAGCGTTGGTTGACCCGGGTTTCAATCAACAATCCAAAATCAACAATAGCTCCTACTGGGCCGTCGACTAATGGTAGGTCAAGTGCCTTTGGAGCACTTTGTCTAGGTTCGAATCCTAGCGGCCCAGCCAAGAAAGCAGTTCTCAGCCGCCAGTTCTCAGTTCTCAGTTGAACTGGCCGAAATACTGAGAACTGAGAACCGAGAACTGAGAACTGCCTATGGCCACTTTGGTGACGTCGACGGAGAAGACGGAGAAGAAGGCCGCGCCAGTGCCTGACGAAAAGTCCGAACGGAAGGCACGCGGCCGCGTGGACGAGAAGTTCAAAATCTTCAGCGGCACGGCGAATGAGGCCTTGGCCGACGAGGTCTGCCACTTCCTGGGAATGAGTCGCGGTCAGGCCCAGGTGATTCGGTTCAAGGACGGCGAGTGCTACGTTCAGATCCAGGAGAACGTGCGCGGCTGCGACGTGTTCGTGGTTCAGCCCACGTGCCGTCCGGTGGACGAGCACCTGATGGAGTTGCTGTTGATGATCGATGCGCTCAAGCGTGCCTCGGCGCGGCGTATCACGGCGGTGATTCCATATTTCGGGTATGCCCGGCAGGACCGCAAAGACAAGCCGCGCAGTCCGATTTCCTCGAAGCTGGTGGCCGATCTGCTGACGACCGCGGGGGCTCACCGGGCTTTGATTGTCGACTTGCACACGCCGCAATTGCAGGGTTTTTTCAATATCCCGGTGGATCACCTGTTTGCTTCGCCGGTGCTGGTGGATCACTTCCGGAAGCTGAACCTTCCGAACCTGACCGTGGTTTCTCCGGATGCAGGTGGTGTGGAGCGCGCGCGGTTTTTCGCCAAGAAGGTGGATGCGGCGCTGGCCATCGTCGACAAACGCCGCGTGGAAATGAATGTGGCGGAAGTGATGCACGTGATCGGCGACGTCAACGGCCGGACGTGCTTGATCATCGACGATTTGATCGACACCGCCGGCACGCTGGTGAAGACCGCGCAGGCGCTGCTCGACAACGGCGCAACCGACGTTTATGCCTGCGCTTCGCACGCGGTGCTGTCGGGGCCGGCGGTGGAGAATATTCACAGTTCAGTGATTAAGGAGGTCGTGGTCACGAACACGATTCCCCTGAACGCCGAGGCCGATGCTGCGCGTACAGAAAAGGGAGGCAAGATTACCGTCCTCTCGATCGCGGGATTGATTGGCCGCGCCATTCAGGCCAATCACGAAGAGACTTCAGTCAGTAAATTGTTTACCTAGATAGGAATCGAAGACAGGATAGGAATTTATGGCAACCGCATTGGAAACGAACATTCTGGAAGCGCAACCGCGCGAGGCTGGGAATAAGAACGATGCGCGGCGGGTGCGCCGTGACGGCAAGATCCCCGGCGTGGTGTACGGAGCGGGCAAGGACTCGCAGTCGGTAGCGGTCGATCCGCGGCAGGTGATGCGCATTCTGCACTCGGAGAGCGGCCACAACACGATTTTCGATCTCACCCTGAACGGCGGTGAGCGCACCAAAGCCATGATCGTGGACTGGCAGTACGAACCGATCAAAGGCAAGCTGCTTCACATCGACCTGCAGCGCATCGCCATGGACAAGGCGCTCAGAGTCTCGGTGCCCATCTTCCTGAAGGGCGAAGCGGAAGGGGTGAAGACGCAGGGCGGCATTCTGGAGCAGATCCTGCGCGAAGTCGAGATTGAGTGTCTGCCGGCTGACATTCCCAGCCACATCGACGCGGATGTGAGCCACCTGGTTTTTGGCACGGTGTTGCGCGTGTCGGATTTGCCACGCAGCGGGAAACTGAAATTTCTCACGGACGCGAATCAGCCGGTTGCACACGTAACCTCCGTGAAGGAAGAAGTCGTGGCCACGCCGGAAGCGGCGGCAGCGGAAGCGGCGGCAGCTCCAGCCGAGCCCGAAGTTATCAAGAAAGGCAAGCAGGAGACCGAAGAGGAAGGCGCCGAGGCCGTGGCGGAGAAACCGGAGAAGGCCGAGAAGAAGGAGAAGAAGTAGCTTCGTGGTGATTCGGCCGGGCTTCGCCTTGGCCGGGCGGACGAGGCGTCCGCCGCTCCACGGATCAGGATGGTGGCGTGAAGCTGATCGTCGGTCTCGGCAATCCCGGTATCGAGTACCAGTTCACGCCGCATAACCTGGGCTTCCTGGCGGTTGATCGCATCGCCGGTGACTTGGGCATTGAAGTGCGAAACCGGCAATGCCGGGCGCTAACGGCGCGAGTAGTGATTGAGGATGTGCAGGTACTCCTGGCCAAGCCTGAGACCTACATGAACCTCAGTGGTCTGTCGGTCGGGGAACTGGTCAGGAAGCATGAAGTGAAGCCGGAGTCGGACCTGATCGTGATTCAGGACGAACTGGACTTTCCGCTGGGCACACTGCGGATTCACACGCGGCGCAGTTCGGCGGGGCACAACGGCATCGAGTCGATCATCGGGGTGCTGGGAACGAAAGACTTCCTTCGCATCCGGATCGGCGTGGCGCCGGAGCACAAGGTGGAAGACGGCCAAAGCTACTTGCTGGCGCCGCTGCGTAAGCCACAGCTTAAGGTTGTCGATGGAATGCTCGACACTGCGGGAGATGCAGTGAAGATGATTTTGAAGGAAGGCCCGGCGGCGGCGATGAACCGCTTCAACCGGAAAGAAGAAAGTGGTCAGTGATTAGTGGTCAGTGGCCAGCAAGAGACGCGAAATTTTCTGGTCACTGACCACTGACCACCAGTCACTGGATTTGGAGATAGCGAATGAATCGTACTTATGAGCTGATGTTTATCGTTCGTCCCGATATGACGGACGAGGATCTGGACAAACTGATTTCGACGTTGGGTTCGGCGGTGCCGGCTTCTGGTGGGACGGTGAAGAGCGTGGAAAAGATGGGTAAGCGCCGCCTCGCCTACACTGTGCGCAAGTTTCACGACGGGCTGTACATCCTGATGACCGTCGAGGGCGGAGGCGCAGTGATTCACGAACTGGAGCGCCGTTTGCGCGTGACCGAACCGGTGATCAAGTTCCTCACGGTGCGCATCGACGAGGAACAGAAGCGCCTCGACAAGATCAAGGCTCTCCGCGACGCGCGCAAGAAGGTGAGCGCGCAGCCGGCGGCTGCGGCGGAAGAGGCAGCAACGCCCGCGGCGGAAACTCCGGCGACGGCATGAAGAACAGTGGCCAGTGACCAGTGGTCAGTGGCCAGCTCTAGTGCACAAAGGCAATTTGACCGGCCACTGATCCCTGACCACTGGCCACTGATTTGAAGAGTTGAAGGAGAGTTATGGCTGACGAAACTAGAACCTCAGCGCCCGCGGCCGAACGGCCGGCCGGCGACGCACCTCGCGAGGGACAACGCTCGGGTGGGGATGGCCCACGCGGAGATCGTCCGCGCTTTGGAGGCCGCTCTGGACCCGGCGGACCCCCGCGCGAAGGTGGACGCAAGTTTTTCCGGCGCAAGAAAGTCTGCAAATTCTGCGTGGAAAAAATCGAGAACATCAACTACAAGGATTACCGGCTGCTCGGCCAGTTCGTGGCCGAGAGCGGCAAGATCGTGCCGCGGCGGTTGACGGGCGTGTGCTCGCCGC
>JAIQFC010000027.1 GCA_020073465.1 Terriglobia bacterium
AACTCTTGGCACAAGGCAGTGAACGGCTTCTCCTGCCGGCTCGCTGCCACGACAAACCGCACGCGTTGTTCTTGCACATCCATGGTCTTCCACGGCATGCTGGCTTACACTCCCGCGCTCGCTTCGCTCGCGCCGGAGTGTAAAGGATGTCCCGGGACGTTTTGTAAAGGATGTCATGAGACTGAACACAGAGGATGCAAGGGTGGGACCGTCCCGCGCAAAGGCTGGTGAACCTGGAAGGTGGGAGCCCACTGGCGTTTCAGGCGGCGGTCGGCGAGTGGGCGGCGGTGGGAGTTAAGCGGAGATCGGGTTGAGCGTTGAAACTGAGAGGCAGGCCTCCTATCGGGGATAGTGTGGAGTTCGGGGAAAGCGTTTCGTGGGGACGGAGCAATTTTGGGGGACGGGAAAGCAGATTTCCTCGCGGCTGCGCCGTTCGGAATGACAACGGTAGGACTAGGCTCTGGCGGGGGCGGCTGCTTTCTTGGGGAACATTTCGCCGATGCGGCGGATTTGGGCTCCGACGCCGCGCAACTTCTCTTCTATGTGTTCGTAGCCCCGATCAATGTGGTAGACGCGGTCGATGATCGTCTCACCATCGGCGACGAGCGCGGCCAGCACCAGCGAGGCCGAGGCGCGCAGGTCGGAGGCAAGCACGGCGGCGGCGCTGAGCGGAGTCTTGCCGCGAACCACGGCGCGGCGTCCTTCAATCTTGATGTTGGCGCCCATACGGACCAGTTCCTGGGCGTGCATGAAGCGGTTCTCGAAAATGTTTTCGGTGATGATCGAGGTGCCTTCGGCTTGCGTGGCCAGGGCCATGAATTGCGCCTGCATGTCGGTGGGGAAGCCGGGGTACTCTTCGGTGGTGATATCGGACGCAGTAAACGGGTTGTCGCCCATGACGCGGACGGAGTCGGCGCTCGACTTGGTTTTGACGCCAACTTCGTGAAGCTTGCTGAGGAGCGCGCCGAGGTGAGAGGGATCGCATCCGGCGACGTTGAGGTCACCTCCGGTCATGGCGGCGGCGATGATGAAGGTTCCGGCCTCGATGCGGTCGGGGATGATGCGGTGCTTCGCGCCTTTCAGTTGGCTCACGCCCTTGACGCGGATGGTGGGCGTGCCGGCGCCGTGGATGTGCGCTCCCATCTTATTCAGAAGGTCGGCTAAGTCCGCGACTTCGGGCTCGCGGGCGCAGTTCTGCAGGATGGTCTCACCTTCCGCCAACGTCGCGGCCATGAGCAAGTCTTCGGTGCCGGTGACGGTGATCTTGTCGAAAACGATTTCGGCGCCTTTAAGGCGGTCGGCAGCGGCTTCGATGTAGCCGTGGTCTTGTGTGATCTTCGCGCCGAGTTGTTCAAGTCCCTTGATGTGGAGGTCGATGGGGCGGGCTCCGATGGCGCAGCCGCCGGGGAGCGAGACGCGGGCGCGGCCGCAACGGGCGACCAGCGGGCCGAGAACCAGCGTGGACGCGCGCATGGTCTTCACGAGTTCGTAGGAGGCTTCCGGCGCGGCGAGCGTTTTGCAGTGGAGCGTAGTGCGGTGCTGGGCGCGTCCGTAGCCGAGTTCGACATCGGCTCCCATGGCGGCGAGCAGATTGCGCGTGGTCTGGATGTCGCGCACTTGTGGAATGTTTTCGAGGATGACGGGCTCGTCGGTCAGCAGGGCCGCGGCCATGCAGGGAAGGGCCGCGTTTTTTGCGCCGCTGACGCGGACGGTGCCGAGCAAAGGGTCGCCGCCGCGGATAACGAATTTGTCCATGGAGAGATGAGTCCTTACTGAAATTGTATTTTAGCGGGGAATGGAGGCGGGGGTGGGTAATCGAGAGGGCACGGCCTGGTGGGGATAGGAAGAGCCTGTCGAGCTTCGCGCGACCGGACAGCCGAGGGGCGGCTGTCCCCACATGAGTCGTGGATCTAGTTTGCCTTTGCCTGGGTTATGGCTTGGCGGACGTTGCCTCCGGACTTCTTCAGGGCGGCGGAGGCTTGGGCTCGGGTTACTTTGGCGGCCAGCATAACGAGCGCGACTGGGGCGCGATCGCCGGAGGATTCGAGAGCTCGGGTTGCGGTTTCGTGATCGGCTCCAGTGGCTTGCTCTAGGATCGAAATGGCGCGCTGTTTGAGTTTTTCATTCTTCACCGAGAGATTGACCATGAGGTTCCCGTAGACGTAGCCGAGGCGGGTCATAGCTCCGGTCGAAATCATGTTAAGGACCATCTTGTGGGCGGTGCCGGCTTTCATGCGGGAGGAGCCGGTGAGAACTTCGGGGCCAACCTCGGTGACGATGGCGAAATGGGCGGCACGTTCGAGCGGGGAGTTGCGGTTGCAGGTGAGAGCGATGGTTTGAGCGCCGTGATGACGGGCGTATTCGATGGCGGCGACCGTGAAGGGGGTGCGTCCACTGGAGGCGATGCCGAGGACCACGTCATGGTTACCGGGCGTGCGCTTGGCCATCTCGGTGCGGGCGAGTTGGGTGTCGTCTTCACTGGCTTCGTGGGCGAAGGCGAGTGCTTTGGGGCCTCCGGCGATGAGGAACTGGACGGTGCGGGAACTGACGTTGAAGGTGGGAGGGCACTCGGCGGCGTCGAGGGCGGCGATGCGTCCGCTGGTGCCGGCGCCAACGTAGATGAGGCGGCCGCCTTGGCGGAGCGCGGCGGCGACGAGATCGATGGCGCGGGCAATTTGCGGGAGAACGCGGTTCACGGCGCGAGCGACGGTGGCGTCTTCGGCGTTGATGAGACGGGCGATCTCAAGGGAGGACTTGCGATCGAGGTCGGTGGCAGCAGGGTGAGGTTGTTCGGTGCGCAGGCGGCGGAGATCGCGGGTCTTCTTGTGTCCCTTATCTTTCAACAATGAGTCCTTTCAGAATCCCTTGTCGAGACCTTCGACGATTGCGTCGTGGAACTTAGGCCTTATCTGCTTCACGGCCTGGTTCGAACAGTCGGGCCAGGTGCGGTTCGTTAGTAAGGTTATCGAAAGGTGGCGGGTGGGGTCGATCCATAGTGAGGTTCCGGTGTAGCCGAGGTGTCCGTACGAGTTGGGGCTGAAGTGTTTGCCGGACTGCGAGGGGGCAGAGGGCGTGTCCCATCCGAGAGCGTGAGATGTGCCTTGGGGCGCGGCTTCGCGGCGGGTAAAGAGGGAGACGGTTTCGGGGCGGAGGAAGGGAGTTGTCGTTCGCTGGCTGTTGCTCCGCACCCGTTGCGATTCCGGCATTTCGCGGGCGAGGGCGCCCGCGCCACATTGGAGCATGGCGTGGGCGAATTTCGCGATGTCTTCGGCGGTGGAGAACAGGCCGGCGTGTCCCGCGACGCCACCGAGGACGGAGGCATTTTCGTCCTGGACCTCGCCTTGGATGATGTGGTGGCGGAAGGTGCTCGGGCGGTTCACGCTCGGCGGTTCCGGTGACTTCGGCTTTTCGCGGGCGGGGGCCCCCTCGGCTGCCGCTCGGGGCAGGTCCGCGCTACACTCTCGGTCCCGTTCGTCGGCGGTGGGCGGAATTTTGGAACGCAGGTCGGGCGACGGATTGAACGTGGTGTTGGTCATGCCGAGGGGGCCGAAGATCTCGCGCTGGCAAAACGCGTCGAGAGACTCGCCGGCCAGTCGCTCCAGGGCGACGCCGAGGAGGATGAAACCGATGTCGCTGTATTCGGCACGGGAGCCTGGATCAGCGGTGAGAGGGACGGCGTAAGCGGCGTGGAGTAGTTCGTCGTGGTCGTGAGCCTTCAGGAACAGCTTCTCGTAGGCGGGGAGGCCGGACGAGTGGGCCAGCAGCATGCGGATGGTCACGTCGCGGCGGCGGGGGTCTTTCTTTTCCGTCGGAGTGGACAGGAACTCGGGGATGATCGCGGCCGCCGGAACGTCAAGATCGAGCAGGCCGCGCTCGTAGAGGAGCATAGCCGTGGTCGTGGTCGCGACGACTTTGGTGAGGGAGGCGAGGTCGAAGATCGTGGCGGGGGTGACGGAAAAGCCCCACTTCTCGCGCACAGAACGCGCGAGAAATGGGGCACCCGGACCCGTATCCGCACCCGTGCCTGCCTGGACGGGAAAATCCTCGCCCAAGCGAAGCTTGGACGGGGCACCCTCGGGTGTATCTTTGTCATCAGCTTTGTCATTGGGGTAAACGAAATCACCGAAGGCCTGGAGCGCGACGAGGCGGCCTTGGTGAGTTACGGCGATTGACGCGGCGGGGAAGGCGCGCTGCGCGATGGCGTCGCGGAGGATGGTGAAAGCCGCGGAAAAAATTTCGTCCTGGGGACCGAAGGCGGGAAGCAGCGGCGGCGAAGGGATACCGAGACTCTTTGCGTTCACGTTGTCCGCTCCCGCCTCATCGAGGAATACATAATATGTCACAGAATATGGCACAGACGGCACCCCCTTACTTGAGTTTCTTGAGTCTTAGAGCCAGCGTTGTGTAAAGTCAGGACATCCTTCCTTTCAACTTCAATTCGGTGGTTGGAAAACTCCTCACTTCTGCGCCAAGAACGCGCAGAAATGGGGCACCCAGGTGCATTCTCTGCGCGGCTGTGATTCTGATCTGTGTTTCTGTGGGCGCTGCTGACGGGGTCCAGTTGGCCGGGAAGCCGGGGGCGGATGTCCCCACTTCTGCTGTGGGCAGCGCTGCAACTGTCCATCTCCCGGCGGTGGATACGGTCATTCAGCAGGCGATTGCTGATGGAAGCATTCCCGGGGCGGTGCTGGTGGTGGGGCACAACGGGCAGGTGATCTATCGCAAGGCCTATGGGAACCGGGCGCTGGAGCCGCGGCGCGAACTGATGACGCTCGATACGGTGTTTGATCTGGCATCACTGACCAAGGTGGTGGGCACCACGACTGCGGTCATGCAGCTGGTGGAGCGGGGGAAGGTGCGGCTGAATGACCAGGTGGCGAAGTATTTGCCGGAATTTGCGCAGAATGGCAAGGATGACATCACGGTGCGGCAGTTGTTGACGCACTATTCCGGGCTGGCGCCGGATCTCGATCTGAAGACACCGTGGGAGAGCAAGGAAACGGCG
The DNA here is from genome assembly GCA_020073465.1 of Terriglobia bacterium. Lineage (GTDB taxonomy): Bacteria > Acidobacteriota > Terriglobia > Terriglobales > Acidobacteriaceae > Sulfotelmatobacter. The sequence goes on from JAIQFC010000027.1 coordinate 5,006, forward strand.
TTTCGCATGATGTTTGCGGAGGCGCCGGACGAGCCCCCGGGCTCGCAGTTCACGTACAGTGACATCAATTTTATTGCGTTGGGAGCAGTGGTAGAACGCGTTTCGGGGGAGACGCTTGACCAGTATTGCGCGCGGCATATTTTTCTGCCGTTAAGGATGACACGGACACGGTTTGTGCCTCCGGTAGCGTGGCGGGCGAAGATTGCTCCGACGCAGTATGACGAGAATGAGCACATGCTGCGGGGAGTCGTGCATGATCCGACGGCGCGGCGGATGGGCGGAGTGGCTGGGCATGCGGGGTTGTTCTCGACTGGGGACGACCTGGCGAAACTTGCACAGGCTTTGCTGAATGGGGGCAAGGGGATTCTTTCGCCGCTGTCGGTGGAGAAGATGACGCGGCCGGAGCAGCCTCCGGCGGCTCCGGTGCTGCGCGGGTTTGGGTGGGACATTGATTCGCCGTTTTCTTCGAATCGCGGCGACTTCTTGCCGGTAGGCTCTTACGGACACACGGGGTTCACAGGGACTTCGATGTGGCTCGATCCGACAACGCAGACCTACATCATCCTGCTGACGAATGCAGTGCATCCGCGGGGGAAGGGGAATGCAATCGGGCTGCGATCGAAGGTCGCAACGGCGGTGGCCGCGTCGTTGCCTTTGACTGCGAGCGAGCAAGAGGCGCTGCGCTGGTCGAGTATTACGGGCTACAACGAAGCGCAGAGCGCGGCGCGGCGGGTGTCGGCGAGGAATGGAAGTGTGAAGACCGGGCTCGACGTGCTGGAAGAGCATAACTTCGATGTGCTGAAGGTGCCGGAGGGGAAGAAACGAGTCGGGCTGGTGACGAACCAGACTGGGCTTGACGGACAGGGGCGGCGGACGATCGATGTGCTGGCGCAGGCTCCGGGAGTGTCGCTGGAGGCGATTTTCAGTCCGGAGCACGGGGTGACGGGCACTCTCGACACGACCGATATCAACAATTCCAAGGATGCGGCGACGGGGATTCCAGTGTACAGCGTGTATGGGGCAAGCGACGCAGCCCGGCGTCCGCCGGCGGATGTGATGAAGCGTCTGGATGCAGTCGTGTTTGATATTCAGGATGCAGGGGCGCGGTTTTATACGTACGAGACGACGCTGGGATATTTTCTGGAGGCAGCGGCCGCCGCTTCGGTCGAGGTGATTGTGCTGGACCGTCCGAATCCGGTTACGGGGTCGTTTGTGCAGGGTCCGGTATCGGATGCGGAGCGGGAGAGTTTCACCAACTACTGGACGGTCCCGGTGCGGCACGGGATGACGATGGGTGAGTTGGCGAAGATGTTCAACGCCGAGCGGAAGATCAACGCGAAACTGACTGTCGTGCCGATGGAGGGGTGGCAGCGCGGGGACTGGTTTGATTCGACGGGGCTGGGGTGGGTGAATCCGTCGCCGAATTTGCGGAGTGTGACCGAGGCGGCGCTGTATCCGGGAGTGGCGCTGATCGAGGGGACGAATGTTTCGGTGGGGCGCGGGACTGACACGCCGTTTGAGTTGGTGGGCGCGCCGTGGGTCAAGAGCAGGGAATTGGCGTCTTACTTGAATGGGCGCGGGATTACAGGGGTGCGATTTGTGCCGGTGAGCTTCACTCCCACGGCCTCCGTGTACAGCGGACAGAAGTGCGACGGGGTGAATATTATCTTGACGGATCGGAATGGGCTGGACGCGCCGGAGTTGGGGATTGAGCTGGCATCGGCTCTGAGGAAGTTGTACACGTCGGACTTCAAGATCGAGCGGATGGCGGAACTGCTGGCGAATCAGAGCGCGTATGACGCGCTGGTGGCAGGTCAGGATTCGCGGCGGATTGCGCAGGGCTGGCAGGAGGAGTTGGAGAAGTTCGGAGCAGTGCGGCAGAAATATCTGATCTACAAGTAACGGCGGATACCCTGGCGGCGGGCGACTGTTTAAGCCCTTAGTACGTCGTTTCACACCTGCTGAAGATTCCCAAACAAGAATGTCATCCCGACGTGAGCGACGGCTTTCACCGCGTTCGGGACGACATCACTCAGCGTGAGTCTGCGGACCGCAATTCTCACGCGTCCAGCGGATAACTCCGGGTGGGAGTTGGCGCATCTTAGCCGCTAGTGGCGCGGAACTCTGGGACGGATTACGATTATTCTGCACGAGCAGGCTGCTATTGCCTGGGGAGGTATGTGATGCGCGGAGCTTGGACACTAGTGCTGGTATCGGGGATGGCGTTGGGGCAGGCGGCGGAGCCTGCGAAGCCGGCTGAGGCTCCGGCTCAACCGGCTGGTTCGGCGCAGGCGACCGAGTTGAGTTCTTCTCCGGCTGGGGCGACGGTGGTTGAGGAGCAGGATCCTAATAGGGTTGTGATTCCGGCGGGGTCAAAGATTCCGTTGTCGCTGAAGCAGGCCATCTCTACCAAGAATGCGCGCGAGGGCGATGCTGTCTACGCGGAGACGGCGTTTCCGTTTGTGATCAACGAGCGGGTGGTGGTGCCGGCGGGGACTTATATCCAGGGCAAGATTTCGCATGTCGAGCGCGGCGGGCGGGTGAAGGGGCGGGCGGAAATTCTGATGCACTTCACGTCGATGATCTATCCGAGCGGATACACCGTCATGCTGCCGGGATCGGTGGAGAACATGCCGGGTTCGGACAAAACATCGGTGAAGGATACGGAAGGGACGATCCGCCAGGATAAGGATACCGGCAAGAAGATTGAAGAAGCGGCCAAGGGTGGCGTGTATGGTGGCTCGGGCGGCGCACTTGCGGGCGGGCTGGCGGGCGGACTGAACGGGGCGCGCATTGGGGCGGGAGCAGGGGCGGCGGCGGGGATCGCGTGGGCTCTGCTGAAGCGCGGCAGCGACGTGAAGCTGGATGTGGGGACGTCGATCGAGATGGAGATTCAGCGCCCGATCACGGTGGACGCGAGCCGGATTCAGGTGGCGCGGGTCGCGCAGTAGGAACAACCAACAGCCTCAGATCGATCCATGCAACGGGCTAACATCTCTGCCGTGGCGGGGATTCTGCAGCAGCGTTGTCCGCGGTGCCGCACCGGAAGAATCTTCCGCAAATCTCTGTTCCTGTTTCCGGGCATGCATGAAAGCTGCCCGGCGTGTGACTTGAAATTTGAGCGCGAGCCGGGATACTTTCTGGGCGCGATGTATATCGGGTATGGGCTGGCGCTGGCCACGATTGCGATCCTCTCCTTCCTACTCTGGCGCATCTTCCACTGGCCGTTTCAAAGAGTCGCAGTTGGCGGGGTGGTGCTGTTCCTTCCGTTCGCGCCTTTCCTCACCGTGATGGCCCGGGTCCTCTGGATCTATCTCGACCAGACGATCGATCCGGACAGGAGCGAGAACTAAGGTAACACCGGGGAAGGAGGCGGTGAGGCGTTTTCCTGCTTAAATTACTGTTGCGGCACAGCCGGAAGCGGCATCACAAGAACCGGTGATTCCAGTCACAGAACCTGCATTGTTTGACAACTAGGCTCGTTTAAGCTGGACTTATTGCGAGGTACTAAGGAGCGAATTCTCCTATGTCTCAAAGCGCGCTGACCATTACTGACAATCGCACGGGTATGACCTACACCGTTCCCATCGAGAATGGGACCATTCGGGCCACCGACCTCAGACAGATCAAGACCGGTCCGGAAGACTTTGGACTGATGACCTACGATCCGGCATTCATGAATACGGCGTCGTGCCGGAGTGCGATTACCTACATTGATGGGGACAAAGGAATTCTGCGCTATCGTGGGTATCCCATCGAGGTGCTGGCTGAGCACTGCACCTTCCTTGAGGTAGCCTACCTGCTTTTATTTGGCGAATTGCCCGCTGCGCCGGAACTCAAGAACTGGGTCCATGACATCACCCACCACACCATGCTGCACGAAACAACCAAGAAGTTCATGGAAGGGTTCCGCTATGACGCCCATCCGATGGCCATGTTTGTGAGCACGGTAGCGGCATTGTCGAGCGTGTATCCGGAGGCGCGGCAGGTGCATGACCCGCATATCCGGCTGCATCAGATCCAGCGACTGATCGGCAAGGTGCCGTCGATTGCAGCCATGTCGTACCGGCACAACGTGGGGTTTCCCTACGTGTATCCGGATAACGATCTGAGCTACGCGGAAAATTTCATGAACATGCTGTGGAAGATGGTGGAGCCGAAGTACGTGGCGCATCCGGCCATCGCGCGGGCGCTGGATGTGTTGTTTATCCTGCATGCGGACCACGAGCAGAACTGCGGCACCAACGCGATGCGGTCGGTAAGCAGCGCGCAGACCGATCCCTACCTGTCTCTGGCGTCGGCGGCGTCGGCATTGGCCGGACCGCTACACGGCGGGGCCAACGAAGAAGTCCTGAAGATGCTCGACGAGATCGGGTCGAAGGCCAATGTTCCGGCCTACATCAAGAAAGTGAAGGAAGGGCATATCAAGCTGATGGGCTTCGGGCATCGCATTTACAAAAACTACGATCCACGAGCCAAGATCATCAAGTGGACGGCGGAGCAGGTCTTCCAGGTCACGGGGCGCAACCCGAAGCTGGATATCGCGCTGGAATTGGAACGAATTGCCCTGGAAGATGAATACTTCATCAAGCGCAAGCTGTATCCGAATGTGGATTTCTATTCCGGGATCATGTACCAGGCAATGGGCTTCCGGCCTGAGATGTTCACGGTGCTGTTTGCGATCCCGCGGACAGCAGGCTGGCTGGCGCAATGGCAGGAGCTGATCACCGATCCGGAACAGAAGATCGCGCGTCCGCGGCAGATCTATACCGGCCACGACGTGCGCCAGTTCGTGCCGATTGAGAAAAGGACGCCGGTCGCGATCTCAAGGGAGTAGCTGAGCATTCCAGCGATCGACTTACCCGGCCGTTAAGAAGGCGTGAAGCATGGTCCGGCAACAACGGTGGACGGCCGGGAGCAACACAACATCCATTACAGTGCAGGGGAGCTGGCTGTGTGTTGTTGTGTTATCGGATGTGCATTGACCCAACAGTTCTGGAGACAAATACCTGTAATATTCTGTGCTGTTTTTCCGCGGGAACTTTTCGAAGCGACGAATTCAATTCAAAAGATAATTAGCTACCAGTTTCTGTGCTGACACGTCCTATGTCCCAAAGTTGTCGATGAACTCGTTGCCTTGCGAACGAGTTCCAGACGGCTGCGGAGCACACTATGACGGGTCGCATATTTCTTGCTTTGCTTGTGCTCGTTGGTTCAGTTTCCGCCCAGCTTGATTCGGGCCTGCCCAGCATGAATCACCGAGTGAGAATCCACGTTGACTTCGCAAACGGAGGAGAAGTCTGCGATACCTCCACCCGGGTTGCGCTGATGAGCCGAGCGGACGCGGCCGTAGCTCAGGGCCCCACCGACAAGTCATGCTCTGTCGAGTTCTTTAACATTGCTGCCGGGACTTACTATCTGAAAGTCTCGGGCAGCGGTTTCGCCAGCGTCGACACCAGCGAGATCGTCGTGAACTCTCCTGATACCGACACGGTCGAAGTGAGGGTAAACCGGACCAGATCGCGGCCAGGTAAGGATGCGGCTGCGAGTTCCTCGTCGGTGGCGGTGGCGGATCTTAGAATCCCGAGCCGGGCGGCAGAAGAGTTCGACAAGGCAAGCCAGTTCATGGAGCAACAAAGCTGGAGGAAAGCGAGGGAGAGGCTTCAGAAGGCGATCGAAATCTACCCCTCCTACACGGCAGCATACAACAACCTGGGAGTGGTGTACGCGCGCCTTGGCGACCGGCGACGTGAAGGAGAGATGCTGCGGAAGGCCATCAGCAGCGATGATCGCTACGTTCCGGCCTACGTCAATCTGGCGCGGATGAGCATCGCAGCCAACAACTTTCAGGAGGCTGAGACGCAGCTCAACAAGGCTGCGGCGCTGGATCCGTCCGACGGAGTGGCTCTGGTCCTGCTCACGTATGCTGAATTCGGGGATCACCATTTTGATGATGCCATTTCTACTTGCAGGAGGGTCCACGCCATGCCGCAGACGCCACATGCCGGTGCGCATTGGGTTGCCGGGCAGGCCTTTGAGCAAAAAGATCAGCTCGCCGATGCGGCTGCCGAGTTCCAGCTTTTTCTGAACGAGGAACAGAGCGGACCCCGTGCCGATCTGGCGCGCAAGGAGTTGGCAAATCTGAAAGATTTCTTCTTCGGGAAGCAGTGAGAAAAGCGAGAGCCGCGAGCGGTTACTCGCGGCTCTTCTGGGGGACTAACAAATCTCTGCGCCGCCTGAATGCAAGCGGCGTTCTTGCGTCAGGCAGCTTCCTTGGTGGTGAGGGCAGCCATATACTCGCTCCGCTCCGCAGGGGAAGTGATGACCTTCATCTCCTGCCAGTCATAAGGAAATTCTTTGCCACACTCGAGACAGGCCACGTAGGTTCCAGTCAGGGCAGCGGCCTGAGGGCGGCGGGCTGCTCCGCGAATGGTGACTGGAAAACTGAAGCGAGAGTGCCGGCAGCCAAAGACTGCATCAATCATTTCTGCGATCATGATCCACCTTCCACCAACCTGGGATTAAGTGTCTGCGCCCCCCTTTTGTGCCGCTGTCACAGATACGCTTCCACTTATTATGTACTTAGATTCACGTACTCCCGAAAGGGTTTCGCCCTTTTCGGAGCGGAGGGCGTACCAAAGTAGGAAAGAGCTGGAAACTGCCTTCATTAGAGATAGTTACAGAGGGGTGAAAAACGTTTCAAACGCTCTGGGGGCCGCGTCGTTTTTGCTGCTGACATTTGGTCATGATGGCGGAACGGAGCCGGCTGCGGAGGTCTTCGGGAAGTTCGTAAAGCTGGGAGTCACGGTAGATTTCGATGGTCTTCTTGGTCGTGTCGCAAACCACGTAGCAGTTGTGGCACCAGGAAAGATGGTTCTCCAACTCGACCTTGGTTTGTTCGTCGAGGACGCCGTCCAGGTAATTCGTCAGCTCGTTCAAGAACTCAGAGCATTTCACCGGTTGCCATCTCCACTCTCACGTTTCTGGAAGTAGCGTCCCAACCGTTCGCGCAGCTGCAGGCGAGCGCGCAGCAGCCGCGACTTGACCGCCGGCACACTCAATTCTAGTGCGGATGCGGTCTCTTCGGTGGAAAGTCCTTCCACGTCCCTCAGTACAAACACCGTCCGGAAGCCCGAGGGCAGGCCCTGGATGGTCTTACTCAAGATCTCTCGCAGTTCGGCCTGGGTATATTGCTGTTCCGGGTTCGGGCTCCAATCCGCGATTTCGCGGGGAAGAGAATCGTCTTCGGTTTTGATCTCTTCGTCAAGAGAAACGGTGCGTTCCGGGCGCCGGCGCCGCAACTTCATCAGCGCTTCGTTGACGGCGATCCGGACCAGCCAGGTGTAAAACTTCGACTGCTCCTGAAACTGAGCCAGGTTCCCGTAGGCTTTCAGGAACGCTTCCTGTACCACGTCTTCCGCGTCTTCGCGGTTCTGCGTGATGTGCTGAGCGATCCGAAAGACGTTACGGTCGTACCTGCGTACCAACTCTTCAAAAGCCGAGTCGTCGCCCCGCTTGGCCGCCTGCACCAGGGCCAGTTCTTCGGTCACAGGTGCTGCTACTTTGTTTTCGATGGCATTCATTGTCTTGTCGATGCAGTATTTTCGGGCGATGCGGCACGAAGTCGAACTGTTATTCTACTTGGTAACCGGCGGGTTTGCCCAATCGCTTTGACGTAGTCGCCGGGGAGAAGTTTGCGATACAGTCCAAGGGGACGTGGGTACGCGGTCGAACACGTCCTGTCGTACCCTGAAGTCGTCCACCCAAGTGCCGTATAATCAGCAGTTAGGGCAGTCTCGTTTTTCGCTGCGTCAACTTGCTGGCGGGGTGCGGCAACATCGCGGCCGGGAATGGTTCTCTGAGAATGGCGGAACATAGCGAAGTCCAGCAGATCGTCGAAAGTGCTGTCGCGCGAGTTCTGGCGAAGCGGCTTCCTGAATTGCAGGAAGAGTTGGTGCAGCGCGTCATGGAAGCGCTGCCCACACCGGGAGCTTCGCCGGTTGCGGCCGCCGGCACCGCAGGGGCGGGGGCTGCCACGCTGTTGCCCGCGATTGCGGGCATCCAGGCCAGTGCCACGCAAAAAGAGATTCTGAAGGCGTTGCTGGACGGCGGAAGCGCGCACTGTTCGCGGATCGCGTTGTTCGTGGTGAAGGCGGGCGCGGCGAACGGATGGCAGAGCCGGGGTTTTGCGGAAGAAGACGTGGTCAAGGATTTTTCACTGGACATGAACGCGGGGCCGGTGGCTCACGCCTACCAGAATCGGGCAGCGACCCCCGGAAATATCGCCGAGATGGGCAGCCGGTTTGTCGAGCAGTTCGGAGGGCCGGCCAACGAGCAGATTCTGGTGGTGCCGCTTCTGCTCAAGGACAAAGTCGCGGCACTGCTTTACGGCGACGGCGGAGCCGAGGGAATGCTCGACGGGAGCGCGCTTGAATTGCTGGTGATGGCAACCAGCGCGTGGCTTGAAGTGACATCGCTGCGCAAGCAGGCGCACAAAGAGGGCGGCGAGGCGGTGGAAGCAAGCGCTCCTCCGGTGCCGGTGCAGGCCGTAAGTTCGTTCGCGGATCCATTCGCCGGGCACGCTCCGAAGCACGTGGCGAGTGTTCCCGCCGAGGCCGCGCCTGCGGCCGAGGTAGTCGAGGTAGGAGTGGGCACGCAGGCGGCAGGCGCAGCGGCAGCAGCTGCGGCAGCCGATCCCTTTGCCGGGCTTTCTCCCCAGGATGCGGACACACACCGCAAAGCGCAAAGGTTTGCACGCCTGCTGGTGGATGAGATCAAGCTGTACAACCAGGCAAAGGTGGCAGAGGGCAGACGGCACAAGGACGTATACGACCGCCTGAAGTCGGAGATCGAAAAGAGCCGCTCCACCTACCAGAAGCGATACGGAAATACGGCTGCCGCCACTACCGACTATTTTCAGCAGGAACTGGTGCGGAGCCTGGCCGAGGACGATATTTCGGTAATGGGTGCGAACTTCAAGCTTTAAGATTTCTGAACCAGGTCTCTGGCAAGGCGCGTCTCCGCGCATCAAAATCATAGGTGGTTCGATTGGGTCTCAAGTTGTGGCGGGTGCTCGCGGCGGGCGTGCTGTGCGGGCTCCTGGGGGGAGTTTCTGCGGGCGCGTGGGCGTTTCCGTGGCAATCGTCAGCGCCCGATGCATCAACATCGCAGCCAGTCCCCGCAAAGAACCCCCCTGCTGATCAGGACGTTGCTACCACCAAGCCGAAAACCCCAAAGTCTGCCGCGAAGCCCGCCGCCACCGGCAAGACCGCCGGCGCCAGGAAGACGCAGGCTGGCTCCACGCAGCGCCAGCGGGTCACTGCCAGGAAGCGCAGGAGACCGGTTTCTCCCCGCGTGCGCAGGATGCGGCAGGCGTTTGTAGCTTCCACGAGCCTCCGCCCCATGGCGCAGCAGTTGATTCAGGATCGTTCGCCTGCGGCCTATGCCGGAGTCGAGGCGTACGCGCGAGCCCATGCGAAGGAAGATGCGGGAGCGCTTGCCTGGCTGGTCGTGGGATACGCACACGTGCTTGATCATGACTATGAAAAAGCCATCGATCCGCTGAACCGGGCAAAACCTCTGGCCGGCGATCTAGGGGATTACGTTGCCTGCTATCTGGGAACTTCGTACCTGCAAACCGGACACATTCCGGAAGCGCTGGCTACGCTGGCCGACTTCGAGACGGCGCATCCAGATTCTCTGCTGGTGCGAGATGCCCACATCAGCTATGCCGAGGCGCTTCTGCGGGAAGGCCGAGGCGCGGAAGCGGCCGCCTTGCTGGAAAAAGATCGAGTGCCGGTGCGCTCGGACATCGAACTGGCGGTGGGGCGCGCGTACGCGGCAGCCGGACAGAATTCGAAAGCGGCGGAAGCGTTCGGCAACGTTTATTACAACATGCCGACGAGCGCGGAGGCTGAACCGGCTTTCGCGGAAATGAAAAAGCTGCCAGGACTTCCCTCTGCGACGCCCGCGCAGCGGAAAACTCGCGCGGACTTGCTGATGAAGGGACGGCGGTACGCCGACGCGGCGGATGCATACCGCGACCTGCTGAGTGTGTCCCCGCCAGCAGAGCGAACGGGGGCCGAATTGGCCATGGCAGACGCGTTGCATCGGGTTGGCCGAAACCGCGAAGCCAAGGCAGCCTTGGTCGCGCTGGCTGGCGCCAGTGGCGAACAGCAGGCGCAGCGGCTCTATCTTCTCGGCGAGGTCGCGTGGGCCTCTGACGAGAACGTGGCGTTTTACCGCGCGGTGGATGACTTGCGCAAGACTTCGCCGGCGAGTTCGTGGCTGGAACAGGCGCTGCTGTCGGCGGCCAACCTGCATCTGGTGCATCACGAATCTGACCAGGCGCTGGATGCATATCGCGAACTGCAACAGCGTTTTCCCAACGGAGGGCGCGCCTCGTACGCCCATTGGAAGGCGGCCTGGCTGACGTTGCGGCAGGGCCGGAACGACGATGCAAAAAAGGAATTCGAAGAGCAGATTGTGCTGTATCCGGGGGGAGCGGAGACTCCAGCGGCACTGTATTGGCGCGCACGCCTGGCGGAGGAAGAGAACCAGCCGGCGATCGCCCGCGCTTTCTACGAGAAACTCTCACAGCGCTATCTGAATTACTACTACGCGGAACTGGGACGGCAACGGCTGAGGCGACTTCCTGCCGGTCCGGCATCTCCGGAGCGTATTTCTCTGCTCGACCGTGTGCCGCCGTTGGATGGCAGCGGGAGGGTGACGCTCTCCGACCCTCCGGCCGATGATCTTCACCTGCAGAAGGCGGAACTGCTGGGCAACGGCGGCCTGGTGGACTTTGCGGCGCGTGAGTTGCAGGCCGCGGCCAGCGCGGACGCGGGGAATTGGATTACGGCGGAAACGGCACAGCTATTCATCGATACCGGGCACTATGACCGTGCGATCGAGGTCATGAAGCACTCGGTGCCGAGCTACTTCGCGCTCGATATTCCCGATCTGCCGCGGTCCTACTGGGAAGCGCTCTTCCCCAAAGCTTACTGGACCGACCTGAAGCGCTATGCAATGGCGAACGGACTGGATCCGTATCTTGTGGCATCGCTGATTCGGCAGGAGTCGGAGTTCAATCCGGTTGCGGTTTCGCGCGCGAATGCGGTCGGACTGATGCAATTGCTGCCGCGGACGGGCAAGCTCGTGGCCCGTGAAGTGAAGCTGAAGCGGTACAACCCCAGCCAACTCTATACGCCTGAGGTCAATCTGCAGCTGGGGACGCGCTATTTCAAGAGCATGGTCGACAAGTTCGGAGGCTCGTTCGAGTACGCGCTCGCGGCCTACAACGCGGGATCGGACCGCGTCGAGGAGTGGCTGGGCGAAGGGAAGTATCGTGATCCGCAGGAATTCGTGGAATCGATTCCGTTTACTGAGACGCGGGAGTACGTGCAGGCGATTATGCGGAATGCGAGTGTGTATAGGCAGCTCTACGGTACACCTTAGGGCCACAGATTTCTGGGCCGCATATTTCGCAGATGAACGCTGGTTTCTTTCCTGATTTCCGCTTAACTAGGCTGCTTCGTCTTGCCGGTGCGGTTTACTGAACACGATCTCCAGTACAAGTAACGATGCTCCGATGACGATGGCGCTGTCGGCGAGGTTGAAAACCGGCCATTGGTAGCGCTTGATGTAGAAGAGTAGAAAGTCGACCACCCGTCCGCTGGTCACCCGATCCCACAGATTTCCTACCGCGCCGCCCAGAATCAGCGACAGAGCGATGCTTGCTGTCGTTAGAGGACGAGGCTGCTTCCAGAGGAGGACGGAGACGATCACCATGGCGGCCAGAGAGAACGTGATCAGGAGAGCGGTCTTCCAGTGCGAAGGCGAATCGGCGAACAGGCTGAACGCGGCGCCGGTGTTTTCGGTGTGCGTCAAACGGAAGAACCCGGGAATGATTTGAATGTGGGCGTAGAGCGCGATGTGGGAGGCGACGGCGTGCTTCGTCCAGCGGTCGAGCAGGATGACGACTGCAGCGACCAGGAAGTGGATGGCGCGGGTAGAGTTCGTGGTCATCCGGATGTCAGCGCTGCGCCTCGAGATCTCTTAAGACTGTGCTGCAGCGCTCGCAGACTGTGGGATAGGTTTTGTCCTCGCCAACGTGGACGGAGTAGTTCCAGCAGCGGTCACACTTGGCGCCGTCGGCCTTCTTCACCTCGACGTGTACGCCTCCAGTGCCGTTGCCGGAGCCTTGCGCCAGCGTCACTGCCGACACGATGAACAGGTAGCGAAGCTGGCCGGCATAGCGAGCCAGCAAAGAGTACACGGGATCGGATGTCGTAATAGCGACCTGCGCCTCGAGTCCCGTACCGATCAGCTTGTTGTTGCGAGCTTCTTCGAGTGCTTTGAGCACATCGTCGCGGACAGAGCGGAGCGTCGTCCAATCGTCGCCGGATTTCGTCTCGCTTTCCGCGAGCGGGGCGCCAAGAATCTCTGCTGCCGACGGGAATGTCGCGATGTGAACGCTGTGCGGGCGTCCGGCCACCTTCGGCAAATATGGCCAGACCTCTTCACACGTGAAGCTCATGATGGGGGCGAGCAGACGGACCAGCGCCTCCCCGATACGCCAGATCACGGTCTGGGCACTGCGGCGGGCTTGCGCCCTGGGAGCAAAGATATAAAGGCGGTCCTTGAGTACGTCGAAGTAAAAGGCGCTCAAGTCCACGATGCAGAAATGATTCACGCGGTGGTAGACCTTGTGGAACGCAAATTCGTCGTAGGAGTTGCGCACGTCAGACGTGAAAGCTGCGGTCTGGCGCAGCATGTACTGATCGAGAGCTTCCATCTGGTCGAACGGGACAGCGTCTTTCTCCGGATCAAATCCATCGAGGTTGCCCAGGATGTAGCGGAAGGTGTTGCGGATCTTGCGGTAGTTTTCGGCGACGCGCTGCATGAGCGCTTCGGAGCCAACGACGTCCTCGCGGAAATCGACCGAGGCCACCCAGAGGCGCACGACTTCTCCGCCGAGGCGGCCCGCGATATCGACCGGGTCGACATCGTTGCCGCGCGACTTCGACATCGCTTGACCTTTTTCGTCGAGCGTCCAACCGGGCGTAACCACGCCTTTGTACGGAGGCGTGCTGCGCGTGCCCATGGCGCAGAGCAGGGAAGACTGAAACCAGCCGCGGTACTGGTCTCCGCCTTCGAGGTAGAGATCAGACGGCCAGAGGTTTTCGGGCTCAGCGGCCACCAAAGCCAGATAGCTGGCGCCGGATTCAAGCCAGACGTCGAAGATGTCGGTTTCCCGCTCGAATTTCGTGCTGCCACAGTGCGGGCACTTCGTTCCGGCGGGAAGAATTGTGTCGGCCTCGGGCGTGAACCAGGAGTCGGCGCCGGAGCGAGCGAAGAGTTCAACCGCCCTGCGGTTAACAGCGTGATCGTTTAGGGGCTTGCCGCAAGCCTGGCAAAGGAGAACGGCGATAGGCACGCCCCACACCCGCTGGCGCGAGATGCACCAGTCCGGCCGGGTCGCGATCATGTTGGAAAGACGCTCTTCGCCCCACGATGGATCCCACTTAACTTTCTTGATTTCGTCGAGGGTGCGCGAGCGCAGACTACCTCCACCTTCCATCGGAGTTTCCATGGAGATGAACCACTGCTCGGTGGCGCGGAAGATCACCGGATTGTGACAGCGCCAACAATGCGGGTAGGAGTGCTCGGTCTTTTCCGTGTGCAGCAAGGCGCCACGGCTTTTCACCAGATCGATGATGGGCTGATTCGCGTCCCAGACCCGCTTGCCGTTGTACTCGGGAAGGCCGTTGCGCAGGATGCCTTTCTCATCAACGTTGCTGGTGGCGTCGAGCCCGTACTTGACACCAGTGGCGAAGTCTTCCGCTCCATGCGAGGGCGCGGTGTGGACGACGCCAGTGCCCGTATCCATCGTGACGTAGTCGGCCAGCACGCCCAGAACCTTGCGGTCGAGGAAGGGATGCTGGAAGTTGAGCCGCTCGAGCTTCCGGCCGGGGAAGTGAGCGAGTTCGCGCGGATCTGCAAGATTGCACTTCTCCGCGACTTCCTGCGCGAGCTTGGAGGCAACGATATAAACTTCACCTCCCGACTCCAGCGCAACGTACTCTTCATCGGGGTGGAAGGCCACGGCCATGGATGCGGGAAGCGTCCACGGAGTCGTGGTCCAGATGATGGTCGAGACTTCCTTTTTTGCCAGTGCCGCGTCTATCGTTGCTGGGTCGTCGAGCAGCGCGTACTTCACCCACACCGTGGAGCTGGTGTGGTTTTCATACTCGACCTCGGCTTCGGCAAGAGCCGTCTCGTCGTGCAGGCACCAGTAGACGGCGCGCAGACCCTTGTAAACGAATCCCTTTTCGTAAAAGGAGTAAAAGGTTTCGAGAACCACCGACTCGTACTGCGGATTCATGGTTGCGTAGGGCTGATCGAAGCGGCCAAAGACACCGATGCGCTTAAATTGCTGCCGTTGTAGGTCAAGGTACTTCTGTGCGTACTTGCGGCACTCGGCCCGCACATCGAGGGGACGCATTTGGAGCTTTTTGCCGCCGAGTTCCTTGTCGACCTTGATCTCGATCGGAAGTCCGTGACAGTCCCATCCCGGCACGTAGGGGGCGTCGAAGCCCGCCATCGTCTTGGACTTGACCACAAAATCCTTCAAACACTTGTTCAACGCCGTCCCCATGTGGATGGGGCCGCTGGTGTAGGGCGGGCCGTCGTGCAGAATGTACTTGGGAGCCCCTTTTCTGGCCTCGCGAATGCGCTCGTAGATTCGCTCCTGCTCCCATCGGGCCAGTAGTTTGGGCTCATTTTGGGGCAAATTGGCCTTCATGGGGAAGGCAGTCTTAGGCAGGTTGATGGTCGCTTTCAGTTCGAGCGGCACTCGGTTGGCGTCTCCCAAATGATTGAATCCTTTCATTATAGGGAGCAAGAGGGGGAACGTCCACGCGCCGGAACCGAGACCGGGAAGGACATGTCTAGTCGAACCATACGGGGCACGGAATTGCACTGTCGAAAGCGGGGAAGTCGAGGTACAATTTTAGAAAGCACAGAGGCAGCGGTTTCCAGTTCATCGCCTGGACGGCCTGTGAATCCAATTTAGCAGGCGACGCCGGAAATTCGAAGCAACTTACAAGAGTCGTGCCTCATCTGTGTAAGTAGGGACTTGCAAGGGAGTTAGGATTTTTTCGCACGCCGCGACAGGATAGAATCCAGACCGCAATCATGGGATCAGTACAGATGAATCCGAACGCTCCCGGCAACGAGCCAGAACTGCACCTCTTGCTGGCTCAGGAACTGTTCGAAGAGCCTCTCTACAAGTCGCTCTTCCGGCAACTGGATGAGTTCTTTTTTCCCAAGAAACTCCCGCCTCTCAAGCTCGAATCCAAGCCCGAACCCGTCAAGGATATCTGGGGCTTCTACAACTACAAGAAGGGCGGAGCACTTGGTTCCACCGGGGTCCACATTCTGCTCATCGCGATCATCATCGCGGGCACGCTTCTCGGGCGGCGGATGGTTACGACCGTGAAGGCGGAGACCAGGGTGATTCCGCTGGTGGATCCTGGGGATTTCCCCGTGCTGAAGCCATCCAAGACGCAAGTGGGTGGTGGCGGAGGCGGCGGAGATCGGGATGTTCTGCAGGCAACTAAGGGCAGACTGCCGAAGCTATCCATGCAGCAGATCGCGCCACCTACGGTGGTGGTGCGGAATGAGAATCCCAAGTTGCCAGTTGAGCCGACGATCGTAGTTCCTCCGCAGGTCCATCTCGCCTACAACATGCCGAACATCGGCGACCCGCTGTCTGCCGGCATATTGCCGTCGAACGGAACAGGTTCCGGCGGCGGCATTGGTTCGGGCAGTGGCGGCGGCGTGGGCAAGGGGACCGGACCGGGATTTGGGCCGGGACAAGGCGGCGGAACCGGGGGCGGAATCTTCCACGTCGGCGGCGGCGTGAGCGCGCCCCGCGTCGTTTACCAGGTCGATCCGGAATTTTCAGAAGAAGCGCGCAAGGCCAAGTACCAGGGAACTTGCACCCTCATGCTGATCGTGGATGCTGCCGGCCGCCCCACCAACATCCGGGTAGCGAACTCGCTGGGCATGGGACTGGACGAGAAAGCAATCGAAGCCGCCAAGAAATGGCGCTTTGAACCCGCAATGAAAGACGGCCATCCCGTGGCCGTGGAAATTGCGCTGGAAGTCGACTTCCACCTATACTGAGTTCGGCGGCAGTCGGACCTCAAACCTCAGCTAGTTACCTCTTCTTTTTGAAGCATGGTGTAGTGCACCACTTTCCGTTCGCGGAATCCCAGCTTCCTGTAGAGTCCAATCGCCCCCACATTGTCCTGCCGAACGTGCAGGAATGGCGTCTCGTGGCGCCTGCGGATTCGCCTCATCACTTCCATCATCAGAGTTCGGGCATAGCCTTTTCCAACGTGATCGGGGTGGGTGCAGACGGCGCTGACTTCTGTGTGGCCGGGAACCTTCATGCGTTCGCCTGCCATGGCCACCAGCCTTCCTTCGACGCGAATTCCAAGGAAAGTTCCGAGTTGGCGCGTACGTTGCGCGAACGGGCCTGGCTTGGTGAGGGCGGCGAGTTCTCGCATTTCAGAGACGTCGGGGCCACCGAGTTCCACGACTTTTACAGCATCGTCGGGGCGCGACTGTGGCACACCGTCCTCGCAGATCATTTGGAAAAGCGGCGCGCCGCCGACATGACTCCAGCCGCGACGAGCCTCATACGGAGTATCCAGAAACAAACCCAGGGTCTCACCTGCCGTGGCAAGGCCTTCCAGCGATTGATAGCCCCTCTCCGTTGGTTCAAGAAACGCGCTCAGCAGGCTAATGTCCCGCGTGAACCGGCACGCCTGGTCGTGGCGTTCGGAGAACTGAGCGTGGCGGGTGGTTAGGGCTTCCCAGATAACATTGTCGAGGGGGTGCATGTCGTTTGATTGGATGGATCGAGTGAACTAACGGACACACTAATTCTGTGACGAAGAGGGAGCTATCCGAATCTTGCGGGCAAAGGAGAAGCCGAGCCTTGCCCGGCCGGACAGGAGCGCCTGTCCCTATGTGGACTCGGGAGACCGGTGGCGTCCGGCTATTCCTTCAGATCGACGTGCTGGACGTCGTCGGTGGAGTGGCCCAGGAATCGCTGGCCCAGGCGGCGGAACTTCTCGACTGAATCTGTGGCGAAGAATTTCAGGCGTGGAGTCGCACGGCTTTCCAGCTGTGCCTCGGAGCGTGGCAACAATTCCTGCAGGTGGGCGGCCACGGCGTGAGCCGTAGATTCGGCGGAGTCCACGATGGTCACGTTCGCCGGGACTACCCGATGTAGCAGCGGCTTCAGCAGCGGATAGTGCGTGCAGCCGAGGACGAGAACGTCGGCGTCGTGGAAGCCGTCGCCGAAAGCCTGGCCCAGGTAGATGCGTGCGACTTGCTCGGTGACGGTATGGTCCACCCAGCCTTCCTCGACCAGCGGTACGAGCAGAGGGCAGGCCTTTTCCCGCGCGTTCAACTGACGTGCCTCTAGCGCCTTGCGATAGGCGTGGCTGCTGACCGTGGCCTCGGTTCCGATGACGACAACCTTCTTGTTCTTCGTGGCCTCCGCCGCAGCCTCGGCGCCCGGTTCGACTACGCCGACAACGGGCACGTGCGCAGCCGCCGTGATGCGGTCCAGCGCCAGAGCTGTCGCGGTGTTGCACGCAATAACCAGCAGTTGCGCGCTGTGGGCTTCCAGGTAAT
Source organism: Terriglobia bacterium (assembly GCA_020073465.1). Classification (GTDB taxonomy): domain Bacteria; phylum Acidobacteriota; class Terriglobia; order Terriglobales; family Acidobacteriaceae; genus Sulfotelmatobacter. Next base: position 22,721 of record JAIQFC010000027.1, read on the forward strand.
GAGCCGCCTCGACGGCATAGCGGGCCACGGTCTCCACTGACTTCGATCCGTAGGGCAGCCGGGCAGTATCGCCGAAGTACAGATAATCGGCATCGGGGATGAGTTCAAGTAAAGCTTTAAGGACGGTCAGGCCTCCGAAGCCGGAGTCGAATACGCCGATCGTGGGACGCCGCATGGTCATGGCCGTGAGGACATCTCGATCATAGCAGCGAGGAGCTGCGCCGAAGGATGATCAGATTTGTTCCGATGACGGTTACTGCCGTGGATGGACCGCCGAGGTGACCGGGATGACGCCTGCAAAGTCGGCGACGCGGCCACAGCAAGGTCCCGGAGGGATTGGCGCACCATGCGGGCAAGTGCGGGGATGGCCGAGGAACGTGCAGATCTTGTCCGTCGCCTCCGGCGACAGGATGTGCTCAAACTTGCAGGCCTGTTGCTCGATTTCAGATTCGCTGTCCATAGCAAGGCTGTCAGTAAAGAGGCGCTCCGCCAGGCGGTGGCGGCGGATGATGCTTCCGGCGCGCTCGCGGCCGCGGGGTGTGAGCTCGACGATGAGTGTCCCATCGCCTGTGGATGCGGCCACCGGCTTGAGGGCTTCGTGGCAGGGATTCACGAACGGCTTGTGATCATGGGCCTGGGGCGGGTGCGGGGCGGAGACCACCAGCTCCATCTCAATCATCTTTTCAATCGCCAGGCTCACGGGCAAGGCGCCGTGGACTTCCATGCGCTCGACTTCGGCGATCTCCCCATGCTCGGCCAGTACCCAGAGCTCTTCCAGAACTTCATCGAGCTGTTCTTCATCAGCCATCGAGAAAACTTCCTGCGAAGCGACCTTGCCATGGTGCAGCTCAATGCGGCGGTCGGCCAGTCGCGCCACTACCGGATCGTGCGTGACCATCACGATGGTGCGGCCTTGCTGGTGGAACTCGCGCAACAGACGCAGCACGATCTCTTCATTCTGCGCGTCGAGGTTGCCCGTAGGCTCGTCGGCGAGAATGATCCTCGGATCATTGATCAAAGCCCGTGCGATGCAGACCCGCTGCTGCTCGCCGCCGGAAAGCTGCGAGGGGAGATGATGTCCGCGGTCGCCCAGGCCCACGCGAGTCAGGGCTTCAACTGCTTCTTTTTCGTCGGTCATGCTGTGGAAGTACTGCGCCAGCATCACGTTCTCCACTGCCGTCAGAAACGGGATGAGGTGAAACTGCTGGAAGATGAAGCCGATTTTTTCTGCCCGGACTCGATTCAGGTCGTTGGCCGAAATCCCGGCAACGTTCTGGCCATCCAGCCAGATTTCGCCGGAACTGGGGCGATCCAGGCACCCAATCAGATTCACCAGAGTTGACTTGCCCGAGCCGGATGGCCCCATGATCGAGAGCCACTCCCCGGCAGTCACATGCAGAGAAATGTGGTCGAGGGCATGGATGGAGCCGTTCTCTTTGCCGTTGCCGCCGCCATTGGTGCTGCCGTTTCCCGCTTCTTTGGCAGGGTAGAGCTTGGTGACATTCTTGATCTGAATCATTTCACTCTCCCCTCAGGATGACCGCAGGCTGCACCCGCCGCAGCAGCGAGATCGGGAGGATCGACGAAAGCAGCGTCACCACCATGCTACCAGCGAGAACCACAGGCAGCACGCTGAGACGCGGCACCACGGCGGCATGAAAGTTGGCGCGCCCAATCCATGCGGCGATGCCGATGCCGGCCGCGAATCCGACCAGAGCACCCGTCGCGCCAAGAGCGGCTGCTTCCGCAGCAAAGAAACCGTTGAGCAGGCGAGTGGAAGCTCCCAGAGCCTTCATGATGGCGAAGTCGCGCCGGCGGTCAAAGACCCATCCCATGAGTGTGGAAAGCACGCACAGCGCTGCCGTCAGGATGATGAGAGCAGCGGCTGCCAGCAGCGTGGCGCGAGTCTTGCCCAGCACGTGGGCCTCCCCTTCCACGATCTGGCGCACGGGACGAACGTCAGCGGCCGGGATCGCCTGTGCCAGCTGGTTGATCATGGCTGTTACTTCCTCGGGCGAACCGCTCGCCGCGATTTCAATGGTCGAGGGCGCAACCGCGGTCCAGGCGACGAACTCTGACAACAGAAGGTAGACGCGGCTGTCCTCGGCGGCCCCGGTTTGCACGGTGCCGGCGGGCGTGAGGTGAATGGTGCGTCCCTGGAAGCTGAGGTCAAAGCGCTGGTTCTTCGGTGAAACGGCCGAGAGGGCGCGCACGCCAACCAGAGCCTGTTGCGGGGCAGAAGGCCACTCGCTGACAGACCACCAGCGGTCGAGCTGGCGCACACGATCGAAATCGGTGCCGGCAACCACAATCGGCTGGCCGTCTGTGGTTCGGGCGACTACGAAGGCGAAGGACGCCACAATGGCGCGGCCCGAAAGCGTAGACTCCACTTGCGAAACAGTGTCAGGGGGAAGGGAAGCGCCCTGCTTCCCGACCAGGATGACGTTGGCTCCGTAATTGCGAAATTCGCGGCGCAGCTTGGCTTGCACGTCGACGTAGAGGTTGAGCATGGCGGTCGCAACCGCGGCAGCGACCACCATGGCAAACAATGCCGAGAGGGCGCGGCCGCGACGAAGGATTGCGGCACGGACCAACATGCGCAGAAACATGGAAGTGTGCGGAGCCTGAGCCCGGCTGGCGGCGAGAGTCTGCGCGGAATGAGACATGGGCGCGCTCACAGTTCACCTCGCAGGGCGAAGACGGGATCGAGTTGAACTGCGCGGCGAATGGCGGCAGCGCTCCCGCCAAACGTCACCAGCACCGCGATGCTCAGGATCACGGGCAGAAGCACAGGTTGAATCTCAATCTGGGAGTTGAAGATCGATTGGCCGATCTGGCGCGCCAGAAGAGCGCCCGCGCCGAAGCCGAGGAGCCCTCCCAGCAGGGCCAGCAGCGACGCTTCGGCAAAGAAGACGGAAGCCACGGCCAACTTTCCCGCGCCCAGTGCCTTCATCAGACCGACTTCGGCGCGGCGTTCGAAAATTGCGGTGGCCATGGCGGCGGAAACGGCGAGGGCCGATGCAAACAATGCGGCCAGCGTAATCAGAAAAATCAGGCCCTCGATTCGAGTGAGGACTGCGCCCTCGTTCTGCGCGACCTGGCGGATTTGCTCGGCATGAGAATGCGGAACCGCCTCCGCCAGCTGAAACGCGATCGACTGCGGATACGGCGAGCAGTACCACCGGTCGTAAACCGGGCCGGACATGCTCTTGGGATCGCGGCGGGCAAGCGCGTCTTCCGGCTTGGTGAGGGCGCTCACGTAGACCCGGCGCACGGCGCCTGGCCTGCCTAGAATCTCCTGCGCAAGAGAAAGAGGCGCGACAACCTGGTCGTCCTCCGCGCTGCCCGTGGAGAGGATCCCGCTCACATGAAGCTGGCGGTTGGAAAGAACGATCTGGTCTCCCGGCTTAGCTCCTAGCCGGGAAGCCAGGCGCTCGCCGAGCAGCACGTCGCGGGAATTGTCATCGGGCCAGGCGCCTGAAACCCTCCACCAGGGGTGCGTCGTGCGGACGCCGGTGGTGAAGTTTTCCGTGCCGAAGGTCAACTGCTTCGCGAAATAGGTCCCCAGCAGTGTTGCGTCTTGTGCCTTGCCATCGCTCTCGATCGACGCGTTGACCGGGAGCATCGGCGCGAAGCCGGTGATGTTGTTGTGCCAGAAGGTGCCCTTGATCTTCGGCAGATCCGCCTCATTGAGGAAGGCTCCGTCGGTGGGCGGCTTGAGGTTGACGCCGCCGATTTCCACATCAAGCGTGTCTTCCTGGGGAGTGACGAGGATGTTGGCGCCGATGGTGCGCAGTTCGCGGTTGATCTTGTCCCCTATGTCCGTTGCCACAGCAATCATGGCCGTCGCTACGGTCACGCCCAGCGTGATGGCCGCTCCCGCGAGCAGTTTGCGCCGCTTCTGCCGCCGAAAAGATTCGTAAACGAGCCGCACGAACATAGGCTACGGTTGCCCGAACATGCGGCTGCCGGCCGCGATGTCGGCCTCCTGAATGATGATAGCGTCGGCAGTCTCGATCGCTTTGAGTGGGATCGGGTTGCAGCCTCCGGCGGTACCCACTGACTGCGGGTTGATGGGGGCGGCGCAGTTTTTGCAGATGACACCATTCGCGCTCTTGTAGAAGCCGACCGCACCGCAGATTTCACAGGCGTCGAAGACTGTGGCGATCTTGCCGTCGGGCTTGCGATACAGCCAGAAGCGAACGGGAATGCCGTTCTCCTGTGCCAGGAAGCGGTGCAGGTCACCGTCCAAGACCTGCGCGAGCGGAATCTTCACTTGGCCGTTAATGAATGTGACCTCGGCAGCCGGAGAAAGAGCGCTCACGCTCTTGGTGTAGATGAACTCAGCCGTCACCAGCGCGATAAACACGAACGAGAAGGTGTAGACCGAGGCCATCCACAGGCGCTCGCGCCGGGCGCTCCAGGCGGCCTTGCGGCGTTCAGCGGGGGAAGCGGCGTCCACGACCGGTTCGCGGCGCTTGGCGTCAAACAGCACCATCAGCGCGGCCAGGGCGAAAATCGTCACAAAGAAGAACAAGTCATTCCGGACGATGGGTCCGATGATCGCCATCTCACGCCGGGACGAGGGAATGACGCCACTCTCCGACAGTTCGTGCAGCCCGGCGATTACCAACTGTGCCGCCACCAGGAACAAGATGGCGGTCGTGACCCGGAAAAACTTCTGCAAGTTGATGCGCACGCTGCCCTTGACGAACATCACCCCGAAGGCAATGGCTGCCAGCACTCCGAGCACCGTGCCGAGGAAGCTCATCAGCTCCGTGGAGTTCAGGGAAACAGCGGAAAGGATCAGAACGGTTTCGGCGCCCTCGCGCAGGACCATCAGAAAGATGAAAATGAACAAGCCGAACCAGGCATCGTTACCGGCCAGCAGACCGACCTTACCTTCAATGTCCCCTTTCAGCTTGCGGCCGGTCTTCATCATGAAGATGACCATGGTGATGACGAAGAAGGCGGCAACCAGCATGATCCAGCCTTCAAAAACGTCCTCATTGAGGTGGGTGCGGGAGATGACGACGGCCACCGCAATGCTGCCCAGGAAGGCGGCAACCAGTGCGGCGTAGACCGTCTTGCGGAGCTCGGCGCGGCCAATCTTGGCCAGATAGGCCAGCGTGATGCCGACGATCAGGGCGGCTTCGACGCCTTCGCGGAGCGTAATGATGAAGGCCTGGAGCATTTCAGGGGCGTCCCGTCATTTTGAAAATGAATTTCAATTTCAACTTCAAGGATATGCCGCGGGCGGCAGGGCAGTCAATCCACGGCCTCACAACGGGGTGTGATTGGGATCACGCTGCAAGATTCGCGGCTTGGGCTGCTATTTGGTGCAGTGAGAGGGTTTGGACAGCCAGATGGTGCTTGAGGTTTTTGGTGAGTGCTCTGGCGTATATCGACAGTCAATCGGAGCGCCGCTGAATGCCCGCAATATGCATCCGAAAGCTGCTTTACATGCCATAAGGGGAGGGCCGTCCAACCTCCTTCTCACGGCACACACAAGGTGCTGCATCCGGACATCGTCACGGGTGTCTTTGACGTCTACGTCGATACTCAGCGACGACCTCGCGGCGCGCGACCATGGCTGGAGCGAATAGTTACCCCCTCGCACACGGCAAGTGAGTGCACGGCCAGAGAACTGGTCCGGGAGCTCATCTCCATCTAAAGCACTACTCCTTTACGGTGACCAACATCACAGACAGTAGGTCGATGTTGCGGTACAAACAGCGCGTTAGCCTCTCCGAACGAGCAACACTCCCAGCACCGCCGGAGTGTACCCTCCCGCCGAGGCAGCATTCGCCGTCCAAGCAGGGTGCGCGTATGAGAAAGCCGCGCTCCGCCCTCGAACTTCCTCTACTTCCGGGCGTCGGTGGTGATTCGCACACCGCCCTTCGTCGAACGACCACTCCGCCGTTGGCGCTTACGAATCTTCTGCGAAGTCCAGTTGCTAGCCCAATTTCTTCACCTAAACAAAAAAAATGGCCTCAAGCGGAAAGGAGTTCATCATGCTCGAGAGGCTCAGGATCTACGCACTGGTTCTCCTTATCGGCATTTTAGTCTGTACAAGTGGGTGCGGGGGGGGCGGTGGCAGTAGTCCGCCACCGACGAACAACAACCCGGTTCCCACAGTCAGTTCCATATCTCCGAGCAACGTGATGGCAGGCAACGCGGCCATCACTGTGGATGTCACGGGCTCCAACTTCATCTCCTCATCCGTATGCAAATGGAGCGGATACAACCGAACCACGACCTTTGTGAGCAGCACGAAGCTGCAAGTAGCACTTCCTGAGACTGACTTCGCGACGGCCGGGACATGGCAGATGACCGTGGTCAACCCCGCGCCTGGCGGAGGAACGTCCAACGCTGTGACTTTCGCAGTCAACAATCCCACTCCCGTGCTCAGTTCGCTCTCCTCGACCAGCACGCTTGTGGGGAGTAGCGCTTTCTCGTTAACGGTCGCTGGTTCGAGTTTTGTTTCGGGTTCGGTCGTGCAATGGAATGGAAGCAGCCGTACGACCACGTTTGTAAGCGCGACCCAGCTAACCGCAGCTATCACGGCCAACGATCTTGCGACGGCCGGAACCGCACAGGTGCAGGTGATGAATCCTGCTCCCGGCGGAGGCACATCGAACGCCCTCACATTCAGCATCAACAATCCCGTGCCCCAGCTTGCTACGCTCCTACCTGCAAACGTCACCGCTGGCTCAGCTGCCTTCACATTGACGGTGAACGGCACGCTGTTCGCAGTGGGCGCGGTGGTGCAGTGGAACGGAACCGACCTCACAACAACCGCGGTAAGCGCTACGCAGTTGCAGGCAACGATTAGCACTGCCGCCATCACTGCCGCCGGCACGGCTTCCGTAACTGTGTTCAACCCCGGCCCGGGCGGCGGAACGTCCAACGCGCTGACCTTCACTATCAATCCGCCCACCATTGTTGGGTTCGCGTATGTGGCGGGCGCTGCGGGCTCCAACCGGATCTACTCCTTCACCATGGATCAGAGCGGCCACCTGCGCAATACCGGCTATAGGATGGCGTCCTATGGAACCCCCTATGGACTCGTGATGGCGCCTTCGAAGAAGTATCTCTATGTCATCACTATTGCCGGGTACTCCCTGGGCGCAGTCGCCGCTTACAGCAGTGACCCAACTACCGGCACACTAACCCCGCTGGCTGGCCCAGACGTGTTTACGGACGTTGATCCTCGCTATCCTGCGATTGATCCCGCCGGGAAGTTCCTCTTTGTGCCCAATTACGGCAGCCACACCATCTCTGTGTATTCGATTGACTCCTCCACGGGTGCGCTCACGCAGGTGTCCGGCTCACCGTTCGCGGCTGGTGCAGGACCAGTCCAAGCGATCGTGGACCCTTCCGGTAAATATCTCTACGTTACCAACGAGTACACCGATGATGTAGGAGCCTACAGCATCAACTCCACGACTGGAGCGCTGACCGCGATTGCAGGTTCTCCATTCCCCGCGGGCAACGAGCCTCAGAGAGCCAGCTTGGACATCTCCGGAAAGTTCCTTTACGTGGTCAATCACCAGTCCAACAATCTCTCTGCGTTTGCGATCAACCCGGCGAACGGGGTTCTGACCGCCATTCCCGGATCACCCTTCGCCACCGGGTGGTACCCCGATGACGTCACACCCCATCCCTCCGGAAAGTTTTTGTACGTGGCGGACATGGGTTACAACAACGCTACGGGCGGGGACATCGTCACCTACAACATCAACGGCACGACCGGGGTACTGACAGCGGTTGGCCCGGCCGTTCCTGCGGATGTAGCGATGTGGTTCATCCGGGTGGATTCCTCGGGCAAGCATCTCTACGGGGTCAGCCTGGGCACCAATGAGATGTCCACGTTTGATCTCAACGCCACAACCGGTGTGCCGACCCTCGCGGAGAAACCGTTCCGCACAGAGTCGGGCGTTGCGATCGCTCTTCTACCCGCGACCAAGCCTGCCACCTATACTCCGAAGTTCGCCTACACCGCGAACGCTGTTTCCAACAATGCGTCCGCCTTTGCCATTGACTCAGCGGTGGGATCGCTGAGCCCAATCGCCGGTTCTCCTTTTGCAGCTGGAACCGGACCGTCAATGCTGGCCGCCGACTCGGCCGCCCGGTTCCTTTATGTGACTAATCCCACGGTGAACCGGCTGCTCGGCTTCAGGGCAGACCCCACCACCGGGGCACTTACGGCAGTGCCGGGTTCGCCTTTCAGCACGGGGACATATCCGGCAGCGGTCGGCGTTGAACCGGCAGGCCGATATGCGTATGTGGCCAACAAGAACGACAACACGATTTCCGCCTACACCATTGACTCGTCCACCGGGACCTTGACGCCCATCCCGTTGAGCATCGTGTCGGGACTGGGGCAAGGCCCGACTTCGGTGGTTATGGATCCGGCGGGGATGTTCTTCTACGTGGTCAACTCTGCGTCCGACAACATCTCCGGGTTTAGCATTGACCCCTCGTCGGGTTACCCGGTGTACACCAACCTTTCACCCTACGCGTCCCCTGCCGCACCCGGCGCCGGGCTGATTGTTCCGAGTGCGCGGTTCCTCTATGTTCTCCATCCCAACTCAAACACCATATCCGGATATTCCATTCTGGGGTTCAGTGGCGAGTTGACTGCCATTGCGAGTTCGCCATTTACCACAGGTTTGAAACCAGTTGCCTTGGCAACGGATCCGTTCGGCAAGTACCTTTACGTGGCGCACGGACAGTCGGGCGAGATTTGGGGCTACTCAATTGACAACTTGAGCGGGGAACTCACACCGGTGAGCGGTTCGCCATTCACCACCGGCGCGACTGCGAATGCAGCCCTGGCGGTGGATACCTCAGGAAAGTTTCTCTATGTTCAGGGAACGTCGTCGCCCAATCTCGACGCGTTTCTCGCCGTTTCCAGCATTGACCCGGCAACCGGCAACCTTACGGCGGCAACAGGCACGTCCCCGGCTACGGGTCGAGGCGCCAGTTCCGTCCTGACGACCGGCAAGATTCAATAGCCGAGGATGATTGGGGAAGTGGAGCGCGTCACGTCGACTCCAGCGCGGTTATCAACTTAGGCGGAGCGCCTGCGAAGCATTGGATTGGCCACGTTGATTCTCTATTCCACTTTGAAGTAGGGGTCAACCTATGGAGCCACTGAAAACTTGCGGGCGCTCCGACAATGAGCGAGGACTGCTGCTTAATCGGGCAGGGTCATTGAATTGAACTGGCGGCGGACGAGAATGCGTTGCTCGCACTGGTTCCGATCAGGCGAATGGTGCCAACCACCAATACCAGAATAACGGCCAACATTACCGCATACTCGGCGATGTCCTGGCCCTCGTCGTGCTGCCACAACTGGCGAAGAGAGTAACTCATTGTTCGCACCTCTTTCCCACAGCGTGATTCTAAGCCCAACTCACGCCAGAGAAAAACCTCGCGACGTCCAAGGAGTAACTGTCGTAACCGGGCGATGACACTCATTGAGAAACGGCCCGACCTCGGTCAATGAGTGTAATCGCGCTACTTCACCAACTATTGCATCAGTTCCGGATTGGGCGACTATCCGGACGGAGGCAACCGGAAGCATTGCTACTCCACAGCGCGGTCAAATCCACATGAATCTGTTCAGCTCCGGCGTTGTCACGCTAGCGGTCCTGGCTGCCGATCCCCCGTCGTATTACGAGGATCCGGAAGTAAGCAGCACAGACGCAAAGGCATAGTTGACGAAACCGTGCGGTCACACTCACAGCCGCTTCAGGAACGCATTGGCTTGCGCCAGGTGAGGGAAGAGCTTCTCTTCTGCCTGGAACTCGGCGGAGTGCACACAGCGGCGGCTCCCTCGCAGTTTCACCGGGTGTTTCAGGTGGAGCATCTCGTGATAGACGATGTATTCCACCGCGTAGCGCGGAACTGCGGCATGGTCAAAAATGCGGCTGATGATGATGGCGTTGTGGGCGGGATCGTAGTGGCCGAGGATGCGCCGAGTGCGGGTCTGGCTCCAACTCATGCGCGGACGAGCCAGAAGGCCGTGGAAGAAGCGCGAGTTCAAGTCCTCGAAGACGGAGTCGAGATCGTAGAAGTGTCCTTGCGGAGGACGCAGCCGCTTACGTCCCCGCATCTGGCGCACCAAGTGAGCCTTCTGAACAATCTCGTAACTGGCGACGTACCTGCGGTATCGTGTGGCATGCGAGCGGTCAATCGGCCTGCGATACATCTTGGCCAGGAGGATGTGAGCAATCGCACGCAACACCGTCTCCGGAGCCCCTTCCAGCAAGTCCGAGAGTCGTACCAGGAGACGACCCTCGCGTAACCGGATCGTGTTGTTGACGTTGGCGAAGGCGAAGAATTCAATTCTCAGCTCAGGCAGGGAAGAGGCCGGGCGGAGCTGCCGGTAGGTTTCCTGGAAGATTTCAAGCAGGCCTTCACGCACGGTGAGGGTAGATTAGCACGGGACAGGTCGGTCTTCGGTGGTCCTAGGCCTTAGGAGTGAGACTCATGAGTCGTCCCATGACCCGCAACACCTGAAACTCCAAGACCTAAGACCTAAGGCCCGCCCAAGACCTTATTCATTCTGGACTGCCGCTGTTTTTCGCGTGCGCTTTCAACTTCTTGTTCTTCGCTGCATCTTCCTGATCGGCAAGCAGCTTGCGATGGTCTTCAGCGGATGTGTCCAGCGTGTCGAGCGCGTTGCTGAGAACGAATTCGTACTGCTTCGCCTCATCCGTTGGCACGTCGGCCGCGTCCTTCAGCGCGCGGAGCTTGGCCTGGAGCTCGGCGTCCGCTTCGATCACGTTCTTGAGCGGCTTGCGAATGTCGTCCTTGCGTTCGACGTAGGTGTCAAGATTGTCGTTAAGTTCGTCGTAGATGAGCAGGAAATCGTCGAGCATGTCGTGCGTCTTCTGTGCGCGGCCCTTCGTCTTGGGGTCATTCCTCATCTGCTCGAGTTTGACCAGACGGTCCCGCGCGAATTGGACATAGAGCTTCAGGCGCTGCTGCGGTTCCCAACTGGCGTCCCGAACCTGGTCAATTTCAGCCTGAGTGAGGGGATCGCGATGCCGCTGGGCGTGTAACCCCCCAGTCAGGGCCAGCAAGCAACCGCCCACCAGACACACAAGCCCAAGGGCTTTCTTCATTTGTCACCCTTCTTCGGGAACATTGCCAGCAACAGATCGTCCCGCACCCGTTCAAGTTTATTGATCGCATCCTGCACCGCTGGCTGCTCGTCGTGCGCCACGGCGTGTTTGATATCAGAGAGCTTGCGCGCCATCCTTCGCACCGCGATTTCGGTCTGCTTCTGATGCTTCTTGGATTGAATCGAATAGTCGCGAGCCAACTCAGAGAATGCCACGACGTCGGTGAGCGTGGCCTGTGCCTTTTCGCTTTCCACCGCTGCGTAAAGTTTGTCCGCGGCATCGAGCTGGCGCTCGGCGATCTGCAGGCAGAGCTGGGGACGATCACCAATGCTGGCCGAAGAGAGGCGGGCTTTTAATTCTTCAGTGGTCGCCTCTTTGGCGCTAGCTCGGATAAGCACCGAGGAGGCCAGAGCTAGCGCAGCCGCCAGGATGACGGAACCACGGGATCGATTTCTTGCGATACCCATCACTCAATTCTCACCCGACTCACTTCTTCGGCTCAATCGCAATCAGCCGGTGCTTCGCCTGCCATTCCTGATCAGGATACTTTCCGTGGGCCGTATTGAGGAAGAGATGATAATTGGCCGAAGCCTGTTTGTAGTCGCGCAGATGATCCAGGGCAGAGGCCCGGAGAAAATACGTAATCGGAATCTCGGGCAGGAACTTGGCGCGGGCATCCAGCGCCTTGATGACCAGCGGATAGTCCTTGTTCTCACCGGCTGCAAAGGCGAGGTCACCGTAGGCCTCACCGAGATCCGGCTTGAGCTTCACGCTGATCAGGAATTCCTGCTGTGCTTCGACAAACTTCTTCTGCCGGAGCAGCGTCTGGCCGAAGCCGCGGCGGAGTTCGGCGTCGTTGGGATGAGCGGCGAGCAGTGTGCGGTAAACACCCTCGGCTTGCTCGTGTTTTCCTGCGGTTGAGTAGAGCTCCGCTAAGTCCCGCTGCACCGACTCGTCGGCGGGAGCCAGCTTCGCACCCGCTTCCAGTTCGGCGATGGCATCGTCATGCTTGCCTTCGGCCTCGAGTACGCGTCCCAGCTGTACGTGAGCGGCTGGCTGGTCGGGATGCGCCGCAACCAGCTTGCGCAGATACTGCTCAGCCTCTGGGAAGCGGCGGCCCCGCATGTAGATATTCGCCAGTCCAGTCAAGGCATCCGAAGATGCGTCGAGAGCGAAGGCCTGTTTGTACTCCTGCTCCGCGTCGGCAAACTTGTTTTCCTGCTCGAGCAAGTGCCCAGCCCCGAGATGCGGCTCGACTTCTTTGGGCTGCAGGATTGCGGCCTGGTGGTAGGCCGTCAGGGCCTGCTCAAAATCGTGTTTCTCAAGCAGATGTGCCAGCGAAAGCCATGCCCGGTACTGACCTTCCGCGACATGGCTTGTGGGTTTGAGTTGGGTGGCGGCACGCAGGAACTGCTCAGCTTCCGGCTGCCCAGTTTTGGCCAGCTGCAACCCCAGGTTCAGATTCGATTCAAAGACATCGGGCTTCGCGGCCACAGACTTGCGGTAGGCTGCGATCGACTCCTCAACCTTGCCCAGCCCGTTTTTCACAAAACCCAGGTCAAACCACGCCACGTAGTTGGTCGGGTCACGATCCACCACTTTCTGCAGCAGGGGCTCGGCAGTGGCGTAGTCTTGCTTTTGAATTGCCTCTTCCGCCTGCGCAAGTTCTGGAGCTGCAGCCTCTTTGAGCACCCTTGTGCGCCGGATCGTCCGGCTCGAGTTGGGTCCGGTCTTTTCGTGGATCGTCTCAGTCGTCGAAGGAGACTGAGGAGAGGCTGCGGGCTGCGATGTTGATTGCGACGAAGGCGCCTGCTGCTGCCCATCCGCCGACTGGGAGCGCGCTCCCGCGCCCATGCAGGCCAACAGGACCAACAGCGGGGAAGCCAGGAATCTACGAGCGTCCATTGGAACGCGAATTGCCATTTCCATTCAACACACGCGCCAGATACTTTCCAGTATAGGAGCCAGCCAGCTTCGCGATGGCTTCCGGTGGACCTACCCCGACCACCTTGCCTCCGCGATTGCCGCCTTCAGGGCCGAGATCGATGACCCAGTCTGCGGTCTTGACGACCTCCAGATTGTGCTCGATGACCACAATCGATCCCCCTGCTTCTATGAGACGGCGAAAGGCGGCAAGGAGTTTGCTGACGTCGTCAAAATGCAGGCCAGTCGTAGGCTCGTCGAAGATGTAGAGCAGACGCCGCTTGCGGCGAACCCCATCGTCTGCGGCACGGCCACGCCCGCTCTCACGGGTCGCGGGCTGCAGATGGGCTGCGAGTTTCATGCGCTGGGCCTCCCCCCCAGAAAGGGTTGTCGCCGACTGGCCCAGGCGCAAGTATCCTAGGCCAACTTCCTCCAGAGTGCGCAGCTTCTCCGTTACTTTCGGAGCTTCCGCGAAGAATTTGAGCGCTTCCTTGACCGTGAGATTCAGTACCTCATGAATGTTCTTGCCGCGGTAGCGCACTTCCATTACCTGCGGCTTGTAGCGCGTCCCTTTGCACTCTTCGCAGATGAGTTCCACATCCGCCAGAAATTGCATCTCCACCGTGACGGTTCCGTCGCCCTGGCAAGTCTCGCAACGGCCTCCGGGAATGTTGAACGAGAAGTGTCCTGCGCTGAAACCACGCTTCCTGGACTCAGGCAGGGAAGCAAAAAGGTCCCGGATCGCGTCAAATGCCTTGATGTAGGTGACCGGGTTCGACCGCGGAGTGCGGCCTATCGGAGACTGATCGACGAGAACAACTTCGTCGATGTACTGGTCACCATCGATGCCATCCCAGGTCGCCGACGAAGGCGCAGAGCTATTGCTCTGCTGCTTCTTGGCCTGCGCCAATGCCTGGAACAAAACCTGGTGCAGGAGCGTGGATTTTCCAGAGCCCGACACTCCCGTGATGGCGACCAGCATGCCGAGAGGAATGCTGATGTCCAATCCTTTCAGATTGTTTGCCCGTGCGCCGCGAATCCTGATCTGTTGCGGGCCCGGCTTCCGCCGAGTCAACGGCGGCTGAATGCGCAAATCTTCGGAGAGATAGCGACCCGTCAAAGAGGACGGATTGCGCCTGATTTCCTCATAGGTGCCCGCGGCGACCATCTGCCCGCCGTTCTCCCCGGCGCCCGGTCCAAGATCGAGAATGCGGTCGGCGGCACGCATGATGTCGGGATCGTGCTCAACCACCAGGATCGTGTTTCCCAGGTTGCGCAGATCATGCAGGATATTGATGAGCCGGTGAGTGTCGCGCGGGTGCAGTCCGATGGAAGGTTCGTCGAGGACATAGAGCGTGCCGACCAGCCGCGAGCCCAGAGAAGTCGCCAGCTGAATACGCTGCGCCTCACCGCCGGAAAGAGTGGAAGAAAGGCGGTTCAGTGTGAGATATTCCAGCCCTACATCATTGAGAAACCGGAGCCGCTCGCGAAGTTCCTGCAGCAACTTGTCTGCAATGTCGGCTTCCTCCGCACTCAATTTGAGCTGGTCGAAGAAGCACGCCGCATCCTCGACCGTCATCGCGCAAATCTCGCAGATGTTGCGGCCGCCGATCTTTACCTGCCGCGCCTCCAGACGCAGGCGGCTGCCGTTACACGCAGAGCACAGGGAATATCCCCGGTATCGGCTCAGGAAGACGCGCACGTGAAGCTTGTATTTCTTCCGCTCGAGATGACTGAAAAAACCGCGTACGCCAAGAAATCGACCTTCGCCGTCCAGTACAAGCTGCTGGTGCTCCGCGTCGAGTTCCTGCCACGGTACATCGAGCGGAATCCCGGCCTGCTTCGCATAACGCTTCAAGTCGGTGAACAGCGGCCGGTACTTGGGCTTGGTCCAGGGTTCGATGGCGCCTTCTCCCAGTGTCTTGGCTTTATCCGGAATCACCAGGTCGAGATCGAAGTCAATCGTGTTACCAAAGCCCTGGCAGCGCGGGCATGCGCCATAGGGGTTATTGAAGGAAAACAGCCGGGGCTCCGGCTCTTCGTAGCGCACGTTGCAGTTCTTGCACTCAAATCGCTGGGCGAAGCGCATTTGGCGTGCAGGCTGATCGTCGTGCGGCGGAATTTCGAAAATCACCTCGCCCGATTCGCGATACGCGGTTTCGATGGCGTCCACGATGCGCGCTCTACCCTCGGGTGACACCGTAAGCCGGTCGACGAGCATGAAAACAGGCTGGCCGAAATTGATGTCGAGCAGGGATTCCGGCGTTGAGAACTCAAAAACCTGCCCGGACTGACACAGCCGGTTGAAGCCCGCTTTGCGCAGATCGAAGAGGCGAGTCTTGAGGGCTTCGGTCAGCGGCTCCTTCTCGTTGCTCGCGGCCTTCTTCTTTCTTCCGGCTCGCACCGTCGCGCCTTCCGAGTCTTGCGTCACGAGTGCCGATCTCTGCAGCGGAAACAGGACTTGCAGCCGCGTTTCCGGATCCAGGGCAAGAATTGCATCCGCGACTTCGTCAACCGTGTCCTTCTTCACCTCACGGCCGCAATTCGCGCAGTACGTCCTGCCGACACGAGCAAAAAGCAGGCGGAGGTAGTCGTAGATCTCAGTCGCGGTCGCGACGGTCGATCGCGGATTCCGCGTCGTATTCTTCTGCCGGATCGCCACTGCCGGGGCAATGCCGTCAATTATGTCCGCATCGGGTTTCTCAATCCGTTCGAGAAACTGCCGCGCATACGCCGACAGGGACTCGACGTAGCGGCGCTGTCCCTCGGCATAAATCGTGTCGAACGCAAGCGAGGATTTGCCCGAGCCTGAGACCCCCGTCACCACCGTCAAGGTGTTGTGGGGAACCTCGAAGTCGATGTTCTTGAGGTTATGGACGCGGGCACCGCGTACAACAATGCTTTCCGTGGACATCGGGTCTGGAGCCGCCAATAGCCCTTCCACTCGTGGGCGGACATCCTCAGTGGCTTCCGCGCGGGCTGTGGAATCTTTCTATTATAAGGCAGTGGCGAGATTGGGGCAGGAAGGGTTCTGGCGCCCTGATTAAGGTTGGAGAGTCGCTGGAAATGTTTTACGCGTCGAGATCGTTGGTTTGGTTCAGCACGTCAACCGCTTCCAGTTCCCGGTCAAGTTCCAGGTCCCGGCGCTTTCCATAACGAAAGGCGAATCCCACGCCGACCGTCATGACGCCGAGCGGCGGTGCCAGCAGAATCAGTATGGCACGGCTCAAGGCGCGCTGCCCCTCTTTCGGCGCACCCTTGGCACTGGCGTAGCACATGGCACAGCCCTGCGCGAAGGCGGGCGCGGTCCAGAGCCCCAACAGCACGACCACGACAGTCAGGCAACGCTTTGCAACCGCAAGCCTCATTGGCCGATCCACTTGACCCCGAGGTCGTGCACACGCCCAGCATCGGGGAAGAAGAAGAAATACATGATGATGAAGCAGGCCACCACGGAAGCCATCAATAGCCACCGCATCAAGGCCTTTTCAAACTTCAGGTGCATGAAGTAGCCGACGATGAGCGCCGACTTGATTACCGAAAGAATGATCAGGACTTCCAGCATCCGTACAGGCTCGAACACTTGGCGATAGCCGAGCACAACTTCAATGGCGGTCAGAACCAGCAGTGCGCCCCATACCCAGAAATACTTGCCTTTGGTGTCGCTATGCGTTGCCGTATCGTGCATCGTTTTCCCCCCAGCGGCCAAGCCGCGCGGCGTCTCTACCGGATCTTGGTTGACATCAAATAGACCAGCGGGAAGATGAACATCCACACCAGATCGACAAAGTGCCAGTACAGCCCCGATACCTCGACATCATGCGCGTCATAATCTTTCGGCTTCAGAAACAGAATCACCGCCGAAATGATCAATCCGAGCAGCAACGCGTGGATGCCATAGTGGAAGACATTGTCCGACGGAATCAGTATGTACCCGGCGATCCAGAGCACACCCAGAATTGGCAGGAACCACTTGCGGAAGGCCACCACGCCGAGGTAGATCACGCCGATGGTCACGTGCAGCATGTGCATGGCGGTCAGCCCGAAGAATGTCGCGGGGAACTGCGGCACGTTCTTCGAGACGTCGGCCAGTTCTCCCGCAGCCGCGCTCGCCGGCCTGGGGAATCCCGGGATGGTCAGGCCTTCGCCGATCAGCTTGCTCCACTCCATGCCGTGCAGGACGATGAACGCCGTGCCAAACACCATGGTCGCCAGCAGCCAGTTGCGCGTCCACGCCCGGTCGCCGCGCTGGGAGGCGAACACCGCCAGCACCATGGTCAGCGAACTGGAAAGCAGGCAGGCCGTCATGACAGTGGCGTTGGCAATGCTCTGGGCATGAAACGGCGTGGGCCACGGGGTGGTGTAAAGGCGGTTGTAGCTGAAGGCGAAGAGCAGAGCGCCGAAGGTCAGCGAGTCTGAGGCCAGAAACAGCCACATTCCGACTTTCTTCGAATAGGCTCCGAACAGCGGGGCTTCGTAGGCGCCGGGAAGTCCGTGAACACTGTCATGTTGAAGCGTGGCGTCAGCCATTCCTCAAGTTCCCCTTTCGATTACCGCGCGAACGCTAACAGAGCAAAGATGTAAATCCACAAGAAGGCCATGAAATGCCAGTACCAGGATGTGACATCCACCACGATGCGGCGGGCCTCCAGCGGCTTGCGCAGCAGGGTAGTAATCGCCGCCCAAAGCAAGGCAATGATTCCGCCAGCGAGGTGCACACCGTGTGTCGCGGTCAACAGAAATACGAACGAACTGTTCGGGTTTGTGTTGATGTAAAACCCGCCGTTGTGGAGCTCTCCCCAGGCCATCCATTGTCCAATTAGGAAGCCGAGTCCGAGAAGCACCGTGATCCCGAGCCAGGGGAAGTGTCTTTCGTCGCCGAGCGAGATGCCTGGGATCGACTTCACCGGGGATAATGCCGCCTGACGTGTGACGTCGCGACGGGCGGCCTCCATGGTGATACTGCTGATCAGCAGCAATGCCGTATTGACGGCGAGCAACATCCAGGGCAAATGTACTTCGCCCCAATCCCGGACATAACTTCTGCTGGTGTCGTCGAAAGTCGGCAGGCCCTGGCGCACAACGTAGGCGCTGGTCAGCGAGATAAACACCATGCAGACGGTTGCGATGGCACAGATCAACCCCAGCCGCGCGCGCCGCAAACGTGCACCGTAGTTTGGAGACCCGCTCCTTCCGCCGCCATCCCCGCCACCTGCAGGTGGAACCGGCGGACCGCCGCCCCGTCCCAGCTGGACGTTATCGATCGGGGTGCTTGGAGTGTAAGTCGCCATAGGCATTTAGAGCGTCAGTGCGTGGAAACTGTTGCCGGATCGGTCTGCATGACGAAATCACGCGGCGCGCCCGGCACGCCGTACTCGTACGGACCGTGATAGACGACCGGAGTCACGCCGCCGAAATTGTCGTGGGGCGGCGGAGTCGTCGTCGTCCACTCCAGCGTGGTTGCCTCCCACGGGTTGTCGCTGGCCTTCGGCCCCTTGAACATGCTCCAGAACAGATTGATCACGAAAATGAACTGTGCGGTGATCGTGATGATCGCCGCATAAGTCATGAACGTCTGCAGAGGGACGAGCTTGGCCTGATACGCAACCTGGGTGAACTCGGAGTAGCGTCGGGTCTGCCCCGCCATGCCCAGGTAATGCATGGGCATGAAGATGGCGTAAGTTCCGGCGAGCGTGATGAAGAAGTGAACTCGTCCCCAAGTCTCGTTCATCATGCGGCCGAACATCTTCGGGAACCAGTAGTAGGTTGCCGCAAAGATGCCGAAGATGGCAGCCACGCCCATGATCAAGTGGAAGTGACCCACGACGAAATACGTGTCGTGCAGTGGGATGTCGAGTACCGGTTGCGCCAGGAACGGTCCGCTCAACCCGCCGGAAACGAAGAGGGAAACGAAACCAATAGCGTACAGCATCGGCGTATGGAAACGGATGCGCCCTTTTAGCATCGTCCCCAGCCAGTTAAACGTTTTGATGGCGGAAGGCACGCCGATACACATGGTCAGAATCGAGAAGGCAAAAGCGGAGTACGGGCTCATGCCGCTCATGAACATGTGGTGGCCCCACACCATGAAACCGAAAAAGCCGATGGACAACATGGCGTAGACCATCGCCTTGTAGCCGAAAATGGGCTTGCGCGAGAACGTGGATAGAATCTGCGAAGCCACGCCCATGCCAGGCAGGATGGCGATGTAGACCTCGGGATGCCCAAAGAACCAGAACAGGTGCTGCCACAGCAGGGGGGATCCGCCCTTGTGGCCCATAACCTGTCCGTTCACGATCACCAGCGGTACGTAGAAGCTGGTGCCAAGATTGCGATCCAGCAACAGCAGGATTCCAGCCGAGAGCAGCACGCCGAAAGCTAGCAGGCCCAGAATCGCGGTAATGAACCACGACCACACGGTCAGCGGCAAGCGCATCAGCGTCATGCCCTTGGCGCGGAGGTCCAGCGTAGTGGTGATGAAGTTCAGCGCTCCCATCAGCGACGCGACGCAGAAAACGGCGATGCTCGTGATCCACAAATCAGCGCCCAGTCCCTCGCCTGGTCCAGCCGACTGCAGCGCGCTCAGCGGTGGATACCCGGTCCAACCGTGCAGCGGCGCCCCACCGGTTACGAAGAACGCCGCGAGGATTACGACGAAGCCCACGAACGTGGTCCAGAACGAAAGCATGTTCAGGACCGGAAACGCCATGTCGGGCGCGCCGATTTGAATCGGCAAAATGTAGTTTCCGAAGCCGCCCTGCGGCGCCGTGGTCAGCACGAAGAACACCATGATGGTGCCGTGCATGGTCAGCAGGCTGAGGTAAGTCTCGGGCTTGATCTCACCCACCAGCGGCAGACTCGCCGCCGGCCAGATCATGTGGATGCGCATCAGCACCGACAGAAACATCCCCACAAACACTGCCGTGAGCGCCAAAAAGAAGTACTGGATGCCGATGACTTTGTGATCGAGGCTGAAAATGTACTTGCGAATGAAACCCTGAGGGGCCGAATGAGCGTGCGCGTCCTGGGCGACCATTTATTGTTTCTCCGCCTCCCGTGCGGCCAGCCACTTGTCGAAATCCTCCTGGCTGACAACGTGTACCATGCCGTGCATCTTGTAGTGACCTAGCCCGCAAAGCTCGGCGCAGGCAATCTCGTAGTCTCCGATCGCGGTCGGCTTGATATGCATGTGGATGTTCAGTCCGGGGACCGCGTCCTGCTTGAACCGGAACGAGGGAACGAAGAAGCTGTGAATCACGTCCACGGCGCGCAGGCTCAGGTCGACCTCGCGGTTGACCGGCAGGTACATCGTTCCCGTGACGACGTCGTCTTTCGCGGCAGGATCGGACGAGCTGAGACCGATGGCCGCCTCGCCGCCGGCGGATGGGTCCATCAGCTTGGGGCTGGTTGCGCCGTACTTTCCATCCGGGCCGGGATAGCGGAAATACCAGGCAAACTGCATGCCGGTGACCTCGACCTGAACCGCGCCGGCTTCGGCGGGCTCGAAGCGCTGGCTCGCCCACACCCGGCTTCCCATCAGGTTCAACCCGATGAACAGGACGGCGGTCAGCACGGTCCACACGAGCTCGAGCTTGGTGTTTCCGTGAGAGTAATCCGATGGAGGAGACGAGGCCTGCTCGCGGTATCGCCAGGCAATGTAGCCGAGCCCCAGTTGCGCCGCCAGGAAGACAACGCCCATGATCACGTACGTGAGAGCGAATTGTCCGTCGATGAACCCGGCTGCGGCAGCGGCTCCGGTCGGAAGCCACCAGGTCTTGGCGACGAAGAAATACGTGCTGATTAGAGTAATCAGCCAAATGACCACGAGTAACGCGAGGCCCATTCCCGACCCTCCCGGGTTGTTGAAGGATTTCCCCACGGCCGCAGTCTCGCCCCACAGCGAGAGCAGCGGTCGGCGGCGAGTTTAACACAGCCACGCGAGAGAATTGCAAGGGAGTTATGAAAGAAAGATCGGCCACGGATTGCACTGATGTCGACGGATAGAACAAAACCACAGAAATGAAAAGCTTATTTGGTTGGGGTATCCCTGCAAATCCGTGGCCAAGGCCTTACTTTTCCTGCCACTCGGGAACCCGTCCCGGCGTCCACGGCGCGCCTGCAGCCTCCATATCTTTTTCCAGCTTCGTCAGGTCGATTTCAACCAACGCACGCAGCTTCGCGAGTTGCTCCCCAAATTCCGCTGCCGCGATGTTGTAGGAATCGACATGCGACTGTGTCGGCTTGGCCAGCACGAAGCGTTCGCCGTCCATGACATTGGTCACCCGATCGTTGATCGACGAAGGAACTGGCTCGTTGCGCTTCTGCATTTCTCTGTCGCCGCGAAGCGCCCGCAGAATCTCACGATTCTTATTCTCGATCGAATCTGCAGCTGCGCCGAGTTGCCCCTCGGCACCAGGCACTTCCCGCAAAGCCTCGCGAATTGCCTTGAGCCTCGACTCGACATCGTCAGCCGTGTGCACCGCGCCCGACACCGCACGGTACAGGCGCGCAACCTTGCGGTGGAACTCCTCCTGCGCCGCCCGGTCTGCGGGATTCACCGAGGATGTGCCTTCGGTCATAACTTTGAACGACTGCGGTCCAGAGAGTCCGGCAACGGTCCCATTCACTTTCTGGAACAGGCGCACAGAATAGTTTCCGGCCATGACCAGAGGCCCTTGCGCACCCGAGGGCGGGAAGCCATCGCCATCTTCGTCGTGCTCGCGCAGCGATGGGGCGGAATAGCGCAGATCCCAGGCGGTACGTTGGAAACCGCTCTCCGTGCTCCCGTTGACACGCCGGATGGGCGCTCCGCTCTCGTCGTAAACCACAAAATACAGCTCCGGCTTGGCCTCTTCTGCCTCGGCGCGCAGTTCGTCGTTCGTGGGGTAGGGAAGCGTCTGGTTCTTTTTCGCCGCTTCTTTTTCCACCTCCTGTCGCTGTTCTTTCTTCGTCTTCAGCTTATCTTTCAGGAACGCGGTGAAGACTGCGCCATACGGGGGATTGTCGGCGGTGTAGAACGCGTCTCCCTGGAAAGCCTTCTTCGGGCCACCGAGTGGATGCCGCTCGATGTAGAGAAGCGCGTCTTTCACAGGGAAGAGTGCGGCCGGCTGTTCGACCGATTCCGGCTTGATCTGACGCAACGCTGTGATGTTGTCGAGAACATAGAACCCTCGCCCGAAGGTGGCAATGACAAGATCGCTCTCCCGGGACTGAATCACCATGTCGCGCACCGCGATCGTCGGCAGGCCGCCCTTGAGGCGAACCCAGTGCTGGCCGCCATCGATGGTGAAGTAAGCCCCGAGTTCCGTGCCTGCGAAGAGCAGATTCGCGTTCACCGGATCTTCCGCAAACGCCAGCACCGGCCCGTTCTCCGGCAGATCGCCGGCGATCGACGTCCAGGTCCTTCCTGCATCCGTGGATTTCAGCAGGTACGGCTTGAAGTCTTCATTTTTGTGGTTCTCGAAGGCCGCATAAACCGTGTTCACGTCGTGGTGCGACGCAGCCAGGCGGCTGACGTAAGTCATCTCCGGCACTCCGGAAAACTTCTCGTACCTGGTCCAGTTCAGACCTCCGTCGCTGGTGACCTGGATCAGCCCGTCGTCCGTGCCAACGTAAATCAATCCTTCTTTCTTCGGCGACTCCGCGAGCGCCACGATGTTCCCGTAGAACGAAGTCGACGCATTCTTAGCGACCGCATCCGCACTCCAGACTTTGCCCATCACCGGCAGCTTGTTGCGGTCAATCTGCCGTGTGAGGTCGCCGCTGATGGCTTTCCACGTATCACCCCGGTCGTCACTGCGAAACAGCTTATTCGCCGCGAAATACAGGCGCGTGTGCGAGTGCGGGCTGATGATCAGAGGCGAGTCCCAGTTCCATCGCAGCGGTGGCTCGCCCTTTCCCTCCAGGGGCTGCAGCACGAGTTCCTGGCCCGTTGGCTTGTCGTAGCGAACCAGCACGCCGTACTGCGCTTCGGAATAGATGGTGTTCGGGTCGACGGGATCGACTTGCGAGTGGAACCCGTCGCCGCCAGTAGTGACGACCCAGTCAGAATTCATGATCCCGTTGACGTTGCGAGTGCGCGAAGGTCCGCACCACGAGAAGTAATCCTGCGTCCCGCCGCACACGTTGTAGAAGGGAAGCGCGTTGTCAACCGCCACGTCATAGAACTGCACCGTCGGCAGGTTCGCATTGAACTGCCAGTTCTTGGAATCGTCGAAGGTTTCAGCCACGCCGCCATCGGAGCCGAGAATCCAGTGCTTGGTGTTATCCGGATCGATCCAGATAACGTGGTTATCCCCGTGATGATTTGTCTCGTCGACCTTGTGCAGGGTCTTACCGCCATCGAGCGACTCGCGCAGGCTGACGCCCATCACGAAAATGCGGTCGACATTCTTCGGATCGGCAACGACTTGGGCGTAGTACATCGCCCCCTGGTCAAATTCATTGCGCCGCTCCCAGGTCGCGCCCTTGTCGTTGGAGCGGAAGATGCCTCCCTTGCCGTCCGCCGCTTCAATCGTCGCGTATACCACATTCGGATCCGCCGGCGAAACCGACAGCCCGATGCGCCCCATATCGGCTGTGGGCAGCCCGGTTTTCAGCTTGTTCCAGTTCGCGCCCCCGCGTCGGTGGATTTGTAGATCGCGCTCTCCGGGCCGCCATCAATCAGCGTGAATACGTGCCGCCGCCGCTGGTAGGCTGCGGCATAGACGATGTCCGGATTCGAGGGATCGAGAGCGACATCGACGACGCCCGTGTTCTCGCTGATGGTCAGTATCGCCTTCCAGTTCCTGCCACCGTCGGTGGACTTATAGAGGCCGCGATCGCCGCCCGGCCCCCATAGCGGTCCCTCCGCCGCGACGTAGACGACTTTGGAATCTCGCGGGTCGACGACCACGCGCCCAATGTGCTCCGACTTCTTCAGCCCGAGATTCTGCCAGTTCTTTCCCCCATCGTCTGAGCGGTAGATGCCATCTCCGTAAGCCACGCTGCGCTGGCTGTTGCTTTCGCCCGTCCCCACCCAGACGACGGACGAATCATTCGGATCAAGCGTGACCCAACCAATCGAATACGACCCTTCGCCGTCGAACACGGGAGTCCAGGTCGTGCCGTGGTTGACAGTCTTCCAAACTCCACCCGAAGCCACGCCCACGTAGTACTCAAATTTGTTCCTCGGATTCACCGCGAGCGACATCACGCGCCCGGACGCCACCGCCGGGCCGATCATCCGGAACTTCAGCCCGGAGAAGGTGTCGGCAGTCATGCCGCCTTTCTTTTCTTCTTTCGGCTCTTCCTTCTTTTCCTCTTTCTTTTGATCTTTCTTTGACTCTTTCTTGGCCTGCACAGCGGGAGTTGCTTGCGGTTTCTTGCCCGCGTCCTTGTCTTGTGGGGCTGCGAGAAGGCTGGATAAGGCAACCAACAGAGAGGCGATGAGAATAGCGAAACGCGATTTCACGAAGGGCTCCGATCCAAGGCAGAGAGCAAAGTCAAAGAAAAGCAGTTCCACATACGAACGGCGGACTCGGCGACCTCTGCGGTGCAAGACTCTCAAAACCGATATGTATACCGCAACCAGCCGAGAGTTAGAAGCGCCACTTTTTCTCGCATTCCACGAATCACGCCCAGCGCAGGTTAGAATCTGTGCCATGCCCCGAAAGTCCGGTCACGGCCACGACACGCGCTACGTCAAGTTACAGAAGAATCTCTGCTTCGCCTGCGGTCTGAACAATCCCGACGGAATGCGGCTCAAATTCACGCTCGACGAGAAGCGCCAGATGTCGATCTGCCGCTTCCGCCTGGGCACGCGCTACACCGGCCCCCCGGGACACTGCCATGGCGGAATCATCGCCACCATCCTCGACGACGCCATGGGCAAGGTGAACAAGCTGCGCCACGTCGTAGCCCTGACCCGCGAGATGACCGTCGAGTACCTTAAGCCCGTGCCCCTGCACAAGCCGCTGCGAGTCGAAGCCCGCGAGGTTCAGGTCCGGGGACGAACTCACGTCAACGTGGCCGAGATTCTCAACCAGAAGGGGGAAGTCCTGGCTCGCAGCAAGGGAATTTTCATCGCCATCGATCCCGAACAGATGTTCGCGAAGTACGTGGATCGGTGAAACCAGCTGTCATTGGCCATAACTCCGGGCAGGAACAACTCCGGTAGCAGCGCTTCTGGTCTTAACGTTGTAAAATAAAGGCAGTCAGGCGTATCCGCGCCTATTCTTCGCGATCGCGAAAAGGTATCCACACGGTATTCAGCATGTCCCAGAACAATGGCAGTTCCACCAGTCTCCGTCTCAAGACCGGCCTTGCCGAAATGCTCAAGGGCGGCGTCATCATGGACGTCACCAACGCCGAGCAGGCCACCATCGCCGAGAAAGCCGGCGCCGTCGCCGTGATGGCGCTGGAACGCGTCCCCGCGCAGATCCGCGCCGAGGGCGGCGTGGCCCGCATGGCCTCGCCCAAAAAGATTCGCGAGATCATGGCCGCCGTGTCGATTCCGGTGATGGCCAAGTGCCGCATCGGACATTTTGCGGAAGCCCAAATCCTCCAAGAGCTGGGCGTCGACTACATCGACGAATCCGAAGTCCTCACCCCCGCCGACGAAGCCCACCACGTCGACAAGCACGCCTTCAAGGTCCCATTCGTCTGCGGCGCGCGCAATCTGGGCGAGGCCCTGCGCCGCATCGCCGAAGGCGCCTGCATGATCCGCACCAAGGGAGAAGCCGGCACCGGCGACGTGGTCCACGCCGTCAAGCACATCCGCCAGATCGTTCAAGAGATGAAGATTCTCACCGTCCTCAGCGAAGAGGAACTCTACGCCAAAGCCAAAGAGCACCAGGCCCCGTACGAGTTGGTGCGAATCGTCGCCAAGGCAGGGAAGCTCCCCGTCCCGAATTTCTCCGCCGGAGGAATCGCTACACCAGCCGATGCGTCGTTAGTCATGCAGCTCGGCGCCGAAGCCGTGTTCGTCGGCTCCGGAATCTTCATGAAAGATTCCACCACCTTCGCCGATCCGCAGGAAGCCGAGAAGCGCGCCCGCGCCATCGTGAAGGCCGCCACGCACTACAACGACCCTAAAGTATTACTTGAAGTCAGCGAAGACCTGGCGGGAGCGATGAAAGGGTTGGCGGTCGCGGGACTAGACGAAGCGCACATGCTGCAAACGCGGGGTTGGTAGCAGCAAAAGTCCCCGCCCAAGCAGAGCTTGGACGGGGCACCCTCGGGGGTTTGGATACACACCAGGCGGGCACCCGCTACGGCATGCATCCAGTAAAATCAATGCCACGATGAAAATCGGTGTCCTGGCCCTGCAGGGGGATTTCGACGCGCACCGCCGCCGGCTCGAAGAGCTGGGAGCTGATGTTGTGCTCGTCAAAAAGGCTGAGCAACTCGACGAGATCGAAGGCCTGGTCATCCCCGGAGGCGAGTCCGGCACGTTCCTGAAACTGCTGGGCGAAGCAGGGTTCGAGAAGCTGAAGCAGTTCGTCCACGCCAAACCGACGTTCGGCACCTGCGCCGGCGCGATCCTGCTGGCCGCTGAAGTGGAGAATCCCAAGCAGGCCGGACTCGGCGCCCTCGACATCCGCATCCGCCGCAACGCCTACGGACGCCAGATCGACAGCTCGATCCGCGAGGGTCGATTTCTCGCAGAAAAGCCGGGCGACTCGCGGATTGAAATGGTCTTCATCCGCGCCCCCAAGATCGAGCGCGTCGGCCCCGGCGTCGAGGTCATCGCCACCGAAGGCTCCGACCCCGTCGCCGTGCGGCAGGGAAGAGTGATGGCCGCAACCTTCCACCCGGAACTTTCTGACGACACGCGGGTCCACCAGGCTTTTCTCGACTTGTGTGGGGCGGACACTCCTGTCCGACGCCTTTGAGTTGATTTTGACCTTCGGTCGGCAATTGATCTGACTCTCGTACCCCCCGGAACGTCAACTGCAAAAGCGGCGGACAAGAGTGACAATCGCCCCACACGAAGAATTTTCTTGACATGCTCATCGCGTAACTGTAAGGTTACGCATTATGCGGAACCGTTCAGTTACATATTCGTCCGAGGCTACGTTTCAGGCCCTGGCCGATCCCACCCGCCGCGCCGTTCTCGACCTTCTGCGGCGGGGCAGCCAGCCCGCCGGCCAGATTGCAGGAGCCTTCCCGGTTTCCAGACCGGCAATCTCCAAGCACCTGCGTTTGCTGCGCCGCGCTCATCTCGTCCGCGAGCACCGTGAAGGACGGCACCGCGTCTACCAGCTCAATCCGGAACCCCTGCGCGCCGTTGATTCGTGGCTCGAACAGTACCGCTCGTTCTGGAGCGCGAGCCTGGCTAACCTGAAAGCATTTGTGGAAGCCGAGCACGCGCGCGAGTCACAGACAGCGCGCAAACGCAAAGGAACCTCGTAATGCCAAATCAAATATGCAAGGAAAGGAACAAACTCATGACCAGATCCAATCGTGGTGCCTTCGCTCTGTTCGTGGTACTAGCCGCCACCGCCGCCCTGGCGCAGTCCGCCGCCCAGAAGTCGTTTGACCAGGTCAAATCATTAGCCGGCACCTGGGAAGGGAAGAGCCCCATGGGTGAGCTGCAAGTCATTTTTAAAGTGACTTCGAACGGCTCGGCCGTGATGAGTGAAATCCTCGGCCACGAAGACATGATTTCCATGGTCCACCTCGACGGTCCGAACCGGCTGATGCTGACGCACTACTGTGCAGCCGGAAACCAGCCCCGCATGCAGGCCAAGACTTCCGCCGACGGCAAGACCATCACCTTCGATTTCGTCGATGCCACCAACCTGGCCAGCCCCGACGCCGGGCACATGCGCAGCGTCGTCATCGCCGTGGTCGACCCGAACCATCACACCGAGGAATGGACCTTCATCGACCACGGGAAAGAGATGAAGGAACTGTTTGACCTTCGCCGCAAGATGTAGCGCAACACACAGGCAGGACATTTTCCGATGCATTCACGACTTTCGAAACACCAAGGAGCAAAAATTATGGCTTCAACTTTGATCACCCCCGACCTGGATGCAGTCGTCAGCGAGGTTCACATAGCCGCGCCTCCCGAGCGCGTATTCCAGGCCCTCATCGATCCCCGGCAGGTGAAAAGCTGGTGGACCAGCGATCAGTGCCAGATCGAATCCTTCACCATCGAACCTCGAAAGGGCGGACGCTGGACCTACGACACGAAGAAAAGTTCGCTCAACGTGAACGGCGTCAGCCAATTCCACTGCGACGGCGAAGTGCTGGAATACGATCCGCCGCGCCTGCTCGCCTACACCTGGATCGCCAACTGGCACGAGGACAAGGCGGCACGCACAGTGGTCCGCTGGGAACTCTCTCCCAAGTCAGGTGGAACGCTCCTGAAAGTCACGCACAGCGGCCTCACGAATCTTCCGGCCTCGCGCAAGGATTACAGCGGCGGCTGGACCGGCGTCGTCGAGCAGCTCAAGAAGTTCGTGGAGCAGTGACCGTGTGGGGCGGACACTCTTGTCCGCCAAATGCCGGCGGCCTTGGTGGTGTCTGGCGTTGGCCGTAACTGCGCTCGACCCCACTGGCTGTAATCCGCCGATACGGTACTGAAGAGGGCGGGCGGGATGTTCGCATTCAAGAGTGTGCGCACCACACCGCTCGTGAAGCACGAACACAGCGGCGGGAAACGGGGAAGCAACCCCAGGTTTCCACCGCCCCAAGGGGACTCATGGCAACCGTCGCAATCACGCCCGACCAGAATGCAGTCTTCGGAGAGATTTTCATCGCCGCGCCGCCAGCCCGCGTCTTCGAGGCGCTCACCGACCCCGTCCAGCTGCCCAAGTGGTGGGGCCAGGAGGGCACGTACCGGATCACCGAGTGGAAAGCCGATCTTCGCCCTGGCGGCAAGTGGTCGAGCGTCGGCGCTCGTGCGGATGGCACCGCGTTTCGCGTTGACGGCGAATACCTGGAGCTGGACCCTCCTCGCCTGCTCGTGCATACCTGGATCGCCAGCTGGAGCGGTCCCCTTAAGACCGTGGTCCGATGGGAGCTCGAGCCGCACACCGTACACGGCCTGCATCCCAGCGGTCCGCGGAAGGCTTGCACCGGCACTCTTGTGAAAGTCCGCCAGGAAGGGTTTGCCGGCTCTCCTCCGGAGCTTGCGATCGGACACGGCGAGGGATGGAAGCGCATCCTGGGATGGCTGCTCGGTTATCTGGAGAAAGGGGAAACTGCTGACATGCGCCAGTGATGCCGCAGGTGTCCAGTGTCGGCGCAAGCGAGTGCGCATTTTGCCGGGCACTACAAGAGGGAGCGGTGGGATAACCGCCAGGCTCACATTATGGTAGTGTGATTGCCATTACCGTCAATCTGGCCCCTGGCTTGGTTGCCCGCGTCGTCGCGATAGATAATCCCTTCCTTGGCATAGACGATGCTGCTCCAGCCTTTAACAAATGAACCCGGAGAACCGGCAGGGTAGGCTTTCAGAGTCATTGGCTTTCCGGATTCATCAATCCGGTCGATCCGGGCGTCACCGTTCATCTTGTTGTAAAACAAAATGCCGTTAGGCGTGCCAACCACGCTGGTGCAGCCTTTGAGGAAAGTCCCGGCGGGATAGATATAAGCGGTAGTGAAGTTGCCGGATTCGTCAATGCGTCCGAGTGCCCCCTCGCCATTGCTGCTCTTGTAAAAGAGAATTCCGCGGTGAGTGGTGGCAAGGTTGCTCCAGTCTGTCGCAAAACCACTTCCATAGGATTTGACAATCGAAGCATTCCCCGAGTTATCGATCCGCCTCACTTCCGCAGAACCGTTGTGAGACTGGTAGTCGAGAATGAAGTCACCGAAGCGCGCCGAATGCGTGTAGCCGAATGGAGGGGCCGGTACTTCGAGGCTGTCCGTCGATTGGGTGCCCCTCTTCCGCCCTGAGACCCCGGGATTCCCTTGTTGTGTGACGGAGGAGGCTTCCTTCGTCGACGACCCAGCGTCTTTGTGAAGTAGACCCGCCGAGTTCAGCACAACAATTAAGCTTCCGACCGCGGTTAACAACCCGGCTAAAGCGGTGAGCATCCCAGGCAGCGTACTCCACCAGGAGGGAGGAGTCTTTTCATCGCTCATTGCAGGACCTCCGTAACAGGATAATCAGGAGAGCTCGGTCCCTAGGCGAAAATGTTGCCGACGAGAGTACCACGAAACCCCAAAGTTCCATAAGGTTGGTTGGGGCCTCTGACCTCAAGAAGGCAAGAAGGAACATCTTTCAACTTGCTGATTCAGTTTGGAATGGAGTTCTCGGGAATACGACCCCATCTTCTCGCCGGACTTGCCCGAGCGAACGCAATGAAGAAATTCGGTGTGGGGCTTCAGCGGCTACTTCGCAGCAGCAAGTATCCGCCGATGAAAGAGAAGGCCCACACCACCACGCCAAGCGCCATGCCGGGCCAGAACCATGCGTTGTCGTGAGGCATCTTCACCAGCACATGATGCAGCACATGGGTAAAGTGCAAGGCCAACAGTAGTACTGCGATCCCACTCAACTTCTGCAATGTTTGCATGGTCGTTTCCGGCAGACAGTCTCCCACAGGTTCCTGCACGCTTCAATAAATTTTTCCCCCGGCCCGGACAGAATATGATCCCGGAATCCCATGAGCGAAGTCCAAAGAGCATCACTACTCAAACGAGAAGAGTCTTGCCCACGACTTCAGGACTACGCTACACTCCTTTCGTTCGCCAGATTGGCTGTAGTCCCCCTGCAAGATTGTCCGTCCGCCAGGAGCAGTCCATGATCAATCGGGCACGGGCCTCTCTCTTCCTTTTCTTCATTTCGTGTACCGCAGCCGCACAGGTGATGAGCATCCCGTCCTCGGGTTTTGGGGAGTTTAACAGTTCGCCAGTCACGCTCGGACTGATCTCCTCTCAGCAGATGACGAACAACTTGTGGTCGCTGAATACCAATGCTCAGGCGAACCGGAGCCCGTTGCAGAGCCCCAGCGGTTCAGTCTCGAAACTGGACCTTAAGGCTCCCGGAAAGGCCCGGCGCGAGTATGGCAAGGGCTACCAACTCCTGATGCGGAAGGATTTCCAAGGCGCAGTGCAACACCTGGCTTTATCCATTTCCATGTATCCGAACTTCGTGGCGGCGCACAATGCGCTGGGCTCCGCCTATCTAAGTCTCGGCCAGAACGATCAGGCGCGCGAAGAATTCGCGCAGTCGGTCTCGCTGGACGACCACCTACCCAACTCCCATCTGAATCTTGGGGTCGCTGAGCTGGCTCTCAAGCACTATTCTGCTGCGGAAGAGTCCATCAAGAAGGCTTCCTCGATCGCACCTCTCGACCTTCAGTTGCTGACGGCGCTGGCCTACGGGCAATTCATGAATCACGATTATGCAGCCGTGCTCTCAACGGCTCATCAGGTGCATGACCGCAAGCACGAGGGTGCTGCCATCGTCCATTATTTTGCCGCAGGGGCTTGGGACGCCCAAGGCAAATTCCCGGAGGCGCGGCGCGAACTCGAGACTCTCTTGCACGAGGAGCCCAAATCGCCAACCGCGGAGCAGGCCCGTCAAGCATTGGAGCAGTTGAAGTTGGACGAGATCAACCGGGCACAGGCCAGGCCGCAGTCGCCTCCTACCGTGACGTTCTCCTTTGCGCCTGCGGCGAACGTCACGTCTGAGCAGGCTTCGCAACACGCTCAGAAAATCTTGCAGGAACTGAAGGAGAAGAAGCAGATCGCGGAAGCTGAAATGGAACCGGCAGCGACGTGCGCCGACTGTGGGCCAGCCACTTCTGCGAGTTCCGCCGAGGCCCGGCTTTCTCCCGCTCCGCTGCCGCCTGAGAACGGTCCAAAATCAAATGTCGCCGGCGGTGTTTTACACGCTTCGGTGGATGAAGTCGCTGTATTTTTCGCTGCTACGGATCACGGAAAGTCGGTGACCGACCTCAGCAGCGCGGAAATCGGAGTTCGCGACGACCGGAAGCCTCCCGAGGCCATTCTAGGATTCCGCAACGATGCTCAGTTGCCCTTGCGCCTCGGGCTCATCATTGACACCAGCGAATCCATTACCAGCCGGTTCTCCTTCGAGCAGGGTGCCGCGAACCACTTTCTACAAAAGGTTCTCACCAACCCAAGTGATCTGTCCTTTGTCGTCGGCGTTGCCAACTCCGTCTTACTCGTCCAGGACTTCACCGGCGACCAGAAACAGATGTTCCACGCCGTCGATCAACTGGCGCCCTCAGGGGGCACCGCTCTATGGGACGCTGTTGCCTTTGCCGCGGACAAATTGGCCAGCCACCCCGAAGAGCAACCCGTTGCCCGGATCCTCGTCGTCATCAGCGACGGCGAAGACAACTCCAGCAGCATGACGCTGAAACAGGCAATCGAGCGCGCGCAGCGCGGAGAGGTGGCCGTCTATACCGTGAGCACCCGAGACTTTGAGCGCGAAGACAGCAGCGCGATATTGGGCGATCACGCTCTTCAGACCTTGGCCGAACTCACTGGCGGAGCCGCGTTTAGCCCAGGCTCGGTCCGCCGTCTCAAGGGCAGCCTCACCGACCTTCAGCAAGTCATTCGCGGCCGCTATCTGATTTCCTATAAGCCGGCTGCTTTCCACCGCGATGGCCAGTACCGCACCATCGACATCGCCGCCCAAAGGGACGGCCACAAGCTGCGCGTGTATGCTCGCAAAGGCTACTACGCCGCGGCCACGACTTCGGCTAAACGCGATTTCTAACCCTCCCCTCCGATTCGGGCCGGGGGATCCCGCAGGGGACCACATTCCTCTCGCTACCCCTGTTGCAAGTCCAAGCCGATCTTGAGAGTCCGCGAAGCGTAGGCCCTCCTCTACTGCTCATCCACGGCCCGTGGACGGAACGGCATCCCCAGTTGCTGCCCTGCGACCGATGAACAGTTCAAGATCAAGACTCAGAGGTCGGCGGACTCGAGTGTCTCCCCACACGGGTTATACTTTCCTATATGTCTGGGGATTCGCAGAAGACTTTTTACCTGGAAACCTTCGGCTGCCAGATGAACGTCCATGACTCCGAGAAAGTCATCGGCACGCTCGTCCAGCAAGGCTATCGCCAGGTCGAGACTGTCGAGCAGGCCGACCTGATTCTCTACAACACCTGCTCCATCCGCGACAAAGCCGAGCAAAAGGTATTCCATCGCCTGGCAGATTTCAAGAAACTGCAGTCCCAGGGCAAGAAGTTCGGCGTGCTGGGCTGCGTAGCCCAACAGGAAGGCGACAGGATTTTCGAGCGGGCGCCGCATGTTTCGCTGGTGTGCGGCTCCGCATCGTACCGCAATCTCCCCGAGATGCTGGTGCAGATCGAAGCAGGGAAGCGCGCTACCGGCCTCGACGACCGCCAGACCGACGAATGCTTCGAGACCGAATTCACCGCCCGCACCAACCCCTACCGCGGTTACATCACCATCATCGAAGGCTGCGACAAGTTCTGCGCTTACTGCGTCGTACCCTTCACCCGCGGCAAAGAGCGCAGCCGGACATCAGACTCGGTGCTCGAGGAGGCGCGTCAGTTGGTCGATCTCGGCTACTCGGAGATTCAATTGCTCGGACAGAACGTAAATTCCTACAAAGATCCGGCAGGGAAGAGATCGTTCGCCGAATTGCTGGCCGCGGTAGGCGAAGTTCCCGGCATCAAGCGCGTGCGCTTCACGACTTCGCACCCCCGCGATTTTGGACGGGACATCGTCGAAGCTATCGACGCCGTACCCGCGCTGTGCGATCACGTCCACCTGCCGGTGCAGAGCGGATCGACACGCGTGCTCGGAGCAATGCAGCGCCTCTACACCCGCGAGCAATACCTGGAACGCATCGGATGGATGAAGTCCGCGAAGCGGGAGATCAGCATCACAACCGATGTGATCGTCGGCTTCCCCGGTGAAACCGAGGCAGACTTCGTCGAGACCCTGACGCTCTTGGAAGAAGTGGGCTACGACAGTGTGTTTACCTTCAAGTATTCACCCAGGCCGAACACTCCTGCGCTAAAGCTGGACGATGCGATCCCCGATCAAGAGAAGGCCCGCCGTCTGGAGGTCGTGATGGCCAAGCAGAGAGAGATTCAGATCGCTCAAAACAAGAGACATATAGGGACAGTACGTGAAGTAATGGTTGAGGGAAGAAACGACCTACGGGCCCAGTGGATCGGCCGCACCTCCCAGAACAAGACCCTGAACTTCACAGCGTCCGGGCCTGCGATGGCCAAGGTCGGAACCTACGCCCAGGTCAGAATCCTCAGCACTTTCCCCAACAGCCTGCTGGGAGAAATGGTGGTATAAGAGGGGAAATCAGGAGGTCACGATGGAAGTTGAAATGACAATCCGTGGACTGATGATGGATCCTGTCAGCAATATGCCCATTGTGATCCTGAAGGACGTGGCTGGGGACACGGTTTTGCCGATCTGGGTGGGAGTTTACGAGGCGAATGCGATTGCGCTGGAGATGGAGAAGGTGAGCACGCCGCGTCCGATGACGCATGATCTTATCAAGAATGTGCTGACAGGACTGGAGACGCAGGTGCACAAGGTTGTGGTGACGGAACTGCGGGAGGACACGTTTTACGCGGTAATCTGGCTGGAACGGAGCGGCGAAGTGATCAGCATCGATTCGAGGCCTTCGGATGCACTGGCGCTGGCGCTGCGGGTGGACTGTCCAATCTTCGTGGACGACCTCGTGCTGAAGAGTTCGAAGCTGGCGGCGAACCTGTCGGACCGGGTGACCAGCGACGAGCTGCGGAAGTGGCTGGAAGGGCTGAATGATGAGGATCTAGGAAAGTACAAGATGTAGTCGGGATACGGCCGTCGGCCATTATCCATCAGGAAAACACACTACGCGGAGACGAGAACCCGCTCAGCGGGTTTGGGCTGGCTGATCCAGGTCAGTTTACATAATACCTGTTATCGGACACTGACTCTGCCTCCAAGTCAACCGTCTCTCCACAATGAGGAGCCACCTTGTGACGCGAGCTGAGAGGCTGCTTCGGATCACGAGACGCCTGATTATCCTGACTTTCTGTGGGCTGGTCTGCGTGGTGACGGTCTTCGCGCTCACACTCCTGCGGGGGGATCGCTTCATGGTGTCGTGGGCCTGCTTTGGCTGTGGCCTCCTCGGCGGATTTGTCAGTATCCAGCAGCGCCTGAAGAAATTCGGGGATGAGGAACTGGACCTCCTTTCCCAATCCTGGTTTCAGATTCTGTTGATACCTATCTACGGAGGAATATTCGCGGGGGTGCTGTACGTGGGATTCCTGAGCAATATTGTTGAGGGCCCGCTGTTTCCGAAATTCGCAGGTCCTGCGTTTTCTCAGCCCATCCCTACCACGAGCGATCTCAGGGCGTTTTTCTCACAAACCTATCCGGCGACGGGCGCGGACCTGGCAAAACTCATCTTCTGGTCGTTCGTAGCCGGATTCTCCGAGCGCTTCGTGCCGCAGATCCTGGAAACAAGTCAGAAGGATAGCGAAGAGAAGAAAGACTGAGACACACTGCGGCTTGCGTACCCAGGCTACCGGTCAGCGGACGCTTTCGGTACTGTGCGGCTGGGGCGTTTTGTCACTGGTTGCAGCCTTGGCCACCGGCTCAGGCTGCGTGCTCGGCCTGGGTTCCTTCAGCGTATATTTCAACAGGCACCAGAGGGCGCGGAATCCGTCTTTCCAGCCGATCTTCTTCCCTTCTTCATAGGTGCGCCCCCAATAGCTGATGCCGATCTCGTAGACGCGGAGGCGGCGCTTGGCAATTTTGACCGTGATCTCAGGCTCGAAGCCGAAGCGATTCTCCTCAATGGGAATCGACTGGAGAATTTCCCGGCGAAAAACCTTGTAGCAGGTCTCCATGTCAGTCATGTTCATGTTAGTCAGGGCGTTCGAGAGCAGCGTCAGGATGGAGTTTCCCACCGAATGCCAGAAATACAGCACGCGGTGTGGGCCGCTGCCCAGGAACCGTGAGCCGTAGACTACGTCTGCTTTCCCTTGAATCAGCGGCCCCAGCAGCAAGGGATATTCGGCGGGATCGTATTCGAGGTCGGCGTCCTGGATCACAACGTAGTCGCCGGTGGATTCCTGGATGCCGCGGCGAAGGGCGGCGCCTTTACCAATATTCTTGGGCTGGAGAAGGACTCGAATCTGGGGATGTTTTAACTGCAGTTCCGCGAGGATTTCGCGGGAGCCGTCCTCGGAGCCATCGTCAACGCAGATGAGTTCTACGTCCAGCGGTACGGCGAGCACGCGCCCGACCACGTCGCGCAACGTGGCTCGCTCGTTGTACACCGGCATCACGACCGACAGTTTCATGCGACGTGTTCCTTGTCACATTAAAAGCCATTCCGGGGAACGTCAAGACGTAGTCGGCCGGGCTGCCACCTCATGTGGTTTTGCCGGCGCGCCGAAATCGGTTTGAAACTTGTCGATGGTACATGCCAGGATAATCCGTCGCAGGGCAACCGAATGACGTGCGTTAGCAGGAGTGTGAGATGCGGGAGTTAGAGATGGAGAAGGTTAACTTGGCCGCCAAGCCCGCCCGTCTTCATGAGCACTGGCGTCCGAAAGTGGTTGGTGCGCTTGGGTGAGAGCTTCCGCCGTCGAGAAACATTGTCATGGATAATCCGAGAAGCGATCAGCCGCCTTATTTTCTCCGGAGCAAGCGGCTGGGCTTTCGACCCTGGAGCGAACAGGACCTTTCGTTGGCCATCGGCCTGTGGGGAGACACTACGGAGCGGAAGCATGGCGTCCAGTACTGGCCACTGTTTTTGTTAGAGGATGGCGAACATGTGGGTTGCTGCGGCATCCGACCCTATGATCCCACCCAGCGCCTCTACGAGCTTGGGGTTCACATTCGGTCTAGTTACTGGGGGCGCGGACTGGCAGAAGAGGCAGCGTCTGCAACGATTGACTATGCGTTCGAGAAACTGGGAGCCACGGCTCTTTTTGCGGGTCACAAGCCAAAGAACAACGCTTCGCGACGCCTGCTGGAGAAGCTAGGGTTCCAATACACGCACGCGCAACTCTATGCCCCGAACGGGCCTCGAACACCCCTCGTACCTTCTTGGGCGTGGGCCCAAACGCGGCTAGAAGCCATCTCCTAGCGCTTCCCAAAACCTGTTTATGAGATGGCTTCTAGTCAGGACTCTGCCTTGCGCCGTCCTGCGGCGTGACCAGTACGAT
This sequence comes from Terriglobia bacterium, assembly GCA_020073465.1. GTDB lineage: Bacteria > Acidobacteriota > Terriglobia > Terriglobales > Acidobacteriaceae > Sulfotelmatobacter. The sequence goes on from JAIQFC010000027.1 coordinate 59,916, forward strand.
CCCCGGATGAAAAAGGGTCCCGGCGACGCGCGTAGCGATGGCGATCAGTTCCCTCTGTCCGGAAAAGACCTTGACCTGGCGTGCGCGGGACAGCTCCGGCAGATTTACGGTGCGGCCGCTGCGAATGTTGGCGGCGGTGGCCTCGTCTGCGGTGACCGAAGGGAGTTGCGGCAGCAACGTGCGGGGATGGACGAAAAGATCGTCGGCGCTTCCCTTCGCGGCGGCGTCTGCGAGTTGGTCCAGCGTGTGGGCGTCGGCAATTTTGAATTCGGCGACCGCGGTGCGGCGCAGCGATTGCAGGTGGGCTCCGCAGCCGAGTTGCTGGCCCATGTCGTGCGCCACCGAACGCATGTAGGTACCTGAAGCTACGTGGGCGCGGAAGTGGACGCGGTCTTGCTCAACGCCGAGAATGTCGAATTGCTTGATTTCGACTTTCACCGGCGCGAGGGCAACATCTTTCTTCTTGCGCGCCAGTTTGTACGCGGGGACTCCGTGGATCTTTTTCGCCGAGAATGGAGGCGGCATCTGTTCAATCACACCGCGGAAGCGGGCTGCGACTTCCTGCATCTGCGCGAGTGTGAGACTTACCGACTGAGCGGGACTCGTGGCCTCGCCTTCGGAATCATAGGTGTCGGTGGCAAAGCCGAAGCGGATCACGCCCTCATAGGTCTTTTCGGAGGCGGTATAGAACTGCGCCAGGCGGGTGAGACTGCCGGTCACGAGCGGCAAAACCCCGGTGGCTAGGGGGTCGAGTGTGCCCAGGTGGCCGACGGAGCGTTGTCCGAGGATGCGGCGAACGCGATTGACCACGTCGTGCGAGGTCAATCCCGGGGGTTTATCGATGATGAGGACGCCGTTCATGAGGGAGATTTGGTAAGTTGGTAATTGAGTAATTGAAAAGCTCCGCTGCGCCTGATTTCTGGGTGGTCGGGCAGTTTGTTAGGGATGCGCGCCAAACACGCGATTTCGCATTCTCGCAAAGAACGCGAGAATGATCGCGCGGCGCGCCCAGGTCCCCTTCGGCTCCGCTCAGGGCAGGCTTTCAGCGCCAAAAGCGGGCGCTTCAGGATGACAAACAAACGGCACCGCTAACCGTATTCCGAGGCGGCTTGCTAAAGTGGTTAAGCCTAGGATTACACAATTGCTGAAGTACTAAATTACCAGAATCTCCCATGCTTCCTCTTAAAGACGACCAACCGTGCTTCAGCACGCCCTACGTGACGTATTTCCTGATTGGGCTGAACCTGGTGATTTACCTGTTTGAGTGGGCGCTGCAAGTGTCAAATCCTGACGGTCTTAAGGCTCTGATCTTTCAGTTTGGGGTTGTGCCCTCGCACTTGACTGCGTTCCTTTCGGGCTCGCCGAAGTATCCGCTTCCCGCGGTAGCGCTTCCCTTCCTGACGTCGATGTTTCTACACGGTTCGTGGATGCACGTGATCGGTAACATGTGGTTCCTGCACATCTTCGGGGACAACATCGAGGACTACCTGGGGCACTTCAAGTACTTGTTGTTCTACCTTCTTGCTGGGCTCATTGCGATGGGCGCGCAGGTACTCGTTGATTCCAGTTCGCGTGTACCTACCCTCGGGGCCAGCGGCGCGATCGCCGGCGTGCTGGGAGCCTATTTCATTCTGTATCCAAGGGCGCGCGTCCTGACGGCAATCTTCTTATTCATGTTTGTAGTGCCGGCATGGATTCTGTATCCCAGCGCCCGATTGCTAATCGCGCTCTTTGTTCTAGTGCTGTGGCTATTAGTCTGGTTCCTCAATCCAAAAGCTAGAGCGCTGACATGGTTCTTTGTGTTTGTGTTGTGGCTGCCGGCTTGGATCATCCTCGGATACTGGTTCATACTAAATTTTTTTTACGGAACAGCCACGATACTTGCGGTTCAGGGACGCAACGTCGGCGGCGTGGCTTTCTGGGCGCATGTCGGTGGATTCATTGGCGGTGCGGTGATGGTCAAGGTGTTTCCGGAGCGGCGGCGGAGGTATCCGTACGCATGTCAATAGTTCACTCTAAGCTTCCCAAGAGGGGTCAGTCCTACCTCAATTTAGAAAAGGATTACAGCGGGCAGGGATGCTTCGACTCCGCTGATCGTTCGCTTGGCGAACGATCAGCTACGCTCAGCATGACAAGCGCTGGAGTCGTTTTCGAATCAAAGGGCGGACTCAAGGCTGCTGCACCGGTTTAACCACCGGGCTACGCCCGGTCGGACAGCCGAGGGCGGCTGTCCCCACATGGGCATCCCGGTTACTTCTTAGGACGCGACTCGGGCGGCACGAGGCCTGCGATGCGATAGTAGACGGCGAGCTGGCCGTAGTGTTCTCCGTTGTGCTCGATGAAACCATAGGCCAGTTCACTGACACGAACCTGCTGGTGACTGAAGGGATCCACCAGCAACTCTGACATACCTTTGTCGCCCTTGGCTTTGATGGCTGCAGCGCCATCCGCCATTGACTTCTTCACAAAGGCGACCACGTCGGCTTTGGTCTTGTATTGATCGCGCTTCGCGTCTTCTTCGGCCGGCGGTTTCTGTCCCATCGCCAGGTTGGTGAAGTAGTAGTTGGCACCCGCGGCGTGCAGGAGTTGTTCGGCGAAACTGCGCTGCGCCGGCGTGGGCTTGAAATCGTACTTGTCTTCGGGAAAATCTTCGGCCATGGCGATCAGCTTCCGAGCGACGTCATTCCAGGCATCGAGTACGGCTTGGGACGGGCTGGCAGCGGGCTTAACGGCAGCATCTTTCTTCGCGGCGTCCTGGGCGCTAGCGGGAAAGGACATCACGGTTGCGACAATGATCGTGGCCATCAGCAAGATTGCGTTCTTCATCGATCGTTCCTCCGAATGTGTTGTTTGCGGGCGGTCGTAATCTTAGTCTGAATTTGCTTCTGGGTAAAACCGGGAGGGGGGGTGGTGGCAAGGCTTGCCTCTAGTTGGTTGTGAAGATGCACGCAAGATCCCTCACTCCGCCTGAAGAACGGCTGCGTTCGGGATGACGCCGTCGAAATTGGGACACTGACCAGCGGTCACAGGGTGCCTGTGGTGGGGAGAATTTCCAGAGTCTCCACTGTTGCGTTTTCGGGCAGAAGGATCGCATTGACAAGGGCTTCGGCTACGGTTGCGGGAGACAACATTTTGCGGCGCGGAGCTTGGGGCCAGAGAGTCTTCCAGATGTCGGTGTCGGTTGCGCCGGGGAACAGGCCGATCACTCGAATGCCCTTCGGGCGTAGTTCCTCGCGAAGAGTGTTGGTGAGGCCAAGGGCTCCGTGTTTCGAAGCGTTGTAGGCGGCGGAACCGGCGAACACGCGGTTGGCAGCGATAGAGACGTTGTTCACGATGGTGCTGCCGCGTTTCATAACGGCCAGGGCGGCCTGGGTTACGAGGAATGTGCCGTCGAGATTGGTTTCGAGTACGTCTTTCCAGAGGGGAAACGGGAGACGCTCCACGGGCAGATTGCCGTGGGTGATGCCGGCGTTGTTGATGAGAATGTCGAGGCGCTTGAACTGGCGGCGGATGGTACGAAACAAGTCGTCGACGGAGTGGGGGGCGCGGACGTCACAGGGGTGGGCCAGAACCCGGTTTTGGCCACGGGCCAGTTCCCTGCTGGCGCGATGCAAAGCGGCCTGGTCGCGTCCCGTCAGAATCAGATCGCAGCCCTGGGCGGCAAGAGCGCGAGCAATGGCACGGCCGATGCCGCGTGTGGCGCCGGTAATCAAGGCGACTTTGCCGCGTAAGGGGCGGCGCTGCCGGAGCGCAGACCTTAACGTTTTACTTGAAGTATGTTGTGACACGAAAGCCCTTTCAATTACGCGCCAGAAAAGTACTGCCAGAGGCAGATTTCGTTCCCGTCCGGATCACGGGCAGAGGCCAAGGCCCCAGTTCCCTTGTTCTCGGCTGGACTGGTGGCTACACCCAGGGCACGGAGATCCTGCAACGCCTGCTCCATATTCTCGACACGTAGGCACAGGCGCGCGTTGCCTGAGCCTTGCAGCTTGTTGCTGCTGGCCGCAGGTACCAGTTCAAGCAGGACTCCGTCGATATCGAATCTGGCGACAATATCGCGGGACACGAACTTCAGGCCGAGGACGTCACGATAAAAGCGGATCGCCCGTTCCATTTCGGAGACGTAATAGAAGACGCAATCCAAGTGATATGGCAAACGCTGGCCTCGTACAACGATGTCCGGTCATCGAGTTCGCGCCGGATCGAGACCTGCCATCTTATCGCATGGAGGGCGGAAGACTGACCCAGGGACCGCTGCTCTATACGACGCCGTTTGCGCGCTGCCGGATCAGAGAGAGGAACTCGGTCCGCGTTTCTTGTTCGTTGCGGAAGCATCCCAGCATCGAGGATGTCACTGCGGCGGAGTGCTGCTTCTCGACGCCGCGCATCATCATGCACAGATGGCGGGCCTCGATGACGACGCCCACCCCCTGAGGCTCAATGACTTTCTGAATGGTCTCGGCAATCTGGGTGGTCAGGCGCTCCTGAATCTGCAGGCGGCGGGAGAAGAGTTCGATGAGGCGGGGAATCTTACTCAGGCCGATGACGCGGCCGTTGGGGATGTAGGCGACGTGCACTTTGCCGAAGAAAGGCAGCAGGTGGTGCTCGCAGAGGCTGAACATCTCAACGTCTTTGACGATGACCATTTCGTCGTAATTGACGGTGAAGAGCGCGCCCTTGAGCAGGGCCTCGGGGTCTTCGTTGTAACCCTTGGTGAGGAATTGCATGGCTTTGCGCATGCGCTCGGGAGTGCTGGTAAGGCCCTCGCGGTCGGGGTCCTCGCCGAGACGGACCAGCATTTCGCGCACGAGGTCTTCAAAGCTGGCGCTGGTGAGCGTTGATGATTCGGTGGCTGGTTTCATAGATTCCGGGGTCCCTGTCCCCAATGTCAGACCTGACTACTTTCTCGGTTTTCCGCTACCGGAGTACTCGAAGGAATTCATCATCGTTTCCTCCAGTCGTACTTTCTCAAGATGCGCGTGAGGGAAGCCTCGCTGCAATATTTCGAAGATCTCGACGCACAGGTTTTCCGTGGTGGGCACATTGTTGACGAATTCCCGCAGCGTGTTCAGGTTCTCAAGGTCGTAGCGGGAGAGCACTTCCCTCTCGACAAAACCGTCGAGGTCGACCAGGTTGCACACCATGCCGGTACTCTGATCGACGGGGCCGCTGACGGTAACCTCCAGGCGGTAGTTGTGGCCGTGGCCGTGCGGGTTATTGCACTTGCCGTAGGTGGCGCGGTTCTCGTCGGCGGACATGTGCTCGCTGTGGAGGCGGTGCGAGGCGGAGAACAGGTAGCGCCTTGAGAGATGGGCTTTCATGGTTCTCCGTAGAAGTCGACGAAGAGGTCGGGCGTTTCATAAACGCGGACGCGGTGGAGTTGAGCCTTTTCGAGTCTGGGCACGAGGCGCTGCCAGATGGCAATGGCGAGGTTCTCAGTGGTCGGAATCTGGGTAAGGAATTCGGGGACTTCCTTGTTAAGGAAGCGGTGATCCATGGCGTCCAGGACTTCGCGCGTCATGATTTCCTTGAGCTGCTTCAGATCGACGACGAAGCCGGAGCGGGCGTCGACCTCACCTTTCACCGTAACTTCGAGCGTGTAGTTGTGACCATGACCGTTCGGATTGTTGCACTTGCCGAAAATGCGGCGATTCTCTTCCGCCGTGAACGACGGATTGTGGTAATAGTGCGAGGCGGAAAATTCAGCTTTGCGCGTTAAATAGACCATAAAAAACCAGTTGCCAGTTGTCAGTGGCCAGTTGCCAGTAAACCTGCTTTGTCGGAATAAGTCCGGTCTTTCCAAGCGATGCTGCCGTTCGCGTGGGCTCTTTTCGAGCGAAACAGCAAGTAGGCGAACATGGGCATGCCGAACAGGACGCCACGCGACTCCATGATGACACTGACGTTCGCGCGCTGGACCAGCACGATATTTCGGCAAAGAGCGAAAAACGTCATCGTCATCCACACCAACCACCAAGTCTTCAAAATGCTGGCGCCTGTCAGGAACGTATTTTGCGCGCTGGCGAGCCATGGCACATTTCTTGTCAGGCCGGCGCCGATACCGATGAGAGCCGGCAAGAACAAAAGGCAGAGGGCAAATGTCCACCAGAATAGCGTCTTCACGGCGAGCCAGCCGGGTTGGGGAAACAGTAGCGCCAAGTTTTTCGTCCAGCCTTCGCGCAACTGAGAAAAATCGCGGTACATGCGGGTGCGGACAGCATCTGCGGCATAGCGGAAGCGAATCGTACGGCCGGACCTCTTCACGGCCCGAGCCAGAGCCACGTCCTCCAACAGGTCGGTGGCAAACGCGGCGTGGCCGCCAACTGCATCGTAAGCGTCGCGGCGGATCAGAATGAACTGCCCGTTGGCTGCTGCGATGGGTGAGTCCGGATCGCTCACCTTCGCGGGAGGATATTGCCTCGCCAGTTCTGCGAAAACGACGGGCAGCGTAGCCATCTCCCAGAAAGTGATAGCAATCTGCTCGGGCGAATAAGACAGCAAATCCGCACCGTGCTGTTGGGCCTCAGCCAATGCCCGGGCCAGCGAACCGGGCAGATGCACGGTGTCGGCATCGGTGAAGAGTAACCAATCGCCCCGAGCCGCGCGAGCGCCGGTGGTTACAGCGTTGTTCTTACCCGTCCAGCCTTCGGGCAACGGGCCGGCGTCAAGAATCCGCACATTCGGGAAAGAGGAGGCAATCTCGCGGGTGCGGTCGGTGGAGTGGTCGTCAACAACGATGATTTCAAACGGCAGGCCAGTCTGCGCTGTCAGCGATTCGAGACAAGCGCCGAGGGAGGCCTCCTCGTTCCGCGCGGGCACGATGACCGACACGAGGGGGCGCTCCGTAGCTGTTTCCGTCGCCGTCATGGGCAGAATCTATTATTATAGCTGCGTGCGACGCATTGTTAGTTTCGGCGCGGCCCTGCTTGCTGTTGTGGCAATGTTGGCGTTTTCCGGCTGCTACAGTGGGTCGCGGCCTCCGCGGATTGGTTCGACGGCACCGGATTTCACGGTGCAGGACACTCAGACCAAGGTTACGCTCAGCCAGTTTCACGGGCAGGTTGTGGTTCTGAATTTTTGGGCGACGTGGTGCGCGCCGTGCGTAGAGGAAGTTCCTTCGCTGGTTGAGATGCAGCGTCGGATGAAGGCCAGGGGCGTGACCGTGCTCGCGGTCAGCGTGGATGTCGACGACAGCGCCTACCGGCAGTTTGTAAAAGACCACGGGGTCAGCCTGCTGACGGTGCGTGATCCCGATCAGAAGAGCAATGGGCTGTACGGCACGTTCAAGTTTCCGGAGACTTACATCATCGACCGCAATGGCGTGATGCGCCGGAAATTCATTGGTGCTGTGGACTGGACCGAGCCTGAGATTACGGACTTTCTGAGCAAGCTGTAGGCCAAGAATATCTCAGCAGCGCGTTGGAATACGTGCCCGTCCCAAAAACCTACTCGTGAGATGGCTCCTATTCGCTGTGTTTCTGTTCGTGCCGCGAGGCGGAGCGACCGCGCGGTTCTTCAACAAGACTCTGAACTCTGGCAGTGCCCGCCAGATCCTTCGCTCCGCCCGAAGAACGGCTGCGCTCAGGATGACGCCACGTCTTTACTTCGCACTTCTGATTTCCCTCACAATCGGACTTTTCGCAGACGCAATGCGTTCGTGATCACGGAGACCGAACTGAAGCTCATGGCTGCGGCGGCAAAGATGGGGCTCAGGAGTAATCCGAAGAAGGGATAGAGCACACCAGCGGCGATCGGGACTCCGACGGCGTTGTAGATGAAGGCAAAGAACAAATTCTGACGGATGTTGCGCATGGTGGCCTGGCTCAGTTTGCGGGCGCGAACGATGCCGGTCAGATCGCCCTTCACCAGCGTGATGCCGCCGCTTTCCATGGCGACGTCGGTGCCGGTGCCCATGGCGATTCCGACGTTGGCTTGTGCCAACGCGGGGGCATCGTTGATCCCGTCGCCGGCCATGGCGACCACTCTTCCCTGCCTTTGCAGCTTGCGGATGATTTCTAACTTCGCTTCGGGCAAGACTTCGGCTTCAAATTCGGTGATGCCCAGGAGGGCGGCAATCTCGGCCGCGGTTTCGCGACGGTCTCCCGTGAGCATCACGACGTGGAGGCCATTTTTCTTGAGCTCGTGGATGGCATCCCTGGCTACAGGTTTGACTGGATCTGACACAGTGAGAGTCCCAGCATACTTGCCGTCAATCGCGACAATAAGCGTTGTTCCGCCCTTTGCGTTCAACGTCAAAAAGGCCGCCTCGTCTCTCGCGAATGCTCCCACCTCAAGCATCAAGGCTGTGTTGCCCACGGCGACCTGGTGTCCCTCGACGGTGCCGCGAATTCCCTTCCCGGGCACATAGAGGAAATCTCCTGGCTCCGTAAGTGTGAGGTCCTGCTGCGTCGCGCCACTGACCACGGCCGCGGCCAGAGGATGTTCACTGGCGCGCTCCAGGCTGGCAGCAAGGCGAAGGACGTCTTTTTCGTTCCCTGGCTGGGAGAGAGACAACGCTGCAAGTTTCGGCTTGCCTTCGGTCAGAGTGCCGGTTTTGTCGACGACCAGGGTGTCGACTTTCTCGAGGATCTCCAGGGCCTCGGCGTTCTTGATCAGGACTCCGGCGTGAGCGCCGCGGCCGGTGCCAACCATGATCGCCATGGGCGTGGCCAGGCCGAGTGCGCAGGGGCAAGCGATGATCAGGACTGCAACTGCATTTACGAGAGCATGTGCGAGGCGCGGTTGTGGGCCGGCAAGAAACCAGGCGGCGAAGGTCACGACCGCTATGCCTACCACGGCGGGCACGAAGAAAGCAGCGACCCGGTCCGCCAGGCCCTGAATCGGAGCCCGGCTGCGCTGAGCCTGGCTGACCATTTGCACGATTCGGGCGAGCAGCGTCTCAGAACCGACGCGCTCGGCGCGCATGACGAACGAACCGGTTCCGTTGATGGTCGCACCAACGACCTTGTCCGCAGCGTGCTTTTCGACGTGCATGGACTCGCCCGTGATCATCGACTCGTCGACGGCACTGGCGCCGTCGAGAACCACGCCGTCTACGGGAACTTTCTCTCCCGGGCGAACGCGCAGGCGGTCGCCGGGTTTTACCTGTTCAAGCGGGACGTCTTTCTCGCCGCCGTCGGAGGTGAGCAGGCGCGCTGTCTTCGGGCTCAGATCAAGCAGCGCCCGGATGGCAGCGCTGGTGCGGCTGCGGGCGCGCAGTTCCATGACTTGTCCCAGCAAGACCAGCGTCGTTATCGCGGCAGCGGCTTCGAAGTAAACGTCGGGATATCCACCCATGCCACGAAGCGAGTCGGGGAACACTTGCGGTGCAACGGTGGCAACGACGCTGTATCCGTACGCTACGCCTGTGCCGAGACCGATCAGCGTGAACATATTCGGACTGCGATTCGCGAGCGACGTCCAGAAGCGCTGAAAGAAAGGCCATCCGCCCCACAGCACAACGGGCGTTGCCAGCGCGAACTCGAGCCAGGGAAGAGACTTGCCGCCCAGGATGCGGTGCAGTGGCATCTCCCAGATCATGGCGGCCATCGCGACGGCGAGCAGCGGCGCAGTAAGGATGGCGCTGACCCAGAAGCGGCGGCTCATGTCACGGAGTTCAGGATTATCCTCTGCGGTCGCCGTAACCGTGCGCGGTTCGAGCGCCATGCCGCAGATCGGGCAGGAGCCGGGCTCGGTCCGAACGATTTCGGGATGCATCGGGCAGGTGTATTCGGTGCGCGTGGGAACGAGGGGAAACTCAGGCTCCAAGGCCATGCCGCAGGAAGGGCATGGTACGGGCCTGGTCTCGCGGACTTCGGGGCACATTGGGCAGACGTAGACAGGTGCTGCGGTTGCGGGACGCGCGGAAACCGGGACGTGAATTTCTGCAGACCGGGGCGTTGCGTGGTGCGGATCGACCTTCGGCAATACGGACGGCATCCCGAGCATCACCAAACCTGAGGCGGGGGTTGATTTGCGGAGGTACGTCTCCGGATCGGCCTTGAATTTTTCCACGCAACCGGCGCAGCAGAAATAGTAGTTCTTGCCGGCGTGAGCATGGACATGCTTCGCGGTGGCAGGATTCACGTTCATCCCGCATACGGGATCTTTCTCCAGCGCGGTTGCGGTGTTTGATTCGCTCATTCGGTAGACAGAATTCGTGCCGTCCCTGCGGGACTCGTTCTCCTTTCCTGGCTCACCCAGGGCTTGCGCCCTGGGTTAATGAATGCCGCCCTACGGGCTGGGAGATTTGTGAGATCGGCTCTAGGCTGTTTGATTGCCGATGCTCTATATTGGATTCGTCCCGCGACGGCGGGACAGATCCAACCTCATCATACAGAAGGGCTTTCACACCATGACTTATTTGGAGGTGGTGTTCCGCTATGGAGCCGCGCCGGGAGAAAACGAACTGCGGGCGATCGACAGCATGCGCGAAGTGTATGGAGTACGCCGGGTGCAATTCAATCCGAAAGAACAGACGGTGCGCGTGGAATTCGATGCGTCGAGGCTGAAACAGGATGCGGTCGCACGGCTGCTGCGGCAGGCGGGAATCGATATACGGGAACCGCTGGCGCTGGCTTGATAGAGGGTGGGGGAGGGCCAGCCGAGTGCGGAAATGCAAGGGGCGCCCAAGAAAACCTCTGGCCGAAGTTATTCTCTGGAGCGCCCCGTTGCGCGCCACTTCGTCTGTTCTTCCCTAGAGCACATAGCGTGCCGTCCGCAAGTTGTTCAAAATACAAGTTCGCCGGATTGGCGACTCTGTAGGAATTTCTCTACCACGGGGAAAGAATTACGTCGGGAGTGATGCGCAAGAATAGGGCCCGACGGCGTGTTGAAGGGCGATTTTTTTGGGGTACGCCTTTAGTGAGTTGTCCCTCTACGGGATTCACCCTAGGTCGCTGAATGGCAGGAAGGAAGCGACGTTCAGCTTCGCGCCGCTTGATGGTGGTGGCTCAATTTGAGGTTTGAGGATTTCAAATTGAGCGACCACCCGGCGTTGATCGGAGTTTGGCGGAGACAGGAATTCCGCTATAATCGAACACGAGTTCTTCCTGCCGCGTAAGATCCGCGCCCTTAGCTCAGTTGGATAGAGCGTCTGGCTACGAACCAGAAGGTCGGGAGTTCGAATCTCTCAGGGCGCACCATTCTAAAACCTACCCCACATTGGATTTAGGTTGCTTGCGAGACCACAAGTTGCTGCGTGTTTTGTAGCCCTTGTAGCCCATTCAGTGAGAATCCCAGCCCCGTGCTCTCCGCACAGAGGGCGCGGAAGGCTCGATCCTCTTTGATTTTCGAATATCCGTCCGTGATGCTCTTGTCTGCATGACCGATCCAGTACCGCAGCAAATCCTCAGGCACTCGATTCTTGCGGAGATGAGTCACCCTGAAGCGCCTGAAGCAGTGAAAGCCTACCTTGCGGTCAGCAATCTGGTACAGAGCGCGCAAGACGTTCCTCTGTAACAGAGGTCGCCCGCTCTTGGTCGCGAAGATGTAGCCGGACTTCCCGGCCACGTACTCACGTAGCACGGCAGCCAGTGACTCCGGAATAATCAACCTCGCGCACGGCAGAGGGTGTCTTGGGTGCTTGCTCCCTCCCGTGCCAAATTGACCGGCTCACGGTCAGGATTCGGCAGTCCAGTGAGAAGTCGGTATCCTTCAGCGCCAGAGCCTCACCGATCCGCAGCCCGCTACCAGACAGCAAAGCGAAAAGCACAGCATACCGGCCTTTGACAAGGAGGCCCTCAATGTCCGGTGCATCCACGGTCGGACAATGCTGTTCTTCCTTGTTGACGATAGGCAACTGGATAAAATCATGGTTCCATTTGCGCGGGTACAGTTGTTCGCCGTCCTTGTCAACCGCAGATGCAACGACCATCTTTACCGGCTGCACGTAGTTGACGATTGTTTTCGCGGAAAGGCCAGCCGTCGCCATCTTGTCCACCAGTTCACGCAGTGCGCCATTGGAAACGTCCGACACCGGCATGTCGCCAATGTTCGGGAGAATCCAGCAATCCAGTGCGTGCTGCCAGTTGAAAATCGTGGCGGGTTTGACCGGCCTGCGCCGTCGCGTGGCTAGTGCGGCAATCCACCGCTCTGCTTGCGCGCGGAACGTCAGCGCCGGTGCGGTATTGGTTGTGAAGGCTTGCCTGCCATTGATGCCTTCAGAGTCGATGTGTTCGCGTAGCGTGCGGCGCGCACATGTACGGGTGGCACAGATGCCGAGAGTGACAGTGTGACGTTTTCGGCCTTCAGGAGTGTCAATCCAGTAACGTCCGTATGCCGAGGCTGCTGGATTCCACGATTCTGTGAAGCCATGTTGAAACACGTTTCCTGTTTGTCCGATTCGGCGGTTCAAGGATGGTCCTCGTTTCCGCCTTATCGCCGTTGCGAAAGTGATATTACCAGACTGTAATGATTGCACCTTTCGACTTCATTTTCTGGGGATTTTTGCGGTTGAGGGGACTTGTGGTTTGCTCTTGCTTCATCGATGAGTTCTACGCCGGGATGGAAAATGTGAGCAGCATCCCGGCAGGGTCGTCGCTCCCGGCGTTGCCCTAAAGTTACTGCTCATCCCATCCCGGCACAAAACTCACCGGCGTCACGATGAATCGTTAATTGGCGGTCATCTGAATGGCGACGGCATCAACAGCCTTCTGCATGGCCGCAGGGTCGGCGTGTTTCTCCAGTTGCTCGACTTGTGCGACCAGGGCTTTCAACTTCTCGGCCCAAATGCAGTTCAAGGCTCGTAGCAGGTTGCCCAGCGTCCCTTGCCAAGTCTTGCCATTGGGCAGCACCAGCATTACGTCACCAACCACACCGTTGAGAATCTCGGGCGGGATCGTCAGCCGGACTTGCTCCCAAAAGATGCGGGCTTGAGACAGGTCTTTGAGCGAGTCACCGCTGATTTCGATCTCGCAACCGTCGGGGAAAGCGAGAACTCACGAGTTCGACGCGGTCTCCGCAGGGAGCGACGTTCTTAGTTTCTCGCTTCCGCATTGACGACTTGAGCTCATGCGGGACGAGGAAGTGCTGTTGTGAAACCCGCTTCCTTGACAAAGACGAATAGCTAACGATGGTTTGCAACCGCAGGCGTATTGAGACCGTAGCTATGTGGAGGAGCTTGTTAGCGAGTGTTAGATGACACTCGCATCAGCCCTGAGACCAGGATGACCGACACCAATGCGCTGCAATTCGCAGCGCTTAACAATGCCAAAGCGGTTTCTCGCCCCGACCTTGCGCAGGATATGGTGCACGTGATTCTTAACAGTCTGCTCAGCCAGATTCAGTCGCACTGCGATCTCTTTATTGGTAAGGCGTTCGGTCAACAGTTCCACCAACTGTTGTTCCCTGCGGCTAAGTCCATGGTCGGACCCCCAAGAGAGCGCGGGAGGAGCAGTTGCTTGCTGAGCAACCGATCGAAACAAAACCATAGAGAGAAGTGAAGGGCACACCGCCTGATCGGATGCTACCGCTTTGATAGCAGCCGCCACTTCCGACGCCGAAGCATCTTTCAAGACATATCCGACGACGCCCTCGCGGACCGCCCTCAAAAAGGTATTTTCGTCTAGGTCCATGTCCACCATGACGACTCGTAGACCAGGAATTGTGGCCTGGAGGTCAGGGATAAGCTTGGCTCTGAAAAGCGCGAGACCACTGGAATCTAAAACCAGGATGCCCGGACGGGCCAAGACAATCTCCTGGCGCGTTGTGGGCGAATAGGGGCTAGCCCCAACAACGCGGATATCGCCTTTCTTAGTGAGGAGCCGGACCAGCGCTTCGCGCAGTAGCCGGTTTTCAGCAAGCAGGAATACTTCCACAAGCCTCTGCGAATCCATAGATACACCCCAATCACGCACACCTACAACCCCTCGGTTTGGGTTGTGCCCCCTTTCACCCCGCGCCAAGTCCTCATGCTCGATCCTGCGGGTAATTGCTGTACCCGCCTGTTTATACCATTGCGCCCGATTCATCCACTTGGGCGTGCCGGTTAGCTTCCCTAAACTCCAATAGCGAAAGAAAGTTGCGCGAGGAACCCAATTTAGTGGCAGAGCCTAACGCGGCATACCGTCACTGTTGGTGGCCTCCATGTGCTGCTGTCTTAAGCGCAGACAATCTTGATTCGACGGTACCATTTTAGTACTGCCTCAGTACTTGTGCAGCACCCGCACAGGAAGTACACGGAGTATCACGAGCACTTCATGCGCGTAGAACCCTTTTGAACCTTGCGTTTATGGCCTATTCCAACCTACCTTACAACATTCCGGAGAACATGTGAAGCGAGTTCGCGTCTTGGTCGCAAATCGGCCCCGCCTAATGCGGGAACTCGTGGTGACTACTATCGCAGACCAGCCTGACATTGAAATTGTCGGCGAGGTTGAGGATGGTGGTGACCTCATCGAAGTTGTGGAGCAAGTTCGACCGGATGTACTCATTCTAGCGATGGACGAACCGGAGAAGCGCCTCGGCCAGTGCGGCTTCCTTCTCGGACGCTATCCTCAGATGAGAATTGTTGCGCTTGCGCCCGAGCAAAACCGTGCGATCTTTTACTGGGCCATCATCGACATTCGAACCAAGCCCATGGAAAGTTCGGAGGCAGGGATCCTGAATGCGGTGCGTGAGCGACCGGCTTTGGTCGGAATTGCTCAGAGCTAGGTGGGGATTGGAAACGCCTCTGCCTACGATTTGTGGATCACGATACGGGAAGGGGTATTAGCTAACGGGGACCCCGTGAGTGAGAGGGCGGAGCTTTATCCGCAGCATTGCAACCTGCCAGACTTGGGCGAGGTGCAGCATGCGAATACAAGTGGAGCGCGTAAGTACGCGGTTGGAGTGAGTCGATCCGAAGGTACGGGGTTCGGTTCCGTTGCGCTTCTGGAGAGGGTGTGAGGTGTATGAAGAGAGGCCTGTACAGCGCTTCGTTTCGGGGTTGGCGACCAGCGGCGTTAGTGTTGTTGTTGGTGGTGGTGGTCGGTGCAAGCCTGCTGTTGGCGCAGAACAGCTCGTACGACAACTCCTACCCTGACCGGCGGAAAGCCGTACCCGAGGACCGGTCGCGAGCTGCAAAGGAGGCCGAGCAGTCGGTTGCACTGTCTGCGGACAAAATCGTCTCGATCCTGAGGACCGAGTCCGGGTTGCTCCTTGAGTGCAAGAGAATATTGGTCAGAAAGGCATTCGAACAGGGGCGATTGCTGGAGCCGGGAGATTTGGACGACGAATCAGTCTTTCAGTTGGTTCGGGACGAGGCCAATGTCCGGATGCTCTTCACGCGGGAGATTGAAGATCGCTACTATATCCGCGCCAAGCCAACGCGCGAGGAATTACAGCGTAACTGGTTATTGGGCCAGATTCCATCGCAGGGCACGGGTGTGCCCTCACAACTCGGCACCTCCACTTCTGGTACAACCCCGAACCCGCTCAGAGCGGCGCAAAGCCAGGAAGATTCCTACTGGATGCGCCATGAAGACGACTTGCAACGGACTCCACCCCCTGACTTGGGCACCCCGGATTTCAACTCCCCTCAGTTTGCAACCCCAAGTTCTGGAATGCCGGGCTGTCCTACGCCAGGGTGCATGACACCGGGGAATACAGGTTCTCCTTCGATGGCTCCCGGACAGCAGTCTCCGCGGCAAACGGTGCCCTCCACTACGCCAACATATGATCCGCGGCGTGCGCTCCTGCAGGCACAATTACAGTCACCCAACGACCCCTATTCAATGGGCAACACTCCCGGCACGTCCGCGATCGGCGGTGGCCAATTGGCGGCTATCGTAGCCGCCCGCATGGGCACTAGCGGTGGTGGTAGTCTCGCCAACCTGATGCCAGGTGATTCGGGTGGATTGCCAAAGGGTGGGATGAGCGGCTTGAATGTAGGGGGAACCGGAGCCTCCGCGTCCGGAGGCGGGCTATCCAGCCTCCTCGGCGGCTCAAGCTCAATCTCTGATCTCCTAGGTCAAAGTGGTGGTAGCGGGCAATTCCCGCAACAAGCTAGCCTGGGGACGCGTCCCAATTTCCTGCTTGCCCCTTCATACCCGTCCTCTGTTTATTCCTCGTTGAATAGAGACAAGCAGCCATCCCTGTGGCACCATCCCAACCCCTATGCTGATGTTCCTTCTCTCTATGATCTCTATTCCAAGTACGAACGCAGCTCTCCAGCGCTAGAGCGATTCGGTGTCGAGGTCTTCCAAAATGGCACGGGCAACTTCGATCAGTTGCCCATGGACCTACCGGCTGGTCCTGAATATGTCCTGGGCCCGGGGGATGGCCTGAGTATTGACATGTTCGGAGGCGTCTCGCAACAACTGCTCCGGGTAGTCGATCGCGAAGGAAGAGTATCGCTGCCCGATGTAGGTGGAGTGCAGGTCTCGGGGAAAACGTTGGGTGATGTGCAGAATATGGTTCAGAGTGCGCTGCGGAGCCAATACCGCGATGTTCGAACCGATATTTCTCTGGCGCGCCTTCGCTCTATTCGGGTCTACGTAGTCGGGGATGTCCAGCGACCCGGCGCCTACGATGTCAGCTCCCTCTCCACGCCATTGAATGCGTTCTATGAGGCGGGCGGGCCGACCTCTGCTGGCAGCATGCGCGTCCTCAAACATTACCGTGGAAAGCAACTGGTGGAATCGGTTGACGTGTACGATCTCCTGCTGCACGGTGTCCGGGCGGGCATGGAAAGACTGGAAGCGGGCGATACCCTCCTTGTGCCTCCGATCGGACGGGAAGTGACGGTCGAAGGAATGGTACGCCGCCCCGCGGTTTATGAACTCAACGGCGAAAAAAATCTGGCTGAAGTTCTTGAAATTGCGGGTGGTGTTTTGCCTTCTGGCACCCTGCGTCACGTCGATGTAGAGCGCGTGGAGGCGCACGAGAGCCGAACAATGCTTCGGCTGGACATTCCAGAAAACAACAATGAGCAGTCGGTGAACAAAGCTCTGGAAGACTTTCAGATCCAGGACGGTGATCGCGTTCAGATCTCGCCCATTCTCCCCTATGCCGACAAGACCGTCTACCTGGACGGACATGTTTTCCGACCCGGCAAGTTTGCCTACCGCGATGGCATGAAGGTGACTGATCTTATCAAGTCGTACAAAGATCTACTGCCCGAACCCTACAAGCAACATGCGGAGATCATTCGTCTCCGAAACCCCGATAGCACGCCAGAGGTGCTGGCTTTCAACCTGGAAGATGCTCTGGCCGGCAAAGACCAGAATCTCCTGCTCCGACCCTTCGATACCGTGCGCGTATTCGGACGTTTTGATTTCGAGGATCCGCCGGTGGTGACCGTGACCGGAGAAGTGAGAGATCCGGGAGACCACGTCACCAACGGAGCGGCGTACCTTCGCGATGCCGTTTTCCTGGCTGGCAACACAACCTCCGATGCGCTACTGGACGATGCGCAAGTGTTCCGCAAAACCGAAGACGGTAAGCTCAAAGTGTTCAGCGTGAACCTAAGCAATGCTCTGGCAGGCGATCCTAAAGACAATATTCTGCTGGCATCGAAGGATCGAATCTTTATTCATAAGGACTTGAGTAAGGTGGATCCACCGTCAGTAAACGTTCAAGGAGAGGTGGCTCGTCCCGGCAAGTATCCGCTGGGGGATGGGATGACTGCTGCGGATTTAGTCCGGTTCGCTGGGGGTCTCAAACGGAGCGCCTACACTCAGGAAGCCGACCTCACCCGGTATACCGTCGAGCACAGTAACAGGGTGATCGGCGATCACGAGACGGTTCAAATTGCCAAGGCCTTGGCCGGCGAACCCGATACCGACGTCCGGTTGCACGACGGTGATGTTCTCACCGTCCGCCAGCTATCAGGATGGAATGACATGGGTTCGACAATCACCGTCAAAGGAGAAGTGCTCCATCCGGGCACATACGGTATCCAGGAAGGGGAGAGACTCAGTTCCATCCTCGCGCGTGCTGGTGGCTTCCGATCGGATGCTTATCCGTACGGTGCGGTTTTCGCTCGCGAGCAAGTCAGACAGATGGAAGCCAAGAATCGGGCGGACCTGATCCAACGCGTGCAAAGCGAATCAGCCAGCGTGACGCTTATACCCGAACAGGATCAGGACGAAAAATTAGCCAAACAGGCAGCTGTCGAACAGTTTCAGACCACGCTGGAAGCCCTGCAGAACACTCCACCTGCGGGACGATTGGTCATCCACATTTCTGCCAACATGAAGCGCTGGGCCAACACCTTGGCGGATATTCCGGTACGTGCCGGCGATACTATTTACATCCCCAAGAAACCAAGCATGGTCATGGTGGATGGCGCCGTCTACAATCCCACGGCGGTAACCCATCGATCTGGTAAGAGCGCGGGATGGTACTTGACGCAGGCAGGCGGGCCGAACCAGATGGCAAACAAGAAAGGGATCTTCGTGATTCGGGCCGACGGCTCGGTAGTGGCCGGGTCTGGCGGCTTGTTCAGCGGTGGAGTGGCGAGTGCAGCGATGCAACCGGGGGACATGGTGGTGGTACCGGAAAAGATCTATTCGATCAACAACAGATTCAAGAACGCGGTGCAGTCAGCTCAGATCGTGACGGCACTGGCACTTGCTGCAAACGTGGCGAGAACCTTCTGAAGCGCGGGCTCCGTTTGATTTCCTTTCGAGTGAAGTGTTGCCTCTTGCAGGCTCTGGTGGCCATGACGATGATCGCGGGGACCGAGGCCCAAACCGCTCCGCCGGATGCTCCCGCGAACGCCATCCCGGTTGAGTCAGAGCAGGAAACCACGGCGGGACTGAAGAAACAGCGAGACTCGGCCACACGGTACGAACTGCAACCTGGCGAGGATCCCGAGAACCGATTACTCTCTCCGTTTCTCAAACACCTTGCAACCGATCAAGAGCAGTTCTGGACAAGCCCCGCGCGTGTTCGACTGAAGGATCTCAAGTGGATCGTCCCGTTCGCCGGAGCGACGAGTGCCTTTATTGCAAGTGACAGCTGGATGATCAAGCAGGTGTCTGATAAGCCGAATCAGTTGAATCGTAGTCTGCACATCTCGGACTATTCGGTATATTCGATGATCGGGATTGGGGGAGGAGCGTTCCTTCTGGGCCACATGACCAATAACGATCACCTCCGGGAAGCAGGACTGCTCAGCGGCGAGGCTGCCATCAACAGCACTGCCGTGACGTACCTTTTCAAGGAGATCACGCAGCGCCAGCGGCCTCTGGACGGGAACGGACACGGCAACTTTTTTCAGGGAGGTTCCTCTTTCCCCTCGGAGCACTCGGCAATCGCGTGGTCCATCGCAAGTGTGTGGGCACACGAGTATCCAGGAACGCTCAGTCAAGTGGCTGCGTATGGCATGGCCTCCGCGGTGACTCTGACGCGCGTAACCGCGAAGCAGCACTTTCCAACGGATGCCGTGATCGGCAGCGTCCTGGGGTGGTATTTCGGGCGTCAAGTCTACCGGGCGCATCACGACCCGCAACTCGGCGGATCCGGGTGGGGGAATATTTTTGAAAAAGAGACGGCGGACCAGGGTCGCAACCCCGACAATATGGCTTCGCCGTACGTTCCACTGGATAGCTGGGTATATCCCGCACTCGATCGTCTTGTGGCGCTTGGATATATTCAAACAGCGTACCTGGGCCTTCGTCCCTGGACGCGCATGGCCTGCGCCCGCATGGTCGAGGAAGCCGGAGAACACCTGGTGAACGATGATTCCTCAGAAGAGGCAGCGCGGGGCTACCACGAGTTAACGCGGGAGTTCGCAGAAGAAAGTGCCCGACTCGGCGGCGCGAGTAACCTGGGGGCCCAAGTTGAGTCGGTATACGTCCGGGAGACAAGCATCTCAGGGCCGATGCTGAGGGATGGGTACCACTTCGGCCAAACTATTACGAATGATTTCGGGCGGCCATACGGAGAGGGTACGAACGTTGTGAGTGGAGTTTCCGCGCGGGCGGTCGCGGGTCCGTTCGCCTTTTACGTGCGAGGGGAATACCAGCGTGCACCAGCGGTTCCGTCGGATCCTGCCGGCGTCCTACAGGCGATTGCCACCGCTGATGTTACTCTACCTGTATCCAATGCAATTGGAGAGACGAACAGGTTTGACCTGCTTGAGGGGTCGGTTTCGCTCGACTTTCACAACCTGCAAATCTCTTTCGGCAAACAGAACCAGTGGCTCGGTCCTGGTCAGTCCGGCCCGCTGTTAATGAGTAACAACGCCGAGCCGATGTTGATGGTAAGAATCGATACTGTAGCCCCGTATGAGATTCCTCTGCTGTCGCACATCTTGGGGCCGGCGCGATCTGAATTCTTTCTCGGGCAACTTGCAGGTCACCGGTTCGAATACGATAGCCCAAACCTGCTTGGCCCCGGCAATATCAATCCGCAGCCTTATCTCCACGGTACAAAAATCAGTTTCAAGCCGACTCCGAATCTGGAATTCGGGATGGGGTTCACCGCGCAATTCGCGGGCCCGGGACTGCCATTCACATGGCACAACTTCGTTCGAACTTTCTACGCGCATACAGTCAAATCTTTGAATCCCGGAAAGCGCCTTTCTGGCGCTGACTTCAGCTATCGCGTTCCTGGCCTGCGAAGCTGGTTGACTATTTACGGCGACTTTCTGGTTGTGGATGAGTATTCCCCGATTGGTTCGACTCGGGCAACCGTGAATCCGGGTATATATCTACCCAAGATACCCAAGATTCCGAGGATGGAGCTGCGTGCGGAGGGCGTGAATGAGCCGCTAACCAGCGAGTTCGCACCTGGTTTCGTATACTACGGTGTTGATCGATTCCGCTCGGGGTACACGAACAACTCGCAACTACTGGGAAGCTGGATTGGGCGAGCCGGTCGAGGTGGTCAAGGTTGGCTCACTTACTCGTTTTCTCCACGCACCAAGGTGGAATTTGGATACCGGCATCAGGAAGTGTCGAAGGACTTCATCGGTGGTGGACGACTGATCGATTATTCCGCGCACGCCGACCTCCGGTTCTCGCGTGATCTTGTTTGTTCCGGCTTCTTGAAATATGAGCAATGGAAATTTCCGGTCTTGGCGGCGAATCGCCAGTCGAATGTGGCCGCATCGGTTCAATTGACCTATTCCCCACACTGGAGTGCGCGAAAGACTCTGCAAGTCAGTCCTTCATCGCCGTGAGATAGATCGAGACAGTAGTTGTTGAGCAGATTGCAGTTGTGTTGATCCGACAAGGAACAACATCCAGATTTGAGGACCAGGTTGTGGATAGTTCGCACGAAGTTCTGACACCAACGGCTGAACCAAATCACGAGAGGGAGCCGGAAGTAAGCTACGAATCTCTCGTTTTGCAGCAGGGATCTGCTGGCGAGCCGATGTCTGTTCTCCCGCCGATCGACGCCGCCTGGTTGCTATGGGGTAAGCGGCGCTTGTTGGGGGAGTTCACGGTGGTGGGGATAGTTCTGTTCATACTGGTCGCCATGCTGATCCCGAAACGCTACACCGCCACCACCCATTTGATGCCGCCGGATTTCAATAACTCTTCGACAATGATGATGGCCCTGCCGGCCATGTCGGGGGGAGGGGCTTCAGGGGAGGGCGGAGGAGGGGGTGGAGGTGGCTCGTCACTCATGGGTCTGGCGGATAAGTTGCTGGGTCTTGGTTCTTCAGGCGAGCTTTTCGTCGGCGTGCTCCAGAGCAGGACCGTACAGGACGACATTATCCGCCGCTTTGGACTGATGAAACTCTACTCAACGCGATATCCTGAAGATGCCCGCCAGAGACTTGAGGCTGCAACGGACATCAAGGTAGACGCCAAAACGGGGATCTTGAGTCTTGCCGTCGAAGACAAAGACCCTGCAAGAGCAGCTGCCATCGCCCAGGCTTATGTCGAGAGTCTGAATCAAGTTTTGGCCACCGCGAACACATCCTCAGCTCATCGGGAACGGGTGTTTGTGGAACAGCGCCGAAATGAAGTCAAGAAGGAACTGGACGATGCCGCCAAAGAGTTCAGCGAATTCGCCAGCAAGAATTCGGCGATTGATATTCCAGAACAAGCAAAGGCAATGGTTGCAGCCGCAGCAGACTTGCAGGGCCAGCTCATTTCGACAGAATCGATGCTTCGGGGACTACAGCAGATTTACACCGACAATAATCCGCGAGTACGGTTGCTCAAGGCTCAGGTCGCCGAGCTCGAGCAGCAGTTGAACAAGCTAGGAGGTAAGGGAGTAACTCCTGCCAATGGATCAGTTCTCAGCGGAGACGAACTGTATCCGTCTATCCGGCAGTTACCCCTGCTTGGCGTACGTTATGTCGAGCTGTATCGTCGGAACAAGGTTAGTGAAGCTGTTTACGAACTACTGACCAAGCAATACGAGATCGCGAGACTGGAAGAAGCTCGCGATGTTCCGACCGCGCAAGTTTTGGACGCCGCGGTCGTTCCGCAAAAGAAGAGCAGCCCGCATCGCACATGGATTGTGCTGGGAGGAATGTGCGTTTCGTTCGTGGCTGGGGTGTCTTGGGTGGTGGGAACAGCCTACTGGCAGCGTACGGACCCGAGGTTGCCTTGGAAAGTGTTTGCCCAGGAAGTATACCTCACGTGCAAGGCCAAGAGTTGGGACTCAGCCACGGGTGTACGAATCCGTACGGGGATAGCTGGATTAACAAATAGGATTCTCAACCGCCAGCAAGGTGGAAAGGGAGAGGAAACCACAAGCACCTAGACTGCTGTGTTTGTGTTGTACCGATCCAACGCTGTGGAGCCCGTATTACTGGTGTAGTTGTGCCGAGCGATCAGAGACAAAGCGAAAAGCAAAATGAATGCACTTGTCCAGTTACCGAACCCCGATCAATGCGTTTCTGATGTCGGAAGTCGTGGATATCAGGTAGGCCATCAGAAGTGGGCCAACGCGGTTCGCAGGCGAATAGTGGCATCCGTGGTGGCTGACATTCTTTTTACGATTTTGGGTGGGGCTCTTGCCTACGAGCTCCGGTTCTCTCCCAAAATGTCCAGTGTGTTGCCGCTCTTTTTGCATCCTTCTCGTTACATGGGGGGGCTGGCGGGCGTACATGTCGGTTTCCTGGTTGTGTACATCACCTTGCTCGTACTTGCAGCCTACTCTCAGAATCTGTATCGGTCCTCTCCTTCCCGTTCCGCTGTGATGGATGGGGTACTGGTGACGCGGGCGGTTGCGATTGCTACGATTGCGCTCGCGACATTCATTTACCTCTCGGGCACCAAGTCGGTTTCCCGGCAGGTGGTAGCGTCGACCGCAGTATTCACCGTGTTTGCCTTGACCGGCTGGAGGGCGTTCCGGTCATACATACGGAGCAGGCAGTTTGCACAGGGACTCGGCATGCAGCATGCTCTGATCGTCGGAGCAGGCAGGGTAGGACAGGCTTTGGCCGCTCACTTGGAGGAGAATCCGAGTCTGGGCTACAAGGTGATGGGTTTCATTGACTCTAACCATCATGAAGACCCGCGGATCTTAGGCAAATTGGAAGGATTGGCGCAAGTAGTCCGGCAAGAGTTTATTGACGAGATATTCATAACGATTCCGTCGGAACGCGAACTCGTAAAAAAGATTGTCCTAGTGCTTCGCAGGAAAAAAATGCCAAAATTCGGGTTCTTTGTGAAACGGTTGATTGATGCCGTCGGAGCTGCCGGATTACTACTAGTATTGTCTCCGTTTCTGGCTTTGATCTGCCTCGCGATACGGCTTGGTTCGCCGGGGCCAATTTTTTATCGCGCTTCGCGGGTGGGTAGGAAGGGGCACAGATTTGTCTGCTACAAGTTCAGAACGATGGTTGTCGATGCTGACGAGCAGAAGAAGGTGCTTCAGCATCTTAACGAACGTGTGGGACCTCTTTTCAAGATAACCAAGGACCCGAGAGTCACTCGTTTGGGATCGTTTCTGCGGAGACACAGTATTGACGAGCTTCCCCAGCTTTGGAACGTGCTCAAGGGTGACATGAGTTTGGTAGGTCCCCGGCCTCCCGAATTTGATGAAATCAATGCATACAAACTGGAACATTTAAAAAGGCTGGACGCAATCCCCGGCATAACCGGCCTCTGGCAGGTCAGTGCTCGCAGTGATCCGTCGTTCGAGGCGGCCTTCACGTGGGACAATCAATACATTGAAAGTTGGAGTCTGCTGCTTGACTTCAAAATCCTGTTGAAGACCATTCCGGTCGTGTTGAAGGGCCTCGGTCGATAAGAACGCGCAAATCCGAGATTATGTGAGCGACTCGCAAAGAGCGAAGCAGAGTTCTTCAAGTGGATGGCGGGAAAGACTCGCAGGAAGCAAGCTGGTTCGAAATATCGCCTCGATGATGGCTGGTTCTGCCGTACGGATGTTGCTGCAGGCCGTCTACTTCATCCTCATCGCGCGCTCGCTCGGCCCGGGGCAGTACGGAATATTCGTCGGAGCTATATCTCTCATTGCTGTATTGGCGCCCTTTTCGACTTGGGGAACGGGTAACCTTCTCATCAGGAATGTAGCGAGGCGCAAAGATAGCTTTGGCGATTCTTGGGGCACTGCGCTATTTGTCACCTGTGTCTCTGGCTCTCTCCTTCTCGTGGTGGTAATCGCAGTTTCCCATTTCATTTTTTCCCACCGTGCTCCGCTAACCCTGATCCTGCTGACGGGATTGTCTGACCTGGTTTTGGCCAGCATTGTAGGTTTAGCAAGCCAGGCCTACCAGGCTTTTGAGATGCTAGGTCGGACTGCCGGAGTGGCCATCGTCCTCGCGGGGTGTCGTGCCATCGGAGCGTTGTTGATGGTCTTTTCAATCTCACACCCGAATGCAGAGTCCTGGGCCGTTCTCTACTTGATCAGCACATGCATCAGCGCCGGTTATGTATGGTTCACCGTTTGTCGAAGACTCGGCTATCCGAAGTTCAGTCGGATCATTTCGATAGCGGATGTGCGCCAGGGCTTCTACTTCTCGGTGGGACTCTCCTCGCAATCGGTCTATAACAATATTGATAAAACCATGTTGGTGCGTCTGGCGACCGCAGACGCGGCCGGCATCTACGCAACAGCGTATCGCATCATCGATTTAAGCTTCCAGCCGATTGCTGCTCTCCTTTATTCGACATACGCCAGGTTTTTTCAACATGGACTGGAAGGCATCCATGGAACTGCAAAGTATGCGAAACGCCTTCTACCGTTTGCCATGGGATATGGAATACTCGCCGGAATAGCTTTGTTTCTGAGTGCCCCATTGTTACCCCTGGTTCTCGGTCGCGCTTATGTGGGGGCGGACGATGTTTTGCGCTGGTTATCTCCCCTGATCATGTTCCGCGCAGCCCACTATTTGCTTTCAGACGCGCTGACCGGGGCAAATTTTCAAGGATTGAGAAGCATTATTCAGGTCGGCATCGCCGTGTTCAATATCGCTTTAGATTTTTGGCTGATCCCCGCCTATTCATGGCGCGGAGCGGCGTGGGCAAGCCTGGCCTCGGATGGGCTTCTCGCAATTGTCATGTACGCGGCCGTAGTGCTCTTGCGTACATCCGCAAACCCAATTGCCCCTGCCGACGTAGTGCAATCCGAGACGATGGTTTAAATAGTCTGATCACGAGTTGATATCTGTTCGCCTTGGATACATACTCCAATTCCTCGGCATACTTTGTGAAGGAGCTTCAACTCCAGCTTTGACGCGTGAACGAAATTAGAGACCAACGTGAAGGTCGCAGGATTGAGCCGTGCCCTCAAGATGGAGAGCGTGCAAGCGGTCCCAGACCTATGCATGGCTATCCAGTTCCGACGGTTCTGCGTGCAATTCCAACGAGGAAACGCGTGACAAGAGCGAGTCTGCCCGCAGGTGCAGAGTGGTTCTTTACCGGGGTTGTGCTTTTGTTGTCAACGAACGCTTTCTTGCACCTTCTGTCGACTAACGACCAGCCGGGCTTGGTCATGGGAGCGGGCGCCATTTTCACGCAAGTGATTTGGTCAGCCGTATACCTTGCCACTGGCATCCTGTTGCTCCGCAAATCTCAGGGGCTTGCCGGCATCATCTTCCGCGATCGCTTGCTGGTTGCACTCGTAACGATGGCACTGGTTTCTGTACTGTGGTCAGATGAGCGATTGCTCACCTTGCGGCGTAGCGTAGCCCTGATCGGCACTACCATGTTTGGCGCTTACTTCAGCTCCAGATTCGGTCTGGTGGATCAGCTCAAGATACTGAGTCGTGCTCTGGCATTTGCGGCGATCATGAGCCTGCTGTTTGTGCTGGTACTGCCTCCCGTAGGGATTGCGAGTGGAGATTTTAAGGGTGCCTGGTTAGGGATCTACGGCCACAAGAACGTCCTAGGGTCCACAATGGCTCTCGGCATCATTGTCTTTATCTTGCGGGCTATTTCAGAACGTAGAGCTGTTCTGAGATGGTGGGCAGTGACGGGTCTGGCCCTGATTCTCCTGCTTGGGGCCCAATCGGTGACGGGTTTACTGGCGTGTTTGTTCACTGTTGCCGCCCTTGTGGTGTCTTTTGCTTTTCGATGGAGATTGAGGAATGCAGTCGCATTCTTTCTGGGACTGGCCGCGCTCGCCGTCAGTGGCGGCATTTACTTTATTAGTCATGCAGAAAAAATGCTTTTGTCACTGGGAAGAAGCGAGTCTCTTTCGGGCAGAAGCACGATCTGGCTGATTTGTTTGCTGAGGATCAAGCAACGGCCCTGGTTGGGCTACGGATATGATGCGTTCTGGCGGGGTGCGGGTAGCCCCGCGGAGGCCATCTGGCGACTGACGGGGTATCCAGTCTCACACGCGCACAACTCAGTACTCAATGTGTGGGTGGACATTGGCTTGATCGGTGTGCTGGTCTTTCTGCTACAGTATTTCAGATCTCTATGGCGAGCGATTACCCTGGTCAGGCGCACGACCACCCCGGAGTATCTGTGGCCGTTCGTATATTTGTTCTTCACTGGAGTCTACGGCCTAGTTGAAAGTGTGATACTGCGGCAAAACGACTTGACTTGGATCTTGTACACTTCCGTTGCACTCGTGATTCCTGCAATGACCGCCGCTCGTGCACCCCAGCCACCAAGCGCCGCTGCGAAGAGAGTTGTGGATGCTTAAGGGCAAAACACGAACATGTTACAAATCGTATCGTGATTCCTCCACCTAGTTCCGTTGCCGTGTGCATTGCGACCTTTCGCCGTCCGGCAGGACTGAGAACCCTACTGCAGGCACTTGGGAGACTCGATTTCCAGAAGTCCGAGCGCCCTGCGATTTTCGTATATGTGGTAGACAATGACCCGGGGTCTGGCGAAGCGCGCCAAGTGTGCAGTCAATTCGAGGACGGGCCATATCAGCTTACGTACCTCTCTGAACCTCGAGTGGGGATATCCTTCGCCCGAAACGCGGGAGTAGAACACGCAATCGCCTCGAAAGCGGAAATGATCGTGTTCATCGATGACGACGAATCTCCGGATCCGCACTGGTTGGACGAACTTCTGTCTACTCGTCACGAATATGACGCTCATGTTGTTGCGGGACCAGTCTTGCCGCTGTTTCAGGAAGGCGTACCTTCATGGGTCATCCGCGGGCGATTTTTTGATCGACCCAGGATGCGAACGGGCACTCTTGTGAACTGGGTTGGAGCTGGAAATCTGCTGGTGACGTCGCGTCTCCTCACTCAAGTTCAAGGTTTTGACGCGGGTTTTGCACACACTGGTGGAGAAGATTCAGAATTATCTTTGAGACTGAAGAATACCGGGTCAACCATGGTGTGGTCTGACGAGGCTATCGTCCGTGAGGACGTGCCTGTCAACCGCGCTCGAGCGAGATGGATCCTCAGGCGAGCCTTTGCCGGTGGAAACAATTGGGCGAGGATACAAATAACGTTTCGACCGGGATTTCAAATGCGGCTGGTGCAGACCTCAAGGGCAGTTGCCAACGTTGCAGCAGGAACTCTCATGCTACTGCCGTCGCTTTTTGCAGGACGCCATCGACTGGTAAGATCCGGAATTCGCGTGTGCGCCGGTTTCGGAGCACTTTCGAACCTTTTGGGCTTTCGGTACAAAAGGTATGGCTGCTCTAAGGTGGAATAGTAGTCGGTCGTCGTCTTTCTAGGAACGTCACTCGTGAAGACAGTTTTGGTTATCCAGCAACAAATGAAGCAATACCGCCTACCGTTTTTCACAGCGCTCGGCGAAGCTTTGCTGCGGGACAATATCTGTCTCAAGGTGGCCTACAGTGAGCCCAGAAATAGAGATGGGAGAAACGACAACTGTGATTTGCCGCCGGAACTAGGGTTAAAAGTTAAGAGTTGGCAGATGTTTGGGGAGCGAATCTTATGGCAACCGCTGCTGTGGGATGCCATCGCGGCAAACCTGGTGATCGCAGAACAGGCCAACAAGCTCGTCTTGAACTACCTGTTGGTATTGCTTTCGCTAGTTGGATTCAGACAAGTAGCTTTTTGGGGAATGGGCGAGGATCGATGCGCAGACAAATCAGAATTGTCGGAATGGGTTCGCCGGCACGCGGCCAAGATGGTGAACTGGTGGTTTACCTATACACCAGCGACTGCGAAATTCCTCACCTCGAATGGAGTCTTGCCGGATCGGATTACGATCGTGAACAACTCCGTAGATACTCGATCTTTCTCTGAGTCTGTGAGAAACATTGGTGATTCTGAAATTGCGGCCGTAAGGCAACAACTTGGAATCGAGCCGGGCTGCCGCGTCGGTTTGTTCTGTGGAGCGTTGGGAGCGCACAAAGGAATTGGGTTCCTGCTCGACTGCGCTCAACTGATCCGGGAGCAGGTGCCTGATTTTCATCTCTTGGTCTTGGGAAGCGGACTGGAGTCCAGCAAAGTTGAAGCTGTCAGCAAAAGCTGCCCATGGGTACACTATGTGGGTCCTAAGTTCGGGCCGGAAAAAGCCCTGTTTTTCAAGATGGCTGACATATTTCTCTTGCCAGAAGGTGTGGGACTGGGAATTCTAGACGGGTTTGCGGCCGGACTTCCGCTGATCACTACCGATTTTGATCATCACGGACCTGAGATCGAGTACTTGGAATCGGGACGAAATGGTGATGATCTCCAGCGTTGGCATGCGCCCCCGGACGATCCGCTCCTGGGTCGCAAGGTTATAGGGGCGAACGCCGTCCTTGGGCGGCTCCTCCTCAGGCGCGTCGACCTCGCCATTGACTCCTTTGAGCAGCGCATCGACTTCGTCCTGGGAAAGGAATTCGTTGGACATGGTTTACTGGATGACGAATGAGGCAAAGAGCACGTTCTGTACGCCGCGGTCCGCTGCCTTGCCGGTGAGTGATTGGCGGGACTCGGAAAGAATTTGGTTGGAGAGCTTCTGCTTGCCTTCGGGAGTTACGAGTTCGGCGGCTGTCTTGGCGGAAAGCAGTAACAGTAAGCGGTTGCGGATCAACGGCATCTGCTGCTTGATGTCATCCACGGCCGCTTCATCGACCGCCTGCAGGACAATGCCGACCTGAAGATAGTGATCACCTTCTCCCGTCAAGTTGACGGTGAACGCCTCCAGGGGAACGAACACGGGCGGCTTTTTCTCCTTCTCAGTACCCGCCTCCTCCTTCGGCGTAGACCCATTGCCGTTCAGGAAGTACCAGGCAGCCCCGCCGCCCGCGCCCAGGACGAGAAGGAGAATCGTGCCTATGACTAGGCCTTTGCCCCTGTTCTTTTTCTTTGGAACCGCAGCCTCGTTGCCGCCTTCGGGTGTTGCTGTGGCTTTCCCTTTTGCCGGATTTACGGGTTTCAGTGCTGGTTTGGTTGCCATGGAGTTCCCCTGTCAATGGCCGTCATAGGCCGCTGGCATGAATTGCCTCATGGGAATTATGCGTACCGCCAGATCCGCCCGAAGGGGCAAATAGCCTGGGAAAACCAGGTCACCTTGCCCGATCGGGAGCAACTTCGGCGTGCAATCAGCCCAATATCGGGCACAGGCATTTCACGGCGTAGACAGGGCAAGAAATGGATGTTGGTCGGCGAGCGATGGGAGACTCTCTCATCGATCTGCCGCTTGCCATGTGACTGCTCGGCAAACGAAGTGAGTGCTGCTCGCTGCAGGCCGGCAGCGCCCTAGGCGAACACGTCCACCAGAGCGTTCAGGGGCACAGCCCTGGTCACGGGCGTTGGTAGATCGATGCTGCCACCTGGAGAGGGACCACCTCGAGCGCCGCGCTGATTGCCGCCTCCCTGAGGCGAACCTCCTGCAAAGGATTCTGCGCTGACTGAACAGTTGGAGACGTTGATGCCGCTGTCGGCGAGCAATTCGCGCAGGCGGGGTAGGGCATCTTGCAGCGCGTTACGGGTGTCGGTCTGTGTCACGGCGAAGGCGATACTGGTCTGCTGATCGGCGTTGATATGAATGCGCACTTCCACGGGACCCAGGTGGGCGGGATTCAAATGCAGTTGGGCGGACTGCACCTTCTCGCCAACCAGACAGGTCATCCTGCCGGCCAGTTCCGTGGTCCATCCTGTCACGCCGACAGGCGTGTGGAGCGCAAGCGAAGGCGAAGCCGGCCTGGCCGCTTCGCCACTGGAGAGTAACAAGGCTGCGGACGCCTGGGGCAGCGTAAGCACCGGGTCCGCATGCACCTCGTTGCGTAAGGCGAAAGGCAGATCATTGGCTTGGGTTGCTCCGGCGAGGTGTGCTGTGGCTTCCGATTGCGCCGTCTGGGCCTCTGCCGGCGGCTGCAAGTGCGGTGCATGGACGATGCCTGCCTGCAGGCCGGGCGAACTCCTTTGCGGCGCTTCGGCGCCGGCAGTTGCACCCGTGACGGGCGCAGGACTCTTGCACAGCGCGGAGATGTTGTCCCGCGCCTGTAGCTTTCCGGATGCTTCGGCTGGAGCGGCCAGCAGCGCGGCGGCCGGTGTGGGTATCACTCCGGTGATCGGCACAGCAGGCATCGACGCAGGAACTGCTACCATGTCCACGATATGAACCGACGGAAGGGTGCCCGCCCTGTCCTCCTGCGTTGATTGGTCGCGCTTCTCCGTGGCGATGCTGGGCTGCTCGTCCACTGCCGACTTTGCCGGCAGCTTTTCGTGTGCCATCTGTCCGGAGAGCAGCGCTTGGAAGGCGCCTGGGCCGTCAGCATGGCTCTCGTCGGCGACGGCGGGTGCGGTGCCGACGGGAGTGGGGCTAGGGGTGGCCGGAGCTACTAGGGAGACGCTGGGGTTGGACATGCTGTTCCTCTGCAGGACGACAGTTAGGAGACTGGGGGGTCAGGTCTTGCTGGCCAGACGCAGGAAGGATTGGGTGGAAAACTCATCGTTCTGCTTCTGCTGCCTGCGCTCGTCGGCAGCACGGGCCCTAGCGGCTTCCCGTTCCGCCAGGGCACGGTATGACTGCAGTTGACGCTGCGCTTCCCGCCAGACAGATTCCGCGCGAAGGGCCGCAGACTTGCTGCGTTCCACTTCATGCTGCTGTTGCTCCACGGCCTGGGCGACGTTGCCGATGAAGCGCTGGAAATTGCGCAATCGTTCGCTGTCCATGCCCTGCGAGATCGTTGATCCAAGCTCTGCATGGTAG
>JAIQFC010000051.1 GCA_020073465.1 Terriglobia bacterium
CACCCTGGCCTGTGCCGCCTACAATCTGGTGCGCATGCGAAACCTGGCCCCGGCAGTTCCGCTGGCATAAGTCGCGGCCGACGTGTGTTTTGAGCAGCATCAAGTTAGAACCAGAGACCACAAAAACCAGAAATCCAACCGTTCGACATCATCAACCATGAACAACAGAAAGAAAAACACGCTGCAAATCACTTTTTCAGCAGCCTGCTAGGCGTTAAGACCACTGAATATAGCCCCAACGCAACTCATCTTCGCGAACTCGCAACACCGTTGCCGAGCATCGCCGATGATGATGCGGTTCGCAAGCTCGTCTCGATATTCGACAGCCAACGTGCGACAGTCCAAGGTGTTGGCCCTACAGAAGATTTTGTAAGGCTCCAGCTCACACTAGCCGAAGCCGAGGCACGATTCGACTCTGAGGCCGCACGCCGGAGGGTCGAGGAGGTGTACTGGTACATTTCTTACATAGCTGATCTTGCAATTAAAGCCGGATGTATCGCGCATTTGGCTGCGGCTTTGGTTCGCATTGATCCGAAGGCTGCCTTCGAGCCGATGAACAAGATTCACTCGATCTCTGCGGCTGATCTCAAGGCCGATGTAAAACTACTACTTGACACAACGGGGCAGCACAATACCGCGACTCGCAGAGTCATTGAAGCTCTTTCATCAACTAAACCCGAGGCTGCTCTAGACATTTGTCTCTCTCTGAACGTTCAAGCTCGACGAGACATGGCACTTCGAACATTGTTGTCTAGCATGCTGCGGCAACGAGTGCAGGAGATCCCTTTCCTATCTGTTTCTGCCGTGCTCGAGCGCTTTGCTGATCCCGACGAGGTAGATGAAGCCTTAACTGAGGTCGTCGAGCGTTTCTCCATAGTAAAGAAACCGGAAATCCTTGAGCTTGTTGCGGACAATATTGTCCCGATTCTAGGACGAGTGATCAACATCTCATCCGCACAACGTCGAACCGAAACGGCGTGCCTCGCGTTGCAGATCTTGAAGCGAGTGGACCGACCTGCTAATGAAGGTCTTGAGAAAGTTCTTGAGAGAACTCTGACTGTGGCATGGGACTCCATGGACGATGATTGGCGTCGCGTCGAGGCGGCATTCTATGTCACGAGCGCAATGGCTGTTTGCTGTCGAAGTCTAGCGTTAGAGTATCTCCACAAAGCCGAGGCGCTGCGGAATTCGGTCGCACTGGAGCACCCGACTCTGAGCTATGGAGCTGCAATGTATTTGGCCGGAAGAGCCTACGCCGGCGTTCTCGCGATGAAGTTAGAGGCCGAGGAAGACTTGAGAGATCTGACGGAAAGGGTGGGGCGCTTGCCGTCGCTAACAAGTCGTATTTTGGTTTGGATCGATGTTGCCCTCAGGCTTATCGCGCATTCGAGGGGTGAGGATGCCCGCCAGATTGTGGAGGAGAAACTGGTGCCGCAGCTTTTGCAACTGGAACGAAAAGACGTGGGTGAGTGGTGTAGCTATGTGGTCGCCTGTTCTCCAGCACTCTATATTGCCCATGCAAAGAGTTCCCTTGAACTAATCGCAAGGTTGCCGGTGCAGTGGCAGAGCCCAGCTTGCGAGGAGGTTATCGACTTTATCTGTCGCAAAGTGCCTTCTAATGACCCGTACGAAACATCGGAGGAAACATGGCATCGTCTAACCTACAATGAAATCACAGATATCATTGACGTGTTGCAGCTTGTTCGCTCCGATGCGTTTATCTACGTGTGCGTAAAGCGGATCGTTGATACAGCCAGAAAGCAGAAGCCCCCGTTGTCGCAACAACAGAAAGCGGCAATTGTCCAGAGATTAACTGATCTCATAAAAACAAAACTGCCCAGCCCCATTGGCATTAGGCACAAGGGATGGCTGATAGTGTGTGAGGCAGAGTTGCTGCGTATCCAAAAAGATGCTCCTCACGCCTGGGATCGCATCATAACTGAACTCAAAGGAATTCCGAACACTTCCGATCGGGCCTATGCTTCGGCAATGGTCGCGCGGGCGATGTGGGGCAGCGATCCGATTGGCGCTGGGCATCTTTTTAAGGAAGGACTAAGTATTACTGACACGATACCGTCCCTGTTCCATCGGGTCGACATGTATCAGGAGATCGCCGATTTTGCGGCGGCAGTCGATCCAGAGTTCGCGAAGGCAGCTCTATCGCGAGCCGTCGAGATGACCCTGGGAAATCAAGACTCCGATCTGGAGCAGGCCCAAAAGGCTATCGTAGATTCAGCTAGCGTGCTGAGCGCTGACCTAAGTTCTCATCTGGCAGCCTTAATCGACAACGACCCTGCGCGTGCTCATGCCAAGGTGAAAGCCAAACGTCAGCTTGAGTTGGAAGAGTTCAGAAAGAAGATGCTGGACGAGTCGGTCAATGCGAGCGAGTTGTTCACGACGGATACAAAGCGAATTCCAGAATCTGCGTGGACTAACTTGGGAGCCTTAAACGCCAACCGGGTCGAGCCCGTCCCTTTGAGACACACGCGCGACTATATACGGGCTGCATCAATGCTTCCACTTTCTGAGTCGTATCCTGTCTTTTCGTGGGCTATTGAGAACGCAGTCCGACGCCTTATGCTGGGGACTAAAGAACAAGCACGAACAACGCTGAGGGGATTGTTCCGAGCCACCCTGCAAAGTTGCGATTTGTCTTCTTGGGTTGCTTCCAAAATGTCCGGACGCGCGCAACGGCCTAGCCAGGCAGGACAGGCAGAGCCCCATGTCGTGCAGGCGGGTGAGCGGGAAGGAGCACTTGGCAAGATTCGAAAATGGATTGCGGAGAACGGAACTGAGTATCTGAAGGTCTCGGATCAGTTTATAGGGCCCGAGGAACTGTTGGAGATTGTGCGGATTGTACTTTCGTCCGAGCGCCGTATTCGCGTTTATGTTGTGACGAGCCGCAAGTATCAGCTCACACAGAAAGTCTCAGTCCCTTGGGATGACGCATACCGCCTGCATTGGCGTCTGTTTTCAGACCAAGACCCTCCGGATACTCAGGTCGTTATTGCGGGGCTTGCAAATGGTGATTCGCCCCTGCATGATCGCTGGTGGATAACCAAAGGAGCCGGTCTCAGACTAGGAACGTCCTTCAATTCTCTGGGCATGAGTAAGGTATCGGAGTTGACGCCGATCGATGGGAAGCAGCTCGCCGAGTTCGAATCTGAGATCGACTCATGTATAGCTTCCTCTAAACGAGGAATGAAGGGAGAAAGGGTAGTTTATTCGAGTTTCACTCTGTAGGGAGTCTGGGGAAATCAGGACGGCTCCCCGTGCTCCCAGCAACACACCTTCCACAGCCAGCATGAAGCGAGCACGCCCTAAACACAAGTACGAATTCATCTATCCCACTCAGCCCGTTGAACTGCTGAAAGTATGGCATTACCGGTGGGAGTTTCTCCGCCGCAATCCGCAGTACAAACAAGACTACGGGCGATTCATTCAACAGTTTGGGAATTGGTTCCGGCACCGAGCATTTTGGTATGAAACCAAACTCCGTATAAGAACCTGGAGCGAAGAGGACGAGGACTATTTTTACAAGAAGATCTCTCCTGTCATTGCAAAGCTGTGCGTGAAATGGAGGGTGGGAGATCTGTTTCCGCCTGAACGGCAATTCGACTTGGAGGGTGCGTCCACGCCCAGGGACAAACGAACCTTATGTCCTCCGACCTCCATCGCTCCCGAATTGAATTGGGATTTCAATACGATTCAAACCATGATGGAACGCGGTTTTACGGGAACGGGGGACTCTGCCGAGCGATACCTCAATCACCTCCGCGTAGAGTTCGACTTAGATTGGCCGATCAAAGATCTGGTCGACTACGCAAGGCGTGCACTCACATACGCCCAAAAGAATTACCACTCTGAGCTACGAGTTCGACGTCTTCCACTTCCCAGTACTCGACGCAGATTCGACCAGTACGACTCCTACCTCAAAATCTGGGACCTGGCCCAGCTGGGCAGGACTGTTCCAGAGATTGCAGCGCTTGCATTTCCTTCTGAGAACATATCGTCGGCTCGACAGAAAGTTCGGGACCACCTAAAAATGGCAAGAAGATTGATACTTGGGCACTCCCAAGAAATAAGATGACACGCTTACCTCTTTAACCTTCCTCTACATTCTCGTGTTCTTCTACAGACTGGCCCGGTCTGATCGTGGCCGGCGTTTCTTTTTATGGGTGGAAAGCGCTAACTGCTTCGATCTATCGGCCAAGCGTTTGCCTAGCAAGGCGCTGCCAGCCGATCACGGGAGTTGTGCAAAGGAGGAAGAGATGGTGCGTAACAAGTTAAGTCTTGAGGATCAGCTGCGCGGAGTTAAGGCCGCGCTGAAGAGCAAAAGAACCCCGCCCCAATTCCGGGACGGATTGCGGAGACGCAAGGCAGAGCTCCAGAAAAAGCTCCGAACAGAACGATAGAACTAGGGGGGCCTGGCCGCAGCACCATGTCGAAGAGAGGAGGTCCATAATGAGCGGTCGTGGATTGGTTAGCGTCCGATTGCCTGAATCCATGTTGGGGAAGCTCCGTCTTGCGGCACGTCGGCGAGGAATGAGTACAAACGAGTTCGCACGTACCGGGGTCGGTGTACTCGTAGGACTGAGCGGATCTCAGATCATGGAGATTCCCGATCCACCCTTGGAAGCTGCCAACCCACGTTTGTCTCTGTACCTAGGTCAAGAGGAGCTCCAGTCGCTAAATGCCGCAGCCACCAGCAGCGGACTCACCGCGTCTGGGGTCCTGCGGAGGGTACTGAATGCAGCTCTGACCAAGAATCTAATTCCGCCTGTCCAGCCAGAGGAAGACAAATCATCAGGAACTCCGCTTGTGGTTGGAATTGTCTTGATGATTGTGTTCGCCCTGTTGACCGCAATATTCAAGGCAAGAACTGCAAGTGAACAGCAGAAGCGCACAGCATGACGAGATTTCACATTCTCGCGCTTATCGCTGGACACGTTCGTCCGCTTACCTGTTCGGAGATAGCGAAATTGTCGGGTCATCCCCGTTGGTACACCCGATCGTTTCGCGCATCTCTCGCAACGCGTCTTCGAAGACTCTGGAGCTGGGGATTGCTGCAACGGGAGCTGCATTCGTGGCACCGGCCAGCACACTCCCGCCAGTGTCCGTATGTCTGGACGCTATCCGCAAGAGGCAGACAGCGGCTTTCGTGGGCACGATCAACAGGAAGGCTCAGCTAGTGACTACTCACAAGGAGAATCAAGAATGAATACCAGCAATATAGCAGTAGATTTGCGCCTCTCCACCAAAGCTGACAGCAAGGTCAAAGCATTCGCAGACGTGACCATCCCGCTCGGCAGTGAGGGACTGGTCAAGATCTCAGGGTTTTCAGTCATTCAGTCCGATTCTCAACCACCTCGGGTCGTTCCGCCGGCTCGAAAGGGGCAGTTCCGGTATTTCGACACGATTGCTCTCATCGGCCAGATTCGTCACCTCGTGGACGAAGCGGTCTCGGCCGAGTACGCACGTCAGACGGCCGGGAAGCCCTAAGGGGTTCCGAGGGCATCGAGAGCAGTCCAGGACGGGCACATAGCGCGGGCGACGAGCTTGACCACTTCTCTCGACCCGCGACGCGACGGGCAGGTCCTGGATTGCTCTGGGTGCCCCCTCAGATGCCCAGAGCGGGGGCAAAGAAGTGGGAATGGAGGTCGAACACAGAGACTGTCTCTGTCTCGTCTCTCAGACGTTGCTTGAAAGGAGAAGTGTGTCTCAAAGTCAGAGGCAGTTACGAGAGGCCTGGGGCCAGTTCCTCAGTCAGTTTCCGTGGGACTGGTTCGTCAACCTCACATTTCGGGGAGAGGTGCCCACATTTCGGGCCTACCGCATCGTGGGCCGATTTCTTCGTGATCTGGAGACCGCTGCAGGCGTCCCGGTCCACTGGTTTCGGGCTGACGAATACGGTGCTCGCTTCGGCAGATTCCACATGCACTTGCTGGTTGGCAACGTGGCCCACCTGAGGCGGTTGTATTGGATGGACGAGTGGAACCACAGAGCGGGATATGCGCGCATCTTGCCATTCGATGACAGAAAGGGAGCTGCTTTCTATGTGGCGAAGTACATCACGAAGCAGGGCGGCGAATGGGCAATCAGCGAGAACATGGGAAGCCTGGAGACGCAGCCGACCTTGCCGTTGCAGGGCACAAAGACCGGAGGTTATCACTCTCTTCCAGTCGTACGAGCGTCCTCGACGCGCCCTCCCACCACAAAGGAGCTGCAGAAACGGATCTTCGTGCCCGAGGCGCGCTCCCGTCCCGCCCCTTCGGTGATGGACGTTTACCGGGAGGAAGTGAGTCGTTTTGGGAGGGGGCGCTACCGAGAATTCTTGTGGCCGCGATAGTGAGTCTTTCGGGAAAGGAGTTCTTATGACCTTTGAAAAGTCGAACCAGGGTGAAGGATTCGCGGGCGATGCCCTCCTAACGGTCCAGGAGGTGGCACAGCTTTGCAAGGTGCCGGTCTCCTGGGTCTATGAACGAACTCGCCGTAGAGGCTTTGAGCGTATTCCGCACGTCAAGCTTGGGAAATATCTGCGCTTTGATCCTGCGGAAGTTCGCGGCTGGCTGCAGAAGCTGAAGGAGAACTAGATTGCGCGATCCGGGCCCACTGACTACACTGTCCAGCGACGCAGAACCAGCTGAGCGAGCCTTGAAAGGAGGCAAAGTGGCTCGCAAGAAGCATTTTCAGCACGGTTCA
Source organism: Terriglobia bacterium (assembly GCA_020073465.1). GTDB lineage: Bacteria > Acidobacteriota > Terriglobia > Terriglobales > Acidobacteriaceae > Sulfotelmatobacter. The sequence continues at coordinate 6,703 of JAIQFC010000051.1, forward strand.
CTTTTCAAACGTGGAAAGAGGAATAAAGTGTGGGTCGCACGATATTGGGAGCCTGTCATCGGAGCAAACGGCGAAGCAGACAGGGTACGCCGCTCTGAGATCCTTGGCACGATGACGGACCTCCCTACGCGCCGTGATGCACAGATGGCTCTGTCCGACCGGCTTCGCCGCGTCAACAGTGCCGATTACCATCCACGGTCCTGTTGTTCCCTTCGCGCCTTTGTCCAGGAATGGGAACCTCAGGTGCTGCCGACTCTTAAATACGCAACGCAAGAGCATTACAAGTACGTCGTTCACACTCACCTACTACCAGCGTTCGGGAATGTCCAGCTGCGCCTGCTCTCGCGGGAATCCATTCAGATCTTTCTCGCGGGCAAAATGAAAGAAGGTCTTTCATGGCGAACAGTCAAGCATCTCCGCACAACGCTGGGGACGATTCTGGGCACGGCGGAGTTCTGGGGATACATCGAAGATAATCCTGTTCGCAAAACCAGACTCCCACGGCGGGGCCCCCAGCCAGAACGCACGGTGTTATCTCCGGAGCAACTGAATTCTCTTCTCCAGAAGCTGCCGGAGCCCTCCAGGTCACTGGTTTGGCTGTTGGTCTTGACCGGCTTGAGAATTGGCGAATTGCTGGCGCTCCGCTGGCAAGATGTCGATTTGAAGGCTGGACTACTCCGTGTAAGCCGAACTCTGTACGAAGGGCATTTCGATGAGCCCAAGACCCGCTCCAGCAATCGCACTGTTCCGCTGAGTGCAAAGGGGGTGGAGATCCTGTCGCGTGTGCAACCCAGGACCGTCGAGCTGGACGCGCTTGTGTTCCGCACGAAGAACGGCACTCCGCTCAGCCGTCGCAATCTGACGAACCGTCAGCTCGTTCCGGTATGCGAAGAGTTGAAGATTCCGAAAATTGGCTGGCATTCCCTGCGCCACTCGAACGCGACATTGCTGGACGCAGTCGGAACTCCGCTGGGCACGGTGCAATCACTCCTCGGACATTCCTCTCCGGAGATCACCCGAGGGATCTATTTGCATTCGTTGCCAGCAGGAGCGAAGGAGGCGGTCCAGAAGGTGGAAGATTTGCTAACTGGACCCAAACGGACCCAAGTTGAGGAAATCCGAAATTTGGGATCGACGCTAATCCAATGAGCTGCTTGGGAATAATTGGTCGGGGAGAGAGGATTTGAACCTCCGACCCCCTGGTCCCGAACCAGGTGCTCTACCAGGCTGAGCCACTCCCCGACTGCGTGACGGGCGCCGAGGATACCATTGGCGCCTTCGCGACGAATGCAGACGTACCAGAAAATTATAGCACTCGCGCTACCAGCGAAGAGCGCAGGTCCTTCCCTGACCTTGTCTGAAACATCCGCTGCGAATACCATTACCCTCGCAGCCGCAACCGCACATGAAGACCGTATTCACCGCCAGCCGCCTCTACACGCCACTCGAGGAAGTCGAGCGCCCGGTCCTTTTCATCGAAGACGGGACGATTACCGAGGTGACGTCCCGATCCAACAAGGATATTCCGGGCAATGCCTCTGTGGTTGACTTGGGCGACGCGGTGATCGCGCCCGGGTTCCTCGACATCCACATTCACGGCGGAGCGGGACTCGACGTGATGCTGGCCTCTCCTGCCGAACTGCCGCGCCTGGGCCAATTCCTGGCGACCCACGGTGTGAGCGGCTATTTTCCGACGACCGTCGCTGCACCGCTTGACCACACCTGTGCGGCGCTGGAGCGCCTGGCCAATGCGATTGACGCGGCGCAATCTCGCACCAATGACGACTATGTGCAGGCTCGTCCGCTCGGCATCCATCTGGAGGGACCGTTTCTCAGTCACAAACGGCGGGGCGTGCATCCGCCGGAATATCTCGTCGCTCCGACGATCGACGTTTTCGACCGCCTCTGGCAAGCCGCACGCGGTCACGTTCGCATGCTAACCATTGCGCCCGAGATTCCGGGGGCCATGGAGGTGATCGCCGAAGCAGCCCGCAGGAATGTCTGCGTGAGCATTGGACACTCCGACGCCGAACTGCCCATCGCGCAAAACGCCGTGAAGGCGGGCGCACGTCACGCGACTCACACCTTCAATGCCATGCGCCCGCTCGATCATCGCGACCCGGGCATTATCGGGGAGGTGCTCACCGATAATCAGATCACCGCCGATATCATTGTTGACGGTATCCACGTCGCTCCCACGGTCGTACAGCTTTTTCTGCAGGCCAAGGGAGTCGACCGTGCTGTGCTGATCACCGATGCCATCTCCGCGACCGGTATGCCCGATGGACGCTACAAGCTCGGCCCGATCGAGGTCGAGGTCAAGGACGGAAAGTGCACCAGTGGAGGGAGTCTCGCTGGGAGCGTGCTCACCATGGACCGCGCCGTCCGCAACGTGACCCAATTTGCCCGCTGGAGCCTGAAGGATGCGGTACGCGCTGCAACGCTAAATCCGGCGAGAGCCGCGGGATTGGAGCGACAGGGACAGCTCGTGGCAGGTGCCGAGGCAAGCTTCACCGTGCTAAGCCCGGCGGGCGAAGTGCGAAAGACCATTGTTCGCGGCCGCGGCTACTGACGGGTTCTTTACCGGATGCGAGATCGTAGAGACGTTGCTGGCAACCGTCTTAGGCATCTCACTCGTGGTCGTCATCCCGAGCGGAGCGAGGGATCTAGGTTTCTGCCTGTAGCTCCTGAGAGACAGTGCCGCGGGCAAGACCCCAGATCCCTCGCTTCGCTCGGGATGACAAGGTCCCTTTCACTAGAGATTGAGACGAGTTTGCAGGAAGTTCTAGTTCGGCTTTCGCTGTTTCGCTTCCGCCAGGTATTGCAGCAGCATGGCTTCGTCAGCCCGTGAGAGGTGGTCGAGGAACGTGCTTTCCAGCCGCGGCTTCTCATCGCTCGCCGTCTTGGCGGGGGCGGCTTGCCGCAACTTGTCTCCCAGTTCCGGCTCGTTGGTCATTACCTGCGCATAGAACCACAGGAAGTGCCGCATCTGGTCGAGGGCCGAGCGCAGGGTTTCAATGGGCTCGGTTTCGGAAAGCGAGTTCAGCGCTTCCATCAGTTCCGGATCGCTCGGAGCCTGCATGGCCGCGCAGTTGAGTTCCCGTTGAATGGTGCGCAGGTCTTCGGTGACACGCGCGATGCGCCGGTGCAGGTCGTCCATGTTGTCTTGAGCCATGGGGATTCGTTGTGCCGTTCCAACATTCTCATCGGCAACCGGGAGCGAGTAGATGTCCCACGTGCATTGCGCTTTGGTAATTCGCTCATTACTTTGGTATGAGAGACCACTCACAGAGGCCGGGGCGACTGGAATGCCGCATCTGGAGCGGCTTTTCACGCGTGTGCCGCGTGAATCGCAGGCACGCCCATGATGCGCGTTCCGGGCGCGGGATTTTTCGACTGCCGTCAAGAGTGCAGTCGTCATCTGCTCTAAAGTCACCAGCCCCAGCCGCAGCGCGCCGTCGCGAGTCTGTGGCAACAACTCCGCCAGCCTGTAAAAAGGCAGCAACAAGTACGGCCACCGGTGCCCCGGGCCCAGCACGTACTAGGGGCGAAGCATGGTTGCATTCAAGCTGGCGGTTCGGATCGCCGCTTCGCACTCGGAGCGCACCTCGATATATGCCTTCATCATGGGCGCGGCATGGGCGACGCTCAGGTACACAAAGTGCTGGATGCCCGCCCCTTTGCTGCAGCCACCGCTCCCAACCCGGAAACCAGGTCCACCTTGCGGAATTCCTCCGCCTTCGCCGGGCTGGGATGGGCTACTCCTGCGAGTTGCACGAAGGTGTCCGCTGGGGAAATCTTGTCCGCGTAGCTAGCGCCATCCAGCGCATTTCCCAGGACTGGAATGCACCCCGTCGGCAGCTTCTTCTCCGACCCAGGACGTACCAGAGCCCGAACCTCGTGCCCGCGCTCGAGCAGTCGCGGAATCAGCCTCTGCCCCATGTAGCCGGTCCCTCCGGCGATGAACACGCAGTGTCGCTGACCGCTCATTGAGTTCAGGCCTCCTGTCCTTAGACTTACGAGCGAACGCCCGCTTCGGATTGCCGAAGGATTCTAGCCGACCGCCAGCTGCCAATATCAAGACCTCTGGAGTTTGTGATACAAACGCGCGATGCCTGAACCCCTCTCGGAGAGCGCGTCGCGACCGCAACTCATCCGCGCCATCGGGCGCTGGAGCATGGTCGCGCTGACCGTGAACTGCGTCATTGGGAGCGGCGTCTTTGGGCTACCCTCCGAGTTGGCGCGCCTGATTGGGGGAGCGAGCGTACTGGCGGTTGTGGTCGCCGCAGCGGTGGTGGCCGTAGTGATGGCTTGCTTCGCCGAGGTATCGTCCCAGTTCACTGAGACAGGCGGGCCTTACCTGTATGTTCGCGCCGCGTTCGGCCGTCTCATGGGCATCGAAGTCGGCTGGCTGACCTGGGTGGTGCGGATCGCGTCGTGCGCCGCCAACGCCAACCTGTTTGTCGTCTACCTGGCAGAATTCTGGCCTCGGGCCACTCAACCCCTCCCCAGATTCGTGATCCTGACGCTGCTGATCGGGATCCTGGCCGCCGTCAACTATCGCGGCGTGCGCATGGGAGCGCAGGTCAGTAACGCCGTTACCGTGGCCAAGCTTCTGCCTCTTGCGCTGGTGTGCGTGGTGGGAGCTTTCTATCTGCTTACCACCAATTCGGGGATCTCCGTGGTCATCGGTCCCGCGAGTACGAAGGATTGGTCTCGTGCCATCGTGTTGCTCATTTTTGCCTACGGCGGATTCGAAGCCGCTTTGATTTCCGGAGGAGAGGCCAAGGATCCCCGCAAAGATACGGTCTTCGCATTGTTCTCTACCCTGGTAGTTTGCGCCTTGATTTACTCGCTGGTTCAATGGGTCGTAGTGGGCGCGTTGCCGGACCCGGCCCATAGTAGCCGTCCTCTGGCAGACGTGGCCCGCATTATTCTCGGGCACGGCGGGGCGATCGTGGTTGCGGTGGGGGCGCTGGCATCGGTCTACGGATATCTCAGCGCGAATATCCTTGCCACTCCCCGTATCACGTTCGCGCTGGCCGAACGCGGCGACTTTCCGTCCTGGTTCGCAGCCGTGCACCCGGCCTTCCGTACGCCGCACTTCTCCATCGTGCTCTTTGCCGCCCTGGTGTGGCTGTTCGCCTTGTTCGGCAGCTTTGCGGGGAACGCAACCCTCTCTGCGGGGGCGCGCTTGTTCGCCTATGCGCTGGTCTGCGCGTCGGTCCCGGTGCTGCGAAGAAAGCAACCTGCGGCGGCCACGTTCCGCCTGCCTGCCGGAATGCTGTTTGCGGCACTCGGCGTCCTGATCTGCATCGGGCTGCTGTTCGGGATCGATTTCAACAAGTCGCTACTTCTCATCGCCACGGTCGTGATCGGCCTGGTGAACTGGCTGGCCGTGCGAAACCGCAATGCCATCGACAAACGTTCGTAGAGACGTCAGTCTCCCGCTGACGCGTGCTCCAGCTCCAGCAGGGTCTTCTTTCGCTCCATGCCCCAGCGATAGCCGCCCATGCTGCCATCTTCACGCACAACGCGATGGCACGGGATGGCCACGGCGATGCGGTTGGTGGCGCAAGCGCGGGCCACGGCGCGGGTGGCGCTAGGTTGTCCGATCGCCTTCGCCACCTGGCTGTAAGATCGCGTGGCGCCGAAGGGGATCGACTGGAGGTACGTCCACACGCGCCGCTGGAAGGCGGTGGCCCGGATGTCCAGCGGCAAAGAGGCATGTCCTTCACGGCCACACATCTGGCTTAACAAGGCGCTGACCCAGGATTTCAACCCTCCGTCGTCGGGCTTGCGCTGAGCGAAGGGGAATTCGTGTTTGAGGCCTTCGAGTAGTTCCTCGTCGGACTCCGCAAACTGGATCGCACAGATCCCCCGCTCCGTCGCGGCGACCAGCATCCGCCCCAGTGGAGAATCGGCGCAGGTGTAGCGAATGGCTGCGGCAATCGCGCCGCGGCGATACTTGTCGGGCGTCATGCCGAGCTGGGAGGCAGTGCGCTCGTACAGGCGGCTGCTTGAACCATAACCGGCGTCGTACATGGCGCGGGTGACATTGTCCCCCGCCTGCAGGTTGCGTTTGAGCAGGCGCAGGCGGCAGGAGTCGGCGTACTCGCGCGGCGTGATGCCGACGACTGCCTTGAAGCGCCGCTGCAGGTGGAATGGACTCTGGTGAAATGCCTTGCCCAGGCCCTGCAGCGTGATCGGCTCATCGAGATGCTGTTCGATGTAGCGGCAGATCTCTTTGACCCAGTCGGATTGCGAATTGCCGCTCAGTGATTTTGGCCGGCACCGCAGGCAGGCGCGGTAGCCAGCGCGTTCCGCCTGCTCGGGGCGGGAGAAGAATTGGACGTTCTCCCGGCGTGGACGACGAGCGGGGCATGACGGCCGGCAATAGACACCGGTCGTCGACACGGCGAAGACAAACTCCCCGTCGCGGGCGGAGTCGCGGGTGACGACGGCGCTCCAGAACTGGTCTTCGGATCTGTCTGACGGTTTGGGTTGCGGGGAGGGCATTTCGCTTTCGGAGTTCATTGCAAGTATGGCATTGGTCGTCATGGTAGGGAAAGCTTATGTCTGGATGCTTGCAGTGGACTATCCGAATCTTGCGGGCAAAGTGAAAAAGCAGTGGTCAGTGGACAGTGGCCAGACCTTGAACCTCAGTCCTCGGATCTCAGGCTTCGGGACCCGGGGGAGTGTTTAGCCTAGAGCAATTGTGCTCTGGAATTTGTGTTCCGGCGGGCGATTGCCGGAAATCAGTTTCGGGCGGTGTAGGGAATGGCCCGCCAGGGCCATTCCCGGGCCTGCAGAACGCAGCGGACAACCGGGGCACGGTTTACCTCAGTGAAATCAGGCGAGGCCCGCTATCGGGAACGTAAATCGATTTGCCTGCGGGCTGGGAAATTGAGGCTGTAGACTCAATGGCTTAGAGCGTGTCTAATCAAAGCTATAAGCTATAGTTTGTAAACGTTTCAGAACGTCTATGGCGAATCAACAACTTAGCCAGCGGGAATTGTCCGGCCCGGTATCGTTGAAAGTGGTTCCCGGCGTTTCGCGGGCGGGGCGCCCGCGCCACATTCGACTTCCGGACCTGATTTGCACCCGTCTTCCGGAACAGGTAGATTGCCGAGGAGAACTTTTCCACTCATTCCTGTCGGGAGGAACTCCATGAAGAAACTACGCTTGGCGAGTGTTGGCATTCTGACGGTTGCGATGACGGTCTCGGCCTTCGCGCAGCAGGTTACGAAGCACGTGTTAACGAGCGATGAGCTGAAGAAGGTCGTCCCCACGGAGTACTTCTATCGTGGGCAGAAGGCACCCGTGCAGGTGCGCAACTCCGGGGGGTTTCAACTTGCGGACGGCAAGATGACGCTGGCGTCCCTGGTCGACGCGTCGGGATACTCCACTGCGATTCAGCAGAAGTACCAGGGAATGCTGATCACCGAGAGCAAGGTGAACATCGGCGGATCGGATTTGGCCGCGGGACAGTACGGCTTCGGGTTCACGGCGGACGGCAAGTTCGTGGTGATGAGCGTGGCTAACGACGATGTGCTCAGCGTGGCCTATCAGACCGACGACACCTTGAAGCGGGCGGTGCCCCTCAAACTGGTGGAAGACGGCGATGGCTACAAGCTGTACGCGGGGAAGAAGTGGGTGGGAATCAAGGCACAATAGATGTTGATGGGAGGGCCGCCGGTCTGCGCCCCGGCGGGACAGCCGAGAGCCTGTCCTGAGCGGAGTCGAAGGGCGGCTGTCGCCACGCGAGTCCTAGTCCGACAGCGGCTGGAAGGGGCCGAGCACCGAGGAGATTCCGGCACGCTTGCGCAGTTCCGTGAGCAAAGCGTTGGCGGCGTTGGTGTAGGTCTTGCTGGGGTCGGAAGGATCCGCCCAGACTGCGTCGTAAATGATTTGTGCGGCGTCTTTCAGGTCCATGTGCAGGGCACCTTCGCAGACGTCCAGCCGTTCCTGCAGGCGGTCGTAACACTGCTTGCAGATTTCCGCGCTCTCCGGCTCTCCCGTATGGTGCTCACCCAGGGTGCACACGGGTGCGGGAGCGTTGGCGACTTCAGAGTGTGCGGCGAACAGCTGCGACTTGAACTGGCGGAGGAATTCCTCGCGCTCCTGCTCTAGTACGTCAACAGCGGGCGCGGGTTCGGCGTTGGGTTGCGCAACCCTGGGCGGCGCCGGGGGCACCGCCACGGGAGAGACACGCTCCTTGCTGTTACAGGTCGGGCAGACATCGAGATCAGCAGGGTAGTAGAGATGACACTTGGCGCAGGGCAATCCGTAGCCAGAGGGCCTGCCGTGGGCGCCATGCGCGGATGACGAGTCCACGCGGCGAGTCCCGGCTTCTGGTGGCAGGGCTGTGCGGGCGCTCTTGCTGCCGGCGGATGCGGAGTCGGGCCGGGTTCCTTCCATGGTTCTAGTTTAAGTACGATCTGCGGACTCGCGTAAACACCGGTAGTACATTGCGCGGCATTGTCCGGCGGTGCCGCACCTCGTTCCGTTTCAAGTCACCGCAGTTGCGGGGGTGTCGTCCCTCAGCGGCTGAAAGCCGCAATCTCTTCTTCGGCATGAACGGCGCGGCTCGAAGCCGCCCCCTTTCAAATCAACGTGCCGTCTAGCGTGAGTTGGACCCTTTCATCAGCTTGAGCAGTTCCTCGCGGCGGGCGCGGTAGAGCGGGCGTTGCGGATCCAGGCGCGCTGCTACTTCCAGTTCTGACAAAGCTTCTTCGTAGCGGTCCATGCTCATCAGGCACGCGGCCAGGGAGTAGTGATTGTCGGCTGACGATTTCAGGCGAAGGGCTTCGCGGAATTCCTTTTCGGCGGCTTGCAGTTGCTGTTGCTGAAACAGAGCGGTGCCCAGGAAGTGATGGGCTAAGTCGGAATCGGAATTGAGCGAAACCGCGAGGCGGAATTCGCGCAAGGCTTCCTCCGGACGGTTGTCGAGCAGTAGCGCCTGGCCGAGAACGCGGTGTTCCGTCGATCCGGTCGGATTCTGGCGCAACGCAATCTGCAATTCCGCGACGGCGTCACCGTAATTCTTCTTGGCCATATAGGCGCTGGCCAGGCAGCCGTGTCCCTGCTGCCACTCGGGATGCTGGCGATAAAGCTCTTGAAGCTCGGCCATCGCTGCGTCGTATTCGCCCTGATCGCAGTAGGTGTTGCCCAGATTGTTGCGGACGGAAGCCTGTTCGGGAGCGATCCGCTTGGCCTCGCGATACTCGGCGACGGCCTCGGCGAGCTTGCCCTCCTCATGAAACACAAGCGCGAGATTGGAATGCGCTTCCCAGAAAGCGGGGCGGAGTTGGATCGCCTTGCTGTACGCGATCACAGACCCGGGGAGATTCCCGTCGGCGTGCAGCGCGATGCCCATGTCGTAATAGGTGTCGGCGTTGTCGCCTTCGCGGGCGAGAGACTCGGCGAAAGCGTGCACTGCGGGGCGATATTGGCCGGTCGAGTAAAGTCCCAGGCCGAGAAATTGATAGGCCTCGGCATTCTGCGGATCCATGCTGAGCGCGGTGCGAGCCTCGGCGATCGCGTTGGGGCCGTCATCGAGGCGGTAGAAGATGTAGGAGAAGGCGCTGTGGTTCTCGGGGAGATCGGGCATCAGGCGGGCGGATTGCGTGATCTCGTCGAAGGCGTTGTCGAATTGGTCTTGCTGGCGAAGCATGGCGCCGAGCGCGAAGTGCAGCGCGGCGTTTTGTGGATCGGACTGCAAAGCTTCGCGGAGCTGGAGTTCGGCTTCGTGATAGTGCTGCTGGCAGGCTTCGGCGGCAGCCTTGAGCACAGCCGGGGGGATTGGAGCTGTGGCATTCGTGGGTGCTTTGATTGTGCTGAGAGCCTTAATCAAATTCGGAGTGGCGCCAGCGGATTCGAACTGGTGGAGTTGCTCCTGCGTTGGAGGGCTCACCAGAGCACGTTGCTGCGCTAACTGGGCAACGCGGTAGCTCGGGATGCCTGCGGTGAGCCAGGCAATGATCTGGGTCTGGTCGATCTGTGTCTGACCAGGCTGTGTCTGACCAGGCTCTGTCTGATCAAGCGGCTTGGTGTCGGTGGAATCGGCGGCGGCGATGGCCGCCAGACAAATGCAGAGAGAAAACAATAAGGACTTCAGCTTCACCGGACTCCCCTACCGTGGACTTGGCTTGCTGGTGGCGCGTTTCGGCTGCCTGGAACGCCTTTCCCAACGTTAGAACGGGGGAGCATCTGGCGGTAAGATCACGGAAGTAACCAGCCAGGGGGAGCGGGGCTCGGACTGGGAAAGCCGCGTCGGTCAGGGCCAAAGCCGCTGATAAGTGCCGACCGGGTTTGGACGGTCAGTGAGTGATAACGCCTGTGGGTGTTGAAAAAGTAGGTCAGCAGAAGATCTTTTGGGCTGCGAGCAAGCCGTTGGCGAGTTTTCTTCTCTCAGTTCGGCTAAGTAGTAGCTGGCAGAACCGCTGTTGTCGGCTGGCTGAGGAAGCGCACCAGGCGCTTGATGTTCTGGGCTACCGCTGCCAGGAAGAACTGCTCCCGCACGAACTTCAGTCTGCGCAGG
>JAIQFC010000052.1 GCA_020073465.1 Terriglobia bacterium
AGCGTACATCGTGTCGAAGCGCCGCGACAGTTGAGTAAGTACCTCGTCCACCATGCCTCGGATGGCGCGCAGCGGATGATCCTTCCGCACCCGCGCTTCCGGCGACAAGTAACTGAACATGTGACTCTGCTGCTGATCGTCTCCGCGCATGCCTTCTCGTACCATACAAGGCTGTGGATTACGAGTGGTTTTTCAGCAGCCTGCTAGAGTACGCGGGCCGGTCCCCGCCGCTAGGCTTCACATAGGCTACGACCGACCGTTGACGTTCTACTTCATGCAAGACATCAACCTTCTCTTTGTTGTCCAACTTGAGGCGAAAGGTAGAAGCTTTATTATCAGAAGCTTGTATATAATCTCTAAAGCGATACGGGTAGACGGCATGTCAGGCCTAATGCAGGGCGGCGATTCAATCCCTCGGGAAACTTTTTAGAACTGGCTGGGTTCTAATAACACAACCACTCGTCGTTTCAGACCCAGCGTCCAGGACGAAACGCCTGACGTCCCGGAACTGGTTGCCTTAGTTCTCAGAGAAGTACTCAGCGCCAAGGAATCTCCTGTGAGGATTCGTGTTCCAAAGCGGCCGGCATTCACTGCCGGCCTTGCTCTCGCGGTTCTAGCTACTTGCTCCTACTACGTCTTCACCCTGCGCCACAGTATGGAGACCCGGACTCGCCCAGGGGCCTTTCACATAGATTCCGCGAAAGCACAGCAGTGGGCAGACCCTCAGGTCCTACTCGCTGCCGCAGATCACTTTTACTTCTTAAATAACGGCCCTGCCGCGCTGCCGCTCTATGCGAGAGCCGAGAAGCTGTTCTTGGAGCGGGGCGATGCGCGGGACGAACTTCACGCCAAGGTAGGCCGCCTGAGATCAGAAGCCGAAACGATGTCCTTCGTTGATCTTTCGCGTTTCTTGAACGAACAGCTCCAGAATCCAATCGTGCAGACTGACAAAAGACTGCGGCTTTGGTGCCTGATCGCTAAGGGTTACACCGACATCGAGATTGACTATCGAGCTACGAAACGAGATTGGCTGGAGGCACAGGAAATTGCGAATGAGCTAGGCGAAAATCAATGGGCAACGCGGGCTTCCGGAGAATTGGGGCTGATCGCCTTCCTTGAGGGAAATCCCGGACGAGCCGCGCGGTTGCTAGGGAACGCCTTGCTCTCGACGATGACTAGCGGCGACACAGGCGGTCAGATCAGATTCCTAGAATTGATAGGCAGAGGCTTCGAAGAGGTAAATCGTCATACTGAGGCGCTGAGATTTTTTGAGAGAGCAATCAAACTTGCAGATGCGGACAAAGATTCCGGTCTGCCGTTCATGGCATACGAGGGGAAAGCACAATCTCTAGTGGCTTTGGGCAAACCAGACGAGGCAAAGACGGTGCTTGAAGATGCATTGAATAAAGCTCGATTACAGCAGAAGCGAGGTCATGAGGCGCAGTTGTTAATCCTGCTCGGAAAGCTAGCTTCGCAAACCGGAGACAGGAAACAGGCGATCGCCGATTTGGAAGACGCTGCACAATTCTCAAAGCGAGTGCAATTCTTTCGAATGGAGGCCGATGCCATGTTCGAGTTGGCGACGCTTTATCGCGATGCCGGCGATCTTCCCACGGCGGAGGAACGCGCTACAGATGGCCTAAACGCGAGCCAACGTGTTGGCGATCGTTACTATGTGCCTCGCAACCTGACGATCCTTGCCGACCTGAAGGCGCGCCGCGGTCGCGTTAGCGAAGCCAATGCTATTTACGAGCAGGCAGAAGACGTGATTGAAAGCATGTTAATCAGCGTGGATGAGCCATATTGGAACAGTTCGGTCGCTGCTTCGATGAGTCAAACGTACTTGCAACATTTTGAACTGGTCATCAAGAGCGGCGATGTGCCAGGCGCTTTCCACGTTTTGGAACGGGTACGCGGACGGACTCTGGCTTGGGCTCTCGAAGATAGGAAGGCTTTTCCGACGGCCGAGTCTGGGCAGATGGCATCCCTGGAAACAGACCTTGCGGGCCTCCAAATTCAACTGATGCAAACCAACAGCACAGCCAAGCGCGAGCAACTGATGGGTCAATTGGTCGAATATGAGCGGCGGCTTGGGCTGGCCTGGACAAAGGAGGATGCTCCCGGCCATGGCCTGCCAGTGCAGCCAGCGCCACTGTCGAAGGTTCAAAAAGTCCTGAAACCAGACGAAGTGCTTCTGGAGTACGTTCTGGATGACCCGACGTCCTTCTGCGTCGTGGTTTCTGAAAAAGGGGCGTACGTCCGAGCGCTACCGGCAGGACGCAAGGAGATCGAGAATCTAAGCCAGCAATTTGTCAGCGAAATTCGCACCAAGGGCACTGGCGCTGAACTTTCAAAGCGACTCTACGCGATGCTCGTGAAGCCCGTTCCGGAAGCAGCCACAGCGACACGCTTCATCATCGCACCGGATGCCATATTGAACCTGCTTCCGTTTGAGGCGCTTCGCGATGCTCAGGGCGAGTACCTCTTGAAGTCGCGCGTCATAAGCTACGTGCCTTCCGGCACGATTTTGAACATGCTTCGCCACGCGGAGAAGCCAAAACCAGCTCCCAAATCCCTTCTCGCAGTCGGTGATGTCGAGTACGAGAACCAAGGCGGTGCGGGACGGAGAATCCCGCGTCCGGCCTCTATTCGTGGCCGGATAGAGCGCGGGATTGCGGATCTCTCAGGGATAGGCCTTCACGACCTTCCAGAGACGCGAGCAGAGGTCGAGGAAATCGGTAAAATTGTTGGATCGGACGCTGTAATGTTGCTTGGCAAGGATGCCACGGAGACTGGATTTAAGAAGCAACCACTTGATCAATTTCGCATCTTGCATCTGGCGGTTCATGGATTCGCGGACACGCAGTACCCAGAACGATCAGCGCTGGTGCTGGGTACCGACCCACAATCGGGTGATGACGGTTTGCTGCAAGTGCGGGAGATCATAAGACTGCGATTGAATGCCGAACTCACGACGCTTTCGGCTTGTGACAGTGGGGTTGGCAAACTGCAGGGGCAAGAGGGCATCAGCAATCTGGTCGAAGCATTTCTGGTGGCTGGGTCGAAATCGGTTGTAGCGAGCCTCTGGAGCGCAGACGATACGTTCGCCAGTGCGTTGATGGAACAATTCTACCGACACTTGGCTCAGGGCGAAGATACCAGCTCTGCTTTGCGAAACGCGAAGGTTGACCTGCTCGCGAAATATGGCAACCAAGTGAGCCCCTTCTATTGGGCGGCGTTCATCGCTGTAGGCGAGACTTCAACGCCAATTGGTATAAAACCACAATGAATTTGACTCTCGACGAACGCACAAAGATTTTTGACAAGGTCTGCCGCCTTGTAGCTACCAAACACTTCGATCCCGGAATGAACGGCGTGGATTGGAACGCTTTGGCTCGGGATCGCCGGGATCAGATCCTGGCGTGTGCCGACCCGGAGGCCTTCGAAAAAGAGGTCCACAAATTAGTGGCCGAACTCAAGACCAGCCACACCGGATTTCGCCATGCGGGGATGCGGAATATTCCCGCGCGCCATGCCATCAACGCGACTCTCCAGCGCATCGGTGTGAACGGAAGTGAGCGCTGGATGTTTCAAGACGTGCATCAAGGGGGACCAGCCTTCGCGGCCGGCATACGGCCGGGAGATCTCTTGCTCGAATGCGGTGGACGAGAAGTTCGACCGCCAAACGACCTGATTTTCTCCGTCGGCGAATCCGCGACTCTTCTTATTGAAAAGCTCAACGGCGAAGTGCAGAAGGTCAACGTTCAATTGCCGATGCCCAAATCCCAGAAGCACCCGGTTACGGCGCCGCAGGCGGTCACCACCGAGAAGCTCAGCGATGGAATTGGATTGCTCAGGGTTGCAATGTTTCCGGGCGCCATCGGCATCGACGTAGCGAAGGACATCGACTGTGGCATCGCCGCACTCGACGGATGCAACCGGCTCATCGTCGATCTACGCGGCAATACTGGTGGAGGAATCGGTGGACTACGCTTGATGAGCTATTTGACTCCCGGAAAGCTGGAGGTTGGCTACAGTCTGACGCGGAAACGTCGCGAGCGCGGCTATCGTCGCGAGGAACTGACCCGATTCGGACGAATCCCGTCCCACAAGGCGACTCTCATATGGTTAGCAGCCCGATATGCCTTCGTTGAAAAATCGATCCTCGTAGTCACCGAAGGACTCGGCCAGCGACGATTCCACGGTCGAGTCGTACTGTTAGTGAACGAGCACACGGCGAGCGCCGGCGAGATGGTGTCGGCGTTTGCAGAGGAAAATAATCTGGCAACCATCGTGGGAACGAAAACGCCCGGTCGTCTACTCAGTGGCAGCGCATACAAGGTTGGCCACGGATACATTCTTGGCCTCCCTGTTGCCGCCTACCTGACGTGGCAAGGACGGATGCTGGAGAACAATGGCATTGCGCCGAAGTTTTCTATTGAACTCTCGCGGGAAGCATTGAAGCAAGGAAGAGATACGCAGCTCGAAACTGCGGTCGAGGTCGCGAAAGCTTTGTGATGCGGAAAGCGACCTGTGCCGCTTCTAAACTCCTCGCTGCACTCTGGATTCAGGGAGATGTGTGCCGTTCATTCACCACACACGCGTCTTCCTGGTCCACTCCGAATTGGGATAACGCCATTCGAGCAATCTTCGATCTGTACTGTCATGCGTGGCGAACAAAAGACGAATATGCTACGCTTTCCTTGTGGTCCTCCGAACGTGCACAGTTGCGGTAAAGGATGTTCGAGACGTTGAGCACTCCATAGAGGTCACTGCGGAGACACTCTACGAGGCGATCGCTACTGCTCTTGCGGCCTTGCAGCAGGACAACTGGGTAGGGGAGATCGGCCAGGGTTTCACGACAGTGAGTGTCCTCGTCCAGCAGCCGCCCGTAAAGCACGAAGTCAAAATGAAGGACTTTGTCTCATGGCTCGGACGCCAAGGACGTTCTCCCGCAGAAGTCATGCTGAAGCAAAAGCTGGAGAAAATATTGGGCAAGGTAAACCACGCGAGAACGTGACCGAAAAGGCTAAGGAAACAAATCAGCACGAAGAGAGCTCCGAGGTCTCACTGGCTCGGAGTTTGGGCCGCTTTGTGGGAGTGCTTAGGTTGTTGCCCCGCTTGCGCAGCAGTAGCATTCATGGGCTGAAGGCTGCGTGATGGTCGCACCTGGCGCGAAAGGGTCTTTTCCTTCAAGTACCGACGACGCAACGAAACCAAAGAATATCATCCCGCTCAGCAATGCCCACACGAGAACGACTGGCTTCCAAGGAACGAGAATCTGCATGGCAGACCTCCGGGGACGAAAAGCGCGGCCTACAACGTACCTCTATTGTACTGCGAAGAACCCTAAACTTATTTCGTAGAAATCTTTGTTTTTCGTGATTGTCGGAGAGGCTGCCTGCTTGAGATTCTGAGACTGCGCCTGTACTGATCTGAATTCGGTCTGCTACAATTCAGTACAGAGCATGGACAGATGCTCGGCGTCGCGATTGCCTGCGGACGGTTTTTTGGCAGTCTTTCATACTGTCCATTTACTGTCCATTTCGTACCGAAAACTGGTTATATTCGGTGGAACGGATTGAAGCAGGCGAAACGGTTGACAGCAAGAGTAGACAGTAAGCATGCGGGTTTGGCCCTAACCGTATGAAAAGCAAGAGGGGACGTAGTTCAGTTGGTTAGAACGCTTCTTTCTAACCGTCGCATTGATGTAAGCGATTTACAAATCAGCAACTTAACACAAATAACATCTGGTCGCCCTGTCACGGTTCCTTCTACCTTCCCAGTATTTCGAGAGGCTCCTGTCCGTTTTGATTCAAGGTTTGTTTCTGTGTGCCGGAAACGCCGATCGCCATCAAACCGGCTTCTTTGGATTCCCTCGCATTCCTTCCGTCGCCGCCGCTGCGCTTGACTTCCTTTCTACCCTAGCCGTTGGAAGGCGATCCCTCGTGCGCAATCGTGGTGTTTGGAGAGGCAGGTACTGCCTCAAGGGAGAGAGGGTTTTAATTTCCCCGATCTCCGCTTCGGCAATTAGAGAAACCACACTCCCTAACACGTCACATTCGTTGCACCGCGAAGGCGCCGACAGCATCTATTTATATCGTAAGACGATGTGTACTTCTCGACGTGCCGAGGAGGCGCAATGGCGAAGAATGCGGCAGTGCACAAGCCTCTCGAATCGACTTCAACCCTGAACCGGCTCCCTCATTTGGCGGACAGCCGGTTGCACTTCAATCTGTCTGACGAACTCGGCCGCTTGCGCGAAGAGGACTCATGGACCCGCGGAAGCGGACGCAGTTCCAAAACACTTGCGAAGTATCCGGATTTCCGAATCGTGCTCGTCCTGATGAAGCCCGGTTCAGAAATGAAGGAACATCACGCCGACGCTAGGATCTCGATCCAAACAATCCAAGGCAGAGTTCGCATCCAGCTTCCAGACCAAGTCGTCGAGCTCGGCGGCGGAGAATTAATGTGCCTGGAATCCGGCATTCATCACGATGTGAACGCACTCGAGGAGAGTGCATTTCTCATTACAGTTTCCTGGCCGGGAGGAAGTGCGGAGGAGCGACACGCGATGAGCTGATTGCCGCATCATCACGCTCGATACAACAGAGGAGGCTTTCATGGCCGCTCAAGAGATTCCTTTATCGGGTTTCCGAACTAAATTGTTGAACCGCAGCAGCGTCGCCGAGGGCACCATGGCCTTTCACTTCGCCAAGCCCTCCGGGTTCACCTTCAAAGCTGGACAGGCGGCGGATCTTACACTGCTTGATCCGCGCGAAACCGACTCCGAAGGGAACATTCGAACTTTTTCTATCGCCAGCCCTCCGTTTGAAGATCAACTTACTTTTGCGACCCGGATGCGCGAGACGGCGTTCAAGCGGTCCCTGAAGGCCGTGCCGATTGGTACAGAGATCAACATCGCCTCGCCCACGGGCTCTTTTACACTGCACAAGAATTCCAACAAGCCCGCTGTTTTTCTTGCAGGCGGAATTGGCATTACGCCATTCTTGAGCATCATCCGACAGACCGATCACGATCGACTGGCGCACAAGCTGTACTTGTTCTATTCCAATCGGCGACCGGAAGACGCAGCCTTTCTAGATATTCTCCAAGGCTTGGAAAAGACAAATCCGAGTTTTCGAGTCATCGCCACCATGACCGAAATGGCTCGGTCCGGCCGCGAATGGAAAGGTGAGACGGGTTTCATTAACGGAGAGATGTTGGCCAGACATTTAGGAACTCTCCAGGGGCCGATCTACTACGTTGCCGGACCTCCACCCATGGTCGCGGCGATGCGCGAGATGCTCGTCGGCGTTGGCGTCGATGAGGACGACGTTCGAACGGAAGAATTTGCGGGCTACTGAGAGGGCTCGCAGATCGTCAAACAGGAAAGCATCGCCATGCTGCAGGCGGAGATTGGAAGCGCAAAAGTAACAGCAGACGCGAGTCTCCCGACCCGCGGGCACCTGATGCCCGATTTCACGCTGTCATCGAGCGACGACAAGCAAGTGAGCCTATACGACTACCGTGGCCGCTGCAATCTGGTGCTATTTTTTGCCGGCCGCACAAAGGATTCTACCGACAGCCCTCTGTTGAGCGCCTTGGCCAAACGCTGCGGTGAGATCGCGGAGACAAATTCAGAGGTCGTCGTTGTACTGGCAGAATCCGTTGCACAAGCAGACGAATTTAGGCGCATGATCCACTTTCCGGTTTCGGTTCTATCCGATCCGGATATGCGGGTTCACAACATGGTCGGAGCGTGTGGCGCGCAGGCGGTCCTGGGCGCCGCGCTCTACATTACTGACCGGTTTCTGGAGGTGTTTGCCGTGTGGCGCACTGGCACCGGGGACTGTCTACCTGACGTTACGGATGTTCTCTCCTGGCTCAATTATCTGGACAGTCAATGTCCTGAATGCACGCAAATCGAATGGCCAACGGACGATTGAATCGAGGCAAAACATGATCAAGCTGAAGCGCGTATATGAATCGAGGGGAAAAGATGATGGCAAGACGTTTCTCGTTGAGAGGTTGTGGCCGCGGGGCGTGAAGAAGACGGCGCTTGCCGATGCCATTTGGTTGAAGGATGTTGCGCCGAGTACCGAGCTTCGAAAGTGGTTCGGCCATGATCCCGAAAAGTGGGCGGAGTTCCAGCGTCGTTATCAAGCGGAAATAAAGGAGCACGAACTAGCCATCGAGCCTATTCTACAGGCTGCTCGACATGGCACTGTAACCCTGCTCTACAGCTCTCACGACACTGAGCACAACAATGCGGTCGCCCTCCGGGATTCTTTGGAAAGGAAGCTGGGGTCCGATCGCGAATCGAAGCGTGGCAAGTCGGCGGCGTAGGTCCGCTTTCTGACCCCGACCTGACTCTGTGTAGACGGATCCTCTTCTGTCGCCATACGCGCTCAGAAGGGATTCCATCCATCCTTTAATAAAGGGCAAGACTTTTTCTTACGCCGCGGAGGAACACAGCGGGCAAGCGCCGGTATTGCGATATTCGACAACGGCCTCCAGTTTCTTGGCCAGCATCTCAAACCCGGCATGAACGTCTTCGCCGACTTCGCGTTCGACACTCTCGAACTTCTCTTCCAGACCTTGTTGTTCAGCAGGCGACAGGTTCTGCTGCGCCAGTGGGAACAACAGAAAATCCTCCTTCCAGATGTGCGCTGGGTACAACTCGACGAGCTGCTGGAGCAGATCGATGACACGGTACCGCACTACTTCCGGATTATGGACGTAAACTGCTGCCACTTTCGCCAATTGCGCAACCAGTTGCTTGGCCGAGCGATGCTCGTGCTCTAAATATTCCAGCTCGCGCCTAGTGCTCGCGTTGGTTTTGGCCGCTAAAAGAGGAAACAGATGCTGCTCTTCCTTTTCGTGATGGCACTGATCGGCAAATACTCGCAAGAACTGCACGAGATCGGCGAGCACACTTGGATCGACTTGCTTGCCGGAATCGAGCAGTTCCGCGACCGCACTCATGCCGGCCACAACTTGCTGAATCACGTGGTGATCATGTTTCAATTCGTGAATGAAGTCACTCATGGCATTTCTCGTTCTTCCGGTCGGGCCGGGCAAGAATCAGCAGGAACGTGCTTTGGCGAATTGCCTCCACGTCGTGAGATACGTCGCGGTCGAGCGCCAGCAACTCTCCCCTGGGCACTTCCACGGTTGCATTGGGGAGGTGGAGGCGTACATGACCAGCGAGCATCAAGATGGCGAACCGTGCACTCGTCTTGTGCTGCTTGAAACGGGTCCCGGCTTTCATCGAGACCAAGACAATACGGAGATCAGGATACTTGACCAGCGTTCGGGCACTGCGACCAGCATCCTTTTGCCAGGCCTCTTCCTTCCACATGCTTTGTACTTCATTTGGAATCAACACCTGCAGCAGCGAGCTCCCGAGGTGCGGTAGTCGTTGCAAACCATAAGGTGATTCCTCAATTTGCGCAGTAACGCACTGTGTAGCCATATCTTTATTCCTTTCGGCAAAGTCACTCGGCAGCGACGGCGCGGGTTACCACAGGATTGCTACCCTCGGGAAACCGCTCCAAGGGAACTACAGAAATTCCCTCCCGCAGGGAGAATCGGAGCGAGGATCGGCTTGCGCATTCACCACAAAGCCAGAAGAACACGCTGGCTTGCGAGGGTTTGCTCGCGCAAATCGCATTGGGAATATCCCTGCACGGCTCCACGGGACGCCGTACATCGAACCGATAGAGCTTTCCTCCGCGGAGGTAGTGGAAGGGTTTTCCGCACTGTGGGTTGGAACATTGGGAAATCATTGGCAACTCCCGCCGTTACGACCGGCTGAAACCAATGTGCCGCATGTGAGGAAAACGCACAATGAAGCGTTCGTACTGAAATCCGGGACAGTTGTACGGGGGACTATTAGATGAGCTTCCGCTGGATCGCATTCATTACTGCTTCCAGGCGGTTGTGGGTGCGCAGTTTTTGGTTGATGTGGTGAAGGTGATTGCGGAGGGTCTGCGGGCTAATACCCAGAGTGCTGGCGACCTCATCACTATCCTTGCCTTCGGCGAACAGGCGCAAGACATGCTTCTCTTGCTCGGACAGGGTAGCAGCCGGTTCCGCGCGCACAGAAGCCTCGGCGAGCGAACTGACTTGCTTCGACAATTCCAGCATCTTCTGCATTAGCTCTTCGTTCTTCTTCTGCTCGGTGATGTCGTGCGCCATGTGCACTAGGAGGCGGCGTCCTGTGCGCTGATTATTGAACACGATGGTAGACATATTGACCCACAACCGCTCCCCTGCGCGCGTCTTGACACTCATGTCGAAGTTGGGAATTTCCGTGTCCCCCCCCGTGCATTCGGCCACGCTGCAGTGCTGGTGGCACACCCGGGTACCCAACACCCCCATGCCTTCCAGAATGTCATAGCAGGTTTTGTGGATGGCTTCGGCAGCGGAGTAACCCAACAGCTTCTCCGCAGCCTTGTTCCAAGACAGTATCTCGCCTTCTTCGGTCACCGCAAATGCCGCGTCGGTGGTTCCTTGGAGCAGTGCAAACAACTCACTCTCAAGCATTTACCTGCTCCTGTGACAACTGACTATGCCGATAGTACGAATGCTCCATTGAGGTCTATCGCCTCCCGATACAAGTATAGGTCAGCCGGCAATCGGACACAGAAAGCAGACAACGATAGGCCGGCTGGAAAAGACGAAATATGAGAATCAGCCTTCATTACCAGATTTCATTCGTGAAAGCCAGCGTCGGCATGCTGCTGTTCCTCTTTCCGATGACGGTTGCTCTGACCGCACAGGAACTCACACACAGCGAACATCAAGCAAAGACCCAGACCAAGATCGTTGACATAGTGCGCGACCCAGCCGATGTTCCTCCGGTTGTTGGTGAGAGAAGGCCAGCTGTGGTTCGCGTTACGCTCATAGCTGAGGAGGTGGTTGGAACTCTCGATCCGTCGGCCGGCACGACTTACGGCTACTGGACATTCAACGGCAAAGTGCCCGGCCCGATGATTCGCGCGCGACAGGGAGACACTGTCGAAGTCACCCTGCGAAACGATGCGAGCAGTCACATGGCGCACTCAGTCGATTTTCACGCAGCTCTCGGTCCAGGTGGAGGCGCGGCATTTACCCAGGCTGTGCCGGGGCAGTCCAAAACATTCACGTTCCAGGCGACTGCCCCCGGCCTTTTTGTCTACCACTGCGGCACTCCCATGATTGCCGAACACATCGCCAACGGCATGTACGGATTGATCCTGGTCGAACCCGAAGGTGGACTTGCGACTGTAGATCGCGAGTACTACGTGATGCAGGGAGAAATTTACACCACTGCCGCCAAAGGCAAGGCAGGCATGCAGTTATTCAGCGATGCGAAGCTGATGGAGGAAAGCCCCGAGTACTTCGTGTTCAACGGAGCAGTTGATGCTCTGACAAAAACACACTCGATGCAGGCAAAGGTTGGAGAAACGGTTCGCGTCTTCTTTGGTGATGCGGGGCCCAATGACACATCATCATTGCATGTCGTAGGTGAGATCTTTACTCGCGATTACCTGTTGGGGTCTCTGACATCTCCTCCCTTGACGAGCATCCAAACCGCCAGTGTGCCGCCCGGCGCAGCCGCGATTCTGGAATTCAAAGCCAGTATTCCGGGACAGTTCCCCATGATGGACCATGCGATGGCGCGGATGGCGAAAGGGTTAATGGCGACCTTTGAGATTTCTGGCGCCGAGAACGCGACCCTGATGCACCCGGGACCCGCGCTCGACTCGACCGCTTCCGGCATGCCTCGCCTATCAGGTATGACGCAGGCTGACACTGCAGCAAGTCTGACTGAGCCCCAGACGAATTCCATAGCAGCCACGGACAGCAACCCCATCGTGGCAACTACAAACGAGGGAGCTACGGACATGAACATGCACAGCGGAATGGCGCATGTGGGCAAGCCCGCGCAGTTAACTCGCGCAGGCCACACGCCAGAACTGGCACCTATGCAAGACGAAGCAAGCTCCAAGGAACTGAACGGGTGCCTCACATTGTCCAATGACGGCAAGGCGATGTTGCAATTACTCGGGTCCTCGAAGATCTATCGCGTAGAAGCAAGACCGTTGTTGTTCTCGCAGAACGCCAACCGTCTCGTCCATGTGACCGGGTATTTTGGCAGCGTGGTGGAGGTCGAGGATCCGCGTGTCCCGAGTTTTGTGGTGGACACGCTGGACCCACTTGCCCCCAACTGCTCGGTCAAGCTGTCCGCGGCGGCGATCCGAAAGACATTGGCCAAGCTTACAGCGCCAGTCGCGCAGGGAACGGTAGGCATGACTGACATGGGATTTGTGCCACCGGCCATAACGGTGAATGTTGGCACCAAGGTGGTTTGGAAGAACTCCTCGCAGGTAATCCACAACGTAGTGGACGATGAGAGCAAGGCTCTTTCCAGAATAGACGTGAAACTGCCTTCAGGAGCAAGTCCATTCGACTCTGGTTTGCTGCAGCCCGGACAATCCTACGCCCGCGTTTTTATAGAGCCAGGCATTTACCGCTACGTTTGCACGTTGCACGAGGGATCCGGCATGAAAGGAGTAGTTATTGTCAGACCGTCATCACTGCTGGCAGCGAAGCGATAGATTCGCTGAAGCTGCTATTTTCCAGCGTGACAAAAGTCATGGCTGACTCTCAGCTCCGGTTTTATGGTGTTGTGAGGGAGAAAAGGGGATAGCGTCATGAGTCAGATTACGGCCAATACCAGCGTGGCAGAGATTGTGAAGCTCTGCCCAGGCGCCCGACGCATTTTCGACGAGCATGGATTGAAGGGCTGTGGCGGCGAGCATGGTCCAAGCGAACCACTGGGGTTCTTTGCTGCAGTCCATCAGGCCAACCTGGATGAACTCCTGCGCGAGATCAACGCCGAGATGGAGAACCCGTCCGCGCAGCCCTATGTTTACAAGGCAAGCTTGCAGGACTACATTTATCGCCGCTTCTTCAAAGCTGGTGTAGTGATCGTGCTGACAGTCGGTTGCCTGTGGGGTGCGATCAACCTTCTGCAGATCGGATTGGGGAAGAACTTCCTGCAGTTACATCTCCTGTCCTCGATCCATGCCCACGCCCATGCCATGATCTTCGGCTGGGTCGGGATGTTTGTCATGGGCTTCGCTTATCAGTCATTCCCACGCTTTAAGAACACCACGCTGTGGCGCCCGGGCCTGGCGAATCTGAGCTTCTATCTTCTGGGAACGGGGATCGTGGCAGGAATGGCTGGGGAGATGCTGATGCCGACTCCAGTTTCATTCCTGCTTGGTGCGTTTTCCGGTGCAGTGGAAATTGCGACCGTTGCGCTCTTCATGTTGGTACTGTACCGCACGGCACGGCAGTCAATCGAACCGCACAACCCCTACGAAAAGTTCATCGCCAGTTCTTTCGTTTGGTTCCTGCTGGGCACGATCTTGGAAGCCGTGTTCTTCTTTGCCAAGGCTACAGCGCATTCCGAGCACGGCCTGATTATGCGCATCGCGCTGATCGATGGTCCGCTACGAGACATCCAGTTGCTCGGCTTCGCGGCATTGATCATCGCTGGCGTGAGCCAGCGCTTCGTGCCCCACGTCTATGGTCTCGGGAAACCCGTGCATGATCGCCAGAGGCTGATCTTCTGGTTGATCAACGGCAGCCTGCTGCTAAACATCATCAACTATGTGCTGCTGCTCACCACACACAACCTCTATTTCGCCATCGGCCTGGAGTTAGCATATCTGCTCATGCCGCTGTGGGCCGTGTTGCTGGCCGTGCAGATCGGGGTGTTCCGGAGGCCGACGCAGCCGGATCGCACTTTCAAGTTCATTCGTGCCGCTTACGTTTGGTTGGTAATCGCGTGCGGCATGATGCCGTTCTTTCCACTCTACGGGGTGCTAACCCATCAGCTGTTCGCGCACACGTATATGGGTTCTCATCGGCACGCATTCACCGTGGGCTTCATCAGCATGATGATCCTGGGAGTCTCTTCGCGCGTTGTGCCCATCCTGGCGGGAATCGATGCGAAGCGAATGAACTCACTGTGGGCGCCGTTCTTGCTGTTCAATGTGGGCTGTACCGCACGAGTGCTTTTGCAGATTTTGACGGATTTCGTGCCCAACGTGGCTTACCCGCTGATCGGTTTCACCGGGTTCATCGAATTAAGCGCCTTGCTGTGGTGGGGAATCGAGTTGTGGCGAACCATGAACGTCGCCAGAACCCGTCACGCCAATATGGTGAGGGCTCCGTTTCCCCTGGCGGCACGGTAAGTCGCCTCGCACGTTGGCGTTGGTACTGGGAGCCGCTTAGCACATCTAAGAATGAGGAAAGGCAGGATATAGAACATGAGTTCAACCACAATTGCACGCTCAGAGATTGCTGGGGCAGAAGCTTTACCGTTGCTGGGTTTGGTCAACTACCAGGAGGGTTCGGTCGTAAGCCGGGTCGTTCTCAAGCGGGAAAAAGGAAATGTGACCATCTTTGCTTTTGACGAAGGACAGGGGTTAAGCGAACACACCTCTCCATTCGACGCCCTCGTGCAGGCAGTTGAAGGCGAAGCAGAAATTACTGTCGCGGGCAAGCCCATAGCTGTGAAAACAGGCGACGTCGTCCTGCTGCCGGCTGAAAAGCCGCATGCGGTGAAAGCGACCACACGCTTCAAAATGGTGTTGACCATGATCCGGTCATAAAACAGAGAGACATGTGGTATTCCGCAACCGACGATACCTTGCCGCGTCTGTGACAAAAGTCCTCGTTTGACTGTCACGTGGTATCTAGTATCAGGATGTGAGCCGTTCACCGGAATTTATGTAGCATGGCTAAGCCCAGAATAGCGCTGAATCCGAAACACCCTGAGCGTCTTTGCTGGGGGTGCGAGAAGTTGTGCGCAGCTAATGACCTTCGCTGCGGAAACGGAACCATTAGAACTCAGCACCCAGTTGAGTTGTTCGGTGAAGACTGGATCGAATGGGAACTGGACCCTCAGGGCGGTGAGCCTGAACGAAGAGGATAACTCAAGGCGAATTGAACTCCCATGTCCACCCTTCCAACGCGCATCGAAAGGGAAGCAGGCCGGCGGCTAGAGGCGAGCGAGATCGTTGACATCACTGCCGCGCGTGAGCGGGCGCTGTCCCGCATGCTGATGCTGTACATCAGCACAGGCGTGGTGTTCATGCTACTTCCGGGGACCTTCCTCGGAGTCTGGAACTTGCTGACCATCAGCAGCCACCGCGCGGCAAATTCGGTTTCGCCGGCATGGATTCAGGCACACGGCCACGCCCAGATCTTCGGCTGGATCGGTAGCTTCATTCTTGGAATCGGGTTCTACTCAATCCCCAAACTGCGGCGCATGGGATCGTTTGCTCTTACGCCGGTGTGGTGCGCTTGGGGACTGTGGACTTCAGGTGTTGCCCTGCGCTGGCTCGGGAGCGTCTATCCTTGGCATTGGCGCGTGCTTGTTCCACTCTCTTCGGTTTGCGAGTTGACCGCCTTCCTCGTCTTTTTCCGTATTGTCTCGGGCCATCACGCCGAAGATTCGGGGAAAACCACGTTAGACGAATGGGTCTTTGTCGTGATTGCAGGCGCACTCGGGCTGTTGCTGACATTGTTGGTCAATGTTGGCCTCGCGTTTTATCTGGCGTTTCAAAGTACGTCACCTGAAGTGCCTGCCAACTTTGATCAGCGGTTTCTCGTGCTTGAGACCTGGGGATGTTTGGTGCCCTTTGTCTGGGGATTCAGCGCCAAGTGGCTACCGGTCTTTCTTGGTTTGCGGCCCGTGCGTGGACGGATTCTACTCCCAGCCATTGCCTTAAATTCAGGTGGAGTCTTGCTCGCGCTTGCTGGCGCGATTTTGCCCGCCACGGTATTAATCCTCACAGGGTTAGTCACTGCCATTACTGCGTTACGGTTGTTCGAACCTTCAGAACGTCCAGCCAAGGTGAAGGGAGTTCACGTGAGCTTTCCATTCTTCGTGCGACTCGCCTACCTCTGGGCGTTGATTGCAGCCTTTCTGAGCCTTTGGGCAGCGTTGAGCCGAGATTCGTCAGGGATCTGGGGGGCGTCGCGTCACGCGCTAACAGTCGGCTTCTTGGCTACGATGGTGTTTGCCATCGGCCAGCGCGTGCTTCCAGCATTTTCAGGAATGCGGCTGCTGTTCAGTACCAAACTGATGTTCTGCTCTCTCATGCTGCTTGCAGTCGGCTGTCTCTTGCGAGTCAGTTCAGAAGTATTGGCCTATCAAGGTATGGTTCGCGCTGCCTGGTCATGGCTTCCGACGTCCGCGATTTGCGAGATGGCCGCCGTCACCGTCTTT